>NZ_LNCD01000076.1 GCF_001542405.1 Rhizobium altiplani
GACGTTGGCGCGACATACTGCTCATCTGACGATGTCCTTAAAATAAAAGGGGATTTTGAACCGGATCCTGAGATATCGGACGTCTTGATCGCCTGGCATCTGCTTCGCGGCGAACAGTGTCGTCTTGAAGGTCGGAAAGTTGGATGATCCAAGGCGCTCCAGCACATAGCTGTCGAGCGGGAAGGACGCCGCTGCTTACCATCCGATAAGCCGTAGCTCGACTTACCTTCAGAATGTCGGCGGTCTCGTCGAGGGTTCTCTCTCCGCGTTCAGCCCGTTCGCCTTCCCGATAGACGGGGATGCCGTAGGTGTTGCGAAGACTGCAGACGTGGCTTCGTGTCCAGCTGGCGCCATGCCCAGTCCGCTTGCCGGAGCGGTTCAGGATCGCTGCGATTGACAAATCAGGTAACTGCCTTGCCAAGGCGCGCACGAGATCGACAACATCAGCCTTAACTGCCCACCGGGTCTGGCCGATCTTGTTCTTCTTCACTGTCATCCGGGTATGATCGCCACCTTGCCAATGGATGATGATCGCCAATGTGTCGTCGACGATATCGACGACAATTTCCGTGATTAGTAGCCGAATGATCTTTTTGCGCGTCTCGGTGGATACACTGGGGCTGTCCCATGCCTGCCCCAGGTCCCTGCCGAGCTTCATCAGTCTTGCACGGTCATCTGCCGATAGCGCGGGCATGTCGCGGTCGGTCGAGAGCGTCTCAAGCTCGATCTCCAGGTCACGCAATTGGATCAGTTTCTCATTCCAGCGTCTTTCCAACTCGCCCGCGACCAACCGATTGTCGGGATCGACAGCGTCATACTGGCGTCGCGCTCGAGCAGCCTCATATTGTGCTTGCTTGATTGAGTTCTCGAGTTGCTGACGCTTATCGCTATGACGCTGAGTGTGCGCCTCCATTGCCTGCAACGCCGCCTCGATCCCGAGGGGTTGCAGTCGTTCGAGAACTTCCTGCGCGACGGCCCGATCGACGCGCATGCCACCGAACCCGATGCAGTTTGCAGCCGCCATGTCGCCGAATGTGCCGCGACAAACGTATCGCTGCGTGTTGCCGCCTTTCCCAGAATATTGAATATGCAGTCGACGACCGCAGCGACCGCAACGAAATAGTCCAGGCAATAAAGCTTCGCCACGCCTTATCGAACCGCGTCCCATGTAGCTTTTTCCATTCGCATTCTCGGCGATCAGATGCTGATTCCTTTCAAACTCGGCCCAGCTAATATAGCCTTCATGATGGTCGTGGATCAAAACTTCCCAGTCCTTCGAATTACGCCGCAACGTATCACGGATGATCCGTTTGCGCCCATCCTTGATCATCACCCGTGTCCCACGCCGGCCGTAGGCGTACGAGCCAGCGTAGACGGGGTTTGTCAGTATGTGATGAAGGGTATGATAAACCGGAGCTTTCCACTCGATCGGCGGTTTGCCGCGCCCTTGATTGACAGACGGAACCAAGACATTCTCTTGTCTGAACCAGAGCAACACCTGGCGGACGGTCTGCAGTTCGGCGAATTTACGAAAGACGAGCAGAATGCTCTCCTGAACGCGCCGATCAGGATCTTTCTCGACACGGGCATCATCCGTCTTCACATATCCGACGGCAACAGTCAGATGAAGTTCGCCGCGCCGCGCCTTTTGGCGCATGGCCTCGACGGATCGTTGCCGAAACACGGATAACTCCATCTCGCTCATCGTACCCTTCATGCCAAGAAGGAGGCGATCGTTAGGCGAGCGTGGATCGTAAATAGCCTCTTCGTCAACGATTAGAGTGCCGACCAGACCACAAAATTCCAGCAACGTATGCCAATCACGGCCATTGCGCGCCAGACGTGAGGCCTCAAGCGATACGACTGCTCCCACCCGACCTTCACATATCGCCGCCAACAGCTTCTCGAATCCTGGGCGGGCGGTGCCACCTCCGGATCGTCCAAGGTCATCGTCGACGATCTCGACGGTCTCCCAACCCAACTGTCGAGCACGCTCGACTAAGCCGTACTGCCGTCGTTGGCTTTCCAGGTTATTGGCAACCTGGTAGGCCGTCGACTGCCGGACGTAGACGAAGGCGCTAAGGCTAAGATGGTCGGCGGTAATCTTACTCATTGCCCGCCTCCTTTCCGCCGTCGGCGCACCGCTTTGCCGCCGCTTCCGTCAACAGTAATTGCAGGAGCGTTAAGGCTTCCCGGCGCTGGGTGTCGCTCAGGTCTACCGGCCGGGCTGTCACGAACAGATCCAATTGCATGCGAAATTGCTTTCTCATGGCTTATCCCTTCGGCTTCTTGAACCGAGCGAAAAGGTACGTGAGAATCAATGAATGCGCGCAGTTCAATAAGCTTGGCTGCCGAAAGGCGCGGCTCGGCTACAATCTCGATCGAACTCGCCGCAGGATCAAACATCCATGCGGGGATTTGAAATGAGCCACCATGGGCTTGTCGAATCAGCAGATAATGAACACCTTCGTGCTCATGGCTGCCGGTTACCAATACAGTTTGGTCAACCAGTGGATGGAAGGGATACCTGACCGTGGACTCGAATGCCAGAAACCCGGCATTATGAACCCGGCTTCGA
>NZ_LNCD01000077.1 GCF_001542405.1 Rhizobium altiplani
GGTTTCTAAGCATTGTGATAAGGTATCTGCACCTGAATAAAATAGGGTGTAAGAAGCGAACGCAGGGAACTGAAACATCTAAGTACCTGCAGGAAAGGACATCAACCGAGACTCCGCAAGTAGTGGCGAGCGAACGCGGACCAGGCCAGTGGCAATTGTGTTTAAAGCGGAACAATCTGGAAAGTTTGGCCGTAGCGGGTGACAGCCCCGTACGCGTAGATAGCATGATTGTCCTAGAGTAGGGCGGGACACGAGAAATCCTGTCTGAACATGGGGAGACCACTCTCCAAGCCTAAGTACTCGTGCATGACCGATAGCGAACAAGTACCGTGAGGGAAAGGTGAAAAGCACCCCGACAAGGGGAGTGAAATAGAACCTGAAACCGGATGCCTACAAACAGTCGGAGCCCGCAAGGGTGACGGCGTACCTTTTGTATAATGGGTCAACGACTTAGTGTAACAAGCAAGCTTAAGCCGGTAGGTGTAGGCGAAGCGAAAGCGAGTCTGAATAGGGCGATTTAGTTTGTTGCATTAGACCCGAAACCGAGTGATCTAGCCATGAGCAGGTTGAAGGTTGGGTAACACCAACTGGAGGACCGAACCCGCATCTGTTGCAATAGATTGGGATGACTTGTGGCTAGGGGTGAAAGGCCAATCAAACTCGGAAATAGCTGGTTCTCCGCGAAATCTATTTAGGTAGAGCGTCGACCGAATACCCTGGGGGGTAGAGCACTGGATGGGCTATGGGGACTCACCGTCTTACTGATCCTAACCAAACTCCGAATACCCAGGAGTACTAGTCGGCAGACACACGGCGGGTGCTAACGTCCGTCGTGAAAAGGGCAACAACCCTAACCTCCAGCTAAGGTCCCCAAGTCATGGCTAAGTGGGAAAGGATGTGAGGATCCCAAAACAACCAGGATGTTGGCTTAGAAGCAGCCATCATTTAAAGAAAGCGTAACAGCTCACTGGTCTAAATAAGGGTCTTTGCGCCGAAAATGTAACGGGGCTGAAGCCATGCACCGAAGCTGAGGATGTGTAGCAATACACGTGGTAGCGGAGCGTTCCGTAAGCTGATGAAGGGAGACCCGTGAGGGCTCCTGGAGGTATCGGAAGTGCGAATGTTGACATGAGTAACGATAAAGAGGGTGAGAGACCCTCTCGCCGAAAGACCAAGGGTTCCTGCTTAAAGTTAATCTGAGCAGGGTTAGCCGGCCCCTAAGACGAGGCGGACACGCGTAGTCGATGGGAACCACGTTAATATTCGTGGGCCTGGTGGTAGTGACGGATTGCTCAACTTGTGAGGTCTTATTGGATTGATCTTGCAGGGACGCGGTTCCAGGAAATAGCTCCACCGTATAGACCGTACCCGAAACCGACACAGGTGGTCAGGTAGAGTATACCAAGGCGCTTGAGAGAACTATGTTGAAGGAACTCGGCAAATTGCACGCGTAACTTCGGAAGAAGCGTGACCCCATTTTACGCAAGTGAAGTGGGGTGGCACAGACCAGGGGGTAGCGACTGTTTATCAAAAACACAGGGCTCTGCGAAGTCGCAAGACGACGTATAGGGTCTGACGCCTGCCCGGTGCTGGAAGGTTAAGAGGAGAGGTGCAAGCTTTGAATCGAAGCCCCAGTAAACGGCGGCCGTAACTATAACGGTCCTAAGGTAGCGAAATTCCTTGTCGGGTAAGTTCCGACCTGCACGAATGGCGTAACGACTTCCCCGCTGTCTCCAACATAGACTCAGTGAAATTGAATTCCCCGTGAAGATGCGGGGTTCCTGCGGTCAGACGGAAAGACCCCGTGCACCTTTACTATAGCTTTACACTGGCATTCGTGTCGGCATGTGTAGGATAGGTGGTAGGCTTTGAAGCAGGGACGCCAGTTTCTGTGGAGCCATCCTTGAAATACCACCCTTATCGTCATGGATGTCTAACCGCGGTCCGTTATCCGGATCCGGGACAGTGTATGGTGGGTAGTTTGACTGGGGCGGTCGCCTCCGAAAGAGTAACGGAGGCGCGCGATGGTGGGCTCAGACCGGTCGGAAATCGGTCGTCGAGTGCAATGGCATAAGCCCGCCTGACTGCGAGACTGACAAGTCGAGCAGAGACGAAAGTCGGTCATAGTGATCCGGTGGTCCCGTGTGGAAGGGCCATCGCTCAACGGATAAAAGGTACGCCGGGGATAACAGGCTGATGACCCCCAAGAGTCCATATCGACGGGGTTGTTTGGCACCTCGATGTCGACTCATCGCATCCTGGGGCTGGAGCAGGTCCCAAGGGTATGGCTGTTCGCCATTTAAAGCGGTACGTGAGTTGGGTTCAGAACGTCGTGAGACAGTTCGGTCCCTATCTGCCGTGGGTGTAGGAATATTGACAGGATCTGTCCCTAGTACGAGAGGACCGGGATGGACATATCTCTGGTGGACCTGTTGTCCTGCCAAGGGCATAGCAGGGTAGCTACATATGGAATGGATAACCGCTGAAGGCATCTAAGCGGGAAACCAACCTGAAAACGAGTATTCCCTATCAGAGCCGTGGAAGACGACCACGTTGATAGGCCGGGTGTGGAAGCGCAGCAATGTGTGAAGCTTACCGGTACTAATAGCTCGATTGGCTTGATCGTTCTCATTGATCAATGCTCATCTGCGACACAGACGTGTCGGGAGATGATGCAAGACGTGTTCAAACGCAGTGAAAACTGCACCAGCTTCTCATTTGTTGCGCTTCGCTGACCTGGTGGTTATGGCGGGGCGGCTGCACCCGTTCCCATTCCGAACACGGCCGTGAAACGCCCCAGCGCCTATGGTACTTCGTCTTAAGACGCGGGAGAGTCGGTCGCTGCCAGGTCTGCTAAACGCAACAACACATGCGCCGAATGTCGAAGACAGTCGAAAGCTGCATGTGAAACAAAGATAATCTTCTCATCACGAAAACGGCCCCAAGCCGATCAAAAGGGCCGCCCACAAAGCGGCCTTTCTGCTATAATGGGCCCGAAAATATGCAGAACCTAACATGAGACAACGCGGCTTCGCCCCGTTGCTCAGGCAGTAAGAGCAAACCGCAAGCGGTTTACTCGGACGTGACAAAACCCACAGGGTTTTGCACTTGGCGCGGGGTGGAGCAGCCCGGTAGCTCGTCAGGCTCATAACCTGAAGGCCGCAGGTTCAAATCCTGCCCCCGCAACCAACTTTACTCGCGACCCCGCTGCACACGCTGCGGGGTTTTCCTTTTTGACCGAAAGCGTCAGGATCCCCGCTAGATCGAAGCGAACGTCGATCTCGATTTTTCCGTTCACCGGCGTGAGGATGATGTCCTTGACCAGCGAACGGATCACGTTCGCCGCTTCAATACACTTTTCCTCGGAATCGTCCTCGAGCGTCTCGTAGAGTCGCTGAACCCGTGAATGAGACTGATAGTTTCGTATTGCATTTGGCGCTACAAATCGCTATTTTTCTCGTAAAGGAGATATGTCATGGCCGCCACTGTCGAACGCAAGGAATATCCGATCTCGATGCGTCTGCCTGAAGCAGATGTTGCAATGATCGATCGTGCGGCAAGCCTGCGCGGCCGCTCGCGCACCGATTTTGTGCGGGAGGCGGCCGTGCGCGCCGCAGAGGAAGTCGTTATGGAGCAGGGGCTCATCCGCATGAGCCCTGAAGGCTTTGCCGATTTCATGGGTGTCTTGTCCCTACCGGTCGCTCCTGTTCCGGAGATGGTGGAACTGGTCGGGCGGCCCGCGCCGTGGGAAGTTGATTACGAGCCGAAGCAATAAGCCGTGGCCTTATCGGCTCCAGAACCGCTTACGGCGGCGCATGATGTTTCCGAATTTTCCTGCGGCAAGCCGACGCTCGATCATTGGCTGAAGACGCGCGCGCTTTCCAATCAGGAGAAAGGTTTCACGGCGGTTCTCGTCGTCCATGAGGGCGGGCGCGTCGTCGGGTATTACGGCCTGGCGCCTACCGCTGTCGTCCCTGCGATCCTCCCGCGCTCGATCCGCACCGGGCAACCGCCCGATCCGGTTCCCTGTCTTCTCCTCGGCCAGCTTGCCACGGACACGGAATGGGTGGGGATAGGCATCGGCACAGGTCTGGTGAAACATGCTCTTGAGCGTTGCGTCCAGGCCGCCGCTCTGATCGGCGGGCGGGCGTTGATGGTCAACGCCGTCGATCACGAAGCGGCGCAGTTCTGGCAGCGCCGAGGCTTCACGCCCTCGAAGGACGACCCGCTCGTTCTGTTTCGCTCCATCGCCGCAATCGTCGCATCGCTGGCGGAAGCGCGACAGCAAGAGCAAGGCGCATAACCTGAAGTCTTCACCGACGCCAAGCGGCTGTCCCTGATCCTGCCCGGTTCGGACATGCCGGTCGCCGACGATCGAGGGGATCGCAAGTAATGATTAAATCCTGCCCCGCCGGCGATCGCCCGCATCATCGCGGAAGCCGCGCCTGGGACTGATATCGAGGCGATCATCGAAGTGGAGGATGGCCGCGAGGAGCAGCCGCTGCCGACCGAAGGCACGCTCAAGGCGCGCTGCTTGCATCGTAGGCATTATCCCATGGCTGCGAGCGGTATTCTTGCGGATCAGGCCAAAGCCGCGATCGTTGCTTGCGGTGGCGACACCTTCGTCTGGGCTGCCTGTGAAAAAGCAGACGCCCGGTCCATTCGCAGTTTTCTCAAGAGCCGCAAGCATGACCGAAAGTCGATGTATGTTGCCTGGTACTGGGAGCGGGATATCGCCCAGACGGTCTGACTGACAGTAGATGCAGTGCAAGCTGAGTGATGGCGAAAGCGATGCTGTCGAGTCGAAACCGGGCGAGGATAGTATCTTAAACTGCCGTCAATTGACCTTCGCGTGGCACGTCAGTGGCGGATGATCTCCTGCTATTGGCGACATTGAGTGCGTTTCGGGAGGCGGGACAAAGGCAAGTTCCTGTCCCGCCACCGCCGAGGCCCTACCTCTTAACCGGTGCCGCGACAGCACAAGTTATCGCGTCGGTCTATCCAAAGTCCTAGCACCCGCATCAACGAGGTCGCTTTGGCGATCACGGCCGCGACGTAAAAAGCCAAATGACATGTTGAACCCAACGGATGTCGGCGCTTGCGTGAGAAACGACTGAAGGTGTTTCATAGTGGGGGTATGCCGCAGTCGATCCTTCGCGTACGAAGGTACCGAACCGGTAATCTCTTATCTAACGCGCAAATCTCTGTTCGAATCCCATCAAGACCGGGACTTTTACAAGTCTCCGTGCTATCAGGCCCCCGCAACCAAATTCCACTCAACGACAACGATGTATTGCCGCCGCTCAATCTGGAGGGTGGCATCGCGTATTCCTAATAATCGCCCGAAAACACGTGTGGCGAGAACTTTGACGAACCATCGTGGTTCACCAATAATAAAAGTGAACCAAGGAAAGACAGGCGCTTTGACCACTGCATTTACCGTGCGGGTTTCGGATGAAACCGCGAGCAAGCTTAATCAGATTGCGGAAAAGCTGGATCGCTCTCGCGCCTATATGGCTGCCGAGGCCATCGAGGCTTTCGTTGAGCAGCAGGAGTGGCAGCTTGCCGAGATCGAAGCCGGGTTGGATGAGGCCGATCGCGGCGAATTCGCCAGCGCCGAAGACGTGGCGAAGGTTGTTGGGCCCGCCAATCATGAGCCGGAAACGTGTTCGCTGGACGCTTCGGGCGTTGCGGCGGCCTGATGAAATCGGCGCTCATATCGAGCAGGACAATCCCGATGCGGCAGCGCGCGTGATTGGCAGAATTGTGACGGCCGTGGATATGCTCGCCGACTTACCCGCAAGTGGGCGACCCGGCCGTATCAAGGGCAGCCGCGAAGTGGTGTTGGCCGATATTCCCTACATCATCCCGTACCGCGTCAGTCGAGATATTGAGACCATCACCGCCATGCACGCCCATCAGCGGTGGCCACAGACGTTATGACATGCCGCGTACATCAGCCCGAGTCTTTGACAAATCCCCTTGGGGATAAGGGGAGGATGCCGGTCGGCACCGGGCGGGCTTACCCCGATTCATCGTCCGCTAAAATTGCACTGTGCTTCACTTGTCGCAGATGCGATCTCATCTTCGCTTCGACCCCCATTGATCTCAATGTGTTCGCCGAATACGAAGTGGGGAACAGAGCGCACACCCGCCTCTGCTGCATGGGCAGCCTCCTGCGTAAAGAGCTGGTGTTGCGCGGGATCTTGCGTGATTGCGCGAGCGTCCGCAATGAAGTGGTCACTTAGGGCTCAGCTGCGTAGAAGCGACAGCAACTGGTTACCCTGGCGTTTGATCTCCGCGAGGTAGGGCGTATCGGAGAGCACGAAATGGGTGATGCCCAGATCCCCGTACTTGCGCAGGGACTTGGCGACGTCGGCCGCCGAGCCGACCAGCCAGGTCGTGCCGGCGCCGCCACCGCCGTATTTGCCGGGGGCGGTGTAGAGGTTGTCGTCCAGGACGCCTCCCGATCGATGCAGGTCGAACAGTCGCTGCTGGCCGACCGCGACTGCCCTGCGATGATCGCTCCAGCCGGCGCCATTGCCCTTGGCCATCTCTGCCACCTTTGCTTCGGCGTCGGCCCAGGCCTGCTCGGTGGTGTCGCGCACCAGCGTGGTGATCCTGAGCCCGAACTCGAGTGGCGGCAGATCTCGATCAAGCTCCCGGCTCAGTTCCTGCAGGCGCGCGATGCGCTCGCGGACACCATCGAGCGGCTCTCCCCAGAAGAGCTGGACATCCGCTTCGGTGGCCGCGACGCGCTCGGCCGCCTCGGAAGCGCCGCCGAAATAGAGCTTCGGGTGGCGACGATCGCCGTGCTCCTCGATGCGCGGCACGACGGTCGATTCCGCGACGCCGAAGTATTCGCCGTCATAGCTGACGTTTTCCTCCGTCCAGAGCCTGCGCACCAGCCGCATGAATTCCTTGGTGCGAGCGTAGCGCTCTGCCTGGTCTCCCTCCCGGTCGCCGTAGGCCGAGAGATTGTCGAGGCCGGAGACGATGTTGACACGGACACGCCCGCCAGTGAGATGGTCGAGGGTGGCGGCGGCAGAGGCGAAGTTCGCGGGTCGCCAGTAACCCGGGCGGATCGCTATCAGCGGTTCGAACGTCGTCGTGCGTGCCGCAAGTGCAGCGGCAAGGGTAAATGTGTCCGGTCTGCCCCAACCCGTTCCGATCAGCGCACCCTTCCAGCCATGCTCCTCGAGCGCCCTGGCGTGTTCCGTCAACATGGCCAGGCTGTTGTGATGTTCAACCACGGAATCGCCGCGATGCCCCGGCCTCGTGTCGTTCGGTATGTACCAGAGGAATTCGCTGTCTTTGCTCATCGTCGGCCTGCGCTTGTGAAATCAAACAGTAAAATCGGAGATCGGCGTCCCGCTATCGTGATGCGAGATGACCGAGTGCATTGCGGGCGGCGATCGTCCGGATCATGTGGCTCTGCGGGGCATGGGAGCGGGCGGTGATAGCGTCTCGATGGTGGCGCTCGAGCTGGAAATCACGATTGAGGCCAGGGTTTCCGGCGAGCTCGAGAGCGAGGCTGGTGATCGCCACCGCATTGTCGATGACGACGTGGCGGACATGCATGCCGTCCATTCCAACGACCCTGCCAGCGTCGACGTCTTCGCCGAGCGAGCGCAGCAATCGGGCATTGGTTGCAATGCGGACTTCGATCTCTCCCAGCCCATCCTGAATGCGCGGAACCGTCGATAGCGGAGCGCCGAGGCTTGCCGGCGTATGGTGGGCGGCGAAGGCGAGCACGCGGTCGCGGGCGGAAAGCGCCACGCCGTGGTAGACCGCTGATATCAGCGAGAAGAAGAAGGCGGTTGCATGTTCTTCGCGGCGCAGCGGTTCGGATGCCGGCTGGGATTCGATGATGTCGTCCAAGGGGATGACGACATCGTTGAGGATGATATCATCGCTGGCTGTCGCATGCATGCCGGCGGCATTCCATGCCTTTTCAATCTGCAGGCCGGGGCTGTCGGTCGGAACGAGGAAGGAGGCCAGTCGCGGCTCCTCCTCGTCGGTCAGTGCCAGCAGCGACACCCATTTCAGCACGGGTATGCCTGTCACATAGCTCTTGTGGCCGGTGATGCGCCAGACGTCACCGTCTCGGCGCGCGATGGTCTCGGGCAGCGCGCCGTGGGCGGGAGAGCCGATGCGCGGCTCGGCCTGGGCAGCATTGATCAGGGCCGGCCCAAGCCGATTGGCCGTGAGTACCCGCTCGGCAAGGTGGTCCGGCCACTTTGCGAAGCGGCGCAAGCTGTAGTGGCTATTGTAGTGCATGGCAAGCACGAGCGCGGTCGAAGGTTCACCGCGCGCGATCTCGCTGATGACGGCCTGCGCCTCGGCAAGGCCGGCGCCATGGCCGCCGTGCTCAACCGCCGTCACCAGTCCGAGCAGGCCGGCGTCGAAGAGACGGGTGAAGTTCTCGAATGGGAAATCTCCCGTCTTATCGTAATGCGCGGCGTGTCCGGCGAAGTCGACGGCGAGCCGTCGTGCCTTGTCCACCGGATCGATTTTTTCCTGAAGCATGGTTGTTCAATCTCCCGGTTCAGGCCACGGCACGCCTGTTGAAGCTGTCGATATGACGGCGGTCGACCCAGTCGGCGATGTCGAAGTCGGCGGCGAGGAAGCCGAAGTCGCGCAGAAAGTCCTTGTAGTGGCCGATCGCATCCACCAGTTCGGGCTGCAGGCCAAGGCCAAGGTGCTTGTGGATGTCGGGGCCATTGGCGGCGACAACCTGCTCTTCGGTGGCGCCGGCCTCCCGCGCGACGAAGCGCCTCGTTTCCTCGGGATGCGCTTCGGCCCATGCGCTGGCCTTAAAGATCGATTCCAGCAGGCGGGCGACGAGATCCGGCCGATCGTCGGCCAGAAGCTCGTCCACCGTCAAAACGCGCGGCGAGCCAGAGTTGATGCGGATCTTGGGATCGGGATGGAAGCCGAACTCGGCCACCTCAACAGCGCCAATCAGGTTGGCGACATTGATGCCGGCCGTGCCCTTCACATAGATTGCGTCGACGTCACCGCGAATGAGGGCTGCCACCTCCTCGCCATAGGGCTGCCTGCGCTTCAGCCCGAAGAGAGACGGGCCTTCCTGCGTCGAGAGCACGGAATCGGAAAGCGCGATATCGATGATCTCCACAGCGTCGAGCGCCAGCCCGTCAAGCGACAGCGCCGAAAGCAGCCCCTTCAACGCGGTGGCGCGCATGAAATCGACGATGCCTTCCGGGCGACGGGCAATGCCGAAACGGCGCCCCTTCAGGTCCTTCGTGGTCTTGATGCCGGTTTCCGGCAGGGTGATGATCGCCTGGAATTCATCGGTCCAGGTGATGCCGACGAGGCGTGTCTTGCGTCCCTCGGAGCGCGCGCGGATCGGCGGAACGTTGCCGCCATGGCGGAACGACCAGTCGAGCGTGTGGTTGAAATGGCTCTGGCGGATGTTGCGGTCGGGTGAATCGATGATCGACTTCAGCGTCACGCCGTCCTTGCGGAAGTTTTCTTCGAGATAGCCGAGTTGCGCGGCAAGGCCGACGGGCGTCGGCACCGGGCAGCGCGTGTACCAGATTTCGGAAATGGCATTGCCTGTTATAGCTGGGCTTGTCATGGCGTTCCTCCTAGTGGCGCAGTCCGGCTTGCTTCATCAGGGGCAGGACGTCGGTGCCGAAGAATTCGAGATCGTCGCGGAAGTCGAAGAAGCTGAGCTGCAGGCCGTCGACGCCGGCCTCCTTCAGCTTGACGAACTGATCGACCACCTGTTCGGGCGAGCCGATGACGCGAATATTGCCGCCGATGGCGCGGTATGGATCCTGGGGATCGCGGCCCTTCCAGGCCTGCGCGTCCGAGTTCAGCGACTGGAAGCCTTGCGGCGAACGTTGGTCGGCATGGGCGACGATGCGGTCGGCGAGTTCCCACGCCTCCTTCTCCGTCGGCCGGCAGATCACCATCGGATTGAGCAGCGTGCGCACAGTACGGCCGACGCTGATTGCCGAATCCTTGACCCGCTTCGTATGCGCCGGCAGCGATTCCAGTGCGCTGTTGATGTCGGCGCCGGTCGGGCTGGTGATGAAAACGATGTCCGAATAGCGACCGGCAAAGGCAATTCCGGCATCCGAACCGGTGGCGTTGACGAGGATCGGGCGGCCGAAGTTTGGCTTCGGCGTGACGAAGCCGCCGCCGAGCTTCCAGCTGCTTTCGCCTTCGAAGGAGAAGTTCTCGCTGTCGCTCCAGAGGCGCTGGACGACTTCGAGGAATTCGGCGGCCAGTTCGTAGCGCTTGTCGTGCTCGATGCGCGGCCAGCCGAACATCTCGTGCTCGACCGCCCGGTGGCCGGTGACCACGTTAATGCCCCAGCGGCCGCCGGTGATATGGTCGAGCGTCGCGCCGAACTTTGCCAAATGCAGCGGATGCCATGGACCATAAAGGACATGCATGGTCGAGATGAGCATGATCTTCTTGGTGAGGCCCGCCAGCGCCGCCGTCGACACGAAGCTATCCAGCGCCTGGCCGTCGAAGACGCCGCCATAGCCGCCCTTCGGCAACCATTGCGACAGCGCGAAGACGAGGTCGAAGCCGAGTTCCTCCGCCCTCAACGTCAAGGCCTTGTTGTAATCGAAGCGCCAGTCGGTCGATCGCTCGAGCGTGGATTGCGTCCAGCCCCCGGCCTGAATCGGCAAGAAGAGGCCGAGGAGAACGGGCTGCTTCAGCGCCTGGGATAGCGGGCTTTCCGGGAAGTCGGTGGGTGCCGCAAACTTCGGCAGGCCGACGATCGATCCGGGGGGATGTTGAATGGTCATGAGTATATTCCTGCTGGTTTGGCGTCAGGATGCTGCGACGTAGGCGAAGGCGAGGCTGCCTGCGATGCCTTCGCCGCCGACGGTGTGATCGGAGATGCGTTTGTTGTAGATCGTCAGTTCCGGCTGGCTGACGATGTCGATCGCGGGCACGTCGTCGACGAGGATTTGCTGGATTTCGCGCCACTGCTCGACACGCTTTGCCGGATCGACTTCGATCGCTGCGGCTTCGAGCAATTCATCGACCTTGGGATTGCTGTAGGCCGCGCCGTTCGAGAAGGGGACGCCAGGCTTGAAGTTCTTGCTCCAGTAGAGGCGCTGAACGCCGACCGTCGGGTCGAACAGGTTGCTCATGCCTTCGAAGGCGAAGTCGAAATCGCGGTCGGTGTAAATGCGCTTGGTGTAGGTCGCGAAATCCTGGCTGCGGACCTTGGCATCGATACCCACCTTGGCAAGCGCCTGGCGGATATACTCCGAACCACGCGGATAGGTTTCGCCACTCGGCACGAAGTCGAGATTGATGTGCGCACGGATGCCGTCTGCGCCGCGCGGGAAGCCTGCTTCATCGAGAAGCTTCTCGGCCGCGGCGAGATCGATCGGATAGGTCTTGAGATCCGGCACGAACCATTTCGCGAGGTTGGGATTGATCGGGCCGGGGATCGCGGCGCCGTAGCCGTAGTTGATGGTGTTGAGAATGACGTTGCGATCAATGACGTGCGCAAAGGCGCGACGCACCCTAACGTCCTTGAAGAACGGGCGCTCGAGGTTGAATTCGATGCGGCTGACGCCGTTCTGGTATTGGTAGCCCTTGGTCTCGAAGGCGAGCCCTTCGGCGCTCTGCAGCCGTTCGAGGTCGCTGAGCGGCATGGGTGTCGACGGCGCCAGATCGATTTCTCCGGTCTCGATCGCGATCGAGCGGGCGGCGGCATCAGGAATGAAACGGATGATCAGCTGGTCGAGATAGGGGCGGGGCTGATCCCAGTAATCGGGGTTGCGTTCGTAGACGATGTGGCTGCCGCGCACCCATTCCTTGAACTTGAATGGACCGGTTCCGATCGGCGCGAGATTGGCCGGGTTTTCCGCGACCTTGGTGCCTTCATAGATATGGCGCGGCACGATCGGCGTTTCGGAGGCAGCAAGCGCGGTGATCAGATAGGGCGCCGGCTTGGAAAGCTTGAGGATGGCCGTCTGTGCATCGGGCGTTTCGATGTCGACCAGATTGAGGAAGGTGTTGCGGCCGCGCGGGTGCACTTCCTTCAGGGTCTTGATCGAGAAGGCGACATCGGCGGAGGTGAAGGGCTGTCCGTCATGCCATTTCACGCCGTCGCGCAGCTTGAAGGTGTAGGTCAGGCCATCGGGGCTGACGGTCCACTCCTTGGCCAGCAGCGGTTTCGGATTGAGGTCGAAGTCATAGGTGAGAAGGCCTTCAGTGGTCTTGGGCGAGACATAGACCGCGTTATAGGCCGTATGGGCGATCGTCGTCAGGACGGGCGGCTCGGCGGCCAGCAGAAGCGTTGCCGTGCCGCCGCGCGTTGCGGTGGCTGCGAAGGCGGGAAGCCGTGCTGTCGCGGTAACGCCGAGTGCGACCGAGGCCAGAAGAAAGCTGCGGCGCGTGGGTGCGGGAAATAGTGACATCTTGTTCAACCCTCGTGATTCAGGGGCCGTCACGGCCCGCTTCAGTGTCATTCCGCGGATCGAGCCTGCTTTAGAGATTTTTGCCCCGTGACTGCTTTGAAGTGGGATAAAAACCTACGCAGTGTCGATATGCGGTATTATGTTTTCAAAAGTGCGCCAAATGGCGACGTCGTTGGAATTATTTACCAATATGGATTTGACAAAACCCACAGAATTAGTCAACTACTGAGCGACGAGACGAGGTGAATTCTTTTCAGATCGCGAGGTGGGGCACATGTCGGCTTTAAGGCGGATCGGTCGAACGATCAGCAGGACGATCATTCAGGCCGTGCCCACGATGCTCGGGATCGTCATCCTCAATTTCTTCCTGCTGAAGCTGGCGCCTGGCGATGCGGCCGATGTGATGGCGGCGGAATCCGGCTCGGCCACAGTCGAGACCATGGCGGCACTGCGCGAGCGCTTCGGGCTTGATAACCCGATCCTTGTTCAGCTCGCCAACTATCTGAACAACCTCGCGCATTTCAGCCTTGGCTTTTCGCCGCGCTACGGCATGCCGGTCGCCGATCTGATCGGCCAACGGCTGCCGGGCACGCTGGTGCTGATGCTGGCGGCATTGGCGATTGCAATTGCCGTCGGACTGCTGCTCGGTTCGCTGATGGCCGCCTTCTCCGGGCGCCTTCCCGATCGTATAATTTCCGTCGTCTCTTTGCTTTTCTATTCGATTCCCGGCTTCTGGATCGGCCTGATGCTGATCCTGCTCTTCTCGGTCAAGCTTGGATGGCTGCCGAGCGGCGGAGACAGCACGATTGGCTCGCGGCTGACGGGGTTCCCTGCGCTGCTCGACAAGGCGCGCTACATGGTGCTGCCCGCAACCTCGCTCGCGCTTTTTTACCTTGCGATCTATGCCCGCCTGACGCGCGCCTCGATGCTCGAAGTCAAGTCGCAGGATTTCGTGCGAACCGCGCGCGCCAAGGGCGTCTCGCCCTTCGTGTTGACGACGCGACACGTCCTTCGCAACGCTCTGATCCCTATCACCACCATGGCCGGCATGCACTTTGGCGGGATGCTGGGCGGCGCGGTCGTGGTCGAGACCGTCTATAGCTGGCCCGGCCTCGGGCGCCTTGCCTTCGAAGCCGTCATGGCGCGCGATTTCAGCGTGCTGCTCGGCATTCTCCTCCTGTCTTCCTTCCTCGTGATCGTCGCAAACGCAGCCGTCGACCTGCTGCAGGCGTGGATCGATCCCCGAATTGGAGCAAGCCGATGAATACTCAAAAACTTGGAACACTGGCAGGCCAGGCGATAGACTTCGCGCCACAGAAAAAGGTCGAGCGCGATCAACCAGCACCGGAAGCGCCCAAGCAGCCGCGCTGGACACATATCCACGCCCCCGACGTCCGTGCCTCTGTTTCGGGTACGGCCTGGCGCGGCATGCGTCGGGAATTGAAAGTCTTCCTCGGCAACTACAATGCACTCTTTGGTACAGGCATTCTGCTGCTCGTTGCCCTGTCGGCGTTGTTGGCGCCGCTTCTCTTTCCCGGCGATCCGCTCGAGATGGTTGCGCGCCCCTTCCTGTGGCCGGGGCAGAACCCTGCTTATCCGCTGGGCACGGATTCCATGGGCCGCAATGTGCTTGCCGGCATCGTTCACGGCGCCCGGATATCACTGACCGTCGGGCTGGCGGCCACCGCGCTCGGCTTGACTGTGGGGATCGCCATCGGCGCCGTCGCCGGCTACTTCGGTGGTCTGATCGACGATATCCTCGTCAAGTTCATCGAGATCTTCCAGACCATTCCGAGCTTCGTGCTGCTCGTCGTTCTCGTGGCAATCGCCCAGCCGACGACAGCGACCGTGACCATCGCCATCGCGATCGTCTCTTGGCCGACGGTGGCGCGACTGACGCGCGCGGAATTCCGGGCCATTCGCGAGAAGGACTATGTGCAGGCTGCCCGCAGCCTCGGCTTCGGCCATTCCCGCATCATCTTCCGCGAGATCCTTCCCAATGCGCTGCCGCCACTGATCGTCACCTCTTCGGTAATGGTGGCAAGCGCGATCCTGATGGAATCGGCGCTCTCCTTCATGGGGCTTGGCGATCCCAACCGCGTCTCCTGGGGCTCGATGATTGGGGCAGGGCGCGATGTCATCCGCACCGCCTGGTACCTGACGGCGCTTCCCGGTCTTGCGATCGTCTTCACAGTGCTTTCGCTCAACCTGATCGGCGATGGTCTGAACGACGCGCTCAACCCGCGCTTTTCGGAGGATCGGTGATGACGAAACTCCTCGAGGTTTCAGACTTCTCAGTGCGTTTTGGGTCCGCCGAACCTGTCAAGGGTGTCAGCTTTTCCGTCAATCCGGGCGAGATGCTCGCCATCGTAGGGGAATCCGGCTCGGGCAAGTCGCTAACGGCGCTCGGCCTCATGGGCCTGTTGCCGCGGCACGCAAAGGCTGGAGGGCAGATCCGCTTCGACGGGCGTGATCTTGTCGGCCTCCCGGAACGGGACCTGCGCCGCATCCGCGGCCGCGACATTGCCATGATCTTTCAGGAGCCGATGACATCGCTCAATCCGGTGCTGACGATCGGCGATCAGATCATCGAAGTGCTGCGCATTCATGAGGATCTCAGCCGGCGTCAGGCCCGAGAGCGCGCCATTGCGCTGTTGGATCTCGTCAGCATTCCAGAAGCCCGCCGCCGTATCGACGAGTATCCGCACCAGCTTTCCGGTGGCATGCGCCAGCGCGTCATGATCGCCATCGCTGTTGCCTGCAATCCAAAACTGCTGATCGCCGATGAAGCGACGACGGCGCTTGATGTGACGATCCAGGCGCAGGTGCTGCAGCTGCTCGATAATCTTCGGGTGCAGCTGAACATGGCCGTCATTTTGATTACCCACGATCTCGGCATCGTCGCGCAATGGGCCGATCGCGTCGTCGTCATGTATGCCGGGCGCAAGATCGAGGAGGGACTTCCGGGCGAGGTGTTCGAGAGGCCGTACCATCCCTACACGAATGGCTTGCTGTCGGCTTCGCCGCGGCTGAAGGCGGACTATCACTACCGCGACGGACCGCTCTCGGAGATCCCGGGCTCGATCGTTTCGGCTGCCGGCGAGAAGGGCTGTTCGTTCCGTCCGCGTTGTCCGGTCGCGCGGCCCTCCTGCGCCTCCGTCGTACCGCAACTTATCGCACTGCCGGCCGGCCGGCAGGTGGCGTGCCCCTATGTTCCAGCCATTGCGGAGAACGCCAATGTCGCTTCTGTCGGTTGATCGGCTTTCGACCCATTATCCCGGAGCCGCTGGCACCGTGCGCGCCGTCGATGGCGTGTCGCTTGATATCGCCGAAGGCGAGACGGTGGCGCTGGTCGGCGAGTCCGGCTGTGGCAAATCCACACTCGGTAAGTCGCTGGTGCGGCTCGTCGATCCATCGTCGGGGAGCGTCACTTTCAAGGGCAGGGACGTCACCGCCATGGCGGGGCGCGAACTGCAGTCGGTCCGGCGCAGCATCCAGATGATCTTCCAGGATCCGTTCGCCTCGCTTAACCCGCGGCAGACGATACGCACCATCCTAACGGCTCCTCTCGCGGTTCACGGTATCGGCGAGCGCAAGCAGCGCGAGGCGATCGCCGCGCAGATGGTGGCCCATGTCGGCCTGCCGGCGGATTCGCTCGATCGCTATCCACATGAGTTCTCCGGCGGCCAGCGCCAGCGTATCGGTATTGCCCGTGCGCTCATCCTGCAGCCGGAACTCGTCATCTGCGACGAACCTGTTTCGGCGCTTGACCTCTCGATCCAGGCGCAGATCCTCAATTTGCTGGTCGAGATGAAGACGGAGCTATCGCTTTCCTATCTCTTCATCTCTCACGATCTCTCGGTGGTTCGCTATTTCGCCGATCGCGTGCTCGTCATGTATCTCGGCCGCATCGTCGAGAGCGCTCCGACGAGCGAGCTGTGGAAGGGCGCCAAGCATCCCTATACGCAAGCGCTGCTCGCCGCCGTGCCCGATCCGTCGCGGCGCAAGCAGGCCGCGCCCATCACCGGCGATCTGCCGAGCCCGCACAATCCACCGGCCGGCTGCCGCTTCCATACGCGCTGTCCGCTCGCCACCGATATTTGCCGGTCCGCAGATCCGGCATTCCGCCAGTACGGCAGCGGCCACGCCGCCGCCTGCCATCACGCTCAGTAAAAAGGAGAATACAATGGTCGATTATCGTTATCTCGGGCGCAGCGCGCTCAAGGTGTCACCGCTCAGCCTGGGAACCATGATGTTCGGCGGCCCGACGCCCGATGACGTCGCGTTCCGCATCATCGATAAGGCGCGCGAACAGGGCATCAACTTCATCGACACCGCCGACGTCTATCACGACGGCAAGTCGGAAGAGGTCGTCGGCAAGGGCATCAAGGCGCATCGCGATCACTGGGTTCTGGCGACGAAGTTTGTCAATTCGCATAAGAAGGGCCCGAACCTCGGCGGTCATTCCCGCAAGTGGGTCATCGAGACCGTCGAGAATTCGCTGCGCCGTCTCAACACCGACTATATCGACATCCTCTATTTCCACCGCGCTGTCTTCGATGCGCCGCTGGAAGAGCCGGTGCGCGCGATCGCCGACCTGATCCGCGCCGGCAAGCTCCGCTACTTCGGCGTCTCCAACTTCCGCGGCTGGCGCATCGCCGAAGTCGCGCAGTTGGCCGATGAACTTGGCATCGATCGTCCGGTCGCAAGCCAGCCGCTCTACAACATCGTCAACCGCACCGCCGAAGCCGAGCAGCTGCCGGCGGCCCATCACTATGGTCTCGGCGTCGTCTCCTATTCGCCGCTGGCCCGCGGAGTCCTGACGGGCAAGTACGAGCCGGGCAAGGAACCGGCCGCCGATACCCGCGCCGGTCGCGGCGACAAGCGTATCCTCGAGACCGAATGGCGTCCTGAATCGATCGCCATTGCCTCCGAGATCGCTGCCCACGCTACCCGCAAGGGCGTCTCTCCGACCGAGTTCGCGCTCGCCTGGGTGCTGAACAACAAGCTGATCTCGGCGGCCATCGCCGGTCCGCGCACGGAAGAGCACTGGGACAGCTACATCCGCGCGCTCGACGTCAAGCTCGACGCTGAGGACGAGGCGTTGGTCGACCGACTTGTCACGACGGGCCATCCCTCGACGCCCGGCTTCAACGATCCGAGCCATCCGGTCGAAGGTCGCGTGCCGCGTAGCGCCGCAGGCGGTGCCGACAATGTCGTGCCGCTGACACGCGCCGTCGCCTGATCATGACTTCAGGGATCCGCCGATATGGCGGGTCCCTTCTTTTCTTTTTCCTGCCGAGAAGGTTCCCGCATGCCGAATTCCGCTCCTTCAGCACTGTCCGCCACCCCGAAACCTGCGGAGGCGGTGAACGATCCCTCGACGCTATTGGCAAAAGTTCCTGATCTGGCGGCCGAAATCGCGAAGGAGGCGGCAAGACGCGATCTGGAAAGGGAGCTTCCATTCGAGGCCTTCCGCCTGTTCAAGGAGGCCGGTCTGGGGGCGCTGCGCATTCCTGTGGCGCTCGGCGGTCCGGGTGGATCCGTTGCCGACTACATCGAAACGATCATGGCGATCGGCGCCGCGGATTCGAATGTCGCTCACGCGCTGCGCAGCCATTTCAATTTCACCGAAAGCCTGATCCTCAGCCCCAGCACTGCTATCGACCGCACACAGCTCAGTCGCGTTCTCTCGGGCAAGCTTTTCGGCGGAGCTCATACGGAGCAGGGCACCAAGCGGCCGGGCGAGGTGACGACACGTTTGACGAGATCGGGGGATAGTTACCGTCTCAACGGCCGCAAATGGTATGCGACGGGCACGGCGTTCTCGGACTTCGCATCATTCAGTGCGAAGAACGATGACGGTGAGTTCGTGAGCGTTTTGCTTCCGGTCGATCGTCCCGGCATCACCATTCTCGACGACTGGGATGGCATGGGCCAGCGGCTGACCGCGAGCGGTGGTGTTCTGCTCGAAGACGTCGAGGTACTGCCGCATGAAATCTCCACGCGCGGCCTCAACACGCTCGTTGGACGCCACACCTCGACCTTGCGGCAGCTGCACCTTGCGGCGTCAATGGCGGGCGCTGTGCGTGGCGCGCTCGCCGAAGGGACGGAATATGTGCGCCGCCAGGCCCGCTCGGCAGCCCATAGCGCGGCTGAAACCGCAAGTGCGGATCCCTTCGTCCAGAAGATTCTCGGTGAGGTCGCCGCCGGCTCCTTTGCCGTCGACACGTTGATCCGCGAAAGCGCGCGTGCGCTCGACAAGACGGCCGCCGCTTTCGCCGCAGGCGATCCGCAGGCGCTGGAGACCGCGTTGATCGAGAGCGCGCTGACGACTGCGCGCACACAGATCGTGGCTTCGCAGATTGCACTGGCGGCCGCAACCAACGTCTTCGAACTCGGCGGCGGCTCCGCGACGTCGCGCCATCTCAATCTCGATCGGCACTGGCGCAACATCCGCACCGTGCTCAATCACAATCCCTTGCTGCACAAGGCGAGGGTGGTCGGTGACTTCTACATCAACGGAACCACGACACACCTGGAAGAAGGTAAGGTCTTCTAGTCCCTGCCGCGCAGCGATCGCCACGGAGCCACCATGAGCAAGCTCGATATCGTCGATTTCCATACGCATTTCCTGCCCGAAGGCTGGGAGGTCTACCGCGCGCCCGGTCGCCCGCTCGATCCGCTGTGGGCCCGGATCGGCACGAAGATCTCCGATATCGATGCGCTGATCGCAGATAGCGACGCGGCCGGTATCTCGCGCCGCGTGATCGGGGTCGCGCTGTCGATCGTCGCGGCGCCTGATGCCGATCCTGGCGCGGTCAGCCGCAAGCTGAACGACGACCTAGCAGCGACGGTTGCGCGCCATCCCGATCGGCTTTTCGCGCTGGCGACCGTGGACACCTTCGGCGGAGAAGCGGCGGCGGTCGAGGCACGGCGCGCCATCGTCGACCTCAATCTGTCCGGCCTATTTCTCGACAGCGCGAGAGGTGACAGGTTGATTGATGCGCCGGAAGCCCGGCCCATCCTGAGGGTTGCTGCGGAGCTCGGCGTTCCCGTCTTCCTGCATCCCATCAACCCCGAGCCGCTTTCAACGCAGCTGTCCGGCCTCGGCAGGCTCGGGACCCGTTTAAGTCGTGGCACGATCAACGCCGCTGCCGCGATCTCGTTGGTGACGTCGGGCGTCTTCGACGAATTGCCGGAACTTCGGGTCGTCATTACCACGCTCGGCATTTCGGCACTCGCCTTGACCGGCCCCTTCGGCGAACTGCCGTCCATTTTCGCGGAGGCGCCAGCCGGGAAGCGGCGTCACCTCTATATCGACATCATGCCGTCGGAAGCACGCTTCATCCGCTTCGTGACCAGTCTCCTCGGCGCCGACCATGTTCTGACCGGCAGCGACTGGCCGATCCTTGGGCACGATCCGACGCAGGACGGACTGGCCGCAGCCTTTGCGGCGGCAGGACTGAGCGAGCATGAAGCCGAGCTGATTGCCAGCCGAAACGCCCTCGAACTGCTGAATGGGCGCCATCGCAGTCGCGACAAGCTGATCGCATAAGGGCGTCCGCCGTTCTCATATCCCGACATATCACGCCCCACCGACGCCGGTGGGAGAGGAGGTCTATTGCGCATCGATCCTATTCCGCATCACTCCGTTGCCATTGTCGGCGGGGGCTTCGGCGGGGCGCTGACGGCGCTCAAGCTGCTCGACCAGACCGAAGTTCCGCTGGCGATCACCATTATCGAGCGACGCGAGGAGCTTGGTCGGGGTGTTGCCTACAGCACATCAGATCCGGCCCATCTGGTGAACGGCCCGGCTGAGATCTTCTCCCTCTATCCCGAGGATCCCGGCCATCTCTCGCGCTGGCTCGTCGAGAATGGCCCGGCCTACGGCTGGACGCCTCCCGCCGAGGCGGGCACAAGCAGCCCGCCGCGTTACCTCTATGGAACCTATGTCCGTGACGAGCTCGCTCGTGCGGTCGCGAACGCGCGGCTCGGTTCGACGCTAAGGCATATCCGGTCGTCGGCATCCGGGCTGGTGGCAACGCCGAGCCGGATCCGCATTACCACGGCTGACGGTACCTCTGTGGAGGCGGATGAGGCCGTGCTGGCCCTTGGCGTTTTCCAACCGCGCCTGTCTGCCGCCGAGGCTCAACTCGCCGGTCACCCGCGTTTTGCAGCCAGTCCGTGGGACGCACTGGCGCTCGACCGTCTGAAAGGCTGCGAGGAAGTTCTCCTGATTGGTTCGAGCCTGTCGATGGTCGATGCCGTGGCCAGCATGGAGGCGCGGGGTTATCGCGGCCGCTACCGCGTGATATCGCGCCGTGGCCAGTTCGTGGAGGGTCGCAGGACTGTCGACGCAGCGCGCGACTTTCTGGCCGATGGCCCGTTGCCATCAACCGCGCGCGAACTGTTGTCGCGCGTCAAGGCGGAACGACGGTCGATTTCGGCTGAGGGGGCAGACTGGCAAGGGCTGCCCCTGGCGATCCGCCCCCATATTCTCTCGCTGTGGCAAGGGGCCAGCGATCATGAGCGTCTGCGGTTCACCCGGCATCTCAGGGCCTTCTGGGACGTTACCGCGCATCGCTCGGCACCGGAAAGCCACGCGATTATCGAGCGGGTGATTTCGGAAGGTCGGCTGGAGCATGGCCGCGCCCGTATCCTTGGATTTGCCATTGAGGGCAGCGAGATCACCGCCAGCCTGAAGACAGCGACAGGCGTTGAGACGGTGCCGTTCGACGGCGTGATCGATTGTCGTGGCCATCAGTTGCATGATTGGCGCCGGGTATCCGACCCCTTCGTCAAGAGCCTGCTCGCGAGCGGCGAGGTTCGCCCTCACAGCACCGGCTATGGCATTGATGCGACGCCGGCGGGTGATCTCATCAACGAGGAGGGGCTCGTCCACCGTAATCTCAGCGCCATCGGCCATCCGCTGCGGGGCGTTGCATGGGAGTCGAGTTCGATCACCGAGCAGCGCGCCCAGGCGATTGCACTCGCCGATCGTATCCTCACGAAATTCACGCCCGTCCGCGTCGCGTGATCTCATCTCCAAAAGCAAAAGGGGCGCATCGACGATGCGCCCCCAGACTGCTGACAAACCCCTGGCCTCGTCCAGGGGTTTGTGATTCACTGGGTCATGTTGAAGAAACCTGCTCCCGAACAGACGGCTCTCGAGATGGTGACGCTCGATCAGCTTGTTCCGAAGGATCACCTGCTTCGCAAGATCGACGCGGTAATCGACTTTTCCTTCATCCATGATCGGGTTGCCGGTCTTTACTGTGCTGATAACGGCCGCCCGCCGCTCGATCCGACCTTGATGTTCAAGGCGCTGTTCATCGGTTACCTGTTCGGCGTGCGCTCGGAGCGTCAGTTGGTGCGCGAGATCGAGGTCAACGTCGCCTACCGCTGGTTCTTGCGGCTGAAGCTGACGGATCCCGTGTTCGACGCCTCGACCCTGTCGCAGAACCGCCGCCGGCGCTTCAACGACACGTCGGTGGCCCAGGACATCTTTGATCATATCGTCAGCCAGGCGATCGCCCACAAGCTGGTCGATGGCACGGTGCTTTACACGGATTCAACGCATCTGAAGGCGAATGCCAACAAGGGCAAATACGATCTTGCGATGATCGAAAAGTCGCGGGCCGATTATTGGGCCGATCTCGACCGGGCGATCGAGGCGGAGCGGACGCTGCACGGGCAAAAGCCGCTGAAGGACAAAGAGCGTGAGCCGCAGGTGAAGGAAATCAAGGTGTCGCGCACCGATCCCGACAGCGGCTACATGGTGCGCGACGGCAAGCCGAAGGGCTTCTTCTATCTCGACCACCGCACGGTCGACGGCAAGCTTGCGATCATCACCGACACCCATGTGACGCCGGCCAATGTGCATGACAGTATCGTCTATCTCGAGCGGCTCGACCGGCAGCGGGAGCGGTTCGGCTTCGAGGTCGGCGCCGTCGGCCTGGATGCCGGCTATGCCACGTCCGGCATCGCCAAGGGGCTGGAGGACCGCCAGATCCTAGGCGTCACCGGCTATCGCAATCCGACCCCACCCAAAGATGGCATGATGCGCAAGTCGAAGTTCGACTATGAGCCCGAGACGGACGGTTATCGCTGCCCCGAAGGCCAACTGCTCGCCTATGCCACCACCGACCGCAACGGTTATCGCCACTACACATCCGACCCGGCGATCTGCCAAACCTGTCCGCTGCTCGCCTCCTGCACATCAAACACCAAGGCGGTGCGCACCATCACCCGCCATGTCTGGGCCGATGC
>NZ_LNCD01000078.1 GCF_001542405.1 Rhizobium altiplani
GGTTTCTAAGCATTGTGATAAGGTATCTGCACCTGAATAAAATAGGGTGTAAGAAGCGAACGCAGGGAACTGAAACATCTAAGTACCTGCAGGAAAGGACATCAACCGAGACTCCGCAAGTAGTGGCGAGCGAACGCGGACCAGGCCAGTGGCAATTGTGTTTAAAGCGGAACAATCTGGAAAGTTTGGCCGTAGCGGGTGACAGCCCCGTACGCGTAGATAGCATGATTGTCCTAGAGTAGGGCGGGACACGAGAAATCCTGTCTGAACATGGGGAGACCACTCTCCAAGCCTAAGTACTCGTGCATGACCGATAGCGAACAAGTACCGTGAGGGAAAGGTGAAAAGCACCCCGACAAGGGGAGTGAAATAGAACCTGAAACCGGATGCCTACAAACAGTCGGAGCCCGCAAGGGTGACGGCGTACCTTTTGTATAATGGGTCAACGACTTAGTGTAACAAGCAAGCTTAAGCCGGTAGGTGTAGGCGAAGCGAAAGCGAGTCTGAATAGGGCGATTTAGTTTGTTGCATTAGACCCGAAACCGAGTGATCTAGCCATGAGCAGGTTGAAGGTTGGGTAACACCAACTGGAGGACCGAACCCGCATCTGTTGCAATAGATTGGGATGACTTGTGGCTAGGGGTGAAAGGCCAATCAAACTCGGAAATAGCTGGTTCTCCGCGAAATCTATTTAGGTAGAGCGTCGACCGAATACCCTGGGGGGTAGAGCACTGGATGGGCTATGGGGACTCACCGTCTTACTGATCCTAACCAAACTCCGAATACCCAGGAGTACTAGTCGGCAGACACACGGCGGGTGCTAACGTCCGTCGTGAAAAGGGCAACAACCCTAACCTCCAGCTAAGGTCCCCAAGTCATGGCTAAGTGGGAAAGGATGTGAGGATCCCAAAACAACCAGGATGTTGGCTTAGAAGCAGCCATCATTTAAAGAAAGCGTAACAGCTCACTGGTCTAAATAAGGGTCTTTGCGCCGAAAATGTAACGGGGCTGAAGCCATGCACCGAAGCTGAGGATGTGTAGCAATACACGTGGTAGCGGAGCGTTCCGTAAGCTGATGAAGGGAGACCCGTGAGGGCTCCTGGAGGTATCGGAAGTGCGAATGTTGACATGAGTAACGATAAAGAGGGTGAGAGACCCTCTCGCCGAAAGACCAAGGGTTCCTGCTTAAAGTTAATCTGAGCAGGGTTAGCCGGCCCCTAAGACGAGGCGGACACGCGTAGTCGATGGGAACCACGTTAATATTCGTGGGCCTGGTGGTAGTGACGGATTGCTCAACTTGTGAGGTCTTATTGGATTGATCTTGCAGGGACGCGGTTCCAGGAAATAGCTCCACCGTATAGACCGTACCCGAAACCGACACAGGTGGTCAGGTAGAGTATACCAAGGCGCTTGAGAGAACTATGTTGAAGGAACTCGGCAAATTGCACGCGTAACTTCGGAAGAAGCGTGACCCCATTTTACGCAAGTGAAGTGGGGTGGCACAGACCAGGGGGTAGCGACTGTTTATCAAAAACACAGGGCTCTGCGAAGTCGCAAGACGACGTATAGGGTCTGACGCCTGCCCGGTGCTGGAAGGTTAAGAGGAGAGGTGCAAGCTTTGAATCGAAGCCCCAGTAAACGGCGGCCGTAACTATAACGGTCCTAAGGTAGCGAAATTCCTTGTCGGGTAAGTTCCGACCTGCACGAATGGCGTAACGACTTCCCCGCTGTCTCCAACATAGACTCAGTGAAATTGAATTCCCCGTGAAGATGCGGGGTTCCTGCGGTCAGACGGAAAGACCCCGTGCACCTTTACTATAGCTTTACACTGGCATTCGTGTCGGCATGTGTAGGATAGGTGGTAGGCTTTGAAGCAGGGACGCCAGTTTCTGTGGAGCCATCCTTGAAATACCACCCTTATCGTCATGGATGTCTAACCGCGGTCCGTTATCCGGATCCGGGACAGTGTATGGTGGGTAGTTTGACTGGGGCGGTCGCCTCCGAAAGAGTAACGGAGGCGCGCGATGGTGGGCTCAGACCGGTCGGAAATCGGTCGTCGAGTGCAATGGCATAAGCCCGCCTGACTGCGAGACTGACAAGTCGAGCAGAGACGAAAGTCGGTCATAGTGATCCGGTGGTCCCGTGTGGAAGGGCCATCGCTCAACGGATAAAAGGTACGCCGGGGATAACAGGCTGATGACCCCCAAGAGTCCATATCGACGGGGTTGTTTGGCACCTCGATGTCGACTCATCGCATCCTGGGGCTGGAGCAGGTCCCAAGGGTATGGCTGTTCGCCATTTAAAGCGGTACGTGAGTTGGGTTCAGAACGTCGTGAGACAGTTCGGTCCCTATCTGCCGTGGGTGTAGGAATATTGACAGGATCTGTCCCTAGTACGAGAGGACCGGGATGGACATATCTCTGGTGGACCTGTTGTCCTGCCAAGGGCATAGCAGGGTAGCTACATATGGAATGGATAACCGCTGAAGGCATCTAAGCGGGAAACCAACCTGAAAACGAGTATTCCCTATCAGAGCCGTGGAAGACGACCACGTTGATAGGCCGGGTGTGGAAGCGCAGCAATGTGTGAAGCTTACCGGTACTAATAGCTCGATTGGCTTGATCGTTCTCATTGATCAATGCTCATCTGCGACACAGACGTGTCGGGAGATGATGCAAGACGTGTTCAAACGCAGTGAAAACTGCACCAGCTTCTCATTTGTTGCGCTTCGCTGACCTGGTGGTTATGGCGGGGCGGCTGCACCCGTTCCCATTCCGAACACGGCCGTGAAACGCCCCAGCGCCTATGGTACTTCGTCTTAAGACGCGGGAGAGTCGGTCGCTGCCAGGTCTGCTAAACGCAACAACACATGCGCCGAATGTCGAAGACAGTCGAAAGCTGCATGTGAAACAAAGATAATCTTCTCATCACGAAAACGGCCCCAAGCCGATCAAAAGGGCCGCCCACAAAGCGGCCTTTCTGCTATAATCGGCCCGAAAATATGCAGTGCGTCCCTTACACGAGACAAATCGCCTTCGGCAATTTGCTCGGGCAGTAGCGTAAACTGCTTCGCAGTTTACGCACCGTGACAAAACCCAGAGGGTTTTGCACTTGGCGCGGGGTGGAGCAGCCCGGTAGCTCGTCAGGCTCATAACCTGAAGGCCGCAGGTTCAAATCCTGCCCCCGCAACCAACAAAACTCGCAAATTCTCACACTGCGGATATTTGCACCGAAGCTCCTCCGCATAGGCGCCGAGGAGCTTTTTCTTTTTGGACTCCGTGTCGAGCTCGCCCGTGAGCCCGTGAGCGTCTGTCCTGCCACGGAACTTTCATCCAGCGGCGACTAGAGCCACGGCGGTTTTGATCCGCTCCCAAACGTTGGACCAGCGGAGGCTGGAGTTTTCCGGCTTGTGTCAGGGGGCGGGCTGGTTGCGCCTCCCGGATTCATCAGTGCGATCGGGACCTTGTTGCCGATCGCACCATGTGGCCGAACCTCATTGTCGTCTCTACGCCAATCCTCCATCTTTTCGCGGGCATCCGCAAGGGTCAGGAACACAGGCATTCCGCTCGGAAGCGGCCGTTGAACGCCTCGATCAAGGCGTTATCGGTCGGCTTGCCAGGCCGTGAGAAGTCCAGCGTGACGCCTTTGGCGTGGGCCCAGAGATCAAGATCGCGGGATGCGAACTCGGTGCCCTGATCGACGCGGATCGTCTTCGGATAGCCGACCTGACGGCATATTCGTTCGAGCGTTTGCACAACGTCTTCACCGCGGTAGCTGTGCCGCGGATCGAGCACCGGCACATGGCGTGAGAAGGTATCTACCACTGTCAGGACCCGCAGCTTCTTGCCGGTGGCGAGCTGGTCATGCACGAAGTCCATCGCCCAGACATCATTCGGTCTGAGTGCCATTTGCCGATCCTCCCGGAGCTTGGCTTTCACCCGGCGTTTCGGTGTCTTGTTGCGCAATTGCAGGCCCAAGTCCCTATAAATGCGGTAGGTCCGCTTGATGTTGGGCCCCTAACCCTCGCGCTCCAGCAGCACCTGCACACGGCGATAACCGTAACGCACACGGGTCTCGCAGATCTCACGGATGCGACGCTCAAGACCGGCCTGATCGGTGCGGCGAGAGGTATAGTATAGTGGTAGGTCGACCGATCAAAGTTCAGCGCCCCACAGGCACGCCGGATCGAAATCGCCCAATCCTGGCACACACCCTTCAGCATCTCCCGCTTCCGAGCAGTCCTTAGAGCTTTCGGCGAATGACGTCCTGCAGCATCTCCCGGTCCAGCGTCAGATCCGCGACGATCTTCTTCAGCCGCGCATTCTCGTCCTCGAGCTGCTTCAGCTTCTTCATCTCCGGCGGCAACAGACCGGCGTATTTTTTCTTGCAGTTGAAATGGGTCGCCTGGCTGATTCCTGCCTTCCGGCAGATCTCCGCAACTGGCACACCCTCATCACCCTGCTTCAGAATGAACGCCTTCTGAGTGTCCGAAAACTGCGATGCCTTCATCGTCGTCCGTTCCTTTCCCAGCCAGGAAAATGCACCGGAAAACTCTAACCAAAACTGGTCCAGTCTGAAGGGTTCGGATCAGGTTCGGATCGCAAGCACGATGCCCCAAGTATTTAGCCCAAATCTCCCAGGGCGTGCGGTCAGCGAATTCGGCAGGGCGGGAAGCCATCAGGATCGTTCTCCAGGGCGCCGTTCGGCGCCAATCCGTCGCCAAGATGCAGGCAGGGTCGGCTCCGCAACCTCAGACGCGGTGCCGTCCCCGATTTCGCTCGCGGATGACCGAGATTTGGAGTCAGCCGCGCTGGTCGGTTTCGGCGCAGGCCCCGTGGGACACCGCTTCCCAGAAGTGACGACTTACCGGACCACCAAGACAGGCACCGGGCTGCTCGCGAGGACTTCCGATGTCTGGCTCCCGAGCACCAGCTTTCTTAAACCCCTACGGCCGTGTGATGCCATAACGATCAAATCGCAGTCGAGAGCCTTGGCCTCCTCAACAATCGCTTCGGCCGGATAAGCCTGCGGGATATGGACAGTGTTCGACTGCACGCCGAGCTTTTCTGCTGCTCTCTTGACCCCAGCCAGCACTCTCTCGGCTGTTTCCTTTTGACCGGCTTCATACTGGGCCATCTCTGTCGGCCCGGGAATATAGGCGCCGGCAATCCCGGCATGCGCGTAGACAGGGAACCGCTCTGTTGCCATGATTATCGTCACGCGGGCCTTGAGGCTGCTTGCAAGCGACAGCCCATGATCGACACCCTTCTGCGCTACTTCCGATCCATCGGTAGAAATGAGAATATGGTTGTACATACTTGTCGTCTCCCGTCTGGTCCAAGGATTTGTGCCCACCACGCAAGGTACTATCGTTTAGCAACTAACGATACGGTTGTAGACGGAGAAATCGCCAGAACGGACTGGCGGAGTTTGGCCGTCGCGCCACATGCAACGCACCTCCACTGTGGACGGATTACACCGCTGGGGACCTGCGCTACCGTGTCAGTCAACGTATGCCTGTGCACAGCGACATTCTCAAATCTGTCATATCGGCTGGTTAGAAGCAGTGTGGCACTCAGCCCCCGATGAAACTGGGCTGCTGCACTCTCCTTTTCGTGGAATGACACCGATGCAGAACAATTCGGCAGTGATTATCGAGGGCGCGACCGTTATTTTTGGCGATCGTCTGGAGCCCGCTTCCGTGCGCATCGAAGACGGCCGGATCACGGCGATCGACGGTGCACGCGACGGAGCGGACATTGTGGATGGACGCGGCTATCTCCTCGCTCCGGCTTTCGTAGACATTCATGGCGATGCCTTCGAGCGGCAGATCATGCCGCGGCCGGGGACGATACTCCCTGTCGCTCCTGCGCTGCTCGACACAGACCGTCAGCTTGCCGCCAATGGGATAGCGACTGCCTACCACGCCCTGACGCTGAGCTGGGAGCCGGGGCTTCGATCTGTGGAAAACGGATACGCCGTCGTCCGCGCGCTCGACGCACTCGGCCCGCGTCTGACGGTGGACAATCGTGTCCAGCTCCGTTGGGAAACCTTCTGCTTCGAGGCGATCGAGCTTGTTCGCGAGGCGCTCGCCGGACCGCGCCTGCCGTCGATTGCCTTCAACGACCACACATCGATGGCAATGCTGCATCCCTCGACACCGTTGCAGGAGCGGCCGTTTGACTTCGATCCGGCCTTCCCAGCAGTCGATCCCGAAACACCTGCGTTCGCGGAGAAGATGGCGGAACGTGCCAAGCGGGCCAAGATCCCGGTGTCTGACATGGTCGCGCTCGTCAGGAACATGTGGGATCGCCGTCCGCAAGTACCAGCCGCGATTGAAGAGGTGGCGACCCTCGGCCAGGCCGCTGGCGCACCGATGCTGTCGCATGACGATAGCCAGATTGAAACGCGCGACTTCTTCCGCGTCCGTGGCGCACGGATCAGTGAGTTCCCGATGAACAAGCGGGTGGCGCGGGCCGCCCGTGAGGCTGGTGACTTCATCGTCTTTGGCGCGCCGAACGCCACGCGCGGCGGCAGCCACATTGCTTCGATCGCTGCCGCCGATATGATTCGCGAGGGTCTCTGCGATATTCTCGCCTCGGACTATTATTATCCTGCGATGCTGCTTGGCCTGGCCAGGCTCAAGGCCGATGGCGTGGCACCGGTCCACGCGCTCTGGCCGCTCGTATCCGGCAATCCGGCGCGTGCGTTGGGGCTCTTCGATCGCGGCGTGATCGAAGTCGGAAAGCGGGCGGACCTCATATTGGTCGATTGGCCAGAGGGCGGCGCCCCCGTGGTTCGGCGCACCTGGGTCGCCGGCCGGGAAGCCTATTGCGCGGCGCCGATGGGCTGGTGACGAGTAGAGAAGCGGGCGAGCAACTGATGCAGAGCTAGAACGAGGCCCGTCGGGAGCTCCGCTTGTCCGCCCATCTCGCGCAAATCTTTAACCTCCGTCAGCTGCAGAGAAAGGCCGGCACGACGAGCGGATCGTCAGGCGGCCCGAAAGTACGATCTGCCGGGGAGGGCGGTCGGAGCGATTGGCAAGGCGGTCGAGAATGAGCTGGGCTGCGTGCTCACCGATGGCCTGTACCGGCTGGGCGATGGTCGTCAGGTTCGGCTGGAAAACATCCGCCCAGGGAAAATCGTCGAAGCTCGACACCGAGATGTCATCGGGACAACGCAGCCCCATGTCCCGGATCGCCTTCATCACGCCGATGACCATCAGGTTGTTTGCCGAGAAAATGGCGCTCGGCCGTTCTGGCATCACGAGCAACTGCATGGCGGCATTATAGGCGTCTTTCTCGCGAAAGTTTCCGATGCGCACCAATGCGTCGTCCTGGGGAATGCCGGCATTGTCAAGCGCGCCGCGATAGCCGGTCAGCCGGCCGAGGCCGGTGGAGGTATCAAGCGAACCCGAGATGTAGCCGATCCGGCGATGGCCGAGGCCGACAAGATAGTCGATCGCGTCTTGTACCGCGCGCTGGTTGTCGAGGACGACGGCATCCGCCGCGATGCCGTGGCTGATGCGATCGATCAGTACGGTTGGGATACCGGCGCGCTGGAGGACGCGCTCAAGCGCATGGTCGTCGCCAGCCGGCGCAATGATCAGGCCGTCCACCATCCTGTCCAGGAGAAGCGAAATCTGCTCCTCCTGTTGCACCGGATCTTCGTCTGTGCAGCAGAGCATCACAGCGTAACCGGCGCGATGCAGCACATCCTGGATGACGGCGACGACATCCGTGAAGAACGGGTTGGTGATATCGGCGATGACGAGCCCGATCGTCTTGGTGGCGCCCGTCTTCAGGCTTCGGGCAATGGCGTTGCGTTTATAGCCGATGGCCGCGATCGCATTTTCGATTCTGCCACGCAGTTCGGAACTGACCGGCGCGGTACCGTTGACGACCGCCGAGACCGTGGCAACCGAGACGCCTGCCGTCGCAGCGACGTCTAGCATGGTCGGCTGGGATTTTCGTCTTTTGGAAGAAATCCGGTCCATAATTCAAAACGTTTAGATCGATGCGCTGTCCAACATGTTACGAAAATGGCAAGTTCTTAGCAAGAACAAAGCGTTGGAGGGCGACTGATCTCTTGACATCTTCGAAACGTTTAGATTAGCTTCTACTGTCGCTTACAGCCGCGAGACAAAGATGGAAGGGAGGCCGTCATTGTCATGCAGGAAGAAGTGGGCCATTTGCCTTCGCGCGCCAACGCGCCACGTTCGTCCACCGCGCCTGTGCTGGAAGCGGTCGACGTCTCGAAGTCGTTTGGCGGAATTGCCGCGCTCAATCATGTGAAATTTGATCTGTTCGCCGGTGAGATCCATTCGCTGATGGGCGAGAACGGCGCCGGCAAATCGACCCTGATGAAAATCCTGTCCGGTGTCTACGCCGACTATGATGGCGCCGTCATCATCGACCAGGCTCCGGTTCACTTCGCGACGGTGCGCGACGCAGAGGTTGCCGGTGTCGCCATCATCCACCAGGAACTCAATCTCGTCCCTGAGCTGTCGATTGCCGACAATATCTTCCTCGGCAGGGAGCCCTTGATCGCCGGGTTGTTTGTCGATCGCCGGAAAAGCATGAATGCCGCCCGGACCCTGCTCACGCGGCTCGGCATCGATCTTGATCCCGAAGCACGGGTGTCGTCGCTCAGGATCGGCGAACAGCAGCTGGTCGAGATCGCAAAGGCGCTGTCGCTCGACGCCCGGATGCTCATCATGGACGAGCCGACATCGGCGCTGTCACCGAATGAATGCAAGCGGCTTTTCACGATCATGCGCCAGCTCGCATCCGAGGGGGTGGGCATCATCTACATCTCGCACCGGATCGACGAGGTAATGCAACTCAGCGATCGCGTCACGGTGTTCCGGGACGGCCGGCACGTCTGGACCAGGCCGAAGTCGGAGATCGATGAAGACATGGTCATCGCCGGCATGGTGGGCCGCAATCTCAGCCGTGCGGAAACCATCAGGCACGAAGCGACCGCCGTTGGCGGTGCAGTCCTGTCGGTGAGAAATCTGTCATTGTCCGTGGCCAACCGGCACGGCTGGAAGCAGGTCCTGACCGGCGTCAATTTCGAGGTCGCCTCAGGTGAAGTCCTTGGCATCGGCGGCCTGCTCGGGGCCGGGCGTACGGAGATCCTGCAGGCGATGACGGGCGCCAGCAACGGGGAGGCCGGCGGTGAGATTCTGATCGACGGGCAGCCGGTCACGATCCGCTCGCCGACGGACGCGCGCCGACTGGGCATTGCCTTCGTCACTGAGGACCGCAAGATGCAGGGACTCCACCTGCACGATACGATCACGGAGAATGTCGCGCTGCCGCTCGTCAGCCGAATGGCGCGCTTCGGTCTGCGCGACTTTGCGGCGGAAGCGGCGGTTGCCGCCGACGCCATCAAGACGTTGGGTATTCGGGCTTCGGGCATTGAACAGGTCGCGGCAACGCTTTCCGGCGGAAACCAGCAGAAGGTCGTGATCGGCAAGTGCCTCGCCACGACGCCGCGCATCCTGCTGCTCGACGAGCCGACCCGCGGCATCGATGTGGGGGCAAAGAGCGACATCTACGACCTGATCTTCCGCCTGGCCGAAGCGGGTATGTCGATCGTCGTCGTGAGTTCGGAAATGCCGGAACTACTGCATCTTTCCGACCGCATCCTCGTCATGTCCGAAGGACGCCAGACCGGTATCCTGAACCGCGCGATCGCGACGGAGGAGCGGATCATGCAATTGGCGGCACCACGATCCAGCAACAGGCAGGAGAAGGCATCCGCATGAATGTGATAAAGCTTGTTTCCCGCACGAAACTGTACTGGGGCCTGATCGCGATTTTCCTGATCGGTGTCGTATGGTCGCCGGTGACGTCGTCGGGCAGGAACATATTTCTTTCCAGCGGCAACCTGCTCGACGTGCTGCGTCAGGTCTCGACGACGGGGCTTATCGCGACCGGCATGACGGCCGTTATCATCACCGGCGGCATCGACCTGTCGGTCGGTTCGCTGATGGCAATCTGCAGCGTCGTCTGCGCCATGTTGTTGACGGTCCCCGGGGACACGTCGGCCTTCCTGCTCGGCGTGCCGTCGGTGTTGCTTGCCGCCCTCGTCATCGGAGCCGCCGTAACCCGGTTCATCTTCTCCAATCTTGAAAAGAGCCGCACTGGCTTCAGCCGCAGCCGCGACCTGACGCTCGACCGCACGCGGGGCATCTATGTCCCGGCGCTGGTCGGTATCGCCCTCTGCACCGTGCTGCTCTTCTATATCGTGCCGCAGAGCGAAACCAAGTTCGGTGTGCTCGGCGTGCTGCTCGTCGTACCGGCCGTCGGCCTTCTGTTTGGCGCCATCAACGGCATCATCATCGTCGTCGGCCGCCTGCAGCCCTTCATCGTCACTCTCGCGATGATGGTGACTGCGCTCGGCATCGCTCGGCTGACGGCGGGTCAGAACAATGCGGTCCTGCCGGTTTATACTGGCTCGAACGCCACGGCCGATTTCGATATCCTCCGCTCGCTGGTCTTCGGCATCATTCCCATGCCCGGTATCTTTTTCATTGCGGCGATTGCGATTTATGCGGTCGTGCTGAAGTTCACTCCGTTCGGCCGCTTCGTTTATGCGATCGGCGGCAACGAGGAGGCGGCGCGGCTTTCAGGCATCGACAGCGGACGGGTCAAGATCGTCACCTATGCCGTCTCCGGCCTGCTCGCGGGCATCGCCGCGATCCTCTACGTTGCGCAGTATCGCCAGGGCAAGCCCGATGCCGGGGCTGGGCTGGAGCTCGACGCCATCGCCGCGGTGGTCATCGGCGGCACGAGCCTGATGGGGGGACGCGGCAGCCTTGCCGGCACCTTCTGCGGCGTGCTGATCTTCGGGCTGCTGTCGAATATCCTGCAGCTCCACAACATCAATTCCAACCTTCAGCTGGTGCTGAAGGGACTGATCATCATCGGCACCGTGCTCGTTCAGGAGCGCAATGCCCGCGATATTCTGGCGCGGTTGCGGCTGACACTGCCGCGGCCCGCGAGATCGGAGGCGTCCGGGGAGGAGCGTCCGCGCAAGGAGACCATGTCTCTCAACACTGGAGGAAACGGAAATGAAACGTCGTGACATGTTGAAGTTCGCGGTCGTCACTACCGCGCTTTTCACCACTACATCCCTTTTCGCTACGCATGGCGCGCTGGCGCAAGACAAGAAGTGGCGCATCGGGTTCTCCCAGGCGACCACGATCGAGCCCTGGCGGGCGCAGTTCAACAAGGACATCATCGCGGAGGCCGCAAAGCATCCCGAAGTCGAGCTGATCATCACCGACGGTGAGGACAAGACTGAAAAGCAGGTTGCGGATGTCGAAAACCTGATCCGCCAGGAAGTCAATGCGCTGCTGATCTCGCCGAAGGAATCCGCTGGCCTCACCGGCGTCGTCCAGCAGGCGATCGACGCCAAGATTCCGGTCTTCGTCTTGGATCGCAACGTCGAAACTGACAAGTACGTCCAGTTCGTCGGCGGCGACAACAAGCTGATCGGTCGGGCTGCGGGGGAATATGCCGTTGAACTTCTCGGCGGGCCCGGTAAGGCGCAGGGCAATGTCGTCGAGATCTGGGGCGGCATGGGAACTCAGCCGGCACACGACCGGCACGACGGCTTCCACGAATTTACCGACAAAGAGCCGGGCATCAAGAACCTGCTCGACCAGCAGTCGGGCGACTGGAAGCAGGACCAGGCCTACAACATCATGGCCACCGCGCTCCGCAACAATGAGAAGATCGACCTCGTCTATGGCCACAACGATCCGATGGCCTATGGCGCCTACCTCGCTGCCAAGGATGCCGGACGTGAGAAGGACATCAAGTTCATCGGCATCGATGCGCTTCCCGGAGAAGGCGTGACCTGGGTGAACAATGGTGAACTCAGTGCGACCTTCCTCTATGCAACGCCGGGCGCGGAAGGCCTGCGTCAGGCGATCAAGTATCTCGGCGGAGAAAAAGTCGAAAAGAATGTCGTCTTGCCGACGCTCAAGGTGACAAAGGAAAATGCAGGCCAGATCATGAAGGACAACGGCCTCTAACTCAGCGTAAACCTGACAGTAAAGAAGGGTCGGCTATCCCAGCCGGCCCTTTTTGTGTCCATACGGGTCCGCACCTGTTCGACGGTCAGTCCGGTCCGCTAAACCACTGTAGTAGTCGGCGGCATCCGCGCATTCGTCGATAGCCTGGCGGAATAACGGGCTTGGGGAGAGCTTGGATGGCTGCCTGGGGGGCGAAGGCTGCGTAAAACTCGAGGGGATTGTGAAGCTTCCGAGGTTTGCGGCTTTCCACCGAGGCTCAACCGGTGGACCACTGGAGCACTTTGTCCAACCGTGAAACGGTCGCTCACCTACACCTCTGTATAATTCGCTCCATCACGCGTTTCGAATATCAGTAGGCGGATCCGTCGTGTCGGCGGCAAGGAAGCGCAAGTCTTTTTACGTGTTCGCATGAAAACCGCTTGTCTTTTCCGTAAGCTCTCTAGCTGTCAGCGCAGCGTTTCATCACAAGCGATTTTGGAGGTATCATGTCTGTCCCCGACGATCAGATCCTCACGCTGCAGGTTGCCAATATGCCACCGCAGGATACGGGAGCGAGCATCGCCCGCGTCTCCACGAAGGCGATGACCAAGCTCGGCGTACGAGAAGGCGAGCTTATTGAGCTCATCGGCAAGCGGCATACGGCCGCGATCGCGATGAGGCCCTATTCCGATGATGAGGGCCTGAACCTGATCAGGCTCGACGGCCTTCAGCGCGTAAATGCAGGCGCAACAAGCGGCGACCATATCGAAGTTCGCAAGGCGGAGGTAAGGCCGGCGACGAAGGTTGTCCTCGCGCCGGCGCAGAAGAACCTGGTGTTGCAGGGACCGGGTGAAGCTTTGCAGCGCACGTTTCTTCACCGCCCAATGGTGGCCGGCGACGTTGTATCGACCTCAGTCCAGCAACGCGTAAGAGATCCCCGCGCTGCGGACCCGCTGCTACGGAGCGTACTCGATCTTCCCGCCTACGGTCTGCAGGAAATCAGGCTCGTCGTTGTCTCGACACAGCCGAGAGGCATCGTCCAGATGAACGAGCAGACGGTTGTCGAATTGCGTTCGCAGTTTGAGGAACCGAAGGAAGCACGCCGAGCTGACGTAACGTACGACGATATCGGCGGACTCGGCACCTCTGTCGAGCAAGTCCGCGAGATGGTGGAGCTGCCACTGCGCCATCCCGAGTTGTTTCAGCGCCTCGGCATCGAACCGCCAAAGGGCGTGCTTCTCTATGGCCCCCCGGGCACCGGCAAGACGCTGCTGGCCCGTGCTGTCGCCAATGAGACGGAAGCCAACTTCTACCACATCGCCGGTCCCGAGATCATGGGCAGCCGCTACGGGGAGTCCGAGGAACGTTTGCGGCAGGTCTTTCAGGAAGCCTCGCAGAATGCGCCATCAATCATCTTCATCGACGAAATCGACTCCATCGCGCCAAAGCGCGAGCAGGTGACTGGAGAAGTCGAACGGCGAATTGTCGCCCAGTTGCTAACCCTTATGGATGGGCTGGAGCCGAGGCAGAATATTGTTGTCATCGGCGCGACGAACAGGCGAGACGCGATTGACGAGGCGCTCCGCCGTCCCGGGCGTTTCGACCGCGAAATCGTCATTGGCGTACCGGACCAGCGCGGCCGGCGCGAGGTGCTCGCGATCCACACCAGGGGCATGCCACTCGCCGAGAACACCGATCTCGATGAGATCGCGAGGACGACCTACGGCTTTGTCGGAGCGGATCTCGGTGCGTTGGTTCGCGAAGCGGCGATGGATGCGCTGCGCCGTGTTCTTCCCGATATCAATCTGAAGCAGGGTATCCCAACCGAGATCCTTGAAAAGCTCACGGTCTCTCAGGACGATTTCACGTCCGCCATGAAGCGCATTCAACCTTCCGCGTTGCGCGAAATCATGATCCAGGCGCCGAACGTCCGTTGGGACGATGTCGGAGGTTTGGACGAAGCGCAGATGAGACTGAAGGAAGGGGTGGAACTGCCGCTCAGGTCACCGCAGTCCTTTAGGCAGATGGGCATTCGCCCTGCAAAGGGATTTCTCTTGTTTGGACCTCCGGGGACCGGGAAGACACTGTTGGCAAAGGCCGTGGCGCGCGAAGCCGAAGCGAACTTCGTGGCAACCAAATCGTCCGATCTGCTTTCGAAATGGTACGGCGAGTCCGAGCAGCAGGTTTCGCGGCTCTTCGAACGCGCACGACAGGTTGCCCCGACCGTCATCTTCATCGATGAAATCGACTCGCTGGCCCCCGTCCGCGGCGGCGGGCTGGGAGAGCCGGCGGTGACCGAGCGGGTCGTCAACACGCTACTGGCCGAAATGGATGGGTTGGAAGACATGCAGGGCGTCGTCGTGATGGCAGCGACCAATCGGCCGAATTTGCTCGATCCGGCACTGCTGCGACCGGGGCGCTTTGACGAACTGGTCTATGTTCCCGTGCCGGATGCAAAAGCGCGGCGGAAGATCCTTGGCATCCATACGAAGAAGATGCCGCTCGCCGACGATGTTGATCTCGATGAACTCGCCGACAAGACGGAGCGGTTTACAGGGGCAGATCTCGAAGACCTGACACGGCGAGCAGGGCTGATTGCACTGCGTCAGTCTCTGACTGCGTCGACGGTGACAAAGGAGAATTTCGCCATGGCCCTGCAGGAGGTTCGACCGTCGGTCACGGCAGAAGCCGAACGGGAGTATGAGGAGATGCTGCGCACGCTCCGCCAGGAAAATCCGCAGCGCATGCAGATCGGCTTCACGCCCCTCAGGCAGGCTGGAGAGTAGGGGCGCCAGATTAAGTAGTGACCGACCGTGGCGGCTCTGCCGGTCCAGTGCGGGGCGGTCGGGCTTCCGCGCTCCATGCTGAGCCAGGTGAAGCTCAGTGACGCCACCTATTCTGCGCCGCGTGGGCCGTTCGTCATCTCAGCAAAGTTGATTTCTTGCGGGGTGTAGGCTTCCGCGGCTTTGGCGGCAGGCCAGCATCGCAGTTTCGCTCGATCAGGGCTTCGGTGACGGACTCGTCGGCATAGGTCTCCTGCATCCGGATGTATATTGCAGACAGGCCCGGATCGAGGGAAAGCGCTTGCCGAACCAAGAGTTCAGCCTTTCCGCTGTTGCCGCAGGCCATGCTAGCCGCGATCTGATAAAGCAACGTCCGCCTGGTCTGAAAGGGTAGTGTCAGGGCGACGCGCATCATGTCTTCGAAGCGGTCCAGCGCGTAGAGGGCCGCCACCCGCTCTTCAGTGATCCAGACCGGCAGAAAGGGATCGAGTGTCTCGGCACGATCAAGCATTTCAAGGGCGTGCTCAGCCTCTCCGACATAGACATAGAACGCGGCGCTGCGGCCGAGAATATAGGCGTCGTTCGGAGCGAGTTCCTTGGCGCGTATGTGATGGTAACGCGCCGAGGCGAAGTCGCCCGATTTCATCTTGATCGCGCCCATGATGCGATGGGCTTCCGGGTCGGTCGGGTCGAGTGCAAGCGCATGCGCAACCTGCTGTTCTGCCTCATGAAGGTCAAAGCTTGGCAAGTTGCTCCACGAGCAGACGTGCATGGCGAAGGGGCGGCCGAAACCGGGATCAGCGGTCATTGACCGCTCGAACCAGGCCATGGCTTCGTGTATGTGGGTGTCCGAAACGCCAACCAAGCGATGATGGTCCAGTCCCCGTAGGTAATACTCATAGGCCGTCATGTTCTCCGGGCGCTTTAGCCGCGCGGCCGCAAGTTCCGACTGCTCGACCCGTCCGGACACGGTTGCTGCGACACGCGCGATGATTTCATCCATGACATCAAGCAGTTCGCGAAACGGACGCGTTATGCGATCGGACCAGATGACGAGACCCTCTCCGGTTTCCGTCAGCGAGATGTTGACCCTGAGGTCGTCGCCCGCTTGCCGGATCGAGCCGCTGACGACGTAGCCGACGCCGAGAAGGCGGCCGATCTCGACCGGGTCTTTGGTCGTCAGTGCGGTCGCGGCCGAACGGGAACTGACAAACAACCCCTTCAGCCGGCTCAGTTCAAGAGTCAGGTCGTCGGTGATGCCGTCCGCCAGGAAGGATTGATCCGCAATGGCGCCGGGCGCAATGTCGAACCGCGCCACGGCGATCGAGTTTGTCCGGGGAGGCTGTGCAGCATTGGGAGAGGATCGTGTTGGAGCGAACTGATAGAGGTGGCGGTCCACCAGTTCAGTAACCCGGTAAATCCGTATCGGCTCGAAAATTCCTTTCAGTCGACGTTCGCCGGTGTCTTCAAATCCACAAGGCGAGACTCGACGGACCTGGTCGTAAAGCACCCCCGAAACCTCGATTGCGCCAGGTGGCGCAGACGCCTCAATTCGCGCGGCTATGTTCACGCCATCGCCGCGCAAGTCCGAGCCCACGACGACGACATCCGCGACATGCAGGCCGAAACGCATGTCGCCGCCACTCGAGCCAGGAAGGGCAGCGATCTCGGCGCGCGCCTCGATGGCGGCCCTAAGCGCATTGACTGGGCTGCCGAACTCGGCGAGCAGGGCATCGCCCGCGGTGCCAAAGACGCGGCCGTCATGGCGCTGGATGACCGTGCGAACAGTGTCGAGGACAGCGTCAATCCGGGTGATCGCTCCTTCCTCGTCCGTTTCCATCGCAGGGGTGGAGCCGACGAAATCTCCGACCATGATCGTGGCCAGCTTGCGCTGCATTCTCGATCCCTCCCGCCACAAAAGCACGTGGTGACAATGTAGCACATCGGCAGGCTTGGGTGTTTTACGATTGCCAACGACAGCGGCGGGTGCGAACGGTGCTGTGGGAGCACGCACATCGACGTGCAAGCTGCCTGCAGGACTAAGGACGATAGGGGCCCGGCGGATTTGCGATGAAATCGAGATCATAACGTGCGACTTCATCTGAGACAGTCTCGATCAAACTCAATCTTGCCAGGAGCCGCCGCACATCGGCCTGCATCGCGATCATGTGCGGGGTTCGCCTATGGAACTCGTGTGCCTCCGCATCGCGAAAGCCTTCGATCAGAACGACCACGTCGTCTTCATCCTTGTGCCGATGACACTCAAAAAACACACAGCCTGGCTCAGCGCGCGTGGACACAACATGCGGCTCCATAGCGGCAAGGAACGCCTCTCGCATTCCCTGCTTGCAGGTGAGCCAACCCGTTATGAGTTTCATATGGGCACCTCGAATTTCTGTATCACTCGCCCTGACACGGAGGCTACTAACATTCGACGTGGGTGCCGACCTCAAGGTCCATGTCCAGGTTGTAACTTATAGCGCAGGCTGCTTCTGGCGCGAAGTGGACACTGTCCGCCACGGGGCGAGCGAAGACGAATTCTTGAGCGCGCCAGGAAGTGTCTCGACATTGCGTATATGCTAATCTGAGTGGCCATTGGCTGACTTGATGGGGGTGGGCGACAATGAAGCAACGGCTTTCTGTCATCATGGCCTCTGACGTGGTCGGCTATAGTCGACTGATGGGGATCGACGAGAAAGGCACACTTTCCGCTCTAAAATTGCACCGACACGAACTTTGGGACGTGAAAATCGCGTTGTATCAGGGCCATACAATCAAGCTTGTTGGCGATGGGATGCTGACGGAGTTTCAGACTGCTGAAGAGGCGGTCCTGTGCGCGATCGAGATCCAATCGGAGATGCAGAAACGCAATGCGCGTGGCGATCGCAGGATAGAATTTCGGATCGGTATAAATATCGGCGACCTTATCTTCGAGGACGACGATGTTTACGGCGATGGCGTGAATGTTGCAGCTCGCATTGAGAATGTCGCGAAACCGGGAGGCATAGCGATATCCGCATCGGTGCGCGACACCTTGGGCAAGCGTCTGGGCATCCGCTTCGAAGATGTGGGCGAGCACGCACTGAAGAACATCGAGCGGCCAATTCGCATCTTCAACATCATCGTCGACGACGGTGCAGAAGGGGCGAGTCCTGGGTTTACTGCGACACCCAAGCCTGCCGTGCAGTCGGTCGGAACGCGCCTTGGGGCGGAGTTTTCGCCGAACAGAACCTTGCTGTACGTTTCGAAGTTCTCAAATCTCAGCGGCGATCCAGACCAGGATTATTTCGCGGCGGGATTAACAGAAGATGTCGCGGCAGGTTTGGCGCGGTTCTCCAGGCTGATCGTTGTCGCTCAACAACCGCCCTCAGAGCAACAGCACGCCGAGTCAATCCCGCACTACGTCCTCGAGGGGAGCGTGAGGCGACTTGGCAATCGTGTCAGGGTGAGTGCCAACCTCATCAATGTTTCGGGTGAGCGAATCTGGGCGGAAAAATACGACTTCGACCTTATCGACATCTTTCACATTCAGGACGAGCTGTCCCGCTCCATACCGGCCGCGCTGAGCGTCAAGATAGAAGAGGCGGAGCGTCAACGCGCCCTGAGCAAGCCTGTTACATCGCTGAAAGCCTACGATCTGTATTTGCGAGGCCGGCATCTTCATCAGGGCTCGAGCCAAGAGGATGTGCGACTTGCGCGGGAAATGTATCTCGCCGCGATAGCCGATGATCCGGAGTTTCCGCGGCCTTACATCGGGTTGGCCTGGATCGAGCTTCGGAAGCTGAAATGGAACGAAATCGTTGAAATCGATACCGCGCTTGCGACCGCATCGGCCCTGCTAAGCAAAGCCCTAAAGCTAAACCCGATCGACGCTGATACCCACTGGGCTCTTGGCGTCGTTCACCTTTGGAGGGGAGAGGCCGAGCGAGCCGTAGCCTGCTATGAGCGTGCCCGAGAACTGGCTCCCAGCAACTGTGACCTCCTCGCCGAATATTGCGATGCCCTTGGTTATCTTGGGCGCCTTGACGATGCCGTTAGGATGGGAGAGCTTGCCGTCCGCCTCAATCCGAGCCGCCCCGACTGGTATCTCTGGGATATCGCCGCAGCCAAATTTCTTTCGGGAAAATATTTGGAGGCACTGTCCCTTCTGGAGAAAATGGCCGAGCTTGGGCCCGCCTATCGCCTGCTTGCAGCGACCTACGCCCAACTGGGGCGGCTTGAAGAGGCGCGCCAGGCCGCGCGCGAACTTCTGAAGGTCAATCCTGACTTCTCGATCGAGCGTTACAGTTCGCGTGCACCCTATCTCGATAAGACGCTCATGGCCAAATACATCGAAGGCCTACGACTAGGGGGTCTGCCGGAGTAGGTTGGCGATCTGAAAGTCTAATGGACATGTCGACAAAGCAGCTCAATTGACGAAATGTTGCATATGCACTACAAAACGAGATCCGATTGAATGCTGGGGCGAGATGGCCATGGATCGACGTGATTCCAACTCTGATATCGTCAGCGAGGTCGTATCCGGGTGCTTGATGACGAGGAGCAGGCGCATCTCCCGGGTGATTACAAACATCTATGATCAGGAATTGCGTGACTACGGCCTCAATGCATCGCAGTTCTCGATGTTGATCATGATTGCAAAACTGGGTGGTGCAAGCCGCGCCGAGATCGGTCGCGCAAACTTTCAGGATCGGACGACCTTGACCCGCAGTCTTGCACCGCTTCTTGCAGAAGGTTGGATCGAAGAGCTTCCGACGGATGGCGGCCGCAGTAGACCGGTCGTCATTTCGGATTCTGGAAAAAAGCTCCTCAATGACGCCGCGCCTGCCTGGCGCGAGGCGCAGCGGAAAGCCAGCCAGCTCGTTGGCGATGTTGGTGCAAAAGCCATCATTGGCGTTGCCGAGAGTCTTCAGAGAGTAGACGAGCCGAAGTGAAGACGATCTTGGCGCCTCGGTTCCTTAACTTTCTCAACGTGAAGCAAAGCCTCGGCGACGCCGTTGATCCCAGTCCTTCACGATAGCCTTTGCGCTCATCGGGCAGGGCCGTTGTCTTACAGACCACGCTTCGTCGGCGCTACTTCGCCGCCCGTATTTCAGCGACAATATTCTGAGGTTTCTGGAGGTGCGGGTAGTGGCCGATACCCGGCAGAACAGTCATGGGCGCACCGGTTCGCCGCGCAAATTCCTCTCCCATCTCTTTCTTGATGTAGAAGTCCTTTTCGCCCCAGACGACTTTGACGGGAGTCTTGAGTTCACCAAGGTGCGCTTCGAGATAGTCCTGATCGCGCGTGAAGTGCGAGTAGTAGTGGTAGAACGCGTCAGCGGACGTGATGTCGCCGTGCCCCCATCCCTCCGTCATGTCCTTCAGCACCTCGGCCGGAAGGTCGAACTGTTCCTCGGGTGGCAGGCCGCGGCGATACGCGTTTGCGAGGATTTCCGCGCTCGTCCCGTTCATGTGGATACGGGTTTTGGATGCCGCCGGCTCGCTCTTGAGGTTCTGGAGGCTCTCGTACATGTATTCGGGCCTGTTGAACGGAGCGAAGTCTCCGACGACGATGTTCTTGGCAATATCAGGTTCCTCAATCGCTGCCAGCAATGCGGGAAGCGATCCGATATCGGTCGCGAAAATTGTCAGCCTTGAGCGATCGACATGCGCAGACTTGATGTAGGCTCTCAGGATGTCGGCATAGTCTCGTGGCGAATACGAGAACGTCGCGACTGCGGGTCGCGATGACATCCCGTAGCCTGGCCAATCGATAGCATGGACTTCGTAGTCTCGCGCAAGCGCGTTCGCGATATCCTTCCAGACGAGTAGCGTCTCCGGAAATCCGTGGAGGAAGAGAACAGTCCCCTTAGGCGCGGCGCTGTGGGCGACCATGCGTCGAAGCGTGATGTCGGGGGCTACCTCTATGTATCCGATCTCGGCATGGATGCTGCTGGGAGAAGCGCCGGCTGAACCAGCCGATGCCGCGCTCAGCATGAGCGAGGAAAGGAGGGGCATCGAGTGTTTCAACATTTCAAGGCTCCTTCGTGTGTTGTTGCTCGCCTCTGGAGGCGACGATAGTGATTGCGGAAGCTTGGCGCGACCGTCGCCAACCAGTTCCGTACCAATCTGCCTGTATGTTGCGTACGCAACAGAATGTTTGTTCTAGAATGATGATATTGTACAGGAGAGACCGTTGGGCTCATTCCCTGCAAGGCATAATGATGCATATGCAACATATCGTCAAGCCGCGCAGAATCCGCGGCGGACGATTTTGTATTGCATTGTATCCAGACCCTCGGTCGGCTTGGTTCCGATACATTTGCGACCGGCATCAGAAATATCCGGGATACCGAACGGTCCGATTTTGGCTCGTAAGCATGGGGCATTGGTTGCGCCTGCTAGTGCCAACGAAGGAGCAATCCATGAACGCACGGTTTATCGTCTCCGCGGCTCTTGTCGCTGCCGCCGTCATCTACCAGCCCGCGCAGGCCCAGCAGCCCGAAATTCAGCGGACCGATCTGGTGAAGGAGGACATCAGCGTCGCCGGCAAGGAAGTCGTCCAGGTGCGCGTCGACTTCGTTCCCGGCGCCTTCGCAGTGAATCATAGACACCCTGGCGAGGAAGTTGCCTACGTTCTCAAAGGGACACTCGAATACAAGCTAGAGGGCAGGGAAGCCGTGACGCTCCAAGCTGGCCAGTCCCTGTTCATCCCCGATGGCGTTGTCCATTCCGCGCGCAACGTCGGCGAAGGGAAGGCTTCGGAATTGGCGACATACATCGTCACCAAGAATGCGAAGCTCCTTGAGACCGTGAAATAGTCCAACAAAGGAGGAGGATACGTCATGACAGCAAGTGCCAAGGTAGAAGCCATCGACCTTTCTCGTCGGACGCTGTTGTTCGGGGGAACGGCTATCGCCCTGTCGACCGCCGTGTTGCCGTCGCTTGCGAAAGCGGCAGAAACCAGAATGGCGAAACCGGGCTGGAACGGCGAAATTCGCCCTTTCAAGGCCGAGGTTCCTGAAGCGGAATTGATTGACCTGCGGCGGCGGCTCGCCGCCACGCGCTGGCCTGACGGTGAGACCGTCACAGATCGATCCCAAGGCGTCCAGCCGGAAAAGCTGCGCGGTCTCGTCGAATACTGGCAGACCGGCTACGACTGGCGCAACGCCGAGAGGAGGCTGAATGCCTTTCCGCAGTTCCTGACGAACATCGACGGGCTTGATATTCATTTCATTCACGTGCGTTCCCCGCACGAGAACGCGCTGCCGTTGATCATGACGCATGGTTGGCCGGGCTCAGTGTTCGAACTCCTCAATGTGATTGGCCCGCTAACCGATCCAACGACGCACGGAGGCAAGGCCGAAGACGCCTTCCACCTCGTGCTGCCGTCCATCCCGGGATTCGGTTTTTCGGAGAAGCCGAACACGACCGGATGGAACCCCCAGCGCATCGCGAGCACTTGGGACGTGCTCATGAAGCGTCTAGGCTACACAAGCTACGTCTCCCAAGGCGGTGACTGGGGCGCGATCATTTCCGATGCCCTTGGCCGGCGGGCACCGGAAGGCCTACTCGGCATTCACGTCAACCGGATCGAGCGGGGCACCACCTTTCCGCCGGACGCTGCCCAGGCGCTCAAGAACGGCGCCCCGGCCCCCGCGACCCTTTCTCCCGACGAGAAGAAGATCTTCGACGATGCCAGGGATTTTCTGAATAATGGCTTCGGGTACGCCGCCATCATGAATACGCGTCCGGAAACTGTCGGTTACGGTATTGCGGACTCTCCAGTCGGCCTCGCTGCCTGGCTCTATGACAAGATCGCAGACTGGGTCTTCACGCGCGGTGAACCGGAAAAGGCTCTGACAAAGGACATGATCCTCGACAACATCACCCTCTACTGGCTGACGAACACCGGGCCTTCGAGCGGACGCATCTACTGGGAGAACACGGTCTCAGGCGCGAAGCTTACGGCGATTCAGGTGCCCGTCGGCGTGACTGTTTTCCCCGGCGAGGTCTACAAGCCCCCGAAGGAATGGCTCTCCCGCGCCTATCCCAAGCTGGTCTACTATAACCGCGCCTCGAAGGGAGGCCACTTCGCCGCCTGGGAGGAACCGAAACTGTTCAGCGAAGAGATCAGGGCGGCATTTCGGAGTTTGCGATAAGGTGTTGTCGATCGTTGAGGGACGCCGTCGCGGAATAGAACGGCCGGCACCCGCCTTCATCAATGTTTGACGAGGTCCTCCGACCGCGCGATCTTGAGGAAGGCGTTGACTAGCTTGGCGCCGGTTCGCTCCTTGAGACAGATCAGGGCCTCGTCCATAAGCATGTCGTCGGCCCTCACGATTTCCAAAGGAACAAAGCATCGGCCCCGTCCAAACTCGGCCGGGAAACGAAACCAACACAGCCGCCGACCGCAACGATCTCGCGAACAGCCTCCCGACCCTCGGCCTCGATCGTGGGCGGGCGGCCTTCGCCGCACGGTCGCTGATCTGCTGGATAACGTTCTTCTGTTTGTGTTCCAGGCCCGAGGTCAGTGCAGCCCGAACTCGTTCAAGAGTTGCTCGCGGAACTTGACGAAACGCGCCTCGCTCCGGTTACGTGGGCGTGGCAGGTCGATGTCGATCTCGCGTGTGCGGCCGCCTTTCTCCTTGGGGAGAATGAGGACCCGGTCAGCAAGGTAGACGGCCTCCTCGAGATCGTGGGTTACCAGGATCATGGTGACCTTTTCCTCCCGCCAGATGCGCGCCAGCTCTTCCTGCATCGTGATCTTGGTCATGGCATCAAGCGCGCCGAAGGGCTCGTCGAGAAGCAGAATTTCCGGTTTCACCGCTAGCGCCCTTGCGATGCCGACACGCTGCGCCATGCCTCCCGAGAGCTGGGCCGGCAGCGCCTCGGTGAAATCGCCGAGACCGACGAGTTCCACGTAGTGTCGGGCGCGATCCCGAGCCTCTGCTTTTCGCAATCCGCGGTTTTCCAGCGGAAAGGCGACATTGTCGAGCACGCTCAGCCAAGGGAGAAGCCGTGGCTCCTGAAAGATCACGGCACGATCGGTGCCCACACCATGGACCGGCTGACCGTCGATCAATACCTCGCCTCGGTCGGCCTCTTCGAGGCCGGCGAGAACCCTGAGCAGGGTCGTTTTGCCGGAGCCAGAGGCTCCGACAATAGCCAGACTCTCACCGGCGCGAATCTGGTTATTGACCGCTTGGAGCACACTGAGATGGCGCCCGTTGATCGAGAAGGATTTAGAAAGGTTCCGGATCGTCACCTCTCCACGCGTGGCAAGTTCAGTGAGTGCCATCTGTCTGCTTCCTCAATTCGCGGCGACGGCGAAGTTCGCCGGATCGTAAAGAATATCCTCGGCCTTCAGCTGTCCCGGCTGCAGGACGCCGCCGCGGGCGAGGATGTCGATCCAGAATTGCAAGTCGCGTGGAACGGCCTTGCCGCCCTCGCGCACGCCGTAACCGGTGAAATACTGCGCGATATCAGGGTTCTCGTTGCGCGAGGCAAGAACCTTGGCGATGACAGCTTTCGTTTCCTCGGGATGGAGGCGGGCATATTCGAGCGCGGCCTGCGACTTCTCGACGAAGGTCTTGGCGGCGGCCGGATGCTGCTTGATCCAGTCGCGGCGCAGCACAACAAAGCCGCCGGCTATTTCGCCGAGAACATCCGTATCACCGAAAACCTTCTGAAGGGGGCCGTTCTTCAGGGCGGCGCCTTCAAAAGTCTTCTGCCAATAGCCGAAAGCCGAAATGTCGACCTGCTTTGAGCGCAGGACCTGTTCCAGCTGCGGGCCAGGCACGACCACGAGCTTGGCGGCGTTTTCCGGCAGGCCGACGGAGTGGAGCGCCTCGCGTACGGTATAGTCGAGGTGGGCGCCAAGCGTGTTAACAGCGATCGTCTTGCCGGCGAGATCCTTGATGGATTTGATCGGGTTGCCTTCAAGCGTGTAGAAAATGCTCTCGGTGGTCTTGTTGATGCCGTTCGACGCATAGGCGGCGACGAAATCATTGCCGCCAGCAATCGAGTTCAGGACAGCGGCCGTCGCCGCGCTGCCGAGTTCGACGTCGCCGGAAGCCAGCGCGAAGAGCGAGGCAGGCCCGCCCTGGGCATAGCCGACATTCTCGAAGGTGATGCCCGTATCCTTGAAATAGCCGAGTGCTTCGGCAAGTTCGTGACCGGAAAGGCCGCCTTGGCTTGCGAGATAGCGAATGGTGACCTGCTCGGGCTCGGCTGCGAAGACGGTGCCAGCCGTGCCTGCGAGGAGAAGGCTAGCGGCGGCGGCCATGCGGCCGAAGGAGCGACGGGAAATATGCATGTTAGTCTCCGTGGAAAGTTTGGAGCGGAAGGGCTGAGAGATGCGGATGATCAGTTCTTGACCTTGGACCAGCGGCAGAGCCGGGCCTGCAGGGTCTCCAGAATGAAATTCGCCGACAGACCGAGGAGGGCGAGCAAAAGGATGGCGGCGAACATCAACGGAATCTGGAAGTTGTATTGGGCGTTCATCACCTGAAAGCCGATGCCGGAATTGGCGCCGATCATTTCGGCGGCGATGAGCAGCAGAAGTGCGGTCGTGGCGCTGAGTCGAAGGCCCACGAAGATTTGCGGCAGGGCCGCCGGCAAAACCACACGGCGAAAGACGGTGAGCGGCTTGGCGCCATAGACGCGTGCCATCTCGATCAACTTCGGATCCACCTGCTTCACGCCGCCGATGGTGGCGAGCAGGATCGGGAAGAGCGTCGCCCAGAAGATCACGAAGATCTTCGAGGTTTCGCCGAGACCGAGCAGCAGGATGAAGACCGGATAAAGCGCGAGCGCCGAGGTCTGGCGGAACAGTTGCAGGATGGGATCGAGGCTGCGCTCGATGATCCGGATATGCCCCATGAACAGGCCGAGCGGAATGCCGACGCCGACTGCCGCGCCAAAGGCTGTGCCCGCGCGCTGCAGGCTGATGAGAATGTCGCCGGAGAAGGTGCCGACGGTAACGCCGTTCCAGAGGGCCCGCAAAATCGCGCCCAGCGGCGGCAACACAGCTGGATTGGTCCAGCCGAGCGACGGTGCGATCTCCCAAAAGAGCGCAAAGACAATCAGCAGACCATAGCGCGACAGGAAATTGCGCAAGAATACCAGGGCCTCCCGCACCGGCTTCTGCCGCCAGAAAGAGGTGATGTTATAGCTCTGCAGGGCGATCTGCTGTTCCGTATCCAGGGCCATGGCCAGTGCTCCTTTTGCGGTTTTGCTTACTCGGCGGCTTCGGTGTAGGCGGCACTCCACCTCGTGTGGGGAAATGGCAGCCCGAGATTTTCGCGCAGCGTCTTGCCTTCATAAGCAGTCCGGAACAGCCCGCGGCGCTGCAGTTCGGGAATGACGAGATCCACGAAATCGTTGAGGCCGGTAGGCAGCCAGGGCGGCAGGATATTGAAGCCGTCCGCAGCCTCGTTCTCGAACCATTCCTGCAGCGTATCGGCGACTTGTTCGGCCGAGCCGACGATCGTGAAATGGCCGCGCGCGGACGCGATCCATTGATAGAGCTGGCGAATAGAAAAATCGTTGTCGTCCGCGATGCGGCGGATCAGCTCCTGCCGGCTCTTCATCCCCTCTGTCGGCGGCGCCAGCGGCAGCGGACCATCGAGGTCGCAGCCGGCAAGGTCGAGTTCGCCACCGGTCAGCGCGTTGATCAGCGCCAGTCCGTCCTCCTCCACAATCAGGCTCGTCAATCGCTCGTATTTTTCACGCGCCTCGGCCTCTGTCCGGCCGACGAAAGGCGAGACACCAGGCATGATCAGGACATGGGACGGATCGCGGCCGAAGGCGCGGGCACGGTTCTTGACATCCCGGTAGAATTCCCGCGCGCTTTCGAGCTTCTGATGTGCCGTGAAGATGATTTCGGCGGTCGCCGCCGCAAGTCCGCGCCCGTCATCGGATTGTCCGGCCTGCACGATCACCGGATGTCCCTGTTGCGAACGCGGAACATTGAGCGGCCCCTCGACGGAAAAGTGCTCGCCGCGATGATTGGTGCGATGCACCTTGTCGACATCGAAATAGACACCGCTTTCGCGGTCGCGGATAAAGGCGTCATCCTCGAAACTTTCCCAAAGCTTCTTCACCACCGCGACATGCTCTTCGGCCCGGCGGTAACGTGCGGCATGAGGGATTTGCTTGTCGAGGTTGAAATTCCGTGCCGCGGCTTCGGTTGCGGTGGTCACCACGTTCCATCCGGCGCGCCCGCCGGAGATCAGGTCGAGCGAAGCGAATTTGCGGGCGACCGAATAGGGTTCCTCGTAAGTGGTTGACGCCGTCGCTATGAAACCGAGATTTTCGGTGAAGGGCGCCAGGGCTGAAAACAGCGTGACGGGCTCGAACCCGGCTACCTTTGCATTGCCGCCTTCGATGCCGCCGCCGAAAGCCACCGCCAGCCCGTCCGCCAGGAAATAGGCATCGAAAAGACCACGTTCGGCCGCCTGCGCAAGCTCGATGTGAAACTTCAGGCTCGTCGCCCCGTCGAGCGGCTGATCCGGATGACGCCAGGACGCAATGTGTTGCCCGCCACCGGGAAGGAATGCACCAAGCTTGATCTGTCGCGTCATTTTCAATCTCCCGTTGCTGCTTCACGCCGCTGCCGGACGGGCGGGCGGGCAAGTCGGGAAAGACTGGCACATAGTATATAGATTACATAGATTTTATTTTTTCGTGTGTGGGGTCATAGGGTGAAAGATTTTTCCTCGGAAGGCTCCCTACAATGGTTTTCCACTACCACGCGCTCCTGCCGTCAGACGAGAAGTTGGAAGGAGGCAGTTGTCTCCCATTGCGCTAACACGTCGCCGACATTGATCGGTCGCCGATTAGGCGAAGACGCCGAGAGGTCTGGAACCGATACGCCGCGCCAAAGAGGGTTCATCGGCGATTGGAGCCGCGCGGGTAAGGACGGCGGGCCCTGACCCCTGCTGGTTCGTCCACCGTCCGATGCTCGACAAAGCACCGCGAACGAGATCAGTGGCCGTCGTCCTGTTGTGATCCGGCGCGGATGGCGGCGAGCACGTCCTTCTGCAGGGCGATGAAGTCCGGCGTGGCGATCATGTCCTGATGCCGTGGCCGGGCGAGGCCGACGTGGAAGGTCGCGTTGATGCGGCCGGGATTGATGCTCATGGCGACGATCCGGTCCGAAAGGTAGACGGCCTCCTCGACGTCGTGGGTGACGAAGAGCACGGTCAGGCGGTGCTCTTCCCAGATCTGGGTCAGAAGCTCCTGCATCTGGTGGCGGGTGAGGGCATCGAGTGCGCCGAACGGCTCGTCCATCAGCAGCATCTTGGGCCGATAAGACAAGGCCCTAGCGATCGCCACGCGCTGCTTCATGCCGCCGGAGAGTTCGGAGGGAAAGCTGTCGGCGAAGCGACCGAGTTTCACCAACTCGATATGGTGGCGCGCGACGTCGCGGCACTCCGCACCCGTGAGCCCCGCGGCGCTCAGCGCGAATTCCACGTTCTGCTGCGCCGTCAGCCAGGGCAGAAGCGTATAGGATTGGAAGACGACCCCGCGGTCGAGGCCCGGTCCGACGATCGGCGCCCCGTCAGTCAGGAGCACGCCGTCGTCGAAGCCCTGCAGGCCCGCGACGATCGACAGGAGCGTGCTCTTGCCGCAGCCGGACGCGCCAACCAGTGAGACGAATTCGTTATCGGCCAGTTCCAGGTCGATGTCGCTCAGTGCGTGCATGCGGTTCTTCTTCGAACCGTACCACTTGTTGAGGGACTGTAGCTTCAGTTTCGGCTCGCTCATCTCAATGCCTCGACGCATAACGGAAGAGGACGCGCTCCAGCGCCTTCATGCTCTGGTCGGTGATCAGGCCGAGCACGCCAAGCAAAAGGATGTAGCCGATGATCGTCTGCGTCTGGAAATAGCGTTGCGAGACGACGATGCGGTATCCCAGCCCCGACGTGGCGGCGACCAGTTCCGCGAGCACCAGCCAGGTCCAGGCCCAGCCGAGGCTGATGCGCAGCGTATCCCAGATGCCGGGCAGCGACGAGGGCAGCACGATGCGTGTCAGAATGCGCGTTTCCGAGAGGCCGAGCGTGCGCCCGAGCCCGACGAAATCGGGCGGCACGCGCTTGACGCAATCCATCACCATCAGCACCTGCTGGAAGAAGGTGCCGATCCAGATGATCACGAATTTCTGGATATCGCCGGTGCCGGCCCACAGGATGGTCAGCGGCACGAAGGCTACGACCGGCATGTAGCGCACGAAATCGACGAAGGGTTCGATCGCCGCTTCCCAGGTCTTGAAGCAGCCAATCATGATGCCGATCGGGATCGCCATCGCCGAGGCGAGCGCGAAGCCGACCGCCATACGGTAAAGGCTGACGCCGGCATCGCTTAAGAGCGTACCGTCCAGCGCCAGTTCCACCATCTTGGAAAGAACAGCGCCAGGGTGCGGCAGGAAGATCGGCTTGACCCAGCCCGTCCCCGTCGCCGCCCACCACAGCGCAAAGAGCAGCACAAAGACGCAGACTGCAATCGCCACGAACGCGTGCGCGCCGAGCGGATCGCCGATGCGGAAGGCGCTCGGCGGTCGGCCGACGCCCGCGCGCGGTTGCGCTCGGGAGCCGCCCTTGGATGTGGAGGAGGCTTCGGGGGCAGACATGGCTTGTCCGTTTCTTGAAGCGCCGCTACTTGTTGGCAGCGTCGACGAAGGAGGGATCAATGATCTTCTCGGCCGATACGTCGTCGGTCAGAATGCCAGCCTGCTTGGCCGCCTTGAGCACGTCGCCGAAGGTCCTGCTGGTGAAGTCGCCGGCAAAGGCCTTTGCTGCTTCAGCGGTCGAGTAATACTGCACGCCGTCGAAGGCGGTCGCGAGATCTTGCGGCGAGGCGCCGACTGCCTTGGCGATGATCGTGCGGTCTTCCGCCGTGTTGGCCTTGTAGTCGGCGAGCGCGGAGTCCCAGGCCTTCAGCATCGCCAGCACTTGGCCGGGCTTCGACTTCAGCACTTCCTCGCGCACCACGAAGACGTCCGAGACGAGGCCCGGATCCTTGCCGGCCTCGAAGAGCATCTTGATGTTCTTGTCCTGGGCGCGGGCGGCGGAGATATAGGGCTCGTAGGTGACGGCAACGGGGACGCGGCCGGCAATCAGCGCCGAGCCCGCATCGGCGGCCGGCATCGGCACGCGGGTGATGTCATCGACGGTGAGGCCGTGGCTGGCCAGCGCGTAGTTGAGGAGGATGTCGCTCGTCGTTCCTTCTTCGAAGGCGATGTTCTTGCCCTTCAGGTCTTCCACGCTCTTGATGTCACCGCCGGCGAGGATCGCGTCGGCCGAGAGGCTGAAATCGAGGAGCGAGACGATCTTGACCGGCAGGCCTGCGGCGACCATCGCCATGGCGGTGTGGGTGGCGATGTTGGCCGCATCAAGCTGGCCGCTCGCCAGCGCTGCGTTGATGTCCTTGTCCTCGGTGAAATTGACGATCTGGACGTCTTCGAGGTTCTGCTTCTTGAAGAGATCCTTGGCGGCTGCCACGTGCCACTGGCCGTAGCCGAGCCAGGGCTCGATGCCGAGCTTGAAGCTGCCAGCCTCCGGCTTGGCTGGAATGTCGGCCGCACCGGCAGGCAGCGCCTGCGTCAGCAGCCCGACGAGGCCGACGGCGAAGGCGAGGCGTGAGAATTGGTGTCTGATGGACTGGTCTGTCATGGTTACCCTCTCTTTGTCCTTTGAGTTGTTGATTTCGGCATAATCGGCAACGCCACTGCTGTCTATCTTCAGCGCTCGCCATCCCCTCGCAGATAGGCGTCGCGGACCGGCGAGACCGCGTGAGCATGCGAGGAGAAGCCCTCGTAGACGGCAAGCCGGTGGGCATGTTCGGCAAACTCAGGATATGCCGGCGCGGTGACGTAGCCGATCGAACTGCGCTTGACGAAATCGGTGACCGAGAGCGGCCCGAAGGTGCGCGCCCAGCGGCTCGTGGGCAACACCGCGTTCGGCCCCAGGCAGAAGTTGGCAATGCTGACAGGCGTGTGGAGGCCGAGCAGTATTTCGGCGGCCTCGGTGATATGGCCGAGATGCGCGAAGGCGTCGCGCGACAGGATTTCCAGGTGCTCGGGCGCGAAGGCGTTCACGAATTCGTAGCTCTCTTCGAGCGACGAAGTCAGCACGATGCCGCCGCAGGTGCCCGAGAGGACCGTCCGGGAAAAGGCGACGCGCTGTTCGGTCATCCGCGCCCAATGCTGCGGCAGGGCCGCGAGCGCCTCTTCCGCGACGCGGCGACTGTGGGTGACGAGATAGGCGGAGGAGTCCGGCCCATGCTCGGCCTCGATCAAGAGATCGAGTGCCGCAAGGCCGCCATGCACGGTATCGTCGGCGAAGATCATGGCTTCCGAGGGACCGGCGGGCAGGCCGGTGTCGATGACGCCGGCAAGGCTGCGCTTGGCCGCGACCACCCAAGGGCTGCCGGGACCGACGATCTTGAGCGCCGGCTTGATCGTCTCCGTGCCGTAAGCGACGGCGGCAACCGCCTGTGCGCCGCCGACCTTGTAGACCGTTTCGACGCCGGCAAGGCGGGCGGCCACCAGCGTTGCCGCGTCCACCGTGCCATCAGGTGCCGGTGGCGTGACGATGGCAAGCTCGGGAACACCTGCGACCACGGCCGGCACCGAAGTCATCATCGTCACCGACGGAAACGAGCCCTTGCCACGCGGCACGTAGAGTGCCACGGACCGGATCGGCGTAAACCGGTCACCGGCAAAGGCCCCGTTCCGGATTTCCTTCAGCGACATGGCCGGCGGCTTCTGCTCCTCGTGGAAGGAGCGGATGTTCTGGATGCTGAACTTGATAGAGTCGATGACAGCGTCATCGACGAGCTTGAAGGCGGCGTCGAACTCGGCTTCGCTGACCTTGATGCGATCCTCGGAGATGTCGGCCTTGTCGAGCTCCCGCCCGAAGCGCGCTACCGCGCGGTCGCCTTCAGCGCGCACCGCCTCAAGGATCGGCCGCACCTTTTCGATGAAACCAGAAATATCGGTCTCAGATCGGCGCAGGAGATTGGCTTTCGCCTCCGCACTCAGCTTGGCATAGTCGTAAAAGGAAACGTCGCTCATTGCAGGTGCCCTCGTTTGCGCCGGAAACGGCGCGGATAGTCCTCGCACGGTTTTGCGCTCATGCGGTCTCTGCGCTTCACCGTAGCCGTGCTTGCGTTTTTATGTACGTACCGCTCGCCATCGGCGCCTTCAACGCCTTTTTCGCACAGCTGCGAGGTGTTCCATGATCGTCGCCGCAGCCGCCTTGCCCTTCGCACCGGTTTGGCCCGTCCACGGCACTAACATGCGAAAACACTTATGCAAAAGGCTGCTGCCGGCATTGCCAGGAAGGTAGTCCGATCTTGGGCGGCGGCGCCCGCTACTCATTAGCCGAGCAAGCCGCGTACCGGTTCAGATAGGGTCGGCCGTAGGGCTGAGTTCTGCGGAAGATCTCTCAGATTGACGCCAGGAAACCGCCGTCGACTGGAAGGCAGTGGCCGGTGATGTAGGCGGACGCGTCGCTGGCGAGGAAGATCACGGCGCCGCCGATGTCGGCGGCTTCGCCGAAGCGGCGTTGCGGGATCCGATCCAGCATGCGCGCCTGCCAGGCCTCGTCACGATAGAAGTCCTCCGTCATCGCGGTACGGAAATAACCCGGCGCGATCGCGTTGACGCGGATGTTCATTCCCGCCCATTCCGTGGCAAGCGCCCGCGTCATCCCGAGCAGTCCGGATTTCGATGCCCCGTAGGGCACCGCGGTCGGAATGCCGACGAAGGAAGTTAGTGAGCAGAGATTGACGATGCTGCCGCCCGAGACTTGCCGCGCCATCTGCCGGGCCGTCGCTTGTGCCCAGAAGAAGGAGCCCTTGAGGTTGGTGTCGATGATCCGATCCCAGAGCTCGCCATGGACATCCAGCGACTGGGACACCTGCTCGACGCCGGCGTTGTTGACCAGAATGTCGATATGGCCGGCCGAATCCGCAAAGGCTGACAGGGTCGTTTCGATCGACGCGAGGTCGGTCACGTCCTGGGCCGCAATATAACAGCGCCTGCCGCGCGCCTCGATGCGCGCTCTGGTCTCAGCAAGGGCAGCTTCCTCGCGCGCCGTCACACACAGATCCGCGCCTGCATCGGAAAGCGCCAGCGCGATCGCCTGGCCGAGCCCACGGCTGGCACCGGTCACGACGGCGATACGGCCCTCAAGGCTGAAAGATGATACGGACATTGCTGCTCCCTTCGCAAACGGCGCTCTGCGTCGTCCGGCTCAACGCGCCGAAGCAGCCTGTAAAAACGGCGCCATGCAATCACCTTTTCGCCGCCATATCCAGTGCGATGCGATCAGCGTGCCATTGTGTCCCGCCGGCATTGAGCGCCGCACACGGTCTGAACAATCTCGGGACCGATGAGTTTCTTCAAGACAGCGCAACCGATGGAGATCATCATGCCCGGGAAGGACAAGGAACTGTCGCGTGAAGAAGACTATCGCGATTTCGAAGAGCGCAATATCGATGAAGGCTGGCCTTATGCCGATAAGGGGCCAAAAGGAGTCGCTTCGGCAAATCGCGCCTATGGTTCAGATGACTCCGGCCGAGACGACAATAGTGGCTTCCGGGTGGACGGTGTGGACGAGGATGGCAATGAGAATCCTCTCAAGGATTCGCTGCGCCCAGGTATGATCGATCGCGACGACAGCGATGAACTGGAAGCGAAGGTGACTGAGAACCTCGAGAACATCCCTGACCTTGATATCGACAGTATCGACGTTCATGCGGACGGCCATACCGTGACCCTTGAGGGACAAGTCGAAACGATAGGAATGGCACGCAAGGTTGAACTCGCGGCACTCGCTGTCGATGGCGTGCGGCATGTCCGGAACAACATCGAGACAATAGCGGCTGACTCGCATATTCCGACTGACGATTGACGAAATGGCACGGCGAGATCCAGACGGTCGAGCGCTTGCGCTCTTCCGTCAGATGAATTGGCGCCACAGTGCGTAGGGTCCGCGAAATCCGTCCGGTCCTTGAAGTTGGACCTTCGCATGCTCAACGGAAGAGATCGGGCAACTCTGCTCGGGCGATCGCTCGGAGCCGGTCTGCCTCGGCTTTCTCGATGGAGCGGTATGGCCAGCGCAGCTCCGTTCCGACGGGGCCCCAGCCGCCGATTGCGCAGAGCAGCTTGTCGAGCGCGGCATTCGAATAGCCGTAAGTTTGGCGGAATGGAACGATGTGGCTGTCCATGAACGCGCAAATCCGCTTCTCGATGGCCAGCGCCGCGTCGATGTCTTCTGCCATCAAATCGGTCCACCACTGGGCGCCGCGCGGGCTGAGACAGGCCACGTTGGAAAAGGCGCCGGCGGCAACGCTGTGTTTCATGCCGGTCGCGAGGTGATGGCCGGGAATGAAAAGTGCGAACTCGTCAAGGTATTCGCGGGCAGCGGCATACCAAGCGGCATCGCCATCGGCGAGCTTGATGCCGACGACGGCAGGCGACGGGCGGCAGATGGCAGCCAGATCGCGCGGCGACAGTGCCCGCTTGGCATGTGGGGGATTGTAGAGGATCAGGGGGATTGCCTCTGCCTCATTCGCCGCGCGTTTCAGGAAATCGATTGCCTCAACATCCGTGACCGGCCACCAGTCCGGCAGAATGACCTGGATCGCCAGCGGCTTCAGAGCGGATGCGCGTGCAACACGCGACAGAGCGATGTGCGGATCTGGCTGGCAAGCGCCGATCACGAAGGGCATGCCGGCACTCGTGCAACGCTCCGCGAGGGTGATCTGGATCCTCTCGAACTCGGCGTCGGTCTGATTGTGGAACTCGCCAGCCGTACCGTTCGAATAGATGCCATCGACCCCGGCTTCGATCAGGATGTCGATCTCTTCGCCGAGTGCCGCGAAATCGATTGCGTCGTTCCCCATGATCGGCAGGAGAAGGCTCGCCCAATTGCCGGCGATCGAATGTCGTCTCTGCGTCGTCAAGGCATGGCTCCCAAAGGTATGTCGTCGCGAATGCACGCCTTGAGATGCCCCGGCGCGACTTCCCGCAACTCCGGAACGGCCTGGCTGCAGGCTTCGATTACGTGCGGACAGCGGGTGCGGAAAACACAGCCGCTCGGAGGATTGGCGGGGCTTGGAATTTCACCCCTCAGCACCCGCCGGTCGCGTTTGGCGCCAACATCCGTGGAGGGAATGGCGGAGAGAAGCGCGCGCGTATAGGGATGCTGCGGCCGGGCATAGAGGTCGCTGCTCGTCGCGATTTCCATGATGCGACCGAGATAGAGGACGATCACCCGATCACAGATGTACTCCACGACGGCCAGGTCGTGCGAGATGAACAGCATGGTCAGCCCGAGCCGCTGCTGCAGATCGCGCAGCAGGTTTATGACCTGCGCCTGAATGGAAACGTCGAGCGCCGACACCGGCTCGTCGGCGACAATCAGTTCCGGGGCCAGGGTCAGCGCTCGCGCAATGCCGATGCGCTGGCGCTGGCCGCCCGAGAACTCGTGCGCGTAGCGATTGATCGCTTCTGCCGGCAAGTCGACCTGTTCGAGAGCCACACGGGCGCGTTCGAGCCGTTCCTTGCGGGTTCCGATGCGCTGGATTTTCAGGCCCTCGGTCAGGATTTCACCGATGGTCATGCGCGGCGAGAGACTGGCGAAGGGATCCTGGAAGATATACTGCATGCGCGGACGCATGCGTCGCATCGCCGTGGATGAAAGGCCGGTCAGTTCGACGCCATCGAAGCGGACGTTGCCAGATGATGGCTCGACCAGGCGAAGGACAGAGCGGCCGATTGTCGTTTTTCCACTGCCGGATTCGCCGACGAGCCCTACGACTTCACCCTTACCGATGTCGAAGGAAATGTCCTTCAGGATTGTCAGCTGCGTACCGTGGGATGCGTAGCTTTTCGACAGGTCGCGAACGGAAAGCAAAGGCTCGGTCATCTAAATCTCCCGCCAGCGAATGCATCGGCTCTTATGAAGCGGTCCGACGGCTTCGAGTGCCGGAACCGCTTTCCCGCAGGCCTCGATTGCAAATTGGCAGCGCGGTGCGAAGGCGCAGCCGGAAGGCATGTTCATGAGGCTCGGAACGACACCCGGGATGGCCGCGAGCTTTTCGCCCGACTGTTTCATCCGGGTCGCATCGCCAAGCCGGGGCATCGAGGCGAGGAGGCCCTTCGTGTACGGGTGCTTTGGATTGCTGAAGACCTCGCCGACCGGGCCTTCCTCGACGATGCGGCCGGTATACATGACGGCGACGCGATGGGCGATCTGGGCGACGACGCCGAGATTGTGCGTGACGAACAGCATGGCCATGCCGCGCTCGCGCTGGAGCTTCAGCAACAGGTCCAGGATCTGCGCCTGGATCGTCACGTCAAGTGCGGTGGTCGGCTCATCTGCAATCAGCAAGGTTGGATCGCAGGCAAGCGCCATGGCGATCGTCGCACGTTGACGCATGCCGCCGGACAGCTCGTGCGGATACTGGCCAGCCCGACGTTTGGCGTCTGGAATCCCGACGCTCTCCAGCAGCGAAAACGCGCTGGCCATCGCGACTCTCCGGCTTGCTCCGCGATGAATGCGAATGGGCTCGGAGATCTGGTCGCCAATCGTATAGACGGGATTGAGACTGGACATCGGCTCCTGGAAGACCATGCCGATGTCGTCGCCGCGAATGTCGCGCATCTCGTCTTCCGTCAGCGAAACCAGATTACACCCGGATCCGTCCTTTCGGCGCAGCCGGATGCTGCCTGCCGCTATCGACCCGATGTTGCGGGTCAGAAGTCGCATGACGGAAAGGCTGGTTACCGATTTGCCCGAACCCGATTCTCCCACCAAGGCCACGGTCTCTCCCGCGCCGACGGTCAGGTCGACGTCGTTGACAGCCGTGACATCGCCTCCGCGAATGCGGAAGATGGTCTTGAGGCCCTGAATGGCGAGGATCGGTTCGGTTGACTGCATGGAGATCACCCGCGAAGCAGACCGGTTGCACGCAGGATCTCGTTGATCCTCGCTGTTTCAGCTTCGTCGAGCGCTGCTCGCGGGCGCGGCATGACGGCGTTGTCGATGATGCCGAGGCTCTTCATCGCGGTCTTGAAGCCACCGATGCCGGAGGCGCCGCCGCTGACGCGGCCCTGGGCAACCCAGACGATTTCGAAGAGCCGGCAAAGCCGTTCCTGCTCCTTGCGTGCGGCGACCCAGTCGCCACGCTGGGCGGCATCCCACAGGCGCACGTAACCATGCGGATCGACGTTGGCGATGCCAGGGACTACGCCGTGGGCGCCCATTAGCAGGGCGTTGTCGACGACAATCTCCGAGCCGGTCATCAGGAACACGTCCGGCTGATCGGCAAGATCGAGCAGGGCATAGCGGAAGTTGCCGTCATCGCCGCTCGAGTCCTTGAGGCCGATGATCGTGCCTTCTCTTGCCAAAGTCACCGTCGTCTGGCGCTGCAGCTTGACGTGAACGCAGACCGGAATGTCGTAGGCGACGAGCGGTACGTCGACGGCGTCGCGGATAAAGCGGAAATGGTCGAGGATCTCGGCTTGGCTGGTGACAGTATAGAAAGGCGCGGTGGCAACGACGGCGTCGGCGCCGGCACGTTTGGCAACGTCAGCGTGATGAATGACGCGATCTGTTGTCGGATCGATGACGCCGACGATCAGGGGCACGCGGCCATTCACCACCTTTGCCGAATGCTCGATGATCTCGCGGCGGGTCTTGTCATCGTGGAAAATCACTTCGCTTGTCGAGCCGAGCACGAAAACACCGTGACAGCCGCCCTCGATGAGGTGCTCCAGGACCCGCGTGTAGGACGGATAGTCGACCGTGAAATCCGCATTGAGTGGCGTCACGACCGGAGGAATTACACCTTTGAATTTCGTCATTGTCTCTTTCTTTCGGATGATCAGTTTAGTTCAGCACGAGGGTCAAAAGCGTCCCGAAGACCGTCGCCGATGAAGTTGATGGCAAGCACGGCAAGGATGAGCGCCCCACCCGGGAACAGCCATTGCCAGGGATATTGTTCGAGGACCGCCGTCGACCGGGCAGCATTCAGCATGTTGCCCCAGCTTGCGGCCGGCGGGGCGATGCCGAGGCCAAGGAAGGAAAGTCCGGCTTCAAGCAGGATGGCGTTGGCAATCTGCAAAGTCGCGTAGACAACAAGGATATCGATCGAATTCGGCAAGCCATGCCGGAAGAGGAGATGCGGCAGGCCGGCGCCCATTCCCCGAGCGGCGATGACGAAGTCACGCTCACGGAGTTCTAGAAGCCGTGCACGCACCATTCGCGCCAGAAGTGGCCAGGACAGCAACGAGATGACGAGTACCGTCGGCCAGATGCCCGTGCCGGCGATGGAGGCGAGCACGAGGAGAAAAATCACCGGCGGCAACGTCATCACGAGGTCGACGAACCGCATGCCCACGGCGTCGGCCCAGCGGCCGCCAAGGGCTGAGACAGCACCGAAGAGAAAGCCGATGACGGCCGACATCAGCGTCGACGCAATAGCGACGAGGAGCGAGATGCGGCCGCCTTCCATGACGCGGGCAAACACATCGCGTCCGACGCCATCGGTACCGAACCAATGTTTCAGGCTTGGGCCCGAGTTCATCGCCAACAGGTCGATGTCGTTCGGCTTGAAGCTCCACCAAAGGGGATAGGTGAGGATCATCGCCAGGACAGGAACAGCCAGGCAGACACCGAAAACGGCGGCGCGGTTGATCAGGAAGCGGTCGAGTGCACGGGCGAGGGGGCCGGGACTGCGGCTAGGGGTTCTGGCCAGCATAGTTACGCCACCTTGATGCGCGGATCGATCACCGCGTAGGTGATATCCGTTAGAAGGTTCACGACGATTACGCAGGCTCCGATAATGAGCGTCGCGCCCATGATGACCGGGTAGTCGCGGGTCTCGACGGAATCGACCAGCAGCAGGCCCATGCCCGGCCAGTTGAAGACGCTCTCGATGAAGATTGCGCCGCCGATGGCAAGGCCGATGGTCGAGCCGATGAGCGTAACGACAGGCAGCAGCGCATTGCGCAAGGCATGCTTGAGGATCACCCAGAACTCGACGACACCCTTCGCCCGCGCCGTACGCACATAATCCTGATTGAGCACTTCAAGCAGGGAGGCGCGCATATAGCGCATGATCAGAGCCGCTTGAGCGACCGCAAGAAGAGATGCAGGCAGGATCAGGTGATGCACCAGATCGAGGATCGAGAAGGCCTCGCCAGGCGTCTGCATGCCGCCGGATGGCATCCATTTGAGCCGCACCGCGAAGACGTAAAGTCCGATCAACGCGCTGAGGAACGCCGGGCTGGAAATGCCTGTGAGGGCAAGTACCGAAAACGAGAGGTCGGCGAAGGAGTTGCGTCGTACGGCGCTGACGATGCCGGTGGCGATGCCGACGATGATCGAGATGACGAGAGCCGTTCCCATCAATAGGACGGTGGGGCCGATCCGCGACAAGACTAGGCCGAGCACCGCCTGATCCATCCGCTTGATCGAGTAGCCGAGATTGCCGGCCAAGGCCTGCTGCAACCAGGCCAGATATTGTACGGGCAGCGGCTGGTCGAGACCGAGCCTGCTGCGCAGCTCGGCCAAATCAGCTGGCGACATCGGAATATTCGGATCGATATAGGCGTCGATCGGATCGCCAGGGGTGAGGCGCAGCAGTAGGAAAATCAGCATGCTCAAGGCAAGCAGCATGCCTATCCCGATCGCCAGGCGCCGGAGACTGTATCTCAGCATTGCAACTCCGTCCTGAAAGGGTGGCAGATGCCACCCCCTCGTACCAATGGGCGGTCTTTACTCGGCGATCGACCAGCGCTGCGGATCGGCCTGGTAGGGACCGCCTCCGGGAGCGGGAGTCCAGACGAAATCCTTGACCTTGGTGGAGACTACGCCATAGCGGTTTGCCACCCAGAGCGTGCCCCACGGGAGCTGGCTGTTCATGACCTTGCAGACCTGCTGATAGCGCCCGTCGCGCTTTGCCGCGTCTGGCTCGCCGAGGGCGGCATCGAGCGCGGCCGTCAGATCGGGCATCCGGGCGCGAACGACGTTCGGGCCGGCCGGCGGGATCTGCTTTTCGTTTAGCCCGACATTGATGCTGCCGGCGTCCGGTCCGTTTTGCAGGCCGGCATAAACCAGCTGAAACTGCGAAATATCGGCGTCCGGCTTCAGGACGATGCTGTTATAGGTCGGCGCATCGACGGCACGTGGCACGACGTTAATGCCGACCTGCGCCAGCATTGCCTGAACGGCGGCCAGCACATTGGTCGCCAAGGGCGTCGTGTAGTAGGTCAGGAGCGTGATCGGCTTGCCGCCGTTGATCTGGTCCCAGCCAGCTTCCTTCAGGAGCGCTTTTGCCTTTTCCGGATCATAGGCATAGGGATCGATGTCCTTCGGAACGAGCTGGTCAGCGACATAGGCGCAATTGGCCGGCTTCGCAGCACCGCCGTAGAGGCTCTGGATGATTGCGTCACGGTTGATGGCGTGCATCACCGCCTGACGAACACGCAAATCCTTCCAGATCGGTGATTCATGATTGAATCCCAGATAGTTGACGACGAAGGAATTGCCTTCGATCACGCGGAAAGACTTGTCTTCCTTGAATGTTGGGACCTCATTGGAATCGACATAGGTGAACTGGATTTCGCCGGCGCGAAGAGCGGCGATCGCCGCCGCCGGATCGGCGAAGTAGCGATTGATGATCTTCTCCAGGGCCGGCTTCCCGCTGCGGTAGTCCGTGTTGGCGGCGAGTTCGACATACTGGTCGTTGACATACTTGGTGAACTTGAATGCGCCGGTGCCGATCGGTGAGGTCGACCACCATGGGTTCTTGGCGAGCTGGTCGGCCGGTATTGCGGCGAGCGCATGCTCGGGCAGCATCATGACCTTGGTGAGCGTATCCATGAGGCTTGCGGATGGGGCGCTGAGTTTGAGAACGAGCGTGTGCTCGTCGGGAGCTTCGACGGATGAAACCGGCGTCAGGCGGGCCGCGAGAACGGAGCCGGTCTTGGCGTTCTTGGCAAGCTCCATCGTGAACTTGGCGTCCTTGGCGGTAAACGGCTTTCCGTCGTGCCACTTCGCGTCGACGAGCTTGAACGTGTAGGTCAGCTGGTCGGGGCTCACTTCATAGGACGATGCAAGAACGCCGACCGGCTTCTGGAGCTTCGCATCGTAGGTCACGAGCGGCTCGAAATAGATGCTGAGCCATGTGAAGCCGGCGGTGGCTGCAAGCGGATTGAAATTGCCTTGGAATCCGCCAGGCCCGACGTCGAAGCCGCCCGACAGGGTTGCGGCTTGCGCCGGGCGGGTGAGGCCTGACGCGACTGTTGTTGCCATCATCGCGGCGATCGCGATCGCCGAAAGTCGGGACAGAGTGTTCATTGCGTTCCTCCCACATTTGAACTTGTCTTGTTGTTTGTGATTACCTGCGCGATGCCTTCGTAGTGGCGGTCGAGGCGGCGGCGAGCCTCCTCCAGGTCCCGGGCTTCGACGGCATCGACGATGGCGGCGTGATCCCGCCAGGTGGCCATCGGGTCGACGTTATCGAGATTGACGAAATCCGAGGCCTTGTAGAAAGCGAGCCAGAACACGTCGATTAGCCGGCTCAGCGTTTCGTTCTCCTGGCAGCGGAAGAGCAGACGATGAAATAGCTGGTCGTCCTCGGCGAAGGATTCACCGCGCTCGGCATGCGCTTTCATGCGGTTGACGGTGGCGCGGAGCTCGGCAATGTCGTCCTTGCTGATTGTCTCCAAGGTCTTGCCGATCAGGCCGACTTCGAGCGTCCGGCGGATCTCGATCACTTCCTCAATCTGGCGAAGCGCCCCGCCAAGGCCATAGGCAAGGTTGTCGAGCAGCGGCTCGAACGAGAAGGCCTTCACGAAGATTCCCACGCCGCGGCGCGATTCCAGGACGCCCAGGGATTCCAGCGCCTTGATGCCCTCTCGCAGGGAGTTGCGGCTGACGCCGAGTTGGGTCGCAAGTTCGCTCTCTGCCGGCAAAAGGGTTCCCGGCTTCAGGCCATTGTCATTGATGTAAGCACGCAGGCTCTCCTGCACGGACACATGCAGCAGGGGGGCTCTTGTCAAAGGCTTCATGGTCTTTAGGGGCATGCTGGGTCTCGCTGCAGAAATTCCAGATGCCGAGATACATATCCACTTGTAGGATATCTGTCAAATGAACATGTCAACGAAGGCGCCGGAGGGAGGTTTGTCATAGGGTTCGGCAAAGAGGCTTGGTACTTGGTCTTCCGCCCGTGGCCTTGCCGCCCGCTCGGGGGGCTGGCCGAGGGATTGGAGCCAGGATCTCCTTGTTTCCCCATCTCTGCCACACAAGTTCAGCAAATCCTGCGGGGAGCGTAATCCCTCAGACTCATAGGTTTTGGTTATCGTAACGATCAGTAAATCCAACTTAGAATTATCGCCATTTTCCGATATGAAGGAGGAAAGGGAGGATGTATGTCGATCGGCGTACCCTTGGCTTGAGTGCTGAACCTCATTTGGAAACGGCGCAGCTCCGTTGACTTGTTTGGCAGATCCCCCTTTGGACGGCAGAAAATTCAAGGTAATCAAGGAGAACGTTATGGACCAGAAAACCGACAGCGCGGGCAAATGTCCTGTTGCGCATGGCAATACGCCCCGTGGTCGATCCAACCGCGACTGGTGGCCGGACCGGCTGGACGTTCAGATCCTTCACCAGCATTCCGACCTGTCCGATCCGATGGGGACGGCGTTCAACTATGCCGAGGAATTCAAGACGCTCGACCTCGATGAGGTGAAGAAGGACCTTCATGCGCTGATGACCGATTCGCAGGACTGGTGGCCGGCCGACTTCGGTCACTACGGCGGCCTGTTCATCCGCATGGCATGGCATAGCGCAGGCACCTACCGCATCACTGATGGCCGCGGCGGTGCCGGTGCCGGTCAGCAGCGTTTCGCGCCACTGAACAGCTGGCCTGACAATGCCAACCTCGATAAGGCCCGCCGCCTGCTGTGGCCGATCAAGCAGAAATACGGCAACAAGATCTCCTGGGCCGACCTGTTGATCCTGACGGGCAACGTTGCACTGGAATCCATGGGCTTCAAGACTTTCGGTTTCGCCGGCGGCCGCGCGGACGTATGGGAACCCGAGGAACTCTTCTGGGGTCCTGAGGGAACCTGGCTGGGCGATGAGCGCTACAGCGGCGAGCGTGAACTCTCTGAACCGCTTGGCGCCGTGCAGATGGGCCTCATCTACGTCAATCCCGAAGGCCCGAACGGCAACCCCGATCCGGTCGCGGCTGCCCACGACATCCGCGAAACCTTCGCCCGTATGGCCATGAACGACGAAGAGACGGTGGCGCTGATCGCCGGCGGTCACACCTTCGGCAAGACGCATGGTGCCGGCGATCCTTCGTTGATCGGTGCGGAGCCGGAAGGCGGTGCGATCGAGGAGCAGGGCCTCGGCTGGAAGAGCACCTTCGGTACCGGTGTCGGCAAGGACGCCATCACCGGCGGTCCTGAAGTGACCTGGACGCAGACGCCGACGCAGTGGAGCAATTACTTCTTCGAGAATCTGTTCGGCTTCGAGTGGGAGCTGACGCAGAGCCCGGCCGGTGCGAAGCAGTGGAAGGCCAAGAATGCCGAAGCTTCCATTCCTGATGCTTTTGATGCGTCGAAAAAGCAGCTTCCCACCATGCTGACCACGGACCTGTCGCTGCGCTTCGATCCTGTATACGAGAAGATCTCGCGCCGCTTCCTCGAAAATCCTGATCAGTTCGCGGATGCCTTCGCGCGCGCCTGGTTCAAGTTGACCCACCGCGACATGGGTCCGAAGGTCCGTTACCTCGGTCCGGAAGTCCCGGCGGAAGACCTCATCTGGCAGGATGTCATTCCGGCCGTCGACCACAAGCTTGTCGACGATGCTGACATCGCCGCGCTGAAGGAGAAGGTTCTTTTGACCGGCTTGTCCGTGCAGGAGCTCGTCTCGACCGCCTGGGCTTCTGCCTCGAGCTTCCGCGGCTCCGACAAGCGCGGCGGCGCCAACGGTGCGCGCATCCGGCTTGCGCCTCAGAAGGACTGGGAAGCGAACCAGCCGGCGCAGCTCGCCAAGGTGCTCGGTGTCCTCGAAGCTATTCAGAAGGACTTCAATGCCGCCCAGACCGGTGGCAAGAAGATCTCGCTCGCCGACCTGATCGTTCTCGCAGGCGCTGCCGGTGTCGAGAAGGCGGCAAAGGCTGGCGGTCATGACGTCACCGTGCCGTTCACGCCTGGTCGCATGGATGCCTCGCAGGAACAGACCGACGTGGCGTCCTTCGCCGCGCTGAAGCCGCGTGCTGACGGTTTCCGCAACTATGTCGGCGGCCGGCAGTTCATGAAGCCGGAAGAGGCCCTTGTCGATCGCGCCCAGCTGCTGAGGCTGACCGCGCCGGAAATGACCGTTCTCGTCGGCGGACTGCGCGTGCTGAAGGCTGGTCAGCCCGAGCATGGCGTCTTCACGTCTCGTCCCGAGGCGCTGACGAACGACTTCTTCGTCAATCTCCTCGACATGGGCACCCAGTGGTCCCCGGTTGCGGGTAAGGAAGGCGTTTACGAGGGACGCGACCGCAAGACGAACGAACTTAAGTGGACCGGCACCCGCGTCGACCTGATCTTCGGTTCGCACTCGCAGCTCCGCGCCTTTGCGGAAGTCTACGGCCAGTCCGATGCGAAGAAGAAGTTCGTCAAGGACTTCGTCGCAGCCTGGAACAAGGTGATGAACGCCGATCGTTTCGATCTGGCCTGATCGATAACATATTGGTGGACGCGGCGGTAAGCCGCGTCCATGCATCCGTCCTCGTTGTCACCGCGCTCGGCTGTGGTGAAGGTCTCGGTCGCCGGTTGAGCAGCTTTCTGCTTTCTCATCCCTTGGGCTTCCGCCCGAAATCCTTGCGAAGCTCGTCCTTCGCCTTCTCCAGCTTTGTTCGCTGTGCCTTGGAGAGTTGCTGACCTGCACGGTTGATATAGAAATTCAGCATCAGCCGTTGTGACGCCGGTTCCTCGATGCAGGACGGCACCGCCGCCAATGAGCCACGCCCGTCAGCACGCCAAGTGCGAAGTCGTAGAGCGTCTATGACGACGTGACGGTGCTGAAGCGCTCGCACCAGAAAATCACCGAAAGGTAGGCCGCTTTACCGCCAATGAGGTACGTGCAGTCAATGCGCGGTTGTGGTTTTATGGGGTCGGCCAGATGCGGCCGCTTGTATTGCGTCTCGGGCCCGTCAGGCATTCTGGCGGGCCCATGCAATTTGTGGCGCTTGCCGAATTGGACGGGTGCACGCGCGGAACATCAAGCGTTTCGAACGGTTCTCCAACAATCCAATGATGGAGATGCGTATTCTCTTGCCTTAATCCGCATTGCTGTTGGTCCGGCTGTTTGCGCCTTGCGGCGCACAATCGCTTCCCGACCAGGCCGGTCCGTCGCTCGGACAGTCGAGCTCCACCCAGGCACAAGAGGAGATCACCAATCCAGGCGGATTTGGTCAAGCGCCCGCAGGCAAGGCAGTTGACCGTGCAACCACGCTAAGCACGATCAGGCCTCGCGGTGAGATCTCAGATCAAATCCACGAGTAAGCCGGTCATCAGTCCGTAGGGACTGCGTCCGCTAGGTGTTCGAGGCAGAGATCCCGGCGTGTCGTCGACCGCCGGCAATGGCTCACAAGAACAAGGTTGGGTCTGTTCGGCTAGCGGGCGGCGCTTGATTTGGCCACACGAGGACGCGTGGCATTCCGGCTATCGCGCGGGTCCGAGCTTCCAATCCGAGTCGCCAGACGGACAGGCGAGACCCTTGAATCGGGTTTCTCCCTCCAGCGTCCGCTGGGTCGTTACAAAGGCGCGGCATGAACTTTCAGGATCAACGCCAATTTCTTCGATCACCCCCACACTTCCCGTCGACGGATTCGCCCAGGCAAGGGGGTTCACTCCGACCGCGCCGCGACTGACCGTATCTGCGATGACCGCCTGATCCGTCTTCGCAGGCGTCGGACTCGACTGCGGGATCGCGGTGGTTTCCAAGGGTTCTACCTTGGTGCATCCCGCCAACAGCAAGGCCGCGAGGGCCAATTGCATCACGCCTATGTTCTTTCGCGTCATCTAGACTTTCCGATGATAGTTCTCCCGCATCGTAGCGTGCAATTCTGACAGCTACCTGAGGAACTACTATAGAAATGGGCGCAGTGCCAGCCAGTTCCGTTCATTCCGGCGCATTGCTTGTGAGTTCCACCGACTGCGCGCCTGCCCCAAGTCGGCGTTCAACGATGCTGCCCGGCCATCCCGACCCGCCGGGTGGCCTTCTAGTCCGTTGAATGCGGATTCACGGCCCGGCGGGTGCCGGTTGATCGTCGTCTGGCCTATCGGCTCTGGCGCGTAGCGTCCGCGAGCCAGCTTTTTACGGCAGCTACGGATGCCGCATGACGGGGCTTTCGTGGCGAGATGACGTAGAAATCCGACCCAGCGGTAAGTTCGGTTGGCAACACACGGAGAAGGCGGCCCGACGCAATGTCCTCGTCCACAAAAAACGTGCTCGTCAGAGCAAGGCCCTGGCCAGCAATCGCGGCCTCAATCGCCAGGGAGGTCTGATTAAACCGAATATTCTTGGCGGTCATCGGCGCTCCGTTCGGAAACGCCAATTCCAGAAACTGCGGCCAGAGATCGTGGCCATCGTGAAGGCGCGGGTAGCGCGAGAAATTGTCCTCTTGGTCGGGGAAGCCGAGCTTCTCCACCAGTAGCGGGCTGCCGACAGCAATAATCACGTGATCGAACAGCAGCTCCGCATTCAAGTTCGGTCCGAAGGGTGGCCGGCCATGACGGACGGCGAGATCCACCGCATCGGTTTGGAAATTGGCAATGCGATCACTCGCCAAGATGCGCAGATCAATGTTGGGGTGAGCCGCGGTAAAATCCGGCAGGCGAGGGATCAGCCATTTCGAGGCGAATGTCGGCGTCACGCTGATTGTCAGGTGAAGCGGTTCCGGTTTCAATGTCTCGGTTGCCTCCGAGATCAGCTCGAAAGCACGGCGGATGTTGGTCACATAGCTCTGGCCAGCCTCCGTCAACGCCAGCGTTCGCGGAAGCCTGTCGAACAGCTTCAGGCCCAACTCTGCTTCCAAGCCCCGTATCTGTTGGGCGACAGCGCCCTGGGTGACCCCGATTTCCTCGGCTGCCAGGCGAAAGTTCAGGTGCCGTGTGACGACCTCGAACACGCGAAGGCCATTAAGCGAGGGAAGACGTCTGATACCTTCTGCCATTCAATAGATTTTCTACTGCTTTCTGAGAACGAAACTGGCTCGCACCGATGCCGCACGAGTGATATCACGCTTTGCAGGCAACTGTAGACCGCAATTGCATGCGGGTCCTCTTTAAGGCAGGAGAGTACGATGTCAGTAGAAAAGGTAGCGGTGATCACGGCCGGCGGCAGCGGAATGGGCGCCGCCGCGGCGAAGCGTCTTGCAGCCGATGGGTTCAAGGTGGCGATCCTATCATCGTCGGGGAAGGGCGAAGAGCTTGCAAAGGCGCTGGGGGGCGTCGGCGTCACCGGCTCCAACCAATCAAATGACGATCTCCGCAAGCTCGTTGATCTCGCGATCTCCACTTGGGGACGCATCGACGTGCTCGTGAACAGCGCCGGCCACGGTCCGCGCGCGCCCATCCTCGACATATCGGACGAGGACTGGCACCGGGGCATGGAGGTCTACCTTCTGAACGTCATCCGTCCGACACGGCTGGTGACGCCGCACATGCAGAAGCAGAAGGCCGGCGCGATCATCAATATTTCGACCGCATGGGCGTTTGAGCCGAGCCCGATGTTCCCGACGTCGGCCGTGTTCCGCGCCGGGCTGGCGTCCTTCACCAAGATATTCGCCGACACCTATGCCGCCGACAATATCCGCATGAACAATGTTCTTCCGGGCTGGATTGACAGCCTGCCGGCGACGGAGGAGCGCCGCGACAGCGTTCCGATGAAGCGTTATGGCACGAGCGAGGAAATCGCCGCGACGGTTGCGTTCCTTGCATCGACCGGTGCAGCCTACATGACGGGGCAGAATATTCGCGTTGACGGCGGACTATCCCGTTCGGTTTGATGCCGGCGGGCACTGCCCCGGGGTGAAAGGCCTCCGGGGCGGTGTATCAGGAAACGGCGATCAGAAGCGGATGATCGCTCCGAAAATCGGGCCGTGCTCGATCACGTCGTAGGTGAAGCCATCGTTGCTGTAGTTGACGCCGAGGGCGCGGTAACCGGCAACCGCCGAGACGGTGTCGTTGAACTTATAGCCAATGCCCGCCAGCACGTCCCAGTCCAGGTCGGCACCTCCGCCGCCGATCATGCCCCAGCCGGTGAGATAGACCGTGTCGGTCAGCGAGTAGTTGCCTTTGATGCCCGCGACCCCGTCCACCCAATTGGCGCTATCGGTCCGCGACACGTTGCCGATGAGGCCACCGCTTAGCCCTATCGTTGTTTCGGCATGCCAGTATCTGGCACCGGCAACCACATCCAAGCGAGCCTTCGGATCTTCGTAGACGGTGTATCCGACGCCCAACAGTGCGCTGAATGTGACTGACTTGACATCGACCTCGTCAGCGACGACGCCCCGCGGTGTTGCCGCATCCGTCGTTATGCGAGCATAGATTATGTCAGTGAAGACGCTGAACCGGTCATAGCGGGCGTCACCGGCTGCCATGAAGGCAAAGTCCAGATCCTTCAGGATGTCGCTGAAATTCTGATTGATGTCGACGGTCGGGAGGCCGAACACCTGAGTCTTGCCGTCGAGGCCCGCAACCCAGAAGTAGGGTGCGAAGGAAAACGTCCAGCCATTCGGTTGCACGGCCTGAGGTTGTGGCGCCGTGGCGGGCAAGAGATCTGCTGCATGCGTGGGTGTGACGAACGCCATTGCGGCAGCGGCGCATGCGATCAGTGAAAACCTGCTATTCATGATGAACCTGTCCCCTCTCGCGTTCAGGTCACAATAGCCCCGATTCATCGACCTGAACTGATATCGCAGATTGCACTAAGTCTCGCCGTCCGCAAAGTGCTTATATTCTGTTCCTGATATCTCACATGAGAAGAGTACGCTCGGCGCCAGGCGATCTCGGCACGCGGCGTGGGAGAGCATCCCGGCAGCGCGGAGCGGCTGCTTCATCCCCGCCAGAACCTTTTTCGCTCCATCAGTTCGTCCAACGACGATTGAGCGGCGGTGATCAGTTTTTCGCTGTTGCCAGCGACCATCAGGGATTCGACGTCGGGATGTGATTCCAGCTCCAAATTGTGAATGACAGTCGGCGCGGTTACCATGTCGTTCAGGAGACCGAGTTCGTCCTGCAATTTCTCCATCGTTTGGATGAACTTTTCGTACCGTCGCTCGGCCTGCTTGCTGGAGAACAGGGACCTGAGGAATTCGCTCGCATATCTAAACTTCTTTGCCGCCTTGCGGGTTTCGTGCCGATGCTCATCGTCGGCTTCGACCAGAGACCTGCCGCGTTTTTTCAGTTTCTTGCGTTGACGGTCAAGGATGTCGATTGCGAAATCGACCACCGGTCCGTTCCGAATCTCTGCCGTTTCCACCAGCGCGAGATACTCTCCGCAATGCAGCCACTCGTTAAGGTCCAGCATAAAGGCTTTGGCACGCGAGCTGAAAAGCGCGTTCAGCACCTGCTCATAGGCGCTGTCGCGTGCTTCGAGCAAACGACTTTTTACGTCGCTGTTTCCAACCCTGGCAATCAGTACATCGATGTTGCGTGCCTCTCCGAGAACGCCCGCCAGCCACTTCAACTCTTCCTTCAACCGCTGAGATTCGGCGTCGACCAGGATCACCTTGTAGAGCGAGAAGGCAGATCGCAGCCGCCTGAGTGCCACGCGGGCCTGATGAAGTGCCGATGGGTTCGGGCGATTTATGACGATCGATTCGTTCAGCCGGAACTGCCGGAAACATGCTTCAGCAATGACCTGGAACGAGGCCGAGACCCGCAGGTCGCGGTCGAGATGCACGGGTTCCGCCTTGTATGCCGTTTGTTGCTCGCGGAGCAGGCGGTATCCTCTCTCCGCTTTCGAAGCGACACCGAAACGGATCGGGACAAGCGCCTCGATTCTGCGGGCAAGGGTGAACAGCGTATATGGCTTGCCGTCCTTCAGTTCCAGCTCCAATTCCCGGATCTGCATCTCGCGGTCGCCGGCAACGATCGAGCCCATGTCAAGGGCAACTTCAATCTGGCTCCCGTCCTGATCGACGTTCCAACGATGTCGCTTTACCAGGGTGGAAAACTGCCGGACGAGAGTGCCGTCCTCGATATCGAGTTCGGACCTCAGCGGGGTCGTGTAATCGATCACAGGTGTGTTGCCCGTGAGCGGCGTTTCCCACTCGGAGCGCGCAAAGATGGCCCTGTTCGGTCCCGCAGCCTTGACCGTTTGGACGTGCGCTTCGCCAACCGTACGGATTCGCAGAGAATAGCCGCCCTCCCATGCCTGGCGGTCGGGCGTGTCGAAATAAATGGAGGTCAAGGGATCGACAGAGATTGGGCTTCCCAGCAAGCCGGATCCCAGCAATGTGTCCACCGCGTCGGCGCTCAGTTCAAGTTTCAGTTCTGTTTCTGTTGCCAATTAGCCTCTCCGCTCGGTTGCACAGTCCTAGGTGGAGGCAACTCTTTCACGATATAGAGCGGTGGCATCGGGATAAAACGTCCTGATGACAAAAACCTGAGCGGGAATGCAACCGCAGCGATCTTTCACAAGAAAAGCGATCGCTGCTCGTTGCGGTACCCCGTCCGACTATAAGAGGCAGGTGAGGAATCACCTCGTGCGTCGGTTGGACATGCTACTAGGCCAGGTCGGCGCTAGGAGCCGGATTGGCGAGCCGCTGTGTCCAGCGCTATAAAATCCGCTTCATCGAGAGCGATGCTTGCCGCCTCTACGTTTTCCTCAAGATGCTTTACCTTGGAGGTTCCCGGTATCGGCAACATCACAGGGCTGCGTTTGAGCACCCACGCCAGAGCAATCTGGCTTGGCGTCGCGTCGTACCTCTTGGCCAATCTGTCGAGGATGGACCCTGGACGGGCAAGCTCGCCTGCGGCCAGCGGGTACCACGGTATGAAGCCAATGCCCTCGCGCTCGCAGTAGTCAAGCACGTCCTCGCTGGCGCGATCGACGAGGTTGTAGCGGTTCTGGACCGTCGCGACGGGAAAGACCTTTCGGGCGGCCTTTATGTCTTCAACCGAAACTTCGCTTAGGCCGGCATGGGCAATGATGTCCTGATCCAGGAGCATCTTGACCGCGCCGAATTGCTCGTCGCGAGGAACCTTCGGGTCTATGCGATGCAATTGCCACAGATCGATCCGGTCGACACGGAGTTTCTTGAGGCTGCCTTTCGCGCGCTCGAGAAGATAGTCCGGCCGTCCGTTTGGCGTCCAGAGATCCGGTCCTTCGCGGGTCAGCCCTGCCTTGGTCGCGATCAGCAGCCCCTTGTAAGGATGCAGCGCTTCGCTGATGAGTTCTTCCGAAACGTCGGGGCCGTAGGAATCTGCCGTGTCTATGAAATTGACCGCGATCTCGGGCAGGCGACCCAGGGTTGCCAGTGCTCCGGCCTTGTCCGCAGGCGGTCCCCATATGCCGGGTCCGGTAATGCGCATGGCGCCGAAGCCGAGACGGTTGATCGCGATGCTACCGATCGAAAATTGGCCCGATGCAGCCGCTGAGATCGTGGAATTGTCTGGCACTGATCTTCTCCCGATTGCCTGTTAGGTGGATTTGCTCGGGCCTTAAGTGGAGCGGGCAGGGAGCAATGCAAGTCAGGACTGTTCAGACTTGACCGTGCGCCCGGAGATCAGACGCAGCCACGGCGGCAGGTGGAAAGCGCACATCAGCAGGTACATCATGGCCATGCCATCCATGGGAAAGACGTCCTGCATTGCGGAGCAGATTGTCTCTGCTCCGCCGCTTGCCATGGTGACAACCGCCATGATGGCGAAGGTGGGCGCTGCCGCAAGACACAGCCAGTCGGCGATGTTTGTTGCATTGTCGGCCGGCTTCTCGACCGATGCGCTGCGCCTTGTCTGGTCGGAGGAAAGCATCGGCTCTACCTTCGGCCGTATTCGTCATGATGCCGCCACCATATACCTTGCTCATTGCGGCCGAAGGGCGCGCGGTCGAGCCATTGATACACGCCCCAAATACCGTCCAGGCCGCGGGCATAGCTGGAGTAGGTGTGGTAGACCACGCCGTCCTCGAGCACGAAGGCGCTGAGGCCCGGCCTGTCGCGCGTATAGGTGGCGATGTCGGTTCCTGTCATCGCGGCGATCTGGCCGACCGGGGTCTCGCTGCCGCGCAACTTCCATTCCTGTACGGTTTCGCTCTCCTGCGGCCCCGGTGCCGGCGGTTCACGCCGGTAGTTATATTCTATCCCGCCTTCGCGCTGTTGCTGCTGGCTAAACAAGACGCTGAAGTCGAGGTTGAAATCGCTACCGAAGGAAGAGGCCCAGTCGAAGGTCCATCCCATCCGCTCTTTGAAGGCCTGCAGTTTGGGAAGCAGCGCGCGGGAAACGGCGGTGAAGGCGACGTCATGGTTCTCGAGGTGAACGACAACGCCGTTGAAGCCGTCCGCGATCGAGGAGCAAGAGGGGCATCCGGCTGTATAGTCAGGACCGAACATGAAGTGGTAGATGAGCAGTTGCGAGCGGCCCTTGAAAAGGTCGGCCAGCGAAGCGCTGCCGCTGTCGGTCTCGAACCTGTAGTCCTTGTCGATCCGTACCCACGGCAGTTCCTGACGGCGTTGTGCCAGCATGTCGCTGCGACGGGTCAGTTCCTTCTCTTCTGCGAGCAGGTCGAGCCGCGCCGCAAGCCATTCTTCGCGTGTGCCTGTCATGTGCATCGTCATCATACTTCTCCTCTTGGTGCCTGTTGACGTAGCATGCCGCTCCTTGCGGCTGCTTGGTGATCGTGAGCAGACTAGGACCGGAGTGGGCGAGGGTGGGAGTTACAAGTTTGACGGGATTTCGATGGACTCGATGATCATCGCCGCGGCGAGGCTGCTTGCGACAGGCGATCTTCTCGGTGCGCTGAAGAGGGTGGCGCTGCGGAATGACGCGCCCGCGCTCGCCCTTCGCGGCATCGCGATGGCCCAGCTTGGGGATCTCGCGAGGGCAAAGGTCCTGCTGAAGACGGCTGCCCGTGCGTTTGGGCCAAGGGAGCCGGTCGCACGGGCGCGCTGTCTCGTCGCCGAGGCTGAAATCGCTCTGGTCTCGCGCGATCTAACCTGGCCTGCCAAGACACTCAGCTCCGCGCGGGAAGTGCTCGAAGCGCATGATGACCGCTTGAACGCCGCACATGCGCGACATCTCGAAGCCAGGCGGTCGCTGCTCATCGGCCATCTCGACGAAGCCGAACGGCTGCTCGCCGGGGTCGATCCAACACCGCTCCCGCCGCCCTTGCGAACGGCGAACGAGCTTGTCGTCGCGGGGATTGCAATCCGCCGGCTCCAGACGGGCGTTGCGCGCGCGGCACTGCTCCGGGCGGAAAATGCGGCGAGGGAGGCGGGAATCCCCGCGCTTCGTGCGGAGGTCGAAGGGGTCTCCGAGGTTCTGAAGGCGCCGGCGGCGCGACTGACCAGCCGCGGCGAGGAGCGGTTGCTGCTGCTGCAAGAAGTCGAGACAGTCCTGTCGTCCGGCACGCTTGTCGTCGACGCGTGCCGCTACGTCGTGCGGGAGGGCGACGCGTCCGTGTCGCTGACAACGCGCCCGGTCTTGTTCGCGCTCGCCCGTGCACTGGCGGAGAGTTGGCCGGCGGATGTATCGCGCAACGTGCTCGTTGCCCGTGCATTCAGGGCGAAGGATGCCGATGAATCGCATCGCGCCAGGTTGCGCGTCGAAATCGGGCGGCTGCGCGGCGAGCTTCACCGCATAGCGGATATCAAGGCAACCAAGGACGGCTTTGTGCTCGCGCCGCGGCGTGCCGACCAGGTGGTCATCCTGGCTCCACCGGTCGAGGAGCAGCATGGTGAGATCCTTGCTTTTCTGGCCGATGGGGAGGCCTGGTCGAGTTCGGCGCTGGCAATCGCGATTGGTGCGAGCGCGCGCACCGTGCAACGCGCGCTTGATGCCCTCGCTGAAACGGGCAAGGTGCAGTTTTTCGGACGAGGACCAGCACGCCGCTGGACTATCCCGTCACTACCGGGATTCCCGTCAACTTTGTTACTCCCAGGTCCACTGCCCAACGACTAGGATAAGCCCATGAAACACTCCCAAGCTGAAATCCTTCGTGAATATGGCCCCTTTCCAGATGTGAAGCAGGTGGGCGGCGTGAGCTTTGACGGTCGGAATGTCTGGTTCGCGTCCGGCGACAGGCTGAATGCCCTCGATCCCGATGTCGGTGAGGTCGTGAATACGATCGCCGTTGCGGCACACGCCGGAACGGCTTTCGATGGGCGCTATCTTTTCCAGATTGCCGAGGACAGGATCCAGAAGATCGACCCGAAGACCGGCGAGATACTCTCGACGATTCCGGCCCCCGGCAATGGCGGTGATTCCGGGCTCGCCTGGGCGGAAGGAACGCTTTGGGTCGGAGAGTATCGCGGCCGGAAGATCCATCAGATTGATCCCGAAACCGGCGCTGTCCTTCGCAGTATCGAGTCCAACCGTTTTGTTACCGGGGTGACCTGGATCGGCGATGAGCTCTGGCATGCCACCTGGGAGGGCGACGAAAGCGATATCAGGCACATTGAACCAGAGACCGGGCAGGTCCTGGAACGGGTCGAGATGCCGGCTGGTATCGGCATATCGGGACTTGAGTCCGATGGCGCGGACCGGCTGTTTTGCGGCGGTGGAAACAGCGGCAAGATCCGGGCCGTCCGCCGGCCAAAATAGTCAGACCGTGCTCGCGCATGTGCGCGGTCGGCACGGGAAACCGCGAGTTCGGCCTATGACTAGTCCAATGTCCTGCGGAAGCGGCGGACGGCGATGAACATGGCGACCGCCATCAGGCAGGCCAGGGCAGTGGTGTCGTAGGCAAGGGTCTGGATGCTGGCGCCCTTCAGCATGATTGCCCTGACGATCCGGATATAGTGGGTCAGCGGTAGTGCCTCACCGATCCATTGCGCCCATTGCGGCATGCCGGCGAACGGAAACATGAACCCAGACAGCAGGATATTCGGCAGGAAGAACATCATCGCCATCTGCATCGCCTGCAGCTGATTGGCCGCGATCGTCGAGAAGGTGTAACCGATCGACAGATTGGTGATGACGAAGAGCGCGGTTGCGGCCGCGAGCGAAGCCGGGCTGCCGAGGATTGGAACGCCGAACACAAACAGGCCGGCCGTGATAATGAGCAGCGACTGGATGAGGCCGATCAGCACATAGGGCGCGATCTTGCCCAGCATGATTTCCAGCGGCTTGATCGGCATGGAAAGCAGGTTTTCCATGGTGCCGCGTTCCAATTCCCGGGTGACCGAAAGAGCCGTGAAGATCAGCAGCGTCATCGTCAGGATCGTGCCGAGCAAGCCGGGCACGATATTCAAAGTCGACGAACCGGCCGGATTGTAGCGCCGGTGCTGGACGATCGAGAATGCGGGCCTGGTCGGCTCGGAGAACTCGACCTGGCGGTCATTGGCGAGCGCCGACGTCACGATGCCTGATAGCGCACCCAGCGCCGAGCTCGATGCGACCGGATCGGTGGCATCGGCCGCGACCAGTAGCGAGGGCGTGTCGCCGCGCCGAAGCGAGCGTTCGAACCCTTCCGGAATTTCCACGACGAACAAAGCCCTGCCGGATTCCAGAAGCGAATCCATGTCTTCGGCTCGGGTAACGACAGAGCGGATCTGGAAGAAATCGGTGTTCTCGAGGGCGGCCAAAATAGATCGGCCGACATCCGTGTTCTCGCGCATCAACACAGCTGTCGGCAGATTGTGTGGCGTCGTGTTGATCGCAAAGCCGAACAAGAACAACTGCATGATCGGCAAGGCGACCATCGTCGCCAACGTTATGCGGTCGCGGGTCATCTGGATGAATTCCTTGATGGTCATCGCCCAGAAGCGCCCGAATGAGATGCCGTTGCGGTTTGCCGGTCGCGTCGTCATTGGAAATTATCCTCCGCGCGACGCATCAGGTCGATGAAGGCATCTTCCAACGTCGCTTCACCCTTTTGCCACTTGAGGTCGGGCCGTTCGCGATAAGGCGCGATTGCCTTTTCGAGCGCCTTCGGATCGCGGCCGGCAACATGCAGGCTGGTCCCAAACGGTGCCATCATGTCGATGCCCGGCACATTCTCAAGTTCGGACTGGAGACGATGCACCTCGGGCCCGGAGACGGTCCATGTCACGAGGCCGGTGCCGGCAATCACCTCGTCCACCGTTCCCTGCGCCAGCAGTTTGCCGTAGGCGATATAGGCGATCTCGTGGCAGCGCTCGGCCTCGTCCATGTAGTGGGTGGAGACCAGGACAGAGAGGCCGTCAGCGGCGAGGGCGTGGATCTCGTTCCAGAAGTCGCGGCGGGCTTTGGGGTCGACACCGGCGGTCGGCTCATCGAGGAGGAGTAGCGCCGGTTCGGGCAGGATGCAGGCGCCGAGCGCAAGACGCTGTTTCCAGCCGCCCGAGAGCTCCCCCGCAAGCTGCTGTTCGCGGCCCTTCAGGCCAAGGCGGTCTATGGCGGCGCTTGCCTTGCCGCGGGCATCGGCCAGACCGTAGACGCGGGCGACGAACTCGAGGTTTTCCCGGATCGACAGATCCTGATAAAGCGAAAACTTCTGAGTCATGTAGCCGACACGGCGGCGAATACGATCGCTCTCGGTCAGGATGTCGAAGCCAAGACATGTGCCATTGCCGCTGTCTGGCGTCAGCAGACCACAGAGGATACGGATTGTCGTGGTCTTGCCGGAACCGTTGGGGCCAAGAAAGCCGTGGATGCGGCCCTTCTTGACCGTCATCGACACGTCATCGACCACCTTTCGGCTGCCGAAACTCTTGGTGAGGTGATGGACGTCGATGACGGTCTCCGGAGCATCGACGGCGATGGCTGTGTCGCTCATGGTCGCGCTCCCGCGGTGACATCCACCGGCTGGCCAGGACGCAGCGCCGTGGGATCGGTCGGGATCGCCTCGACGCGGTAGACGAGTTTGGCACGCTCTTCGAGGCTGTAGATTACCGGCGGCGTGTATTCGGCGTTCTTTGAGATGAAGCTGATCGTCGCGTCGGTCGGCTGGCACGCGCTGCAGGCAACGCGGATCGGCTGGCCCAGCGAGAAAAGCGCAAGCTCTGTTTCGGGTACGAAGAAGCGGACACGGATGTTCTCCGGCGGCAGGAGCGCCACGATCGGCCGGCCGGCAGGGACGACCTCACCCGCGCGATAGTAGATGGTCTCGATACTGCCTGTTGCCGGCGCCGAGACGAAGCGACGGGAGAGCGCGGCTTCCGCAGCGGCGAGATCGGCCTTTGCGACCGCGACTGCTTCCCTCGACTGGCGCAGCGTTTCGATGCGGGCAGGCAGGTTGGCGAGCGTGATCTGGCCGCGGACATTATCGAGGACGGCACGGTTGGCGGCTTCGGTGGCCGTCGCCGTATCGAGGTCCGCCTTTGTCGCGGTGCCGCGCTGGACCAGCACCCGGGTGCGGTCCAGCTCCTGTGCGGCAAGCTCCAGCCGGGCGGTCGCCTCACGTTCGCTCGCGCGCAGTACATCGATCTCTTCCGGTCGCTTTTGCGCGGCCTCGGCGAGTTCCAGTTCTGCCTGCAGGCGCGCCAGCGAAGCGCGTGCGGAGCCGACGGCTGCCTCCTCGCTCCGCGAATCCAGGCTGAAGAGCGGCGAACCGGGCGCAGTCGCCTGGCCTTCGACGACGTCGAGCTTGACCAGCCGCCCGCTGGTGTCGGCGCCGATGAAAAGTGTGTCGGCCTCGACCCACCCCTGGTAGGCACGTTGAGACCTGTCAGAAAACAGGAGGGGCAGAGCGGCAAGTGCCGCGGCGGCCACGAGAGCGACGATAAGGATTCGTTTCATATCGCGCCTCCTTGGGGCACGAAGAGCGTGTCGAGGAATGTGTCGAATAGCTTCTGCGCGTGGAGGTGCTCGTAGCCTTCGAAGAGCGTCGCCCAGACGATCGACATCAAAGCAGGCGCCATAACCAGTTGCGGAACGTCAGCGACGGCGGGATTGCGCAGTTCACCGCGTGCGGCGGCGCGGGCAAGCACGATCCGCAGGATCGCTAGACCCTTGGTGATGATCTCGCGGTAATAGAATTCGGTCACGACAGGGAACATTGGTCCTTCCGCGAGGATCAACCGCAGAAGGTGCCGGCGCTCTGTCTCCAAAACCTCGCGTTTGAAGATGGAATAGAACATCGCAACGGCGGCCCGCGCCGGGATCGCATCCTTCTCAACCATGCCGCCGACCTCGCCGAGGATCGGCGAGGCGATGCCGGAGACGAGATCGATGAACAGCCGCTCCTTGTCGGGAAAATGCAAGTACACCGTGCCCTTGGCGATGCCCGCCCGCGCCGCGACGTCCTCCATGCGGGTCGCCGCGAAACCGCGCTCCGCAAAGCAGGCGAAGGCGGCGGCGAGGATCTCGGCGCGGCGCTGCTCGGGGTCTCGTTTCTCCCGCTTTCTCTCTGCCATTCTCTTGCATCCAATTATGACTGACTGGACAGTCAGTAACATAACCTGCGATTTTTCGCAAGCCGAGTCCGATGTGAAGCGGCCCTACGATGATGATGACGAACGGACATTCCGCGCTAAGGGGGCGAGGGCCTCATGATGGGGCGTCCTCACTCCAGACCGTCAACAGGTAGCGTCTTCGGAACGTGGCCAACGTCTCCTCACGACGGAGATGCGGATCGTCGACGACGGATCGCGTTTGTTGCCATTTCTCGTCAGCAGGTATCAACTGCGCCAGGCAGACACGAAAGAGGTTCAATTTCCCATGATCGTTCAGGCCTGTATCAACGGCGCGCGGCCAATCGACTATCATCCGCAATTGCCTGTCACTGTTGAAGCAATCGCACGGGATGCCGCCGCCGTGGTCGCTGCCGGTGCCGCGGAACTCCACATTCATCCGCGTGCCGTTGACGGAAAGGAAAGTCTCGGCGCTGTTGATGAGACCATTGCTGCGCTTCGGGGCTCCTGTCCGGGTTCGTTTCTCGGCGTATCCACCGGTGCCTGGATTGAAGGCGACGCGCACCGCACCCTTGAGGCCATTCGTTGCTGGAGTGTCCTGCCCGACTATGCGTCGGTGAACCTCTCGGAGGACGATGCCCCCGCCGTCATGGCATTACTCCGCGATCAGGGAGTTGGGATTGAAGTCGGGCTGGCGTCAGTCGCGGATGCGGAGCGGTACATCGGACTTGAAGCCCATGAGCGCGTTTTGCGCATCCTCATCGAACTTGACAACGAACAGGACCTGCGGGGCGCTTTCGATGTCGCGGAGGGGATCGTCGGCACGCTACAGCGTGGGAATGTGCAGCGGCCCGTCCTGATGCATGGCTTCGACGCGACCGTCTGGCCGTTTGTCCGGCTGGCGAAGGAACGACGCTATTCCACCCGCGTCGGCCTGGAAGATGGAAAGCTCCTTCCCAGCGGGATGATCGCCGCGAACAATGCCGAGCTTGTCGCGGCGGCCGTCGAGATCTTTCGCAGCGAGAGCTGATCCTCGAGCCCGTGCCGCGAGCGCCCGCTCAACGTGGGCAGCTGGCGATGTATCGCCGACCGTAACGGTCACGGAAGTAGCACTGACCAGGCCGCCCAGCGACGTTGCCAATGACCGCGCCAGTGGCACCACCGATCGCTGCGCCCACGGCGGCACCGCGCACGTTGCCGGTCGCCACGCCACCGATGACCGCGCCGGAGGCTGCACCAATTCCCGCGCCTTGCTCGGTGGGCGTGCATCCGGCAATCGTGGCCCCTGCCAGAAGCAGCAAAATCGACGTGCGTTTCATCTCGCTTTCCTTCCTGTTCGATTTAATTCGCGCGAGGGTAGATAGAGGGATTTCGGAAAAGACAATTGTTGCTTTTAGTTCGCTGCCAAGCCTGCTTCGTTCGATCAATCGACCGCTGGTACCTCCATTGCCTATTGGACCGCTTGCTCCAATTAAGATTGGGTTTCAACCAAAAGCAGGGTCCCATCATGAACGAGCGTGAAGAGAAAATCCGTCGTCGTGCTTATGAAATCTGGGAGCAGGAGGGGCGCCCGCACGGCCAGGATATGAAACACTGGCTACAGGCGTTCAAGGAATTCGGCCAGCAGGCAGACAATGCAGCCAAGCCGACGGCCAAGGCCAAATCCGCCAAGCCGCGCGCCGCGCCGAAACCCGCTGCCGACAAGCCGACGGCGAAGAAGACAAAGGCGGCTGCGATCGCGATAACGGCTGCGCCCGGAGACAAGCCCCGTCGCACGCGTTCTCCAAAGTCCGTCACGACACACTAATCGTCAGCGCCTTCCCCGCCCGGGCCAACGTGGTTTGACACAGGGCGTTCGGATGTCGGGCGCAGCTGTTGGACTTTGCGCAACTGGGCGGCGAAGACGACCATGATCATCAGCGGCCTTCGCCTCGGAGCAAGTCACGCCAAAACCTTGGCCTCGACCGCGGCTGCGACAAAGGCATCTCTGGCGGCTTCCAGGTGTGCAAGGTGGTTCATGGCTTCCACGCACCGACGCTTCGCCGCCTCAACGTGCATGCTGCTTTGGAGCGGCCACCTGTGCTCCAGATAGTCAACAGCTTCAGCCGGACCATGAATATGTTCAGAGGGGCGCGTTCCAATCCGGATAGCCACCGGTGCGGCCCACCTCGGTTCGGTTGCATGGCTGATCGTGTTCATGATGAACCTCCTCTCTGCCAACAAACGATAAGCGGGATGTAGGTGTTCGCGGGAGCCGTTCAACACCTATCCCGCCCTCACGACGATGCCTCGACAACATATTGATGCGAGGCTGTTTCGGCAGCCAACTCGACGCGAGTCAGTGGACACTTGGTAGTCTTGCCGATACGGCGAAGTCCTCCGCCACAAGTTCGCTGATTGCGATCAGAACCTCTTCAGCGGTAAAGCCGGATGCTATCGTCGTTCGGATTAGATCCTGAAGATCCGGCTCGATCACCTCCCGGCAGTCTTCGAGTCGTTCGTCCGAAACAGTCAAGCTATGCAGTTCTTCCATAATCGACCCTTTCTTGGGGTGGAATGCCGCCGAGGACTCCCGGCGGTCATCTTATAAAGTTATCGGCCGGATGAGCGGCGCTTGGGCGAGGCCAGGAGACCTTCGCGCTGCAACTTCTTGCGGTTGGCCTTGCGTTGTCTGGCGATCGCCTGTGCTCGTTCGCGCACGCGTCGCTCCGATGGCTTCTCGTAAGCCCGGCGTTCCTTCATTTCGCGGAAAACACCCTCGCGCTGCATCTTCTTTTTCAATGCGCGCATGGCCTGTTCGACGTTGTTGTCTCTGACAATGACCTGCATCTTTTTCTCCTTGTTGTTGCGGTTGAGTGCCTCTCAGCCAAGCTGCTCGGCGATCAGCTCCTGCAGCTCACGACGGGTGAGAAGGCAGGGGTAAGGTTTCCAGTTCTTGTCCGGGCGGCGAGCGGCGTCATCGCGCTCGCGCGGACTCGCCGCTGGGGCGGCGGCGGTAATGGGTTTGTTCAATTGAAGTCCTTTGCCGCACTGGCGGCACGCTCGACATGGCGACCTCTGTTTCCATCACGCAGACCGGAGGAAACGCAGTGAGATGGGACGCACGATGCGTCGACCATGTCAGGTTCGAATTTTTCGGGTGACCGCCATAAGATGGGAACGCGAGCGATGCGTTGCAAGGCTTCGTTGCGTCATACGCCCGTCGCCTACGCCGTCGACGCTGCTTGCTCTATGTTGCGGGCGACATTGCGGCCAAACTCTGAGAAGGCGTCTCTAAGCGTCGGTCCGCTGAGATTTTGGCTGGGATTTTGGCGAGGTCACCGCAAAACAGACGATGTGAGTTTTGCAGTGACCTCTTGATGACTAGGAAATGTAATCATCCAAGCACATGCTACCTGAAGTATGGAAATAGGGAATTTATCACATACGGTAATCCACATGAACTTTGGGAGCTGTCACCTGTTTCGCGGATGTCCGCTATGAACCTTTCGGGGAATGCCGGGCTCGAATGGTGATCCGCCGTTCGTAGCCGACCCCAATTCGGATGATGCTCTTTCCGCTGCGGGTCAGGATGTCCCAGGTCCGTATTTTCGAAGAAGGCCGCGGCGACTGTCTCGGTCCTACTGGCGCCGAGTGATCTTCGCAATTTTCCGCGACGCATACATCGCATCCGATTAAATCGCAAATGTATTGACCTCGCGATCCTGTTCGTGTACTTAAAGCGCATCCGAGTTATTCGTGTACGAAGCAAATCAACAGAAAGGGACTTTGCTATGAGGCAAGGGAAAAGGTTCATGCAGCCAGCCGTCGATGCCGTGCAAGCCGATGAGCGCGCGATGGGCGGCCAACACCCAAACGCGCCCCAGGCCTATAGTGAGTTTTCGCGAGTGCTTGATCCGTCTATCTATGAGGCGCTGCCCGACGATTGGCTGGTCGGCATAACAGACGTCGTCGGTTCGACGTCCGCGATCAAGTCCGGGCGCTATGAAGACGTCAACTATGCCGGCGCATCGGTGATTGCCGCGGTTGGGAATGCCTGGGGCGACTTTGATTTCCCCTTTGTGTTTCGCGGAGACGGTGCGGCATTCGCGCTGCCACCGCAGGGGATCATGACCGCGACATCAGCGTTGCGGCAGGTTGTCGCCTTTGCCAAGACCAATCTCAACCTTGCTCTCCGGGCCGGCCTCCTGTCCGTGGGCGAGATACGTGCCAGCGGACGCGACGTGCGCGTCGCGCGCTACGCCGCCTCTGAAGACGCGACTTACGCGATGTTTGCCGGCGGCGGTCTCAAGTGGGCAGAGCGGCAAATCAAGAACGGCCGATATCTGGTGAAGCCAGGCAGCTACACAACCGAGCCCGATCTGACCGGCCTGAGCTGCGATTGGGAGCCGGTTCCGAGCCAGAGGGGCGAGATCCTGTCGCTGCTGGTCGAGCCATCCGAGGGCGGGAGCCCCGAAGCCTTCGCGGCATTGGCGAAGTGCGTGCTTTCCGTTCTCGACGCCGGCACGCGGCAAGCCCATCCCCTGTCGCGGGATACCGCCATCACCAAGGACAGGGCGAGGTCGGTCAACCTCGAAACCTGGCTGGCGGTCGCCTCCAACTCAGACTTCCGCAAATATGACGATGGCCTGCGTCTAACGTTGGATTGCACACGCGAACAGATTGAAGCGGTCGAAGCCATCCTGGTTGCAGCAAAGGCGCGGGGTGAGGTCAACTTCGGACTGCATCGCCAATCTCACGCGCTCATGACCTGCTTCGTGCCTTCGGGCAAACCAGATTCGCATCTGCACTTTCTGGACGGCATGGGTGGCGGATACGCCAAGGCGGCCGAGATGATGGAGGCAAATGAGCTTCCGATGGTGTCAGTTCGCTAGGGTAAACGCTGCCCGACGCGCGTCCCATTCAGGAGAATTGCCGGCGTACTGCCACTGCAGCCCCTAACCGTGGCTGCGCGCTAGATGGACGCTCGGGCGGAGAGAGGATGTGGCGCGCCGCGCTGGCACCTCAACCACGCCGGGCGGCTTCGATCACCGCAACGTCAATCTTCTTCATGGTCATCATCGCATCAAAAGCACGCTTTGCCTGATCACCGCCTGCCGCAAGCGCGTCGGTCAGGATGCGCGGTATGATCTGCCAGGACACACCCCACTTGTCCTTGCACCAGCCACACTCGCTCTCTTGACCGCCATTGCCGACAATGGCGTTCCAATAGCGGTCGGTCTCCGCCTGATCCTCCGTTGCGATCTGAAATGAGAAGGCTTCGGTCTGCTTGAATACTGGACCGCCATTCAAGGCGATGCACGGAATGCCCGCAACCGTGAATTCGACAACCAATACATCTCCCTGCTTGCCGTCTGGATAGTCTCCAGGTGCGCGAATGACGGCGTCCACTGCGCTATCGGGAAAAGTTTCGGCGTAAAACCGGGCCGCAGCCTCACCATCTTTGTCGTACCACAGGCAGATCGTGTTCTTTGCCATTGCGCGGGTCCTTTCGGTCTCCGTTTCGGATCTCCTTCCTCAGATAAGGGGCAACCCGTCTTTCTCCACCCTATACAGGCGATTTCACGCGCGCAGTTGCCAAGCGCCATGCCAATCGCCGGGATGGAAGTTCTCCTTGGTGGCATCTGCATCTGCGCGGTTGAGCGCCGAATACATCGACGCTCAAAGGCGCAGTAGAGATCAATCCTTTGCCGATCCGTCCTGCGTTGCCTTCAGGAGGTTGTTGCGCAGGCGTACCACGGATTTCTGCACGACTGGGAAGTCCTCTCCGAGGCCGGTCGCATCGACCAGTGGCGCGCCGGGATCCGCAGCGACAAGGTCGCGTCCAGCCGCCGTCAGGCTCAATCGTACCTGCCGCTCATCAGCGGGATCGCGTTTGCGGCGGATATAGCCCAGAGATTCAAGTTTCTTGAGCATGGGGGTCAGCGTGTTCGATTCCAGGAATAGCTTTTCGCCCAGTGTTCCGACCGTCTGGTCGTCTTTATCGGAGAGGGCAACCAGCGCGATGTATTGAGTGTAGGTCAGGTTCAGCTTGTCCAGGATCGGCTTGTACGCGCGGCCGAAGGCCAGGTTTGCGGAATAGACCGCGAAGCATAGGAAGTTCGAAAGCTTGTTGTTCTTGCTGTCGGCCTCGCCGGAAACGGGCGCCTCTGTCTCCAGGGTTTTGGCGGTTTTGGATGCGGACATGGGAGATCCTACTCGGTTGCTTTTCGCTTCTCTCTATATAAATCGCATCCGATTAAATCGCAATGGTATTGACGACACCTTTCGAACAGCATATTTAGATCGCATCCGATTAAAGCGGAGGCGAATGAAAAGCTAACCCGAAAGGATTTTACCATGACTGAGAAGCTCCTCTTTACCGGCAAGACCCACAACAAGGGTGGTCGCGACGGTTTCACACGCAGCAGCGATGGCGAGCTGGATCTTCGCCTGTCGCAGCCGCACCCGGCTGCCGAACGCCTTTTTGGCGCCGCATGGTCTGCCTGTTTCATTGGCGCCATCGAGCTCGCTGCAGCCCAGAGAAAGATCAAGCTGCCCGTCGAGCCCGAGATCGACACGGAAATCGATCTGAACGCCGACGGCGGTTCCTATTTTCTGCGCGCGCGGCTCAACGTCAGCCTGCAGGGCATCGACCGAGATGTCGCAGAGGAACTGATCCACGCAGCGCACGAGATCTGCCCGTACTCCAAGGCAACGCGCGGCAATATCGACGTGGCGCTCAATCTCATCTGAACGGATGAAGAACGCGCCCGGCGCAGCGCTACATCGGCGCCGGCCCTGCTGAGGTAAACTCATGTGACGTTCCGGCAATCCGCCGGAGCACCCAAGGAGAAACAGGAATGCGTGATGTCATCGAATTGCAGTTCGATCTCACCCCTCCCACACAAGAACAGATGCAGCAGCTTGTGGCGGATCTCAGTGAGGACGACCGTCATCTGCTCTTGGAGCATGGCGAGGAGGCGCCGTTTTGTGGCGTCTTCCTCCACGAGCGACGCGAGGGGCTCTATACTTGCCGCCTCTGCGGTCTTCCCCTGTTCAAGGCCGTTTCCAAGTTCGAAAGCGGGACAGGCTGGCCGAGCTTCACTGCGCCTGCCGCCAAGGATCACCTGAGGCGCATTCGCGATACCAGCTACGGCATGGTCAGAACAGAGATCGTTTGCGCACGCTGCGGCGCGCATCAGGGGCACGTCTTTCTCGACGGCCCGCCTCCGACAGGCGAGCGCTTCTGCATAAATTCAGGGTCGCTCGAGTTCACGCCGAAAGGGCAGCCGCTCCCTGACAAGCTTGGACGCGGTCGTCCCGAGGGCGAGCTTGCGCGGTAGTTGCGGGTTCGATAACTCAGACGATCGGCGCCAGCGTTAGGCGGTTATTAACGCTGGCGCACGACTTCACCTCCATTTGCGAGCAAATGGAGCGCGGGTCCGCCCATTGGTGATTGCGCTATGCGCAGGTCCGTCTATCTTGGCCCGGAGTGCTCAAGCGCAGTGCAACCGGGGCAGGGATCATGAAAGCCGCCTTCCACAAGACCTTGATGATCCTCGTCGCTTTAGCGCCATCGGTGGCCTCAGCTCAGTCAGGCGGCTGGCAATCCGACGGTAGAGGGACAAGCACCTGGCAAGTGTCGCCATCGGAAGGCACCTGCAACGTCAGCCAAGCGCAAAACAGGGCACGACGAGCAGGTATCCGTCGGACTGACCTGGTCTATCGCGACGAGAACGTCGTGACGCTGAGAGGGCTGACCGAGTGGGGTGAGCGCCGCGATATCACCTTTGCCAACATTCGAGGATGTCCTGAGATCGGCTTTCAGGATCTGCAACCGAGCCAACCCAGGCGCTGAGGTTAACCACGACCGTTGACCGGACGCCGGTCCCAAGAGGTAATTGAGCGCGACGGTTCCTCAGGCTGGGTGACGCTGTAGCCATGCTGCCAACCTATAAAATGCTTGTGACCTGACGTTGGGGCAGCAAATAATCTTCCTGACGCCCTGCGGTCGTTTTGCACGTCGCACCATCGCGGTCTCGCCCGACCTGCGTCGAATTCCGTATGATACCGTAAAATACGTTGGTGCCGTGGACCGAATGGACTTATGCTGCATGTGCGAACAAAGCGCATGAATGACGGTGCGGTTAACTATTCACAGAGCAGACGCAGATCGCGAATACACTCCGAGCATAAGTCTTTGACCTCTCGCCGAGAGGGTGAACGAGGAGATTTGGCATGCGGTACCCTTCGTATCTTCCGACAGCTGATTTCGCCACTCACTTCGGTCCTGCGAGCTTCTTTTTCGACTATGCCATGGATGCCACGCAGCGCAGTGTGCTGTTCTGGGATGTCATGCGAAAGCGCGGCAACCAATATCGGGCTCACGCCGAAGCGACGGCGCCGCATGTACTGAGCTTCACGCCGGAGATCGTCCTTGATGGACGTTCCCTCCCGAGACCCGTCAACTACGCGCTGGTTCGGATCGTCCCGCCCAAGGGGATCGAGGTTGACGACACGCGCCGGCCGTTCGTTGTCGTCGATCCGAGAGCCGGACACGGGCCCGGCATCGGCGGCTTCAAGGCGGACAGCGAGATCGGTGTCGCGCTCAAGGCTGGGCATCCTTGCTATTTCATCGGCTTCCTCCCACAGCCAGTGCCGGGGCAGACGATCGAAGACATCACGCAGGCCGAGGCTGCTTTTCTTGTAAAGGTGATTTCCCTGCATCCTCAGGCGGACGCCAAGCCCTGTGTGATTGGAAATTGCCAGGCCGGATGGGCCGTCATGATGCTGGCCGCCATGCGCCCGGAACTGTTCGGCTCGGTCATCATTGCCGGCGCGCCGCTGTCCTATTGGGCCGGCGAACGCGGCAAATACCCGATGCGCTACTCGGGTGGGTTGCTCGGCGGCAGCTGGCTGACGGCGCTTACCAGCGACCTCGGACACGGGCAGTTCGACGGCGTATGGCTGGTGCAGAATTTCGAGAACCAGAACCCGGCCAACACGCTCTGGACCAAGCAGTACAACCTCTACTCCAAGATCGACACCGAGGCGCCGCGCTATCTCGGCTTCGAAGAGTGGTGGGGCGGGCACGTCAGCCTGAATACCGAAGAGATCCAATTCATCGTGGACGAGCTCTTCGTCGGCAATAATCTGGCGGCGGGCCGCATAAAGACATCGAACGGCGAGGCGATCGACCTACGCAATATTCGCGCGCCGATCGTCGTCTTCTGCTCGAAAGGGGACAACATCACGCCGCCCGCGCAGGCGCTCGGCTGGGTGCTGGACCTCTACGACGATGTGAACGAGATACGTTCGCACGGGCAGACGATCGTCTACACGGTACATGAAACGATCGGCCATCTCGGGATCTTCGTGTCCGCGAGCGTTGCCCGCAAGGAGCACGGCGAGTTCTCCAGCAATATCGACCTGATCGATGCGCTGCCGCCCGGTCTCTACGAAGCGACCTTCGAAGCAAGGACAGACGAGACCATCGGCGGAGACCTGGTCGAGGGCGATTGGATCATGCGATGCGAGGCAAGAACGCTCGACGATATCCGTGAGCTCGGTTGCAATGACGCAGAGGACGATCGCCGCTTTGCGACCGTCGCAAAGGTCTCGGACATCAACCTGTCGCTCTACAAGACGTTCCTCCAGCCTTTCGTCCGCGCCATGGTGCCCGACTGGGCGGCGGATCAATTGCGGGCAACGCACCCGCTGCGGCTGCAATATGAGCTCTTCTCCGACGTTAATCCCTGGATGGCGCCGATTGCAGATCTCGCTGTCGAGGTGGCGGACGAACGTCGTCCGGTTCCTGCGGACAATCCGTTCCTGGCCATGGAGCAGGCCGTCTCGCGCCAGATGGTAGCGGGGCTGGACGCCTGGCGCGAGGGGATGGAGGCGCTGAGTGAGGCGACCTTTCTCACCGTTTATGGGTCTCCGCTGCTGCAGGCGGCTGTCGGTATCGATCCGTCCGATGCAACGCCACATCGGCGCGCGGCCAAGACCGGCATGCATGTCCAGATGCTCAAGGCGAGGATCGAGGAACTCAAGGCGCAAATCGGCAACGGCGGGCTTCGGGAGGGCATGGCGCGCAGCCTGCTTTACGTCGCGATGGCGAGTGGCGCAGCCGATGAGCGTGGCTTTGCCGCCATCCGCCGGATGCGGCGCGCCGAGGACGGAATGCCGGCAATGACGCTCAGCGAATTCAAGGCGTTAATCCGCGATCAGTTCTTCATGCTGCTGATCGATGAAGAAGACGCCGTGAACGCGATCCCCCGCCTGCTGCCGGCGGAGGAGGGCGTTCGCCGCCAAGCATTGGATTCGCTTCGGCAGGTTCTGAATGCGCGGGGTCCGCTTTCGGAAGAAGCCGAGAAGCGGTGGCAGAGGATCATCGGGCTCTTCGACGTTGGCAACGAGACCGTCGCCGAGCCCGTAACGCCGCCGATGAAGCCCACCCCGGTCAAGGCTGTCAGACGCGGGGCTTGAACCCGGTCTTTTCAACATGGAGCAGACGCAGATGCCGGATCTGAACAACGCCAGGGAAGAAGCCGAGAGTCATGAGAAATACGAGCGGCTGATCGCTAAAGCAAAGCAGGTTCCGCGGATGCGAACGGTCGTCGTCCATCCTTGCGATGAGACGTCGCTGCGCGGCGCTGTCGAAGCAGCCGAGGTCGGGCTGATGCATCCGATCCTTGTCGGGCCGGCGGAAAAGGTGCGTGCGGTCGCAAAATCGCACGGCCTCGATATCTCGCCGTTCGAACTGATCGACACGCCGCACAGCGACGCGGCCGCGGCAAAGGCAGTGGAAATCATCCGCGAAGGCGGTGCTGAACTGCTGATGAAGGGCAGCCTGCACACGGACGAGCTCATGCGGGCCGTGACCTCATCAGCCACAGGACTGAGGACAGCGCGGCGGATCAGCCATGTCTTCGTCATGGACGTCCCGCATCATGCGGAAACGCTCTTCATCACCGACGCAGCCATCAACATCGCGCCGGATCTCGACGCCAAGCGGGACATTATCCAGAACGCCATCGACCTTTTCACGCAGATCGGCCTTGGCACGCCGCGGGTGGCGATCCTTTCGGCCGTCGAGACGGTCACGTCGAAGATCCCTTCGACAATCGACGCCGCCGCGCTCTGCAAGATGGCCGAGCGCGGACAGATTACCGGCGGTATTCTCGACGGACCGCTTGCCTTCGACAATGCAATCGACCCGGAAGCGGCTAGGATAAAGGGTATCCACTCTCCGGTTGCCGGCCACGCCGAAATCCTCGTCGTTCCCAATCTGGAAGCCGGCAACATGTTGGCGAAGAACCTCACCTTCCTGGCAAGGGCAGATGCAGCTGGCATCGTGCTCGGTGCGCGCGTGCCGATCATCCTGACATCGCGGGCAGATTCGGTGCGGGCCCGTCTTGCCTCTTGCGCCGTCGGCGTCTTGCTTGCCGATGCGCGCCGCCGCACGGCACCGATACAGGGTGGTTGAGGCCATGGACACCATCCTCGTCGTGAATGCCGGTTCGTCCAGCCTGAAGTTCGAGGTATTTTCGGTCGCGGACTCGTTGGAGCGGCTGATCAAGGGGCAGATGGAAGGGATCGGCACCGCGCCGCACCTGACCGTCAAGAGCGCCGGCGGCGAGCGGCTGGCGAACGAAAATCATCCACCCGAAGCCGTTCCCGATCTGCCGGCGGCGATGCGGCTGGTGGGGGAGTGGTTGCGTCAGAGGCAGCAGGGCCGGTTGGTTGCTGTCGGCCACCGGGTTGTTCATGGCGGTCCGAACCATTCACGTCCAGCACGCATCAATGAGGAGTTGCTCCGCGAATTGGAGCAATACACGCCGCTGGCGCCCTTGCACCAGCCCAACAACCTCGCGCCGATCCGTGTGTTGCTGGAACGCCAGCCGCAGCTTGCACAGGTCGCCTGCTTCGACACCGCCTTTCATCGCGGCCATGACCCAATGACGGACCACTATGCCATTCCGGCGCACTATTTCGACGAGGGTATCCGGCGCTATGGTTTTCACGGGCTGTCCTACGAATATGTGGCCGGACGCCTGGCCGAGATCGCGCCTGACGTTGGCAGCGGACGGGTCATCGTCGCGCATCTCGGGAGCGGCGCATCCATGTGCGCGCTGTATAAGGGGCTAAGCGTCGAGAGCACGCTCGGATTCACGGCGCTCGACGGGTTGCCGATGGGCACGCGATGCGGGCAGATCGATCCTGGTGTACTTCTCTACCTGCTCCAGCAGCATGGAATGACGGCACCGCAGTTGCAGGATCTCCTCTACAAGGAGTCGGGCTTCAAGGGGCTTTCCGGCATTAGCAACGACGTGCGCGACCTGCTTGCCAGCGACGACGCCGGCGCGAGGCTCGCGCTCGACCATTTCGTGCATCGCATCGGCCTCAATGCCGGCGCGCTGGTTGCGGCCCTCGGCGGGCTGGACGCCTTCGTGTTTACGGCGGGTGTCGGTGAAAATTCAGCGGTGATGCGCGCCCGGATTGCCAAAAAACTTGGCTGGCTTGGAGCGTCGCTCGACCCAGCACGAAACGAGGCCAGTGAGTTGCTCGTCTCGAGCGACGACAGCAAGGTCGCTCTTTATGTGGTGCCGACCGACGAGGAACTGATGATCGCACGGCATACGTTCGCGCTTATCGCTGCATAGGCGCCTGCCACACCTATTGAGCTGAAGAGAGGGCTGACATGATTCCCGAGGTAAAGGCCAAGCTTCTCGAAGGAAAGCGCGGACTGGTGGTCGGCATTGCCAATGACCAGTCGATTGCCTGGGGTTGCGCCAGGTCATTTCGCGCCTTTGGCGCGGAGCTTGCAGTGACCTATCTCAACGACAAGGCCAGGCCTCATGTCGAGCCACTGGCCGAGGCGCTGGAAGCGCCGATCTTCATGCCGCTCGACGTCGCGGTCTCGGGACAATTGGAGGCGGTGTTCGACCGCGTCGCGGAGCAATGGGGCGAACTCGATTTTCTCGTGCATTCGATCGCCTTTTCGCCGAAGGATACGCTGCAGGGACGCGTCGTCGATGTGCCGCAGGAGGGGTTCCTGAAGACGATGGACATTTCCTGCTGGTCGTTCATTGGCATGGCGCATCTTGCCGAACCGCTGATGAAACGCGGCGGCAGCCTGTTCACGATGACCTACTACGGCAGCCAGATGGTCGTGAAGAACTATAACGTCATGGGGGTCGCCAAGGCGGCGCTGGAAAGCGCCGTTCGGTACATTGCCGCGGAACTCGGACCCAAAGGCATCCGCGTGCATGCGATCTCGCCGGGCCCGCTGGCAACGCGGGCAGCCTCGGGCATTCCCGAGTTCGACGAACTCCTGAACAAGGCCCAGGAAACGGCCCCGGCGCGCAGCCTCGTATCGATTGACGATGTCGGCATGGCGACTGCCTTCTTGGCGCATGACGCGGCGCGATTGATGACGGGCGATACCATCTACATCGATGGCGGCTATCACATCATAGATTGATCCGACACGGGGTGGCGCCATCGGAAGTATCGTCGCTAAAACAAGCCGAACCCGACGCTCAGAGTGCGAGCGACGGGTTCGGTCGAGGTTTCGGAGAGCGTCAGGATTTGGCTGCCGCGGCGCGCTGTTTGCGGTATTGCACGGTCGGCAGACCGCCCCAGCCCCAATTGTCGAGATCGACTTCTTCGATCACCACATAGGTCGATTCAAGCGGCTTGTTGAGGACGTCGAGCAGAACCTGGCTGACGCCCTCGATGATTGCGGCCTTCTCTTCGGCCGTGACCGAATTGCGATCAGGCGTGGTTCCTTCGCGGGTAACCTGTACAGTGACGATAGGCATTTCCGTCTCCAATGAAAGAGGGTTGGTTGCGTCTTTGACGGCAGCCGCGCTGTTGCAGCGCAGCCGCTCCATAGTGCTGGCTACCAGCGGCCCGCGTTCGAGCCGCCGTCGACATGGAGAATCTCGCCGGTGATGAAGCCCGCGGTCTCCAGATAGAGAACGGCGTCGACGACATCGCGAATGTCACCCATGCGGCCGACCGGATTCAGCCCGGCCAGTGCCGAGTGCTTTTCAACCGCATGCATCGGCGTCTTGATAATCCCTGGAGAAACCGCGTTTACACGAATGCCGCTCTTCGAGAACTCCATCGCCAGCGACCGGGTGGCCGCGTTCAGACCGCCCTTGGTCAGGGAAGCAAGCATCGAGGGCACGCCAGCGATTGGCTGGTCGACGAGGCTGGTGGTAATGTTGACGATGTGCCCCGAACCTTGCTTCAGCATCTCCGTGGCGGCGCGCTGGGTGATGTGGAAGAAACCAGCCACATTGACACCGAGGTTATGGTCGTAGTCTTCCTGGGTCATTTCGACGAACGGCTTGGCCAGGAAAACGCCTGCATTGTTCACCAGTGTGTCGATGCGGCCGAAGCGCTCGAGCGTTTCGCGCACGATCCGCTCCGCGGTCTCCGGTTTGCCGATATCGCCTGCGACGTCAATAATGTCCGCATCGACGCTGGGCTTGATCGACCGGGAGGTGGCGACGACGCGATAGTTCCGGTCGCGGTAGGCCCGCACCAATTCTGCGCCGATGCCTTGCGATGCGCCCGTGATGATGGCGACCTTCTGTTGCGTGCTCATGATGTGATCCTTTCAATTGCCGCGGCCGTTTCAGTTGAGGCCGCCCTCCGCCCTCGGCGTTGGTGCAATTGATTTAGATCCATTCGACATCTGAGAGAATTGTCGCTGTTCGGACAACAATCAACCGATTGTCGGCATAATCAGGCGAGAGAGCCTGCTGCCGCTGCCATATTCGCGAATTCGGAACGGAGGCGAGGTGTCGCGAAATCGACAAAGGCGCGAACCTTCGGCACCGACATCCGGCCCTGCGGCGCGAGCAGGTGCACCGGAAGTGGCGGGTGTTCGGCGTCGGCGAGCACGATCTTCAGGCGTTCATCGCGCACATAAGATGCCACATGGTAGGAGTAGAGCCTCGTCAAGCCGCCGCCTGCAGCAGCGGATGCCGCTGCTGCACGAACGCTGTTGACGATGCAGCGCGGTGTGAAGTGAACCGTGCGCGGAATGGACGAGCCCTTCGCCGGCGTGAAGCTCCAGGAATCCAGGCCGAAGTTGCTGAACGCGACAATCTGATGTTTCGCCAGGTCGGCGGGTTCGACGATACGAGGATGGTTGGCCAGATAGCGAGGGGAGGCGACGACGACGCGTCGCACGTCGCCACCGAGACGGGTGGAGACATGCGAGGAGTCCGGCAGGTGACCGATGCGCACGGTAAGGTCGACGCCCTCATCAACGAGGTTCACCAACCGATCCAGCATAAGAAACCGGACAGAGACCGTCGGGTGAAGTTCGAGGAAGTCGTCCACTATGGGGCGCAACACCTCTTCTCCCAGGATCGGCGGCGCCGAAATTGTCAGCGTTCCGCGCGGTGCCGCGCGCTCGCCGCCGGCAAGCATGTCGGCTTCCTCGAGATCCACCAGCACACGCCGACAGGCCGCCGCATACCGTTGACCTGCCTCGCTCAGCTTCAGCGTCCGGGTCGTCCGGTGGAGCAGTTCGACACCGACATGCGCCTCCAGGAAGCTCAGAGCGCGGCTGACTGCCGTTGGCGATCGTTTGAGATTACGGGCGGCTCCGGCGAGACTGCCCTCGTCAATTGCCGTCACAAACACCTTCATTGCGTCGATGCGATCCATTCTGCCGCCTCGCGGAATAGTGATTGTTCGGCGGCGAGTATTCACCCGAAGTCGGTGGGAAGTAAATACGTATGGGCCGGGAGCAACAGGCTTCTGGCACGTATACCAATCCAAGTGGCGCAAGGAGATTGGCAGCGGGAAGTGACTACCGCCATTTGGCAATTGGCGCGGGCCAAGTTGGGCGGCTTTCGCCGTTGATCGGCGGCTGCTGAGGTCGCTTGCATTCTGATACAATTCGGGGGGAATGCGACACATCCGGGATACTTCGGACCGGTCCTATGCAGGCACCATCAACGACCAGTGTGTGAGCATCGGTCAACTGCAGGGGATGACGACATGATCCTATTCCTGATTGCTTATCTCGCAGGGGCGCTGACCATCGTCAGCCCTTGCATTCTCCCGGTCCTGCCATTCGTCCTGTCGCGGGCAGGTCAGCCGTTTACACGAAGCATCCTGCCGATGTTACTCGGTATGATCGTGACCTTCGCCGGCGTGGCAACGCTTGCTGCGGTCGGCGGAAGCTGGGCTGTGCATGCCAACGAAATCGGTCGATACGCTGCCGTCGCCCTGATCGCCGGCTTTGGCGTGACACTGCTTTCGCCGCGTATCGCCGCGGTGGTAACGCGGCCGGCGGTGGCCCTGGGCAGCCGCCTGTCACAGCAGGCGAGCGGCAAGAAGGGGAGCGTGGGCACGTCCTTCCTTCTCGGCGTCGCGACCGGCCTTCTCTGGGCGCCCTGCGCCGGTCCGATCCTCGGGCTCGTCCTGACTGGCGCCGCACTGCAAGGGGCAAACGTTCAGACGACGCTCCTGCTGACGGCCTACGCTGCGGGTGCTGCTACCTCGCTCGCAATGGCTGTCCTTGCCGGGGAGAAGGTCTTTGCCGCGATGAAGCGATCGCTCGGCATTGGGGAACGTCTGCGGCAGGCGCTTGGCATCGCCGTGCTGGCCGGTGTCACGGCAATTGCGCTCGGGCTCGATACCGGCCTGTTGTCGCGCCTTTCCTATGCGAGCAGTACCCGCATCGAGCAGTCGTTGCTCGACAGGCTGCATAACGCAAGCGATACGGCCGGAAAGCCGTCGGGCAGTGCGATGCAGTTCGCCGCGAACGATGCGCGCAAGGGATACCAAAGCGACCTGCCTGTGCTCGGCCGCTTCGTGTCGCTTGACGGTGCCGTGGAATGGTTGAATTCGAAGCCGCTTACGGCTGAAGAATTGCGCGGCAAGGTCGTTCTGGTCGATTTCTGGACGTACTCCTGCATCAACTGCATCCGGACGATCCCCTACGTTCGGGCCTGGGCAGAGAAGTACCGGGATCAGGGCCTCGTCGTGATCGGAGTCCATTCGCCCGAATTTGCCTTCGAGAAGCGTGTTGATAACGTCCGTCAGGCGATCGACAAGTTCCAGATTGGCTATCCCGTTGCGATCGACAACGACTTCAAGATCTGGCGGTCATTCGGCAACAACTACTGGCCCGCCCACTACTTCATCGATGCCAAGGGCCAGATCCGGCACACCCAGTTCGGCGAGGGAGACTACGAACAGTCCGAACGGGTGATCCAGGACTTGCTGGCGGAAGCCGGTGGAAGCAAGAAGGTCGACGCAGCTACCGTCACGCTCGATGCCAAGGGCGCCGAGGCGGCGCCCGACCTCGCGCAGCTGCAATCCGGCGAATCCTATATCGGCTACCTCCGCGCCGCCAACTTCATTTCACCGGAAGGCGTCGGAGCAGACGTTGCACGCGACTATACAGTGGGAAAGCCCGATCTCAACGAATGGGGTCTGACAGGCAAGTGGACCGTGGGCGGTGAGCAGGCCTCGCTGGATCAGGCCGGCGGCGGCATCACCTATCGGTTCAGCGCACGGGATTTGCACCTCGTGCTTGGGCCAGGCGCTGACGGCAAGAAGATCCGCTTTCAGGTGAAGGTGGATGGCGTGGCGCCCGGCGCGGACCACGGTTCGGATATCGACGCTGAGGGAAACGGTACCGTTTCGGAAACCCGGCTCTATCAACTGGTGCGACAATCGGGAGAGGTTCGGGAACGGACGTTCGAGATCCGCTTCCTCGATCCTGGTGTCGAGGCATTCGTCTTTACCTTCGGATGAAAGGACAGAACAATGAAAAATCGACGGAAAGACCCTTCTGCCTCATTCCGCGCCATTGCACGCCTCGGCCTTGTGGCGCTGGCGGTGATCGGTGGCGGCGGCGTGGCGCTGAGTTTGAATGGCGGATCGCAGCCCGAGGAAGCCAAGCACGTTCCTCCGGCTTTGCATGACGTGGCAGCGACGCCCGGAAAGCAATCGCTGGTGCTTGCCGGCGGTTGCTTCTGGGGCGTCCAAGGTGCGTTTCAGCACGTTGCCGGCGTCGTGAGTGCCACGGCGGGGTATGCCGGCGGAAGTGCCTCGACCGCGACCTACGAGATGACCGAGACAGGGCAGACCGGTCATGCTGAAGCCGTGGAGATCGTCTACAATCCGAAGCAAGTCACCTACGGCCAGTTGCTGCAGATCTTCTTCTCTGTGGTTCACGATCCGACACAGGTGGATCAGCAAGGCCCTGACGTCGGCAAGCAATATAGGTCGGCGATCTTTCCGCTGAACGACGAGCAGGCCAAGGTCGCCTCCGACTACATCGCGCAACTCGGCAAGGAAGGCGCGTTCGGTCGCCCGATTGCGACGTCGATCGAAGTTGGGAAAACGTTCTATCGCGCCGAGGCCTATCATCAGGACTACGTCTACAACAATCCCAGCCAGCCCTATGTCTACATCTACGAGCAGCCGAAGATCGAAGCTCTGAAGCGGCTTTTCCCGGAGCAGTATCGCGAGCGACCAGTGCTCGTCGCGGACCAGGCACGCTGACGCTAGCCGCGGCGACGCGGCGCGTGGCCAGGAATGGTCAATACAGATCGGATCGGGTTCCGCCCGATCCCGAGCCTTACACAGAGGTACAGTTCTCAGCACATTCGAACACATTCACGATACGCGCTGCCGTCACGCTGAATTCAACCCGCTGGCGAGCAATCTGAGTTTTTCGGCCGCTGGCCCGAACAGACCGAGCAATCGAGGAGAAAGAAAATGCGCATTCTGGTCATCACTTATGCTGTGCTTGCGTTGGCAGCTGTGCCATGCGCCTGGGATAGCGCTCCGGGCGAGCCGCCCCCGATCGCGGCACTGTTCTCGCTGTTGTCGCCGGCGGCGGATGCCGGCTCGAAGGAGCCCGCGCAGATGGCGAAGGCTTCCTTCGTGACGTCTGATAACCTATTGCTCCAACACGCGAATTATTGAGGAAATCCACAATGAAACTCTTCCAGGACAAGATCTCGTCGGCTGCGTCCCGTGTCAGGATCGCACTTGCGCTGAAGGGTCTGGACGTCGAGCGCGAGGCGATCGGAATTCTTGGGCCGGATGCACTCAACCGGAAGCCGGAATATCTGCAACTCAATCCGCAGGGGCTCGTTCCGGCTTTGCTGACGGATGAAGGCGTATTGCTGACGCAGTCTCTCGCCATCATCGAATATCTCGACGAGCGTTACCCCGAACCTCCACTCCTGCCCGGCAAGCTTGAAGATCGCGCCTTTGCGCGGACCGTCGCCCTGGCGATCGCCGCGGATATCCATCCGCTCCTTCCGCCCCGGGTGACCGCGCACCTGGGAATGATCGGCGTCAAGGCCGAGGATATCGCGGAATGGAGCCGCCACTGGATCCGTGTCGGCCTGACGGCAGTGGAAGAATTGCTCGCGCGGCGGCAGACAGGTCAGTATGTGGCCGGCGATGCGCCGTCGATGGCCGACATCTGCCTCTTCCCACAGGCGATCAATGCGGAGCGGGCTGGGCTTCCGCTCGACCAGTGGCCCCGAATTGCAGCGGTTGTCGCCAGGCTTCGAGAGATCCCCGCTTTTGCCGACAATGGTCCGGCGCCCCGAAGCTGAGATCCTTGCGGTTCAACCAGTACCGCTGCCGGATTCTTAGCCTTGATGGCTCGCAGTGCGGCCGAATGCCGCGCGCCGCTTGATTGTCGCCACATCGGGTCGTCCGCACAGGGAATCTACGATATTCAACCGCTGGGTGCTTCAGCCCTTGAGGTCGGGTCACGCGTTGGCCCGGCCTTGCTGATTTTCGCGCGCGTGAGTTGTTGTAGGTTGTGCTGTGAGCGGACAAAAGCAGTGCAATGTATACCAATGTATCTCTCAACAAACGTATCTACATTGGGTTTCAATTCCAGCCAGCGGACACACAAACGATATACATCGATCATGCTTAATATCGGTGTCTTTAACACAGTCTGGAGAGTAGCGATGGCAGAGGAAGTCAACCAACAACGGCGGCGGTTCATGGGCGTGGCGGCACTGACCGTCGCAGCCGCACAATTAGGGGGCATCGGGACGAGCCTTGCCCAGGCGGCGACGCCGGCTGCTGCCCGCATTCCTGCCATCGCGCCAGGCACCAACACGTCGTTCGGCACAATCAAGCAGATCGATGCAGGCGTGCTTAACGTCGGCTACGCCGAACTTGGAGCGAGCGACGCGCCTCCGGTCATTCTCCTGCATGGCTGGCCGTATGACATCCACACCTATGTCGACGTCGCGCCGCTGCTGGCCGCCGCCGGCTATCGCGTTATCGTGCCTTATCTGCGTGGCTACGGCACTACGCGTTTCCTCTCCGACAAGACGATGCGCAACGGTCAGCAGGCTGCGATTGCTGCCGATATCGTGGCGTTCATGGATGCCCTGAAGATCGAGAAGGCGCTGATCGCCGGTTGCGATTGGGGCGCTCGGACGGCCGACATCATCGCGGCCCTTTGGCCGCAGCGCTGCAAGGCCCTGGTTTCCGTCAGCGGTTACCTCATTGGCAGCCAGGAAGCCAACAAGGCGCCGCTACCGCCGAAGGCGGAGCTAGCCTGGTGGTATCAGTTCTACTTCGCGACCGAACGCGGTCGCAAAGGCTATGAGCAATACCGGAGCGAGTTTGCCAAGCTCATCTGGCAACTCGCGTCCCCCAAGTGGAATTTCGACGACGCGACCTTCAACCGCAGCGCCGCCGCCTTTGAAAATCCCGATCACGTCGATATCACCATTCACAACTACCGCTGGCGTATCAGTGCGGCCAAGGGCGAGCGGAAGTATGACAAGTTCGAAGCACAGCTTGCCAAGTTCCCGGTTATCGGCGTGCCGACAATTACGTTAGAAGGTGACGCCAATGGTGCGCCTCATCCGCAGCCGGAGGCCTATGCCAAGAAGTTCTCGGGCAAGTATGAGCATCGGCTGATCACCGGCGGCATTGGTCACAATCTGCCGCAAGAAGCGCCTCAAGCCTTTGCACAGGCTGTGGTCGACGTCGACCGGTTCTGATCGCTCTACCGGTGGATGGCCGCGGCTTTTCCGGTTTGGCCTTTGGAATTTTGAACCTGGCGGAGAGCGTTTTCGGCGTTCACGCCGGGTTTTTTCATGGGTACGCGTGTGAAGCGATCTCATCAGTCGCAATCTGCGTCCGGCAATTGGTTGAGATATCGGCCGTTCGCCTGCGGTTCGTATCGCAGTGTATCGGCCCCACGTCTGTGGGGGAGTTGGTTACATTTCAGCGTGACGGCGAAACATTCCAGACACGTGCGGAGCGCCATCTGTGTTCGACCGCAAGCGAGGCAATCGGGCCTCGGCGGCGTCCATTTCGTCGAAAGGAAGAACAGTATGAGTGAGAACCAGAAAGTCATCTACACTGGTAAGACACACACGACCGGCGGCCGCGATGGAGCATCGCACAGCTCCGACGGTCGCCTTGACGTCAAGCTGTCCTCGCCGGGCAGCACGGGGCAGGGGACGAACCCCGAGCAGCTTTTTGCCGCCGGCTGGTCGGCCTGCTTCATTGGCGCAATGGGCTTTGCCGCCGGCAACCTGAAGATCGCGCTTCCGGCCAACCTTGCGGTTGATACCGAGGTGGACCTTTGCAGCAGCACCGGCGGCTACTCTCTTCAGGCACGCCTCAACGTCAGCCTGCCGGGCATTGATCAGGAAACTGCGCGGGCCATTGTCGACGCGGCACACCAGACCTGCCCGTATTCCAAGGCAACGCGCGGCAATATCAACGTCACCATAAACCTCGTCTGACGAGATAAGAAAAACGGTCCTCCCCGTCAGATCGGGTGTGTGATGTTGAGGAGCGGCAGCCGTCACGGCTGCCGCTCTTTGTATTGGAGAGCGTGCCCGGCGGCGGGTTAAGCCGCGGTTTTGTTGATGGCGATTTCCGCCACGAGGCCTCCGCCGTCGCGGTTGCGCAGCGTCAGCGACCCACCGATTGCCGCGGCCAGCTGCACGGCAATAGCAAGGCCAAGTCCGGTTCCGCCGGTGTCGCGATTGCGCGACTGTTCCAGCCGGAAGAAAGGCTTGAGGACGGCTTCCAACTGATCATCCGGAATGCCGGGGCCGTGATCGAACACGCTGATCACGATGCCCTCATCGGGGCGGCGTTTCACCTCGATCTCGGCGCTGCCGCCGAACTTCAGTGCATTGTCGATGAGGTTGGTCAGAACGCGCCTCAAGGCATGCGGCCGCGTCATGATCGCGCCGCCGCTCATCTCCGTGATAGCAACGTCCTTGCCGGTGTCCTGGTAGTCGTAGACAAGGCTCTCGATGAACGAGGACAGGTCGATGCGCGAAGGTTTTTCGACATTGCCGTGGGCGCTACGAGCATAGGCGACACCTTCCTTGACGAGACGTTCGATCTCGCCGAGATCCTGCATCAACTTGTCCCGATCGCCGAAATCCTCGGCCATTTCTGCCCGGAGCTTCATGCGCGTGATCGGCGTCTGCAGATCATGCGATATGGCTGCAAGTATCTGGACGCGCTCCTCTAGATATTGAGCGATGCGCTCGCGCATTGCGTTGAAGGCGGTTGCGGCATAGGCGACTTCGCTTGGTCCCGTCTCACTCAGGCGAAGGGCCTTCACGTTCGGATCAAGTGTGTCAGCCGCTTTTGCGAGATTGACGAGAGGACGAATGGCCTGACGCACGGCAAACCAGCTGCAGAGGACCAACAAAGCCAGTTGCGCGGCGAGTACATAGGGCAGCCAGTCGGCGAGGGGCATGATGCCCGCGGGATTGACGTCTATCGTCAGGGGCGTTCCATCGCTGAGGGCGAGATGCGCCTGAAGGCGGAAATTCGGACCGGGGATGGTTTCGACCGTGATCGGAAATTTCGGCCCGATCGCCGCCCGTACCTTGGCGGCAAATTCGGTGCCGCGTGCATCGAGCGCCGGTTTTCCTGGCAGGCCCGGCCCCAGAACAAACCTGTAGCTTCCCCGGTCAAGGCGATCGAGCCAGTCGGCGCGCTCGTCTGGCGGGAGGCGATCGAGGATGGCGATCGAGGTCGAAACATCGTTTTCGAGGGTGTTGAACATCACCGATCTGGCGGCCGTGTAGCGCTCGAAAAACAGCACGGTGAACGACATCGCATGGGCGACCGCCAGGCCCGCAAGCAGAATAAGAAATAGCCGCGCTCCGAGGGTGCGCGGCCACAGACGAAATCCATTCAGAAGGGCGTGCGTCGCCATCAGCGGGCCTCGGTGATCTCGATCGGCATGGAGAAGACATAGCCTTCGCTGCGAACGGTCTTGATGTAGGTCGGTTCGCGGGCATCGTCGCCGAGCCGCTGGCGGACACGACTGACCAGAAGGTCGATCGAACGGTCGAAAAGCTCGGCTTCGCGGCCTTGTGTCAGGTTGAGAAGCTGATCGCGGTTCAGCACCCGTTGGGGGTGGTCGATAAAGACGCGCAGCAGGCGATATTCGGCGCCGCTGAGTGCGATGACCGTCCCATCGGAATCGACAAGATGCCGTGCCGTCGTATCGAGCTTCCACTTGCCGAAGCTCAGCAGCTGGCCGGCTTCCGACACCTGCAGATTGGGCGGCAGCATGCGGGTGCGCCGCAGCACGGCCTTGATGCGCGCCAACAATTCGCGTGCCGAAAATGGTTTGGCCAGGTAGTCGTCTGCGCCCATCTCGAGGCCGATGATGCGATCCATCTCGTCGGTGCGCGCTGTCAGCATGACGATCGGAACGGCCTTGTGTCGTCCGGCCCGCAACTCGCGGCTCAGAACGAGGCCATCGTCGCCGGGCATCATGACATCGAGGATGATGAGATCGACCGAGTTCGCGTCGAGGAATGCGCGCATCTGCCGGCCGTCGGCGACGGCGGTGACACGCAGGCCGTTTTTCTTCAGGTAGCTCGACACGAGCTCCCTGATTTCGCGATCGTCATCGACGATCAGGATGTGGTCGATGTGCTCCATCGCGCGATCTCCATTATTGCACTGCTAGCGACGCCCCTGATGTATCCGCCGTATGTTTACGGCCCGCGGGCTTGCATGTCTCTGTATCCAACGGATCTTTGGATACATTGCGATACAATGTCCACACCTTGAATTCCTCCGATAAGTCATGGAAATCGTTTTGTTCATTCCGATGGCATTGGGCCGGCAGCTGTCCGGTGACAAGCTGCTCGCGGCACGCCGTTCGCATTGAGATGACGGTCACGCCAGGGCGAACATTTCCGCGGTTCTGGGTGCGAGGGGCGCATTGCGCCTATGAGCAGCAGAGCAAACAATCTGGATCGCTCCACCCTTAGGCAGCCTCAAGCGTCCGATCGCTTTCTGCGACAAACACATCGAGAAATAAGGTACACCATTGATCGGCGGTGACTACATGTGCGAGAATCTACCTATAACCTGGGGGCCTGAGGATGATCCAAATAGTAGCGGCGGCGATGATGGCAGTTCTTGTTGCGGGTTGCGCGGTCACGTCGGTTTCCTATTCGGGGGAAGGATATGCGCCTATTCCCGGCAGCATAACCTATGGCGGCCAGCCTCGAACGAAGCTGACGAAGGCGCCGATCGGCTCTTCGTTCCCCCATACGTTCACGGATCAAACGGGGCGTGAGGTCGAGGAGATCTATGTCATCCAGCCCGATCGAACTCTGCTTATAGTCCAGCGACACTATCGGCCGTTCTTGGCCTGGAGCAGAAGGTAAGGCAGGGCTGAGAGCCCATGCCCCGATCGACTCTCGGGAAAACTTTCGAGGTTCGTTTGGCGAATCCGGCTGGCTGCAGAAGATCAATCACGTCCGGATCGCGCCAGATAAGTCAATTTGCCCTTCGTCCTGGAATGCGTCGGCACCTCGACACCCACGACCTAAGGTACATTCCGGTACAAATCGACGCTCAACAAACACACACCGTATACACTCGGCCGCTCTAATCCGACGCGATGTTGGGCAAGTCCAACGCGCGCGCAAACGCGCGGTTGCTCAACGCCGATTTCCAGTCTGGAAGATCGTCGACAGGGCAGCAGCCAAGGATGTACCGGTGTTTGGAAGACCAGAGGGCAGGACGATGGAAAAAGGCTTCTACATAGGCGTACTTGCCGCACTCTTCGCGGCTTTTGCCTTTTCGCTCAACTTCGTTGTGCCCTTCATAATTGGTGGCTATTCGACCTTTGATTTTGCCCTTGTCCGCCATGTAGCCTCCGCATTGGTCGGCTTGTGCATTCTGTTTTCGAATAAGGGGGCGGTACAATATCTCACGCTCCGAAACGTGCTTTCCGCGATCTGGCTCTCCTTCATTGGCTATGTCGGTTACTTCCTGACGGTAACGGGAGCTGCCATTTTTGCGGGGCCAGTGATTGCTCCCGCCTTTCTTGGTCTGGTTCCAATCGCTCTGATGGTCATCGGCAATCAAAGGCAGGCATCATTGCCATGGCGGTTTCTGCTGATGCCCCTCATGTTGGTCCTGGTCGGTCTAATGTTGGTCAATGGTACGGTATTCACGGCCGAAGGATTGGATTCTGTCCGTTCAGTCTGGATCGGCGTTCCATTGGCGCTTGCAGCGGTCGCGTTGTGGGTCTGGTTCGCGATTTCCAACCAGGCCGCACTGGCCGCCCGGCCTGACATGCCATCCGGTGTGTGGTCCGCTCTTATTCTCGTCGGTGGAGGCGTCTTGATGCTTGCCTTCTACCCGGCCGGAGCTGCAATGGGTCTCTTCCAGCTTCCCAAGCTCGGCTTCGGCTGGCATGCCGCCGGCTCGCTCTATGTTTGGGGCGCATCGTTCGCACTACTGGCAACGGTATGCGGCGTGTGGGCCTGGAACATTGCCTCAAGAAACTTGCCTGTCGCACTGGCCGCGCAATTGATCGTTTCGGAAACCGCGTTTGGTGTCATCGGCGGGCTGGCAGTCCATGCGCGATGGCCGAGCGCTGTAGAAACCGCAGGAGTCGCCATTCTTATTGCTGGGGTAGTCCTGTCAGTCCGGATCTTCTACGAAACACAGTTTCGACCGGGCAATCCGGTGCTGGCATCGGAGTGAGTGCTCTGCCGCCAGGTGGTCGACGCTCGCCCAAAAGACAGCTTCGGCCGGGATGCACCGCAAGCGGTCATTCGGCCGACAGGTATTGTCCGCAGCTTATTCCTTGCCTGAATCATTCAGCGGGTCGATGTTGTGGGAAAGTGTTCCGACCCCATGACAGCGGCGGCCGATATTAGTATCGAAGCATCGGGTAAGCCGGTACAAGAAGTCTAAGCCTAGCGACGGTTGAGTATTCGGATGACCGATAACTCTATTTAGCGCCTCCGACCCATCTCAAAATTCTTCAAGGTCGCTTGGCGAAATCGAACGGAACGGGGCGAGCGATGCGCGACACAAATGGCTATTTTCCGCGTTGGCGGCTGAAGACGGAGGGGCGCATTCTGCCCGACGAGCGGCTGCCCACAGGGCAGACGATGGTGCTGGGCCTCCAGCATGTCGTGGCAATGTTCGGCTCAACGGTGCTTGCTCCGATAATCATGGGTTTCGACGCCAACGTCTCGATCCTGTTTTCCGGCCTTTCGACGTTGATTTTCTTTGTCGCCGTGGGCGGGCGCGTACCGAGCTATCTCGGCTCGTCCTTCGCCTTCATCGGTCCCGTTCTTGCCGCGACGGGGGCGGTCGCCGGGGCACCCAACCCGAACATCGCGCTGGCGCTCGGTGGCATCATCGCCGCGGGTGCGATTTATGCGCTGATCGGCGTCGCGGTCGCGCTCGCCGGTCATCGCTGGATTGAACGGCTAATGCCACCAGTCCTCACCGGCGCAATCGTCGCCGCAATCGGGCTTGTGCTCGCGCCGATCGCCATATCCAGCGCCTCGGGCATTGGCCCTGCCAACCCTGAGGGCGACCAGCTCTCGCGCTGGGTCGCAATTCTGACGTTCGCCGCCGTCGGCCTGGTCGCGGTCTACGCGCCGGGCATTGCCCGCCGCCTGCCGATCCTTCTCGGCGGTGCGCTCGCCTATCTCGCCTATCTCTTTGTCGCGAACGGTTTGGGCCACGGCGCGCCGATCAATTTTTCCGGCGTCGCGGCGGCCCCTTGGTTCGGTTGGCCTCACTTCACGGCGCCGGTCTTTTCCGGCTCCGCGATCACGTTGATCGCCCCAGTCGTCGTTATCCTCATTGCCGAAAATCTTGGGCACATCAAAGCAATCGGAGCAATGACGGGGCGCAATCTCGACCCCTATCTCGGCCGTGCCTTCATCGGCGACGGTATCGCGACCATGGTTTCGGGCGCCTTCGGCGGTACCGGCATGACGACCTATGCCGAAAACATGGGGGTGATGGCGGTAACGCGCATCTTCTCCACGCTCGTCTTCCTCGTTGCGGCCGCGGTCGCCATCCTGCTCGGGTTCTCGCCGAAATTCGGCGCCCTTATCCAGACGATCCCCGGACCTGTTATCGGCGGGCTTTCGATCGTCGTTTTTGGTCTCATCGCGGCGACTGCAGGCCGCATATGGGTCGAGAACAAGGTCGACTTCGCCGAGCCGCGCAACCTCATCACGGTTGGCGTCGCGCTTGTGCTGGGTGCTGGCAACTTCAAGCTCGCGGTCGGGGGATTTACGCTTGACGGAATTGGTACCGCGACGATCGGAGCGATTATCCTCTACCACGCACTCGGATGGGCGAACCTGCCCAAGGGGTCAGAGCAGAACGCTTAGCGCCCGTCGCCATCGCGCGGGACGAGTTCCCGCGCCTTTGCGTCCTGCTCTGCGCTCTGCCGGCTGCCACGAGGCAGCCATCGGAGGCGCGGCACGCAGAGATCAACGACCATGGAGTCGCGGTTCACCGGCGTGAGACCGAGTAGTGGCTCCAGGCCGGTCGAACCCGGCAAGAGTCTGCTGTCAGAGAGTGTCGATGACCCCACCGTCCACGCGAACGGACGCGCCCGTGGTCGCGGAAGCGAACGGCGACGCAAGATAGGTCACCAAGTTGGCGACTTCCTCGACGGTGGCGGCACGTTGAATGATCGAGCTGCTGCGATGCTGCTTCACGAAGGCGGCAGCGACCTCCTCCAGCGGCAGTCCGGTTCTAGCTTGCTCTTCGGCAAGCATCGTTTCTACGCCTTCGGAAAGCGTGGGCCCAGGGAGGACGGAGTTCACTGTGATGCCCGTGCCGGCCATGCGCTTGGCGAGACCACGGGCAACCGCGATGTCGGCGGTCTTGCTGACGCCATAGTGGATCATCTCGACTGGAATGTTGAAACCGGATTCGGAGGCCAGGAATATCACGCGGCCCCAGTTTAACTTCTGCATGCCTGGGAGATAGGCGCGGGAGAGCCTGACGGTGGACATGACGTTGACCTGCCAGTGTCGATCCCAGACCTCGTCCTCGGCGTCGAAAAAGTCGATTGGCTGGAAGATGCCCGCGTTGTTAATCAGGATGTCTACCTGAGGAATTTGGGCGACAAGCGCTGCACACCCCTCGGCGGTTGAGAGGTCGGCGGCAGCAGACTTGACTTTGCCACCGGGACCTTCGCTCTTGAGCCGTGCGGCGGCCTTTGCGGTTTTGTCTTCGGACCGGCCGTTGACAACGACATCTGCTCCAGCCCTTGAAAGCTGGCGGGCAATTGCGTAGCCGATGCCTTCCGTTGATCCTGTGACCAGCGCCCTCTTACCAGTAAGATCAATTTGCATTTTCCGCTCCCGTCGAGGTTGGATGACGAAACGTATAGTCAGTTCTGCAGTCTCGCAACGGTCTGACCGCCGAGGATCCGGCGATCTTTCACACAACATCGTCAGTCAGCACGAATGCGGCAACCTCCGGACCGAGGAGAAATCAGACCTTACGGCGTCGATCGCTTCATAAAGGGCGGCCGGCGAATTCTCTCCTGCCAACACCCGATTCAACGGCAACACCCATCGCGGAACGGAACGCGTCCGCTTGGGGCGATCATTGGCAACTGACGGCTTTGCGCAGACAGCGGCCACCAGCGTACAACAATGGCTTGGACGGCAACCTGGCTCCGTCACAACATCGAGCCGGTATCGATAAAGCGCTGGTGCCACGACAAGGCTTCCTTCGGCAAGGTTGGGGTTTGTAAACCGTAAGAGCCGGCAAGCGCGCGCTCGAAATAGTCAAGAAGAGCGGGCCGGTAGGTGGGATGGGAACAGTTGTCGATGATCGTCCGCGCGCGTTGCTTCGGCGAAAGCCCGCGCAGATCCGCAAGGCCCTGTTCCGTCACCAGCACCTGGACGTCCTGGTTGATGTGATCGACACGACTTGCCTGCGGCACAATCGCAGAAATCTTGCCGCCCTTGGCAGTCGATGGAGTCATGAAAATGGAGATATAGGCATTGCGCGCAAAATCCCCGGAGCCGCCGATACCGTTCTGGATGCGCGAGCCCATGATGTGGGTCGAGTTAACATTGCCGTAGATATCAGCCTCGATCAGGCCATTCATCGCAAGACAGCCAAGACGGCGGATCAGTTCGGGATGATTGCTGATCTCCTGCGGCCGCAGCACCATCCTGCCACGATAGGTTGGCATGTTCTCGTTAAGACGACGTGCCGCCTCCGGGCTGAGTGAGAAGGCGGTCGCGGAAGCCATCCTGAGCTTACCGGCATCGAGCAGGTCGAGCATGCCGTCCTGGATGACCTCGGTAAATGCCGTCATGTTCTCGAAAGGGCTGTCGATCAAGCCAGTCAGCACTGCATTGGCGATATTGCCGACGCCGGACTGGATTGGCAGAAGCGAAGCCTGCAAACGCCCCTTGGCAACTTCGTGACCGAAGAATTCCAGCAGGTGGCCGGCAATGGCCTTGGCGGCGTCGTCCGGCGGCGTAAAGGGCAAGTTGCGATCCGGCGCATCGGTCTCGACAATAGCGACGATCTTGTCGGGATCACAGCGGAACGCCGTTTCGCCGATCCGGTCATCCGGCCGAACCAACGGTATCGGGACCCGGTGCGGCGGCAGTGCCGTGCCATAATAGATGTCGTGCATGCCTTCGAGCGCGGGACTCTGCCAACGATTGACCTCGAGTATGACCTTCTCTGCGCGGTCGAGCCAGGTCTTGTTGTTGCCGACCGAGGAGGACGGAATAAGCGAGCCATCGGCGCGAATGCCGGAGACTTCGACAATCGCGGTATCAAGGGGGCCGAGAAAGCCCTGCCAGGCCATCGGCGCGACCTGAGAAAGATGCATATCGAAGTATTCCATTTCGCCTCGGTTGATCATTTCGCGGGCGTATGGATCAGAGTTGTAGGGCAGTCGAAACTCGATGCCGTTCACTCGGGCGAGCGCGCCGTCGAGTTCGGGACCGGTGGAGGCGCCGGTCCAGACACGAAGATGAAAAGGATTGCCCGCCGCATGCTCTGCTTCGATCTTGGCCGCAAGTGCAAGCGGTACTGATTTTGGATAACCCGATCCGGTAAAGCCGCTCATCCCCACCGTCGAGCCGCTGGTTATCAGCGATGCCGCGTCCTCGGCCGTCATGATCCGTGAACGCAAATTCTCATTGAACATTCGGGACATACTCGCCTCCTAGCTGTCTGCGTGAACAGGCGGTTTGACCCGCATGAAGCGTTCCGCGCCTTGTCGCGCGCGGCGTCGATCAAGCGCCGGTCTAGTCGGCTCCATCAATGGCTCATAAGTAGAGGAATAGTGGCATGGGACAGCAGGCGATAGGTGACGCGGCCGAGAAGCAGCTCGAGCAGATAACCGTGCTTGAACGCACCGATCAGAATGCAGGTGGCGTTCGTCGACGCGCCAAAGTCGAGGATGGTGTTGCCGACCGAGCGGCCCGATGACGAGGTAACGACAATCTCGGCATCCAGCCCCAGCTGATGGCAGATTTCCCTGGCCGACTTCTCGTAGTGCCTGTTCGGTTTGTCATCGACGCAGAGCACCGTGATGCGGTTGGCGGCGGCAAGCCAGGGCCTTGCGGCGACCATTGTCCGTCGTGCGTGGTCATGCGGCTTCCAGCCAACGAGGACGTGGTCCAGCAGGTGCCCCCGATAGCCACTGGCTGGGGGGACCAGCACCAGCTTGCCTTCATGAAAGAGGACATCGTGAAAGGCATCACGAGCGTCGAGATTGCCTCTGTAGGGCGTTACGACAAGCGACGCATTCCGGCAGACAGTGCTGACGCAGCGGCGCAGATCGCCCTGGCAATCGCCGAGCATCAAGTCTTGCCGGTGAGGCGCATGCAATTTCCACTCCTCGAACAGCTGCCTGACGTGTTCGTACCGCTCGTGCGTCGAACCTTCCTCCAGGTCGCGCATCATTTGCAGTTCGATTTCCTCGGCGGATACGAGCATCGACAGCGGATCGGCACCGATGTGCACGGCGGCAATGTTGTCCTGCACGGCATCGGCCGCGTCGTCGGCCAGATCGAGGCAGGTTTGTGCCGAGGCTGGATCGGGCAGCAGCACGACAATATCGGCATGGCTGGTGAGATCACGAACGTTGCGTGGAGCCGCACCTGCGTGAGATGCGCTGAAGCCTTGTGACCAGTTGCGGTCGTCGGTGGTTGTCGTGATCAATCTGGCCCTCCTTCATGGATCGGCCCGCACGGTTGCACTGGAATAATACGCTAATATGACCGGCGTTGAAATCGCCTTGGCAGAGGAAGGCGACCTATTTTAAGCACCGAAGCCGGTGGCTGCCGAATCCCGGTGCCGATTCCGCCGGTCTTGCGCCTTAATCGCGACCTGCTAGAATCTCCGGTGCCAAGCTTTTGTGTCGGCTGCATTTTTTGGTTCCCTCTAGCTATATGCGGGGCGCGATGGAGACGGCAGTTACCTCTAAGCTGACCTATGGCGCGGAGCCGGGATTACGCTTCGCCTTGCTCTTGGACGGGTGTGGCGGCTGCACGCAGTTGGACATTGCCCGGGCGCAAATGTGGAAGCCGGAAGATGGGATCATCTGGCTGCACCTCGAGCGCGACCATGCGGCGGCGGCCAATTGGGTCAACCGGGAAAGCGGTCTCGATAGCTTCGTGACCGAAGCTCTTCTCGAAGAGGAAACACGGCCTCGCGTCGAGCCAGTCAACGATGGCCTGCTGATCATCCTTCGCGGCGTCTGTGCGACTGCGCCGGACGAAGCGTCGGAAAAGCAGACCGACATCGATCTCGTGCCGCTCCATATGTGGGTCGATGCGAACACGGTGATTTCGCTGCGGGACAGCGGTCACTACATTACCGCCCTTCGCGACATTCGCCAGGCGCTCCAGAAAGGCAAGGGCCCGCTACGCACTGGTGACCTCCTGGCGTTGATCGGCGACAAGCTTGTGCGCGACCTGGAGCCAGTGCTCGACTCCATGGACGAGGAGGTGGATGAGCTTGACGAGATGATCTTTCACGGCGAGGCAGGCCAAGTGCGCGAACGCCTCAAGCTGCTGCGTCGGCGTTCCGTCCAGCTTCGCCGCTATCTGGCGCCGCAGCGCGATGCGTTGAACCGCATCGAGCATGATGATGCGCCATGGCTGCTGGAGCGCGACAAGCTGCGGATGCGCGAGGTGATCGACAAGCTGATGCGCTTCATCGAGTACCTCGATGCCATCCGCGACCGTACGGGTATTCTGCACGACGACCTTTCGACGGTGATCAGCGAGCGCATCGCGCGCAATTCCAACCGGCTGGCGGCGCTGGCGGCGTTGCTACTGCCTCCGAGTGTCGTGGCCGGCTTGTTCGGAATGAATGTCGGAGGCATCCCGGGGGTCAACGACACCTGGGCTTTCATCATCATTGTCGTATTCGTGACGATCACATCCGTTGCGACGCTCTGGGTGCTTCGGCGTATCGGCTGGCTTTAGAGCACGGCATCGTCCCAGACTACGAGCCTTGAATGCGCTGTCCTCTATGCGATCAATTCGCTGCGAAGCAGTAGAACAGGCCGTCGCCACCAGTCCCATTGAAGGCTTTGACGGTGCAGCCGCCGCGTGTCGGGTGCGAGGAGTTCCACGACTTCGCTTGGGCGGAGTCATCAAGGCCTGTTCGGTCGCTGTGGCCGACGATCGCGACACCTTCAGCGCCGCCCATCGTCCAGTTGCCGCATGTCTCCGGCGCCGCAGTGCCATCGGCTTTCGAACCGGTGAGCATGTCGTGCCGGTTCGGCGTGTCGCCTCGGCCGTTGATGATTTCGCCCTTCTCATTGAGCGCGGTCTGCTTGGTCAGGTTGTTCTTGTCGCTGTGCAGAGAGGCCACGTCGTCGGCGATCTTTTCGCCTTTGGCGTTATACCAGGGCCCAGAGCCAATGCGGTCCTTTGCATTTTCGGCGTCGGTGGAAAGATAGGCTTTCCAGGTCTTACCCGTGGAGCCAGCGGCCGTGGCAAGCGTGTTGCAATAGGCGTCCGCACCGGCGAGACCACCGAGATCGCCGCCCTTGCCTGGATTTACACTGGTTACGAAGAAACTCATGGCGGTGTCCTGAGCATGGACCCCGACCGCTGAAAAGGCCAAAGCGGCCGCGATATAGGCAAACCTGCGTCTCATGGCGACTCTCCCCGGTTGAAATTTCTAGCGGGGCGAAGCGTATTGCAGGTACGTCTCGGCGTAAAATCGAAATCGCGTGATGGGACCTTGGTAGGCGGTCTCAAGGGTGCGGCCCCCGCGGCCCGGCTTTGGGCCCATTTCACAGCGCACACCTTACGGTGGTTGTACACTCCCCCGTCGAGGCTTTAGTCAAGTTGCCGTGATTTCAACCACGCGTTCTTGACAATGAGTTTTAGCGGCAAATATCTGTGCTCTCCGGCTTCCGACGCAAGGCCTCAGCTCAGCATGATCGACACGCGCTTTTCGACCGCTTTACAGATTGTCATCAGCGTTGCCGTCAATGAAGAGGCCAATCTCCGCACCACGAGCCAATCACTTGCACAAGGGCTCGATACAAGTGCAAGCTTTGTCCGCAAGCTGTTGCTTCCGCTCAATGAGAACGGAATTCTTGCTACCTCCCAGGGCGGCAAGGGGGGCATTCGTTTGGCACGACCACGTGACCAGATTTTGCTCAGCCAGATCTATGCCGCCGTGACCGGTGACAAGAAGATCTGGGCGACTCGGCACGATATTCCGCATGAGGGACTCGTGGGTGAGAATATCGGCGACCTTTCGGAGTTTCTGTGTGATCGAGCGGAGCAGGCTGTCGTCGACATGCTTGGTTCGGTGACCATCGAGGACAGTGTGGCGGAGCTGCGTCGGCTCGAGGCCGAGAAATCTGCCGGACATCAGCACTCGGCGGATGCTAGCCTCGTGCGCGATCGCCACCCCGCCGAATAATTTCATCCTCAAACTGGAAAGGGGCGGCCGGGCAGGGAACCCGTGCCACCCCTCCTAACTGATCGGAGGTCAATCTGATCAGAAACTCTTAAAGCGCCGCGCCGCCTTTCCCTGTGACTTTAGCAACGGAGAGAGGCGGAAACGCGGCGCCGCTTTTTCAGTTAGAATGCGCGCTGGAGGCGGAAGAAGCCCGTCGTGACGTCGTCAGCCTTGTCCGAGTCGAAGTAATTGACGGTTGCCTTGGCGTAGAGGTTGTCGACGATCTGATAATCAACCGTGACACCGACCTTCCAGGCGTCGTTGTTGTCGTCGAAGTCGCCCGCGACGATGCCGTAGTTGCCGTAGTACTGAGCGGCCGGCGTGATCTTCAGCTTGTCGGTCGCCTTGATGGCGTACTCAGCCGCGACAACCCATTCGGCGGTCTGATAGTAGGAGTTCGGGCCACTGGAGTAGATCGCTGCGAGGCCGAGGGTGCCCGGGCCGACGGCAACGGTACCCATGGCGCGAACGGCACCTTCTTCGTTATCGGTGTCGTAGCCGGCCGTGATCTGGTAGCTGAAGATGCCAGCCTTGCCGCCGATACCGACTGCTACGCCGACGTTATTGGGGTTTTCACCGGCGCTGAAGTAGCCGTCTTCCAGCTCGTCAACGCTGATGCCAGCGTAGAAGTTTTCAGCTTCGTACTGATAACGGATGGAGTTGTGCAGCGTGACCTTGCTGCCGATGTCGTCCGTTTCGCCCGAGAGACCATCGTCCCACCAGCTGTAGAACAGACCGGCGCGGAAGCCAGCGATGTCGATGTAAGCGGAGTCAAGCAAAGATGCCTGCGACTTAGAGTTGTCGGCATTCGTCTGCAGGACGATAACACCGGTGAGCGGGCCGTATTCGGTGTCGCTCTTGGCGGTGAACTGGACCTGACCACGGGTGTAGGCGTCCCAGTCAGAGTCATTCGCAACATAGGTACCGTTGCCAGTGGTTGCGCTGGCATTCGGGCCGGCGTTAACCTGGAAACGGATGTAACCGCTGATCTTCAGGCAGGTTTCGGTGCCCGGGATGTAGAAGTAGCCGCTGCCGTAAGCGTCGCAAACGCGGACGTATTCAACTGGTTCCGGCTCAGCAGCAACGATGGCGTCAGCAGCCTGGGCGCTCGTAAAGGCAGCCAGGGCCGCCGCCGAGCTCATAAGGATCATCTTAATGTTCATTCTCAGTCCAATCTTTTGTCGATTGGGCACAGGTCATCACTGCCGAAACCGGCTCTACCTACCCCAAATTGTTTCGTACAAGCCCTTGCGGGAAACGCGGTACGTCCGCAGCGCCAAATTACATTTCCCATTAAATGTATCAATAATAGATACAGTCAAAAATTGGGTTTTGCTGCAAAGCAAAATTGGGGTGTTGCGCAATCGCAACTGTCGCTTTCTGCGCAAGAAGAGGGTTGCCAATTCAACCTGTAACAGTTTGGTATTCAAAGGGTTTTTGATATGGATGCCATCCGGATAATATTGTTGCATTGCAGCATTTGTATCGCCCTGCGGCTCATCCTTTTGTCAACGCTGGGCCTGAATCACGATGACGCGCGCGTCGTTTTGGCCACTTCTTTCAGCAGCGCGGCAGCGGTGGGATCGGATGGATCGAGCCTAAGAACACCATCCGTGTCGATCAGGTGTTCCAGCAGGTTTCTCACACCCTCACTGAAATGCCGGCTCGCTTCGGCAGCCTCGTGGCTCGCAAGTGTCGTGGAGCCGATGATCCGCACGCCGAAGACGTTGATGACTTCGTCGGCTCGCGTCAGGGCGCAATTTCCGCCGTTTTCTGCGGCAAGGTCGACAATGACCGTTCCTGGACTCAGCCGCGAAAGCATGTCTTCGTCGAGGAGGAGAGGGGCAGTTTGACCGGGTATCACGGCGTTTGTGGTGATCAATTGCATCTTCGAGAGGGGATCCGAAAGCTCTCGGCGAAGCCGTGCCAGTTGTTGCTCCGGCAATGCGCGGGGGAAGGGCATCGGAGCTAGGGTCGTGCCGAGAAATCTGGCCCCGAGCCGTTCGATCTTGTCCTGCGAATCCTTGGCAAGGCCAAAGCCATGAGTCAGTGCGCCGAGGCGACGGGCGGTCGCCAATGCCTGCAGGCTTGCAGCATCGCCGCCCAAGGCAGCCATTCTCACCGGCCGCACGAAGCTGCCGTCCACCATCAACATTGGGTGCGAAATGCCGAACTGCCTGGCGGCCTCTAGGACGGCGGCGTGGCCGGTGATTGCCGCTTGTCTCGATGAGATGTCTGCGCCCTTGACCCCCTGCACACAGGAGAGGCGGGCGATGTCGAGGTGGAGCGGTCGCGGTCCGCTGGGAAGACGGGTGGCCAGGGGTGCGTGCGAACCAAGGAAAACGAGGGTCGCGGTCGCTGGAAATACCCGCGTGGTTGCCGGCTGCCGCACGCTCACGAAAATGTCCGAGGAGGGCACCATATCAGCGAACTCGGCCGGTTCGCCGCCGGCGACGACATAGGCCTCATCAACGTGGCCCGCGCCGACACCGCAACCGCGCTCGAAACGAACCGACACACGCTTGGAAAGCCGCCGCACGTCCTCCGGCGTCAACGCAACGCGACGCTCACCGGGATGTGTTTCCCGAAGCAGCCCGGCGCGGACGCGGATAAAGTTGGACATTGATCGCTCTGGAAGAGGGTAAATCGAAGTGTGCGCGCGAGCGATATAGGCTGTCTCTTCCATAGTTTTATGACAGTTTGGTAATTTTATTCTGGGCAGTGATGTTGATTTTCACATTGTCACAACTGTCGATAAGTCATTCATTTTAAACGATACTATTTACCGCTTGCATGAGCGATGTCGAATAAGATTGCCGGGTGGGCGAGATCAGGTTTTGCCCGGAGGCATTTGGATGTAATGGTCAGTCATAAGGCGCGTGACTGCTGGAGGCATTGGTGAATTTCTATTCGGTTTACGATCAAGGTTTTGTCCGTGTCGCGGCCTGCACCCCGAATTGCGAGATCGGCGATCCCGATTTCAACGCGCAGGCAACGTTGGAACTGGCGCGGCAGGGACACGCCGAAGGTGTTGGCCTCATGGTGTTCCCCGAACTCGGGATTTCCAGCTACGCGATCGACGACCTTTTGGGGCAGGATGCGCTTCTCAGGGGTGTGGATGCTGCAATCGGCGATATCGTCCGGGCAAGTCGCGACCTGACGCCGGTACTTCTTGTCGGCGCGCCGCTGCAGAGTGGCGGTCGGCTCTATAACTGCGCGGTCGCCATTCACGCTGGTCGTATTCTCGGCGTCGTTCCGAAGATGCATCTCCCGAACTATCGCGAATTCTACGAGAAGCGCTGGTTCGCGTCGGGACGAGACGTACGAGGCGAGAGCATTCGTGCCGCCGGCGAGGTGGTGCCATTCGGCACGGATCTCGTCTTCGCCGCCGAGGACATGGACGATTTCATCTTCCATATCGAGATCTGCGAAGACCTCTGGGCTCCGGCGCCGCCGAGCGATTTCGGCGCGTTGGCCGGCGCATTGATTCTGGCAAATCTCTCGGCCAGCAACATAACGGTCGGAAAGGCTGAGACCCGCAAGCTTTTGTGCTCGGCACAATCGGCGCGCAGCTTGTCGGCTTATGTCTATTCGGCGGCCGGCCCCGGCGAATCGACGACGGACCTCGCCTGGGACGGCCAGGCCTGCATCTATGAGCTCGGCAGCCTGCTCGCCGAAACCGACCGCTTCCCAATTTCGTCGCAGATGTGCGTTGCGGATATCGATGTCGAGAGACTGCGGCTGGAGCGGCTGCGAACGGGCACGTTCAATGATGCGGCGACGCTCACTCTTACCGCCGGTCGCGAATTCCGGCGAGTAGGGTTCCAGTTCAAGAAGCCGAAGGGCGACATTGGCCTCAAACGCCATGTTGCGCGCTTCCCCTTCGTGCCGGCTGACGAAAGCCGCCTCGATCTGGATTGCTACGAGACGTTCAACATCCAGGTGCAGGGACTGATGAAGCGGCTGCGCTCGACCGGCATCAAGCGGCTTTGCATTGGCATTTCGGGCGGGCTCGATTCCACCCATGCGCTACTCGTCGCGGCGCGTGCTTTCGACCAGCTCGGCTGGCCGCGCTCGGATATTCTTTGCTTCACCATGCCGGGATTTGCGACGGGCGAGGCCACCAGGTCGAACGCCTGGGCCTTGATGCGCAGCATGGGCGTCACGGCGGAGGAGGTCGATATCAGGCCGTTGGCGCTACAGTTGCTAAAGGATCTGAAGCATCCCTTCGCAGGCGGCGAGCCGGTCTACGATACGACCTTCGAAAACGTCCAGGCCGGCCTGCGCACGGACTTCCTGTTCCGCGTGGCAAACCAGCGAAACGCGCTGGTGCTGGGAACCGGAGACCTGTCGGAAATCGGCCTCGGCTGGTCGACCTACGGCGTTGGCGACCAGATGAGCCACTACAACGTCAATGCATCGGTGCCCAAGACCTTGATCCAGCACCTGATCCGCTGGGTGATCCGCTCACGGGATTTCAACGAGGAAGCCAATGCGACATTGGAAAGCGTTCTTGGCACGCTGATTTCGCCGGAACTGGTGCCTGCCGATGAAAATGGCGTCATGCAGAGCACGGAGGACAAGATCGGCCCATACGATCTGCACGACTTCGCACTCTACTACACGACGCGTTTCGGGCTTCGCCCGTCGAAAATCGCCTTCCTTGCCTACAATGCCTGGCGGGACGCCGAGGCCGGCGTCTGGCCGCCGCATTTCCCCGCTGACAAGCGCCGCAGTTTCGATCTGCCTGTCATCAAGCACTGGATGGAGGTCTTCCTCTTTCGGTTCTTCACGATCAGCCAGTTCAAGCGGTCGGCATCGCCGAACAGCCCGAAGGTGACGTCGGGTGGTTCCCTGTCTCCCCGCGGCGACTGGCGCGCGCCGTCGGACGGCAACGCCCGGATATGGCTCAAGGAATTGAAAGCGAACGTTCCGGATGTAAAGGCGTAGGCAGAGATGCCTTGCAAAAGCCATGCATCGCGCCAGATGTGGTCCAGGAGCACTCTGAGGTAGCGGTAAGAACGTGACAGATGAAGCTTGTCCATCCGAGGATCTTCCCCGTTACGAAATCCGTCAGGAGCCGCGTGGCAGGTGGACGATCGTCGATACCTTGACGTCCTTGCCGGCGGCAACGGACGGAAGGGATTTCGTCGGCCTTAGCAAGAGGGACGCGGAAGACATTGCCCGCGAACTGAACCTCGCCGCTGCCGAAGGACGGGATCCTCTGATCTGATCTCTTGGAACTTGGCGAACGCCGCCGGCGTTTCGTTGCCAGAGGTGCAATGATGACCGCCAATGACAACAGGCCGGACAATCACTCCAGCGATCGGCAAACTGCTTGCGAAGCGCAGGAAACGGCGCTGTCCCGAGAAGGGCGCAGCCTGTCCGCCTGGGCGTTGCTGGGCGCTGTCGCCTTCGTGATTGCCGCGGTCCTCTTGGCGTTCAACGTTTGGACGGGCGGCGGCACCAGCCCTGCACCGAGAGCGCCGGCAGGGGCAAGCAGCCCCAGCACCGCACCGCCGCCGACGCAGGACACGAACTGACCAAGGCCCTCACGTCATCCATTTCCGGTGCTCCGCGAAGCGCTCCGCGAGGAGGTCGATGAACAGGCGAACTTTCGTCGGCAAGTGGTTGCGGTTCGGATAGATGGCATTGATGCTGAACTCGACGGCGCGATAGTCGCGCATGACCCGGACAAATCGTCCGGAGGCGATGTCATCAAAGACAACGAAACTTGGTGCCAGGAATATGCCCTGGCCCGTCGTCGTGAGGTGCCGCAGGGTCTCGGCACTGTTGGATACGACGTTGCCGCCAATCTTTACACTCATCTGGGCGCCATCTGCATCTTCGAAGCGCCATTCGTCTCCGTAGGGGTAATACGTATATTGGAGGCAGTTGTGATTTGCCAAATCCGCCGGGACCTCTGGCGCCGGATGGTTCTCAAGGTAGTTCGGCGAGCACACCAGGATATGACGCCATGGCGTCAACTTCCTGACAACAAGGCTCGAATCCGGTGGCGGCACGGTGCGGATCACGAGGTCGTAACCTTCCTCGACCATATCGATCATCCTCTCCCCAACGCTCAGGTCGAGCGCGATCGAGGGATATAGCTCAAGATACTCGCTGACGACGGGCAGCAGGAAGCGGACGATGGCCGCGCTGGTATAGACCTTGAGCGTGCCGCGCGGTGTCGAGCTCATTGCACCGGCCGTGCTGTCGGCTTCCTCGAGATCGGCAAGTATCTGAGCCGAGCGTTCGTAGTAGTACTTGCCGGTTTCCGTGAGGCTGACCTTGCGCGTGGTGCGGTTGAGCAACCTGACGCCCAGCCTGTCCTCGAGGGACTGCACGTGGTTGCCGACCATCGTCACGGACATGTTGAGACGGCGCGCGGCCGCTGAAAAGCCGCCGCACTCGACAACGCGACCAAAGACTGTGAGGCTCGTCAGCCGATCCATTGCACCCCCTAGATTATCCGCTCTGAGTTGATGATCCTTCCCGATTTAAGCAGATTATCAGAACGCGCGTAACGACGCATTGTCTGTCTCATCGAATTGAGCCTCGCCTTACGAGGCAAACCAGTGGAGAAGGACAATGGTCGAATTACCCCGCAAGGAAGTGTTCGAGGCGGCCGGCGAGCCCGAGGTTGCAAGGGTCACCGAAGCCCCGGCTGCACCGGCAGCGGACGTTGCCCCTGCCGTCGAAGCCAAAGGCAAGAAAAGCCGCAAGCTCGTTAAGCGGACGATCATGGCTGCAGCGCTTCTTGCCGGCGTCGCCTTTGTGGCGGACTACGGCCATCACTATTGGACGGTTGGCCGTTTCATCGAATCCACTGATGATGCCTATGTGAAGGCCGACTATACGACCGTTGCGCCGAAGGTTTCGGGCTATGTCGCCGCAGTCCTTGTCGGTGATAACGATGCAGTCAAGGCTGGGCAGGTGCTCGCCAAGATCGACGATCGCGACCATCAGGCCGCATTGTCCCAGGTCAAGGCCGACGTCAAGGCCGCAACTGCAGCCATCACAAATCTCGATGCGCAGATCGAACTGCAGCAGTCGATCATCGGCCAGGCCAGGGCGACGATCGATGCATCACTGGCGACGCTGGATTTTGCTCGCTCCGATGCGGCCCGTTCGCAACGGCTGATCACCAATGGTGCCGGCACGCAGTCGCGGGCGGAACAGAGCCAATCACTTCGCGATCAGGCGCAGGCGGCACTTGAACGGGATCGGGCCGCGCTGGTCGCCGCGGAAAAGAAGGTGCCCGTTCTTCAGACACAGCGCGAGCAGGCTGTCGCGCAGCGTGAGCGCGCCGCCGCCGCCCAGCATCAGGCTGAACTCAACCTTTCCTATACACAAATCATCGCTCCGGTCGACGGCACCGTCGGCGCCCGCACCATTCGAGTCGGACAGTTCGTAACCTCGGGGATGCAGTTGATGGCGGTCGTGCCGCTGCATTCCGTCTATGTCGTTGCCAACTTCAAGGAAACACAGCTCACTCATGTGCGCGCTGGGCAGCCTGTCGAGGTCAAGGTGGACAGTTTCCCCGATGTGGAAATCAAGGGCCATGTCGACAGCATTTCACCGGCGAGCGGGCTGGAGTTCTCACTGCTACCCCCTGACAATGCGACCGGCAACTTCACCAAGATCGTCCAGCGCATCCCGGTAAAGATCGTCATCGACGACGAGAAAGTGAGCGGTTTGCTTCGCGCCGGAATGTCCGTCGAGCCTGAGATCGATACCAAAGCGGCCGTCAGGTAGGTGGTGCCGGGAAGGATTATCCAGCCTGACTGGATGATCCTTCCCTCCTTTCCCGAATTATCAGCCGAACCTCGTCATGAGATTGTTTCCGCATAGCCGGAAGGAGAGACGTCATGGCTACACTTCAGATCGTCGCCAACAATTCCAGCCCGCGTCTGGTGGACGCTGCGGCTCCGAAGCCCGCAGCTGCGATGAGCGCCTTTCGCATGTGGAGCGCCGTCGTCGGTTCGACGCTCGGCGCGTTCATGGCCGTCCTCAATATCCAGATCGTCAACGCTTCGCTCGCGGATATCCAGGGTGCGATCGGCGCGGGCAAGGACGACGGTGGCTGGATTTCGACCTCCTACCTGATTGCGGAGATCGTGGTCATCCCTCTCAGCGGTTGGCTTGCTCAGGTCTTTTCCGTCCGCAAGTATCTCCTGACCAACGCCATTTTGTTCCTGCTATTTTCCGTCGCCTGTGCTTTCGCTGCGAACCTCCAGCAGATGATCGTGCTGCGCGCCGTTCAGGGCTTTGCGGGCGGCGTGCTGATCCCCATGGCGTTCACCATCATCATCACGCTTCTGCCAAAGCCCAAGCAGCCGATCGGTCTGGCCCTCTTTGCCCTCTCGGCGACCTTTGCTCCTGCCATCGGGCCTACCATCGGCGGATATCTGACCGAGAACTACGGCTGGGAGTTCATCTTCTACGTCAATCTGGTTCCCGGTTTGCTCATGGTGGGAATGCTCTGGGCGTCGCTCGATCGCGCTCCGATGAAACTCGGTCTGCTCGCCAAGGGCGATTGGCCGGGCATCATCACCATGGCAATCGGCCTTGCCGCCCTCCAGACGGTGTTGGAAGAGGGGAACAAGGAGGACTGGTTCGGATCGGATTTCATCGTCCGCCTGTCGATCATCGCTGTCGTGTCGTTGACGCTGTTCCTCATTATCGAGCTGAAGACCGCCCATCCGCTGCTAAACCTCAGGCTCCTCGTCCGTCGCAACTTCGGCTTCGGGATTGTGGCGAACGTCCTGCTTGGGATCGCCCTTTATGGCTCTGCCTTCGTTCTTCCAATCTATCTGTCGCGCATCCAGGGCTACAATTCCGAGCAGATCGGCATGGTCCTCGCCTGGACGGGCATTCCGCAGCTGCTGTTGATCCCGCTGGTGCCCCGCCTGATGAAGCGTTTTGACGTTCGCCTACTGATCGCCTTCGGTTTTGCGCTGTTTGCCGCTTCGAATTTCATGAATGTCTACATGACTGCCGACTATGCGAGTGACCAGCTCTTCTGGCCAAACGTCATCCGCGCCGTCGGGCAGGCGCTTGTCTTCGCGCCGCTCTCGGCCGTCGCAACAGCGGGCATCGAACAGGAAAATGCAGGTTCCGCATCCGCGCTCTTCAACATGATGCGTAACCTCGGAGGCGCCGTCGGCATCGCAAGCCTGCAGACCTTTCTGAGCAAGCGCGAGCAATTCCATTCGAATATCCTGACGAATTCGATCTCGGTCTTCGAAGAAGCCACTCGGGATCGTGTCGCGAAACTGACCGCCTACTTCATGAGTCACGGTGTCAGCGATCAGGCCGCTGCCACCAACAAGGCCGTCGTCGCCATCGCGCTCAAGCTGCGCAAGCAGGCCAACATCATGGCCTTCAGCGACACATTCTTCGTGCTCGGTGCAGCATTGCTCGTCGCACTGCTCGCAACGCTGCTGCTGAAGAAGCCGGGTCATCTGTCCGGGGGCGGCGCTCACTAGCGCCGCACTCCGCCACCAGGGAGAAACGCCATGAACCGCATCCTCCAAATCGAAACCGAGACCCGCCCCTCAAAGACGGATCGCGTGGCAGGCAATACAAACTCACTGCTGTCGTTGATCGAGTGGCTCTCCGGCGATGAATGCCATGCGCTCGATGAGCCCGGCCTGATCTCCACCCTCGGCCGCCGCCTACTGGCACTCGGACTGCCTATCGATCGCATGACGCTACATCTCATGACGCTTCATCCGGAACTGATTGGCCGTACGCTTGCCTGGGCTCCGGGCGATCCGGTAGAGATCCACGATCGCGAACACAGCGCGCGCCAGACCTTTGCCAGCAGTCCTTTGCGCAAGGTTATGGACAGCCGCGAGCCGCTGGTTGTCGGGCTGGGTGACAGCATGCACGGCCGCTGGCAGGATATCGATATCTTTGCAGGCCGTGGCCTCGTGCAATTGATGATCGCGCCTCTTTGCAATGCCGACGGGCCGGTGAGCGCGGCTGCCTTCGGGACCCGGCGGCCCGGCGGCTTCACACCTGCCGAAATCCAGGCTCTCGAGCGGATCCTCCCGGCGTTGCGCAACACCTGCGAATTGCGGGTGATGCGTCAAGTCGAACTCAGCCTGCTCGACACCTATATCGGTCCGCTCACAGCGCAGCGCATCCTTGCCGGGCGAGTCCGGCAGGGCGAGATCGAGTCCATTGAGGCGGCTCTTCTGCTTTGCGATCTGCGCGGGTTCACGGAGATATCCAACAGGCTGCCAAGCAACAGCGTGCTCGAGTTGCTCAACGCCTATTTCGACAAGGTCATTCCCGCCATCACGCGCGAAGGCGGCGAAGTTCTGAAATTTATGGGCGATGCCGTCCTTGCGTTCTTTCCTGGCTATGATCCGGCCCGCAGTAGCGCTTCGGCATTGATCGCCGCCAAGGACATTCTGCGTGAGATCGATAAATTCGGGTTCGGCGATATCGCTCTCAACGTCGGCATCGCCCTGCACCATGGCGAAGTCAGCTACGGCAATATCGGATCCGGTCGCCGCCTCGATTTCACGTTGATCGGTCCCGACGTGAATCTGGTCAGCCGCATCCAAACGGCATGCGGAGATCTTCGCGTCCCGCTCCTGATGTCCGACGCATTCCGGTGCGAGGCTCAGGCCGAGGCCGTCTCGGTGGGCTGGCACGCGCTCAAGGGCTTCTCGGAGAAGGTCGAGCTCTTTCGCCTTCCGGAGTGGTACCCGGGGCGCGCAGAAGGCGAATATAAACTATATAAATAATAGCTATTTGTTGTGTGTTCACGGTTTTGGCGTTATTTGCTGAATAATGGGGATGGAGAGTACGGGGGCGTAAGGCAACAAGAAATGCTGACGAAAAAGGGAAAGTATGGGCTGAAGGCGCTGGTTGACTTGGCGCGGCTTGCGCCGGGGGAAACCGCCTTCATCAATGACGTTGCTTCGCGCAACAACATTCCGAAGAAATTCCTGGATACGATTCTTCTCGAATTGCGAAATGTCGGCATTCTTCGGTCGAAAAAGGGCCCGGGTGGCGGGTATTCGCTGTCGCGTCCAGCGTCTGAAATTCGCATTGGCCACGTCATCCGCACGCTTGACGGGCCTTTGGCGCCTATTCGCTGTGCGAGCCGTACAGCTTACGAAGCCTGCGACGACTGTTCCGATCCCGAAAACTGTCAGGTGCGGCGCTCCATGACCGAGGTCCGCGATGCGATCGCAGACATTCTCGACAATATGACGCTTGAGCAGTTCGTTGCGTCGGGCAGCAAGCTGGACGATTCGGACGAGGAAGTCGCTATCTCGGTCGCCAACTGAACAGCATCAGCTGCCGCCAAAATAATGCTCTGCAGCCGCCCGGTAAAGATCGTCGTCGGCCGTATCATTCGCGCGAATCCGCGCATTTCTCCAATGTCGATCGAGATTCCGGCCTATGCTTGTCGCGCCGGATCCCGACAGCTCGAATAGCGCGTTGGCGACTTCCAGGGCCGTCCTGCTTGCCATGATCTTGGCGGCTGAAGCGGAGAAGAACGCCAGTTCGACTGCGCCGGTCGATGGGCCGACCTGGGAAAAATCGAGTTTGTTGCCGGCGCTTTCCAGGAGCGCTGCAGTCGCTTGCACGGAAAGGGCAAGCTTGCCGATGCTGGCTGAGGGCGGCGCTTCCCGGAGATTGACGAGCGCGGCCCGGGCAATGCCGAGGTCCGTGCCTGCATGGAGTAGGGCGGCCAGCGCCGAACTGGTCGAGTGGCGTTGCCGTTGATCGTCCATCTCTTCGGCGTTCCCGGTGACACCTTGTGCGACAGCGGTTCCGGCGCCATTCGTCCGTTGCCCGAAACCATCCCAGTCATCGATGATCTGCAGGCCCGCGGCTTCACGGGGAAGGTAGAAGCGAACCGATTGCCCTTGCGTGTCAGTCGCTTCGACAGCGATCCAATCGGCAAAGAGGATGCCGGGCGCACGCAAGCTCCGGCCGCTTAATTGATAATGGAGGCCGGAGGGAACAGCCGCACCGGCTTCGGGAAAAGCTGCTGCGACGAAATGATCGCCGGCAAGGACGTGAGCGAAGAAGAGTGCCTTTCGCTCTTCATTCTGTTCACTCCGGAGTTCCTCGAGCACCGTGAAATGGCGTTCGAGGCACTCCCCGATGGAAGAATCGCCTTCAGCGATTATGGCAACGATCTCGCCGAGGAGCGCATTGCCGACGTCCAGTCCCTCGTTCTCAGGCGGCACGGTCACGGCCGTCAGTCCCGACTGGAAAAGGGCGTCGAGCTCCGCGCGAGGAAACACCCGGTTAATATCACGCTCGCTCGCCTGCAGCGCAAAGTCCGCGGCAAGGCGTCGCGCGGTGGCTATCGCCTCTTCCTCGCTTTCGATACGGTGCGCGGCTGGTCTTGTCCGGTCTTGAAACCGCGATACGGTTCCCATCGCTTCTCCTATCAGTTGCGCCTCTAGGATTGTTGGATCGCGGGTGCAATGATAAGGCGCGTTTTTCTACGAATGCACGAGCGATAGAATTTTATTGTCGCTTGATTGCACTAATGCGAAGCGTGCGACGCTTCGCTGTCCGCAATGAGAGGTTCAACATGCCTTCAACAGTCCATGAGCGACTGAAACTGAATCCCGGCGACATTCCGATCTACGCCATCGGTGACATTCACGGCAGGTACGACCTGCTGCTGAAGGCGGAGCAGGCCATCATTGACGACGCTGCCGTGATCCCGGGGCGCAAGCTTATCATCACGCTCGGTGACTACATTGATCGCGGACCGTCATCGGCACAGGTGATCTCGCACCTGATGATGCCTCCACCGGCGAATTTCGACCGCATCTGCCTGACCGGGAATCACGAGACCACGATGCTCGACTATCTCGATGGTCTGATTTCCTTCTCGGATTGGATGCGGATGGGGTCGGATGCGCTGCTACGCTCCTACGGGCTCGATCCGGAACAACTGCCGCTGGTTTTTCCGAACGCCGCCAAGCTCGTGGGCTACATCAAGCAGTCAATACCGAAGCCGCACGTAGATTTCCTGCGATCCCTGCCGATCTTCGTCGACACGCCGAATGTTCTGTTCGTTCATGCCGGCATCGATCCGATGCTGCCGATCGATGCGCAAAGCGACGAGGATCTTGTTTTCATCCGCCATCGCTTTTTCGAGAGCAGCCGGCCGCTGCCGAAAGTGATTGTTCATGGCCATACGCCGAACGATGGGCCCGAGGTCCTGCCGATGAGGCTCAATCTTGATACAGGCGCCTTCCACAGCGGCAGACTTACGGTTGCCAGACTGTGGAGAGGGCGCGTGCATCTCTTCCAGACGTGATCAGGCGCCGGCTTCTGCGGGCTCCCGCTTCCTTGACGTCTCTTCGGTGTAGTAGCTCACATATTTGTGGCGGTAGCGTTCAGTGCCGCCGAAGTTGGTGAACTTGCCCAGTTCCGTCATGTCGGTCTTGTTGAGGATCACACCCAGAATCTTCGACTTGATCTGCGGCTCGGAATTCAGAAGGTCGCGCACGACTGATGTCGGTGTCGAGCCCCATTCGGTCACAAACAGGAAGCCGTCCACCTGCGGAGCAAACGCCTTGGCGTCGATGACAGGGCCGAGCGGCGCAAGGTCGACCACGATGTAGTCGAACATCTTGCGCGCATTTTCCATCAGATTGAACATGCCCTGCGAAGCAAGCAGTTCGCTCGTGTGCATGAGATGATCGTTCGGCAGAACCGGCAGGATCGCGAGCTTCGTTATCGGATCGATCTTGACGGCACTCGCCCACGGAACCTCACCGAGGACTGCTTCGACAAGACCCTGTTGCGGTGGGTTCCGCAGCATACGGGTCAGGCCCGGATTGCGCAGGTCGGCGTCAATCAGCAGCGTGCGCTTGCCGCTGGAGGCGAGAAGTGCTGCGAAATTGGCCGCCGTGGTCGACTTGCCTTCTCCCGGCATCGCCGAGACGACTCCGATGACGCGGTCCGACTTGCCCAGAAACATGACGTCGCTTGCAAGCTTCGCGTTGCGCAGCGTTTCGGCGAAGACCGAGCGTGGCGCCTCGAGGACGACGCGCATGATGCGTTCGAAGGTTGCATCCGACTCTGCTTCGGCGGCTTCGACCGGCGGATTGGTGCGCGGCCGGAAGATCTTACCCTCCCGCGGCGCCTTGCCGATGAGCGGCAGGTAGCCGAGGAACTTGAGGCCAAGGATCGTCCTGACATCGCCTTCGACACGGAAGAACCGTTCACGGAATTCCTGGAACGCCGTAAGTCCACCCCCGGCCATCAGGCCGAGAACGATGGCGAGGCCAAGCGTCATGGTCTTTTTCGGGCTGGACGGCGATGCCGGCACGCCGGCTTCAGAGATGACGCGAGCCTTGGCAATCGGGAAGGACTGCTGCTGCGATGCTTCCTCGTATTTGCCGAGGTAGGATTCATAAAGGGTCTTCAGGGCAGTCGCGCGCTGCTCGAGATCGTTGAGTTGGACGAGCGACTTGTCAGCCTCCGAATTCTTGCCAGTCAGGTGTTCGATGTTTTGGCGGAGCGAGGCCTCGCGTACGCGCGCGACTTCGGATTCGTTGTGATAGCTGGCCGTCAGTTGCTGCAGTTCCTGATAGATCTGGCGGGTCAGGTCCTGCTTTTCAGCACGTAAAGCGACGGCCTGCGGATGGTCTTTCCCGAAGTTGGTTGTAACCTCCTGCTCGCGCTTGCTCACCGCGGCGTAACGCGTACGCATATCCTTGATCACGGTATTGTCCGCTTGGCCTGAAGAGATCGCGGCGTTATTGACGGCGCTCTCCGGACCAAGGTCGATGATCGACTTGAACTGGCTGTATCGAGCCGATGCGCTGGCACTGTCGGCCTGGGCGACGATCAGTTGCTTGTTCAGGTCGGCAAGCTGTTGTTCCGACATCAGTTCGCCATTGGCCGACGTGAGGCCGTTGTCGGACTTGAACTTTGCAACATCAAGCGCAGCCTGTTGCGACCGCTCACGAAGATCCGCAAGGCGCTGCTGCAGCCACACCGAGGCGCTTTCGGTCGCATCGAAGTTGGCGTTCAACTGGTCGTTCAGGTAGGCGGTGGCGTACGCCTTGGTGATCCGTTGTGCCAGAAGCTTGTCGGTCGAACGGAAGGAAACCGCGAGAACGGAACTGCGATTGACCCGCGATACCGCCACGGCCTCCTGCAGCAGGGCGGCCGCCTTCTGGCGGCGGCCGTTGCGCGCATCGTCTTCCGTTACCGGCGGACCGCCGGGCGCCAAGGCGCTGACGATCAGCTTAATGCCGGACTTGACTAGCTCGACTGGCGACTTCGAGGGGTCAAGGATTGTCGAATTGTCCTGAAGTTTCTCGGCATCGACGACGCGAAGCGCAAGTTCGTTCGACTTGAGAATTTCGACGGCGCTGGCGATCTGCATGTCGACCTGCTGCGAGCTGGCGGCCGGCGTCGGATCCTGCGCGTATTTCGCAATGTCGTCGTCGAGCAGGATCTGCGTCATCGACGTATATTGCGGGGTCGCGAAGAGCAGAAAGATGAAGGCGAGCGTCACGGTTGCGGCAACGCAGAGAGCGATCGATCCGGCACGCCGGATCAGGATGGCAATCAGGCGATCGATGTCGATGAAGGAATCGGAATCGTCGGCCGCTTTGGGCAGAGTGCTGTGCAAGGTCAGGTTCCGTTGGTTCATGGCTCTATCCTTTGCGGGAGCGGGTCACGCCATCGATGGCTGTAAGGTCGGTCCGAGGGCTTACCAAGTGGCGAAGCGGCGCGAGTGCGCGATTGATCCGAATGGCGATTGGCATCCTGAGATGGGCCAACGCCGACGGATTGCTCCAGGCCGTCTTGATCGCTCCGGAGATCGACCGGTCTTTGATGTTCTGTACGAGGATGAGGAATGCGCGGCCCCGGCGGAGGCTTTGTTCGCGAAACTCCTGTGCGGCCGCCGCCTCCGCATCCAGTGTGTGATCTCGAAGGAAGGCCTTATCACCCTCGATCATGGCATCGATGTGATGAAGCGCAAGAACGCGTGAAATCGATCCCTCACGGATCTGATAGTCGTAGCCAGGGATCGGCTCGATCACGCAGCGCCCACCAAGCGCCATGGCCGAGGCGAGAAACAGATAGTCCTCACCGACCTTGAGGGCTTCGTTGAAGCGAAGTCCTTGCTGTTCGATGAAGTCGCGCTGAAAGATCGGCTTGAGATAACCAAAGTTATGCGTTGTCTGAAACAGGGCATTCGATCGTATGAATACCGGAAGCGTCAGCTCCGGCGTCTCGGCCAACGATTGCCGAGCAAACATCGTCTCCGGTGGCGTGCCGTCGGCGCGAATGACACGGAGATTGTCGACGGCAATCTGGGCACCGGCATTCTCAGCGCGTTTGATCATGCGCTGCAAACGCTGCGGCTCGACGGTGTCGTCTGAGTCGAGCACGGCAAGCCACCGGCCGGTTGCAGCCGACAACGCGGCATTGCGCGCTGCCGCTGGCCCACCATTGCGCCCAAGCGCCAGGAGCTTCACGCCCCTGTTCGCGTAACTTTCCGCAATGGTTCTCGTCTCGTCCGTTGAGCAGTCATCGGCGACGATCACCTCAACCGACACGCCCTCTTGTGCAAGGGCGCTGTCGATCGCCTTGGCGATCGTCTCCTCTGCATTGTAGGCAGCGACGATGAAGCTGACGTCGGGCTGGGTTTGCGTCATGCAGCCTCCGCCGTTCCATACTGACGAATCTCACGAACGCCGAGCAGGCCACTCACCACGCCGGTATGCATGAGGCCGCGAAGGGCGTAGCGATACCGCGGAACCGGAGAAAAGACGCAGGCAAGCGCCGCGCCGTAGCAGAAGGCCGCCTTGGCTGCAGCCAGGCCGATCTGCTTTAGCCGCTGCAGGCCAGCGTTCTTTTCCTGGAGCAGCCGCCCATGCGTCTGGCCGAAGCGGAAGCGGCGCTTGGCAAGCCAGGACAGGCCAGCGCGGCTTTCGGTCACCGGTTCATAAACATAGGCCTCGGGTGCAAAGGCAATCCCGCCGCCATCGGCATGCATATGGCTGAAGAACTCCGTGTCCTCGCCGCCGGTGCGCCCAAGTGCAAGGTTGAAGCGGCGCCCGACCACATGGGGCGAATCGAGGCGAAGAAGGACATTGCAGGTGTAACCGGTGCGGATTTCACCGCCGACCCATACGGGCAGCGTCGAGTGGAAGTCGCCCTCGCGCATCCAGTTCGGCGCCGTGGACAAGTAGACGCTGCGGACGGGCCCAAGCACCGCATCCGCCTTGGTCTTCTTGGCAACGGCAAGCAATTCCACCAGCCATTCCTCACTGGCATCCTCATCATCGTCGATGAAGGCAAGGAAATCGCCCGTCGCATTTTCCAGGCATGCATTGCGGGCAATCGAAATGTTCGATGCCGGGCAGTGCACATAGGCAATTTCATGCGGAATGGTCGGACGAAGCGCATCGACCCGTTCCTTGGCGCTCGGAACCTTGTCGTTGTCGGCGACGATGATCCGCAGCGTTGCTCCATCGGGCACGGCGAGGACCGCAAGCGAAAGCAGCGCTTCGTCAAGCGAAGCGCGGCGGTAAGTGCAAATGCCGATATCGATCTGCAGGGGGGGCATGTCGTTCATGAAGAGACCTTTCTGCCGCGGAAGCTCAGAAGCTCCATCCAGAAACCGGCAGACCAGGCGAAGTGCATCACCATTGCCGAAACAGCGGCAAGCGGGCCGTATGGATTCTTGTGGCCGATGGCCATCCAGAAGCCGTAGCCGACGCACGCGACGGCCCAGAGGCTGAATGGGATAACGGCCGCCCAGTTCAGAACGGCAAGAAATGCGCCGATAAAGACCGGAACGACGAGAAGCGGGAGCATCTGCCGAAGATTGGGCATGCTGCCGTGCTTCAGGATGTTCTTCGCGCGACCTCTGCCGTAGCCAAGATATTGGCGGAACAACGTCGAAATGGTCGAGCGCGGATAGTAGGTCATTCGCGTCTTGTCGGTCATCCAGATGCCGAAGCCCGCCTGCTTCAGGCGGTAGTCGAGCTCCGCATCCTCGTTGTGGCTGAAGGTTTCATCGTAGCCGCCGACCGCCTCGAAGGCTGCGATGCGCATCAGCGCGTGATGGCCGTGATTGGTCCAATGCCCCTTGGCGCCCTCGCGATGCTTGGAACCGCCATTCCCAAGTTTGGAATTCTGAGCAAAGGCAGTTGCCTTCTGGAAGACGCCGAAGCCGACCGTTTCCATGGCGACCACGACGGAGTCCGCCTGGGTCAGCACGGCCTCCTGAACGAGGCGTCGGCAGTAATCGGCGGGGTAATCGCCGTGTGCGTCGATCCGGATCAGGTAGTCGTAGTCACGGCCAAAGGTCTGAACCGCGAGATTGACCGCCGCACTCTGGATCCGTCGGGGATTGTGCAAGAGCACGATCCGCGGATCGGCAGCGCTGATGCGGGCGACGATGTCGCGTGTCGCATCCGTGCTGCCGCCGTCGGCGACGACGATCCGGGCATCCATGTGATCGATTTCGACGCTCAATTTGGCGAGCAACGCCTCGATATGCTTCTCTTCGTTCAGGCAGGGAATGATGATCAGACTGGAGACGCTGGCACCGACATCAGGCTTCATGGTTGTCCACCCTTCTGGAGACACGCTTGTTGGAGTAATTGCGCCGGCACCGCCCCTCTTTGCGTTTGCCGGGACAAGGCGCGAAAGGCTTGTGACGAGGGCCGCGCAATCGCTGCGGTCGGCAAGCCAGGTCTTGCGATCCTTGGCGGCGACGGCCGCGCTCAATGCGCGATACCGCTCGCCGGTCATGGTTTCGAACAACTCTGCCAGCTGCGAAATGCTGGCTTCGGAAAGCTCAAGGCCGATGTCGCGTGACTGGAGGAAGCGTGCGGTCTCCGTCCCTTCGAGGGCGATCGGCACAGCGCCATACAGGCATCCCTCATAGAGCCGGTTCGGCAGGAGCCAGCTCGAATTGAGGCCTTCCTCGAAGAAATCGATCGCCCAGGAGAAATGGACGTCGTCGTAGATCGCCCGCAAATCCTCGGGATTGCGATAGGGGCCTTCGAAACGAAGATAGGGCTCGTCGCGCACGAAGGCATCGAAATCCTCGAACTCCGAGTAGGCGGGGCGACCACGCAGAACGATCTCGACCTTGCCTTCCATGCGGCGCGAGAATTCGGCAAGAAGGCCGAGCGACTTGCGGCAGCGAAGCGCACCGAACCAGCCGATCTTCCACGGCTCGCCCGGTTGCTTCAGGCAACGGCCGAATGCCGGCTCGATAGCGGCTGCGTCAAGGGCGATGACCTTGTTCTCGATCAGAAGCATCTCGGCTTTGACGCCGGAGCGAGGATTGAAATAGTTCTCGATGAAGGCCGGAGAGCTGGTCAGAATGAGCTTGGCATTCCTGCCGAAATGCGCCTCTGCGCGGCGGATCGCCTTGCCGACCACGTCGTCGCGCAGCAGAAGGCGATGGATATCCAGGCATTCGTAGACAACGGGAACGCTGCCACCGAAAAGCGTGTTGGCTTTGTGCGCGACGGCCAGTGCCTCCAGATTGCGGCCGATGATGAGATCGGGCTTCTCTACGTTCTTCAACAGAGCCTTGAGGCCGGTCATCGCCTTTGCGACGGCGCTCATGCGCTGCGCAAATTTGGCATCGGCCGTGCGTCCAAGCTCGATCGGCGTGACGCCATGCACTTCCGCAAGCCGGTTCTCGCCGCGGCGGAAACCGGCAAGCTCGACCTCGGCGCCGCCCTCGCGCAGCATCAGCACCCGCCGTCTGACGGCCGGATCTGCCAGGTCGTGCACGAGGTAGAGCACTTTGAGCATCGACGTTCCTTTTGCTGTGTGGGCTTGGCCCGCGCTGGTCAGTTGAGCGTGCATGCGATCGATTCTGGGAACTGGCACTTGTCGCCGAGCGCGGTGAAGGCCACGCGGTCGACGCTGAGAATGGCCGGCTTCGTGTAGTTGAAGCTCCCCATCCAGTTCGAAAGTGTGTCGGAACCCCATAGGCTGAAGAAGATCTTCTGCGGGTTGGACGGTATCTTCGACGGATCAGTAACGTCCTGAACAAGCTTGCCGTTCAGGTAGTAACGCAGGCGATCCTTTTCCCAGATGAAGGCATAGTCATTGAACCCTTCATCGGCGTTGCTGCCAACCGGAACGAGTTTCTCGTTGCCACCCTTGGCCTGCACATACTGGTTCACCTGCACCTCGCCGGTGTTCTTGCCCAGCACTTCGAAGTCGATCTCATCGTGCTTCTGCTTGTCGGCTGGACCGATATAGGTGAAGAAAGCGGAATTCAGACCCGAGCCTGCTCCAGCCATGATGCGGGCTTCGTAGGTGCCGTAGCTGTAACGCTTGGTCGTCTGGATCTCACCGCACAGGTAGTTGCGGTCCTTCGACTTGCCGTCGGCGAACGAAAGCTGAAGGGCGCCGTCCTCGGCCTTTACGTTGTTCTTCGACCAGGTGCAATTCTGGTGGGCGCCGTTGTTCCAGCCGTCCGAAACGTACCAGAAGCCATGGTTGATCTTGTCGAAATCATCGACAAAGGACTTTCCGGATGCCTGCTGTGCCGAAGCCGGCAGTGCTGAAGCGCAGGCTGCCGTAATGGCGATCAGGCCGAGGCAAAGTTTTCGCGCATGGGCGATTTGAGTCGTCATGTGTCACCTTTGCTGTGTAGCAAGTTCGGGGGAGACGTCGTGCGGCGACGTCGGTTTTGCGGACCGTTTGGTTCTGCCACCCGTCAGGATTGCGTAGAGCCGCGGAAAATTCTTCCGGCAGAGCCCGTTCGAGAACGTGAGAAACGGAAACAGCAGCGCGAAAGACAGAACGAAGAAGAGCGGGTAGAAGCTCAGGTCCGACTTGCCCCATAGGATCCAGAAAAAGACGAGTAGCGGATAGTGGGCGCAGAAGATCCAGAAGCTCAGGCTTCCCGTTTTCGCGAGCCGTTGGCCGAGTTGCGTCTTGATCAGCGGCGCCGATAGCAGCCAGAAGCCGAGAGCGCCGACAATTGCTAGCGCGTTGCGAAACAATTGCACCCAGTCTGGCAAGGACGGGCCCGTGAAGAGGATCGCCGTTGCGAGGAGCGCCGAGGCGGCGAGCAAGAGAAAGACGCCAACCGGCGCAAAGCGATCGAGAGCCTTCAAGTCGAACTGCTGCAGGGCAATGAAGATGCCGAGACTGAAGCTGAAGAGGATCGAGCGCTTGAGAACGATGTAGATCGACAGCTCCGGAATCAGCGCGATCACCAGCAAGGCGGTCAACGTCAAAATCGGCGCACGGCTGATCAGCCACGCGAGGATCGGTGACAGCAGGATGCAGACGAAGAGATCGCGGAGGAAGTAGAGCGGCACATTGTCAGGAAAATTCTCCACTGCCAGCACTTGCGTCATGAGATCGCGGCCGGACGCGTTCAGCGGATCAGGCAGATAGCCGTCACCGATGCCGACACTGGTCGCCAGAATGATCGCTGCAATGAACGCGCAGTTCCAGAGCAGGAATGGCAGGAACACCGTCTGCACCTTCGTGCGCACGGTTTTCCTGTAGTTGAAGTTTTCCTGTCCGCCGCGAAACAGCAGATAGCCCGAGATCGCGCTCAGGCAGGGAACGCCGACGCGAAACAGCGCCTCCGTCAGGAAAACCCTAATCCAGTCAAATGCGCCGTAGGTCCCGTCGTAGGGACTGCTGGCGGCATCGAACGGTATGTGAACAAACACAATGCCCGAAATGAGCACGATGCGCATCAGATTGATCCGCGACGATACATTCGCATCAACATTCACGTTATCAGTCACCCCTTTTGGGCCGCACCTCCCCTTGCGACCGTTTTCAATCAGAGCAGACTCGAGCCCGCGCCGAGAAAGCTAGGGCGGATTCCCGGAAGAAAATATGGCACTGCAGCAAAAAGTGATCGGCGGTCCCACTTCGTAACAGTCGTTCTGTCCTGTCTCAGTATGAGAAAACGCCTACGCAGGGGTCTGCCGAATCGAGCTCAACGTCAACGTGAGCAGTGCATTTCATAACATGATGATATTCATCAATTTCTGGGTTCTTTATGCGCCGCGGGGCCTGAAAGTTTTTGTTGACTGGTGAACGATTGTTACAACGCGAGGCTGACGAATTGCTCCGATCGTGGCCGAATTGCGGCTTGGGACTGAACGGCCGTTTCGTTCCGATACAGTTTGTGACGACCCGCTCAGATCACCCGCTTTGACAAACTTCGGCCGAAATGAACGTCATCATTTTGCAGTGCAGCAGACTTGCTGCGCTTTCATTCACCCCTAGATGCGTCAGGGGCGGAAAACATCACTTCGCGTATCTCAAGGAGAGCGTATGGCGACCTTCACGATCATCATCCCCTTCTACCAGCGTCAGGACGGCATTCTCAGCCGCGCCCTGGCGTCGGTCTTCTCGCAAAGCTTCAAGGATGTTGATGTCATCGTCGTCGACGACCAGTCGCAACGCTCTCCGGATGCGGACCTAGCGTCGCTGTCGGAGGAGGATAGGGCGCGTGTCACGGTGATCGCCCAGCCGAATGCAGGACCGGGCGGTGCCCGGAACACGGGACTCGATCATGTGCCGGAGGCGACGCGATATGTTGCCTTTCTCGACTCCGACGATGTCTGGACGCCCGATCATTTGGCCAATGCAGCCAAGGCGATGGAGGCTTTCGGTGGCGACTGCTACTGGGCGTCCATCGAAGGGGGCGAGGAGTTCGACTACCATTTTGGTATCGCCGCTCTCGAGAAAGAGGAGGGGGCGCGGCGTCTCCTGGGCAAGCCGCTGATCCTCGACGTGCCTGACCTCGCGGGCGTCATGCTGAAGAACTGGGCCTTCCTGCACATGTCCTGCATGGTCATCGGCCGGCCGCTGTTCGAGAAGGTTCGTTTCGACGCGACCCTGCGCTTGGCGGCCGAGGACGTTCTGTTCTTTTGCGATTGCATCATCGCCGCGAAACAGGTGCTGCTCTGCGGCGAGCCTGGGGCGCTGCGCGGCGAGGGCATCAACATCTTCCACGGTGTCGACAACGCCTCGCCGGAGTTTCTCAAGCAGCAGTTCATCACCTGGATGGCGCTCGACCAGCTGGAGAGCCGCTTCTCTCGCCGACCGCAGGAGGTGGAGACGATCAAGGAGCACAAGAACACCGCCCGAAAGCAGGCGATCTGGAGCCAAATCGGCCTTCTGCGTCGCCGAAAGAAGCCGGATTTCCGGCTGCTCGCACGCTGGGCGGCACGCGATCCCCGATTGCTTCAGAGCGCGCTGCAGCTGGCGGCGGCCAAGTTTTCCAGATAGTCGAACCCGGCTACTTGGCCGGGGCGCTCAGAAGATATCGCAAGCCATCGCCTTGCGCGGTGACGGAAACGCCACCCGGATTTCGCAGGCGCTCGGTCTTGTCCATCAGGATGCCCGTCGCAACGGGCGGGAAGGCGGTTGGGTGCGCTGCGATAAAGGCGATGGCCGCCAGCGGGCCCGATTGTGATTTGATGTCGAGGAACCGCCGCAGCTCATATTTGCCGCGCACGTGCCGCTCGTGCCGACGCACAGCCTCGGCGGCCTCAGGCGGCAATCTTGACGATGCCAGCAGCACGCGATCGGCCTCGTAGAGGCGACGAAGATCTTCGGTGCGGTGTCGACCGCTGAGCGAATTTCCGCGCACGACCGCCCCGTAGCCGCAGCTGTGGATCACCTTGTAGCGCGCGCCGAGCGCCAGCGCCCTGATGTAGAGGTCGTAATCCTCTCCAAGCCGCATCTCCTCGCGGTAACGCAGGCCATGCTTGTCCAGGAAAGCGCGTCGCATGATCGGCTTGAGGAAGCCAATCTCGCCGCGCCGAACGCCACGCTTGGAAATGTTGCCGTCGACAAAGGTGGGCAGGTCGAGGAAGAGCGGGCTTGCGGCAAATTGCTGTAGGCGCTGGGGCGCCTGGCTTGCTATATCGGCATCGACAAAGGCGATGTTGTCGGCAACGAACTCCCAGTCGTCCTCCACAAGCATCTGGCGAAAGCGGCCCTCGAAGAAGAAGTCGTCCGCATCGAGGATTGCGATCAGGGGTGCCGAAGAGATGTCGATGGCGTGGTTGCGGGCGGCAGAGGGGCCCTTGTTCTGATCGAATCTGACGACATTCAGCCTTCCGCTGGTGTCGTCCGCACGTCTCGCGGCCCCTGCCGTGCCGTCGCTGGAGCCGTCATCGACGACCACCACTTCGGTCACTTCGGGCTCCCGAAGCGCCGATCTCACAGCGGTTTCTATCGTGTCCGCCGCGTTCTTGGCTGCGATGATGACGCAAATGCTTGCAGTTTCTGCCACGCGTAGCCTCCGTTGTTTTCGCTCAACAACTAGGACGTCAAAATGTGGCGGACAACGGGCGGCCGTTCAAATGATGTTACGGGGCGAGAATGCCTTCCATGCCGGACAGGCACGGCCGCGGTACGAATCGCGATGCTTAGCGATTGAACGGCTCGGAGCCCTTGAAGGGCGACACAGGCATTTTTTCGGCTTCTTCGCGCTTTACGGCGGGGCGAATCGTGCGGCTCCTGGATTCCTTCCAGACAAGGTAAAGCACGCCGCCAAAGTAGCCGGCCTGAAGCAGGACGGCGCAAATTGCGGTCTTGATCGCGGTGCCAGCGAGGGAACCGCTCAGCCAATACGTCGCCACAGCAAATACGGCCAATGCGCCGAGCATGCTGAAGATAACGCGAGGTGCATACATCTGTTGCCTCCTCCATCGGAGCTTCTTCAACGAACAATTATCGAAGACGAAAGCGCCACCAGGATCCTTCCTAGGATAATGTTTTACAGGACTTCCTGTTTCAACTGAAGGTCCGGAGACGTTTTTTGCGCCTGCGAAATGCGTAGTACAGCGACGATCTTAAAGGTTTCTTCCGGCTATTGGTAAAAATGCCACGCGCTGTCACCCTTCGCGGGCTTTTGCGAAAGATGATTAAAGAAAATTACATCGATCTTTGGTTGCGCCTAATTTGGCAATACACGTAAGCATTAGTGCCACAATGTCGGTCACAACGGGTGCGTTGGAGGGGTTGTGCGTTCAACTTTTATTACAAAGTTTTTAATTTCAATCGGTTTGCTAGTGCAGTGCAAAACTGATGGTGCAATGCAATAAAGAACTCTTTCGGCAAATAGAATCCATTGCTTTGCGAGAAGCCGCCAGTGCAAACCACCAATTGCTCCCACCGTGCCGGAACGACCTAGACTTCAGTATCTTTGGCTCGGATAGCAATGGCCCAGACTTTTATTGGTACACGCATAGATTATTTCGAGATCGCCAGAGAATTGTATGACTATTTCAGCGGATTCTTAAAAACAAAAAAGCTGAACGGCGGCCGGAAAAACACGTCGTAAAGCGTCAGTCGTAAAATTGTGGCTTAAAAAAACAAAATCACCTCATACACTTCGAATTCGTCAGGGCCAGCTAACCGGCCTGAGCCTACCCGACCAAACGGCAAACATAAGTGGAGTTACCTCTATGAAGTCTGCGACGAGATCGGACAGTTCGCCATTTTATGGCGCAGTTCATCAGAGCGTGTTTCCGCCGACTGGCGGGATCGCAAAACGGGCATTCGATGTGTCCGCCGCCTGCCTCGGGCTCATCTTTCTGAGCCCGCTTTTTTTGATGGTGATGTTGCTTGTGAAGCTCTCCGACAGGGGGCCGATCTTCTACGGACATCGCCGCATCGGCCACAATGGCCAGGAGTTCCGTTGCCTGAAGTTTCGGACAATGGTCACCAATGGTGACAAGGTTCTGCAGGAGCACCTGCGAAACAATCCGAAGGCCATGGAAGAGTGGCGTGAAACGCGCAAGCTGCAGGATGACCCCCGGGTTACTGTCGTTGGTGCCGTTCTACGCAAATTGAGCCTTGATGAGCTGCCCCAGCTCTTCAATATCATCCGCGGCGAAATGAGCGTCGTCGGTCCGCGTCCCGTTGTTCGAGACGAACTCGAAAAATACGAGAATGCGGCCGTCTATTATCTGCAAGCTCGCCCTGGCCTGACAGGCCTCTGGCAGATCAGCGGACGCAATGACGTTTCTTACGCCACCCGCGTCGCCTTCGACACGCACTATGTCGAAAACTGGTCGCTGGTTCGGGATGTCGTGATCATCGCACGCACAATCCCGGCGGTATGCGCTCAACGCGGCAGCTACTAAGCCGCATCTCAAAACGCAAAACAGTACTGCGCGGCAACGCCTTACGGCTTGTCGTGCTGAGACACGGGGAAGGTTCATGGAAAGACGCTTTCTTGACGGCAAGGCCGGACGATTTCGTTCGCTAAGATCCGGCATTGTTGTCGCAGCCGGACTTGCTGCTTTATTGGCGTCCTCATCGCTTGCCAGTGCAGACGACTACCGTCTCGGAATGATGGACAAGCTGAGGATTCGGGTGGCCGAGTGGCAGACCGCGGATGGCAGCATCCGCGACTGGTCGGTTATCAGTGGGGACTATACGGTCGGGCCTTCAGGAAGCATTTCCCTGCCTTTCGTCGGTGATATGCCCGCATCAGGCAAGACGACAGATGCGATCGCCCAGGAGATCGGTTCGGCTCTGCAGAAGCAATTTGCTCTGAAAGACCGACCTTCTGCCTCGGTGGAACTGTCGGAATTCCGGCCGGTCTATCTCTCCGGTGACGTTGAAAAGCCCGGTGAATATCCGTTCGCGCCCAATCTCACGATCGTCAAGGCCGTGAGCCTCGCGGGTGGCCTGCGCCGCGCGGACGCCGGGCAACGCTTCGCCCGCGACTTCATCAACGCCAAGGGTGACGCGGTCGTCTACATGGCCGACCGGGCACGCCTGCTGGTGAAGCAGGCGCGGTTGCGCGCGGAGATCGCGAACCAGGATACGATCGAAATGCCGAAGGAGCTGCAAGACAAGCCGGAGGCGAAGCCCCTGCTTGACAGCGAATCGGCTCTCATGAACACGCGCAAGAAGCGGCTGACGCTGCAGCTTCAGGCTCTTGCTGACCTCAAGCAACTGCTGCAAAGCGAGGTCGAGACCCTCGCCAAAAAGAGCGAAACGCAGACTCGGCAATTGCAGCTTGCGACCGCGGACCGCGACAAGGTCGAGGATCTTGCGGAGAAGGGTCTGGCACTCAGCGCCCGCAAGATGGCCGCCGAGCAGCGCGCTGCCGATACCGAGGCGACGCTTCTCGATATCGACACCAATTCGCTGAAGGCCAAGCAGGATATCAGCAAGGCCGATCAGGACGAGATCACGCTTCGGAACGACTGGGATGCGCAGCTTGCCCAGGAACTTCAGAATGCCGAAGCTCAACTCGACGAACTCCATCTTAAGCTCGAAACCAGCAATTCGCTGATGGCGGAGGCATTGACGCAATCCACCGATGCCGCCCGTTTTGACACCAGCACTGGGGCTGCGAGCATCGCCTACTCAATCGTCCGCGATGTCGACGGCAAGGCGAAGGAGATTCCGGTTCAGGAAAATACGGCACTGCAGCCCGGCGACCTGATCAAGGTCACCGCCGGATTGGCAATGAGATAACGAGGCCGCAATGCGGATCGCAAAATCTGTGCTCATTCAGCCAGGCAGGAATGCGAATTTCGCCATCCCTGCCGTGGCGCTGTCACTTTTTTGCTTCGCCTACTCGATTAAGTTCGGGCAGGTGGCGATCCTGCTTTACTATGCGCTCTGGTTGCCGCTGATTGCCGTGGACTACAAGAAGGTGCTCGGCAGCCATGGTCGCTATCTCTGGATCTATGCCTTCGCAGCACTTGCCTTCCTGTCGGTCTTCTGGTCGGTGGTTCCGAGCATTTCGCTGCGTGCCAGCATCCAGTACCTGACTCAGGTCATCTGTGCCCTGATCGCAGTCCGCGTGGTGGACGTCAGAAGCCTGACGGTGGGCATGATCGCCGGTGTGGGGATCGTTCTCGTCTATTCGCTGCTGTTCGGCTACTACGAGTACGACCCGCTGGACGGCACCTTCAGTTTCGTTGGGGCCTTCGCCTCGAAGAACCAGCTTGGCTTCTATGCGTCGCTTGGGTTGATCGTTTCCTTCGCGGCCGTCTTTATCTTCGGTGAGAGACGCCTCTGGATGGCGGCGTCGGGAATAGTCGGGCTGCTATCGGCCTACTGCCTCATCGCCTGCCAGTCTGCGACGTCCGTTTTGACGACTGCCGTCGTGATTGCCCTCATGATGGGGCTGCGTGTCGTGCTCGCACTGACCCCCGACCACCGCAAGCTGCTGGTCGTCGGCGGTGGCGTCGCCGTCATCATTCTCGCCGTTGCTGGCGTCTATCTCGGCGCGGTCGATGCCGTTCTCGGCATCTTCGGCAAGGATTCCACGCTGACCGGGCGTACCTATCTCTGGCAGCAGGGGATCGAGGCGGCAAAGCAGAATCCGGTCTTCGGCATCGGCTACCAGGCCTATTGGGTTCAGGGCTTCTCGGAGCCGGAGCGCCTGTGGGAAGAGTTCTTCATCGGATCGCGGAGCGGCTTCCACTTCCACAACACCTACATCGAAACGGCCGTCGAGCTGGGGCTCGCGGGCGTGATCGTTCTTGCAGGAATGCTCTTGCGGATTTTGTGGGGGCACTTGCGCCGCGTCATCGAGGATTTCAGGAACGACGAATCCTATCTGCTGTTCTCGATCGCCGTGCTGCTGACGATCCGCTCCTTCGTCGAGATCGATATTCTGACACCGTACAACGTCGGGACGTTTCTTTTCTATTTCGCCGCCGGAAAGCTGGCGACAGCGCGCCGCCAGCCAGCGGTGAGCTCATGGCAACACCACGCGTCGCCTGAGCCTGTCACTCAATAACGTCATTGCATTTTCGACCGGGCTTGGGCCGGTTCTCCGAGGAAACGGATGAAGACACTTTACGGCATCCAATATCTGCGCGCCTTCGCGGCACTTGCCGTCGTGGTCTTCCACGCGGCCGAAAGAACCGGTGAGCATTTCGCCATTGGTGCCGCCGGCGTCGATGTTTTCTTCGTCATCAGCGGTTTCATCATGTGGGTCATCAGCGACCGCCGCCCAATGACGCCACAGGGGTTCCTGCTTGATCGCATTCGCCGCATTGCGCCTTCCTACTGGCTGGTCACGAGCGTGATGATCGCCGGCGCCCTCGTCGGTCTGTTTCCAAACCTGAAGCTGACCGGCGCCCATATCTTGTCCTCGCTTTTCTTCATTCCTGCCCACTCGCCGAGCACTGGCGAGATCTGGCCGGTCCTCGTCCAAGGCTGGACGCTGAATTTCGAGATGTTCTTCTACATACTGTTTGCCGGCGCGCTCTTCCTGCCGCGTCGCTGGAGACTGGTCTATCTGACGGCCATTTTCGGGAGCTTCTTCCTGATCGGCCTGGTGTTCAAGCCTGCATCGCCCGTGCTGAACACCTATACCCGGTCGATCATCCTCGAATTCCTCGGGGGAGTGCTGCTCGCCGAATTGTGGATCCGGCGCTGGATTGCAGGCACCAGTCTCGGCCTTGCATTCGTTGGCGCATCACTCGTCGGCTTCGCCATGATCTTTCTGATCGGAGCCGATTTCAATGAAACGATCTGTGGGCCGCTGGCCATCGCTTTGGTCTACGGCATGGTGTCGCTCGAGGCGGACGGCAGCATTGGCCGCGTACCGCTTCTCACCTATCTCGGCGATGCATCCTATTCGATATACCTCTGGCACACGCTGGCAATCTCCGTGATCGTCAAGGCTGCCGGCGCGGCCGGGCTGTCGGCAACGCCGACGATCGTAATTGCCGTCATTGGCGGCACGATCCTCGGAACGGCAGCCTACGAGTTTGTCGAGAAGCCGCTCCGGAAGATCTTTTCGTCAGACCTGTTCAAACCGAGCGCGGTCGAGCGGCGCCCTTCATGAAGAAGTCTCAGTGGCAGCCTCCTCGGAGGGCGGGGCGGGCTCGGCCTGCGCAACAGGCTTTCGCCGGCGCCCGCGCAACACGACGTAAAAGACGGGCGTCAGGAACAGGCCGAAAATCGTTACGCCGAGCATCCCTGAGAAAACGGCCGTTCCGAGCGATTGGCGCATTTCGGCGCCGGGGCCGGTGGCGATCATTAGCGGCACGACACCGAAGATGAACGCGAAGGCCGTCATCAGAATCGGCCGCAGCCGCAGGTGACTGGCCTCGATGGCGGCCTCGGTTGCTGACTTGCCTTCGTCCTGTGCCTGTCTCGCGAATTCCACGATCAGGATGGCGTTCTTGGCCGCCAGCCCGATCAGAACGATCAAGCCGATCTGCGTCAGGATGTTGTTGTCCATTCCGCGCAGATGGACCCCAAGCAAGGCTCCCAGGATCGCAAGGGGGACGATGAGGATGATGGCTAGCGGCAGAACCCAGCTTTCATATTGCGCCGACAGGGCCAGGAACACGAAGACCACCGACAGGGCGAAGATGTAGATTGCGGTATTGCCGGTGTTCCTCTCCTGGAAGGCGATTTCCGTCCACTCGAAGGTCGTTCCTGCCGGCAGGATCTGCTTGGCAAGGCCTTCCATCTTGTCGAGTGCGGTGCCCGTCGAAACGCCAGGGGCGGCATTACCCTGCACGGGGACGGACACATACATATTGTAATGCTGGACGAGGGATGGGCCGCTGGTATCACGGATGTCGACCAGCGTGCCAAGCGGGACGAGTGCACCCGTCGCAGATCTTACCTTGAGGGCGAGGATGTCGTCACGCTCGACGCGATACTGCTGGTCGGCTTGCGCGCGCACTTGGTAGACACGCCCGAAGGCATTGAAATCGTTGACATAGGATGTGCCGAGATTGATCGACAGCGTGTCGAATATGTTGGTGATCGGCACGTTCAGCGTGCGCGCCTTGTCGCGGTCGATTTCGAGGAAATATTGTGGACTGTTGGCGGAAAACGTCGTGAAGACACCCGTCAGACCCTCGGTCTGGTTCGCCATGCCCATCAGCTGATAGGCAACGCCGAGGACGCGGCGCATATCGGAGCTCTCGCGATCCATCAGCTGGATCTTGAAGCCGCCGGCATTGCCGATGCCCGAGATCGGCGGCGGCGGAATGGCGATGATGAAGGCTTCCTGGATCGCCTGCAGGCTCCCATAGAGCTGGCCGATGATCTTCGTGGCCGTCTCGCCATGCTCCAAACGGTTTTCGAAGGTGTCGAAGGCGGCAAAGACCACGCCGGCGTTGGAAGCGTTGGTAAACGTTGCGCCGCTGAAGCCCGAGAAGGCAACAGCATTCTTGACGCCAGGCGTGTTGCGGATGATCTCCGAAGCGCGCTCGACGACCGCGTCGGTGCGTGAAAGCGCTGCACCGTCAGGGAGTTGCACGACGACGATGGCGTACCCCTGGTCCATGACCGGGACGAAGCCGCCGGGAACGATCCTGCTCATATAATATGTGGCGCCGAGCAGGCCGATAAAGATCAGCAGTGCGACGCAGAGTGCTGCGACTGTCTGCACCGTATGACGGACGATCCATGAATAGCCGGCACTGAGCCTGTCGAACCCATTGTTGAATCCATTCGCAAGCGCGCTTCCGAAACGCGCGATCGGATTGCGCCGCTTCTCGTGCTCCTCGTGTGGCTTGAGCACCAGTGCGGCGAGCGCTGGCGAGAGGGTCAGGGAATTCAATGCCGAGATCGCGGTTGCGACCGCGATCGTCACGGCGAACTGACGATAAAACTGGCCTGATATGCCGGGGATAAAGGCCGTTGGGACAAACACGGCGATCAGCACGAGAGAGATGGCGACGACTGCCGTTCCGACCTCGTTCATCGTCACATGCGCCGCCTCTCGCGGCGTCATTCCCTTTGCCAGGTTGCGCTCGACATTTTCGACCACGACGATGGCGTCGTCGACGACGATGCCGATCGCCAGTACGAGGCCAAACAGCGTCAACATGTTGAGCGAAAACCCGAAGGCAAGCAGAAACGCGAAGGTGCCGATCAGCGAGACCGGGATGGCAACGATGGGGATGATTGCCGTTCGCCACGACTGTAGGAAGATGAGAACCACGATGGCGACGAGGAGGGCGGCTTCAGCGATCGTCTTGTAGACCTCGTTGATCGACTCCGCGATGAATTCGGTCGGGTTGTAGACGATGTCGTAGCTAAGGCCCTGCGGGAAATCCTGGGCGACTGTGTCCATCGTCTTCTTGATTTCGGCCGCGGCTGCAAGCGCGTTGGTGCCGGGACGCGCGAAAATGCCGAGCGCGACCGCCGGCTTGCCGTTCAGATAGCTATTGGTGACATAGTCCTTGGCGCCGAGTTCGATGCGGGCGATATCCTGCAACTGGACGAGACGCCCCTCGGAGGTCGCTTTGACGATGACGTATCGGAACTGTCGGGCATCCGAAAAACGTCCTTGCGTCGTCACCGTATATTGGAAGGCGTTGGTGCCGGCGGCCGGCGGCCCGCCGATCGAGCCGCCGGAGACCTGCACGTTTTGTTCGCGCAGCGCGTCGACGACATCGCTGGCGGTCATGCCATAAGCCGACAGTTTCTGCGGGTCGAGCCAGATGCGCAGCGAATACTCGCGTTCACCGAACAGGATGACGTCGCCAACGCCGTCAAGACGAACCAGCGTGTCGCGGATACGGGTGCGTGCGTAGTTGGAGACATAAAGCTGGTCGTATCGGGAATTCGGCGACAGCAGATGCACCACCATCATCAGGTCGGGCGAGCTTTTTGCCGTCGTGATGCCAATGCGCCGCACTTCTTCGGGAAGGCGTGGCTCGGCGATGGCAACGCGATTCTGGACAAGCACTTGCGCCTTGTCGAGGTCCGTGCCGAGCTTGAAAGTCACGGTCAGCGCCATGGAGCCATCGGCCGTCGAGTAGGAAGACATGTAGAGCATGTCCTCGACGCCGTTGACCTCTTGCTCGATCGGCGTCGCCACGGTGTTGGCGATCGTCTCGGCGTCAGCGCCGGGATAGGAGGTGCGGATGACGATGGTCGGCGGTGCAATCTCCGGGTATTGCGCCACGGGCAACTGGAAATAGGCAATGCCGCCGACAATCAGCAGCACAATAGAGAGCACCGACGCGAAGATCGGGCGGTCGACGAAGAAGTGTGCAAATCTCATCGGCTGAGCTCCAGGCCGGCGGCTTCTGGCGCAATCTCCTCACGGCTTTGCGGTAGCTCGACGACCTGCGGCGTGACCTTGGAGCCGGGGCGGGCTCGCAGCAGGCCATTGATGACGATCGTCTCGTTGCCGTCCATGCCCTCGCGGATGACGCGATAGCCGTAGAGGCGCGGGCCCGGGCGGACGGGCTTTGCAGTGACCGTCCCATCCTCTCCAACGACATAGACGACGCGCTGGTTCTGGTCGGACCCGATTGCTTCGTCGGGGACAAGGATCGCCTTGTAAACATTTGATGCCTCGACAGAAACGCGACCGAACAGCCCCGGCTGGAGCACGTAGTTCGGATTGTCGAAGCGCGCGCGTATGCGCTTCGTGCCGGTCTCGCTGTCGATCCTGTTTTCAGCGAAGTCCAGCTTGCCCTTGAATGGCTTCTCGGTCGAATCCGTGATCCTGACCTCGACCTCCACGCCGCCACCGCCTTGCTGCAGATCGACCCCGCGGTCGCGGGCAGTCTGCGCGAAGTTGAGAAGGCGGCGTTCATCGACGTCGAAATAGAAGTCGATGGGATCCACCGAGACAATGGTCGTCAGAATCGATTGGTCAGCCTGAACAAGGTTGCCGACGGAGATCAGCCGGCGGTCGATGCGGCCGCTGATCGGCGCTGTGATCTTAGTATATTCGAGGTCGAGTGCCGCGCGATCGGCCGTTGCTTGCGCTCCACGGACGTTTGCCTGTGCCGAAACCCATTCGCGCCGGCGGTCGTCAAGGATCGATATCGACTGGCTACCACTCGTCGCAAGGCTCTCGGCCCGCTTGAATTGCGCTTCGGCATAGACGAGCGTCGACTTGGCCACCTCCAGTGCCGCATTCGCCTCGTTCAGGGCAGTGACGAATGGCCTCTGGTCGATGACGAAGAGCAGGTCACCCTGCTTGACGAGCGCGCCGTCGGTGAAGTGAACCTCCTGAAGGTAGCCGCCAATGCGCGAGCGCACCGATACCTGATCGACCGGCTCGAAGCGTCCAATGAACTCATCGTTGTCGACGACATCGCGCACGACAGGTTTGGCGACAGAGACGGGAGGGGGAGAGCCTGGCTGCTGCGCCACCGCCGAAGCGAACGGCAGGAAAGTCAGGGTGCCAATAGTCAGCAGTCGTCGAAGGGAGGAAGGCATGGCGGTTTCCTTATCCGGACGGCCGCAAACGCTGCCGTCGCTTATGCTGATGTGATGCGATTCATGTCTTGATGTCTCTGAACAAAGGCTCTGCCCTCATTCACCTATGCCATTGTAAATTCACGATCACGGCGTTCGGCCGCGTTCCGGCCCTACCATCGAGAAAAATGGGTCGGCCGCCGGTAACCCTCTGGATTTCTACTTTAAACGGCTGCCGCTCGAAATTGCAAATGCCACACGGTTGCAATTTGCGAAAGCCCTCAGAAATCTCTGCGCGTATTCTCATGCGGCATTTTGGCCGCAGATGCGGAATCTGGAGAAGCGCCTATTGTGCTATGCACACGCTTAATATATCTGAGCGTATTATAAGTGTGCTTATGAATTATCGGCACTGGTTCCCATGAACAGCAATCCTACCCTCGGCTTCCTATTGCACGACGTCGCACGGCTGCTTCGCAAGCGGTTTGAGCAGCGTGCGCGCTGCCTTGGGCTGACGCGGTCGCAGTGGCAGACCCTGGCTTATCTGCGCAGCAATGAGGGGATCCACCAGAGCGGATTAGCCGAGATCCTGGAAATCGAGCCAATCACGCTTGTCCGCATTCTCGACAAACTCGCCGATCGCGGTCTCATCGAGCGCCGGCAGCATCCGACCGATCGCCGTATCTGGCTTCTCTATGTGCGCGAGGAAGCCCATCCGCTTCTGGCCGAGATGCGCGAGCTTGGTGATCTGACACGCGGCGAGGCATTCGCCGGCATCCCTTCCGAGCAGCGCGATCAGCTGTTCGACATTCTAACCGAAATGAAGACGAACCTGGTGCAGGCCTGCCGATCCCCGGTAGCCGAGAATGAGACAAAACATGGCTGAGAAGTCCTCCCTGCGCGTCGTTACAGACGCAAATGCCAAGAACCCAGTTGAAGAAAACGATGTTTCTCCTCGTGAGGAAACGGTAGCCGAGGCGCCTTCATCCAATTCAGCGCCCGCTACTGCTGTGGCTGCGCCTGGCGGCACTCAGGTCCGCCGCCGGCGCAGTCTCACGCGCCCCGTTCTGTTCACGCTGCTGCCCGTCGCGCTCGTCGTTGGCGGCTACTACTACGTCAATGGCGGACAGATCATGTCGACCGACAATGCCTATGTCCAGGCTGACATGGTGGGGCTGACGACAGACGTTTCCGGTATCGTCGACCAGATTAACGTGCATGAGAACGAAGCCGTGAAGAAGGGCCAGGTGCTCTTCAGCCTGCGGCAGGATTCCTTCAAGATTGCTCTCGACGGTGCGGAGGCGCAGCTCGGCGCCGTCCGAAACCAGATCCTCAATCTGAAGGCCAGCTATCAGCAGTCGCTTGCCGAGATCACGCAGGCCGAAGCTGATATTCCGTACTATCAGACCGAGTTCGACCGTCAGCAGAACCTGCTGAACAGCTCGGCCGCGACGCGCACTGCTTATGATCAGGCCAAGCACAATCTCGATGCGGGCCATCAGAAGGTCGCCGTCGCAAAGGCCGAAGCGGCAGCAACATTGGCCCAGCTCGGCGGCAATGCCGATCAGCCGGTTGAGCAGAACCCGCTCTATCTCGAAGCCAAGGCGAAGGTGGACGACGCACAGCGCGAACTCGACCACAGCGTCGTCAAGGCGCCGTTCGATGGTATCGTGACGAACGTCAACTCGCTGCAGCCGGGCTCCTACCTGCAGGCGTCCACGCAGGCCTTCTCGCTGGTTTCGGACAATAACCTCTGGATTTCCGCGAGCCCGAAGGAAACGGAACTGACCTATGTGAAGCCGGGCCAGCCGGTGACGATCTATGTCGACACCTATCCGGGCGTGGAGTGGAAGGGCAAGGTCGAGAGCATCAGCCCGGCCTCCGGCTCCAGCTTCTCGCTGCTGCCGGCGCAGAACACGACGGGCAACTGGGTCAAGGTCGTGCAGCGCATTCCGATGCGCGTCAGCATCGATCACGCGGCAGGCAAGCCGCCGCTTCGCGTCGGCATGAGCACCGTCGTCGATGTCGATACGGGCCGCGCCCGTGGCCTTCCGGATTTCGTTTCCAAGCTTTTGGGCCGCTCTGGCGGCAAGGACCATGAGTAACGCTGCATCATCACCGGCCACCCTGGTTGCCAACAGGGGCGCGATCACGGCTTGCGTCATCCTGGCAGTGATCATGCAGGCGCTGGACACGACGATCGCCAACGTCGCGCTGCCCTATATCCAGGGCAGCGTCTCGGCGAGCGCCGACCAGATCAACTGGGTCCTGACCTCCTACATCGTGGCGGCCGCGATCATGACGCCGCCATCAGGCTTTCTGGCCGCCAAGTTCGGTCGCAAGCGGGTGCTTTTGGCGGCAATCGCCGGCTTCGTCGCGGCTTCCGTTCTTTGCGGCCTTGCGCAATCGCTGAACCAGATTGTTGCCTTCCGCCTGTTGCAGGGCCTGTTCGGCGCGTCTCTGGTTCCCCTCTCTCAGGGCATCCTCCTCGACATCTACACTGCCGAGGAGCGAGGCTCGGCCATGGCCTTATTTGGCGTCTCGGTCATGGTCGGGCCGGTCCTGGGACCCGTCATCGGCGGCTGGCTGACCGATAATATCAGCTGGCGTTGGGTGTTCTACATCAACGTGCCGATCGGCGCGCTGGCGTTTGCCGGCATCGTGATCTACGTTACGGAGACGAAGCTCGATGCGCTGGCGAAGCTCGACTGGTTCGGGTTCGGGATGATGAGTCTCGGCATCGCGTCGCTGCAGCTCTTTCTCGACCGCGGCGAACAGCTGAACTGGTTCGCGTCCGGCGAGATCATGATCGAGGCGATCGTCTGTGCCGCTGCCTTCTATCTGTTGATCGTGCATACGCTGACGGCCGAAAAGTCGTTCGTGAATCCGAAGCTGTTCCTCGATCGGAACTTCTCGGTGAGCATGCTCTTCATCTTTGTTATAGGCATCACCTACCTCGCCTCGCTGGCGCTGATGACGCCCTATCTGCAGACGCTGATGGGATATCCCGTCATCACCGCGGGCATCGTCATGGGGCCGCGTGGGCTCGGCACGATGCTTTGCATGTTTATCGTCGGCAAGCTGATCGGGAAAGTTGACTCGCGGCTGCTCTTGGTGACCGGACTCGGGCTGACGGCCTGGGCGATGTATGACATGACCGGTTGGACACCCGATGTCTCGCAGTGGACGATCGTGTCCGTCGGCTTCATTCAGGGCGCCGGGCTCGGCTTCCTGTTCGTGCCGCTGACGACGATCGCCTTTTCGACGCTGCCCGCCCACATGCGCGGCGACGGCACCGGCCTCTACAACCTGTCGCGCAACATCGGCTCGAGCGTCGGCATTTCGATCGTTTCGGCGCTTCTCGTCGAGAACGCCCAGGTGAACCACGAGAGCATCGCTGCCTATGTGACGCCGTTCAACCGGGCCTTCGAGGCGACGGCGGCACAGGGGCTGAATCCGCTGACTGCGGCCGGTCGTGCGGCTCTCAACGAAGTGATCACCCTGCAGTCGACGATCATCGCCTATATAGACGACTTCAAGCTGCTGATGCTCATGTCGCTGGCGGTCATTCCGCTCGCGCTGCTGCTGCGCAAGCCGAAAGTGGCACCTGCCATGGATCACAGCGCCGTCATGGAATGAGCCTCAGCGGAACGGTTTGCTGAGATAGCGAGATCCTGAGATGCCGAAGCGCCATGGCGCTTCGGCATTTTTCGTTATGCCGATCCGCTGGCCGGCGACAATTTCGACGGGAGCCGAAGGAGCGATCGAGAAGGGCGACCGGTCGAGCAACCTGTCGTTCAGGGAGAGATCGACGCCGAGCGCTTGGCAGAGCTTGCCGGGGCCGCTGCAGAGCTGCGTCAGCGCATGGTTGCTGCGGCGTTCGATCATCGTCGCGATGCCGGCTTCCGGCTCGATTGCGCGGATCAGCACGGCCGAGCCGGGGGTGCACACGAAATTCAGGCACCAGTGTATCCCGTAGATGCGATAAATGTAGACATTGCCAGGTCGACCGAACATGGCGCGGTTGCGCGGCGTGGGGCCGCGGAAGGCGTGCGAGGCTTCGTCGTCAGGGAAGTAGGCTTCAGTCTCGGTTATGCGGCCGCCGACATCGCCGACGCGCAGATGGGAGCCCAGCAGATCCCGGGCGACGGCAATCGCATCGCGCTCGAAAAAGCGCGTGAGATCAGGGCCGGCGAGGGGAGTGGCGCCGATCGCACCGACGCCATGTGTCATCTGTTTCAGGCTTCCGGTCCATGAGGCACTAATGACCGACCTTTGGGTCATGAGCAGAAATGGAGGATCCGGTCACCGAGACGGGATCGCTTGCCGGAAAGGTATCCTCGAGGCCTTCTTCCAGTTCTTCTTCGAGAAGCGCGGCATCCTTGCCGCGTGTGCCATCGGCTTGCGAACTCTGCAGTGTTGTTGCGAGCAATGCCCTCGCGCGGGTAATCGCATTATCGCTCGTTAGCCCGGGAGAGGCGGCGGCATAGAGCGTGACCGATATGTTGTTGCCGGACTGATCCGTGAAGATGACGACAAAACAGCCGTCCTTCGGATGCACGGTGACGTCTGTGATGGTCATGAAAATTCTCCAGCTCTGACAGTCACTGTAAGTGAAACGCTTTTCGCTAGGATTGTCGAGCAAAGACCTTCACCAGCCAGTCGATGAAAACGCGAACGCGGGGCGAGAGCTGCCGGTTGCGCGGATAGAGCAGGGAGACCGGTGTTTCGGTCAGCGGGAAATCCGGCAGGACGTGAATGAGCGTGCCGGCCGCGAGATCCGCTTCGGCGTGATAACGTGGCACCTGTATCAAGCCGAGGCCGAGCCTGGCAGCCGACATGAAGCTCTCGGCGGCGTTCACCGTCACCGTCGCGGGCAGGGTGACATTACGGATGCTGCCGCCGACGATGAATTCCAGTGGTAGCACGCCGCCCGTCGCCGTCGAGCGGAAACCGACCATGCGGTGGCCATCGAGCCTGTCCGGATGTTCGGGGAGGCCGTGTTTCTCGACATAGGCGGGAGCTGCAAGGGTAACTTCCTCCAACATGGCGACGCGTCTTGCTACCATGTCGCTGTCCTGGGGCGTGCCGACGCGTAACACGCAATCGATGCCCTCGCGAACGAGGTCGACCAGCCGGTCGCCTTCGCTCATGTAGAACTCGATATCAGGATAAGTTTCGAGGAAATGCGGAAGGCTCGGCAGCACAAAATGCCGGGCAAGCGTGCCATGCACATCCACACGCAGCATGCCTTTCGGCATGGCGTCGGCAAAGGCGCCTTCCGCGTCTTCGATGTCGGCGAGGATCGAAAGACAGCGTTGGTAATAGGCTTCGCCGTCCAGCGTCGGGCTGACATGGCGCGTGGTTCGCTGCAGCAGCCGCACGCCGAGGCGTGCTTCGAGTTGTTTGACGGCATCCGTCACCGTGGAGCGCGGCAGGCCGGTGTCCTCTGCGGCAAGTGTGAAGCTCCGGCGCTCCACGACGCGGGAGAAGACCCGCATGGCATCGAATCTGTCCATCTTATTTGTTCGCGTTATTCGGATAGTGATGCCAGATAATCATTGATTATCCGCAAACTGAAAAGCGGCATCTTCTCCCCATCAGAAACGTGCTGAGCACAACGAAAGAAGGAGAGAGGCAATGGGCAATGAGAACAAGGTTGCGCTGGTTACTGGTGCATCGAGAGGCATCGGCGCCGCAATCGCGGAGCGTCTGGCCAGAGACGGTTTCACCGTCATCGTCAACTACTCAGGAAACGTCGCACTCGCCGAGGAGCTTGTGCAGAAGATCGAGCGCGACGGCGGCAAGGCTCTGACGGCGCAGGCCGACGTCAGCAATGCCGAGGCTGTCAGCCGGATGTTCGATGCGGCAGAAGCAGCCTTCGGCGGCATCGATGTGCTCGTCAACAATGCCGGTATCATGCAGCTTTCGTCGATTGCCGATGCTGACGATGCCCATTTCGATCGCCATGTCAGCGTGAACCTGAAGGGCACGTTCAATACATTGCGCGAAGCCGCAAAGCGCCTCCGCAACGGTGGTCGCATCATCAATCTGTCAACGAGTATCATCGGCCTGAAGCTGGAAACTTACGGCGTCTACGCCGCGACCAAGGCCGCCGTCGAAGCCCTGACGGCGATCATGTCGAAGGAAATGCGCGGCCGTAACATCACCGTCAACGCCGTGGCTCCCGGGCCGACAGCAACCGACCTTTTCCTTGATGGGAAATCGGAGGAACTGATCGCCCGCATGGCCAAGATGAACCCGCTGGAGCGCCTGGGCACGCCCGAAGATATCGCCGCCTCCGTCTCGTTCCTTGCAGGTCCCGACGGCGCCTGGATCAACGGCCAGGTGTTGCGTGCCAACGGTGGCATCATCTGACCTCCGGCTCCCCGCGGCGGGTTTGGCCCGCCGCCGCCGATGCCGATGCGGGCACGGTTGCGATGGCAATGCCAAGGCTATCCTCATGCCGTTCGGCACGCGTCCGTTCCGCACGCATATCGATCCGTCAGAGGACGGTGCCGAGATCGTCGTTGGAGTCGCTGATCGGGTTCGCGCCGAAATGTTCCGGCGGATCGGCTTGGAGGATCTTCTCAAACCGGCCGTTCACTAAACCGTGATACCGGCCATTGTTCCGGTTTTGCGAACCTGCTGTGCATAAATCAGTACTTAACAAACGGCAAAAACCAGGCTTATATTTTGCGTAAAGGCGACTGGGAAGACCTCCAACTCGGGCGCCACCTCAGATACCGGCCGAGCCATTTCCCTGGTGACGCGGCAGGGTCTGAAAGGAATTCGATGATCGACTGTTGCGGCCCGTCGAAGGGACACCTTCCGGGCCGCAATTGCGTCAGGCATCATTCAGCTTGGCATCCGAGAGCAATTTCACCAGCCAGTCGACGAAGACACGGACCTTGTTGCTGAGGTGGCGGTTCGGCGGATAGACGATATAGAGCGGCAGCGGTTCGCGGCTCCATTCCGGCAAGATCTCCACCAGGTCGCCCTTGGCCAGCGCATCGCGGATCATGAAGCGCGGCAGTTGGGCAATACCTAGCCCGTTCAGCGCCGCATTGACGAAGGTTCGGCTGTCATTGACCGACAGCAGGTAGCGCGGATTGATCTCCAGTTCCTCATTGTCCTTGCGGAATTCGAAGGGAAGTGTCCGGTTCGTCTGAGCGCGGAAGTAACTCACTGAATAATGGTCGTTTTCCAGCTCCTCGGGGCGAGTCGGAATGCCGAATTTCTCGATGTAGAGCGGTGCCGCGCAGGTGAGCATTTCGACCTCCGAGACACGTCTTGCGATCAGCGACTGGTCGGCCGGCGTGCCGGCGCGAAGCGCGCAGTCGACGTTCTCCGCGAGGTAGTCGACGGTGCGGTCGCCCACGCCCAGGTCTACCCTGATGTCCGGATACTTCTGGTAAAAATCGCAAAGCGCCGGGACGACAATCCAGTCGGCGAAAGCGCCGGCCATTTCGACGCGCAAGCGGCCGGTCGGCAGGCCTTGCGAGTTCGAAAGGCTGCCGTCGAGTTCCTCGAGCTCGGAGACGATCTGCGCCGCACGCTCGTAGTAGAGCGCGCCGTCGGTCGTCACCATGACGCGTCGTGTGGTGCGGTTGAGAAGCTTGGTATGCAGATGTGCTTCAAGCCCCTGAATGAGATTGGTCACCGTCGCCTTGGGCATGGCGAGCGTGTCGGCGGCCCGTGTGAAATTGCCCGTCTCTACGACGCGGATGAAGGCGCGCATTGCCGAGAGCTGGTCCATCGGAAAATCACCTAAGCAGATTGCACTGCGGTATTGTTCGAAATTCGGAACAGTGTAATCGCTCTATGGCTTCTTATTCCGACAATGGAATAACAATATCTTTTCTTCACAAATTGCAAGCCATCTCGGCTCGCAATACGTTATGTGGGTCAAACGCGAGCCGGAGCTATGGCGGTGCAAGTGAAAGACATAGTGTTGGAGAAGGTGGCCACCGGGCCCGTTTCCGCGCGCGTCTATCAGGGTGCCGAGTTCGGCAAGGGTTCACCCATCGTACTGTTTTTCCACGGCGGCGCATTTCTGCAGTCGGGCGTCAAGGACAGCGTTGTTGCCGAAAGCCTGGCGAAGGCTGGCGCGATTGTCGCTGTACCTGACTATAATGCGCCGCTTGGCAACGTCTTTCCTAAGCCGCTCGAAGTGGGTTACTCGATCTTTTCCTATCTCGCCAACAAGCGTGCGTCCGGTATTGGCGACCGCAATTCGCTGCTGATCGTGGCTGGCGAAGAGGCGGGCGGCAATATTGCTGCCGGCGTCGCCTTCAAGGCGCGCGACCATTATGCGGATGCGCTCAATGGCCAGGTTCTGATTTCGCCGCTGCTTGATCCTTTCATGGGCACGTCGTCGATCCGCAAGGCGGATGGCATAGGCATGCGTCAGCGCTGGGCCGAGGGCTGGAGCCATTATCTCAGCGGCGGCGGCTGTCATCCCTATGCCGCGCCGTGTCTGTGTTCCCGCATTTCGGGGGTCGCGCCGGCACTCGTTCTGACGGCGGAGGATGATCCGCTTCGCGACGAGACGCTCGGTTATGCCGATCGCCTCAAACAGGCTGGTGTGCCAGTTCGCCGGAATGTCCTTCCCGCCGGGGCAGGCTGGCCGATGCTTTATGGCGGGAAATGCGAACAGGCACCGAATTGGCAACAGACGATCACGGACCAATTCGAAAGCTTCGTTCGGGATATTAGCAGCCAATCTATTGCATTGAAGACGAACTGATTGAATTCGGCCACTGAGAGACGGCCGTAAGGAGAGTACCAATGACGTCCAGTAAGAAGCGCTGGGCCCTTGTGGGCGCCGGCTTGGGACTTGTTGCGTCCGTTTCGGCCGCAGCCATGTTTTTCGAACTGCCGATGAGCACGACTGCCACGGCGGCTTCCGCACCTGCGCAGGCTCCCGCTGTGCCGGTGACGGTGGCCGTCGTCGCCAGCCGCGACGTCACGACATGGCAGGAGTTCTCGGGACGGCTTGAAGCCGTCGACCGCGTGCAGGTCCGTTCACGTGTGGCCGGCGCTGTCCAGTCCGTGCACTTCCGCGAAGGCGCGCTGGTAAAGGCCGGCGATCTGCTCTTCACCATCGATCCGGAGCCCTACCAGGCGGCGGTTTCGCAGGCTGAAGGACAGACTGCCTCTGCCGAGGCCAAGGTCAATCTTGCTCAGATCGAGCTGGAGCGTGGCCGCAGGCTCTCCGACAACAAGACGATTTCGCAGAGCGATTTCGACCAACGGCAGAATGCCTTCACCGAGGCTCAGGCCGGTCTTCGCACCGCTCAGGCTGCTCTTCGTTCCGCACAGCTTGAGCTCGGCTACACCGAGGTCCGCGCACCGGTCGCCGGCCGCGTCGGCAAGATCGAGATTACCGTCGGTAATCTTGTTGCCGAAGGCAGTTCATCTCCCGCCCTGACGACGCTGGTGTCGGTCGATCCGATCTACGCAAGCTTCAACGCCAGCGAGGAGATGGTCACCAAGGCGCTTTCCGAGTTGCCGGCTGGCGATGGCGCCGTTCCCGCTGTCGAGCAGATCCCGGTCGAGGTTGGTACGCTCGCCGATCAGGGCACGCCGATCAAGGGCAAGCTGCAGCTGATCGACAACCAGGTCGACGCGGCCAGCGGTACGATCGGCGTTCGCGCCGTCTTCGACAATCCCGGCGGCAAGCTGATCCCAGGCCAGTTCGTTCGCGTCCGCATGGGCGAGCCGAAAGCCGAAAACAAGATCCTGGTCAGCGACCGTGCAATCGGCACCGACCAGGACAAGAAGTTCGTGTTCGTCGTCGATGCCGAAAACAAGGTCAGCTATCGGCCGGTGCAGCTCGGCCCGTCTGCGGATGGCCAGCGCATCGTCGAAAGCGGTCTTGTTGTCGGCGACAAGATCGTCGTCAACGGCCTGCAGCGTATCCGTCCCGGCGCAGTGGTTGCGCCGCAGGCGGAAGAGAAAGTCGCGACGGCTCAGTAAGCCGAAGCATGCGGAGCGTCTCGGCGCTCCGCGGAAACTCCCGAAACGACGTGATCCACCGGCGGTCTCCCAACCGCCGGAGAGGGTCGTTGCATCCCGATTTCATCCCGGAGAGGGCTTTGAAATGAATTTCTCCAGATTCTTTGTCGACCGTCCGGTGTTTGCCGGAGTCCTGTCGGTCCTCATCGTGGTCGCCGGTCTGCTTGGCCTGCGTGCACTGCCGATTTCCGAATATCCGGAAGTCGTTCCGCCATCGATCGTCGTGCGCGCCACCTATCCGGGCGCCAACCCCGAGGTCATCGCCCAGACGGTCGCAACCCCGCTCGAAGAGCAGATCAACGGCGTCGAGGGCATGCTCTACATGTCGAGCCAGGCGACATCGGACGGCGTCATGACGCTGACGGTCACCTTCAAGCTCGGCACCGACCCCGACAAGGCACAGCAGCTGGTTCAGAACCGCGTGTCGCAGGCCGAGCCGCGCCTGCCGGAAGAGGTGAAGACCATCGGCATCACGACGGTCAAGAGCTCTCCCGACCTGATGATGGTCGTCAACCTGATCTCGCCTGACAACCGCTACGACATCACCTATCTGCGCAACTACGGCGTCCTCAACATCAAGGACCGGCTGGCGCGCATCGACGGCGTCGGCCAGGTGCAGGTGTTTGGTTCGGGCGACTATTCCATGCGCGTCTGGATCGACCCGCAGAAGGCGGCTGAGCATGGCCTTGCCGCCAGCGATGTCACCAACGCGATCCGCGGCCAGAACGTCCAGGCCGCAGCCGGCACCATCGGCGCGTCGCCGAGCCTGTCGGGTGTAGACCTGCAGCTCAACGTCAATGCGCAGGGCCGTCTGCAGACGCCTGAGCAGTTCGGCAACATCATCGTCAAGACCGGCACGAACGGCGAGATCACCCGCCTGCGCGACGTCGCCCGCATCGAGCTCGGTGCGGCCGATTACTCGCTGCGCTCGATCCTCGATGGCAAGCCGGCAGTCGCCATCCCGGTCTTCCAGTCTCCGGGGTCCAATGCCATCACCATCTCGGACGAAGTCCAGAAGACGATGGAAGAGCTGAAGACCGCGATGCCTGACGGTGTCAGCTACGAGATCGTCTATGACACGACGAAGTTCGTCCGTTCGTCGATCGAGAAGGTCGTCGACACGCTGCTCGAAGCCATCGCGCTCGTCGTCATCGTCGTCATTCTGTTCCTGCAGACATGGCGCGCCTCGATCATCCCGCTGATTGCCGTTCCGGTCTCGATCATCGGCACCTTCGCGGTGATGTATGTCTTCGGCTTCTCGATCAACGCGCTCAGCCTGTTCGGCCTCGTGCTGGCGATCGGTATCGTGGTGGACGATGCGATCGTCGTTGTCGAGAACGTCGAACGAAACATCGAGAACGGCCTCAGCCCGCGGGCTGCCACCTACAAGGCGATGAAGGAAGTCTCGGGCCCGATCATCGCGATCGCGCTGGTGCTCGTCGCGGTCTTCGTGCCGCTCGCCTTCATCACCGGTCTGTCCGGACAGTTCTATCGCCAGTTCGCGCTGACGATCGCGATCTCGACTGTCATTTCGGCCTTCAACTCGCTGACGTTGTCTCCGGCCCTGGCCTCGCTCTTGCTGCAGGATCACCACGCCAAGCGTGACTGGCTGACGCGTGCCATGGACGCGGCCTTTGGCTGGTTCTTCCGTGGCTTCAACAGGGCGTTCGGTGCCGCCTCCAAGGGCTACGGCAAGGGCGTCGGCGGTCTCGTGTCGCGCAAGAGCATCGTCATGCTGGTGTATCTGGTGCTGGCCGGCGCCACCTACGGCCTCTTCAATGCGGTGCCGGGCGGTTTCGTGCCGGCGCAGGACAAGCAGTATCTGATCGGCTTTGCCCAGCTGCCGGATGCCGCGAGCCTCGACCGCACCGAAGACGTCATCAAGCGGATGAGCGACATCGCCATGGCCGAGCCTGGCGTTGCGCATGCGATCGCCTTCCCGGGCCTGTCGATCAACGGCTTCACCAACTCCTCGAACGCCGGCATCGTCTTCGTGACGCTGAAGGACTTCGAGGAACGCAAGTCGCCGGCGCTTTCGGGCGGCGCGATCGCCATGTCCCTGAACCAGAAGTTCGGGGCGATTCAGGATGCCTTCATCGCGATGTTCCCGCCGCCGCCGGTCAATGGTCTCGGCACGACGGGCGGCTTCAAGATGCAGCTCGAAGACCGCGCCGGTCTCGGCTATCAGGTGCTCGACGAAGCCAACAAGGCGATGATCGCCAAGGCCTACCAGACGCCTGAGCTGACGGGCATTTTCTCCGCCTATCAGATCAATGTTCCGCAGCTCTATGCCGATCTCGACCGTGAGAAGGCGGAACAGCTTGGCGTCCCGGTAACCGACGTGTTCGAGACGCTGCAGATCTATCTCGGTTCGCTCTATGTCAACGACTTCAACGCCTTCGGCCGTACCTACAGCGTGCGCGTCCAGGCCGATGCCAAGTTCCGGGCGCAGCCCGAGGATATTGGCAAGCTGAAGGTTCGTTCGGCATCGGGCCAGATGATCCCGCTGTCTGCGCTCCTGAAGGTGAACGCGACAACCGGGCCGGAGCGGACCAACCGTTATAACGGTTTCCTCTCCGCCGATATCAACGGCGGTCCTGCTCCGGGCTTCTCCTCCGGCCAGGCTCAGGCAGCGATCGAAAAGATCGCCGACGAGACCTTGCCGAAGGGCATCAGCTTCGAATGGACGGATCTGACCTATCAGCAGATCCTGGCGGGCAACTCCGGCGTGATCGTCTTCCCGCTGGCGCTGCTGCTCGTGTTCCTGGTGCTCGCTGCCCAGTATGAGAGCCTGGCGCTGCCGATCGCGATCATCATGATCGTGCCGATGGGCGTGCTGGCGGCGTTGACGGGCGTCTGGCTGACCGGTGGAGACAACAACATCTTCACGCAGATCGGTCTGGTCGTCCTTGTCGGCCTCTCGGCGAAGAACGCGATCCTGATCGTGGAATTCGCCCGCGAGCTGGAATTCGAAGGGCGGACTCCGGTCCAGGCTGCCATCGAGGCAAGCCGCCTGCGTCTGCGCCCGATCCTGATGACCTCGATGGCCTTCATCATGGGTGTCGTGCCGCTCGTCGTCTCGACCGGTGCCGGTGCCGAGATGCGCGCCGCCATGGGTGTAGCGGTGTTCTCAGGCATGATCGGCGTCACCTTCTTCGGCATCTTCATGACGCCCGTCTTCTACGTGCTGGTCCGCAAGCTCTCGGGCAATCGCCCGCTGATCCAGCACAAGGAGCACGAGCACGACGCGGAGGAAGCCGAAATCATCCGGCTCGCTGCCGAATAACCCCCACTCAGCGGCGAGACGTGGAAAGGCGGAGCATTGCTCCGCCTTTCCTGTTTTCATGAGCCGGCCAGACGGTTATGTCTCGAAGGGCATGCACGGGCGAGGGGAGTCGCACGCTGCAAGCTTTGATGGAGGCGGCCAATGCATATCGCGATTATCGGCGCAGCGGGAATGATCGGGCGCAAGTTGACCACGCGGCTCGTTGCGGACGGGCGGCTGGCGGGTCAGGCCATCAATCGTCTATCGCTTGTCGACGTCATCACGCCGGCTGCCCCTGAAGGCTTTACAGGGCGTGTGGAGACGAGCGCGGTCGACGTTTCCGCTCCAGGGCAGGCCGCACGGATTGTCGCCTCGCGCCCGGATGTCGTGTTTCATCTGGCCGCGATCGTATCCGGCGAGGCTGAGCTGGATTTCGAAAAAGGCTACGGCATCAATCTCGAAGGCACGCGCGCGCTTCTTGAGGCGATCCGCGCCGCTCATCTGCAAGACGGGTACCGGCCTTGTTTCGTCTTCACCTCGTCCATTGCGGTCTTTGGAGCGCCTTTCCCCGAGGTCATTCCTGATGATTTCAATCTCACGCCCCTGACAAGCTACGGCACGCAAAAGGCGATGGGTGAATTGCTGTTGGCGGATTACACGCGCCGCGGCTTCATCGACGGCATCGGAATCCGGTTGCCGACGATCTGCATCCGTCCCGGCAAGCCGAACAAGGCTGCTTCCGGCTTCTTCTCCGGCATCGTTCGTGAGCCGTTGGCCGGGCAGGAGGCGACCCTGCCGGTGCCGGAAACTGTCCGCCATTGGCACGCGTCGCCGCGTTCGGCCGTCGGGTTTCTGGTCCATGCCGCCAGCATCGACCTGCAGCCGCTCGGCGCGCGCCGCAGCCTGACGATGCCCGGTGTCAGCGCTACCGTCGGAGAGCAGATCGAGGCGTTGCGCAAGATCGCAGGGGAGAAGGTCGTCAGCCTGATCCGACGCGAACCCGACGAGCTGGTCATGAAGATCGTATCGGGTTGGCCACAGGCATTCGAGGCCGAGCGCGCGAAGGAGCTGGGTTTTGTCGCCGATGCTTCGTTCGAGGACATTATTCGAGTGCACATCGAGGATGAATTGGGAGGACAGCTATGACTATCGGCAAATCACGCAGCATTGCCTTTCTGGGAACCGGGCTGATGGGCGCGCCGATGGCTCGCATGCTGTTGCAGTCCGGCTTTGCCGTCACGGTCTGGAACCGCAATCGCGAGAAGGCGGAAGGCCTCGTTCCGGATGGCGCGGTCCTGGCGGATACGCCCGCTGCCGCCGTCAAAGGGGCATCGGTCGTGTTCACCATGCTGACCGACGGAAAGGCAGTGGAGGACGTGCTGTTCACGCAAGGTGCTGCGGAGGCGCTTGATGCCGGCGCGGTGGTCATCGATTCCAGTTCCATTACCCCTGACGCGGCCCGGCAGCATGCGTCAAAGCTCGCCGGGCGTGGCATCCGCCATCTCGATGCGCCGGTCTCCGGCGGTGTGTTGGGGGCGGCTGCTGGTACACTTGCGATCATGGCAGGCGGCGATGGCGCTTTGGTCGAAGAACTGGCCGACGTCTTTGCACCACTTGGCCGCGTGACGCATGTTGGACCAAGCGGTTGCGGTCAGCTCGCGAAGCTCGGGAACCAGCAGATCGTCGCCATCACGATCGGCGCCGTTGCCGAAGCGATGCTGCTCTTCGAGGCGGGCGGCGGTTCACGCGAGGCGTTCCGCCGGGCGATCCGGGGAGGCTTCGCCGAAAGCCGCATTCTCGACGTTCACGGCCAGCGGATGGTCAATCGCGATTTTGGGACCGCCGGCCCTTCGAAATTGCAGCTCAAGGACCTAAACAATATCGTCGCAACGGCGGAAGGTCTCGCTTTGACGCTGCCTCTGACGGAGGCGGTCCGTGCCGAGTTCGCCGAGTTTGTCGAACATGGTGGCGGTGAGACCGATCACAGTGGCCTGCTGCTGCAGCTTGAAGAAAAGAACCGCCGTTCGTCGAAAGGCTGAATTGCCTAGACACTCGAGTCTCTGAGAAGATCAATGACGCATTCGGCTTGCAATTGTTGATGGATTTTTAGTGCATCCTAATTAATCTCTCGCCAAAAGGTTGGTTCTGCACCCATAATGGGCTTCCTCCTTGGAGGCCTGACACCATACTGTTACTCGAAGCTGCATGAGGCTTGAACGGCGTTGGCATCGAGCAGTCCCACACGGTCCGAACGAGAGTTTCAGGACATCCTGCGGCGCCTTGAGCTTGCACTCGACGCGTCACAGATCGGTGTTTGGGAGCACAACCTCGATCGGCATGAAATCTCCTGGGACGTTCAGATGCACCGGATCTACCAGACCGGAAGAGGCAGCGGGCCGGTCGCCGCTGCAATCTGGTCGGATGCGATTCACCCCGACGACCGCGAGCGTGCCGAACTGGAGTTCGAGGACGCCATTGCCAGACGCGGGCAGTATAATTCGGAGTTTCGGATCGTCTGGCCGAACGGCGAGATACGGCACATCCGCTCGCGGGCTCATTTCTATGTCAGCGAGGAAGGGTCACCCTCTTTCATCGGCGCGGAGTGGGACGTCACTTCGGACGTGCTTCTTGCCAACGAAGCGGCGCGTCAGCGCGCCGTCGCGGAGGCACGGGCCCTCGCTTTGGAGGAGAGCAGTGCCCACATCGAGTATGCTGCGGAACACGATTATTTGACGGGCCTTCCCAACCGCCGGCTTTTCGACAAGCGCCTGGCGGAACTGGCCGATGATGCCTCAGTCTCGACGCTCGCAGTCCTGCATCTCGACCTTGACGAGTTCAAGCAGATCAACGACAGCCATGGCCATGCGGCGGGCGACACCGTATTGCGTGCCGCAGCTTTGCGGATCGAGGCCGCCATTCCGAAAGCTACGATGGTGGCACGCATCGGTGGCGACGAATTCGTTATCCTGCTCGTCAATTTCGGAGGGCTGACGGAACTGAACCGCATGGCGCGTGAGGTGCAGCGGCGCTTGAAGAAGAAGGTCCGTTTCGGCCACGAAATGCTGCAAAGTGGAGCGTCGATTGGCATTTCCTGGTCGGCAGATCGCTCCGGCTCCAATCTGCTCGCCGAGTCCGATATCGCGGTCTATCAGGCAAAGACATCGGGCCGCGATCGTATCGAGTTCTTCTCGCAGCAGCTCAAGGACGATCTGATGGGCAAGCGGCGTCTTGCCGAAGAGCTGAAGCTTGCACTGGAGCAGGGTGATATCATTCCATTCTACCAATTGCAGCTCGATGCCCACACCCGCGACATCGTTGGCATCGAGGCCCTGGCGCGCTGGCATCACAGCGAGCGCGGCACCCTCTCGCCTGGCATATTCCTGAAGATCGCCGATGAGTTCGGCTTGTCTTCGGAGATCGATGCTTCGATCCTGCGACGCGTGCTCGCCGACCGTGTGACATGGGAGCAGCACGGCACAACCCTGCCACGGGTCTCGGTCAACATTTCGGGGCAGCGCCTTTACGATCCGCAGTTGATTGATGATCTGGAGACACTCGAGATACCGCGTGGCGCCCTGGTTTTCGAATTGGTCGAGACGATCTTTCTGGACGACTGCGACGACGAGCTTCTGCAGACGGTTGACCGCATCAAGCAGATGGGTATCGAAATCGAGATCGATGATTTCGGCTCGGGCCACGCGTCGCTGATCGGTCTCGTGCGGTTGCGCCCGGCTCGGCTGAAAATCGATCGGCAACTGGTAAGCGAGGTGGATACCTCCTCCGAGCAGCGCCGTGTCGTCAAATCGATTGTCGAGATTGGCAAGGCCCTCGGCGTCGATGTGATCGCAGAGGGCGTCGAGACGGAAAACCATGCCGTGGCGCTTGCCAAGCTCGGCTGTCATACGCTGCAAGGTTTTGCGCTCGGCCATCCGCTGCCGGCATCAGAGATCGATGATATTTTCGCTTCGAAGAAGGCGACGCAGGCGGCCCACCTCCGACGCTAGCCTAACGGTGGGGCCTCCTAAGGCTCGAGTTCGCCGCGTGCTTCCAGATACCAGTCGACGAAAGCCTTCACACCGACATCCAGTGTCGTCTCCGGCTTGTAGCCTGTCAAAGCCGCCAGCAGATCGGGGCTCGCGAAGGTGCGTGGCACATCGCCCTTCTGCATCGGCAGCATCTTGCGCTTTGCCGGCTGGCCGAGGGCCTTTTCGACCGTCTCGACGAAGGTCATCAGGTTCTCCGGCTGGCCGCCGCCGATATTGACGACGCGGAATGGCGCCTGATGCGAGAGCGTCTCTACCCGTTCGTCGGCTACGCGGTTGGCCTCCGACGGGGCGACGGACGACAGGCGGACGATCGCCTCGACGAGGTCATCGATATAGGTGAAGTCGCGGCTCATCCGGCCTTCGCCGTAGATCTCGATCGGTTGATCCTCCAGCATGTTCTTGACGAACTTGAAGAGGGCCATGTCGGGACGGCCCCAGGGGCCGTAGACGGTGAAGAAACGGAAGGCGGTTGTCGGGATCTTGTGGAGATGCGCGTAGCTGTGCGCCATCAGTTCCATTGACTTCTTCGTCGCCGCATAAAAGGTCAGCGGCTCGTCGGCCCGGTCTGTCTCACGGAAGGGAATGGACGGATTGGCGCCGTAGATCGACGATGTCGAGGCCAGCATGAGATGGTTGACGCCAACATCCTTGGCGATATCGAGGATGTTCCAGGAGCCTTCGAGGTTCGACGTGAGATAGGCTTTCGGGTTTTCCAGGCTGTAGCGGACGCCGGCCTGTGCTGCGAGATGCACCATCACATCAGGCGCCGCGCTGGCCACGGCCTCTTCCAGGGCTTTGCGATCTTCGAGCATCGCTGTCACCGGGCGGAAGGCCGGAAACTGCGCCAGCGCCGCATTGCGCATGTGCTTGAGCTTGATGTTGTAGTAGTGCGTCATGCCGTCGAAGCCGACGACTTCGTGGCCATCCTGCAGCAAGCGGCGGGCAAGATGAAAGCCGATGAAGCCAGCAGTGCCGGTGATGAAATAGCGCATCTCTACTTCTTCTCGTTCTTCTTTCCGATGGCGAAGTAGCTGAAGCCATGCTTGGTGACTTCGGCGACGGGATAGATGTTGCGCAGGTCAACGATGGTCGGGGTCTTCACCAGCGACTTCATCCGCTTGAGATCAAGCGCTCGGAACTCGTCCCATTCCGTGACGATGACGATGGCATCCGCGCCTTCTGCAATCTCGTACGGGTCGCGGCCGTAGGTGATGGGGCCGATAACCTCCTTCGCCATTTCCATGCCTTCTGGATCATAGGCGTGAACGTTGGCGCCGCCATCCAGCAAGGCCTGGATGATGGTGATCGATGGCGCGTCGCGCATGTCGTCGGTGTTCGGCTTGAAGGTCAGGCCGAGGACTGCAATCTTCTTGCCGCGGACATTGCCGTCGCAGGCGGCGATGACCTTGCGGCCCATGGCGCGCTTGCGGTTGTCGTTGATCGCAACCGTGGTTTCGATAAGGCGAACCGGGCTGTCATGATCTTGTGCGGTCTTGACCAGCGCCAGCGTATCCTTGGGAAAGCACGAACCGCCGTAGCCCGGACCTGCATGCAGGAACTTGTCGCCGATGCGCTTGTCCATGCCGATGCCCTTGGCGACCTTCTGGACGTCGGCGCCGATCTGCTCGCAGAGATCGGCGATCTCGTTGATGAAGGTGATCTTCATGGCGAGGAAGGCGTTGGCGGCGTACTTGATCAGCTCGGAGGTGCGGCGTTCGCAAAAATAGAGTGGTGCTTCGTTGAGGTAGAGCGGCCGGTAAACCTCGCGCATGATTTCGATTGCGCGCGGCTCCTCAGTGCCGAGAACAATGCGATCGGGGCGCTTGAAGTCCGTGATTGCCGCGCCTTCGCGCAGAAATTCCGGGTTGGAAACGACGGAAATATCCTTCTCGGGAAATTCTTCGCGGAAAATGCGCTCGATCTCATCGCCAGTGCCAACAGGAACCGTGGACTTGGTAACGACAACGGTGAACCCGGACACGGCGGCCGCTATCTCGCGAGCGGCGGCATAGACATAGCTCAGGTCGGCGTGGCCATCGCCACGACGTGACGGCGTGCCGACGGCGATGAAGACTACGTCCGCGTCGGCGACGGAAGGCGCCAGCTCCTTCGAAAAATCCAGGCGACCGGCGGTGCGGTTGTGGTCGATGATCGTGTCAAGGCCCGGTTCGAAGATCGGAACCTTACCGGCTTCCAATGCATCGATCTTCGCGGCCGACTTATCGACGCAGGTGACATGGTGGCCGAAATCGGCGAGGCAGGCACCGGAGACGAGGCCGACATAGCCCGAGCCAATCATCACAATACGCATGGAATCATTCCCTAAGACAACGATCGCCGCCCCGCCAATTGGCGGGGCCGCGATGGTGTTACAGGGGGAAGTTTATAAGTTCAAGACAACAGTGATCAGCTGCGGCCGAACTCATCGACGATGCGGATGATATCGTCCTCTCCGAGATAGGATCCGGTCTGGACTTCGATCAGTTCGAGCATGATCTTGCCGGGATTGGCGAGACGGTGGACTTCGCCGAGCGGGATGTAGACGGACTCGTTTTCCCTGAGCATCTGCACGTTTTCGCCGATTGTCACTTCTGCCGTGCCCTTGACGACGATCCAGTGCTCGGAGCGGTGATGATGCTTCTGCAGCGACAGCTTCTTGCCCGGCGTGACGAAAATGCGCTTCACCTGGAAGCGGTCGCCGTTCAGCACCGATGTGTAGCCGCCCCAAGGCCGGTAAGAAGTCGGGTGCGTCTCGGTCAGTTGCGATGTCGTGGGGGCGGCGGCGAGCATCTTCACGAGGTTCCCGACGTCCTGGCTGTCCTGCAGCCGTCCGACATAAACGGCGTCCTCGCTGGCGATGACAGCGATGTCGTCCATGCCCTGGACGGCGAGGTGCACGCCATGGGTCATGATGAGCGAGTTCTTGGTGTTGACGACCGTCGTGTTGCCGGCTGCTAGATTGCCATTCTCGTCGCGGCTGCCGCTCTTCCAGACGGAATCCCAGCTGCCGAGGTCGGACCACTTGAACGGCGAGGGAACGACGGCTGCGTTGCTCGTCTTTTCCATGACGGCATAGTCGATCGAGATGTTCGGGCTGGTGGCGAACGCTGCCTTGTCGAGGCGGATGAAGTCTAGATCTCTGACGCCTTTTGCAATGGCGTCGGCCGCAGCCTTGAGGACCGGCGCGGCATAGCTCCGCATCTCGGCAAGCACGCCTGAGACCGAGAACATGAACATCCCGGAGTTCCAGTAGAAGCCGCCAGTCGCGACCATGTCTTCGGCCTTGGCGAGCGGCGGCTTCTCGACAAAGCGCGCGACCGTTCGTGCGCCCGTCGGGAGTGTCTTCCCGCCTTCGATGTAGCCATAGCCGGTTGCCGGCTCGGTCGGCTGGATGCCGAAGGTTACCAGCTTGCCCTGGGCGGCTGTGGCGGCAGCGATGCGAACGCACTCAAAATAGGTGTCGTCAGCGACGATCTCATAGTCGGAGCCGAGAACATGCATGACCGTGTCTTCATCAAAGCGATCACGCACGAGCGTTGCGGCCGCCGCAACTGCCGCCGCGGTGTTTCGAGCAACCGGTTCGAGCAGAATTGCCGCTAGACCGATGTCCAACTCGCGCGCCTGCTCGGCAACGAGAAAGCGAAACTCCTCGTTGGTCAGGATGACGGGTGCTTCGTAAAGCGTGGGATCGGACACGCGCAGCAGCGTTTCCTGGAACAATGTCTTGTCGCCGATAAAGCGGATGAACTGCTTGGGCGCTGCGGCGCGAGACAGCGGCCAGAGACGAGTGCCCTTGCCACCAGCCATTATCACGGGAACGATCTTCTGTGTCATATGGAGAGTCCTCGAATATCTATCTTTGCTTCGCCTATCAACTCGGATGCGCCAACCAGCGGATTCGCTCCAGACCGGCGCGCAGCAACGCCGCGGCGGCTGTTTCGGTTTCCGCCTCGGCGTAGCAGCGCATTTCAGGGGCATTGCCGGACGGGCGGAAATGGATGATGCGGCGATCCGCCAGCGTAACACGAAGGCCGTCAATATCGCTGGCGCTGCCAACCTCGCCGATCGGCTGCAGGAACGCCGCGAGATTGGCGGGTGCGGCGCGAAGATAGGCCATCAACCGGGCACTGATCTCAACCGGAAAATTCTCAAGCCGGTCGGCCGCGGCAAATGGCAGATTGAAGGACGCGGCGACCACCGAAAGAGGCTGCCGTTTGGAGGCAGCAAGGGAAAGCGCCGCCAGGATGGGGACGAAGCAGTCGCGTGTCGGAAGGGCCTTCAGCGTGTGACCGTTGACCTCGAATTCACTCGCGGTGAGCAGGCCGCCGTTCGCTTCGAAACCGGCAACACGGGTCCGGCCAGCCGCGAGTGCTTCTTGCATCCCCGATATGACGAACGGAGAGCCAACACGCGTGCGAATGACGCTGAAGCGACCGGCGGCTTCGATGCCGGAATTCGATGTCACGGGTGTCACGACCGATGTCGCACCGAGAAAGTTCGCGGCGATCAGGCCGAGCAAATCGCCGCGCAGCGGCGTCCCTGTTTCGTCCGCCACCAACGGGCGATCGCCATCACCATCCGCAGAGACCATGGCGTCGAGGCCATGCTGTCTTGCGACCTCCTTGAGCTTGGCGATCGTCTCCTCCGAAACCGCCTCGGTGTCGACGGGAATGAAAGTTTCCGAGCGGCCAAACGGCACGACCGTTGCGCCGAAGTGTTCCAGGAGATCTACCAGCAGATCACGGGCGACCGTGCTGTGCTGGTAGACGCCGACTTTCAGGCCCGCGAGCGCTTCCGTGGGAAGAATATTGGCATTCCGTTCGCGGAAGAGCGCCAGGCATTCGACGGATCGGTTTTGCATCCCGGCACTGCGGGGGACAAACGTAAAGCCGGCACGGTCGAGTTCTGTCGCGACAGTCGTGATCGCTGCTTCGTCCGT
>NZ_LNCD01000079.1 GCF_001542405.1 Rhizobium altiplani
GGACATTCTGCCCATATCGGAGAAGAAGTCGAGATCCATTACCGCTGGCATGCGTTTTATGGTCGGCATGTCCGACGCTACTACGGCGAGCAGCGCAGCGGATCGGAAGTCGTAGTTGTCGAGCATGAACCCGGAGTAACGACCGCTGTGGAACGGTGGATGCTCGACCGCGCGACCTGTGCCTCGATGACATTGGGAGAGCCGCAGGTATCGTTGCAAGCGCTGACGGACCTCGATCGGGTACTCAAGGATCACGGACTTAGGCAAGTCTTTTCGGATGACACAACAGTTATCGAGGAGGCATGTGATGAAAGCGAGACAGCACCCCGCCATCGTAAAAAGACCCTGCCAGCTCAGCATTGACGTTGGAAACGCCCGAGGTGACGCGGATGAACGCCGCGGAGCGACAAGCAATGATTATGCGCCTCGCGCAATTGATCCTGCAGGCGGGCGGAATAACGGTTCTGGAGGGCAGCGATGACGACCGTTGATCTTCCCGCATCGCTGTTGAAGCGCAAGGCCGTCGTTTATGTCCGTCAGTCCACACCCGCCCAAGTGCAATTCAATCGCGAGAGCCAGCGGCGCCAGTATGAACTTGTCGAGGAGGCACGGCGGCGCGGATTTCGAGATGTCGAGGTCATAGATGACGATCTTGGCCGTTCGGCGAGCGGGACCGTCGCGCGACCTGGGTTTGACAAGCTGGTGGCTTGGTTGTGTGCTGGTAATGTAGGCGCCATCCTTTGTCTCGACGCTTCCCGTCTCGCCCGTAACGGCCGAGACTGGCATCACCTATTAGAACTGTGCGGCCTTGTTGAAGCTCGGGTGATCGACCTCGACGGTGTTTACAATCCTTGCCGTCCGAATGACCGGCTATTGTTGGGCATGAAGGGGAGTATCAGCGAATTCGAGTTAAATATTTTGCGAACTCGCATGCACGAAGCGGTCCGCTCCAAGGCACGACGAGGAGAACTGCGTATTGGCGTGCCGATTGGCTATATCTGGCATCGCGAGGTCGGCCTTGGCCTGGATCCTGACGCTCGCGTGCAGGAGGCTGTACGGCAGAAATTCAGCCGGTTTCGCCAACTGGGAAGCGCTCGTCAGACCCATTTGGCGCTGCATCGCGAAGGGATGCATTTTCCTCGCCCTTCCGATGGCAGGAAACTGACGGCGCTCGACTGGACGCCGATCCGCTATCGCAATGTGATCTCGGTGTTGAAGAATCCGTTTTATGCTGGAGCTTACGCCTATGGCAAAAGCAAGAGCAGAACCGAAGTCGTCGACGGCCGCCCCCACAAGACGTACGGTCACCTTCTGCCACTCAACGAGTATGAGGTCCTTTTGAAGGATCACCATGAAGGTTATATCGACTGGGGAATATACGAGCGTAATCAGAAGCAACTCGCCATCAATGCATATGGTAAACGCGACGGAGCCAAGTCTGGGCGAGGTGGCCGATCTCTATTGATCGGATTGATGACCTGCGGTCAATGCGGGCATCGGTTGAGGGTAGCGTATCGAGGGCGTTACCCTTATCCTGTCTACCAATGCGTCGGCCGGACGGCTCTCGGACTACCACGGTGCATGTGTTTTGGCGGCCAGCGAGTCGACACGGCGATTGCGCGTGAGTTGGTGCGGGTCGTTCAGCCGATTGCAATTCAAGCAGCGCTTGTTGCAGAGCGGACGCACATGGAAACCCAACGGGAACAACAGCGCATTCTCGAACTCGAGTTGCAACAGGCTCGTTACGAAGCTTCCCTCGCCGAGCGACGCTACGCGGCGTGCGATCCGGATAACCGCCTGATTGCCGCCCAGCTCGAGAAGAACTGGGAGGCATCACTACGCCGT
>NZ_LNCD01000080.1:0-12696 GCF_001542405.1 Rhizobium altiplani
GGGCGGGTGTGGACTGACGGACATAAACGACGGCCTTGCGCTTCAACAGCGATGCGGGAAGATCAACGGTCGTCATCGCTGCCCTCCAGAACCGTTATTCCGCCCGCCTGCAGGATCAATTGCGCGAGGCGCATAATCATTGCTTGTCGCTCCGCGGCGTTCATCCGCGTCACCTCGGGCGTTTCCAACGTCAATGCTGAGCTGGCAGGGTCTTTTTACGATGGCGGGGTGCTGTCTCGCTTTCATCACATGCCTCCTCGATAACTGTTGTGTCATCCGAAAAGACTTGCCTAAGTCCGTGATCCTTGAGTACCCGATCGAGGTCCGTCAGCGCTTGCAACGATACCTGCGGCTCTCCCAATGTCATCGAGGCACAGGTCGCGCGGTCGAGCATCCACCGTTCCACAGCGGTCGTTACTCCGGGTTCATGCTCGACAACTACGACTTCCGATCCGCTGCGCTGCTCGCCGTAGTAGCGTCGGACATGCCGACCATAAAACGCATGCCAGCGGTAATGGATCTCGACTTCTTCTCCGATATGGGCAGAATGTCCGGTAGATGGCCACCGGAAGAAAATCGTGGCTGTTCAGCGACACTGCTGACGGAGCCAGGGCCAGCGCTGTAATTTACAGTTTGATGCTGACATGCCGCGCCTGTGGCGTCGACCCTCTGATCTGGCTACGGCACGTGCTCACTGAGTTGCCGCAGCGGGGCGAAGCGGCCGAAATCGGCGACCTTTTGCCGTTCAACTTCTCCAAGACAAATGCCCAATAAAGCTGGGTACCGCTAGCATCCGTGCGCGTTTACCCCTGAAGAAGCCGTCTAGGCGCATCGAAAATCGCGCTTACGATGAAGGGCTTTGGCCTGCGTTTGCGATGAGGAATGAGAATTCCCGGCGGCATTTCATGGCGGCTGTCGTTGCATGTAGCCACGCTGTGAACAGCTTCACGACGCTAGCCATATAGGATGCATGCTTGATTGTGCGCTCGCTCATGCCCCGTTGGACGCGCAGGTATTCCTCGAACTCCGCACGGAGTACGATCCTGCCAAGCTCCGCCTGACTTGGCTCGCGAGGCGGTGCTGCAACGTTCTTGTCGCTAAGGAACCGGACAAAGCTCCTCAGCCGATACTCGGCATTATTCGCTCCGGCTTATACCTACTTGCCGCTCAACAGACAGACGCTCGACCATTTCATCGAGCGTCACGTCCTCCCGGTCGTAGATCATGTCGACGACAAACGCCTCATGTGCATCAATGACCGATGAGCGTCGCCAGCCTTGCGGCCGGGATGTCGGCTCGCCGTCACTCGCTCGTGCGATCCACCGGATCGCCGTCGAAATCCCAACCCCGAACCGGGCGGCCACCCGGCGCGCAGACATGCCCGCAGCAGACGCTTTTAACACGCGTAGTCGAAGATCATCGCCCAGTGCTCGTCCCATCATCCACCTCTTGCGCTGTGGATGTTGAATCAGCTTCGGTGCCCACCGTCACTTCACAATCGATTCGTCGATCACGGGATCTGCTCTAGCTAGGAACAAGCTTGCTGAAAGCGAGAATGCATCTCGCATCAGGCTGCCATCGTACCCCCGTAGGAAACATTAACGTCAACGTCGAAGAAATAGCCGGCACCTCTTGCCGTCTTGATCAGCTGAGGGCTTGTTGGGTCGCCCTCGAGCTTTCGACGTAGTCGCAAAATAAGAACGTCGATACTTCTGTCATATACCTCCTCCTCGCGCACTCGACTGGCGATCAGAAGCTGCTCGCGCGATAAGATGTCCCGCGGCTTTTCCAAGAAAGCCACCAGGAGATTAAATTCACCTGCAGTGAGTTTAATCTCCTCACGCTCTTCCGAAATCAAACGGCGTTGCCTAAGATTAAGTGTCCAATCGGCGAAATGAAACGAGCGGCGATCTTTCGCTCGCGTCACGCTCGGCCGCCCGCGCAAAGCGACACGGATGCGCGCCAGAAATTCCCGCATCCCAAGTGGTTTGGCAATAAAATCGGATGCTCCGAGCTCGAGAGCAACGACCTTGTCCGCCTCCTCAAAGCGATTACCGCTAATGACTATGATCGGAACATCAGATTTTGTCGCCAGGTTGCGAACGATTTCGAGCCCATCCTCGCGGCCCAAATTCAGATCGACGACCACGAGATCTACCGTCTCTGAGGAGAGTACGCGATTAAACTGCCTGCTGTCGGCTAAGGCGGTTACCTTAAAAGCATGCATCGTAAGATACTCGATTATAAGATGCCGCATCGCTACATCGTCATCGATGATAAGAACATGTTTCAAACGGGTTTCACCTTTCGATCTAGCCAGCCGTTTGCAGCTCCGAAATATGCATGGGGGGGCTGTTGAAACGCTCTACTCCTCACTTTTGTCCCTCCACGGGCACTTCTGCGAAACTTCGGTTCCGAGACAGAAATGCGACTAACGCTGATTGAGAAGATCGCCTATTGTCTCACCCTTCCGTCGCGCTTCCGCCGCGAGCCAAATTTCGCCCACCTCGTAGAAGTCACCATAGGCGCGGAAAGGAATGATCACATCAATAGCCGTTGCGAACATGTCAATTAGTGTGCGATCCTCCAAGCAAGCCCCTTGCGTACTGCTTTTCACGAGCGAAAATAGTTTTTTAAAACCCTGAACAGGATTCGCACCATGGATGGTGGAAATCGATCCGGGATGCCCTGAGACGACTTCGCTCAGATAGGCCCATGCGGCATCGTCGCGCATTTCGCCCAGCAGTATTCGGTCCGGCCGCATGCGCAGACTGGCCTGCAACAGGTGCTCAGCGGTCACTGCGCCCAGCCCAGCCCCGTTTTTGGAATAAAGCAGCCTTACGTGGTTCTCATGTGGAATGACGAGTTCGAGCGTATCTTCAATAGTAATTAGCCTTTCCTGCCGTGGGATAGCGCTAATCAAGGTCTTGCTCATTGTCGTCTTGCCGCTCCCGGTGGGGCCGCAAAGCAGCATTGTCAATCTACCAACGACGCACGCGTGCAGAAACTTTTCCAGATCCCCGTTATCATAGTGCCGAAGGATAGCTTCATCATCCTGATCTTGGCGTTTTTTTCGCGTTTGCCACTGATTCCACCTGGGAGCATTATAACGGGACGAAACCTCTTGGAGCCCGCAAACACGCGAGCTTGGCCGTCGAATCGTCAAGCTGACGGTGCCAGATGGTACCGTCGGCGGCAAACAGATTTGCAGCCGCTCACCACTTGGGAGTTCAGTTGCGCAAAGTGGGTTGCGTGGGCCTACGTCTTGTTTTCTCAGAGCGCCTGCTAAAATAGCGATGTCTTCAAGATCATCATAGGAGACGGGCAGAGGGAACTTGATGAAGGCGCCGGCTTGACGCACAAACGCCTCTCCAGGTCGATTTATCGCCACTTCCTCGGTCCTAGGGTCGTCGAGCCATCCCATAATCGGCCTAAGAAGGAAGCGCAGCTGCGGATCCACCTCCATTTGCATCTATCCCATCTGTACGCATAAGTTGGACTGGTTAGGGGTGCCGATCCCGCCCCCGTTTCGCATCGCCAGTCATGTGAAGCTGGTATATGCCTGAGAAATCGAGGTCCCGAGCGACGAAAATGGAGATCGTGTCACCCTGATCTTTCTTTAAGGTCGGCGGTATGTTGATAGTGGCCTTCATGGCTGTATCGGCCGCCTGCTCACCATTGTTCTGGAAGGTGTTCAAGCTCATTCCGCCACCCGAGCTGCCGGCATAACTGCTCGCGGCCTGGAAGGCACCTTGGGCGACACTCAAAAGCATAGCCCCGCTAAGGCGCTTCCAGAGGTGATTATCGACCGTGCCCGGCAAGCCCGAACGACCCAATTCGTCCGCGCTTGGTGATCCGAGCGAAATCATGACATGGCAAGGTGTCTCCGCACGATCCCAAAGCACAAAAACGCGTGTGTCCCCCTGTTGTAAACCACGCTGGATTTCTCCAACGACAATAGTGCCGCGATCAAGAAGCACGACATTGTTCGTTGTTCCACGAACATCCTGGGGTAGCAAGCATTTTACATAGCCGGCCAAATTTGTGTCGATCGCCGTTTGCAAAATGCACGGAATGATCGTTCCCTTGGTCACCATGAAGTCGGGATGAGGCAAGAGTGTAGCCAGTGTGGGCTGCAGCTCGTTAGCTTTCATGCGTATCGAAAGATCATTCGCGGCAGGCACTTCGCCCTTCGCCAAAGAGCTGTTTTCCCCATCGTCTTCACGTCCCGGGTGGTCCAAATCGCCCGGTTGAAAGGGCTTGCTGCTCCCTTGATCACCACTCGTGTACGCAAAAATCGGTGTCTCTTCTGGCCGCGCTTCGTGCCCTTCCGGCTCCTGTGCTGGTGGAGAAGCCGTCGGCTGCACAGTCTCCTGGGCAACCGAGGGATCAGGCGTAACGTCAATCGGAGCCGGATTGAACGGCTCGGTGTTGGTGGAGATCATGGGTGGCGGCGATGCATCCCCATCTTCCTTTTTTTGCCGACCGCCGAGCCAAATGAGGCCAAGTGACAGCGCGAGAACTACACCTGCTACGATTAACTTGTGAGACCCTGAAAGGGCTCGACGAGGTAGGTCGGAGACTAGGGACCCCGGCGCATCGACATCATGTGTGGATTGCTGATTGTCATCGTTCACCCCGCCCTCTCCTTTAGGACACGCTTCACATCAGGCCTCACAGTGCCGCTTTCAGGTCTTCTCCCAACAGCATCATAAGCGGCATTCCAAATGCATAATACTGTGTCGCCGTCCCTCAGACGCCAGCCACGGGAAACTGAGGAGATCTCGATATAGCTTCCTTTGACTGAATAGTTGGCGACAGCTTCCTTACCATCCGGATTGATCGTGTAAATGGAGGGCATGCGTATATTGCCTGGGAAGTGGAATACCGTCGTAAATCCGTCGTCGAAAACTTCGACCGGCAGCAGCGAGTGATCCCCTTGTGCAACATAGTGCCAATTCTTGTCTGCCGCACCAAAAGTCTCGTTAGGTTGATCCAATAGCACCTCCGCTCTCCGTTGATATTGTGCGTCCGCACGCACACGGTCGGCCACCGCCCTTTCTTGCGCCTCCTTGCGGCGAGCCGCCGCGTCGTCGGCAGGGTAGGCAAATTGGACGCTGTAGTAGAGATCGGGCTGCTCTTTACCGAGGTTGGAAAGCGCCCTGGAAGAAATGCTGAAGACATAGCGTCGCATTCCGGACTCGCTTGCGGTCAGCACGATCACCGGCTGTGACGGGAGCACCTGCCTAGCCTTGAGAAATAGATAATTTCCGCGAGGAAGGGCCGCGAGATCTTTGCTATTCGAAACGGCAACTGCTGTAACCGTCTCGTTGACCCCGAATGTTACGACCAAAGTGGCACCAACAGCCGTCGAAAGACGCACAACTTGGTCGGGATTGTAAGCCAAATAACGCATGCGCGGATCAAGTTTGCCCGCCGTCGGCGCGTCTTCGGCCTTCGCGCCAATTGCAGCGAATAGTAAACATAACAGAGTAAGAAATATTTTTTTCGTCATGGTTGGCTTTGGCCTGCGTTCGAAACGGTATCTTCCGTTGTCTGGTAGGAGGTGACAATTAGGCCTCCTGGATTGGTCAGTCTCAATCTGCCGGGTAAACTAGTCACTTTTTCATAGCGAACTGTGGCAGTCCAAGTACTCACCACCGGCATTTTTCCGTCAACGATTAGGGTTCGTTTGTAGCGAATTTGCTGCACATCCGGAGTGATATCACTTGTAGCGATGTGTTCGACCTGCAGCCTGCCGCGTTTGCCGAGGATAACCTGAGGCGAACTTGGATTCGGATAGTTGAAGAATTGCTGGTAGTCTTCGCGCACTGTCGGGGCGCTGAAGTTCGAGACTAGATCATAGGCGTACTGAGCCGTATCGGCATCATAGCCTTCACGCAGCCGAACATATTCCCACAGCGCGGCGTTAACGACGGCCTTTTCTTGGGTCGCAGGCAGTCGCGAGACGGATACCTCGCTGTCAACGGTTCCGTCTGGCCGTATCCATAGATATACCGGCACGAGCCTGATCAGCGGCACCATGGTGGCGATGGTGAAGGCTTGTGCAACATTCCCCAAAACCGCGAAGGCGGCGACAACTGCAATGGCTTTGGACAGACGCCGCACTGATTTTGCTCGCGCAGTTTGGAAAGCTTCCACTTCCTTGTAGTGCTCAGCCAAAGTTTCCCGGCCTACCAGCAAGGCGTATTCGGCCTCCTTCATTGCGTCCAACCACGTTGCTGCGTTGTAAGATCAGATGGCGCAGGCTGCCATCGCCCCTCATTCAGCGGGAATATTGGGCCTTTGCAACTCGCCAGTTTGGCATTTGTCTGACAGGCCGCTAAAGCAAGAGCTAGGCACAGCAGGCAATACTTCATCGAGTTTCTCTCCGTTGAATACTCGGCCTACTTGGCACCGGATTTTTCCGGCGCTTCACGTCGCTCTACTTGAGCGAAACGTCGGTACACGCTGTTGGGAGATGGGGCCGAGCCAGCCCAATAGCTGCCTGCAATGTTGCCGGCAATTGGCGGCAAAGCTACGATGAGAGCGTTGCCGGTCAGAAAGAACATGTCAAGTTCATAAAGGCCGATGATCTTAGCCGCGGTCGTACCAAGAACCATAACCACGCCGAGCATAATGGCTAATACGGATATTTCGGTTGCAATGACTATTGTCGCAACAACATTTAGCAGCAGAAGCAAAAGACCATAGGTGATAAGTTGTCCAATCCACTTGGCCGCTATATCGCGGGTGCGATCGAAGATATATCCTACAAGCACAAGGGGGCCAATCGCCAAAAGCACTTTCGTGAGAATCCCGACGGTATCAAGGATCCCAAACGTAGACCAGAGTATGGCGTAAAAGCCCAATTGCGCGCCCTGAAAGGCAAGGCTGTCCTGCCCATTCATTGGCCCGATTTCGGCCGCGACTCTCTGAAATGCAGCCTCTGTTAAGCTGAAGATTATGTCTAACTGGGCAGGCATGGACCGTAGCGGCAGGTGGCTGCCACTAACCTTCTGAACAAAGTTTGGAATAGTCTTTTCAAAAACTGAAACCACGTAATCGTGGTAGTTTGCCTGCCCAAGGATAAGGGCCACCACGATGGTAACCGTGATCACGCGCGTGACACCGCTGCGCGCGTCGGTTGCTCCACGCATTACCAGAACACCCTGGATAATAATCCAAAGAGTGACAAATGCGGCCAATGGCGCCCTTACCGCATCCTGGATCGTACCCAGCATCTTGTGTAGGCCGACCTCAAAAGCCAAACCAAAGACCTCATGGGTGGCCGTAAACGGCGCGGCAATCGTGAATTTCATTCGCTAGGGCCTGATCTTGACGTCTCGCCACGGAATATCGAGTAAGGTGAACTCCCGCCCTGGAGTGCGCGGATAGCGGTATGACTTAGCCCGCTCTCAGCGGCCGGCCCCAAAGATGATGGCGGTCTTTTGATGCTCTTTGCGTTGTGCAGCCGCCTCTTCTGCCTCGTGAAGCCCGGCCTGTGCGGTCGCCATCGTTAACAAGCTGGTGGCCTGAACATTTTGAATTATTGCGTCGTGGACCTGCTTGAGAAGCAAACCGTTGGTGACAGTTGCCTGCATGATGTTACCGGAGCGAGAAAGCTGAGCTGATGTCTCCGCATTTGCCGACAATCGCTTGTCCATTGCCTCCAGGTTATCAGCCGCAATTCCGGCGCTGTTCGCAGAACCGGCAATCTGCGACCGCAGCAATCCCGCTTCAGCGTCGCGCCCAATTATGGCGCGATCTGCATCATCGACAATCGAACGTGCCGTTGTCGACATAGGCATTCGCGCAGAGAACATTTCCTGCTCCAGGTTTCTAGTCGAGGGATACTGGTTTTTCTGATTGAGCGAAGTTAGCAGTCCGGTGACGCCAAAAGCAGACGTTAACATCGCCACCATCGTTACGGTTTGTTCGAGACTAGCTGCCATCTCGAGCGCCGTCGTCAGCGTCTCGAGTTCCGTCGCCGGATCGGTAACAACGAACTGCGCCCGCGCAGGTCCAATCGAAAGAAAGCTAACAGCGAGGGCCGCAGTAGCAAGTTTCGTAGTCTTCATAGTTCCCACCTTTGATCAATCTCGTGCCTCGGGGTAACGGGTCATGAATTCGTTAAGCCAAGCGGATGGGTTGTCTCCGTGAGCCTCGCGAAGCTGATTGGCGAAGCGCACCGTGTTGGCGCGCCCCGAAAGCACCGCGATATATTCGCGCATTTCCCGCAGATCGAATTCACAAACGACGCTTCCGCTCTCTCGCTTCAGCAGAAATTTCCGTTTACCCACTGTCATGTCTTCGCGGATCGCCTGAAATTCCCTTTCGGTACATTTCAGTCCATCGATATAGGCCGATCGATCTGCCGTAGGTGATGGATAGAATATTTTCGTCATACATTGCGCGACAAGACTGGCTCCTAGCTGCGATTCCAGAACATGCTCGGGTTGTTGCGTTGCGAGTATCAGCATCCCATTGTTCTTGCGAACCGTCAGTAGGAACTTGTCGATCACCGCTGAAAATTTAGGGTTCAGCAAGTATGCGCGAAACTCATCGCAACTCATCACAAATCGACGGCCGTCTACCATGGCTCCAATTCGATGCAAGAGATACGCTGCCGCGGGAGCGCATACTTCCTCATATTCGAGAAGATGCGTCATATCGAAACCAGTGATTGAAGGATCCAAATTTACTTCGTCCAGCTCTCCGTCGAATGCCCAGCCTAGCGCATGCCCTCTGCACCAGCGCTGGAGCCTCGCTCCTGCACCTTCCGCCGGTCCATGCAGTAGAAATTCACGCAAACCCGCAATTGAGCGCATGTGGGGATCAAACGAGAGCTGCCGTTGGATGCCCCGCATTAGACGCCGATTCTCTTCGGGCGTTACTCCTCCATGGCCATCACTCTCAATGAGCGCCACGATCCATTCGCGCAGAAAATCATGTGAGGCGGCAGAATTTTCCAAGCCACGCAACGGCGCCAATCCGCTTGGCACTCCTCTGCGAAGTGCCAAGTACGTGCCCCCAGTCGCCCGAACCAGGAGCTCACCGCCGCGGTCCTTATCGAAGAAGACAACCGCACCGGGGCGGTCAACCATACTCTGCTCAAGCATAGCTAGGATAAAGGTCATGAGCGTCGTTTTGCCCCTTCCGACGGGGCCGAATATCGCCGTCATGCCAACATCGTGCTCATGGGGGATGTAGTTGAAAGGCGTACTACCATTGGTGCGAAAGCAGGCGATCGCGTTTCCCCAGTGACCTAAGTGGGAGCCCTCGGGAAAATTCTCGAATGAAACCAACCCAGCGAAGTTGCGCGATGTGATCGCTCCTGGACGCGTGCGCCACTTATAGTTGCCGGGCAGCTGCGACCAATAAGCTGCCTCCATGCCAATGCCCTCTTGTACAACGACAGCTCCCGCATCGGCCAATCGCGTCCGTGCTCGTGCACCTCTATCGGCAAGACTATTGAGATCGTCTGCATATACGCAAAGGCTCAAATGATGCGACCCCATGACGAATTCGTTGCTCGCGAGCGCGTCCTCGGCCTCGAACAATTTGCTGATTTGGGTGACGGCTTTGTCGCCAGAGCTCGTCATTTGGCTGGATTTGAGGCTGAGTTTGGCGTGCGCTTGCGCGCGCGTCAGAAACGAAAAACTTTGCGTCAGAACAAGCGGAAAATCGGGAGATAATAGCGTGTTGAGCATGCCCGTTCGCGTCTTTGCGGGGTATTCGCGAAACGAGTAGATAGATCCAACGTAACTTTCTTTTGGTGTTCGGATTTCAAGTCCTCGCTTGCCGCAAATAACTCGATCGACATATAGCGAGGCGCCGAGCGAACCACTAACGACTGGAACCGGCGTGAATCGACCGGTCATTATTAGCCGCAGGGCTTCGCCAATTTCCGTGAAAACCACATCCTGCTTCTCACGAATACCAAGACGACGCAGGCCATACTCTTCGAGAGCTCCAGCAACAACCTGCCAAAGATCTTCCAAATTCCTGATTTGACTTGTGAGATCGTTTTCGTTTTTCCTGTAGAATTTGGTGAAATTCCTCCTTACCTTGCCAAGCTTGGTGCGGGGAAACACGATCAGAGTAAGGAAGTAATCATTGCGAAGAAGTTTTCCAGAAAGCACGCGCTGCTCGAAAGCTTCGCTCAGACTGGCAGAGAAAGCGCTGCGGAACCGTCGTTCAGGTGGTGGCGGTATATCGTGATGACGTACGAGATGAGCATATATCGATACATGATCATCGGCGATATTGCGCAAAAGCGTATTAAATGAACGGCAACGTGCGTTGCGCATTTCGGCATCTTCGAGTTCGAACGCCACACCAGTAACATGCGCCATCGTCATGACCGATCCATCATCCAAAAGGACAATATGGTCGCTGATGTGCCCAACGTAAGGTAGATAGACCTCACCTGACCTTTCGGTCGTGCCACTTGCACCGAGCATCAGACCATCCCTCTCCCGCGCGCGGAAACCTTGATCGGATTTGGGCTAACGCTTGCCCCACCCCAAATCAGACCATCAACGCTCCTTCCCGCCGTCTGCAAAAACAGCAGGACGACGCTGGCAGCATTATAGTCTCGTTCCACAACAAGCCGCGCTCCGAACCACAAGGGAACGAGTACGATTTCGTAAAGCGGGTTCTGAATAATAACGATGACAAAGCCGGCAAACATCATGAATAGGCCGGCCAACGTTAGCGGCACCCCAAGAAACAATGCGGGCCGTGTCGCCGCTAAGTAAAGAGTTGCTTCTTCCAGACGGTCACTCATCAACCGCCTCCAATCAGTGTTTTGCCGAGGAAGCTGGCCCCAAACATAATGACAATCCCCCCGACAACGCCTGCGACAAGACCAAGTGAAGCGCGGCCGAACATCCAGGAAATTCCGATCGCCACGATGCCAAGAACAGCGAGTGACTGGCCGAACGGACCAAGGATAAACGTGCATATGTTATTAACCATTGTGACGGGGTCGGTGCCACCACCTGCAGATTGGGCCGCGACAGGCCCAGAGAAGAAGAGGCTCCAACACATTGCGCCACCCACGCCAGCTATCAAGCGCATCACCACGCTCGACAAGGAGTGGCGATTCAGATGCAGGCGGTATCTCTCAAAGCATCGCATCATTGCGGGCCTCCTTCATTTAAATCGAACAAGAGTTGATTATCGTCTTCGGCTTTGCGCTCGTCCTGGTCCGGCGGTGGCGGACCGGCTGAACCACTAGCCCCGCCCTCTGGAGAATGACGATTATACGAACCCCAAACATCCCATCTTGCTTCGGACCTCGGCTTCTCCCGGTCATGTTCTGGCTGCTCGATTAACTGTGGGACGATCTGTTGAGCCGCCATCTCGACTTTTCGCACGTAGCCGTTCGCAAAGCCGTGAGTGAAATCACCGGTATTGTAGGCGGAGATCGCCCGACGAAGCGCCAATTGCTGGTCCTCATGTGTGTGGCCGCCAGCGTAGAGCCTCTGGAGCAAGTTTGCGGCGGCAGACAGCGACGCGCATGGTTGAAGGGCTCTGTCAGCCGTCAGGCCTAGGAGAGGAAAATTTTGCGAATTGATCTGCATAAGTCCGACATCCAGTGAATGTCGTGAGTCGAGGCGGCCTCTCATGACTTGAGTTGCCTGTGCCCGATTCTGCCAGTGAAGCGTTTCGCCCGTGGTATTGTCATGGACGGCAAGTGGATCAAAGCGAGACTCGACCTTAGCGATCGCAGCAAGCGTAGCTGGAGCAACTGACGGGGCGCATTCGCGCGCGAGATATTTGAACTCGGCAAATGACAGTGAGGCCGCGTCACTACTCGACGCGCATGCTGAGGCCAGCAAGACGATCGACAGCGGCCCTTTTGTCAACAATTCCTGTCCCCACGTTTATAACCAACACAGTCTCTTCGGTAGGAAGAGATGTCACCAAGTTCACCATCATCAGGAGCGTCGGTTACACTTTGATTTTTAATTTCTTCTTTTCGGTTTCATTTGAAGCAAAAACCGCTTTCCAAGCTTGGACGTATGCGCCAAGCGTGGGCATCAAGTGTTTCCGGGAAACCACTCGGTACTGGTCAGAACCAATATGCTCGCAAGCATGGCAGTTCGCCTTGGCGACGAATGATCAGCCGATGCAACGGCATGGACTTCGTGCACGATCAGCTCGCAACCGGAAAGAAACTGCGGATGACGGTGGTTGACACCTTCTCGCGGATGCTTGCCAACTTGATCCGCGTCACAGCTATCGAGCGGCAGATGTCGTGTAGACCTTGGAACGGGTATGCCGGAATGTCGGCTATCCAAAGACGATCAGGGCCAATCACGGGAGGAAGTTCGAACCTCGCCATTTCAATCGTTGGGCGAATGCCTAGGCGTCCTTGGATTTCTCACGCCCATGCAAGCTGACGGATAATGTGCTCATTGAAGCATTGAATGGCCGCTTTCGTGCCGAATGTTTGAACCAGCATTGGTTCCTCACCCTTGCGGATGCCCCGTAAAAAATGGAGGATTGGCGTAGAGATTACAATCCTGTTTCATGACACCCATCTTTCTATGTTGTTGAAGGAAATAGGTTTTTCTTGATCTGATCCCGCGGGATGGCGAGGGTTCTTCCGGGCGCGATCGAGGATCTGACGTGCTTGTGGGGTCGCGAGTTTTGAACGGCTGAAGATCCATGGGCCATCGGGTA
>NZ_LNCD01000080.1:12740-13668 GCF_001542405.1 Rhizobium altiplani
CCAGACGCAGCGCCTTTGGCGTTATCCCGAGCAACTTCGCCGCACCGCCCAGAGCCATGGCTCGACCCCGTCGATCTGGGGACGGAAGACCGGAATCTTGCGATATGACCTCAGCGCGGTGACCCGCTCCCGTGTCCAGCGATTGCCATTGCCGGTCGTCCGTTGCAATTGAGGACACCGGCAATCTCCCCCGCCTGACGCGCCGGATCGCCGCCGCCTCAAGCTCGAAGTTTCGGCTTGCCCTGTCTCCTTCCGCCATCAGGCAATCGTCTCTCGCGAAAGATGCGATCTCGGGCCGTAGCCGCGCCTCCGCTTCTGCCGCAGGAGTTGGAGGAAGAGCCCGACCGCTTCCTCCTCCTTCTCAAAATGATGGACCAATCTTTGACCGCTGGCGCCGATGCGGCCCCATCGGCGGATCAGACAGGCTTGGCCGAACAGGTTTGGCTCGATCGACATCGCATAATAGCGCGCCATGTTCTTCCTGGCGTCCGTGCGTTCGACATAGAGCTGGTAGGGCTGCGCGATCATAACAGGCAGAATCGGACAAGGCAGACTCCGCGTCCAACAAGATATTTGAATCGGTCGGTGTTCATTGATTCACGCCGGTGATGGATTGGTGGTAAGCGCGTAGGCCACCCCACGTATCTTTCGAACTGGTGATCGGCGATTTTCTGCATGAGTCATGTGGAGAATCTTATGAGCGACAGTGTGAATCACCCTCGAACCTTTGAGGTTTGACCGCGGAGCCGGTGCGAAGAAGACGCAAGCCACGTGAGTGGTCGGACGACGAAAAGGCGCGGATCCTGGCCATGGCGCTGCAGCCGGGAGCGAACGTCTCGGCGGTTGCCCGGTCTGAAGGCTTAGATCCGTCACAGCTTTATGGATGGCGTCGCACGGCACTGGCATCGGGCGCTGTTGCGCCCCTGAC
>NZ_LNCD01000081.1 GCF_001542405.1 Rhizobium altiplani
CTTGAGGACCACACCCCCATCAACAATGTCGGTGTTCAGATAGGCCCGTACCAAGCGGATCACGCCGGGATCGGGGATTTTCTGCGCAGACGGTCGATCAGGATGTCATGGTCAACCCGGTCGAAGAATTTCTCCAGGTCAACGTCCACGACAACCCGCCGTCCGGACTGCACGAACGATTGCGCCGCCAGGACGGCATCGTGTGCACTCCTTCCAGGACGGAAGCCGTAGCTGTGCTGACTAAAAGTCGGATCAAGAATAGGCTGGAGGACTTGCAGGAGCGCCTGTTGGATCAGACGGTCCAGCACCCTGGGGATGCCAAGCTCGCGCTCGCCGCCCCCTTGGCTTCGGGATCATCACATATCCGGTTCTTGTCCATCGGCCCGCAGGTTCGATCCACGCTTCCTCCCCACGGTTGGTCACCCTTCCGCAGTTGCGCTTCACTTCGCTCGCTGTGACCAGCTTACGGTGGGACTTCCACCCACAAGAATGCGCCCATGCTGGGCGCACAACAAAAAAGCCCGGCATCAGCCGGGCTCTTAAGAACTTGGCGCTCAGCTTAGTTGAGGCGGCTCTTGACCTGACCGACCGCGTCGCTGAAGAGTTCGGACCGAACCTTCGTGTCGGCCTTCTTTGCCAGAACATTTTCGGCAGCAGCGATTGCCAGATCGACGGCAGCGGAACGCACCGCCTTCATCGCATCGGCTTCCGCCTGCTTGATCTTCTGCTCGGAAACCACCGTGCGGTTTGCGACGAATTCTTCCGTCTTCTTCTTGGCTTCGGCGGTCAGCATTTCGGCCTCGCGCTCGGCTGCAGCAACGATGTGTGCAGCTTCAGCTTCGGCTTCCTTACGCTTGCGCTGATATTCGGCCAGCAGGTGCTGGGCTTCTTCGCGCAGGCGCTTGGCTTCCGAGAGCTCGTTGCGGATCTGATCTGCGCGGTCGTCCAGCGACTTGGCCATCATGCCCGGAACCTTGAGGTAAACAACCAGCGCCAGGAACAGGACAAGGCCGACAAATGCGAAGAATGTCGCGTCGAATGCAAATTCCATCGATCAAGCCCCCTTCTTGATATCAGCGACTGCGGCGGCAACATCTGCCTTTGCCGAGGTGCCGATCAGCTGCTCTACGACAGCCGTTGCTGTTTCTTCGGCGATGGTGCCGACGTCAGCGAATGCCTTCGCCTTAATGTCTGCGATGCGACCTTCGGCAGCCTTGAGCTTTTCGGCCAGACCTGCTTCCACGGCCTTGCGGTCGGCTTCCGCCTTCAGCTTGGCAGCGTCGCGGGCGGCTGTGCCGATCGCGTTCGACTTGGCGCGCGCGGCGGCCAATTCGGCTTCGTAAGCGGCAACATCGGCGTCCGCTTCCGCCTTCAGGCGGCCTGCCTCATCGAGGTCCTGCGAGATGCGGTTGTGACGCTGCTCGAGGATATTGCCGATGCGCGGCGCGATGACCTTTTGCATGAGCACGAAGAAGACGACAAACGTAATTGCCAGCCAAAGCAGCTGCGAAGCGTAGGTCGTCGAATCGAAAGGCGGAAACACGCCGCCACCATGATGCTCGGCTGGTACGCCGGTCTCGGTGTGGACATCGCCTGCTGCCGGGGCGGCATGCGTGTCTGTACCGGTTGCTGCACCAGTTTCTGCGGTTCCCGCCGGGGCCTCTTCGGCGTAAGCCGGGGTCACAAAAAACATGCTCACCTCCAGGTGTACTGCAAATGCAAAGGATCACGGCATGCGGACTGCAGGCCGTGATCCTTCAATGCGCCTGTATTAAACGGCGAAGAGCAGGAGGAGAGCGACGAGCAGCGAGAAGATGCCCAGAGCTTCCGTAACGGCGAAGCCGAAAACCAGACGGCCGAACTGGCTGTCAGCAGCAGACGGGTTGCGCAGAGCGCCGGACAGGTAGCTGCCGAAGATGTTGCCGAGGCCGAGAGCCGTACCGGCCATACCAAAGCAAGCCAGACCTGCACCGATGAACTTTGCTGCTTCCGCTTCCATGTTGAACTCCTTTGAAATGGTTGTGTTGCGGCGAAATTGACTGACGCCCGAGGGACGTCAATGTCGGTATCCCTTAGTGGCCACCCGGATGGATCGCGTCATTGAGGTACATGCATGTCAGCACCGCAAAGACGTAAGCCTGGAGGAAGGCGACGAGGAACTCGAGACCGGTCAGGGCGACCGTCATAATCAGGGGAAGAACGGCTCCACCAACACCGACCGCACCCAGCGCTCCAAGCGAGGCAACGAAGCCTGCGAACACCTTCAGGGTGATGTGACCAGCCAGCATATTGGCAAAAAGACGAACAGAGAGCGAAATCGGGCGGGACAGGAAGGAAATGATTTCGATCGACACAACAAGGGGCAGAAGAATGCCAGGAACGCCTTGCGGGACAAAAACATTCAGGAAGTGGAAGCCGTGCTTATAAAAGCCGTAGACGAGAACCGTGCCGATAACGAGCAGCGCTAGCGCGAAGGTGACGATGATCTGGCTGGTGACCGTAAAGAAGTACGGGAACATGCCGAGCAGGTTTGCCGTCAACACGAACATGAAGAGCGAGAAGACCAATGGGAAGAACTTCATCCCCTTGGATCCGGCGCCTTCCTTCAGCATGTTGGCGATGAATTCGTAGGACATCTCCGCAACCGACTGTGAGCGGCCCGGCACGATCGCCCGGTTGGACGTCGAGAAATACAGGAAGCCGGCGGCAACGGCAGCGGACGCCACCATGAAGAGCGATGCATTCGTAAACGAGAAATCAATTCCGCCGATTTCGATCGGCACAATCTTCTGGATCAGGAACTGATGGGTCGGATCGTTAGACACCGCTTGTTCTCTCTATCTTTAGCCCGCGCGAGACGGGATTATTGCACTGGATCGAACGCCGGAGCGCCCTGCCCTATTTTCCACCATGCTGGCGCTCGGTAGGATCCGGTTTTGCAACCTTCCCCGCAGCGCGCAGAACGTTCAATACGCCGGCACAAAACCCAAGAAGAAGAAGAACGATCAATCCCCAAGGCGCCGTGCCGACAAAACGGTCGAGGAGATAGCCAAGAACGGCGCCTACGACGATAGCGGAGATGAACTCGCTCGAAAGCTTCATCGCCTGGGCATAACCTTTGCGGCTTGCCTCGGCGCTGGCTTCGATAGCCTCTTCCTTCCCCGCTTCTACGCGCTTGGTTGCGAGTTTCGCTTCCAATTGCGCACGGCGCTTCTCAAGACTTTCCTCGCGGTCTTCCGCCATGGTGCTCTCCTCCGCCAGCCGCTGTCCGCGATCCCGCTACCCCGGTTTTCCGGACAACGACCCCAAGGTTTGAGAACCTTTCGGCCCGTTTTGAAGTCGCGCGCAACATAGTTTTAGCAAAAAGCATAGTCAAGGCGTGAGCGGTGGATGTCCAGCCATAAAATAAGCGATAAAAAACATGGGCTTAGGCCGATCTTGGCACACTTATCCAAAATCGACCGAAAGAATCCGCTTTCCTGTGCTGCCAAGAGACGCAAAATCGCGTCAGGATTGGCTTTTTCCTCAGCTCCAACCGCCGCCATAGGTGCGATAGAAGACGTGCAGACCGATGCGGCCGACCTTTTCCATGGTCTTTGCCCATTTCGGACGAACGTAGACGGCATGGTAGTGCGTGGCGGAGCCAACCTGCGGGAGCCAGATCTTGCCGGCGGTGACCGCCATCGCGACTTCGCGGGCGATTCTCCAGTGATACTGCGAGTTCACCCGGTCCCTGATGTTGTCGCAGGCAAAGGAGAACTGGCATCGGTTGCGCCAATCCTCGTTCTGGTAGACGACGCCGCAGATCGTCTTCGGGTAGGCCGGATTGCGGACGCGATTGAGAATGACCTGCGCGACGGCGGCCTGCCCCTTCACCGTTTCGCCACGCGCTTCGAAATAGATTCCGGATGCCAGGCACTGCTGCTCGGCCGCCGAAAACACCGAGGGCGCCAAGATGCTTGCGGCCCAGGCGTGATCCCGCGGGCCGATCTGCGGCACAAAGCGGCCGTCGTCGGCCTTGTCGGTGAGAATCGAATCGAACGGCGACTGACGGGAGTAGTCGGGAGCGCTCGGCGCATAGGCCGTCGCCAGCACGTCAGCCTTTGCGTTGGTCACGAGACCAGCCAGCATGGGCGAGACGCCGCGGTCCGGCTTGGGCGGTTCCTTCGTATAGAAATTGGTCGCGATCTGGATTTCCTTGCCCTTGATCTTCGGCTTCACGAAGGCGGATTTGTCCTTCAGGTCGAAGGTGGGCTGAAAGAGCAGGCGCGTTCGCTGGAGAATGGACCCGGCGGAAAAGTCCTTCGGCGGCTGCACCGTTTCGACAGCAACGACGCGGCCTTTCTTGGCCGGGCGATTGACGCGGTCCTCGTCCGACGTCGCCTCGTGTCCCTTGTCCTTCACCATGAATGCGACCTTGCGGCCGTCGGGCAAAACCATGCCGGCCCCGGCAGCAATCGTGCCCGTGACTACGGGATCGGCAAAGGTCAGCTCAGCCTGATGGATCGAACCTGCCGGCGAATTGGTTAGAACCATGCGCCAGTTTTCCCTACCCTGGTCGAGGCCGGCAAGCAGAGCCGCGAGGTCGGCATGCGACGCCATCGTCGGTGACATCAGCCACCCGCAAACGCCGAAGAGCGCGGGTGAACTCCAATTTTGAAGCAAGAGGCGCAGCTTGCCACGGGAAGGGCTATTTCGACGCAACGCGAGACTCCGGCATGAGACGCATGAACATGCCGTTGAAAATGTCTCATTAACCTTGATGCTTGGTTAATGCCGAGGCCCTCCGGAGACGAAAGATTAGCGCGAGGGAAAATAAAAAAGCCCGGCGGATCGCCGGGCTCAGACTGCTGACAAACCCCTGGCCTCGTCCAGGGGTTTGTGATTCACTGGGTCATGTTGAAGAAACCTGCTCCCGAACAGACGGCTCTCGAGATGGTGACGCTCGATCAGCTTGTTCCGAAGGATCACCTGCTTCGCAAGATCGACGCGGTAATCGACTTTTCCTTCATCCATGATCGGGTTGCCGGTCTTTACTGTGCTGATAACGGCCGCCCGCCGCTCGATCCGACCTTGATGTTCAAGGCGCTGTTCATCGGTTACCTGTTCGGCGTGCGCTCGGAGCGTCAGTTGGTGCGCGAGATCGAGGTCAACGTCGCCTACCGCTGGTTCTTGCGGCTGAAGCTGACGGATCCCGTGTTCGACGCCTCGACCCTGTCGCAGAACCGCCGCCGGCGCTTCAACGACACGTCGGTGGCCCAGGACATCTTTGATCATATCGTCAGCCAGGCGATCGCCCACAAGCTGGTCGATGGCACGGTGCTTTACACGGATTCAACGCATCTGAAGGCGAATGCCAACAAGGGCAAATACGATCTTGCGATGATCGAAAAGTCGCGGGCCGATTATTGGGCCGATCTCGACCGGGCGATCGAGGCGGAGCGGACGCTGCACGGGCAAAAGCCGCTGAAGGACAAAGAGCGTGAGCCGCAGGTGAAGGAAATCAAGGTGTCGCGCACCGATCCCGACAGCGGCTACATGGTGCGCGACGGCAAGCCGAAGGGCTTCTTCTATCTCGACCACCGCACGGTCGACGGCAAGCTTGCGATCATCACCGACACCCATGTGACGCCGGCCAATGTGCATGACAGTATCGTCTATCTCGAGCGGCTCGACCGGCAGCGGGAGCGGTTCGGCTTCGAGGTCGGCGCCGTCGGCCTGGATGCCGGCTATGCCACGTCCGGCATCGCCAAGGGGCTGGAGGACCGCCAGATCCTAGGCGTCACCGGCTATCGCAATCCGACCCCACCCAAAGATGGCATGATGCGCAAGTCGAAGTTCGACTATGAGCCCGAGACGGACGGTTATCGCTGCCCCGAAGGCCAACTGCTCGCCTATGCCACCACCGACCGCAACGGTTATCGCCACTACACATCCGACCCGGCGATCTGCCAAACCTGTCCGCTGCTCGCCTCCTGCACATCAAACACCAAGGCGGTGCGCACCATCACCCGCCATGTCTGGGCCGATGC
>NZ_LNCD01000082.1 GCF_001542405.1 Rhizobium altiplani
CGCTATGCCGACGACTGTAACGTCTACGTGCGGTCACAGCGGGCGGGCGAGCGGGTGATGGCTCTGCTGCGGCGTCTCTATGGCCGACTTCGCCTTAAGGTGAACGAGACCAAGAGCGCCGTTGCCACCGTCTTCGGCCGCAAATTCCTCGGCTATGCTTTCTTCAAAGCACCAGGGCGGGTGGTCAAGAGACGGGTTGCCGACAAGGCAATCAAGGCGTTCAAGGAGCGCATTCGCGAACTGACACCGCGCGTGACGGGTCGATCCCTGAAAGCGGTGGCAGAACGGCTGCGCCTCTTCGTGCGCGGATGGAAAGCCTACTTCCGGCTGGCGCAAACACCTCGGGTCTGGCAAGCGCTGGACGAGTGGATGCGCCATCGTGTGAGGGCAATCCAGCTCAAGCAATGGAAGCACGGCAGGACGATCTTTCGGGAAATGATGGCAAGGGGAGCGAAACCTGGGGTGGCCCAGCAAGTGGCAGCAAATGCCGGTCGCTGGTGGCGCAACAGCGGCAAGCTCCTTAACGCCACCCTCACCATTAGATGGGCTGACCAACTTGGAATGCCCAGGCTCGTCTAACCTCAATCTCTCGAACCGCCCGGTGCGGACCCGCATGCCGGGTGGTGTGGCAGGGGTGCGATCACATCGATCGTCCCCTATGCCGATTTATACGATGGTGGCGGGTGGCGCGCTCTGACTACCGCATCGGACGTTGGTCCGTATAAGTTCCGCATCGGCGGGATGCTCAATGGTGCTAGCGGATTTGGTCGGCCGCCCAGTGGATAGCGCTGTCTAATTCAGCAAACTTTGCGGATTGCCAGTGGAAATAGTCCTCGATGAATGTCTTGGAAAGCCATAGCGTGCCGAGGTTGCGCGGGTTTTCCCAGCCGAGCATGCCGTCCGTTTCTGCTTTCTTGAACATCCGTTTCAAGTTGGTGAGGGAGATGCCGAAGTCGCTCGCGATTTCGCTGATCGTCACGCCTTTCAGCAGAGTGCGATCATGCTCCCGCGCGTCGTCCGGCAGGCGGCTGATCAGATCGTGCAGCACGAGGCCGCCGACATCCGACCAGAGGAAATGCCCGATGCTGCTCGGTGGTTCTTTCCAGACCGGATCCTGGATAAGGGCACGCGCAGCGCGTGGCTGTGCGAGAAGGAAGTGTCGCGGGGTGTCAGCGGTCAGGCTTGCGCGATTGCCGCCGTCGAGTTGATCGAGGCAGGCCATATGGCCCTGGAACCAGGAGGCCATGGCCTCCTCGCTCGCCTCGGTCGTCTCGAGGCGACGCAGGCGCCGGTCGGGCGTTTCATCGGCAGCATCCCGCAGGAACTTATAGGCGATGAGTTCGGCAAGGAACGAGGCAGCCGTATTCTTGCTGGCGAGATCGAACTCCTTGGCGGCCTGCATCATGCGGCCGGCCGTGAGTCCCGAAAGCGGGTTGTCTCGGTCCCGTCCGGCGTGCATGGCAAACAGCGTTTGCGTCAGCAGCCACTTTTGGTGCGAGGCGGCGAGGCGGGCAAGGCGAGGAGCTCGCTTGTGAATTCCGATAAGGTGGAGCGCGATCTGGCGTTCGATCGACAGAAACAGAGGGTGATGAAGGATTTCGTCGCGTGTATGCAGTCGGCCAGTGAGCATCGTATCGTATTGTCGGATCGGATTGGTTCCCGTTGCTCCTCCAACATTTGCGTCGGTGTTTCAATGCGGGACTTGGTTAGCGGATCGTTAATCGATTGTTATAGTTAAATTCAAGCGATCCCGGATCCTTCGATCAACTGGGCAGACGCTGGTTCAAACGCTCGATGTCTTCGCGCAATGCTGCAATTTCGGTGAGCACGCGCATGTCAATCTTCTGATGGAGGGATAGAACTTCCAGTTCTGCTTTGAGATTGACCTCATAGTCTTTTGCCGCCTCGAACCGATCGCGCTCCGCCTGGCGGTTTTGCGACATCATGATGATCGGAGCCTGGATCGCCGCCAGCATCGAAAGCACGAGATTGAGGAAAATGAACGGATAGGGATCGAAGGCGCGCGTCAGCAATACAATGGTGTTTACAACGCACCAGAAGACCAGGAAGAGCAGGAAAGCAATAATAAAGCTCCACGAGCCGCCAACACGCGCAATCGTATCTGCCAAGCGCTGGCCGGAGGAAGATTCGGCTTGAAGAGCGGCATTGATATCGGTCGAGATTATCTTGCGCTCGTGCGCCTTCGCGAGAACGCGCCTTTCGATCTCGCCGAGTTCGTCGGCCGGCTTGTCGAAGTGATGGTGGATGAGGTCCGATAGGTTATGCATGGCCGACTCCGAATGCTAGATCGCTCGGGCGCCAGTATTCCGTAATGTTTTCAAATTGCAATGCGGGCTTGTGCCGCTTTTCTATGTGCCTTGCGCATAGAGCCAGGCATGCTGCGGGAAGAACCGCTCGAGCGTCTGAGCCTTGCCGAACATGATGTCATGCTGGAGGTATCGATAGTCCCGGACGAGGGGATCGAGGTTCTTCGGCTTCAGGACCCAATCGGGAGATGCCGCGTTGTCGCGGGCGATGAGCTGATATCGGTCGATGACGCGGTACTTCTTCTGCACGCGGCCAAGGAAGCCCGTGTAGTAGGGATGCTCGAAGCCGGCGAACTTCAGGAGGTGGTACGGAAGCAGTGAGGGGCTGATGGTGCCGACATCCTTCTTGCTGCCCTTCTTGTTCGACCAGATGACGAGCGGGGTCTCGTGTTCCTGCTTCATGACGCTCACTGATGCCTTGCGGGTGGCAACCTGGTCCGGCATGTAGCCGGTCGCCATGTAGACATTGCCGAGCGGGGGCAGGTGGTCGCCCCACAGCACGATGATCGTTTCGCGGTCGCGCTTTTCTGCCCAATCCATCAGCATCTTGAGGCTGTCGTCGGCTTCCTTGACACCCTGCGTATAGGTGCCAAGGGTGGCGCGGTCGGCAACGTTCAGGTTGCCCTTGATGTCGATAGTGTTGTGGGCGTAACGGTTCGGTTCGTAGGGGCCATGTCCCTGCAAGGTGACACCAAAGAAGAAGAACGGGCGATCCATGCCGTCAGCCTCGTTCATGATCTCCTTCATAAGCGACTCGTCCGAAGCGAAGATGCCTCGCTTTTCCATGGGAGGCAGGGTTTCTTCGGAGCGGAACTGCTCGAAGCCGAAGTCCTTGTAAACCTCGTTGCGATTCCAGAACCAGCCGCTGAACGGATGCAGCGACCGCGCCGCGTAACCTTCGCCACGGAAGAACGTGGCGAGCGAGGGAACATCACGACGGATGTATTGCTGGTAGGGAATGCTGCCGTATGGCAGGAAGGCGTTGGAGAAACCTGTCAGCGCCTCGAATTCGACATTGGCGGTCATGCCGCCAAACTCCGGCGAGAAGACATAGCCGGACTGCTCTGCACGGATCGTCGGCATAGGATCTGGCGACAGGCTCAGCGTCTTCAGGCGGGTCGGATCCCAGAATGACTCGCTCATCAGCATGATCACGTCAGGCTTTTCGCGTGGTCCGCTGAGGTAGCCGTAGTTGCGGCCGGGGATGGCGTCGAGCGCCTCTGTACCGAAGCCGACAGGCGCTGCCACGTCTGCCATCGGAATGTTGAAGATGAAGGCGAGGATGAAGCCGTTGCTCCGGTAGTTTTCCTTCTGGTCCCACATCATCGGAACCACCTGCAGGCGGTCACGGATGAAGGAATACTGGGAATAGTCCATCAAGGACCCGAAAGCCGCGATAACGGGCAGGCCGACGCAAAGCCGGCGGACGCGAGAGGCCCTTGGGAGCTTCGGGAAGTTGCGCCAGGCGAAGCGCCAGAAGATGACAATCGCGGTAGCGGAAAGGACAATGCCGACAAGCATTGCAACGGCCGTCCAGGGGCGGTCGCGCACCATCACAGGGAGCAGTTCCATGATCTGCCGCCCGAAAAGGACGTCCGATGGATAAAGCGGGTCCGAAAGGTAGTGCTGCTTCTGGTTGGATACGATGGCGGGGACGATCACAAGCGGAAGAACGATCAGCGCCGAAATGAACCGCCGGCCCAGGACTGCATCGAGCGACAGCATCAGGACAGTCAACATCACAACCGTCGTCATCCCCGGACGCACAGGCGATGTCAGGAATTCGCGGACGTCGGCCAACCCATCGCGGGCAATGATCTCGACAGTGGCGGTGGCAAGGAGCGCAAGCAGGGCACAAAAAGCAACGCTGAGTGCGGTGCGTAGGGCGGGCGACCGAGCGCTTCCCCCGAAATCGGTGGAAAGCGACGCAAAACGCGCTGCCGCTGCAGACCTCATTACCAACGCGATCAACTGGAAAACTCCGACGTCATAAAAGCTTCGTCGAACTGTCACATCTTCGTCATGAACGCTAGATGAACCGCTAGGTTTCCCGCATTTGTGATCGGTGGATAAAACGCCCATCACGCAGGAGCTACCTCCAGAGCAGATTCTCGGTCAGGCGCATTTGCTTGTGCTGAGTGGCGAGCCGTCGTAGGTCTGGCGGATTCGATGCTCAGGAGGATTCAGATTGCGCAGTTCCGTTGAGATCTACAACATCAGGACAGGCGAGGCGCGCGTCGTCTGGCAAACCACGCAACTCGTTGAGGCGCCGAACTTTTCGCCGGATGGGACCTATCTACTGTTGAACGGCGACGGACTCCTCTACCGTCTCGCACTTGATGGTTCGAGCAAGGTCGGCAAGGTCGATACCGGCTTTGCGACGACCTGCAACAACGACCACGGTATTTCGCCCGATGGCCGCCAGATCGTCATCTCCGACAAAACCGAGTTCGGGAAGTCGACGATTTATGTGCTGCCGGCCGAAGGTGGTACGCCGCGGCTGGTGACGCAAAATCGGCCATCCTATTGGCACGGCTGGTCGCCCGACGGGAAGCAACTCGCCTATTGTGGCATCCGCAACGATTTGTTCGATATCTACACGATCTCCGTTGACGGCGGCGAAGAAAAGCGGCTGACCCACGGCGAGGGACGCAATGACGGGCCGGACTATTCCGCCGACGGTCAATGGATCTACTTCAATTCTAGCCGCACCGGCCTCATGCAAATCTGGCGAATCCATCCCGATGGGACCGGTCTCGAGCAGGTCACCAGTGACAACTATGGGAACTGGTTTGCCCATCCGTCGCCCAACAACGACAAGGTTCTGATCCTTTCTTACGATCCTGATGTGTTCGACCATCCACGCGACCTCCATGTTCGCCTGCGGCTGATGGACATGGATGGCGGAAACCTGACGACGCTCTTCGATCTCTTCGGCGGGCAGGGAACGGTCAACGTGCCCAACTGGTCGCCGTCAGGTGATGAGTTCGCCTATGTGCGCTACTTTCCCGTCTCGGATTAAGGGATTGCGTCGGCCAGGGTTTATAGGCATAGACGCGTCCGTCGGGTGCCCGCCGCAGGCGGGAGAATCGGGAATTCGGTGAAAGACCGAAACGTGCCCAACGCTGTAAGGCTGACGGCTGCCGCAAAGAGCCACTGGTCTAGTACCGGGAAGGCGCGGCAGTCGGATGACGCCAAGTCAGAAGACCGGCCCGACATCATAGACTGACCCGCGTGGACGGCGGGCGGTTGTGTTGTTGGGGATTGACGATGCGACCAGACCATTCAGGCTCCCTGTCGGGAGCCGCAGCCTTTTCGACCGAGGAACGCGACGCCGTCTACAGGGCGATTTCGACGCGACGCGACGTGCGTTCCGAGTTTCTCCCGGATGCCATACCGGACGATGTCGTCAAAAGGCTTCTGACGGCCGCACATCACGCGCCGTCCGTTGGGTTCATGCAGCCCTGGAATTTCATCCTGGTGCGCGATGACAAGGTGAAGGAGGCCGTGTGGCAGGCCTTCGATCGCGCCAACCGCGAGGCGGGCGAGATGTTTGAAGGCGGGCGGCAACAGCTCTACCGGTCACTGAAGCTTGAGGGCATCCGCACCGCACCGCTCAGCATCTGCGTGACCTGCGATCCGCATCGCTGCGGCGATGTCGTTCTTGGCAGGACGCACAATCGGCGAATGGATTCCTACTCCACGGTCTGTGCCGTGCAGAATCTGTGGCTCGCCGCCCGAGCCGAAGGCGTGGGGGTCGGCTGGGTGAGCATCTTTCACGAGTCCGACATCAAGGACATCCTCGGTGTTCCTGATCGGGTCGAGATCGTTGCCTGGCTCTGCGTCGGCTATGTCGACCGGCTCTATGACCAGCCGGAACTCGCCGTCAAAGGATGGCGCCAGCGATTGCTGCTGGAGGAACTGGTGTTTTCGGATCGCTGGGACAATCCAGCGGACTGAGGGCGGCTATTGCTGCCGCGGCTGAGGGCCCGGCTTTGCCGGATGCTTGAGGTCGATTGTGCCTTGGTCGCCGGCCAAGAACTGCGGACCGATCTGGCGCACCTTGTTGGTCGCCGGATCATATGGCCTGTCCGGCACCTGAGGCTGCGGTGCAGCCGGGGCGGCGACCTTGCTCGCTGGCTCGGGCTTCTTGGTTTCGATCGTGGTGATCGATCCTTGTTGCGGCGGTTCGCTGATCGATTGGCTTTTTCGCATCCGTTCATAGTAGGCGTTGAGGTCGCAGCTGCAGGATGATTTTTCGCCGGGTTTGCGGTTCTTGTAGGCGAAAGCGTTCGGCATCGCGCTGTAAGGAGCGCCCGTTGCCGCCGATATCATCTGTGAAGTCTCAGTGCTGGAGACGTCATGATAAAAGAGCTCGGTGTCGATGCCGGGACACATCTTCGAGCAGGTGTCGGCATCGCGGGCGAAGTCCTGCGAGGTTGCATTCGAGCTTAACGGAAAAAAGCCACCGTCGCAGGTGCGCACACAGACGGTATTGAGATGAGAGGGCGTCGACATGCCGGGGAGACCGTAGCGGCGTTGGCCGGGATCGCCACCCGGCGGTACGAAGGTGTCGTTTCGCAGCGCCTGATCTTCAATGCTTGGAGGCGGTGCATATCCATCGCCGCTGTCGGCGGGCCACTGTTCCTCGTTGCAGCCATTGTCATCGAGCGCCGCAAGAAGCTCGTTTCGAGTGCGGACATCCTCGCTTTGGCCACGCAGCTCGTCGCGCCGCTGCTGCAGATAACGGATGTTGTCGACCATTTTGCTCTCCGCGCGCTCAAGCTCCCCGCAATAGCCGTCATCGTCGCCGATCACGACCATGCTGCCGCTTGTGCAGCCGTTCTGACGGAGATCGCTGCGGACCTTGCGAAGCTCAAGGTTCTGTTCGGCGATGGCGCTGGCGAATTTGCGCACCTCGGGCGTGCTGCCGATGATTTGCGGCAGATCGGCAAGGCGGGCACGCAGGTCTCCGCAGATCGCCGGCACCTGGGCATGGGCCGGGCCGATCAACACAAGTGCGGCTGCGAATGACAGAATCCAGCGGTTCAAGGCATCGTCCCATCGATGAGCAGGTCGTAAGGCGCGGCGTCCTGCCGCGCCTCCATTGCTAGCCCGTTTGTCTTAACAGGCTGCAGTCGGAATCTTAGCGCATTTTCTCGATCGGCCGCAAATCACGCCGGCTGTGAAGCCTCGACGACGGCGAGGGCAGCCATGTTGACGACACCGCGGGAGGTCACCGAGGGCGCCAGGATGTGCGCCGGCAGCGCAGCGCCCAGCAGGATCGGCCCTACATGCAAGCCGTCGATCATCGATTTCACGACGCCGAGGGTGATGTTCGCCGAATCCAGGTTCGGGAAGACCAGCAGGTTCGCTTCGTCATGCAGGGTCGTGTCGGGCATGACGCGCTTGCGCAGGGCGTCGGAGATCGCGCTCTCGCCATGCATCTCGCCGTCGACTTCAAGCTCCGGGGCTGCTTCGCGAACGAGCTTGAGAGCAGCACGCATCTTCGTCGCGCTCTCGGATTCACGCGAGCCGAAATTCGAGTGGGAAACGAGGGCCACGCGCGGCGTAATGCCGAAGCGTTTGATTTCCTCGGCGGCGAGAACCGCGGACTCGGCGATTTCTTCCGCAGTCGGATTGAAGGTGACGTAGGTGTCCGTGAAGAACGTGGCTCCGCGCTGCGAGATCAGCAGGCTGAGTGCCGAGAAGTCGCAGACGTCATGCCGCTTGCCGATGATCTGGCGAACGTCGCGCAGATGCTTCTCGTAACGGCCTTCTAGGCCGCAGATCAGCGCGTCGGCTTCGCCGCGCTTCAGCGCCAGCGCGCCGATGACGGTCGTGTTGGTACGAACGATCGTGCGGGCGGCCTCCGGAATGACGCCGCGACGCCCGACCAGCGAGAAGTAGAGATCGACATATTCGCGGAAGCGCGGATCGTCTTCCGGGTTGATGACGTCGAAATCCGAAAGCGGGCGGATGCGCAGGCCGTAGCGCTGGAGGCGCGTTTCGATGACCTGCGGGCGGCCGATCAGGATCGGTTCGGCAATGCCTTCTTCCAGCAGCACCTGCGCGGCGCGCAGCACACGTTCATCCTCACCCTCCGAGAAGATGACCCTCTTGCGCTCGGCATTCTTCGCCGCAGCAAAGATCGGTTTCATGATGAAGCCGGAACGGAAGACGAAACGGTTGAGCTGGTCGAGATAGGCGTCGAAATCGGTGATCGGACGCAGGGCGACACCGCTTTCGGCGGCAGCCTTCGCGACCGCCGGGGCGATCCGCAGGATCAGGCGCGGGTCGAAGGGCGAAGGGATCAGGTAGTTCGGGCCGAAGACCGGCGTTTCGCCCGAATAGGCGCGGGCGGCGACGTCGGACGGCTCCTCGCGCGCAAGTGCGGCGATGGCGCGCACGGCAGCCATCTTCATTTCTTCGTTGATGGTGACCGCGCCGCAATCCAAAGCACCCCGGAAGATGTAGGGGAAGCAAAGAACATTGTTCACCTGGTTCGGGAAGTCGGAGCGACCGGTGCAGATCATTGCATCGGGGCGGGCAGCGCGGGCGAGATCAGGCATGATCTCCGGCGTCGGATTGGCGAGCGCCATGATCAGCGGGTTTTCGGCCATCTGCGCCAGCAGTTCCGGCTTCAGCACGCCGGCGGCAGACAAGCCAAGGAATACGTCGGCGCCACCGATGTTTTCCGCAAGCGTGCGCGTGTCGCTCTTTTGGGAGTAGACGCTCTTCCACTCGTCCATCAACTCTGTACGGCCTTCGTAGACCAGGCCCTCGATGTCGTGGACCCAGATATTCTCGCGTTTGGCGCCCAGCGTGACGAGGAGGTTGAGGCAGGCGAGGGCAGCGGCACCCGCGCCCGAAGCGACGATCTTGACGTCGTCGATCTTCTTGTTGGCCAGTTCCAGGCCATTAAGGATCGCCGCAGCGACGATGATGGCCGTGCCATGCTGGTCGTCATGGAAAACCGGGATCTTCATGGTCTCGCGGAGGCGGCGCTCGATCTCGAAACATTCCGGCGCCTTGATGTCCTCGAGATTGATGCCGCCGAAGGTCGGCTCGAGCGAGGCGACGGTCGAGACCATCTGATCGACACTCGTTGCATCGACCTCGATATCGAAGACATCGATGTTGGCAAACTTCTTGAAGAGGACGGCCTTACCCTCCATGACCGGCTTTGATGCCAGCGGACCGATATTGCCGAGGCCGAGAACGGCCGTACCGTTTGAAATGACCGCTACGAGATTTGCGCGCGAGGTATAGTCGGCGGCCGTCTCGGGATTGTCGCGGATGGCGAGACAGGGTGCTGCGACGCCGGGGGAATAGGCCAGCGCCAGGTCGCGCTGGTTGCCGAGCGGCTTGATTGCCTGGATTTCAAGCTTGCCCGGACGCGGATAGCGATGGAAGTAGAGCGCCTGCTCGTCGAGGCTTCCACCTGCCAAATTCTTTTCCGTCTTGGACTTTTCGTGATGATCCATCATCGCCTCCGGCTGCCGCATGCTGTCTTTGAACTGCCTTCAATACATCAAACGGGATGGTCGAACAGTCGGAATTTCCGTTCGAAATGCGAAAACAGCGCAAATCTGCCGTGACGGGAGCGCAGGTCTGTAGAGACCGGGAAAATCGGGCGTGACAACCGGATGTCATCTTCCTGAAACACGACTCTGGTTTTGGATGGTCGGGTGAACCATGGGACACGAGCAGGATGCTTGTGAGGGACAATATGGATACGCGGCACTTCCGTACGCTTTTCATTTCCGATGTGCATCTCGGCTCCAAGGCCGCGAAGGTGGACTTCCTGTTGGATTTTCTCAAGCATCACGAGGCGGATACCATCGTCCTCGTCGGCGATATCATCGATGGCTGGCGACTGAAGCGCAGCTGGTACTGGCCGCAGGATTGCAACGACGTGGTCCAGAAGCTGCTGCGCAAGGCGCGCAAGGGCACGCGGGTGATTTATATCCCCGGCAATCACGACGAATTCCTTCGTGACTTTCCAGGCACCCATTTCGGTGGCATCGAGGTTGCCGAGCGCATCATGCACGATGCGGCCGACGGCAAGAAGTACCTCGTGCTGCATGGCGACGAGTTCGACGTCGTGGTGCGCAACGCCCGCCTGCTCGCCTATCTCGGCGACTGGGCATACGACATGGCGATCATGATCAATATTGGCCTAGCAGCAATCCGTCGCCGGATGGGGATGCCGTACTGGTCGTTTTCCGCATGGGCCAAGCTTCAGGTGAAGCATGCAGTCAACTTCATCGGCGAGTTCCAGCGCGTCGTTGCCGACGAAGCCCGTAAGCACGGTGCGGACGGCGTGATTTGTGGCCACATTCATCACGCTGTCATGGAAGACATGGACGGGATCCGTTACATCAACACTGGAGACTGGGTCGAAAGCTGTACGGCGATCGCCGAGCATCAAGACGGCGCCTTTGAATTGATCGAATGGCGTTCCATGAGCGGTACGCAGGCGGTCCCGATGGCGATCGGTCATCGCGAAAAGGACGTCGCCCCGCAAGCCGCTTAGGCGCAATCTCCTAAGCCAGCAATTCAGTGCATCAGTTTAGCCCGTTGTGTCTTTGCGACAGGCCCTATTTATTTTTTTAAACGTTTCAATCGGGCAATTTCTTGCCATAGTCGCCCTTAGGTTGACGTGATAGGCAGCGTTCAGTTTCCTGCAGGTCCACCTAATGATTCCCGCTCAAAACCCTCAGACAAGCGAGGGCGCCCCGCCGCGCTTTCGGCTTCTCAGTGCCCTGTCTTACTGCGCGCCCCTGCTCGTCAATGGTGTTGCGTTGCCCTTCTTTCCGATGTGGCTTGCACAGCACGAATTCAACGACCACGAGATCGGCGTCATCCTCGCGGTGCCGATGGTCGTGCGCGTGCTCGTCGCCCCGATCGTGGCGATGTATGCCGACCGGATGAGGGAGCGAGCGGATGTGTTGCTGTTTTCCGGAGTCCTGTCGCTGCTGACAGCCATCGCGCTCTACTGGACGAACACATTCTGGCCGGTGCTGATCGTCTACACGATCCAGGGAGCGACCTTTGCCTGTTATGTCCCGGTTGTCGAATCGATCGTGATCTCCGGAGTGCGGCGCTGGGGTCTGGATTACGGCTCCATGCGGGTATGGGGGTCGGTAGCGTTCATCGTCTCCACTCTGATCGGCGGGCAGCTGATCGGGCATTGGGGTGGCGAGATGGTGTTGCCGGTCATGACCTTTGGCTTTGTTATGACTGTTGTGATGGCTATCTATTGTCCCCGGATCGGCCCGACGCGCAGGCGCGGGATACCTGTCGATATCTCGGCTGCAACGGGGAGTTCTCTGCGCCAGCCCCATTTGTTGGCGTTGCTGATCGGGGTCGCAATCCAGCAGTCGAGCCACGCGGTGCTGCAGGCCTTCGCATCCCTCTACTGGCGAGAACTCGGCTTTTCCGGCACCGAGATCGCCGTTTTGTGGAGTGCTGGCGTTGCGGCCGAAGTGACCGTCTTCTTTCTTTCCCGCCGGCTGAACCGCCGATTCAGCGCCTGGACGCTAATCCGGTTCGGGGCGGCGGTCAGCGTGTGTCGCTGGATTCTGTTCCCGATGCATTGGGGGTTCTGGGGCTTCTTCCTGCTTCAGTGCATGCATTCCTGCACCTATGCGTTCGTGCATACGGGCGTGCAGACACGTATCGTCGCCTCGGTGCAGGAGACGCAGGAATCGTCGGCGCAGGGCGCGTATTTCTTCTACAACGGCATGTTCATGGGGCTGATGACCATCGCCTCCGGTTACATCTACGCTTGGCTCGGCCTCGCAAGCTACTACGTGATGGCACTCGTCGCCCTGACCGGTCTCGGGCTGGTTATCGCGGCTTACTATCTTCAGCCCCAGAGCGTCGGTTCCGGCGGGAAAACGAGAGAGGCCGTATAACGCAGTCCCGGTTCGCGGTCGCGAGCAAGCAGCAGCGGTCCATCGAGGTCGACGAACTCGGCGTCCTGGGCCAACAGCACGGCTGGCGCCATTGCCAGCGATGTGCCGACCATGCAGCCGACCATGATCTTGAAATCAAGGCGTTGCGCCTCTTTCTTCATCACAAGCGCCTCCGTGAGGCCACCCGTTTTGTCGAGCTTGATATTGATCGCGTCGTAGCGGTCGCGAAGGCTGGCGAGGTCCCCGGTATGGTGGACGCTTTCATCCGCACAAACGAGAACGGGACGACGGATCTCCGCCAGAAATTCGTCCTTGCCGGCCGGCAGCGGCTGTTCGACCAAGGCGACGCCCATCTCGGCAGCGATGCGCAGATGATGCTCAAGCGTTTCGTCAGGCCAGCCCTCATTGGCATCGAGGATGATCGCCGCATTGGGCGCTGCCTCGCGAACCGCGCGGATACGGCTTTCGTCATCGCCGGTGCCGACCTTGACCTTCAGGAGGGCCCGATCGGCGTTTGCGCGCGCCTGTGCAGCCATGACGTCAGGTTCGCCGAGCGAGATCGTGAAGGCGGTCGTCAGCGGCTGCGGCTGCGCCAGGCCCAGCGCCATGATCACGGTTTCGCCCGAACTCTTGGCTTCCAGATCCCAGAGGGCGCAGTCAACGACATTGCGCGCGGCGCCGGGAGGCATAGCTCGCTGAAGTTCCTTTCGCGTCAGGCCGGCTTCAATCAACGGCTTTGCCGCTTCGATCTGTGCTGCCACGCTTTCCATGGTCTCGCCATAACGGCGATAGGGAACGCATTCGCCTCGGCCGGCAAACCCGTTTTTCCGGATTATGCAGAGGATCACGTCTGCCGACGTTTTGGCGCCCCGCGAGATCGTGAATGTGCCCGCTATGGGGAAGGAATCCGTCTGAATTTCAAGTGACCGTGGCATATTTGCAATCCTGCGCGCATGGAAATTTGGTGCGGCTTGGGTATATTGATCCGAAGCGGCGAACCGTTAGTTCGCGAGTCGGCAATGTCGCCGTAAGCCTTGAAAGACACAAGCGTTTTGAAGTCCGAAACCCGTAACGCCGCCTCACTGCATGTGGACGACCAGAGCCATGGCGCGGGTCAGTTCGTTCATATCGAAGGGAACTGGCGAAGCGCCAACCTGCATCTCGTTTTGCGTGACTTCGACAAGCTTACCGCCGGCCGAAGCGGCGAGGTGACACTCGACCTGTCAGGCGTGACCGATATCGACACTGCGGGCGTCTGGCTGCTCTGCCGGCTGAAGAAGCAGGTGGAAGGCGCCGGTGGGCTCGTGCGCTTCGAAGGCAGTAACACCCATATCGACGAGATGATCGCGGAGTTTTCCGAGGAACCGCCGCAGCCCGAGCAGGAGCCGCAGCCAAGCGCAAGCTGGCCGGAGCGGATCTTCGCACCGATCGGCAAGATCACCTCTGAGCTCTGGAACAACCTCGCGGCCGCGATGTATATCCTCGGCTCCGCTGTCCGCGGCGCGCAAATGAAATTCGGGCGAGGCAGCGGCGTATCGCCGGCGTCGATCGTCAACCAGATCGACCACATGGGCGTGCGCGCGGTGCCGATCATATTGCTGATGTCGTTTCTGATTGGTGCGATCATCGCGCAGCAGGGCGCCTTTCAGCTCCGCTATTTTGGCGCCGAAGTCTTCGTCGTCGATCTCGTCGGTATCCTGCAGCTTCGCGAAATCGGTGTGCTTCTCACCGCCATCATGATTGCCGGCCGCTCGGGCAGCGCCATCACGGCTGAAATCGGCTCGATGAAGATGCGCGAGGAAGTGGACGCATTGAAGGTCATGGGGCTCAATCCCGTGGGCGTGCTGATTTTCCCGCGCCTAGTTGCCCTTACGGTGGCGCTGCCGCTGTTGACGGTCATCGCGAACTTTGCCTCGCTCGCCGGCGCAGCCGTGGTCGCCTGGGCCTATTCCGGCATCACCTTCGCCAACTTCGTCTCCCGCCTGCATGAGGCGATCACGCTGTCGACGGTGCTGTCCGGGATGATCAAGGCGCCGTTCATGGCGCTGGTTATCGGTATCGTTGCGGCGGTCGAGGGCTTAAAGGTAGGCGGCAGCGCCGAGTCGCTTGGCCAGCACGTGACCGCGGCGGTAGTGAAGGCGATCTTTGTCGTTATCCTCATGGACGGGCTTTTTGCCATGTTCTATGCGGCCATCAATTTCTAAGGATTGTACGTGGACGGGCAGCATACAGAGACCGGAAACAACGAGGGGCGAGATGTCGTGCTATCAGCGCGCGGCGTGACCGTCGCTTTCGGGTCGAAGGTTGTTCTCGACCATCTGGATCTGGATATCTATCGCGGCGAAATTCTCGGTTTTGTCGGAGCGTCGGGAACGGGCAAGTCGGTCTTGATGCGGACGGTGCTTCGGTTGCTGCCGCGGCGCTCTGGAACGATCAAGATTCTCGGTCAGGACTTCGATGAGTTGGACGAGCCGCAGCGCAACGCGCTCGACATGCGGCTCGGTGTGCTGTTCCAGCAGGGGGCGCTGTTTTCGTCGCTGACCGTCCGGGAGAACATCCAGGTTCCAATGCGCGAGTATCTGGACCTGCCCCAGTCGCTGATGGACGAACTCGCGCAGCTCAAGATCCGCCTCGTCGGGCTTGCGGCGGATGCCGCCGACAAATACCCGTCGGAGCTTTCGGGCGGCATGATCAAGCGTGCTGCGCTGGCACGCGCGCTTGCGCTCGATCCGGAATTGGTCTTCCTTGACGAGCCAACGTCGGGCCTCGACCCGATCGGTGCCGCGGAGTTCGACGAGCTCATCGCAAGGCTCAGGGACACCCTCGGCCTGACCGTCTACATGGTCACGCACGACCTCGACAGTCTCTTCTCGGTCTGTGACCGGATTGCGGTGCTTGGCAAGAAGCGGGTATTGGTCGAGGGAACGATCGACGACATGCTGGCCTGCGACGATCCCTGGGTTCAGGCTTATTTCAAGGGCAAGCGGGCGCGTTCGGTCGTGCCGCAGCGTGGCCACGCAGGCAAGGACAGCCTGGCGCAAGATAGCCGCGGGAAGTGAGCGGATACGATGGAAACAAAAGCGAACTACACGATTGTCGGCTTTTTCACGGTGCTCGTTATCGCGGCGGCGTTCGGTTTCGTCTACTGGATGGCGGAATATGGGCGCGGTGGGCCGATGGCCGAACTGATCGTCCGGATTCCCGGCTCCGCGAACGGCTTGAGCGTCGGCTCGCCGGTGCGGTTCAACGGCATTCAGGTCGGTTCGGTCAAGTCGCTGTCCATCGATGCCGACGATCCCAGTTTCTCACTGGCGTTCACCGAGGTGCGGGTCGACGCGCCTATCTATCCCTCGACGAAAGCCATCCTTGAAATCCAGGGTCTGACGGGTGCTGCCTATATCGAACTTTCGGGCGGGAGGATCGGCGAAAAGAACATCCTTCAACAGTCCCTCGAGACCGGAAAGCGAGCGGTCATCGTCGCGGATCAGTCGAGTGTCACGAATCTTCTGGCGACGGCAGACAAGATTCTTGACAGAGCGAACGATGCTGTCGGGCAGATTCAGGGCTTTGTGACGGATGCACGCGGGCCGCTGACGAAGACATTGCAGAATGCCGAGACCTTCTCCGATGCACTGGCCAAGAACTCAGGCAACATCGACTCGTTCCTGCAGAGTGTCGGCCAACTCTCCGAGACCGTGCGTAAGGTCTCGGGTCGTGTCGACTCGACGCTGGAAGCGGTCGAGGCCCTCGTGAAGGCCGTCGACGCGAAGAAGATCGACACCATTCTCAGCAATGCCGAGAAAGTCAGCCGCGACGTCGCCGATGCTTCGGGCAACTTCAAGGGAGCGATCCAGAAGTTCCAGGAAACGGCGACGACCTACAACGACCTCGGCAAGAAGGCGCAGGCGACGCTCGATCGAGTAGATACGTTGGTCGCGCAGATCGACCCGGCGAAGGTCAAGGGATCCGTCGACGATATCTCCCAGGCGACAAAGGACGCACGCACCGCAGTCGCTTCGATCAAGGACGTCGCGAACACTGTTTCGGCTCGGCAGAAGGACATCGACCAGACGATCCAGAATGTTTCGCAGATGGCGAACAAGCTGAACGCGGCGTCCACACGTGTCGACGGCATTCTGATCAAGCTGGACGCGCTGCTTGGTACGGACAATACGCAGTCGCTGTTTGCGCAGGCGCGTGACACGCTCACCTCATTCAAGAAGGTCGCCGACAATCTGAATTCGCGCATCGGTCCTATTGCGGACAACTTGCAGAAATTTTCCAGCGGTGGGTTGCGCGATGTGCAGTCGCTCATCAACGACACGCGCTCCACCGTGCAAAACCTCAACGATGCGATCGGCAATTTTGACCGCAATCCGCAGCGGCTGATCTTCGGTGGGGATACCGTAAAGCAATATGATGGCCGGACGCGGCGTTAATAGGGATATTAGGGGAGCGCATATGGCCGTATCGGATCTGTTGCAGCGTCGTTCGTGGCTATCGACGACCGCGATTACGCTGCCGCTATTGGCGGGTCTGGCAGGCTGTGGGACGGCTGCCAGGAACGACACCTACGACCTCTCCGCGTCGGTGACTGGCAGTGGGCCTGCGGCCAGGGGCCGGCAGATCCTGGTGCAGCAGCCAACTGCGTTGCGGGCGATCGACAGCGAACAGATTGTCATTCGGGTGGCGCCGTCGCAGATACAGTACCTTTCCAAGGCGCAATGGGGCGACAAGCTGCCGCGCATGGTTCAGGCAAAGCTCGTCGAAGCCTACGAGAACTCAGGCAAGCTCGGCGGCGTCGGCGTGCCGGGGCAGGGACTGGCGATCGACTATCAGCTCGTGACCGATATCCGCGCTTTCGAGATCGACACGACCGGTGGCAGCCACGCGGTCGTCGAGATTTCGGCCAAGATCGTGAACGACCGGAATGGCACCGTGAGAACCCAGAAAGTGTTCAGACAAGCGGTGCCGGCCAATGGGTCCAACGACGGTCTTGTGAAGGGTCTCGATCGCGCGTTCGCGAGCGTGACGGCTGAGATCGTGAACTGGACCCTCCAGTCGATCTGATCGAGGGCGCCGGCAATGCACCACAAGGTGCCTGCTGGCGCGTGCCGGCCTAGCGCGATGGCGTAACACGATCCACCGTCCACGACCCGACCCGATCTTTCGCAGAGAGCGACGTCAGGACAATCGCCCGAGATGAAAATGGCCGCCTCTTGGGCGGCCATTTCATTTGTTCCTTGAGTGTGGCTTAGCCCAGTCGCCCTGCGGCGTGAGCAAGCATCGTATAGACCTTGCCGGTATCCGAGGTCAGATAGGACTGCGTGATCGTCTTGTCGCGATCGCCGCGGGAAACATCAGAAAGGAGCTTCTCGAAATCGGCGATATAACGATCGACGGCGGTGCGGAACTCCGGCTCGCGATCATACTTGCGCTTGATCTCGTCGAAGGTCTGCTGGCCCTTCAGCGTGTAGAGGCGGCGCGTAAAGACGTCCCGTTCGCCACGCTGGTAACGACGCCACAGATCGACCGAAGCGTCATGATCGATTGCACGCGCGATATCTACCGAAAGCGAGTTCAGCGATTCGACGACGTGGCGCGGATTGCGGCTATCGGCCGTGCGGGCAGGTGCCGCCGCGGCAGCCTCGGCGCGTGGGGCTGGGTGCCGTGCTGGAGCTTCCTCGGTGGTCTCATCGCGCGATGCACCACGCAGGAGGTCGCTGATCCAGCCGCCGCTTGCCGGGGGAGCGGCAACGGGGGCGCGCTGCGGCGTTGCGGCTGCAGGCGTCAGGGAGCCACGCAGACCGAGGTTCTCGATCGGCGAGGGTGTTGCTGCCGGAGCCGGGGCGGGGGCTGCGGGAGGGGTGGGTTGGGGCGCCTGCTGGGTAACGGCCGGCTGAGCCGGGCGTGGCGCAGGCTGAGGCTGAGGCTGAGGAATGGCCCGCGGCGCAGGCTCGGAGATCTCCAGTTGCTGCGTCGAGCGGCCAACGATGTGCGAGATGTCCTGCAAAGCCTTGATCTGCTCGGCAACGGCGCGGCGCATGGCAGCAGCGCTTTCCTTGGCCTCTTCCGGAAGATCGAATGCACCGCGTTTCAATTCGCTGCGGGTCATGTCGAGTTCCTTGCGGATATCGCCGGCCGAGCGGCGGATCTCCTCGGTGGCGCCGGAGAAGCGGGATACTGCCTCCTCGACTGCCTCGCGAAGCGACTCGCGCATGGTCTGGGCAGCGCCGTCGGATGCACGACCTGCCTCGCCCAGCATACGCTCGACTTCCGACAGGGAGGCCGTCAGGCCGCCACGCAAGCGGCTGGAAAGCTCGCTGGAGCGACGTTCGGCGTTGCCGAAGGCGCCGTCGATTGTGGCATTGGCGTCTTCGCCGGCCTTGACGATCGCAGCGCGCATCGTTGAGGCGGCTTCCTCAGCCCGCTTTTCGGTTTCGGAAAGAACGCGGCCGATGTCGGAGAACGAGGATTGCACGCTTTCGCGCAGCGTTCCGCTGACCTGGTTGGAGCGCTGTTCGGCGCGGTCGAATGCGGATTCGACCATGCCGCCCAGGGCACGCATCGTCCGTTCGATTTCCTCGGAGCGCTGGACGAGTCCCACGGAAAGGTTCTGGAGGGCGCTTTCGCGATCCTCGAGCGTTGACACGAGGTTGGATTGAGCGGCTGCCAGCAGGCCGGATGCCTGGCTGAGCACCTTGGAGTGTTCGTCGAACCGGCCGATGATACCGCCGACCTGGGCAAGCGTCTGGCCCGAAATGTCCGAGAGGCGGTCGACCTTGCCTTCGAGCAGGCGCGTCGAGGCAGACACCATTTCGGCGGCCTTCTGGGCAGACTCGGTGAAGCGCGACGTCGTATCGCCGAGGCGGCCATCCACTGCCGCGAGATTTTCGGCGGCACGGCTCATCACCTGGCCCATAGCTGAGCTGTTGTCCGACAGGCGTTCGATCAGCTTGTTGACGTTGGCAAGCAGGCTGTTTTCCATCGCGTCGACGGCCGAGGATGCGCTTTCGGTCCGCGCCGTGATTGCGTTGACGAGCGCCTCATTCTCACTGCGCAGGCGCTCGGTGCTGCGTTCGGTCGCTGTCGTAATGCGCGCGGCGGCGTCCTTACCTGCTTCGGCATAGCGGTCGATCAGCGGTCGCGCCGTCTCCTCGAGAATGCGCGACAGCTCCGTGGAACGACCGGACAGCATCGAATTGAGCTCGCGGGTGCGATCGTCGAGCGTCGAGCGGATGGCGTCGCCACGCGCCTCGAGCGCCTTTTCGACATTGGTCAGCGTCGAGTCGATTTCGCGCGTGCGATCCTCGAGGTTCGAACGGATTGCATTGCCACGTGCTTCCAGAGCACGTTCGACGTCTGCCATGGTTGAGGTAATTTCCTGACTTGCGTCGGAAATCGTCGTGCGGATACCGGCACCATGGTTTTCGAAAGTCGCTTGGGCGTCGCCGAGAGCGCGGGAAATGGCGCCAACCTGGCCACTGACGAGGGTCTCGGCTTCGGCGACCTTCTTGATAATGGCATTGCCGGCTTCCGAGAAAGTCTGGGCAACGGCCGCTGCCTGGCCGGCCAAACGGTTCTGGGCGTCGGAGACGCGGCCGACGATCTGCTCGGAACGCTCTTCGATCGTGCGGGCGAACTCGTTGCTCTTGGCGTCGAGGCCTTCGGCAAACTGCTGGCCGGTGCGGCCTAGGTTTTCGGCGGCGCGGGCTGCTTCGTCGTCGATGCCCTTCGTCGTCTCGGCGACGGCGCTGCGCAGCGAAGCCGCGAGCCCGGCAGCCTTACCTTCGATCGTGCGATTGACGGCGTCGAGGCCGACTGTGAGGGCCCGGTCCATCGTGGACAGGCGCTCCCCGATGCGGACGCTGCCGCGTTCCATCGCCTCGTCGATGCTGACCGTACGGGAGTCGATCTCCGAGGTGAGGTTGGCGGTGCGGCGATCGATCGTTTCGGTAAACTTCGTGGCGCTGCCGTTGATCGCCGCAGCGATACGGTTCGTTGCGTCTTCGCCGAGCGTTCCGAGGCGGGAAATGCCGTCGGACAAAGTGCTGGAGAGGCGACCGCCAGCGGCGTCGACCTGCTCGGCCACGCCGCCGACGCCGTCACGGATGCGGTTTTCGAGGGCGGCAAGGCCGGCCTCGACGCGCGAGCCGGTTTCCGCAAAGCGGCCCGTCATGCCCTCGATCGACTGGTCGAGCTGTGAAGAGAAGGTCTCTGCCGAACGTGAGATCTCGCCAGCAGCCTCCTGGAAACGGCCGGCAATGTGACCGGTGCTGTCGCGCAGGCGGTCTTCCAGGGCCCGGCCACTGTTGTCGATCGCCTGGCGAAGCGAGACTTCATGGTCTTCCAGGGACATTTCCAGCATGCCGACGCTGGTGGCAATCGAGGCGCTGATCGTCGTCGCCTGATCGGAGAGCGTATCGCTGATACGGCTGTGGGCGTCGGTGAGGGCGAGGTTGATAGCCTGCTCGCGATCGGCCAGCGTCGAACGGATGCGTTCATGGGCCGAGTCCAAGCCGCTTTCGATGCGCGTAGCGGCATTGCCGGTCAGGGCTTCGAAACGATCATGCGCAGCCGCAAGACCGCCTTCGATGCGGGCGGCAGCGTCGCCGTGCAGTGTTTCCAATTTCTGATGCGCATTGCTGAGGTTGTATTCGATGCGGGCCGCGGCGCTGCCAGCCAGCTGCTCGATCCGATCACTGCCGCTCGACAGCGTTCCGGCAAGCGTCGATGCGTGTTCGTTCAGGGAACGCTCGAGGCGCTCCTGGCTTTCCGTGTAGGCGCTGCGGATGGCGTCCGACTTGTCGACGAGGGCGCCGGCAACCCGGGACTCGGCGCCGGCCACGGTGTCGAGCAAGGCGTTGGTGCGGGCTTCCAGTGCATCGTCAAAACGGCTCTGGCTTTCTCCGAAGGAGATCGCGAGCGCCATGGCCTTCTCGTCCAGCGTATCCGAGAGGCGGTCCTGGACCGTAGCAATCGAATTCGCGATGGTATCGACGCGCCGGGCAAGCGCCTCGTCGATGCGGCTATGACCTTCGTTCAGCGATACCGTAAGCGCCATGACACGGTCATCAAGCGCCTCGGTGATCCGGTCGTGCCCGCCGGCAAGCGAGTTGCTGATCGTTTCGGCGTGATGGCCGAGCGTGTCTTCAATGCGCGACTGGCCTTCGTTGAGGGAGATGGCGAGGGCCATTGCCTTGTCATCAAGAGTATCGGCGAGCTTCTCATGGCCGCTGGCGATCGAAGCGGCAATCGCTTCCGCACGCTTGGCGATCGCATCCTCGAAGCGGTTCTGGCTCTCATCCAGCGAGATGGCCAGCGTCATGGCCTTGTCGTCGAGTGCGTCCGCAAGGCGCTCATGGCTGCCCGAGACGGCGCTGATGATTGCGTCCGAGCGGCTTGCCAGGGTGCTCTCAAAGCGGTCGTGGCTGTCGGCAAGGGCGGCAGTCAGCGCGCCTCCGCGATCGGTCATCACGCCGTCGATCCGCTCATGCGCGGAATCGAGCGCGTGCGTGATATCGGCAGCGCGCTTGGAGATCATCGTGTTCAGATCGTCGGCGCGGCCGAAGGCCGAAGTAATTTGCTCGGTGCCCGCGGAGACGGCCGAGCTGAGATCGGAGGTCGTGGACAGCAATGTTTCGCGGAACTCTGTCGCGCGTGCGGAGAGATTATTGTGGAGTTCCGAGGTGCCCGACGCAAGCGCCAGGGAGATTTCGGACGTGGCGTGGCTCAACGCCGAGGTCATGCCTGTCGTGTGGGTATGGATAGCCTCGGTGACCTCGGAGACCTTGCCTGCCAGCGAGCTTTCCATAACTTCCTGGCTGGTCGCGAGGGCAGTGGCCAGTGCGAACGATTGATCGGTCAGCGACGCGCCAAGGCGTTCGATGCTCGAGCTCAAAATGCCGTTCAGCGACTCCGAACCGCCGGTCATGGTGTCGTTGATGCGGTTGAGGCTCTCCATGAGCTTCGTGTCGAGCGAGCCTGCACGCTTGTCGAAGGCATTGGCGAATTCCGCGACGCGCTCATCGAACGAGGTCGAGAGCTGCGCGACAGTCGCTTGCAGCCGTTCGTCAAAGAAGCCGGAACGAAGGTCGAGATCCATGATGGTGTCGTCGACGCTCGACTGCAGGCTCTGGCGGAAGGTCGAACCCTTCTCGTCGAGCGCGCTGTTGAGCTTGGAGAGAACGTCATCAAGCGTGGTGCTGATCGTGCGCTCGCCACCGGTCAGGCTCTCGTTGATCTCGCGGGTGCGGGCGATCAGGATTTCGTTCAACTGGCGGGCACGGTCGTTCAGCGCGGCGTTCAGCTTCTCGGCGTTGCTGTCCATCGTGGACGCACGCGTCTCGAACTGCCGAAGGACAAGCTCTCCATGCTCGCTCAGGCTCGACGCCAGGGTATCCAGCCGCGTGTCGAATTCGTTGGTGAGTGCGAATCCGGAGGAGGTGAGCGTTTGCAGCAGTGAATCCGTCTTTGCCGCAAGCAGCGTGCCGAGCGACTGGATGGCCGATTCCGACTTTTCGGTGATCGCCGCGGCGCGCGTGTCGATCATCGAGGCGAATGCTTCGCCCGAGGTCGCAAGGCGTATCGCGATCTCTTCCGTGGCAAGAGAGAGGTCTTCCTTGAGCTGATCATGCACGCCCGAGATCGACGTGCGGATACGCTCAGCGTGGTTGACGATCGCTTCGCGCTCCGACCCGAGTTCATGGACGAGGCCGCGCACGCGCAATTCATTGTCGGCGTAGCTGCGCTCGAGGGCGTTGACCTCGGAGTGGACGAGGGTTTCAAGCTCCGAAGCGCGTGCGATGGTGCGTTCGATGCCTTCGTTCATCGCCGAGACTTCGCGGCGAACGGCCTGGCCGACCGTCATGATGCGTTCGGAAGCGACGGTCTCGGGCTCGGAGAGGCGAAGCGCAACTTCGGCCATGGAGCGTGCTGCGTTGCGCATGTCCTGGGCGCGCGCCATCATGACGGCAAAGGCATAGAACAGCAACACCGGCACGATGATGCCGATGAGGCCGGCAACAATGCCCGGAAGAGCCAAAAGATCGGCGATCGAGCGGATCTGCCAGATCTGCGGCGAATAGAGCAGGGCCATGAGGCCGAGACCGCCGACGATCCAAAGCAGCGACACGATGGTTGCGTTGCGAACAGCCGATCGGCTGGAGCCGGTCTCCAGGGACTTGAGAAGCGTAGCCGGCGATATGCGGTTGGCGTCGTTGGCGGCGAAGGACGGGGCGCGAGACGGCTGCTCGGGCTGGCGAGGCGTATTGGCGGGGCGCACGCGCTCCTTGGAGCCTTGTTGATTGCGGGCACTCGGTGTTTCGGACAATTTGGCCTCCGGGGCGTCGGTCTTGCCGTTGCGAGACAGCGTATCGTCTTCTCCGAAGTCGATCTGGAGCGCCTCGTCCAATGCCTTGAACGCCTTGTCCTCAATCGATTCGCTGTACTTGTTGTTCGCCATTTACGTTACGCCTCGTTACATCCCAGCCGGTTCAACAACGCCTCGGGCTTCCCGCGGAGCCCGCACAAAACCTTAGCCTCTGAGCCCGCCCGTCGACATTGCCGAGGACGGATAAGCATATCATTTCAGAGTGGATAGCTGCTTTTTCATACAGACGGTATCAAAACATTACCATTATCCACTTGGCGAGCAAAGGCAGGTACCGGAAAGCTCGCCCAGTAGTATCGTAGTGACACATCCGGGACTGCTAGACAATTAACGCAACCGCTCGAATTCCCGGATAATAAGGTCTTGTTAACATCATTTAATAAAAGCGGGCCTTTGAAACCAAAGCGTTAGAGACGTTTAGCTGGCGTTAACCATACCTCAAGAAATCCGCCCCGAATGTGCCGGAATTTAACGCGATGGCCACTCGGTGCCCGCACTTTTGTGGAAAGTCGGCATGGACGACGGAGGATTGGCACATGGCAGCAGTCAGTATTGCGTTTGCGGCGCCCGACATTTGCAAGGGACCTCGGCCTTCACAGGAGCGTCCGGTAGATCTGGTGCATCTGGCAAACCAGACAATGGGCGACAAGAGCCTGGAAATCGAAGTTCTGCAAATGTTTGCGCGTCAGGCGCGGGCCTGCCTGCAGGAAATATCGTCCGGTGACGCGAAGATCGTTGAAGCCGCGGCCCATCGCCTCAAGGGCGCGGCCGGAGCGGTCGGGGCGTTTCGCGTCCATGCGGCTGCCGAGGCGCTTGAGGGCAATTGCGGCGACGCGGCCAGCATGGCGGCGGTCGGTATTGCCGTGATCGAAGCGGAGAATTTTATCCTCAAGCTTTGCCGCTGAGTTCTATAAATCTGACGGAATAGAGGCCCGCTGATCCATTTCGGAGCAGCGGGTCTTTTTGTGACCGCCGGCATGGCGCATTTTGACAAGCGCGTCGCTTCTCAATCTGTGATGAAGGACACCGAGCGGTCGATGTTGACTGCCTCGGCGATTTGTTGGAAGAAAAAATCCAAACCCTCCCATTGACGACCACCGGAAATCATCATGCCCAAACTGACCATTGTCGCCTTCGACGGCACGCGCTTCGATCTTGATGTCGATCAGGGATCGACCGTTATGGAAAATGCCGTGCGCAATTCGGTACCAGGTATCGAGGCCGAATGCGGCGGCGCATGTGCCTGCGCGACCTGTCACGTCTACGTCGACGACGAATGGACGGAACGCGTCGGCTCGCCTGAGGCGATGGAAGAGGACATGCTCGATTTCGCCTTTGACGTGCGTCCGACGTCGCGCCTCTCCTGTCAGATCAGAATGAAGGCGGCTCTGGACGGGCTCGTGGTTCACGTGCCCGAGCGGCAGGCCTGATTCCACCACAGTCCAAAAAAAGCCTCGCTTGCCGTTAGACGAGCGAGGCGAGGTAGGCGCATTACCTGCGGACGAGGGAGGATCATCCGCGGCTTCGCAACGCGCCAGGAGAACCCAGGAGCGAAAGTTCGGGCTTACGGACCTGAACTTTCGAATGTTTGAATATTACCGCGTTATGGTTGATTTAGCTAGACCGAGAAATAACCACTAAATCACTGGGGCGATTGCGGTTTCGCACAAGTTTTGTTACGCGGCTAACCTTTTGTGATCGCGTTAAGCTTGAGAATCAGCTACCTTGCGCCGCCGGATATTTTAATCCGATCGTTCAGAAGTCTCATCATTCGACTTTGAAAATTGACGGCTTCGATTCGGTCGAATCGGGCCTGCAACCTGTCGTGCTCATCGATGCCGCGGGTCGATACGTCGGTGACGAGCTCCTGCATACGCTCGCAGCTGCGCTGCGGTGGAAGTGCGAGGATCTGCTTTTCCATGACACGCGCCTGGTTTCGCGCGATCTCTGCATGGCGCTCCTCGTGCCGCTTGATGTCGCTCGCAAGTGCATCCCAGATGATTGACAACTGCTTGCTGGCACCCTTGCGGTCGGTCCAGCGGGGCAGGATTATCTGCGTATGGACGGTGACCTTGGCGCTGGAGACGCGGCAGCGCCCTCCGGCCTGAACATAGGTCGCATCGCCGCCGAATCGGATCTTGGTCGCACCCGGGTGGCGGGCGGACGAGCCACTGGCCGTCGGCCCGTTGATGCTCAGTTGCTGGTCGAGTTGGTCCGCGGTTTTGCCCTTGATGGGAAAATAGGAATAGCTTCGCGTCGCGATTACGGTGGCGGCAGCTGGGCTGCACGCCGCTACGGCCATGGAAAAGCCGAGGAGGAGGGGCATATAACGCGGCACGGAATGCATTCTGTAGATACTCATGTTGAAGTTTGCTGGAGCTTGGGGCATAGCCACGGCCAGTGCAAGATCATGGGCGCCTTTTTCGATCGATAGGATGAATGCCGTTGGCACAGCTTGAGAGCAGTTTCTGGCGCGTCGGGCATGGCCGCGAGATCGAACTGGGCGCGCGCGCCGTCCTTATGGCGATCGTCAACGTGACACCGGATTCTTTCTCGGACGGCGGGCGATACGAGACGGTCGATGCGGCCGTGACCTATGCGCTCCAGGCGGTAAGCGATGGCGCTGAGATCATCGACATTGGCGGTGAATCGACGCGCCCCGGCGCAGACGTCGTCACTCCACTGGAAGAGCAGGCCCGGGTGCTGCCGGTGATCGAGGCGTTGCGCGGCAAGACCGATGCCTTGATCTCGATCGACACCTATCGCGCTGAGACCGCCCGGCTTGCCGTCGCTGCAGGCGCGCATGTAATCAACGACGTATTCGGGTTGCAGAAGGAGCCGGAGGTGGGAAGGATCGCAGCCGATACCAGTGCGGGACTGTGCCTGATGCATACCGGCCGCGATCGGGAGAAGCTTCCGGATGTGATCGGAGACCAGTTCTACTTCCTGGAGCGCTCGCTCGCGCTCGCTTCGGCGGCCGGCGTGCCCAAGGATCGCATCGTACTGGATCCGGGCTTCGGCTTTGCCAAGGATATACAGGAGAATGTGGAACTGATGGCGCGTTTCGGAGAACTGCGCCGCTTGGGGTTGCCGCTGCTTGCCGGCACGTCGCGCAAGCGTTTCGTCGGCGCGATCACAGGTCGGGAAGCCGCCGATCGGGATGTGGGAACGGCTGCGACAAGCGTATTGTTGCGTTTGGCGGGCGCTAGCATTTTTCGTGTACACGATGTCGCAATCAACAAGGACGCTTTGGCCATCGCCGATGCTATGCTCGCGGCGCGCTATAGCTTTGAGCAGGGACAATTGGCATGAGCACCACCTACACCATCACGCTTCAGAACTGTGCCTTCTTTGCCCGCCATGGCGTTCATGACGAAGAAGAGTTCCTCGGCCAGCGCTTCTTTGTGGATGCCGAGCTCGACGTCGTCGCCGGCGACGCCCTGGAGAGCGATTCCATCAATGACACGGTCAATTATGGCATTGCCTTCACCGTGATCGAGGAGATCGTGACGGGCAAGCGTCGCTATCTGATCGAGGCGCTTGCGCTTGATATCGCCAAAGGGCTGTGTTCGAAGTTTCCGCAAATCAAGCGTGCAAAGATTACGGTGCGCAAGCCGAACGCGCCGGTGCCGGGCGTTCTGGATTTCGTTCAGGTGAGCGTCGAACACTTTGCCTGAGTCCATTTTCAAGACGGCAACACTCGGCCTTGGCGGCAATCTCGGCGAGCCTGTGCACGCGATGGCCGTGGCATTGAGGGCGCTTGACCAGCGCTCCGATTGTCGTGTGGTAGCCGTGTCGCGGCTCTATCGGACGCCGCCATGGGGAAAGACCGACCAGTCCTATTTCTTCAACGCTTGTGCTGAAATCCAGACAACGCTTGGCCCCGAGGCGCTTCTCGACGTCTGCCTCGATATCGAACGGGAGATGAAGCGCGAGCGTATCGAGCGGTGGGGGCCGCGAACGCTCGATATTGATGTCCTGACCTACGCTGATGTGGTGCAATCGGCACCGCGACTTGAGCTACCGCACCCGCGCATGACGGACCGTGGCTTCGTGCTGATGCCGCTTGCCGATTTTGCGCCTGACATGCTTGTCGAAGGAACAACCGTTCTCGAGTGGCTGGCGAAGGCCGATGTGCAGGGGATCGAAGTGGCCGATCAAAGCAGCGCTTGGTGGCATATCGCCTGAAATGCAAAAGCGGCGGAAAATCCGCCGCTTTTGGAATGTCTGGGGTTGGAACGCTATTCGACAGAGCCGACCGTGATTTCGTCGACCTGGCGCGTCAGCGTCAGGCCGATGACAGGGATCATCTGGCTTTCGACCTTGACCGAAACGGTGACGTTCATGGTCTTGTCGTCACGGACACGTGCGATCATGGCGCCGTTGAGCTTGGAGCGATTGAGGCCGACGACGACGGTATCCTGCGTGACAGCACCTGACACGACGTCGAGCCCCTTGCCTTCGGCGCCGTCAAGAAACTTCCCCTTGTAGGAACTCCCCGACTGGGTGATGAGCGCGGTCATCGGCTGCTTGAAGACGCCGACCCTGCAGCTTCCGTCGAGCTTGATGCCAGCACCTCCGGCGCTCACTGGTTCGCCCACCAGATTGCAGGTGAATTTCGTGCCTTTGTACTTTCCGGCAACGATCTCGCCGGGACCGCGCCAAGTGCCGGCGACAGACTCGAAAAAGGCTTTGTCACGTGTCGCCGCAGTCGCCGACGAAGCCATGTCGGCGGCCGGTGACAACGCCACCGCAGCCAGGCCGAAAAGAAGAAGAAACTTGCGCGAATACATGGATTTTCCCTAGCGACACCATCGCTTAACTAGGTTCAAGTTTTGCCGAAGAATGGTTAATGCTTGGTTTCTTTTAGGCCGAAAAGCACTGAGCAGCAAGTAATTCCGCGGCTCGCAGAGGACGGCGCGGAATGTTAGTGCGTTGAATTCTTGACGAGTATTTTGGTGCAGCGCTTCTGCCACGGCAGGCGCGACGAAAGTTTCAATTCTCAGGAATTCTTGTCGCGCGCTGTCATGGACGGTGTCAGGTCCCCGATGAAATCGCCGATTCCCGGACGTTTCAGCGCGTGAAAAGAAAGGGGACGGCAAAGATCCATCGCCGCGATCCCGATGCGGGCCGTCATCAGGCCGTTGATGACGCCTTCGCCGAGGCGCGCCGACAGCTTCGACGCCAATCCATGGCCAAGTACCTGCTGCACGAGGCTATCGCCGACCGCGATCGAGCCGGTCACGGCGAGGTGCGCCAGAACATCACGCATCAGCCGGATCATGCCCAGCGTTCCCGGCCGGCCGCCATAAAGATCCGCCATGGCTCGGACAAGCCGGGCCGCCTCGTAGAGCACGTACAGGAGATCGACGATCGCGCGCGGGCTGACCGCCGTAACGATGGAGACCCGTTTCGAAGCGTTGACGATCAAGGCCCGCGCCTGCCGGTCGAGCGGTGCCAGAAGCTCGCGTTCCGCGAGGGCGATGAGATGCGGTGGGTCGATGATGTCGCCTTCCGCCGCCTTCAACGTGGCCCGGCCCTTCGCCGTCTCCGGCTTTCCGGAGAGCAACGATTCCAGCCGCTTGACCAGCGCACGTGCCTTCGCCGACTTCGTCTCCACCATGGCGGCCTCAGCTTCCGCCTTGATTTCCTGCACGGCCGCCAACCGCATCATGCCCGCCGTTTCACGAACGACGATGGCAATCACCGCCAGAATGCCGATTGCGAGCGCTCCAAGGGCCGCATAGCCGAGCCAATCCGCGCGGCTGAAGAGATTGCGGATGAGGCTGTCGGTCCAAAGCCCGAAGGCGAGGGAGAAGAGAACGCCGAAAGCGGCGGCAGCGATTTTCGCGAATGAGGTGCCACGCTTGCGCGGCAGGGCGACAGCAATTGGAGGGACATCCTTTTCGGGGTTGAGGAATGGATCGTCCTCGTCGGCGGTCAGCACGACATCGTCCGTGAAGCTACCGGGCTTTCGCGGGCTGTGTTTGGTCGTGACAGGCGTGGAGGGCGTGTCCTCCTCGTAGGAGAAGGCGGCCGGCGCGCGCCGTGCGGGGTGTTCGGAGGGCGGCTTGATCATGCGAGGCGATCTCCGAACAGAAACTGCATGGCACGGTCGAGGCGAATATGCGGGACCGAAAGCTTTATGCCGCCACCGGTCTCTTCGAGGTGCGGCGGCCGAAAACGCACAACGCTGACATCGGGCAGCACGATATTTTCTCCGGATTCGATACGCTCGAACAGGTTCTCCGGGTCTGCCGGCAGGTCGCCCGGAAAGATTGCCGTCTTCTTGTGGCCGTCAAAGCTCTCTCCACCGATGGTCTCGCCTGCCATCGGTGTTCCGACGATGACCGGGAGGTCATGGCCGTCGCGTTTCACCGTCGCTTCGCGCGTGGCGCGGACCGAAGCCAGTGCCATGACGTCGATTCCCGCGCCTGTGACACCAATGCGTTGGACGGCACGGTCGACCAGGCGGCGGGTGAGGGCGTCGAGCCGGTCATGGCTTTCATGGTGCAGGTGGTCAGCTTTGGTTGCGGCGACAAGGACGCGATCGATACGGCGGCCAAGCAGCGACGTCAGCCATGAGTTCGTGCCCGAGCGGAAGCAGGCCAGAACGTCCGTCAGGGCGCGTTCGAGGTCCTGCACGGCCTCCGGACCACGGTTGATGGCTTGCAGCGCATCGACGAGGACAATCTGCCTGTCGAGACGGGCGAAGTGTTCGCGAAAGAAGGGCTTCACGACGACGGATTTGTAGGCCTCATAGCGTCGTTCCATCATCGCCCAAAGCGATCCCTTTTGCGGCTTGGCTTCCGGCGTGAGTGCAAGCGGCGCGAAGGTCAGGGCAGGAGAGCCGTCGAGATCGCCGGGTAGCAGGAGGCGGCCAGGCGGCAGCGTGGAAAGCGAGCGTTCATCGGCTTTGCAGGCTTTCAGATAATCGGCAAAAGCGGTGGCGAGGTCGCGAGCCCGCATTTCGTCTGCCGGGGCGTTGCTATCTGTGGCGCGTGTAAGGGCAAGCCAGGCGCGTGAGAGTTCCGCACGAATGCCCGTTCCGGCCAAGGCGATCGTCTCTTCGCAAAACGTCCGATAGTCCTTTCCAAGCAACGGAAGGTCAAGAAGCCACTCGCCTGGATAATCGACAATGTCGATCGACAGGCGGCCGGGCGAGAAGAGCCGGTTCCAGCCGCTGGCGCTCTGGTATTCGAGCGTAATGCGCAGTTCAGAGATTGCTCGCGTCGAATCGGGCCAAACGCGGTCCTTCACGAGTGAGCGGATGTGATCTTCGTACTGGAAGCGCGGCACGGCATCATCCGGCTGCTGCTCAAGACGCACCGCCGAGACACGACCTGACTGCACTGGCTCGAAGAGAGGCAGCCGCCCGCCGTGCAGCAGATTGTGAAGCAGCGAGGAAATGAAGACCGTCTTGCCGGAACGCGACAAGCCAGTGACGCCAAGGCGCACCGTGGGATTGATGAGGCCCGATGCCCGGTCCGCGAAATTGTCCAGGGCGATGCGCGCGTCATCGGAGAGGGAGGTCAGGCTGGGCGGCAAGGCGGAGTTCCGGTTTCTAATCGTGACAAGCCATATAGGAAGGGCAGATCGACGCGAAAAGACGTTCCGCGAAAAGACCTTAGTCGATCACGAAATCAACGAGCTGCCAGCCTGTCAACTCGCTGTCATAGTCCAGAACCGCAAGTCCGGCAGTCGGAAAGCCTGTCGGCAGTGCCTGATGGAGCGCCTCGTGACCGATCAGCGCTTCAAGCGTCTGCTCCATGGTCGGATTGTGGCCGACAAGCATGACAGAGCCGAGCGCCTCCTGGGCGTCGATGATCTCGAGGTAGATATCAGGCGATGCATTGTAGAGTTCATCGACGAATCGAAGCTCGAGCGTGGAGCCCATGGCCCGATGCACCGCGTCGGCAGTATCGCGGCAACGCGCTGCCGTCGAGCTCAGAAGCAGATCCGGCCGGTACCCCTTGTCCGCCGCTTTGTCGGCGATGAGCTCGGCGTCTGCATAGCCTTTCGCGTTCAGGGGACGGTCGAAATCACGCTGCCCGGGTGTTGCCCAAGCGGCTTCGGCATGCCGCAGCAGATAGATCCGGGAGGGTGGAGGCGTGATTGCAGCCATAGGAAAATCCACGTCGAAGGGACTTTTTCAGTAGCGGGTCGGCGGCACGCACGTCAACCGCAGCGCCAGGTGTTGCGGCCAAATCCGGGTAGGAAAGTGCGGGGTTACCGGGAGGCGAATAGGCGTTCGGGGGAATAGTGATGAGAAAATAGTCTGTTAGCTCAAAAATATGACAGATTTAAAAAACTGTTTACCTAGCGTATTTGGCTTGAATCACCAGTAGTGCTCGCGATATACACCCGCCACATGAGATCTGCTTCAGGAGAATCGCGTTGAGTGAGAAGATCGATCTTAGCAACTACGTACCCTCGGAAGAGGAAGAGTTCATGAACGGCAATCAGCGGGCTTACTTCAGAGCCAAGCTGGTCGCCTGGAAGAATGACATCCTCAGAGAGGCGCGCGAAACCCTCGACCACTTGGCCGAGGAAAGCGCAAACCACCCGGATCTTGCTGACAGGGCATCGTCCGAAACCGACCGGGCCATCGAACTGCGCGCCCGCGATCGCCAGAGAAAGCTGATTTCCAAGATCGACGCAGCACTGCAACGTATCGAAGACGGCACCTACGGCTATTGCGAGGAGACCGGAGAGCCGATCGGGCTCAAGCGGCTTGATGCTCGACCGATTGCGACGCTCTCTATCGAGGCTCAAGAGCGGCACGAGCGGCGGGAAAAAGTCTACCGGGACGAATAAGTCCCTACATACCGACAACAAAAAGGGCACCGCGACGCAAACCGTGGCGCCCTTTTTGTTTTGTTCGGTTGATCCGCTACTTGTCGCGGTTAACGCTCATCTCGCCGAAAATGCGTGCGACTTCGTTTTGAAGAGCGGCATCCGCGCCGGTGAGCGGCGCCATTTCAGGATCGCGGCGAGGCTGGTTGCCTGACGCCGGACCGGGTTTTGCGGCGGGCGCCTGTGGCGCCGGCACAATACGCTCGGCGGCAAGCGTGCTCGTCATTTCCTCTTCGAGAATGCGCTGGAAGTCGCTCGGCTGCGCGGCAGGCGCCAGCGTGCCAACCTCGACGAACGCCGATGACGGCTGTGCGGGCGCGGGAGTGCTCCGGACGGAAGGCTGCGTCACCTGCGGCTCGATGCGCTGCTGCGGCAACACGCGTTGACGGGCGGAATCGAGGATGTCTGCCGCGGCCGAGGCTTCGATCGGGGCTGGTGCCGGTCGCGGTTCAGGACGCGGCTCGAAAGACGGCGCTGGGCGTGGGGCACGCTCACGTTCGGCGATGACGGGCGCAGGCGAGGCGGGAGTCGCAACCATGACCGGTTCTGGCCTGGCTTCGATCGGCGCACGTTCGGGCACGTAGGGTTCGGATGGCGTATGACCGCGGACCGGGGGCACATACTGGGATTCGGTCGGTACGATGTGAACGGGCGCCGGCGGCTCTGGCGCTGCCTCGAGCTGTGGTGGCGCGACAGGGGCAGGAGCCGGCGCCACCAGGGCTGGGGCTGGTTGAGCAGTTGCCTCGACCGGTGCGGACTTGTCGGTGGCCTCACCAATCCTGCTCTCGATGACGATATCGGTCGGCCCGCCGATCATGATCAGATGCTCGACGTCATCCCGACGGACGAGGACGAGGCGGCGGCGCGCATCGACGGCGGCTGCATCGAGGACCTGCAGCCGTGGTTGGCGGTTGCGGCCCCCCCGAAGGAAGGGCGAAGGTGCGCGGTTACGCATGAACCAGAGCACGACGATCAGCAGTAATAGAGCTATGCCAACGCCGCCGGCTGCGAGAAGGAAGCGGCTCCCATAGGCTCCCATGAGATCATCGAACATCTTGGCTTACTCCCTTCGCGGTTTTGAACCACATGGCGACTTTTACCACTTCGTAGACAAGTCGTGATGGCCTTGTCCAGTCATGCCAACCCGAAGTGGAATTCGAACATGCTTTCTTAACAACGCATTTTAATGGCGAAATTGGCGCTCTTCGTTGTGAATTCAATCAGTCTTCACAGAGAGCAGTGTTTTTGCGGAGACCGCAAATTGGTAAGAAGGAAAAGGCGCCTGATTCCTGCTTTGTCTCCCTGTTACGAGTGAAGCCCGGCAGGCCATGCGAGGGAATAGATGACGAGACCGCGTCAGGCCGACGATTATAGCGAACCGCTCTTGGACCGCGGGGGCCGCACGGGAACGGCTTTGCGGATCATCCTGCTGGCCCTTGTGCTGATCGGCGCAGCCGCGGCGTTCGTCGTTTTCAAGAGTTCTCTCGACAACGAAATGGTGCTCGGCGTTCTCGGCGTGCTTGCCATGGTCGGGATCTTCTTCCTCGTGTCGTCGGTGATCGGCTTTATCGAAGTCATGCCGCAGCGGCAGTCCGACAGCCTGGCGCGGGCATTTTTGAACAGTCACCCCGACGGCTCTCTCATCACCGACGACAAAGGCCGTATCGTTTATGCGAATGCGGCCTATGGCGAGTTGACGGGCGCTCGCAAGTCAACTGAAGTTCAGACGCTCGAAGCGCTGCTGTCGCGTCATCGGGAATCGAACGAGGCGCTCTATCGCCTTTCCAACGGGCTTCGCGAAGGCCGGGAGGGGAGCGAAGAATTCCGGCTGCTGCGGTCCCTGGGCCCCTCGACAAACGGTTCCGGAGCGCATTGGTACCGCCTGAAAGCACGGACCCTGCAGAGCGAGGAGATCGGACGCAAGCCGCTCCACATCTGGCAGATCAGCGACATTACCTCCGAGCGCGACGATCAGGAGCGGTTCTTCAAGGAACTGCAGAATGCGATCGACTATCTCGACCACGCACCAGCCGGGTTCTTTTCGGCCGGCCGCAAGGGAGAGATCTTCTACCTCAACGCAACGCTGGCGGAATGGCTTGGCATCGATCTTACCAAGTTCGTTCCGGGTTCGGTCACGATCGGCGATTTTGTCGCGGGCGAGGGGCTTGCGCTTATTCAGTCGGTGCAGGCCGATCCGGGCCTGAAAAAGACGGTGACGCTCGATCTCGACTTGAAGAAGATGAACGGCCAGAGCCTGCCGGCGCAGATCGTCCACAGCGTGACGTCAATGCGCGATGGCGCTCCTGGAGAGAGCCGGTCGATCGTACTGACGCGGCAGAAGAGCGGCGAGAACGATCAGTCCGCCTCGGCGGCTGCGATGCGATTCACCCGCTTTTTCAACAACACGCCGATGGCGATTGCCTCGGTGGATGGGGCAGGCAGGATCCTGCGAACCAATGCCCCATTCCTGAAGCTGTTTTCGGGTATCGTTTCCCGAGACGATGTCGAGAACGGCGCACTGCTCGAAGTCATTGTGCAGGACAGCGACAAATCCAAACTGCAGCAGGCGCTCGCGGCGGCGAAGGACCGCCAGGGCGATATCCCGCCGATCGATTCGCGCACGCCGACCGATGAAGCACGCCATTTCCGCTTCTACGTCAACGCGGTGATCGACCAGAGCGACGAGACGCCGGAAGAGGCGGCGATTGTCTATGCCGTCGAGGTGACTGAGCAGAAGGCGCTCGAAGCGCAGATGGCGCAGACGCAGAAGATGAATGCGGTCGGCACACTCGCGGGCGGGATCGCGCACGACTTCAACAACGTCCTGACCGCGATCCTGCTGTCCTCCGATCATCTGCTGCTGCAGGCCCGGCCGGCGGACCCTGGCTTTGCGGATCTGATGGAAATCAAGCGCAACGCCAATCGCGCGGCCGTGCTCGTGCGGCAACTGCTGGCGTTCTCGCGCAAGCAAACGATGCGGCCGACGGTGCTCAATCTCACCGATGTGGTTGGCGACCTCAGGATGCTGGTCGATCGCCTGCTGTCCGGTACCAACGTAAAGCTCGACGTCGAGTATGGCCGTGATCTCTGGCCTGTGAAGACCGACCTGTCGCAGTTCGAGCAGGTGCTGATAAACCTCTGCGTCAACGCGCGAGATGCGATGCCGCAGGGCGGGAAGCTGACGCTTCGCACGAAGAACGTGACGGCGGCAGAGGTGGCGGCTTTCAACTATTCCTACATGCCGCATGAGGACATGGTCCTCATCGAGGTCTCGGACAACGGGACCGGCATTGCGCCTGAGATCATGGACAAGATTTTCGAGCCCTTCTTCACGACGAAAGAAGTGGGCAAGGGAACGGGCCTTGGCCTCGCGATGGTTTACGGCATCGTCAAGCAATCGGGCGGCTACATTCAGCCGGAGTCGGAAGTTGGCAAAGGCACGACGTTCCGCGTCTTCCTGCCGCGCCACATTGTCGAGCCAGCGGTTGCCGCGGAAGGCGATGCCGTCACGCCTACTATCGGCACACCTGCGGAACAGGCGCCCACCGCGGTGGAGCAGCCCGAGGATCTGACAGGCTCGGCTGTGATCCTGCTGGTCGAGGATGAGGAAGCGGTGCGTCGCGGCGGCAAGCGCATGCTTGAGACGCGCGGCTATACAGTTTACGAGGCCGGGTCCGGCGTCGAGGCGCTCGATATCATGGACGAGCTCGCGGGTAAGGTCGACATTGTCGTTTCGGATGTCGTGATGCCGGAGATGGATGGTCCATCGCTGCTGCGCGAACTGCGCAAGAACTATCCGAACCTGAAATTCATCTTCGTTTCAGGCTATGCCGAAGACGCGTTTGCCCGCAACCTGCCGCCGGATTCCAAGTTCGGCTTCCTGCCGAAGCCGTTCTCCCTCAAGCAGCTTGCCGTCGTCGTCAAGGAGACGCTGGACAGTTAAGGGGCGCCGCAGCGCCCCTTCTTCAAACTCAGCCAGCCAGCGCGACGGCAATTTCTGCCGCGAGTCGAGCATTGTTTTCCACCAACGCAATGTTGGTCTTTAGGCTCTGGCCGTCGGTCAGGTCGAAGATCGTGCTGAGCAGGTAAGGGGTTACTTCCTTGCCGCTGATTTCGTCGCGCTCGGCGCTGTCGAGGGCGCGCTCGATATAGATTTCCATTTCCTCGCGGGGGATCTCGTCTGCCTCCGGCACCGGATTGGCAATGAGCATGCCGCCGTCAATGCCGAGCTGCTCACGTACAGTCTGGAAGTTGGCGATGGCAGCCGGGCTGTTCAGCGTCAGCGGACTGCGCAATCCGGACGAGCGTGACCAGAAGGCCGGGAATTCCTCGCTCTCGTAGGTGACGACAGGCACGCCCGCGGTCTCCAGGACTTCAAGGGTCTTCGGTATATCGAGGATCGCCTTGGCGCCGGCACAAACGACGATGACGCTGGTGCGGCCCAGTTCCTCGAGGTCAGCGGAGATATCGAAGCTTTCTTCCGCGCCGCGGTGGACGCCACCGATGCCACCCGTTGCAAAGACCTTGATGCCGGCACGCTCGGCGGCGATCATCGTTGCTGCGACGGTCGTTGCGCCGTGACGGCGCTCGGCGATCGCAAAGGCGAGATCGGCGCGCGAAACCTTGAGGACGTCCTTGGCCTGCGCCAATTGCTCCAACTGGTCGGATTCGAGGCCGATATGCAGCGTACCGTGAATGACCGCGATGGTGGCTGGGACCGCGCCCTGCTCACGAATGAGCGCCTCGACGCTGCGGGCCATCTCGATGTTGCCAGGGTAGGGCATGCCATGGGTGATGATGGTCGATTCAAGCGCCACGATCGGCGCGCCGCGCTGCTTGGCGCTTGCGACTTCCTTGGAGTAGGCGATCGGCAGGAGGGGGGAGATCGGTTTCGTCATTGTCGCTTCCATTTCATCGGTATTGCCTTCAATGCAAAATTCTCGCCGGCGGAACAAGGGAAAGTGTCTCCCTCACGAGATCTGGGGAGAGGTTTTCATTGACGGCATGCGGCGATTGTACGGTAAGTGCCGCGGCCGCGGCGCCCTCCCTGATGGCATCGGCCAAGGAAATTCCACGCATCAATCCGGAGATAACGCCGGCTGCAAGCGAGTCACCCGCACCGGTGACATCCGCGACATCTTCGAGGTTTGCCGGCTGCTGGGCAACAACATGGCGATCCGCGAAGGCGATCAGCTCGCGTTGGCCGCGGGTGACGACGCCACCGCGTAAACCGATGTCACCCAGCAGTGACGGCCAGTGCGCGGGATCGTTTGGGCGCTCGCCGCTCAATGCGGCAGCCTCGGCCTCGTTGAGGAAAAGATAGTCGATCCCTTCGATGCATGGTTTGAGCTTGAGGGCCTTCGCGGGCGAGATGGCGATCGCGCCCACCGGCTTGCCGAGAGCTTTTGCGCGCTCGACGATCGATGCCAGCGTCTCTGCCGGCAGGTTGGCATCAATGAGAATGAAATCGGTGGCGGCAAAGGCGTCACGTACGGCACGGATCGAAAGGCGCCGCGGCACAAACATCCGATAGAGATCCATGTCGGCAAGCGCAATCACGAGGTTTCCGTCGTTCTCGATGATTGCGGTGTAACTCGGCGTCTTCCGATCCAGGAAAATGAAGGGGCGATCATGAACCCCAGCGAAGTCGGCCGCCTCGCCGACCATCTCGCCGATCGGATCGCCGCCACGCGGTGAAATCATCGTCACATCGAAGCCCAACCTGGCAAGGTTGCGCGCCGCATTGAAGCCGCCGCCGCCCGGCTCCTCAAACCATGAGCCTGGATTGCTGGCGCCTGGCACGGTGTCACCTGAGATGCGTCCGCGCCTGTCGATGTGGGCTCCGCCGAGGACAAGAATCTTCCGCTTCATTTCATCGTCCCGCATGGTCGAAAGATACGAATCGTCCTGCCGCCGCTGGTCGGCTGGCGACCAGAGCGCTATATCTAAGCCGTTGCATTCCATCACGAAAACAAATGTAGAACACTGGCAATTTTACCTTTTTGTTTCAATTATTTGCACCCAGCTTGCGCAATGAGAACAAATGCGGTACAAAATCGCCATCGCTGGCGACATTGCTTGAGCGGCTTCAATAACCTAAAGGTGGATCGAATGTCACAGAATACATTGCGGCTTGTAGAGGACAAATCGGTGGACAAAAGCAAGGCACTTGAAGCGGCACTCTCACAGATCGAGCGGTCGTTCGGCAAGGGCTCAATCATGAAGCTCGGCTCGAACGAGAACGTCGTCGAGATCGAAACGGTTTCGACAGGTTCTCTCGGGTTGGATATCGCGCTCGGCATCGGCGGCCTTCCAAAGGGCCGTATCATTGAGATTTACGGACCAGAAAGCTCGGGTAAGACGACGCTGGCGCTGCAGACGATAGCGGAATCGCAGAAGAAGGGTGGCATCTGTGCCTTCGTCGATGCGGAACACGCGCTTGACCCGGTTTACGCCCGAAAGCTCGGTGTCGATCTGCAGAACCTCCTGATCTCGCAGCCGGATACTGGCGAGCAGGCGCTCGAGATCACCGATACGCTGGTGCGTTCCGGCGCTGTCGACGTTCTTGTTGTCGACTCGGTTGCCGCGCTGACGCCGCGTGCCGAAATCGAAGGCGAAATGGGCGACAATCTGCCGGGCCTTCAGGCGCGCCTGATGAGCCAGGCGCTGCGCAAGCTGACGGCTTCGATTTCGAAGTCCAACACCATGGTCATCTTCATCAACCAGATCCGCATGAAGATTGGTGTCATGTTCGGTTCGCCGGAAACGACGACCGGCGGCAACGCGCTGAAATTCTATGCGTCCGTTCGCCTCGACATCCGTCGTATCGGTGCGGTCAAGGAGCGCGAAGAGGTCATCGGCAACCAGACGCGCGTCAAGGTCGTCAAGAACAAGATGGCGCCTCCCTTCAAGCAGGTCGAATTCGACATCATGTATGGTGAAGGCGTTTCGAAGACCGGCGAGTTGGTCGACCTTGGCGTCAAGGCTGGTATCGTCGAGAAATCAGGGGCCTGGTTCTCCTATAACAGCCAGCGTCTTGGCCAGGGCCGCGAAAATGCGAAGCTGTTCCTGCGTGACAATCCGGATCTCCTGCGCGAGATCGAGACGGCGCTTCGTCAGAATGCTGGCCTGATTGCGGACCGCTTCCTGCAGAATGGCGGCCCTGATGCAAATGACGGCGACGAGGCTGCAGACGGCTGATTTGCCTGACGGTTTCCCAGAGTTCAAAACCGGTCGCATTCCTAATGAGATTGCGGCCGGTTTTGTTTGTCTGCTGGACAGTGGTTAAGGCGAGCGATAAAAGCCACTGGATTTAAGTTTTGACCTGCCTTCCGGCAGCATTGAAGGGCATAGCATGAGCGGTGTGAATGATATCCGGTCGACCTTCCTCGACTACTTCAAGAAGAACGGCCACGAAATCGTTCCGTCGAGCCCGCTGGTGCCGCGCAACGATCCGACGCTGATGTTCACCAATGCCGGCATGGTGCAGTTCAAGAACGTTTTCACCGGTCTGGAGCAGCGTCCATACAAGACGGCCTCGACAGCGCAGAAGTGCGTCCGCGCCGGCGGCAAGCATAACGACCTTGATAACGTTGGCTACACCGCACGCCACCACACCTTCTTCGAGATGCTCGGCAACTTCTCATTCGGCGATTACTTCAAGGAGCGGGCGATCGAGCTTGCCTGGAACCTGATCACCAAGGAATTTGCGCTCGACGCCAAGCGGCTGCTGGTCACCGTCTATCACACGGATGATGAGGCCTTTAACCTCTGGAAGAAGATCGCAGGCCTGCCGGACGAGAAGATCATCCGTATTCCCACCAGCGACAATTTCTGGGCGATGGGTGATACCGGCCCGTGCGGCCCATGCTCGGAAATCTTCTACGACCACGGCGCTCACATCTGGGGCGGCCCTCCCGGTTCGCCGGAGGAAGATGGTGACCGCTTCATCGAGATCTGGAACCTCGTCTTCATGCAGTACGAGCAGGTCACGAAGGAAGAGCGCATCGACCTTCCGCGTCCGTCGATCGATACCGGTATGGGACTGGAGCGCGTCGCGGCCGTTCTGCAGGGCAAGCACGATAACTACGACATCGACCTGTTCCGTGCCCTGATCGAGGCTTCCGAGGAGGTCACGGGTGTGAGGGCCGAGGGCGAGCGCCGTGCGAGCCACCGTGTCATCACCGACCACCTGCGCTCCTCTGCGTTCCTGATTGCCGATGGCGTGTTGCCGTCCAACGAAGGCCGCGGCTACGTGCTTCGCCGCATCATGCGCCGCGCAATGCGCCACGCCGAGCTCCTGGGTGCCAAGGAACCGATGATCTGGAAGCTGTTGCCGACGCTCGTTCAGGAGATGGGTCGCGCCTATCCGGAGCTGGTGCGTGCGGAATCGCTGATCTCCGAGACGCTGAAGCTGGAGGAAACTCGCTTCCGCAAGACGCTGGAGCGTGGTCTTTCACTGCTTTCCGATGCAACGACGACGCTCGGCAAGGGCGACATGCTCGACGGCGAAACCGCGTTCAAGCTTTACGACACCTATGGCTTCCCACTCGATCTGACGCAGGATGCGCTGCGCGCCCGCGAAATCGGCGTCGACATATCAGGCTTTACGGACGCCATGGAACGCCAGAAGGCCGAGGCGCGCTCGCACTGGGCCGGCTCCGGCGACAAGGCTACCGAGACGATCTGGTTTGAACTCAAGGAAAAGCACGGCGCGTCCGAGTTCCTCGGCTACGACACTGAGACCGCAGAAGGCGTTGTTCAGGCCATCGTGAAGGACGGTGCCGCGGTCGATGCTGCGTCGGCCGGCGACAAGGTTCAGATCGTCGTCAACCAAACGCCGTTCTACGGCGAGTCCGGCGGCCAGATGGGCGATACCGGTATCATCACCTCCGATACCGCAAAGGTTGAAATCACCGACACCCAGAAGAAGGGCGAGGGCCTCTTCGTCCACATCGGCATTGTTGTCGAGGGCACAGTGAAGGCCGGCGAGCCGGTTGCGTTGACGGTCGACCATGCGCGCCGTTCGCGTCTGCGCGCGAACCACTCCGCCACCCACTTGCTGCACGAGGCGCTGCGCGAAGTGTTGGGCACGCATGTGGCTCAGAAGGGCTCGCTCGTTGCGCCCGAGCGCCTGCGCTTCGACGTTTCGCATCCAAAGCCGATGACGGCCGACGAGCTGAAGGTCGTCGAGGACATGGCGAACGAGATCGTGTTGCAGAATTCACCAGTCTCGACGCGCCTGATGAGCGTCGATGACGCGATCTCGGAAGGCGCCATGGCGCTGTTCGGCGAAAAATACGGTGACGAGGTCCGCGTCGTGGCCATGGGCCAGGGCGTGCGCGGCGCAAAGGCCGGCAAGGCCTATTCGATCGAACTTTGCGGCGGCACGCATGTCGGCGCGACCGGTCAGATCGGGCTGATCCGCATTCTCGGCGAAAGCGCGGTAGGCGCCGGCGTGCGTCGTATCGAGGCGGTCACCGGCGAATCTGCGCGCGAATACCTGGCGGAACAGGACGAGCGCGTCAAATCGCTCGCAACGTCGCTGAAGGTGCAGCCGGCCGATGTTCTTGCTCGCGTTGAGGCGCTGGTGGACGAACGCCGGAAGCTCGAGCGTGAGCTGGCCGATGCGAAACGCAAGCTTGCGATGGGCGGAGGGCAGGGCGGCCCTGCCGATGCGGTTCGTGATGTTGCCGGCGTTAAGTTCCTCGGCAAGGCAATTTCCGGAGTCGATCCCAAGGACCTCAAGGGCTTGGCCGATGATGGCAAGGCAAGCCTCGGTTCCGGTGTCGTCGCGCTGATCGGCGTCGCCGAAGACGGCAAGGCGAGCGCAGTGGTTGCCGTGACCCCGGATCTGACGAGCCGGTTCAGCGCCGTCGATCTCGTGCGCGTTGCATCGGCGGCTCTTGGGGGCAAAGGTGGCGGCGGTCGTCCCGATATGGCCCAGGCCGGTGGTCCGGATGGGACGAAGGCTGATGAAGCCATTGAGGCCGTTGCGGTCGCACTGGCAAGCTGAGCGAATTGAAGTTTGTAAAGGTCTTAGAGAGGCGGGGCTGGTCCCCGCCTTTTTCTTTGCGGATTCGCCAAAGTCCGCAGGATTTGTCAAACCGGGCTATGGTTTTCTGCAGCCGATCGATTTGCAGGAGGTTTTGACAATGAACGGCGAAACGGCATGGGCGCTCTACGAGAACCGTCTCAGACGGGTATCAGCCTATATCCATGATCATCTCGACGAAGAACTCGACATGGATAAACTTGCCGGGATCGCCTGCATGTCGAGCTACCACTGGCATCGGATCTATCACGCGATTTTCGGCGAGACACTCGCGGCGACAGTCAAGCGATTAAGGCTGCATCGTGCAGCCGGCGACATGGTTCGCACGGATCTTTCTGTCGGGGAGATAGCAAAGCGATCAGGCTATCCCAACCTCCAGTCTTTCAACCGTATCTTCAAATCGGTCTATGGCATGCCGCCAGGTCAGTACAGGAAAGAGGGAAGCCATAAAGCCTTTGAACCCTCACCTAACGGAAAGACTGCAGCGATGTTCGACGTTACCCTACGGAAGATTGAGCCAATTCAATTGCTCGGAGTGCCGCACACCGGCTCGTACATGCAGATCGGCAAGGCGTTCGAGACCTTGTTCGGCACGCTCTATGCGCGCGGGCTTGCCAAGCCGACGATGCGGATGATCGGTGTTTATCTGGATGATCCCGATATCGTGCCGCCCGAGAAGCTGCGCTCGATCGCATGTGTGACTACGGACGGCGAGGTTGTCGCGACGGCGCCGTTCGAAGCGCGGATGCTCGACGGAGGCGAGTATGCCGTACTGCGTCACAAGGGGCCTTATGCAGACATGCACAAGGCTTACCAGTGGCTTTATGCGGAATGGTTGCCCGCCTCGGGTCGGCAGCTTCGCGACAGTGTGATGTTCGAGGAATACCTCAACAACCCACGTGAGGTTCCGCCGACCGAGCTCTTGACCGATATCTACATGGCGCTTGCCTGAGCGACCTGTTTCTACTGGGCAGCCTTCATGGCTTCGTCATCGATCGCGGTGGCACGCTTGTAGGCCGGGCGATCGGAGATGCGGCCGAGATAGTTGAGGAACGCTGGGCGCTTTTCAAGCGTACCTGTGCTCATGCCCCAGCCAATATGGGAGCCGACGTAAACATCGGCTCCCGTGAAACGATTGCCGGCAACGTAAGGTGTCGCACTGACGGCGCCTTCAAGCGCGTTCATCACGTCGGCGAAACTGCCATATCCCGCCATCCGGGCTTTGTCTGGTGGCGTCTCGAAGCCCAATGCCTTGTTGGTCGCCGCTGCCTCCAGCGGTCCGGCGGTAAAGAACATCCAGCGGTAGTAGCTGCCGCGTTCATCTGATGTTGGAGCGAGCCCGGCTTCGGGGAAGGTCTCAGCGAGGTAGGCGCAGATCGCTGCGCACTCAGTCACGATCGTTTTTCCATGTCTGATGGCCGGGACCTTTCCCATCGGGTTGACGGCGAGATATTCAGGCGCCTTCATCGTTCCGCCGAAGGTCATGATCTCTGTTTTGTACGGTACGCCTGTCTCTTCCAGCATCCAGCGGGCGATGCGGCCGCGCGACATGGGGTTCGTATAAAATACCAGTTCGTCTGCCATGAACTCCTCCTCGTTTGCTGAATGCAGCGTATCAAGTCCGCCATCAGGGACATAGGACAGAGAGGTCCGGCGCAAAGGCCCTAACTATCTACAGCGGCTTGCGATATTGGATGAAACCGGATCGTTCGGCGATCCTGTCGTAGAGTCTTCGGGCGGTGGCGTTTGTTTCATGCGTCATCCAGTAGAGCCGGCCAGCCCCATTCGCGCGGGCAAGATCCGCCACGGCATCGATGAGAGCCGCACCTGTGCCGAGACCGCGCTGCGTGTCGTCGACATAGAGGTCCTGAAGATAGCAGGTGTATTTCGGCAGCCAGGTCGAACGGTGGAAAATCGCATGAACGATACCGACAAGGCGGCCGCTGTCGTCGAAGGCGCCAAGCGCGTGCATGTCTTCGCCTGGATCCTGAAATCGGCTCCAGGTCAGGTTCGTCGTCTCGGGCGGGATAACAACCTCGTAGAAACGCTGGTAGCCGGCCCACAGAGGCTCCCAGGCGACCCGGTCGGATGGTTGCAGCGGACGGATTGTTATGGTCATCCTCTTGTTCCCTTTGCTTGTCCTTGAAACGAAAACGGCGGGGAAATCCCCGCCGTCCATTCGGATATTGGTCTTGGCTTAGGCCATCGCCTTCTGCAGGTTCTGATCGATCTTGTCGAGGAAGGCAGTCGTGGAGAGCCACGGCTGATCCGGACCGATGAGCAGCGCCAGGTCCTTGGTCATGAAGCCGGCTTCGACGGTGTCGACGCAAACCTTTTCGAGCGTCGCTGCGAACTTTGCGAGTTCCGCATTGTCGTCGAGCTTGGCACGATGGGCGAGGCCGCGGGTCCAGGCGAAGATCGAGGCGATTGAGTTCGTCGAGGTTTCCTGGCCCTTCTGGTGCTGGCGGTAGTGGCGGGTAACCGTGCCGTGTGCGGCTTCGGCTTCGACCGTCTTGCCATCCGGCGTAAGCAGAACGGAGGTCATCAGGCCGAGCGAACCGAAGCCCTGGGCAACCGTGTCCGACTGGACGTCGCCGTCGTAGTTCTTGCATGCCCAGACATAGCCGCCGGACCACTTCAGCGCCGAAGCGACCATGTCGTCGATCAGGCGGTGCTCGTAGGTGATGCCGATTTCCTTGAACTGGTCCTTGAACTCGGTCTCGTAGACTTCCTCGAAGATGTCCTTGAAGCGGCCGTCATAGGCCTTGAGGATGGTGTTCTTGGTCGACAGGTAGACCGGCCACTTGCGCATCAGGCCGTACATCATCGAAGCGCGGGCGAATTCGCGGATCGACTCGTCGAGGTTGTACATGGCCATGGCAACGCCGGCGCCGGGGGCGTCGAAGACTTCCTTTTCGATGACCTGCCCGTCTTCTCCGACGAACTTGATGGTCAGCTTGCCCTTGCCCGGGAATTTGAAGTCGGTCGCGCGGTATTGGTCACCGAAGGCATGACGGCCAACGACGATCGGCTGCGTCCAGCCGGGAACCAGGCGCGGAACGTTCTTGCAGATGATCGGCTCGCGGAAGATGACGCCGCCGAGGATGTTGCGGATCGTGCCGTTCGGGCTCTTCCACATCTGCTTGAGGTTGAATTCCTTGACGCGTGCCTCATCTGGCGTGATTGTCGCGCACTTGATGCCGACACCGTGCTTCTTGATGGCGTTGGCGGCGTCGATCGTCACCTGGTCATTTGTGGCGTCGCGGTTTTCAACGGAAAGATCGAAGTAATCGATCTCGAGGTCGAGATACGGATGGATCAGCTTATCCTTGATGAGCTGCCAAATGATGCGAGTCATTTCATCGCCGTCGAGATCGGCGACGGGATTGGCGACCTTGATCTTCTTCATGTATCTGCCTCGTTAAGCTTGGAAGGGACCGACGTCCCGGGTGGGTGATATAAAAATCCCGAGCGCTATAGCATTGTGGACCGGGAGTGCAAAGCCGGAAGCAGGATGCGGCGGCGTTTTTGCGGCCATTGCCAAGCGGAGGAAAATGGCTAGTCTCCGGCGCAAAACCATTGCCCGGATATTCGCCATGAAGAAGATTCCCCTTGTCCTCGCGATCCTGCTCGGTTCGACCTCGCCGATGCTTGCCGCCGACGTTACCGCGCCTGTGAAGGAGATCATGGATGCGACGATCAAGAACTGGTCGGGCGCAGATAGCGACTGGATCGACATCTTTGATCCGGGCAAGCTATCGCGGCTTTACAGCAAGGATTTCGTGACGAAATACCAGGCAGCGATCCAGAACCCGGCTGCTGACGAAGATGGTGTCTCGCCCTTCGACTACGATGTGATCGTGAATGGTGAGGATGCGTGTCCACTCGAAGATTTGACCTATGAGCCGAAGCCGACCGCCGGTGGCGCGACGGAGGTCGTCGTCACCTTCAAGAAGGCAACCTGCATGGACGACGGATCGGACAAGCAGGCGGTGACGACCGTTCGATTCGAGATGCTTGAAGAAGCCGGCAAGCCTGTTATCGACGACATCGTCACCGAGGGCGATCCCGGGCAACCGGCGAACTCGCTCAAGAATACGATGGTGCAGATCGCCAAAGGTCAGTGAAGCGCGGACTGCATTTTTCCAACGAAGCCTGTGTGCTACGTTTTCGTTGTTGAAGGGCGGTCGCTTCGGGTGATGGGGCCGTCCTCGGTGTGTCGAGAAATTCCCTCGGCCATTGGCTGTCGGGGGCTGAATGAGAGGCCAGGGCTGCTTGCTTTCCGGTTTTGATTTCCGCGACTGGCTTCTCGCCAACGACCCGGCGCTCTCGCGCTTGCGAATGGCGTCGCGCGTGACGCTGACAATGGCGCTCTCGTTCGGGGTGCTATTGGCAATCGACAGGCTGCTGCTTCCGCTTCCGACCGCTGCATATGGGTTGGGGCTTGTCCTGTCGATCGAGGGTGGCGTCGCGGTAAAGGACAAGGGGAGCGCACCGCAACTCGTGACACGCTTGCTCGGCTGTGCCGCAAGTGTCTGTGTCGTCGGCCTTGCCGCGGCCCTGGAATCAAATCGCATCGTTTCGGATGTGGCCTTTCTCATCATCATCTTTCTTGCTGCTGCCGGGCGAGTGTTCGGGCCACGCGGACACGCAATCGGCATGTTCGCCTTCACCTCCTATTTCATGGGTGCCTATTTCCGCCCCCCGCTTGGTGAGCTTCCGTTGATTGCGATGGGGCCCATCGTTCCGGCATTGATCGGGCATGTCGTGCGCTCTCTTGTCCTCCCCGATGATTGGCGCCCGGATCTCTTGCGCTCACTCGAAAGTGTGCGCGGCCGCATCAACCAGATCCTGTTCAAGATCGCGACGCTCGCCTCCGTTGGGCGAATGACGGCGAGGGATGCGCACAAATTAGAGCAGTTGGAAAACCGCCTGAAGGAAGTCGTTCTGATGGCCGAGGGGTTCATTCCGCGGCCGCCGTCCGGCGTGTTTGATGGTACCGAGCCTGCGGCAATCCTGGCGATCCGACTGTTCGACGTCCACCTTGCCGCGGAGAGTGCGATTGTGCTGAGCTCGCAGAGCTTGCCGCCGTTCGCTCTCGTTCATGCCGTCATCGAGGGCGATCCCGTTCTGGTGGAGGCGAAGAAATCGGATGATCTGCAGGCCAAGACGGCTCGATCCTTGATCCGGCTGGGAGAGGCGCGAGCGCTCCTCTCGGAAACGATCGAGAAGGGCTATTCGACAGGATTTGCCGAAGTCGGGGCCGTAACCGAAGCGACTGCTGCTCCCGCGAAGATCGACTTCTCGCTGGCCAATCCCCTGATCCGCGCGGCCCTGCAGATTACGCTGGCATCGGCAATCGCAATGACCCTCGGGCTGATGCTGTCACGCGAACGTTGGTTCTGGGCGGTGCTTGCATCCTTCCTGGTGTTCACCAACACGAATTCGCGTGGTGATACGGCGATGAAGGCCCTGCAACGCTCGCTTGGGACGCTGTTCGGGATTGCGATGGGCTTGTTTCTCGCAACAGCTCTGACGGGGCATATGGCGGTTGCCCTAGTAATCACCACGATTGCCATCTTTCTGGCCTTCTATTTTCTTCAGACATCCTACGCGACAATGACCTTCTTCGTATCGATTGCGCTTTGCCTAGTCTATGGCATGACGGGATCGCTGACAGTCGACCTGCTGTTGCTGCGCGTCGAAGAAACAATGCTTGGGGCTGCAGCGGGCACGTTCATTGCCTTCGTCGTTTTTCCTGCGCGAACGCGCAGCGCGCTCAATACGGCGCTGGCGACGTGGTTTTCGGCATTGGAAGAGCTGCTTTCTGCCGCAGCGGCGGGCGAAGCAACGAACGCGCTGATCGCTCTTTCGCAGAAGCTCGATGCGGCTTACCGGGACATAGCTGCAGCTGCCCGCCCACTCGGTTCGACCTGGTCGGTTGTCACCAGGCCGGGACACATACGGCAGACGCTCGCGATCTTTCTTGCGGCGACCTATTGGGCGCGAATCCTGGCGAAGGATTTCGACAGGAGCGCGTGTGACAACGATGGCATGAAACTGATCGATGCTGAACGTGAGCGTGCGACGCTTCTCGCAAAGCGCCAGTCTGACTGCTTCTTCGTCGACCAAAAGGCCAGCAGTGCACCGGAACGGCATTTGCCGCTGTCGCATGCGGGTGCGCGCCTTGGGGTCGAGATGATCGGCTCGACGCTCGATCGCCTCTACCCGAATGGTTGACCCTTGCCGTTTCGGCCCGGCTTGGCTATTCCGCCCGTAGCAAAAGGATCCAGCGTCATGGCAGGCACGAACAGCGAGCGGCAACTTCTTACGGAAGGTCCGGTAATCATTCTCGTCGAACCCCAAATGGGGGAGAACATTGGGATGGTCGCGCGGGCCATGGCGAATTTCGGTCTCTCGGTACTGAGGCTCGTCAATCCGCGTGACGGTTGGCCGAACGAGAAGGCACAGGCCGCCGCCTCGAAGGCCGACCACGTCATCGAGGGCACCAAGGTCTACGACACACTCGAGCAAGCTATCGCCGACCTGAACTTCGTTTACGCAACGACAGCGCGTGAGCGCGATGGCTTCAAGCCCGTACGGTCGCCCGTCGTGGCGGCGCAAACGCTGCGCGCCAAATTCCAGGCAGGCGAGGGCAGCGGCATCCTGTTCGGCCGCGAGCGCTGGGGACTCACGAACGAGGAGGTTGCGCTGGCCGACGAGATCGTCACCTTCCCGGTCAATCCTGCCTTTGCGTCGCTCAACATCGCCCAGGCGGTATTGCTGATGTCCTACGAGTGGATGAAGTCGGGCATGGAGGATGTCGGATCCGTTCCCTTCCAGGCGATGTCGCAGACGCAATCCACGAAGGAACAATTGTTCGGTCTCTACGACCAGTTGGAAGAAGCGCTGGATGCACGCAATTATTTCCATCCACCCGCGAAAAAGCCGAAAATGGTAGACAACCTCAGGGCAGTCCTTTCCCGTCGCGCGTTCACGGAGCAGGAAATCAGCGTGTTGCGCGGCGTAATCTCCTCCCTCGACCGCTTCTCGCGGAAATATCCGCGCGGGAGGCGGCCGCCCGTCGACGTCAAGGAACAGTCGGAAGATGACAGCAGCGCTGAATGAGCTGAAACCGGTTCTGGTCTTCGATTCCGGTATCGGAGGGCTGACCGTATTGCGGGAGGCGCGCGTGCTGATGCCCGAGCGCGGCTTCATCTACATTGCTGACGATGCCGGCTTTCCCTATGGCGGCTGGGAAGAGCAAGCACTGAAGGAACGGATCATTGGTCTTTTCGCCAAGCTGCTTGACGAGCATGATCCCGAAGTCTGCATCATCGCCTGCAACACGGCCTTTACGCTTGTTGGCGCCGATCTGCGTGCGGCGTTTCCGCAGATGACCTTCGTCGGCACGGTACCGGCGATCAAGCCGGCCGCCGAGCGGACACGCTCGGGGCTTGTCTCCGTGTTGGCAACGCCGGGTACGGTCAAGCGGGCCTATACGCGCGACCTGATCCAGTCCTTCGCGCAGCAGTGCCATGTGCGTCTGGTCGGGTCCGAAAATCTGGCCCGAATGGCCGAGGCCTATATCCGCGGTGATGTGGTGTCGGATGAGGCTGTTCTTTCCGAGATAGATCAATGCTTCGTGGAGAAAGACGGATCGAAGACCGATATCGTCGTGCTCGCCTGCACGCACTATCCCTTCATGGCGAACGTCTTCCGTCGACTTGCGCCCTGGCCGGTAGATTGGCTCGATCCCGCTGAGGCAATTGCCCGGCGTGCCCGCAGCCTCGTGCCGCATGTCGCCGATGCCGTGCATCCCGATAATTTCGACTTTGCGGTCTTCACCTCAGGCAATCCCGATTTTGCGACGAGGCGGCTGATGCAGGGTTTTGGTCTCAAGGCTTGATGGGCTGCTTGCAGGGCTGACCGGCTGGTCAGGCGGTTCCCGCGCAATCGCGTCGAACGTTGATGCGATAGGGGCTTTCGCAAGACCTGATGACTGCGCAAACTGAGGGTTGTGATTCGCATCGATCCCGCCAGGCTCCGCATGTCTTTCCAAAAACTTGTTATGGCTATCTTCTTCCTGCAACCGATTGCATTTGGCAGCTGGTTGCCGCGCATTCCCGAAATCCAGGCTCGTCTGGGGCTCGGTCCTGCTGATCTTGCGTTGGCGCTGCTCGGCATGCCGGTCGGCATCCTCACGACGCTGCCTGTCGCCGGACGTGTGGTGTCGCGCATCGGCGGTGAAACCACCGTCATCGCAGGATTTGTAGTTTTCTCGGTGATTGTCTGCCTTCCGGCCTTCTCCCGGACGCCGGTTGAATTGTTCATCGCGCTTGCCCTCCTTGGCGTTGCCATGTCGACGCTGGAGCTTGGGTTGAATGTCGAAGCCGATCGTGCTGAGAAGGATACCGGCTCTGTAATTATGAACCGGTGCCATGGCTTCTGGAGCCTAGGCATCATGGCCGGCAGCCTGCTTGGTTCGGGAATGGTGGCGATTGCCGTGCCGGCCGAATGGGCGATCATGGCGGCAGCCTTCGTCGTTTTGCCGTTTGCCATAGTGGCAAGTCTCCGCCTGCCGCCCGATCGCGAAGCTGGCGCGGCTCCGCCGCATATGCCGTTCAAGCTGCCAAGCAGCGCGCTTCTCGGCATCTGCGCCTTCGTCTTCGGGATTACGATGACCGAAGGAGCGATCGCCGACTGGTCTGCCGTCTATCTCAAGGACGTTTTCCAGACCGACGGCATGATGACCGGTATCGGATATACGATTTTCGCCATGATGGTGGCGGCGGGCCGTTTCAGCGGCGACCATCTGAAACAGCGCCTCGGGGCGATTTCACTGGCCCGGGGCTGCGGCGCGGCTTCGCTGGTGGGCATGCTCATGGTCGTCTTTGCCTGGCATAGCCTGGTGACGCTGGCGGGCTTTGCACTGGTTGGGATCGGTGTGTCGGTCGGCTTTCCGTTGGCTGTTACCGCGGCGGCAAGCCTCAGGGATCGACCGGCGGCCGCTAATGTCGCGATCCTATCCTTCATGGCACTGACCGGCTTTCTGATCGGACCGCCTCTGATCGGTTTTATCGCGGAGGTATCAGGGCTACGGGTCGGATTGGCGGTCTTGCTGGTACCTCTCGCGGTCAGCCTGGCCTTTACGCGAATGTTGAAGGCAAGTTTCTGACGTTTTTCTTCTGTGGGTTTGCGCGGGCGTGTTGCCAAAGACACGGCCAAACCTGCTAGGACGCCGTGTTTGATTGAAAGAGGAATGTGACATTGCAGGTTGGTATCGATATGGGATCGGCGTCGGGAGGCAATCCGGCCACGCTCGATATCGAAGAGCTTCTGGCTACCCGTCTTCTGGTGCAGGGCAATTCCGGCTCCGGCAAGTCGCATCTGCTCCGCCGTCTGCTGGAGCAATCAGCGCAGTGGGTGCAGCAGGTCATCATTGATCCCGAAGGTGATTTCGTCACACTGTCGGACAAGTTCGGCCACGTCGTCGTCGACGGCGAGCGCACCGAGGCCGAATTGGCCGGTATTGCCAATCGTATCCGCCAGCATCGCGTCTCCTGCGTTCTGACCCTCGAGGGTCTCGATATCGAGCAGCAGATGCGCGCCGCAGCCGCTTTCCTCAACGGGATGTTCGATGCCGACCGTGAATACTGGTATCCGGTTCTCGTCGTGGTCGACGAGGCGCAGATGTTTGCGCCTTCGGTCGGCGGCGACGTCTCGGAAGATGCCCGCAAGATGTCGCTTGGCGCCATGACGAACCTGATGTGCCGCGGCCGCAAGCGCGGTCTTGCCGGCGTGATCGCGACGCAGCGCCTGGCAAAGCTTGCCAAGAACGTGGCCGCGGAAGCCTCGAACTTTCTGATGGGGCGCACCTTCCTCGACATCGACATGGCGCGTGCTGCCGATCTGCTCGGGATGGATCGCAGGCAGGCGGAAATGTTCCGCGACCTGAAGCGTGGCAATTTCGTTGCGCTTGGGCCGGCCTTGTCCCGCCGCCCGCTGCCGATCCAGATCGGTAATGTCGAGACCTCGGCGCGTTCGTCGAGCCCCAAGCTCATGCCGCTGCCGGACGCACCGCAGGACGTCGAAGACCTGATCTTCACCCCGGATCCGGAAGAATTTCAGCGGCCGATCGTTCGGCGCGCCGCGCCCGCACCACGGCCGACCACCGATATTCTCGCGGAGTTGTCGCGATCGGCTCCTGCTGCTTCGGCTCCGGTTTCGGAGACGCGTGCGCCTCAGCCCGAGCTGTCGGTCGAGGAACGGGAGGAGCGGCTGACGGCGGTGCTCAACGAAATACTGGACGATCCGAGCTCCGGATTCCGAACAGATTCCGTGCTTTACCAGGAGTTCCTGGTGCGACTTCGCATGCGCCGGGTTCCAGGTGCTCCGATGTCTTTGTCGGAGTTCCGACGCCGCGTGGCGATTTCGCGTTCCGGTGTAGGTGCGGCGACCGCAGAAACCGAGGCCTGGGGAATGGCGTTGTCGCTCTCTTCTGGCGTCACCGACGATCTTCAGGGTGTTTTCCTGATGTTGGCAAAAGCGGCAATTTGTGGCGAACCATGCCCCTCGGATGCACGGATTGCGCGCGCTTACGGCACCCACTCGGCCCGGCGTGCGAGACGTCTACTTGGCTACTTCGAGGAGCAGGGGACTGTGGTTGTGCACACGGACTTCTCGGGCAAGCGCATCGTCGCTTTCCCCGACATGAGTTGCCAGACGGCTCCGGGCGATGCCAATGCGCCTGATGTGGATGAGGTGCGCTCCGCAGCAGAATGACGGCCGAATTGACGGCAAATAGCGCGCGGACAATGTGCCCGGTTTATACTCGATCTCTAATGTCACACGAAGAAGTTGCTTTTGTCACAAGAGCTTCATTCGGTTGGTGGATAAGGCGCGCGACCCGTGCGGTCGATGCGGATTATCAAAAGGAGATCTCGGTCATGAGAAACAACGTTCGTCACCAGCTGCTGCGCCTTGTCGTCGGCGGCCTGCTTGCAACCGTTGCCGTTCAGCCTGGCTATGCCGATGATGCGGCGAACAAGCTTCTGGAACGTGCGGCAAGCGCGGATCTCAGCGCTCCCGGTGGCGCACGCCGCCTTTCCGGCGACATCACCGAGGCTTATCGCGCCGCGCTCATCGATACCCGCCCGAAGAACGTCATCCTCCTGATCGGCGACGGCATGGGCGACTCCGAGATCACCATCGCACGCAGCTATGCGGTCGGCGCGGGCCAGTATTTCAAGGGCATCGATGCGCTTCCGGTCACCGGGCAATACACGCATTATTCGCTCGACAAGAAGACGGGCAAGCCGACCTATGTGACCGACTCTGCTGCCTCGGGCACCGCTTGGGCGACGGGCGTGAAATCCTACAACGGCGCGATCGGCGTCGACATTCATGAGAAGAGCCACGAAACGCTGATCGAAAAGGCAAAGGCTGCCGGTCTTGGCACAGGCAATGTCTCGACAGCCGAACTGCAGGATGCAACGCCAGCCGTGCAGATCGCGCACGTGACCCAGCGTAAGTGCTACAGTCCGGCGTCCACCACAGAGAAGTGCCCGACGAACGCGCTTGAAAACGGCGGCAAAGGTTCGATCAGCGAGCAGTTGCTGAATACGCGCCCCGACGTGACACTCGGCGGGGGCGCAAAGAGCTTCGGCGAGACCGCCAAGGCCGGCGAATGGAAGGACAAGACGCTTCGCCAGCAGGCGGAGGAACGAGGCTACAAGATCGTCTCGAACCTTGACGAGCTCCAGGCCGTCAAGCAGGCGAACGACAGTGCGCCGGTACTCGGCCTGTTTGCCGAGGGCAATATGCCGGTTCGCTGGGAAGGCCCGAAGGCCAGCCATTACGGCAATGTTGAGAAGGAGCCGGTCGTCTGCAAGCCCAACGAGAAGCGCACGTCGGCAACCCCGACGTTGGCACAGATGACGGCCAAGGCGATCGAACTGCTCAGGACGAACGAGAAGGGCTTCTTCCTGCAGATCGAGGGAGCGTCGATCGACAAGCAGGATCATGCCGCCAACCCGTGCGGCCAGATCGGCGAAACGGTTGATCTCGATGAAGCCGTTCAGGAAGCGTTGAAGTTTGCGCAAGAAGCCGGCGACACGCTCGTCATCATCACCGCCGATCATGCGCACGCGAGCCAGATCATCGATGCCGACGCCAAGGCTCCGGGCTTGACGGAAGCGTTGATGACGAAGGACGGCGCCGTGATGGCCGTGAGCTACGGCAACTCCGACGATGCGGATGACCAGGGCCATACCGGCTCGCAGCTTCGCATTGCTGCTTACGGGCCGCGCGCTGCCAATGTCACTGGCCTGACGGACCAGACGGATCTGTTCTATACGATCAGCGACGCGCTCGGCCTGAAGACCGAGACGGCCAGCGCCAAGTAGGCCGCGTCGGCGAATGCCACGGGCGAAAACGTGGAATTGTGATTGACATTCCAGCGACTTCGCCCTAAAGACCGCCCCAGCACCGGGCAGAGATGTCCGGTGTTTCATTTGACATGTCCCGTGGATTTGTCCTGTTCGCGTAATGGGATGATCCTGTCGGATCCTCGAAAGAAGATCAAAGGAGGGCGTGTTTCCTTCACGCGGTTTGGCAACAGACCGTTCTAACTTTCTGAAAGGAAATACGATGAGCAAGCGCGAATCGTCCAAGTACAAGATTGACCGCCGTATGGGCGAAAACATCTGGGGCCGTCCTAAGTCCCCGGTGAACCGCCGCGAATACGGCCCGGGCCAGCACGGTCAGCGCCGCAAGGGCAAGCTCTCTGACTTCGGTGTGCAGCTGCGCGCCAAGCAGAAGCTCAAGGGTTACTACGGTGACCTGCGCGAGAAGCAGTTCCGCGCGATCTTCGCTGAAGCCGACCGCCGCAAGGGCGATACCTCGGAAAACCTGATCGGTCTTCTGGAGTCTCGTCTTGACGCGATCGTTTATCGCGCCAAGTTCGTTCCGACCGTTTTCGCTGCTCGCCAGTTCGTCAATCACGGCCACGTGACCGTGAACGGCGTCCGCGTAAACATCGGTTCTTACCGTTGCAAGGCTGGCGACGTCATCGAGGTTCGTCAGAAGTCGAAGCAGCTCGTTTCCGTTCTGGAATCTGTTGGCTTGGCTGAACGCGACGTTCCGGACTACATCGAAGCTGACCATAACAAGATGGTTGCTACCTTCGCTCGTGTTCCGGCGCTCGGCGACGTACCGTATCCGGTCGTCATGGAGCCGCATCTGGTGGTCGAATTCTATTCGCGTTAATCGCGAGGCGTTTTCGCATACGGAAAAGCCGCCTCCTGGGGCGGCTTTTTTGTTATCTGGGGAGATACGATGACGGACTTGCAGGCAGTTCTCGATAGCATCCACAAGGAGCTGACCCCCCGTATCGGCGAGGGGAAGGTTGCGGACTACATTCCGGAACTCGCCAAGGTCGACCCAAACCAGTTCGGCCTAGCGGTCGTCACCGTGGATGGCAAGGTCTACAGCGTTGGCAATGCCGATGTCCCGTTCTCCATCCAGAGCATCTCGAAGGTTTTCATGCTGACGCTTGCACTCGGCAAGGTCGGCGAGGGACTGTGGAAGCGGGTCGGCCGCGAGCCTTCGGGCTCGGCGTTCAACTCGATCGTCCAGCTCGAGCACGAGCAGGGCATTCCACGCAAATCCCTTCATCAACGCGGGGGCAATTGCCGTGACCGATGTTGTCATGGCCGGCCATGCGCCACGCGAGGCTATTGGTGAGTTGCTGCGCTTCGTCCGCTATCTCGCCGATGACGAGTCGGTCACCATCGATGATCGCGTTGCAAAGTCCGAGACACAGACGGGCTACCGCAATTTCGCGCTCGCAAACTTCATGCGGGCCTATCGCAACCTCGATCACCCAGTCGAACACGTGCTTGGCGTCTATTTTCACCAGTGCGCCCTGTCGATGACCTGCGAGCAGCTGGCGAAGGCCGGGCTGTTTCTGGCCGCACGCGGCAGCAATCCGATGACTGGCCACTCCGTTGTGTCGCCGAAGCGGGCGCGGCGTATCAACGCGCTGATGCTGACATGCGGCCACTATGACGGTTCCGGCGACTTTGCCTATCACGTCGGTCTCCCCGGCAAGAGTGGTGTCGGCGGTGGTATTTTTGCAGTGGCGCCCGGCATTGCCTCGATTGCGGTGTGGTCGCCGGGGCTCAACGAGGTCGGCAACTCGCAGCTCGGTGCTGTCGCGCTCGAAATGCTGGCGGCCCGCACTGGCTGGTCTGTTTTCGGCGATTGATGCTGGGTTGTCGTGACGCTTTCTGCTAAGGCGGAGGCAGACTCTGATTGGACGAGAAAATGAACATCGCAGCCAACATTGCCGATGAGCTGGAAACGCCGAACGCGGATGGGGCGATCGCGCACGCGCTCTTTGCCGAAGCTCCTGACTCGGTGTCGTTCAACAAGCTGCGCAAGCGGCTGTTGCGGAACGTCAGACAGGCATTCGACGATTTTGCGATGCTGAAGGGGCAGACGCGTTGGCTGATCGGTCTCTCCGGCGGCAAGGACTCTTATGGATTGCTCGCCCTTCTTCTCGACCTGCAGTGGCGCGGTCTTCTGCCGGTGGAACTGATCGCCTGCAATCTCGACCAGGGCCAGCCGAACTTCCCAAAGCATATCCTGCCTGAATATCTCACCAAGGTCGGCGTCAAGCACCGCATCGAGTATCGCGACACGTACTCCATCGTGAAGGAGAAGGTTCCTGAAGGAGCGACCTATTGCTCGCTCTGTTCGCGCCTGCGTCGCGGCAATCTTTATCGGATTGCCAAGGAGGAGGGCTGTGACGCATTGGTGCTCGGCCACCACCGCGAGGATATTCTCGAAACCTTCTTTATGAACTTTTTCCATGGCGGGCGGCTCGCTTCGATGCCGGCCAAATTGCTCAATGACGAGGGCAACCTCGTGTTGCTGCGCCCGCTCGCCTATTGCGCGGAAGACGACATGGCGAAGTTCGCGGCTGCCATGCAGTTCCCGATTATTCCATGCGATCTTTGCGGCTCCCAGGACGGGCTGCAGCGCAATGCGATGAAGGACATGCTCGCCGATATCGAGCGGCGTATGCCGGGCCGCAAGGATACGATGCTGAGAGCGCTTGCGCATGTGAACCCGTCGCATCTGCTCGATCCCAAGCTTTTCGATTTCGCTGGCCTGATGGCCGGAGAGACCGCGCCGAAGAGTGAATAGTCGGCGCCCACGGCAAAGAAGGAAAGTCCATGTGTTCCACGATAGATGTAACGACGCTTGCCGATCTCCTGAGGCGGGCGGCGAAGGCAGAGATATTGCCGCGCTTCCGTCGACTTGGAAGCGATGACGTGCGCGCCAAGAGCGAAGCGACCGATCTGGTGACGGAGGCGGACCTGCAGGCGGAGCGGATGATTAAAGCTGAAGCCGCTGCACTCTGGCCGGATGCCGTGTTCATCGGAGAGGAGTCGGTCGCGGCGGATCCTGATCTGCTCGGCAAGCTCGAGGGAGCGGACCTTGCCATCGTGGTCGATCCCGTTGATGGGACCTTCAATTTTGCATCCGGCATTCCGGCCTTCGGCGTGATGGCGTCCGTCGTGTCCAAGGGCGAAACAGTTGCCGGCATCATCTACGACCCGATGGGCGATGACTGGGTAATGGCGGAGAAGGGCGGTGGCGCGTGGCTTCGGCGTCCTGGCGGGGAGGCGGAGCGGCTCGCCGTTGCAGCGCCCGTCGCGCTGGAGGAGATGGTCGGCATGGCATCGACGGGCTTCCTGCCGAAGCCGAAGCGCAGCGAGATCCTTGCCAATCTGGCCAAGGTTCGGTTCCTTGCCAACTATCGCTGTGCTGCCCATGAGTACCGCGCCTTTGCGGGCGGTCACGTCCACTATCTGATGTATAATAAGCTCATGCCCTGGGACCATCTCGCGGGCACCCTGATCAGCATCGAGGCTGGCGCGCATGCGGCCCGTTTTGACGGTTCGCCTTACCTGCCGCATCACACCAGTGGTGGCTTGCTGATTGCGCCCGACAAGGACAGCTGGGACATTCTGCGGATTGAAGTTTTCACGATCTGATATCGGAGCCGCGACCTCCTGCGGGTTGCGGTAGCGTTTCCTGGGGCGCCCAGATTTCGCGCTCCCAGGAAAACGCCATGCGCACAGACGTACAATACGAGCAGGCACGCCAGTCGTAAATTTTCTCCCGCTTTCGAAATGACGAGGAGAGTATGATGGATACAGGGCAGACACTGGCGTTTTTGCTGTTTGCGTTTATCGCGGCGGTTACACCGGGACCCAGTAACACTCTGGTCCTGTCCACAGGTGCTGCTGTCGGCACTTTGAGAGGCATCGGCTGTCCGCTCGGTGCATCGCTTGGCATGGGCGCAATGATTGTTCTAAGCGCCTTCGGTGTCGGAGAAATTGTCGCCGCGGCGCCGGCGATCGTAATAGCGATGAAGTTGGCAGGATCTCTGTTTCTGTTGTGGCTTGCCTGGAAGATCGCCAATGCCGGTACTGTTGAAGCGGATGGCCAGAGGGGCGTGGTTGGATTTCGGCAGGCTTTTCTATTCCAGTGGCTAAACCCGAAAGGTTGGCTGGTTGCGCTGAGCGCAGGCAGCACCTTCCTTGTGTCTTCACAGCACGCTGATGCACGTGGCGCCTTGTGGATGGGGGCGCTGTTCGCAGCCGCCGCGTTTCCCGCCGGGTTCGTATGGCTTGTCCTCGGCGCTCTCGTGGCACAGTTTCTACGCACCCCACGTTCGGCGCGGTTCTTCAATATCGCGATGGCGTTGGCTCTGGCTCTTTCGGTCGCCCTTGTATGGCGCTAGCTCCCGAAAGAGTTTCGCCCGCAACGGTGTGTTGCGGGCGACAAGGAACGTTATGCGTTGCAAGGCCGTCTACTAGAAATGCCCGGCGCCTGGATCGATGTGCGGGCTGTCACCCGGATGTGTGAACAGCTTGCCGCCTTCGGCCCACAGCGTTGCCGCGATGCTGATCGCCCCGAACACCGCGAAGCCGCCGAAGAGCGGCTGCACAGTCCCGTTGAATAGCTGTCCGACCGTGCCGCCGAGGATCGCGCCGAAGGTCGTCGATACGAAGCCGGTGATGGCTGTCGCGGTGCCGGCGAGGTTGCCCATGGGTTCCAGGCTGATTGCCGTAAAATTGGTGGCAATAACCGCAAACATCATCAGCAGGATCGTGAACAGGGTATAGGCAAAGGCGAAATCGGGCCGGCCACCGAGAGCTTTGACGAAACCGATTGCAGACACGATCGTGAACAGGATCATCGCAACGTGCGAGATGCGGCGCATCCCGAATTTGCGCACAAAAAACCCGTTGGCGAAGTTCGCGACAGCGATGCCGCCGGCCGTTGCCGCAAAGGCGATCGGTAACCAATCGCCAAGGCCGTAGACCTCGCCGAACACCTGCTGGACCGAAATAACGTAGGCGCTGATGACGCCCGTGAACATCGTCAGCCCGATCATGTAGCCACAGGTGATCTTGTTCGTCAGGACGGTCTTGAAACCGTCGACGACGGAGCCGACCGATAACGGGATGCGCTCTCCTTTCGGCAGAGATTCTTTCAGACGCGCGAGTGCCCAGATGAACAGGACCCCTCCGACAAGGCCGAGCAGGATAAAAATCCAGTGCCAGTTGGCGTAGGTGATGATCAACTGACCGACGGAAGGCGCCACGATCGGAACGATCATGAAGACGATCATCACGTAGGACATGACCCGCGCCATCTCACGGCCGCCGAAGCAGTCGCGAACAATCGCCATGGTCGTGATGCGGACGGCTGCGCCGCCGAGGCCTTGGACAAAGCGCATGATCAGCAGCATTTCGAAGCTGCCGGTTGCGGCAGCGGCGAACATAGCGAGGACATAAACGGCGAGGCCGCCAAGCAGGATGTTTCGGCGGCCGAAGGTATCAGACAGGCTACCGAAAATGATCTGCGACACGCCGAATCCGAGGAAGAAGACGCCGATCACGAGCTGCGTATCGTTGGCGTTCGTGACACCGAGCGAATGGCCGATCGCGGGCAGGGATGGCAGCATGCTGTCGATCGCCATCGCGACACTGGCGGTCATGATGGCGATGGTAATGACAAATTCGACGAAGCCCATGCCTATGCGGCGGGAGCCCTGATTCTCAACATGGGGTTTATGTGGTGGCGTCATAATCGAAATCCTGAAATAGGGGCGGAGAGAGCCGATCAGACCGCAGGATTGTGCGGCTGGAAGAGACGTCCCTTCTCTGCGATCAAAACGAAGACCAGACCGATGATCGAGACGGTGAAATAGCCTGCGACCATTGGCAATGCTGTGCCGTTGAATGCCTGGCCGATGCCGGCGCCGATCAGCGCGCCGCCGACCGTGCTCATGAAGCCGAGGACGGACGAAGCCGTTCCCGCGACGTGGCCGAGCGGCTCCATGGCAAGCGAGTTGAAGTTGGAGCCGATCCAGCCGAACTGGAACATGGCCACACCGAAGAAGCAGATGAAAAACGCAAAGGGCATCGGTTGCGGCCCAAGAACGAGGGCTGCGAGCCAGATGGTGTTGACGGTGATAAAGCCGACCAACGCGCCATGCGACAACCGCCGCATCCCGAACCTGCCAACAAGCCGCGCGTTGAGGAATGACGAAAGCGACATGAAGACAGCGACGCCGGCAAAGGCGAAGGGGAAGTAGACCCCCAGCTCGTAGATGCCGACGTATATCTGCTGCGCGGAATTGATGAAGCCGAAAAGCGAACCGAAGATGAAGGTGGTGGCAATCGTGTAGCAGAGGGCGATGCGGTTCGTGAGAACCAGCTTGAAGCCACCGATCACCGAGCGTGCGGTGAACGGGCGGACATTCGCGGGACGCAAGGTTTCGGGAAGGCGGATATAGGCCCAAACCGAGATCAAAGCGGCCAGGACGGCGATGAACACGAAGATCAGATGCCAGCTGCCGAAGAACATGATGATCTGGCCGCTGCCCGGCGCGATGACGGGAACGATCATGAAGACCATCATGATCAGGGACATGACCTCTGCCATCTGCCGGCCGCCGTAGATATCACGGACGATGGAGATGGTGATGACGCGCGTCGCTGCGGAACCAATGCCCTGAATGAAGCGAAGTGCGAGAAGGCCCGCAAAGGACGGTACCAGTGCGATCCCCAGCGCAGAACAGATATAGATGACAAGGCCGATCAACAGCGGCAGACGGCGGCCGAAGCGGTCGGAGAGAGGGCCGTAGAAGAGCTGAGCCGAGCCGAAGCCCAGCAGATAGGCGGAAACGACGAACTGACGGTGATTTTCGCTTTCGACGCCAAGGCTTGCGCCGATCTGCTGCAGTGCCGGCAACATGATGTCGATCGCGAGCGAATTGACCGCCATCAAGAAGGCGGCGAGCGCAATGAATTCCCCTTTGCCCATGGGCAATTGGCCCGCGTGCACGGTTTGTGATGAATCTGTCACAATGAAATTCCCATAAACGGGCCAAGGCGCTGTTCAGCACAGCGCCTCGGACTCAAAATGCAAGATATGGAAACCGGGCGGACGCCCGGTGACCGAACAGGTCAGGCGGCGCCGCGAACGGTCACGCCATGTTCCTGCAGGTGCTGCTGCAACTCGCCGGCCTGGAACATTTCCCGGACGATGTCGCAACCGCCGATGAACTCGCCCTTCACGTAGAGCTGCGGGATCGTCGGCCAGTTGGAGTAATCCTTGATGCCCTGGCGGATCTCAGAGTCAGCGAGCACGTTGATGCCCTTGTAGTCGACGCCGATGTAATCGAGAATCTGCACGACCTGGCCGGAGAATCCACACTGCGGAAACTGCGGCGTGCCCTTCATGAAGAGGACGACGTCGTTGCTCTTGATTTCGTTGTCGATGAATTCGTTGATACCGCTCATAGGGACTAATCCTTTCCACAGGCGAGTTAAAGGCCCGCCGTTTCAATCGTTAAGCTTAGATAGCATGTGATCCGCGGAATTCCAGCAGGCCGAGCCAAAAAAAGAGCGCCCTATCGGTTTGCGGACGGCGCATTGTTGCGCTTGCGTTACGCCTGGTTCAGGAGCGGCTTAGTCTCGCGCGCGCATTGCCGGTTATGGCAAGGAATTCACCCGGATTTTGCCACAATTCTCGCCGATTGCGGCGCAGCAATTTCCTGCCGTGCGCGGCCAGAAAGAAAATAATGACATTGATTTCGAAACGGGTCGTTCTCCATTTTCCGGGGTTCGAGCCACTTGATGGGCGTGCTCACAGGGCGCGCTATGAACGATCCGCAAAACAAAGTGCAGCGACCTGGAATTTCTCCGTGCTGACAGGCGAGCCGGACGACGGACCGGCGTCGACGGCGTTCAGGGTGAAGGCGGGTATTGACGGATGGGAAACCAACAGCCACATCCATATCTTCGACCACAATGCTTTGGTGGAGCAGCTTCGATCACGCAGCATACCTGCGCAAATTCTGGCGGGCTTTCGTAGTGCTCTGCAGGTCATCCTCCATGGCGGGATGGCCGGCTACTTCAGGCACGCTTGGCGATTCGGGCTGTTCTTCGTCTTTCCGTTCCTGATGATGATACTCGGCTTTTCGCTTAGCGCCATCATCGCCGTGATACCACTCGAAATGGAGTTGCCCGCTTTTCATCTCCTGTGGAGCACGGCGTTGGCATTGTGTTTCTTCGTCTTCGTGTTTCTGCCTTTCGCGGAGCGCTTCTACACGCTGCATCTCTTCGCTGACTGGCGGATGGCGGTCGCTCTTGCCCGGACGAGCGATGCGGCATTCAACCAGTGGCTAGATCGCTGTGCCACGGCCGCGCAGACCGCCCTGTCGGAACCTGCGCAGGAGTATGTGATCTCATCTCACAGTATGGGATCCAGCGTCGCCGCCCACGTCGTTGGCCTCCTGCTCGAACGGGATCCTGATGTTTTTGCCGGCAAGAAGGTGATCTTTGCAACGCTCGGCTCGGCAATCCTGCAATGCGCATTGTTGCGACCCGCGCACGTGTTGCGGTCACGGGTCGGCCTGATCGCGCGATGCGACAGCGTCAACTGGCTTGATGTGCACTGTCTGACCGACGCCATTCATTTCTACAAGGTGCCGGTCGTGGCGGTTTGTGGACATGGAGATGCACGGCCTGCGAAGATGATCTTCATTCGCGTGAAGCATATGCTGACTATCGAGCACTATAAGAAGATCAAGAAGGATTTCCTGCGCGTGCATCGGCAGTATGTCCTGGGGCCAGACCTGCGGGCGCCCTTCGACTTCACGCTGCTAACCGCCGGCCCACGCTCGGACATGGTCTTTGCTGCAGACGCCTATAACGCAATGCCCGGCTTCTAACCGGGCATTTGCGTTCGATATCACTCAGGTGCCGATGTCTGCAGCGCCAGGGCATGCAGTATGCCACCCATGTTGCCCTTCAGGGCTTCGTAGACCATCTGATGCTGCTGCACGCGGCTCTTGCCGCGAAAAGCTTCCGCTACCACCTCAGCCGCATAATGATCGCCGTCGCCGGCAAGATCGCGGATGGTCACCTTGGCGCCGGGGATGCCGGCCCTGATCATGTCTTCGATATCACCGGGTTTCATAGGCATGATCGTTACTCCTTGCGCATTATTCCGTGGCAGCCAGTGTGCCATGGCCTTCCATGTAATCAGGGAACCATGATTCATGGGCGTCGCGCAATTGCTGAATCGGCAGCGACAGCAGATCGTCAATCACGAGGCTTTCACCTTCGACAGTGCCGAGGCGGCGGAAAGGTACACCCGCACCTTCGGCGTTGGCGCAGACGAAATTGGCAACATCCGCTGGCACCGTCAGCACGTAGCGGGCCTGATCTTCGCCGAATAGGAGCGCGTGCGGTGCGCCTTTGCTTTCATGAAGATCGATGTTAAGGCCCTTGCCTGACGCCATCGCCATTTCGGCGAGAGCCAGAACGAGGCCGCCGGAAGAGATATCGTGGCAGCTCGTTGCCTGGCCGTTTCGGATGACCGAGCGGACGAAGTTGCCGTTACGGCGCTCCGCGAGGAGATCGACCTCGGGAGCGGGGCCTTCAGTGCTGCCGACGACATCGCGCAGATAGGCCGACGAACCGAGATGGCTGCCGTCCGTACCGATCATGATTACCTTATCGCCATTCGAGGCGCTGCCGATGCGCGCCATCTTCTTCCAGTCGGGCAGAAGGCCGACGCCAGCGATCGTCGGTGTCGGCAGGATCGCAACGCCGTTGGTTTCATTGTAGAGTGAGACGTTCCCCGACACGATGGGGAAGTCGAGGACGCGGCAGGCTTCGCCGATGCCTTTCACGGCCTGAACGAACTGGCCCATGATTTCCGGCTTTTCAGGGTTGCCGAAGTTCAGGTTGTCGGTCGCCGCCAGCGGCTCTGCGCCGGTCGCCGTGATGTTGCGCCAGCATTCTGCGACTGCCTGCTTGCCGCCCTCGAACGGATCGGCCTCGACATAGCGCGGCGTCACATCGGACGAGAATGCAAGAGCCTTGGTCGGATGGTTCTCGACGCGAACGACGCCTGCATCACCTCCCGGAAGCTGGAGTGAGTTGCCCTGGATCAGGGTATCGTACTGTTCGTAAACCCAACGGCGGCTCGATTGATTGGGAGAGCCAACGAGCTGCAACAGCGCCTGGCCGTAGTCTGCCGGTGCGGCAACGAGGTTCGCGGGCAGCGGCGCACGCTTGTCCGATTCTCGCCACGGACGATCATATTCCGGCGCCTGGTCGCCGAGATCCTTGATCGGCAGGTTGGCGACTTCTTCGCCCTGATGGATAACGCGGAAGCGCAGGTCGTCGGTGGTCTTGCCGACGATCGCAAAATCCAGGCCCCACTTGATGAAGATCGCCTTCGCCACGGCTTCCTTTTCCGGCTCCAGAACCATGAGCATGCGCTCCTGGCTTTCGGACAGCATCATTTCGTAGGCGGTCATCTGCTCTTCGCGCACCGGCACGGTATCGAGATCGAGCAGAATGCCGAGATCGCCCTTTGCACCCATTTCGACGGCCGAGCAGGTGAGGCCGGCAGCACCCATGTCTTGGATGGCGATGACGGCGCCGGTCTGCATCAGCTCGAGGCAGGCTTCCAGCAGGCACTTTTCGGTGAAGGGGTCGCCGACCTGGACGGTCGGACGCTTTTCCTCGATGGACTCATCGAATTCGGCCGAGGCCATGGTCGCACCGCCGACGCCGTCGCGGCCCGTCTTTGCGCCGAGATAGACGACCGGCAAGCCGACGCCCTTGGCTTCCGAGAGGAATATGGCATTCGACTTGGCCAGGCCAGCCGCGAAGGCGTTGACCAGGATATTGCCGTTATAACGGGCGTCGAACTCGACTTCGCCGCCTACCGTCGGAACGCCGAAGGAGTTTCCATAACCGCCGACGCCCGAGACGACACCGGAGACTAGGTGACGGGTCTTCGGATGGTCCGGCTCGCCGAAACGCAGCGCATTCATTGCTGCGATCGGGCGTGCACCCATGGTGAAGACGTCGCGCAGAATGCCCCCGACGCCTGTGGCCGCGCCCTGATATGGCTCGATGTAGGACGGGTGGTTGTGGCTCTCCATCTTGAAGACTACGCAGTCGCCGTCATCGATATCGACAACACCGGCATTTTCACCGGGGCCCTGAATGACGCGCGGGCCTTTGGTCGGCAGCGTACGCAGCCACTTCTTGGAGGATTTGTAAGAGCAGTGCTCGTTCCACATGGCCGAAAAGATGCCGAGCTCGGTGAAAGTCGGTTCGCGTCCGATCAGGCTCAAGATCCGCTGATACTCGTCTGGCTTCAGGCCGTGGGCGGCAATCAGTTCGGGGGTGATCGGGCGGGTATTGGAAATGGTCATGAGCTCTCGGAAGTCCCTGCCGTTGCGCGATTGCGGTGTCTTTAGCCTAAGTGAATGAAACGCGCGATAGGAAAATGCCCGCTGTTAACAGACAGCAGGCACCAAAAGGCGACTATCGTGCCAGCTCAAAACTTGTAGCCGACCTGGATGCCGGCGCGCGTAATCCGAATTACGCACCATCGATCATTGGGGGTAAAGCATTTTTGCCGACCGACGTTGCTTTGTCGCTGGTCTGCGGCCGATCTGCCGTCGCTTCAAATCTCACCATCATAGCCGGCGCCGCCGCTTTCTAGTAGGCGTCTCAAAGTCATCAATCCTGCAACCAGATCGTCACGGTTTCTGGGGGACGAGAAGCCTATCCGCACGCGGTGATAAACTTTCTCGGCGCGAGCGGCCTTGAACTCGTCCTCGTCATCGATCAGCACGCCATCTCTATAGGCGGCGTTCTTGAAGGTTCCCGAGAGCCAGGGATCGGGCAGCTTCAGCCAGAGGAAGGGAACATGCGGATGGGACACAAAATCGTATCCCTGTAGTTGTTGCCGTGCGAGGCGCTCGCGGATGGCCAGTTCGGCCGTGCTTGCCTTGCGGATTTCGTGTGCTTGGCCGCTCTGAACGAGACGCGCGCAAGCCTCGGCCAGAATGAAAGGCAGCCCGCCCGTAATCATCTTGTGCGTTACCTTGATCCGCTGCGCAAAATGCGGCGGGCAGGCGACCCAGCCGCCGCGCACTCCGGCAGCCACGGACTTTGAAAGGCCACTGATCAGGAAGGTGCGATCGGGCGCGAGCGACGCCTGCAGGGGATTTTCGTCGCCAGTCATGCCACCGTAGAGATCGTCCTCTATCAGCCAGACGCCATGCCTGCGTGCAATCTCCGCGATCCGTACCCGCCGCTCGTAAGGCATCGTAGCCAGGGTGGGATTGTGCGCGGTCGGCATGAGGAACGCGAGCTTGGGATGCTGCTGAAGACACAAGCGCTCGAAGTCATCGGGGATTACGCCGTTCTCGTCGGAGTCGACGGTGATCGTACGGCGACCAAGAATGCGGGCGCTGCGGCTGACCTGCGTATAGCTCAAATCTTCAAATACGATCTTGTCACCGGGCGACGACACGGCCGAAATCACCGAGACCGCCGCCGCGTGCGCGCCGAGGGTAGGGACGATGTTTTCGGTGTCGGGCGTCCAATCGTTCCTGGCGAGCCAGCGCCGCCCTGCCTCGTACCAATTTTGCGGGAAAACACGGGAATAGGACGAAATCTCGGAAAGCTGCTCCTCGCCGATTCCGGCGAGCACGCTGCCGATGATCTTGCCCTGGCCGAGGTCCGGAGCCGCGGTGGTGTCAAAGCGTATCTTGCCGGCCGGCGCATCGATCGGACGCGTGCCGCCGAGCGCGATGGTCAGTGGGTCCGGCTGATTGCCGGGTGCCGTCTCGGCGCGATCCAGGACATATGTGCCGCGGCCGACTTCTCCCGCGACGAGGCCGCGTTCGTGCACCAGCGCATAGGCCCGGCCGATTGTCCCGATTGTCACGCCTATGTCGTAGGCAAGGTTTCGCTGCGGCGGCAACTTGCTGCCAGCGGGCAATGTACCTGCGGCAATGGCTGATTCAATGCTGTCCGCAATTCGGAGGTAAACCGGGCCGAAACCGCGCGAAACGTCTGGGAGCCAATTTGTCATGATGACAATTCTCTATATTGTCACCCTTCGTCCGTCAAGATTATCTGAATTACAGACACAATCCACGTGGAGAATGAAATGTCCGCCGTTCCAGAGAACGAGCTCCGGATTGCACCGCTTCCTGCTAAGGTGCAATCGATACAATGCCGCATTCAGCAAGACTCTCGCCGTGTGCCGCGCACTTTGCTGGTGTCCGCATTGCAACGACTAACATCGTGGCATCAGAAGCGAGAGAGCCGCAGGGTGTTGCGTGATCTGACGGACGCCGAACTGCTGGACATTGGCGTCACGCGCGCCGAGGCGAATAAGGAGGCCAGCAAGTCGTTCTTTTGGGACTGATCAGCCGCAAGCCTTGCCGCCGGAGGCCCAGCGGGTGACATCCTTGGCGATCCGCGGTCCGGTGGCGCCTTGCATCATCGGACCGAAGGCATCGAGCTTGGAGGGATTGCCCTCTGCCTGAACAACGAGCAATGGGCGGCTTTCGGGGCTTCCCTTGTGCACGACGAGAATGCGCGGACGACCGGAGAAGGAATTCAACTCCGGCGCCAACCTGTATGCGGCAAAGGCCGCGTCGCCCGACTTGAACCAGCAGGCGTTCGCACCGAGAGCAACGCGCTCCATGGTGGACAGCGCGCTGCGGTCAGGACCCTTCGCGGGCGTGTTCGATTGGCAGGACGCGACCAGCGCCGCCGTTGCGGCAATCGCGAGAACACGTGTCGTCGAAAGGCGAGGACGCATCAACTTGCTCCAATGGACCGGATGAATGGCCTCTTACGTGCCGAAGGTTAAGCTGCGATTACCTCGAGGGCGGATGCGAACAGACCGCGGCCGTCGGAACCGCCATGCGCTGCTTCGATGAGGTTTTCGGGATGCGGCATCATGCCGAGGACGTTGCCCTTATCGTTCATGACCGCGGCAATATCGTTGATCGAGCCGTTCGGGTTGGTGCCTTCCGCATAGCGGAATACGACCTGGCCGCTGCCTTCGATCTTTGCCAGGGTCTCGGCGTCGGCGAAGTAGTTGCCGTCGTGATGGGCGACTGGGCTGCGAATGATCTGACCCTTGGAATAGGCGCGGGTGAAATCGGTGTCGGCGTTGACGACTTCGAGCTTGATCTCGCGGCAGACGAATTTGAGCGAGGCATTGCGCATCAGCGCGCCAGGAAGCAGACCTGCCTCGAGCAGGATCTGGAACCCGTTACAAACGCCGAGAACCTTGACGCCCTTGTTTGCCTTTTCGATGATTGCCTGCATGACCGGCATGCGCGCTGCGATAGCGCCGCACCGGAGGTAGTCGCCATAGGAAAAGCCGCCGGGGATGACGATCAGGTCGACGTCCGGAATATCCGTCTCCGTTTGCCAGATGGTCACCGGCGCGTGACCGGAGATTTTCGTCAGTGCTGCGATCATGTCTCGATCGCGATTGAGACCCGGAAGTTGAACGACGGCTGATTTCATGAGTGCGGCTAAAACCTTGTTTGTGCTTCTGCAAGTTCTCTGAGTACGAGACGCTTTTCAATACGCTCCAGCCGGCCTTCGTGCCGACCGAGGACACCGTAAATACTGTGTATTTCCTGCTCCATCGTGGTCATCGTGTCGCGCATGCAATGCATTTCGCTTCGGATCTCGTCAAGCGACGCATCCAGCGTATCGATGTGCTCGTTCATCTTCGTCAACAACTCAAGCATGAGCTCTTGCGTCAATTCAGCCATCGAGTGCGCTCCACGACCAAGATTAGTCGACGAAAATATTATAGTTCTCGATCACCGTATTTGCGAGGAGTTTCTCACACATTGCCTTGAGATCGCTCTCCGCTTTCGCCTTGTCAGCGCCTTCGAGTTCGACGTCGAAAACCTTGCCCTGCCGGACATGGCCGACTCCATCGAAGCCGAGAGCACCGAGAGCGCCCTCGATCGCCTTGCCCTGCGGATCGAGAACGCCGTTCTTCAGCGTGACGGTTACACGAGCCTTGATCACTTTATCTTCCCTGTCTTGCTTTGCCTGATAGTCTTACTTTACGAGCACTGGGCCGGTGCCGCGCACAGGCTCGTTCTCGTTGATGATGCCGAGGCGGCGCGCAACTTCTGAGTAGGCTTCGAGAAGTCCACCCATGTCACGGCGGAAGCGGTCCTTGTCCATCTTTTCACGGGTATCGATATCCCAGAGACGGCAGGAGTCCGGCGAAATCTCATCGGCCAGGATGATGCGCATCATGTCGCCTTCGTACAGGCGACCGCATTCGATCTTGAAGTCGACAAGCTGGATGCCGACGCCGAGGAAAAGACCGGTCATGAAGTCGTTGACGCGAATGGCAAGCGCCATGATATCATCGAGTTCGGCGGGGTTCGCCCAGCCAAATGCCGTGATGTGCTCCTCGGAAACCATCGGATCGTCGAGCGCGTCGGACTTATAATAGAACTCGATGATCGAGCGTGGCAGCACCACGCCTTCCTCGATGCCAAGGCGCTTGGACAGCGAGCCGGCGGCAACGTTGCGTACAACGATCTCAAGCGGGATCATTTCGACTTCGCGGATCAACTGCTCGCGCATGTTGAGGCGACGAATAAAATGCGTCGGAATTCCGATCTTGTTCAGATGGCTGAAAATGTATTCCGAAATGCGGTTGTTCAGAACGCCCTTGCCATCGATGACTTCGTGCTTTTTCTTGTTGAAGGCGGTGGCATCGTCTTTGAAGAACTGGATCAGCGTGCCCGGTTCCGGGCCCTCATACAGAATCTTGGCCTTGCCCTCGTAAATACGGCGGCGACGGTTCATTGCAATTGTTCTCTATCGTTGGCGCTCTTGGGATAGCGCGAGTGGATCGATCTCGTGGCGTCCCCTTAAAGGAAAAGCGAGGGTTTCACAATCCGCCTGTCACTCCTTCCCCGGAATCCGGGATTGCCGGAGTGCCGCTAAGAGAATCGAAGACTTTCTGCGAAGCAGTTTACAGGTTTTTTGCGATCAACGGAATGTGAGCCGTCCGTCTCGGCGGAGTCATGCAGGCCTTTATCTTTGGCGGGAGCTGTTGATCGACTTGCGCAGGTCCTGTTGCAGGCCGCGGGCAGGGCCTTCCACGCCCCGCCAGGACGCAGCGCGTACAAAGGGCGCTATCTGCAGTGCGGGCATCGGGCGGGCCAGCGCGTAGCCCTGGAGCATGTCGCAACCGAGGTCGCAGAGGATTCGGACGTGGTCCATCGTCTCCACCCCCTCAGCCGTGACGAGAATGTTCAGCGAACGACCGATGTCGATGATCGAACGGACGAGCTTCCGCTGCTCTGCCGAGTGGGGCAGCATGCGGATCAGCTCGCGGTCGATTTTCAAGGTCTTCGGGCTCAGCTTCAAAAGGCTAACAATCGACGCGTGGCCCGTGCCGAAGTCATCGATCTCGATATCGATGCCGAGGCGGCGTAGCTGCCGGAGATTGGCGGTCACGGCATCATCGCAATCGTCCAGCGAGATCGATTCAAGCAGTTCGAAGGAGATCGTGCGAGGCTCGATCTTCAGTCCGCGAAGCTTCTTCGCAAGGTTCGGATCGGCGAGGCGACGAGACGAGACGTTGACTGCGATCTTCGGGATGCGAAGCCCTTCATCCTCCCATCGCTGGCGATCCGCCAGTGCCTGCTCGAGGATAAGACCGTCGATCGTCGAGACAACATCCAGATCTTCGGCAATCGCGAGGAAGCGATCGGGGGCCAGCAAACCGTGTTCGCGGTGCTGCCAACGCGCCAGCGTCTCGACGCCGGCAACCTCGAGCGTTCGCGCCTGGAACTGCAACTGGTAGAACGGAATAAACTCGCCGCGTTCCAGGCCCAGCAGGATTTCGTCGGCCAGTCGCTTGCTGGCGATGATGCGGCGGCGCTCATCGGTCGAGAAGAATTCGTGGCGATTGCGTCCGCCGCTCTTTGCACGGTAGAGCGCGATATCGGCATTTAGCAGAAGTTGCTTGGCATCCAGCGCCGGACCGTCCCCCGTGGCGATTCCTATACTTGCGCCGAAACGGCAATCATGGCCCTCGTAGCGAATAGGCTTGCAGAGCTCGCGGATGATGCGTTCGGCCAGATTAGAGATCTTCCTTGGTGTGACGTCGAGGGTACACAGGACCACGAACTCGTCGCCACCAATACGAGCGACGAAATCAGTGGAACGGACGTTCCTTTTCAGGACCTGCGCAACGTGCTTCAGCATCGCGTCGCCGGCACGGTGGCCGAGCGTATCGTTGATCTGCTTGAAGCGATCGAGATCGATATGGAGGATCGCGAGCGTCAGGCCGGTCCGGCGACATTCGGCGGAACGCTCGTCCAGCATGCGATCCAGGTATCGGCGATTGGGTAAGTTGGTGAGGTAATCATGCAGCGCCAGGTGCTCGATGTTTTCCTTGGCGCTTTCGAGCTCCCTATTGCGGGCTTCGGCGAGATCCTTGGCGCGCTGCAACTCGTTATTGAGCCGGACTTCGGCAGTGACATCCCAATTCGCACCGATCAGCTTGCGGCGTCCGTCGCTGTCGAGAAAAAATGCCGCCTTTGCGCGGATGACGCGCTCGATGCCGTCCTGCCGGATGATGCGGAATTCGTGCTCAAAATCGGTGTTGTCAGCGATGCTCTCGTTGATGGTCGCTAGCACACGTTCCCTGTCATTGGGATGCAGCGAAGCCTCCCAGGCATCGCCCGTGGTGGCTGGCGACGTCCCAGTAATGCCGTAGATCGCCAGAAGACGGTCGTCCCAATCGACAGTGCCATTCTCGATGTCGGCCTCGAAGACGCCGATATTGGAGATATCAAGCGCGAGATCGAGGCGTCGCGACACGTGCGCCAGCCGCTCCTCCGCCTCCTTGCGCTCGGTGATGTCGGTATCGGTGCCGACGAGGCGGGCAGGGGCGCCATTTTCGTCCCATTCGACACAAGCACCACGGCATTCGATCCAGATCCAGTGGCCGTCCCTGTGGCGCTCGCGATACACGAAAATCTGATAGTCCGGATCGCCTGCATTCTGACGATCGATCGCCCTTACGACGAATTCCCGATCATCGGGGTGGATGAGTTCAATCCAAGTGTCATAATCCCCGTCGGCATCCTCATCGGGCGCCATGCCACGCATGGTCTTCCAGGTATCGGAATAGTAACGCTTGCCAAGACGAAGATCGTGGTCCCAGACGCCGAGGCCGGACCCGACAAGAGCGTAGTTCCAGCGACTCTCGCGCTCCGAGAGTTCGGCGCTATTTATTGGGGGCGCGTGGTCGTCGAGCCCGGTCGCATGAAGCTTGGTCTTCGGTTTGCCCCGGTTGCCGGGTGTCGATCGTTTCAATCTGCGTACTCGCTCTCCTGGCGCGTGTATATTTTGGATGCATTGAATTAAACAGCCCTTAATGCCATAAAAATAATATCCACGTAAAAACAATTACTTGGTTGTGCGTTCCGCCCTGCGTAGCCTGAGGGGCGCAGACAAGGTTCGACAATGCCCATTCACTTGTGCAGTGGTGCCCTATATCGCCCCAATTGGCGGAGGGAATGCGATGTCTCCAGAATGGCCGATGTTCATACTGCAATGCATCGTTCTTGTGGGCCTGGCGGGCGTTCTCTTCATTCGCGGAGAGGGTGACTAGCCGATTGCTCAGCTAAAACCGCCCGAGCGTTCCCGTGCTGGGCGCGGCGATGCAATGCCCGACTGTGAATTGCGGTTCTGCCAAAGCGTCCGGTATTACGGCTTCAAACGGCCAAGGAATTGGGCAAACACCATTGTTCCTTCCGGCCAAGGCCCGTGGCCGGACTCGGTGTTGATATGGCCGGCCTCACCAGCGTCAATGAGGAGGGATCCCCAGCTTGCAGCGATGTCATCGGCGTGCTCGTAGCTGCCGAAGGGATCGTTGCGGCTGGCGATCGTGATTGTCGGGAAGGGAAGTGGATCCCGCGGGTACGGGCCGAATGTCATCAGGTGCTTCGGCCGTATTGCCGGATTGGCGACATCGGGCGGTGCAACGAAGAATGCCCCGGCTATCTTGTTGCGAAAATGGGGAATTGCATGGATCGCCGATGGAATGCCAAGCGAATGCGCAACCAGCACCACCGGTCGCGTGGCAGCGTTCACCTCCTCGGCGATCCGCTGAACCCAATCGTCGCGGACCGGCTTCGACCATTCTGCCTGTTCGACACGACGAGCCGTGCTGAGCTTGGCCTCCCAGCGGCTTTGCCAATGATCGGGGCCGGAATTCGTATAACCGGGAATGATGAGGATTTCGGCGTCTGAAGCTTTCATGATGGCGCGGATGTGAGAAAGCTTGACGGCGATGTCAAGGGAGGGTGGGACAAGGCCTCTGAAATTTGTTATGTTTTTGGCAGTGCCGGTTGCGTCTCGTATCGGCGTTGTCGCCGATCCTTTCGCTGCCGGCTATCTTGGCTGAGGAGGAGAAAGCCATGACGGCATTCCATGTTATGTCGGGTGCAAGCGATGTCTACACACGCCCGGTCGTCAACAAGATCAGCGTTTCGGATGTCTTTGATGCGCTACGGCGCGGCCTCGACGATTTTCGTGAAAAACCATCCCACTATGTATTTTTGTGCCTGATGTATCCGATTGCCGGCATTTTTCTCGCTGTCGCGACGTCAAGTGCTAACCTCCTGCCGATGATTTTTCCGCTGGTATCGGGCTTTGCACTGATCGGCCCTATCGCCGCGATCGGGCTCTATGAGATCAGTCGCAGGCGCGAAGCTGGCATGGATACCTCGTGGAGGCACGCGCTCGAGGTAACAGGATCGCCAGCGTTTCCATCGATCATTGCTGGCGGATTGTTGCTGTTTGGCTTCTTCGTCGTCTGGCTTGTCGCTGCGCAGACGCTCTATGCCAACGTGTTCGGCGACGTTTTCCCGCGATCGATCTCGCTCTTCCTCTCAGAGATCTTCGGCACGGCTGCAGGGTTGCAGTTGATCATTTGGGGACACGTGCTTGGTCTGGGCTTTGCTATTATCGTGTTGGCCACGACCGTCGTCACCTTCCCGTTGTTGCTGGATCGGGATGTCGGTCTCGTCTGCGCGATGGAGACATCGGTCAGAGCGACCGTCGCCAACCCGATCCCCGTCTTCTGCTGGGGGCTGATCATTGCCGTTTCTCTCATCGTCGGCACCATCCCGCTCTTTGTCGGGTTGGCGTTGGTGATGCCGATCCTGGGGCATGCCAGTTGGCACCTGTATAGGAAGCTTGTGGCACCGCCAGTGGTCTGACAGTCAGGGCGCCGGGAACTGCAACACCTCCCTGGGAGTTTCGCTGAGGCGAATACCGAGGGAGGTTATACATGGCAACGCCGCAGCATCTGTTTACCCGCTTTGCCAGCAGGACTTCTGAATGGGCAGGCAGGCCCGCCACGTTCGTGCTGGCGGTCGTACTCGTCGCGGTATGGGCAGGGACAGGCCCGGTCTTCGATTTCTCCGAGACTTGGCAACTGGTCATCAACACCGGAACGACCATCATTACCTTCCTGATGGTGTTCGTGCTTCAGAACGCGCAGACGCGGGATGCTCGGGCGGTGCAGGCCAAACTCAACGAAATCATACTCACCAGCCACGCGGAAAACCGCTTCATCGGCATCGAGCATCTTGACGACGAGGACCTCCAACATCTCGATCGCCTCGTTGCCAAGGCGGCGAAAGGCGTTCGCAATCAACGGTCGTCAAAAGCGTCCAACGGTCAAAATGGTGGAGGCGAGGCGAGCGCGTCGGCAAGGCTCAAGAAGACGAAGCGTAAAACGGCGCCCGTGAAGGCGCCGTCTCGGTAATCCAGCTTAGGCAGCGCCGAAGACGCGCCGGAAGATCGTATCAACGTGCTTGGTATGATAGCCAAGGTCGAATTTCTCGCGGATTTCCTCTTCGGAGAGCGCGGCACGGACCTCGGAGTCGGCAAGCAGCTCCTCCAGGAAATCCTTGCCCTGTTCCCACACCTTCATGGCGTTTCGCTGGACGAGCCGGTAGGCATCCTCGCGGGAAACGCCTGCCTGTGTCAGCGCCAGAAGCACGCGCTGCGAATGCACGAGGCCACGGAACTTGTCGAGGTTCTTCATCATGTTGTCGGGATAGACCACGAGCTTCTCGATGACGCCGGCCAAACGGTTGAGGGCAAAGTCGAGCGTGATCGTCGTGTCGGGCCCGATGCCGCGCTCGACGCTCGAATGGCTGATATCGCGCTCATGCCACAGGGCGACGTTCTCCATGGCGGGAACGACCGACATGCGCACCAGGCGCGCCAGACCGGTCAGGTTTTCAGTCAGGACCGGGTTACGCTTGTGCGGCATGGCCGAAGAGCCCTTCTGGCCGGGCGAGAAGTATTCCTCAGCTTCCAGGACTTCCGTGCGCTGCATATGGCGAATCTCGATCGCGACGTTTTCGATCGAAGAGGCAATGACGCCGAGGATGGCGAAGAACATCGCATGCCGGTCGCGCGGAATGACCTGCGTCGAAACCGGCTCCGGCACCAGGCCGAGCTTGGCGCAGACATGTTCCTCGACGCGCGGGTCGATATTGGCGAAAGTGCCGACAGCGCCGGAGACCGCACCGGTGGCGATTTCGGCACGCGCGGCCAGCAGGCGGGCGCGGTTGCGGCTCATCTCGGCGTAGAAGCGCGCGAGCGTCAGGCCCATCGTAGTCGGCTCGGCATGAATGCCGTGGCTGCGACCGATGCGGACGGTGTCCTTGTGTTCGAAGGCGCGTGCCTTGAGAGCGGCGAGCAGACGATCCATGTCGGCGAGCAGGATGTCGGCTGCGCGGACGAGTTGGATGTTGAATGTGGTGTCGAGAACGTCAGAAGACGTCATGCCCTGGTGGACGAAACGCGCATCGGGACCGACGATCTCTGAAAGGTGCGTCAGGAAGGCAATGACATCGTGCTTGGTGACGGCCTCGATTTCATCGATCCGCGCAACGTCGAACGTGGCGGCGCCGCCTCGTTCCCAGATCGTCTTCGCAGCCGATTTCGGGATGACACCCAGTTCGGCGAGCGCATCGCAGGCGTGAGCCTCGATCTCGAACCAGATGCGGAATTTGGTTTCGGGCGACCAGATGGCGACCATCTCTGGCCGGGAATAGCGCGGGATCATGGCTTCCTGCTTTCGTTCATAAGGAAATGCTGGCGCCCCTGTATCAAAGACAGGCGGCAATCTCAACGCATGCGTTTAGCAAGCGCAACACTAGTGCCGAAAAGGCAGAGAAGGCCGAGCGGAAGAAACAGGCGAATTCCAAGGACGGCGAACTGATAGACTGCACTGGCACCGGTGAAGACGAATTGAAACACCCACGTCAGGGATCCAAAAGAAGCGTGCCACGCCGAGTAGAAGACCCGGTAGTCCATGGCGAATAGAAAGGCGGTCATCAGGATCGTCCCGGCAGCAAGTGTCAGGAAGAAGGCTGCAAAACGCGTCTCCGGCGAGCGTCGGTGCGCAAGGAATCGACCCAATGGCAACATGAATGGCCAAGCCAGCAATCCGCCTGTGAAATAGAGTAGCGCGAGGTCGCGGAGATGTGCCGTCTCCATTCCGTTTCTGAAACAGAGCGCGGCCATCGCGGACGCGAGCATCTGCGTGCCCCAGAGCACTGCGCCTGCGAATAGATCGGGGAGAGGCGGGCGCGCCGCCTTGAGCCGCTCGGAGATCAAGGACGGCCTGCTTTCATCACGACTTGGACTGACCTTCGGCGGCACTGCGCAAGGCGCTGATGGCCGCCTTGTAGGCCTCGACCGAGCCGCCCTTGAAGATCGCCGAACCTGCGACGAGAACATTGGCGCCAGCTTTGCCGACGATCGGCGCCGTTTCGACTGTTACTCCACCATCGACTTCGAGATCGATCGGCCTATCACCGATGAGTGACCGCGCGGCGGCAATCTTGTCCGCCATCGCGGGAATGAATTTCTGTCCGCCAAATCCGGGGTTTACCGACATGATAAGGATGAGGTCGACGTCGTCGAGGACATTTTCTAGTGCCGAAAGCGGCGTGGCCGGATTGAGGGTGACGCCGGCCTTTTTGCCCAGGCTGCGCACAGTTTGAAGCGACCGGTGGAGATGCGGCCCGGCTTCTGCATGGACGGTAATGCGGTCGCAGCCCGCCTTGGCGAAGGCCTCCAGGTAAGGATCGGCAGGTGCAATCATCAGATGGCAATCAAAAACGGCGTCCGTATAGGAACGCAGCGATTTGATCACATCAGGGCCGAAGGAAATGTTTGGGACGAAGTGACCGTCCATGACGTCGAGGTGAATCCAATCGGCTCCAGCCGCGGTCACGTCACGGACTTCCTGGCCCAGTTTGGCAAAATCGGCGGCAAGGATGGATGGCGCGATGCGAATGGGCGTGGTCATTGACGTCTCTCCGTAAAACTCGTGCAGCGGCGGCAAAGCCTATTCGATCGGAGCGCTTGGCAGTACGAACGAACCGGCGTGCCATAGCAGCAGGCGGTAGGGGTTATCGGCCAATTCATGGCCGGCGTTGAAAGCAATCTTTCCGATAATCGTCTCGAAGGAGGTGCCACCGATATGCTGCGCGATCGGCCTATCATCAGCGCCGGCATCCTGGACAGCCTTCGTCGCGATTTCCACAGCTGCATAAGCAGGCAGTACATAGCCCTCCGGCTCGACGCCGCCGGCGCGTAACGCATCGACAACCGACTTCGCTTCCGGCCGCGCCGCATAGTCCGGCAGGGCAACGGCGTAAACGCCATCGGCAAGCGCGAGCGGTTGGTTGGCAGCCCGCATGGCGTCGCCACCGAGGATATCGAGTTGAATCTTTTCCGCCGTTGCGTCACGTGCGATCACTGCAACGTCGCTGCGATCCCCGCCGACAAATACCTTTGTCGCCCCGGCCTTCTTCAGGCGGCGTACAAGAGCAACCTGCTGCTCCTGGCCCGGTCGATAGGTGTCGGTGAATACCGGCTTGAGGCCTTTTTCCTCGAGCGCGTTTCGGATCGCTTCCGTAAGCTCCCGGCCATGGATAGTGCCGTCTTCGACCAGTGCGATCGGCGAGGCCGCCCACTCCCGTACGATCACCTCGATAATCTTCTCCGCTTCCGCGCCATCGGCCGGCGCCATTCGATAGAGCGGCCAGGCATTTTTTAGCGCGTCTTCCATGAGGATGCGTGAGCGCACCGAGATGGTAATCGCCGGGATATTGGCATCCTTCAGCTTTGGCAGTGCGCCCTCGAGCGTCTCGCTGCAGAGAAAGCCTACGGCTACCTGGACCTTGGCATTGATCAACGCGTCAGCGATCGCCGCGCCGCTGTTTTCCTCGCAAGTCTCCGCGACCGTGACGATCGTGTTGCCATCCTGCTGGATCCTGGCAGTGGCACCGGCAATGATCTGGGCTCCGATTGGCGCGAGGTTGCCAGTCTGTGGCGCAACAACGCCAATCGTGAGGCCGGCGGCATGGCATTCTCCGGCCGCAAGGAGCAGGATCGGCAGAAGTGCTAGGCCACGCAAAGTATTCATAAAAGCCGCAGGTCCGTGTCGTTTGTCCTGCTCTTTTATCCGTCCGGCATCGATCGTCAAAGAAAAACGCACGGTTGGGAAGCTTTTCGCCTGGCTTTTGTAGAAAAGGTAACCGATCACCTTCATATTATAGAAAACAGCAAAACCGGTAACGCCGGATGGAGAATGCCTTTGTTGAACAAGCAACCGATCGACCCGCGCCTCTACCGGGATGCGATGAGCCGCTTTGGCGGCCATGTGCAGCTCGTAACGACGGCGATCGGCGAGGAGCGCCGAGGCGTGACGATCACTGCCGCTTGCTCGGTATCCGATAGCCCTGCGACCGTACTGGTATGCCTGAACAACAGTAATCCGAAGAACGACATCTTCTTTCGGAGCGGCATCTTTGCATTGAATACCTTGGCCGCGCATCATCAAGCGCTTGCGGATGCTTTTTCGGGGCGCGCGCTGCTCACCAACGACGAACGCTTCGCGACGGGTGTGTTCGACAAGCTGGTAACGGGCGCGCCTATCCTTCGCGACGCGCTTGCCTCCTTCGATTGCCGCGTGAGCGAAATCAAGGAAATGTCGACGCACCACATCATTTTCGGCGAGGTCGTGGCAGTCAGGTACAACGAGGCGAAGCCTGCGCTTGTCTATATGAACCGGGATTACCACACGCTATAACTCCTGAAAAGGGAGGAGACATGCCGGATCAAACTCATCCGCCGCTGCCATCGTCGATCGATGAGACGATCGCGATGCTGGGCGATCAGGATTATCTCGCGGGGCGGGCGCTTGGAACAGTGCTTTTCCTGGCCCTGAAGATGAAGCGTCCTCTCTTTCTGGAAGGCGAGGCGGGTGTCGGCAAGACCGAGATCGCAAAGGTGCTCTCGAAAGCTCTCGGCCGGCCGCTGATCCGCCTGCAATGCTACGAAGGACTGGATATCGCTTCGGCTGTCTACGAATGGAACTATCCGGCACAGATGCTCGAAATCCGCCTGGCCGAAGCGTCGGGGCTGGCCGACAGGAACAGGATAGAGTCGGACATCTTCTCCGAACGATACCTCATCCGCCGGCCGGTGTTGCAGGCTCTGTCGAGCGCAGATGGGCGGGCGCCCGTCTTCCTCATCGACGAGCTCGACCGCACCGATGAAGCGTTCGAGGCCTTTCTGTTGGAGGTTCTCTCTGATTTTCAGGTGACGATCCCCGAGCTCGGCACTATCCGTGCAGCCGAGCCACCGATCGTCATTATAACCACGAACCGGACGCGTGAGGTTCACGACGCGCTGAAGCGGCGTTGCCTATACCATTGGGTCGATTATCCCGATGCCGCGCAGGAGCTGGAGATTATTCGCCGCAAGGTGCCGGGCTGTAATGCGGCTCTGTCCGCGCAGATCGTCGCCTATGTACAGAAGCTTCGGGCACTGGATCTTTTCAAGAACCCGGGCGTAGCCGAGACGATTGATTGGGCGACAGCGCTGACCGAACTCGATCGCCTGGCGCTCGATCCGGAAACGATTTCCGATACGATCGGAACACTGCTGAAATACCAGGACGACATCGCGCGTATCCAGGGTAGCGACGGTGCGAAAGTCCTGGAGGATATCAGGGGCGAGCTGCAGGCGGCAGGATAACGGATGGAACCGACAAGCCGACAGGATGGGATTGTCTTTCCGCCTCTTCCGGTCGGTGACGGTCGTTTTGCCGATAATATCGTCTTCTTTGCCAGGGTACTGCGGAAGGCCGGCATGAAGATCGGGCCGGCCGCGATCGTTGATGCGATCGAGGCGGTCGAGACGATCGGTATCGGGTCGCGTGAGGAATTTCACGCCGCGCTCTCATCCGTCTTCGTCAAACGGCACGAAGACAAGCCGGTCTTCGACGAGGCGTTTCGCCTTTTTTGGCGCTCGCGGGACCTTGTCGAGAAGATGATCGCAATGCTGTCGCCAAGGGCGTCGGAAACCCTCCAGAAGGAGAAGGCAAAGCCCGGCGAAAGCCGCGCCGCGGACGCCTTGCTCGGCGACCGAAGGGACAACAAGCCGCCGCGCGACGAGCCTGATATCGAGATCGATGCGCGCTTTACGATGTCGGGCAACGAAGTCTTCCGGCGGATGGACTTCGCCCAAATGTCTGCGTTGGAGATTGCCGCGGCCAAGAAGGCACTTGCGAAACTGCAGCTGCCTCTGGACAAGGTGCGGACCCGGCGCTTCCGCCCATCGCATGCTCACGCGCATGTGGATGCGCGCGCGACGATGCGGGCTGCATTGCGCAGCGGGGCCGGCCTCATTCTTCCGCGATACCGCGAGATCCGCGAGGTTCAGCCACCCTTGGTCGTTCTCGCCGATATCTCCGGCTCGATGAGCCAGTACACGCGCATCTTTCTGCACTTTCTCCATGTGCTAACGGAGAAGCGCCGGAGGGTTCATACCTTCCTGTTCGGAACGCGCCTCACGAATGTCACTCGCCAGATGCGGCACAAGGATCCCGACGAAGCGATGGATGAATGCGCGGCAGCGGTAAGGGATTGGTCCGGTGGGACGCGGATCGGTGAGACGCTGAGGGAGTTCAATCGCCTGTGGGCTCGCCGTGTGCTGGGGCAGGGCGCGGTCGTGCTGTTGATCACCGACGGGCTGGAGCGCGAGGGAACGGATCTGCTCGCGGCAGAAATGGACAGGTTGCATCGCTCGTGTCGGCGACTGATCTGGCTCAATCCGCTGCTGCGCTTCGACGGCTTCGAGCCGCGCGCGCGTGGCGTGCGCGCAATGCTGCCGTATGTTGACGAATTCCGACCGGTACACAATCTATCATCCTTGAGCGACCTCGCGGAAGCACTCGGCGCAACGCGATCGACGGAATGTGACCCGCGCCGGTACCTCGAAAGATTGAAAGGCATCGCATGACAGGTACATCTTTTGACCTTGATCCGTTAATGACGGCGGAAGCCTGGAGAAAAAGCGGGCGAGACGTGGCGATTGCCACGGTCATCGAGACGTGGGGATCGTCGCCACGACCGGCCGGAAGCCATCTCGTGATCGACCGAGACGGCAATTTCGAAGGCTCCGTATCGGGGGGCTGCGTCGAGGGCGCCGTTATCGCCGAGGCGCTTGATGTGATCGCCGACGGTAAGGGGAAGATGCTCGAGTTTGGTGTTGCGGATGAAACGGCGTGGCGCGTCGGCCTTTCTTGCGGCGGCCGGATTCGTGTCTATGTCGAAAGGCTCAGTTGATGGATGCGGCAAATCTTGCGCGGCTGAATGACGCGCGCCGGGCGCGCCGCGCCGCCATGCTGCTGACTGATCTCGAAAAGGGAGGAGATGCCGTTGTCCTTGAGGGGGAGCCAGTGGAACCCTCCTTGCGAGCGGATATCGAGGCTGCCTTTCGCTCAGGGAAATCGACGGCAATCGAGGTCGATGGGCGTCGATACTTTCTTAACGTGCATCTGCCGCCGGCCCATATCGTGATTATCGGCGCCGTTCACATCAGTCAGGTCCTGGCGCAGATGGCATCGCTTGCTGGCTTCGATGTGCGAATCATCGATCCGCGCACGGCTTTCGCCACGCCGGAACGGTTCCTCGGGACCGATCTGACGGCGGATTGGCCGGTGGATGTCCTCAAGGATCGTCCGCTGGACGCCTATACGGCGCTCGTCGCCGTGACGCATGACCCGAAGATCGACGACTATCCCATTACCGAGGCGTTGCGGACCGGCTGTTTCTATGTCGGAGCGCTCGGCAGCCGGAAGACGCATGCGACTCGGCTAGAACGGTTGCGCGCAGACGGTGCGGACGAGGCCGCGCTTGCCAAAATCAGCGCGCCGATCGGGCTTAATATCGGTGCGTCGAGCCCAGCCGAAATCGCGGTCGCCATTCTCGCGGAGATCGTCCAAACGCTGCGGACGCGGACCTTATCTCCGGTTGGTGACAGCAAATGAAGTTCGGATCATTCTCCATCGAGGCAGCCGAGGGCGTGGTCCTCGCCCATGCCGTGAAGCTTGCCGGCGGCAGCCTGTCCAAAGGACACAGGATCGGTGCCGGCGACATCGAAAGGCTGCGCGGTGAGGCTATAGGGCAGGTCATTGCTGCACTAATGGAGGAGGGCGACGTCGGGGAGGACGAGGCGGCGAGACGACTTGCGCAGGCAATCGCGCCCGACCATTTGCGCCTCTCTGAGGCTTCCACGGGACGCGTGAACGTCTATTCGACTGTTGACGGCCTGTTCGTCGCAAGCCGCAGCGCCGTCGACCGGCTGAACAGCATCGACCCTGCTATCACGCTTGCCTGTCTCAACGATCATGTGCCCGTTCGCAATGGCGACATGGTTGCGACATTCAAGATCATCCCGCTCGCCGTGTCCGGCGCCAAACTCGACCTTGCGTGCGAGGTGCTGCGGTCGACATCCGCCTTCGAGGTGAAGCCCTTTGCCGGCCGCTCGGTCTCGTTGATCGCGACGGAACTGCCGTCGCTGAAGCCATCGGTCATGGACAAGACGGCACGCGTGCTTTCCCGGCGGCTCGTCGCATCAGGCAGTCATCTCGTGAGGGAGACGCGGGTTGCTCATCACGTCGAACCGGTAGCGCAGGCGCTTCTCGACGCATTGCGGCTACCCGACAGCGCCCCGAAGTTGGTCATCCTTTTCGGCGCGTCCGCCGTGATCGACGCGGAGGATGTGATTCCCGAAGCCATAAGAAGGGCCGGCGGCGAAGTCGTGCAGGTTGGCATGCCTGTCGATCCAGGGAACCTGCTTGTCCTCGGTCGGATCGGTGATATTCCCGTCATCGGCGCACCGGGATGTGCACGCAGCCCGAAGGAGAATGGCTTCGATTGGGTACTCGACCGCATTCTGGCTGGCGAACAGCCGAGCGCAGTCGACATCAGCGGCATGGGTGTGGGAGGTCTTCTGATGGAAATCCAGGCGCGGCCCAGCCTACGCGAAGCCGAGGCGCGCACTAGCCCCGCCGGCAAGCTTGTTACAGTCATTCTTGCCGCAGGCCAGGCCAGACGGATGGGAGAGGGCGGCCCGCACAAGCTGCTGGCGGAGTTTGGCGGTGTGCCGCTTATCCGGCGATCGGTGATGACCGCCATCGGCAGCCGCTCGGCGTCGGTAATCGTCGTGACGGGACATCGTAAAAGCGAGATTGAATCAGCACTGTCCGGACTTGACGTGACAATTGCTCACAATCCGGATTACGCGTCGGGCATGGCTTCGTCGCTCGCAACGGGATTCTCGGTCGAGCACGCCCGTGACGCGGATGGAATTCTCGTTATGCTTGCCGATATGCCGGGTGTGTCCAGTGATGATCTCGATAAGCTAATGGCAGCTTTCCGGCAATCTGGCGGCCAGTCGATCACCCGCGCGGTGTCGCGCGGCAAGCGTGGCAATCCCGTGATATTGCCTAAATCTCTATTTGATGCAGTGCTGCGGCTGGAGGGTGATGTCGGGGCGCGGTACATCATCGAAACATCGGGCGTGCCTGTCGTGGACATCGATATTGGCGATGCGGCGCATCTGGATGTGGATACGCCGGAAGCGGTCATTGGCGCAGGAGGGGTTTTAAAGGGCTAAGGGATGGACACGGCGGCAATTGAAGAAATGTTTCAGGGGCTTGGACCCGTCACCATCAGGCGCATGTTCGGCGGCAAGGGCATCTACCATATGGGGCGGATTGTTGCTGTCGAAGTGCGCGGCGAGATGCTGTTGAAGGCCGACGAGCAAAGCGCATCGGAATTCGAGGCGGCGGGAGCGTCGCAATGGGCCTATGAAGGCAAGAAGGGAAGCCCGGTGAAGATGCCGTATTGGTCCATCCCCGACGATGCCTATGACGACCCCGATGTCATGGCGCGATGGGTTCGGCTTGCCTACGAAGCGGCTGTCCGAGCGGAATGAACCTTAGAGGAGTTCGCCCGACTTGAGCTTTTCGATTGCGGCCGCCGCAAATGCGGAAAGCGGCTGCGGGAGATCGGCGCGGCTGAACCAACCGAAGTCCGACAGCTTATCCGGCTCCGTGAGCTGCGGTTCTCCATCGCACTCGGACGCTACATAGAGCAAGGAAATCCAGTGCTGGGCATCCGCGTCGCTGATCAGTTCCGTGGCGCCGAGAAGGTTGACGCGGCCGATCGATAGGCCGGTTTCTTCTTCCGCCTCGCGTCGAGCCGCCTGCTCGGACGGCTCCATATGATCGACCTTGCCGCCCACAATGCTCCAGTGGCCGGCTTCAGGAGCGCGCATGCGCCTGTAGAGCAGGATCTTGCGGTCGCGCAAAATCACCAGGCCAACGCCAAGGCCCGGGAAATCGATGCCAGGCGTGCCCATATTCGTCAGATCTTGGCGTTGGCCGTGATTAGCATGAAGGCGGGAATTTCATCACCGAAGCCAACCGGCGTCGGACCGTCGTCGTGGTCGCGATAGCGGCGGCGGTCGCGATTGTCGTCGTTTGCCGGGTAAGGACGAGCGGCGCGCGAGCTCTGATGCGGCTTGTTTTGTTCTGCTTTGCGCTCTTGCTTCACGCTTTCGACCTTTGCTGGTGCTGCTGTTTCCATCGTCTCGACGTCATTATCTGCGACGGCGATTTCAGATTTATGACCTCGACGGCTCTTGCCGCGGCCGGTGTCCTTGTCCCGGCCCTTGCGACGCGAGCGATCGTCGTCGCGGCTGGGTTCGGGCGGAGGCAAGGCGGAGAGGTCGCCGTTCAACCACTCGACCTTCTCGCCGATCAACTTTTCGATCGCGTCGGCATGTTTCTGGTCGTGGCGGGTGACGATGGTGAATGCAGCGCCGGAACGGCCTGCGCGGCCGGTACGGCCGATACGATGCACATAATCCTCGGAATGGATCGGAACATCGAAGTTGAAGACATGGCTGACGTCGGGAATATCGAGACCGCGAGCGGCGACATCGGAAGCCACGAGAAGCTGGAGATTACCGTCCTTGAAGTTCTGCAGCATGGCCATGCGCGAACGCTGATCCATGTCGCCGTGCAAAGCGCCGGCGGAAAAGCCGTGGCGGTCGAGCGAACGGAAGAGATCGGACACGTCCTTCTTGCGGTTGCAGAAGATGATTGCGTTCTTTAGATCGGTTTGAGCCTTGATAAGATCGCGCAGAACAGCACGCTTCTCATAATCCTTGCCATGCGAGGCAACGAAGCGCTGCGTTACCGTCTTTGCGGTGGATGCCGGCTTGGCAACTTCGATCCGCTCCGGATTCTGCAGGAAGCGATCCGCAAGCTTCTGGATCTCGGGCGGCATGGTTGCCGAGAAGAAAAGCGTCTGACGGGTGAACGGGATAAGCTTTGCGATGCGCTCGATATCCGGGATGAAGCCCATGTCGAGCATGCGGTCGGCTTCGTCGATGACGAAGATTTCGACAGCACTCATCAGGAGCTTGCCGCGTTCGAAATGGTCGAGCAGGCGGCCCGGCGTGCAGATCAGAACATCCGCGCCACGCTCGAGCTTGCGATCCTGATCTTCAAACGAAACGCCGCCGATCAGCAACGCGACATTCAAGCGGTGGTTCTTGCCGTACTTTTCGAAGTTCTCCGCAACCTGGGCGGCTAGTTCGCGGGTCGGCTCGAGGATCAGAGTCCGGGGCATGCGGGCACGGGCACGGCCCTTTTCCAGCAGCGACAGCATCGGCAGAACGAAAGACGCAGTCTTGCCCGTTCCCGTCTGCGCAATCCCGCAAATATCGCGGCGCTCAAGCGCAAAGGGGATGGCACCAGCCTGAATTGGGGTTGGCGTCGTGTAACCCGCGTCGGTCACGGCGGAAAGCACTTTTTGGCTCAAGCCAAGATCAGCAAATGTCGTCAAAGGGAAAACTGTTTCCGTTCCGGTTCGGCCGTACTCTGGTTGAGTCGGCGTGATTGCGTGGCGCAATGCAGCGCGACATAAGCCGAAACTGTCCTTAAGTCAAGGAATACAGGCCTTGCAGCCAGTGCAGAGGTAAAGACGTGGTTAGCGCGCGTAGTTACTGTATGTAACTCGCAAGCTTCAAGCCCGCATTCATGAAGTAAATGGGATCAATGGCACGACCATCCTGACGGACTTCATAGTGTAAATGCGTACCGGTGGACCGGCCGGTGCTGCCGGCAAGGCCAATCACGTCCGTGCGGTCGACTTTGTCGCCAATTTTCACGAGAATTTCCGACATGTGGCCGTAACGCGTGGAAATGCCCTTGCCGTGATCCACCTCGACCATGTTGCCGTAGCCGCCAGTCCAGCCGGCCGCTATGACCTTGCCGGGTGCCGTCGGGCGAACCTTTTCGCCAGGCGCAAAACGGAAATCGATGCCCGAGTGGAGTGCGAGGCGGCCGAGGAACGGATCACGCCGGTTCCCAAACGAGCTGGTGATCTCCTTGCCGGCGGCCGGATTCTGGAATGGCAGCGATTCGGCCATGCTCCGTACAGTCTCCAGGCGGGTGAGGGCATCGTCCAACTGCGCAAGCGACGTATCGAAATCATCGTTCCTCTCAGGCTCTACGTAAGGGCCGCCGACTGCGGTGTCATCCTGCTTCAAGCGCTCGGCCGGGACCGAAATCCTGAACCGCGTCAAGACCTTCGATATGGCATTGGCGGCGCCGCCGGCATCGCTCGTCAGTTGCGCGATGCGGGTGCGTTGCTTCTGCTCAATATCCTTCAGAGACAGCGTTACCTTGGAAAAAACCCGGTCAGCTCGGTCGCCGACGGTTTCCTTTGCCGGCACATCAGCCAGCGTCGCGTTATCAGGCGTCGCCTCAGCAGGTTCTACAGCGCCGGCAAGCTGATTCTCGATAGCCTGAACTGCGCCGGAGAGCGAGGCATGCTTCTCGTTTGCGTCGGGCGCGTAGGACTGGAGTGGTGTTGCCGCCTTGTTTCCGAGCCCGGAACTTTCGGCCCGGTCAAGAAGGGAGCCCAACTTGCCGTGGCGTGAGGTGAGCGCCAGTTGTTGCTCCATCAATTTGTCGACCTTGTCTTCGACGACCTGCTGATCGAGCAACTGGCGGGAGGTAACGCGATCGACCTGAGCTCGCAGAGCGGCGATCCGGTCCTCATAGTCGTGCTGCATGCGCGCCTGTCTGGCCATTGCCGCGCCGATCAGGTCGTCACGCAGCACGAGATAGGATGTGGCCAACAGATAGCCGATCGCAAAGACCCCGACAAAACATAAGACAAGCGCCGCCATCCACGGCTTGACGGTGAGGTGACGGACCCGGTCACCGCTCGCAAGGATCAGGATATGCTCTTGTTTTCGCTGACCGAATACGCGGCTATGCTGTGCATGCGTCACGGAGAATCTCCCGATCGAAGGCTGATGCCTCAATTGCCGCAATTACGCACGATTATGGTTAATATTTACTTAGGTCAGTATGGCTGTCGTGATCGGATCAGGCGTTGCTCGTCGATGTCAGCGATCGGTAGAAGGATGGCGTCAGTCCTGCTTCGGCCCGGGCGATGTCGTTGAAGGGAGGCTTCAACGGTCCGCGGAAATTGGCGCGTACCAACTCGTGGAATGTCCGTGCCGGATCCCGCTTTTCTCTGACGCAAAGGAAGCGGAACCATTTGGCGCCTATCGCAACGTGACCTTTCTCGTCGTTGTAGATGACATCGAGCACGGCAGCGCTCTCCAAATCCCCGGTTTCGCGCATCTTGGCCTGCAGCGACGGTGTGACGTCCAACCCGCGAGCCTCGAGAATAAGCGGGACAACGGCGAGGCGCGCCGTCAGGTCATTCCTCGTCGCGTGCGCGGCCTGCCAAAGGCCGTCATGGGCGGGGAGGTCACCGTAGTCGGCGTCGAGGTCATTCAGGCGGGCGCGCACCATGCGGAAATGTTTCGCTTCTTCGAAGGCAACCTGCATCCACCCGTCGAAGAAGGAGTTCGGGACGGGTTCGGTCGCGAATCGCGCAACGATATCAAGCGCCAGATCGACGGCGTTGAGTTCGATGTGGGCGATGGCATGCAGCAGCGCGATGCGCCCCTTGACGGTATGCAAGGACCGCCTCTCCACCTGCGTCGGCGGTATCAACTCCGGCTTATCCGGACGGCCCGGCCTCTCAGGCAGCGGCGCGTCAAGTGGCGAACGCAGGGACAGTGTGCGAGCAAACCAACGCGTCGCAGTTTCCTGGGCGAGCGTCGTCTTCTTATCGAGATCAGTTGCTCGGATAGCGTCGATCGCTCCGCCGCGCAGGGACGTGATGCTGGAGCGAGAGGTCATCGCGACAGGTTCTGCACGGCGGCAAGAACGATTTCTGCGTGGCCGGGCACCTTCACCTTCTGCCAGATCGTTCCGATGGTCCCATCCTCACGAATGAGGAAGGTTGTGCGCTCCACGCCCATGAAATTGCGTCCATACATGCTCTTTTGTTTCCACACGCCGTAGGCCGCCAGCGTCGTCTTCTCTTCATCGGACGCCAGGACAACCGAAAGACTATGTTTCTTGATGAAGCGATCATGGCATTTTGCGGAATCGGGAGACATGCCGATGACGGCAGCACCGGCCTTTTCGAACTGGTCTGCAAGCGCCGTGAAAGCCAACGATTCGGCCGTGCATCCTGTCGTGTCGTCCTTGGGATAGAAGAACAACACCAGCGGCTTACCACGGAAATCGGCAAGCGCGACGCGGCCTCCGCCATCGCGCGGGAGATTGAAGTCAGGCGCCGTCGTGCCGATGCTGACATCCGTCATGGAGAGACCTTTCTTTTGCCGAGTTTATGGATAACAGGTGATTTGCCAGATATATATTGGACGGGCAGTCGTCCAGCCAGTCTGGTCCAAACCGCAAATTAGGGAGTTAGGCGAGACGCATGTCGGCGATCCGCGGCGAGAAAATTACATTCCGCAAGAAAGACATCGTCGCACTGCATGAGCTCCCTTCGGCGCAGGCCGAAGATCCCATGATCGTCAGTTGCCCGCCGTCGCGTTCGCGCATGCGCAAGACCGCCGGCGCCACGGGTGGCTGCATCGCCGTTATTCTCTTCGTGCTCGCTGCAATTGTCTTCACGGTAGAAAGCGGCATATTCGACGGGCCGCTGACGCGGCAGGCGCAGGCTGCACTCAATTCGGCCATCGGGCCTCGCTATAGGGCGGAGGTCGGCTCCACTGCTATCCGCTTTACCTCGAACCTGCGCCTTGCGCTCGAAGCGCGCAACGTCAACATGATTGACGAGAAGAGCGGCCAGCACCTGTCGACCACACATGCGATGCGTATGGCGCTCGACCCGCTACAACTCTTTCGCGGTCGGATTGCGATTGCGCAGATCGAGGCGGAAGATATAGCACTCGACACAGCGCTGCTGCCGTCTGGAAAGCCGCTCAAGCTCGATGACGTTCGCATCGACGAGATTCCGGCGGCGATGGAAGCTGCGTTCGCTCAACTCGACATGATCGACAGTTTCGTCGAGCGGGGTGGGACGCGCTCAGTGAAACTCTCGGGCATAGATATCAAGCTGGCCGATACGGCGAATGGTCCACTGTCGATCGTCATCAATAGCCTGGACTTCACAAGGACACGCCAAGGCGCGCTGGCGCTGGATGGTGAGGTCGCGATCAACGGCAAGGCAGCGACGCTCAGCGTCATCACCGAAAGAACCGGCGAACGTACCTCGAAGTTGACGGGACAACTGGCGGGCGTCGACCTGGGACCGTTCACACTCAAGCGGAATGTCCAGGGTCAAATCCGGCAGGGCATCGACGGCTCTGGTGATGTGACGATCTCGGCAGTTCGCACCGGCGATCAAGCCGAGCCGGCGCTCGGCGCCTCAGTCGACCTGGAGCCTGGGCAGTTCTATATGGATGGCGACCAGCAGGAGTTGAGCGGAGGGCGCATCAACCTCGCCTACGACTTTGACAAGCAGAAGCTTGAGATCGCGAAATCGCGTGTTCAGTTCGGCGCGACATCCGTACCGCTTACCGGCGCTCTTATCGATCTGGACAAGATCGATGCCGCTGCAGGAAAGGGCTTCGGGATAGATCTGCTGGTCAGTGGCGGCACCGCGGCCCCCACCGCGTCAGGCGAGCAACCGCTCGCCTTCGATATCCAGGCGACCGGTCGCTACCTCGTTACAGACCGCGAACTCGAATTCCCGAACATGCGGGTTTCGAGTCCTGCTGGCGGTCTTTTTGGCTCGCTGCATGTTCGTCTGGGCGACGTGTCGCCGGAGATCAGCTTTGCCGGGCAGTCACAGCAGTTGCAGACAACGGCCGTCAAGCAATTGTGGCCATTCTGGATGGCGTCGAAGGGCCGCGAATGGGTTCAGCGCAACCTCTTCGGGGGCACCGTCACCGACGCATCGATCTCCGTCTTCATTCCGTTCGGACGCCTTGACGAGGCGGTCGGCAAAGGGCTGAAACTCGACAAGAACCAGATCCGGATTGCTTTCGACATCGCAGATACCCGAATGAACGTGGCCGGCGACATCCCGCCAATCCGCGATATGAATGCCCACTTTGATCTGAGCGGTCCGCGGGCGACAATCTCGATCAAGAGCGGGACGGCATTCTTTCCGTCCGGACGATCGGTGAACGTCGGCGAGGGCACGTTTGTCCTGCCATCGACCTACGACAAGCCGCTCATGGCCGAACTCAATCTTCCCATTTCCGGCGCGGCTGACGCGGTCGGCGAATTGCTCACCTATAAGCCGATCCAGGTGTTACAGCGCGCGGGCTTCGTGCCCGAGGACCTGAGGGGCAAGGTGTCGGCGAAAGTGCAGGCTCGCATCGGGCTGATCTCGTCGCAGAATCCTCCTCCTGCTGAATGGAAAGCGGTCCTGCAGCTACAGGATCTCGATGTCGCCAAACCGTTTTCGGGCCGCAAGATCACTGGTCTCGACGGCGTGTTGAACGCGGATCCAAAGCAGGTCAGCCTCGACGGAAAAGGGCTGATCGATGGCATTCCCGCCGGGATCAAGCTTGTCGAGCCGACGGACAAGTCGTCCAATGTCCAGCCGCAGCAGACCATTACTGCCACCTTGAACAATGATCAGCGGGAAAAGGTGCTGCCCGGTCTCAACGACATCGTCGATGGTAGCGTCGACGTGGAACTCAATCGCATCGATCAGGACCGACAGGCGGTCACTGTCGACCTTGGAAGGGCGCGGCTGTCTCTCCCATGGATCGGCTGGTCCAAGGGCGGGGGGATCGGCGCGACGGCCACATTCGAGGCCTCCGGCCCTGCAGACAACACCGAGTTGAAGAACTTCGTCCTCAAGGGGGACGGATTCGGGGCAAATGGCTCGCTTGTTATCGGCAAGGGCAATCTCGTGAAGGCGGATTTCGACAGTGTCAAACTGTCGTCGCTGGACGACTTCTCCGTTTCTGTGAAGCGCGGCAAGGGAGGGTTTGATGTCTCCGTGTCAGGCGAGAGTGCAGATGCACGTCCGATCATCGCGAGATTGAAGTCCAGCAGCGGCGGTGACTCCGACCACAGCGGCAGCATATCCGTTCGAGCCAAGCTCGGCCGCGTCGTCGGTTTCAACGACGAGAAGTTGCGCAATGCCGAGATGACCTATGTGTCGTCAGGCGGGAGGCTGCAGACACTGAATTTCACCGGCGTCACCGACAGCGGCGAGGCGTTCGTAGCCCAGACGAAGGGAAATGGCGTTATCAATGTCACGAGCGGCGATGCCGGCTCTGTTTCGCGCTTCGCCGACCTCTATCAGCACATGATGGGCGGCTTGCTCAATATGCAGATCCGCCTAGGGGCTGGCGACAATTGGGATGGCTCCATCGACATCAGGCGCTTCTCGCTTGTCAACGAACAGCGCTTGCACTCGATCGTTTCGACGCCGGTCGGCGAGGAGCAACGAAGCCTGAATTCAGCGGTAAAACGGAACATCGATACATCGGCGCAGCGTTTCCAGCGCGGCTTTGCGCGCATTGTTTCTCAGAACGGCGTCGTCAGTATCGAGAACGGCGTGGTGCGTGGTGACCAGGTCGGCGCGGTGTTTCAGGGAATGGTTCGTGACCAGCGCGGGAGGATGGACATGACGGGTACCTTCATGCCTGCATATGGCCTCAACCGGCTGTTTGCCGAATTGCCGTTGATCGGCATCATCCTTGGGAACGGCACGGATCGCGGCCTGATCGGCATTACCTTCAAGCTCACAGGAAAGTTGGAATCGCCGGATCTGATCATCAATCCGTTGTCGATCATCGCGCCGGGCGTTTTCCGCAACATCTTCGAATTCCAGTAGGCACAAAAAAGCCGGCGCGAGGCCGGCTTTCTGTTTGAGACGTTGACCGCGCCTAGGCAGCGCGGCGGATCAGGATGTGCTTCTTCTTGCCGAGCGATAGCTTGATCACGCCATCAGCGGTGATCTCTTCGCTGCCGATGATCTTGCGCTCGTCGCTGACGGCCTGGTCGTTGATGCGCACCGCACCGCCCTGAACGTGGCGGCGGGCCTCGCCGTTCGAGGCTGCAAGGCCGGCGCGGACGATCAGCGACAGAAGGCCGATGCCACCGTCGAGTTCGGCAGCCGGGACGTCGACAGCCGGAAGGTTCTCGGCAAGGCCGCCTTCCTCGAATGTCTTGCGGGCGGTTTCGGCAGCCTGCTCGGCGGCAACACGACCATGCAGGATCGCGGTGACCTCAGTCGCCAGGATCTTCTTGACCTCGTTGATCTCGGAACCGGCAAGCGCTGAGAGGCGTGCGATTTCGTCCATCGGCAGCGTTGTGTAGAGCTTCAGGAAGCGCGAGACGTCATCGTCCTCTGTGTTGCGCCAGTATTGCCAGAAGTCATAGGCCGACAGCATGTCCGCGTTGAGCCAGACAGCGCCGGTCGCAGACTTGCCCATCTTGGCGCCGGAAGCGGTCGTCAGCAGCGGCGAGGTGAGGGCGTAGAGCTGCTGCGTCCCCATGCGGTGACCGAGGTCGATGCCGTTGACGATGTTGCCCCACTGATCCGACCCCCCCATCTGCAGACGGCAGTCGTAGCGCTTGGCCAATTCGACGAAGTCGTAGGCCTGCAGGATCATGTAGTTGAATTCGAGGAACGACAGCGACTGTTCGCGGTCAAGGCGCGTCTTGACGCTGTCGAAAGCCAGCATGCGATTGACCGAGAAGTGCCGGCCGACATCGCGTAGGAATTCGAGGTAGTTGAGCGATCTCAGCCACTCTGCGTTGTTGATCATCAACGCATCCTTCGGGCCTTCGCCGTAGGAGAGGTAGTTCGAGAAGACGCGCTTAATCGAAGCGATGTTGCTCTCGATCGTATCGACGGTCATCAGCTGCCGCGCTTCCTCCTTAAAGGAGGGATCACCGACCATGCCGGTGCCGCCGCCCATCAGCGAAATGGCGCGATGGCCGGTCGCCTGCATCCAGTGCAGCATCATGATCTGGATCAGCGAGCCGGCATGCAGGCTGGGAGCGGTGGGGTCAAAGCCGATATAGGCCGTTACCGGTTCCTTGGCGAAGAGTTCGTCGAGGCCCGTTTCATCGGAAATCTGATGAATGAAGCCGCGCTCTTTCAGCGTACGGAGGAAATCGGATTTGAACTCGGACATGACCTTTTGCTCTCGGGTGCGGATTTTCGGATTGGCTATTGTTGAAGTGACGCGGCGCGTTTAGCACTGTTTTGCCGAACAGTCACCATTTGGCGAGAATCTTCCAGCGAGGGGTCATGGAGAAGATCAGGACCGCGATCGGCTTGATGAGCGGAACATCAATGGACGGCATCGATGTGGCGCTGCTGCGGACCGACGGCCGAGCCTTCGTCGAGCGCGGGCCGTTCCTCGGTGTTCCGTATGAGCCAGCCTTCCGCGACCGATTGAAGCTGGCGCTGGAGCAGGCGAAGTCTATTGCGCAACGTGAGCAGCGGCCGGGCGATCTGGCGTCTGTCGAGCGTGAACTGACGTTACGTCATGTAATTGCCGTGAGGGAATTTCTGGCTACGAATGCGCTCGATGCCTCGTCGATCGACGTCATCGGCTTTCACGGCCAAACAGTGTTACATCGCCCGGACGAAGCGCTGACGGTCCAGATCGGGGATGGGGCGCTTTTGGCACGGGAAACCGGCATTCCTGTTGTCTACGATCTTCGTGCCAACGACATGATGCATGGCGGCCAGGGCGCGCCATTGGTTCCGGTCTATCATGCGGCGCTCGCCGCCAACGTCCCTCATGCCACATTGCCGGTCTGCTTCGTCAATATCGGCGGGATCTCAAACCTGACTTATATTGGCGCGGAGGGCGTCATAGTCGGTTTTGACAGTGGCCCGGGCAATACGCTGATCGACCAGTGGGTCGAAACCCATGCGGGCGTGCCGTTCGATCAGGGCGGCATGATAGCCTCCGAGGGACGGATCGTGGGGGAACTGGCCGATCGCTATTTGAATAGCCCGTTCTTCACCGCAGAGAAGCGGCGCTCGCTCGACCGCAACGACTTTCCGCCGCCGTCGGGTGCAGATGCGGAGCTTGTAGACGGCGCCCGCACACTTGCCTATGTCGCGGCCGCCTCGATCATCAAGTCCGCCGGTCACTTGCCGGTCACTCCGACCCTCTATGTCATCAGCGGTGGTGGTCGGCTCAATCGCGTGCTGATGCAAGATTTGAAAGATATCGCCCATCGCAAGGGCGCCGAGGTGATAAAGGCGGAGCAGGCGGGGTTCAATGGCGATTCCATGGAGGCTGAAGCCTGGGGCTATCTCGCGGTAAGGTCGTTGGACCGCTTACCATTGACATTTCCCGGCACGACCGGCGTGCGTGCGCCGGTCAGCGGCGGCGTCGTGGTGAAGCCGTGATGCAACGGGCGATTCTGGAGACGCCGCGCCTAGTCGCGGTCATGTGGGGACCTGACGACGCGGGCCTGATCCATGAGCTTCACTCCACGATTGAGACGACACGGTATCTTTCGGGCACTGCGCCGTGGTCGCGTGAGAAGGCCGAGGAACGGCTGCGCAATTGGTTCGGCGAGCAGGAGCGGGATGGAGCCACCAAGTACAAGATCCTCAGTCGTGACGACGGCCGCTTCATTGGCCGCGCGGGCTTTTCCCTGCTTGACGGTGAGCGGCGGGATTTCGAACTCGGCTATTCGCTTCGGTTCCAGGAATGGGGCAAGGGTTATGCGACGGAGATTGCCGGCGAGTTGGCGGAATGGTTCTTCGAACGGAACTTCGCGCAGCAGTTCATCGCATTCACGCATCCGGACAATGCCGCATCTCAGCATGTCCTAACGAAAATCGGCATGCGAAGCCGCATGCCGATGATCATTGACGGATTGACCTGTCCGACGTTCGAACTGACCGCCGGGATGCGGACCGCTTAGCGGATCCGCTTGGCAGCCGGTTCCGGCACGAGTTCGCCGTTCAGGCGGCGATCGAGGTAATCCTCGCATTCGCTCATCAGCGTCTCGACCTGGCCGTTGAAGAAGTGGTTGGCGCCAGGCACCGTGCGGTGCGTGATCAGGATACCCTTCTGCGTCTTCAGCTTCTCAACGAGGCCGTTTACGTCCTTCTCGGGCGCAACCTTATCGGCTTCGCCGTTGATGATGAGGCCGGAAGACGGGCAGGGCGCGAGGAACGAAAAATCATACGTGTTCGGTTGCGGCGCGATCGACATGAAACCTTCGATTTCGGGGCGGCGCATTAGAAGCTGCATGCCGATCCAGGAGCCGAAGGAATAACCGGCGACCCAGCAGGTCTTCGAATCAGGATGCAAGCTCTGTACCCAGTCGAGCGCGGACGCGGCGTCCGAAAGCTCGCCAGCGCCGTGGTCGAATTCACCCTGGCTGCGACCGATTCCCCGGAAATTGAAACGCAACGTCGTGAACCCGCGCTTCTGGAACATGTAGAAGAGCTGGTAGACGATCTGGTTGTTCATCGTGCCGCCGAACTGGGGGTGCGGGTGCAGAATGAGGGCAATCGGTGCGCTTTTTTCCTTGGAGGGCTGGTAGCGGCCTTCAAGACGGCCGGCAGGGCCGTTGAAAATGACTTCGGGCATCGGTACTCCGGCTTTTATTTTTCGCGTTCGGCCCTGCGTAAGACTTGACGAATGTTGTCAGCTTTTTTAAAACGCAGTTTAGAACAATTCGAAACTTGCATGACGATCCACGCATTGTGGGATGTGTCATAAGGCAAGCCCGGCCGAAATTTCAAGGAAAATGAGCCGAGCCGCCTCGCAAGGATTTAGCGCAGGACAAAAGATCATGGCGCCGCCACGCCTTTATCTCGATTGGAACGCGACTTCGCCGCTGCATCCGAATGCGCGCGACGCGGCCCTGCGCGCGTTGGACCTGTTCGGCAATCCAAACTCGGTCCACGGCGAAGGCCGAGCCGTTCGTGCTGCGATCGAGCATGCACGACGCCAGGTGGCGGCACTTGCAGGGGCTGATCCGGCCCATGTAATCTTTACGAGCGGCGCGACAGAGGCAGCCAATATGGTGCTGACGCCCGAGTTCAGGATGGGGCGCACGCCGCTTAAAGTCAGCCAGCTTTACTATTCTGCCGTCGAGCATCCTGCGGTGCGGGAAGGCGGTCGCTTCCCGAAGGAACAGACGGCGGAAATTCCGGTGACGGAGGCCGGCGTCGTCGATCTCGATGCGCTTGGTGCTTCGCTTGCCGCTCATGACAAGTCGGCCGGGTTGCCGATGGTCGCGGTCATGCTCGTTAACAACGAGACCGGCATCGTCCAACCGATTGCCGAGGTTGCGAAGCTGGTGCAGGCGCATGGCTGCCTTCTTGTTGTCGATGCCGTACAGGCAGCCGGTCGCTTGAAGCTGGATATCAACGCGCTCGGCGCCGATTTCCTAATCGTCTCATCGCACAAGATCGGCGGCCCGAAAGGCGCCGGTGCGCTTGTCACGCGCGGTGAAGTGCTGATGCCGCGACCGCTGATCCATGGCGGCGGCCAGGAGAAGGGTCACCGCTCGGGGACTGAGAACTCGCTTGCGGTGATCGGGTTTGGTGCTGCCGCCGAAGCTGCGATGGAATTTGAGGCACGCAACGAAGCGATCTCGGTGCTCCGTGACCGACTGGAAACCGGAATGCGAGGCGCGGCACCTGATGTCGTCATCTACGGCTCCGAGGGCCAGCGCGTTTCGAACACGACTTTCTTCACCCTTCCGGGGCTGAAGGCCGAAACGGGCCAGATCGCCTTCGATCTCGAAGGTGTGGCGCTTTCTGCCGGGTCTGCCTGCTCGTCCGGCAAGGTCGGCGAGAGCCATGTCCTGGTTGCCATGGGGCGAGACCCAAAGCTCGGCGCTTTGCGCATTTCGTTGGGCTTTGCCACCACCGAAGAGGAGATCGACAAGGCGATTTCGGTCTTCGCGAAAATAGCCGCTCGGCGCAAGCCGGCCGGGGAGGCGGCTTGACCGCTTCATAAATTTGCGGAAACGCAATTTTCCGCTTGCCATTCGGGCTGAAAAGTCCCTTTTGGCCACCTACATACGGGGCAAACGATACTGCCCGAACGACAAGCTGCCGGACCTTTTCTCCGGCAAGATTGGAGAATGACATGCCCGCCGTCCAGGAAACGGTTGATCGCGTTCGTCAGATTGACGTCGATCAATACAAATACGGTTTCGAGACCATTATCGAAATGGACAAGGCGCCCAAGGGCTTGTCCGAAGACATCATCCGTTTCATCTCCGCCAAGAAGCAGGAGCCGGAGTGGATGCTCGAATGGCGTCTGGAAGCCTACAAGCGCTGGCTGACCTTGGAGGAGCCCACCTGGGCTCGCGTCGATTATCCGAAGATCGATTTCAACGACATCTATTACTACGCCGCGCCGAAAAGCACGCCCGGCCCGAAGTCGCTTGACGAAGTCGATCCTGAAATCCTCAAGGTCTACGAAAAGCTTGGCATTCCGCTCAAGGAGCAGGAAATCCTGGCTGGCGTCGAGAAGCCGAAGATCGCCGTCGATGCCGTCTTCGACTCTGTCTCCGTTGTCACGACCTTCAAGGAAGAGCTGAAGAAGGCCGGCGTGATCTTCATGTCGATCTCGGAAGCCATTCGCGAGCATCCGGAACTGGTGCAGAAGTACCTCGGCTCCGTCGTTCCGACCTCCGACAATTACTACGCGACCCTGAACTCGGCCGTCTTCACCGATGGTTCGTTCGTGTTCGTTCCGAAGGGCGTTCGCTGCCCGATGGAGCTGTCCACCTATTTCCGCATCAACGAAAAGAATACGGGCCAGTTCGAACGCACGCTGATCATCGCCGAGGAAGGCGCATATGTCTCATACCTCGAAGGCTGCACCGCGCCGCAGCGCGACGAAAACCAGCTGCATGCCGCTGTCGTTGAGCTCGTTGCGCTCGATGATGCCGAGATCAAGTACTCGACGGTCCAGAACTGGTATCCGGGCGATGCGCAGGGCAAGGGCGGCATCTACAACTTCGTCACCAAGCGCGGCGATTGCCGTGGCGACCGCTCGAAGATTTCGTGGACGCAGGTCGAGACCGGTTCGGCTATCACCTGGAAGTACCCATCCTGCATCCTGCGCGGCGATGACTCCAGAGGCGAGTTCTACTCGATCGCCGTCTCCAACGGCCACCAGCAGGTCGATAGCGGCACGAAGATGATCCATCTCGGCAAGAACACGTCGAGCCGTATCATCTCCAAGGGCATCGCTGCGGGCGTGTCGCAGAACACCTATCGCGGCCAGGTCTCGGCGCACCGCAAGGCATCCAACGCCCGCAACTTCACGCAGTGCGACTCGCTGCTGATTGGCGACAAGTGCGGCGCCCACACGGTTCCCTATATCGAGGCGAAGAACTCCACGGCGCAGTTCGAGCACGAGGCGACCACCTCGAAGATCTCGGAAGACCAGCTCTTCTATTGCCTGCAGCGCGGCATTCCGGAGGAAGCGGCGATCGCCCTGATCGTCAACGGCTTCGTCAAGGAAGTCCTGCAGGAACTGCCGATGGAATTTGCTGTCGAAGCGCAGAAGCTCATCAGCATCTCGCTTGAAGGCAGCGTCGGCTGACGCGACACGACATGAATGCGCGAGGGCGCGTGGATCGCGCCTTTCTCCGATTGCTTTTTATGGGAAAACACCATGCTTGAAATTAAGAACCTGCACGCCCGCATCGCCGAAGATGGCACCGAGATCATCCGCGGCTTGAATCTCACCGTGAAGGCCGGCGAAGTGGCCGCCATCATGGGCCCGAACGGCTCCGGCAAGTCGACGCTCTCCTACATCCTGTCCGGCCGCGAAGACTACGAAGTCACCGAAGGCGACATCCTCTACAACGGCGAGAGCATTCTGGAGCTCGACGCTGCCGAGCGTGCCGCCAAGGGCATCTTCCTGGCCTTCCAGTACCCGGTCGAAATTCCGGGCGTTGCCACCATGCAGTTTCTCAAGGTTGCGATGAACGAGCAGCGCAAGGCGCGCGGCGAAGAAGAGCTGAAGACGCCGGACTTCATGCGCCTCGTCAAGGACGCAGCCGGCAAGCTGCAGATCAACACTGAAATGCTGAAGCGCCCGCTGAACGTCGGTTTCTCCGGCGGTGAGAAGAAGCGCGCCGAAATCCTGCAGATGGCCCTCCTGCAGCCACAGCTTTGCGTTCTCGACGAAACCGACTCCGGTCTCGACATCGACGCGCTGAAAATCGTTGCCGACGGCGTCAACGCGCTGCGTTCGCCGGATCGCGCTGTCGTCGTCATCACGCACTACCAGCGCCTGCTCGACTACATCGTCCCTGATACCGTTCACGTTCTCTACAAGGGGCAAGTGATCAAGTCGGGCGACAAGACGCTGGCACACGAGCTGGAAGCCAATGGCTACGCCGACATCATCGGTGCGGCAGCCTGATTGAGGCGGAAAGGACGAGTCTCATGAACATGCAGACGACGAGCCGCCAGACCGCCGCGGAAGCGGCGCTCATCGAGGCTTTCAACAACCAGATCGGCGAACTGCCGGGCGACGGTTCGGTCATCGCCATCCGGGACAGGCTGCTTGACGACCTGAAGAAGGCCGGTTTGCCGACGCGCCGCATCGAGGCCTGGCACTATACCGACCTCAAGACCCTGCTGCGCGCCATTCCGGATCAGGCTGGCGACGCCGGCTCCGAAGCTCGCGACCCGCTGGTCGAAGAGTCCTCCGTTTTGTCGGTTATTCAGGGTGTTCCAGATCTTAAGGCTTCGGTCGATGGTCTGGACATATCAGGCTATGCGGCTCAGCTCTCCAACGGCACGGCTGCCACCAGCCTCGGCGCGCTCGGCAATGACGACGCGATCGGCCGGATCAACGGCAGCTTCGTTCGCGATGGCTACGTCATTGACGTTGCCTCGGAAACGACGTTTGACGAACCGCTTGAGATCCAGTTTGTTCACGCTGGCGGCCAGACGCATACGCGCCTGCCGGTCACCTTCGGCGCGAACGTAAAGGCGACGGTCATCGAACGTCACCTTGCAGTGACTTCGGATTCGGCTTTCGTGTCCCACATCAGTGACATCACGGTTGGCGAGGGTACCGAGCTCACCTGGATCATCACCCAGCAACAGGGCGCTGATGATACGCACCTCGGCCAGATCCGTGTCGATCTCGGCGCCGATGCCAAGCTGAAGCTGTTCGTCATCAATGCCGGCGGCAAGCTGGTTCGCCAGGAACTGCACATCAAGGTGACTGGCGAGGGCGCCGATCTGACGCTTCGCGGGATCAACCTGCTGGGCGCTGAAACGCATACGGACGTTACCATGGTTCTCGGCCATAACGTCCCGCATACAGGTTCCACGGAAGTAATCCGTAACGTCGTCTTCGACCGCGCCAAGGGTGTATTCCAGGGTATGATCCGCGTTGCGCCCGATGCGCAGAAGACCGACGCGAAGATGGCGTGCAACACGCTATTGATATCTGACGACGCCGAGTTCTCGGTGAAGCCGGAGCTCGAGATCTTCGCTGACGACGTTCAGTGCGGTCACGGTGCAACCGTTGCCGACATCGACTACAACCATCTCTACTACATGATGGCGCGCGGCATTCCGGAGAACAAGGCGCGCGCCATGCTCGTCAATGCCTTCGTTGCCGAAATCGTCGAGGAACTGGAAGACGAAGCTCTGGTCGAGGCGCTGGAAGGCGTCATCTCGGCCTGGCTCGAAAAGCACGCCTGATCGGATAGCGTCATGGACAAGATAGTTCCGGCAACCGCATACGACGTCGAAGCCATTCGCAAGGATTTCCCGATCCTTGCGAAGGAAGTCTATGGCAAGCCGCTGGTCTATCTCGACAACGGCGCCTCCGCCCAGAAGCCGCAGGCCGTCATCGACGCGATTTCCCACGCCTATTCGAACGAGTATGCGAACGTTCATCGTGGTCTGCATTTCCTGTCGAATGCGGCTACGGACGCCTATGAGGGCGCTCGCGAGAAGATCCGGCGCTTCCTGAACGCGCCTGATATCAACGACATCGTGTTCACGAAGTCTTCAACGGAAGCGATCAACACCGTCGCCTATGGCTGGGGCATGCCCAAGCTCGGCGAGGGCGACGAGATCGTCATCTCGATCATGGAGCATCACTCCAACATCGTACCGTGGCATTTCATCCGTGAGCGGCAGGGTGCCAAGCTGGTCTGGGTACCCGTCGACGACGAGGGTGCTTTCCACGTCGAGGATTTCGAAAAGAGCCTGACGGAGCGGACCAAGCTCGTCGCGATCACGCATATGTCGAATGCGCTCGGCACGGTGGTTCCGGTCAAGGAAATCTGCCGGATCGCGCATGAGCGCGGCATTCCTGTACTGGTCGATGGTTCGCAGGGCGCCGTCCATATGCCTGTCGACGTGCAGGATATCGATTGCGACTGGTACGTGATGACCGGCCATAAGCTTTACGGGCCGTCGGGCATCGGCGTGCTGTATGGCAAGAAGGAGCGGCTCCGCGAGATGCGGCCCTTCCAGGGCGGCGGCGAGATGATCTTCGAGGTGACAGAGGATGCCGTGACCTACAACGATCCGCCACATCGCTTCGAAGCTGGCACGCCGCCAATCGTCCAGGCGATCGGGCTCGGCTATGCGCTCGACTACATGGAAAAGGTTGGCCGCGAGGCGATCGCGCGCCATGAGGCTGATCTCGCGGCCTACGCCGCGGAGCGGCTGCAGGCGGTCAATTCGTTGCGGGTGTTCGGCACGGCGCCGGGCAAAGGTGGTATCTTCTCCTTCGAGCTTGCCGGTCTGCATGCACATGACGTGTCGATGGTAATCGACCGTCAGGGTGTTGCCGTCCGCGCGGGCACGCATTGCGCCATGCCGCTCTTGAAACGCTTCGGCGTCACCTCCACATGCCGCGCGTCCTTCGGGATGTACAATACACGGGCCGAGGTCGATGCCTTGGCAGATGCGCTTGATTATGCGCGCAAGTTCTTTGCCTAAGGAGTGTCCATATGAGCTTGGACGAAAGCGAACAGAAGATCGACGTGCGCGAAGGCATCGTGCATTCCAGCATTCCGGCCGACGAACTGGCGCGGCTGAGCGACGACGTAATTTCGGCGCTCAAGACGGTCTATGACCCTGAAATTCCGGCTGACATTTTCGAGCTTGGGCTGGTCTACAAGATCGACATCGAAGACGATCGCATGGTGAAGATCATGATGACGCTGACTGCGCCGGGCTGCCCCGTTGCCGGTGAGATGCCGGGTTGGGTGGAGAACGCGGTCGGCGCGGTTGAGGGCGTATCCGGCGTCGAGGTCGAGATGACCTTCGATCCGCCGTGGACGCCGGACAGAATGTCGGAAGAGGCGCAGGTCGCCGTCGGCTGGTATTGATCGGTTAAGCTACTGGCACTACATTTGAATCATGAAACGCCGGACCTTGAATCCGTGCGCGGAAGGAGAAAAGGCCCATGGGCTTTGCAATCATGAGCATGACGGAGACCGCTGCGAACCGCGTGAAGGCGATCGTCGAGAACTCCGGACCAGAGGCCAAAGGCATTCGCGTCGGGATCAAGAAGGGCGGCTGTGCAGGGATGGAGTATACCATCGACCTCGTGACCGATCCGAACGCCAAGGACGATTTGATCGAGCGGGATGGCGCCAAGGTCTGGGTCGAACCATCAGCAGTGCTCTATCTCCTCGGCACCGAAATGGGCTTCGAGAGCACGACGTTGCGCTCCGGTTTTACCTTTACCAATCCAAACCAGACGTCTGCGTGCGGCTGCGGCGAATCCGTGGAACTGAAGCCTGCAGACCTTGCGGCGCTTGCTGCCCAGGGCAATGCTGTCGTGCCTGCGCACTGATTGTCACAATCATTCGAATTCTCGATGAGGCCGCCGGTTCGGCGGCCTTTTTGATTTTACCTCTTCGCAATAGCGCCTTAAAGGCTCTCTTTCGAAAGTCCGCGGGATTGTCTCCTGTGGAGGGGAAGCGACTGACCAATGCTATTGCTGTTTGCGAAGGGCGCCCTGCTGGGCGTCATCATCACGGCCCCGCTGGGGCCGATTGGAATGCTGTGTATCAATCGTACATTGGAGCGCGGCTTTACTGCTGGCTTCTCCTGTGGCCTCGGAACGGCACTCGGTGATGCCGGTTATGCCCTGGTCGCAGTAACCGGAATCGCGGTCTTCGAGCAGGCCATGTCGGTAGCAACGCTGCCTCTGGCGATTGGCGGAGGCTTATTGCTCCTGGCGCTGGGCTATCGAGGGCTGACGCACGATCCGGTCAGGGCTGCAAATGTCAGGGCGGCGGGCCTCCTGGGCACAACAGCTGCAACGTTTTTTCTGACAATCTCCAACCCGGCCACCATTCTCTCCTTTGGCGCGCTGTTCGCCGGTTTCGGGTTGACGGAGGAAACGCGGCGTTTCAGCTCGGCCGTGATCGTGGGCGGCGTCTTCAGCGGATCGCTTGCTTGGTGGTTTCTTCTGAGCGGTACGGTCAGTGTCGCCAGGGGCAAATTGCCAATGAATTTCACAGCAAAGGTCGTGCGCGGAACAAGCTATCTGCTGATACTCTTCGGCCTCGCAGCGCTCGCCTCAGCAGCCTACTCGCTCCTCTAGTTTCAGGCCGGCTCCCTTGAAGGCAGGCAGAATCCGCGATAGGCCTGCGACGTCACAAACAAGCGCAAGCCACTATGAATAAACGCATTCTTGTTACCGGCGGCGCCGGCTTCGTCGGCACACATCTTTGCAGAAGGCTGCTCGACGGAGGGCATCGGGTTGTCTGCATGGATAATTTCTCGACGGGCTCCATGCACAATGTCGCGGAATTGCTCAATAACCCCGCCTTCAGCTTGCTTACTCAGGACGTGAACGAGGCCGTGAACCTCGAGGTTGACGAGATCTATAACCTCGCATGCCCAGCCTCACCGGTCCATTATCAGGCCGACCCGATCGCCACGTTGAAGACGAGTGTCGTCGGCGCGCTCAACATGCTCGAGCTGGCTCGAGACAGGAGTATTCCGGTATTGCAGGCATCGACATCGGAGGTTTATGGCGATCCCCATGTCCATCCGCAATCGGAAAACTACTGGGGCAACGTCAATCCGATTGGCCCGCGTGCTTGCTACGACGAGGGGAAGCGGAGCGCCGAGACATTGTTTTTCGACTATCGCCGCCAGTTCGGACTACCGATCAAGGTCGTGCGCATCTTCAACACCTACGGGCCGCACATGCATCCCGCCGATGGAAGGGTTGTCGCAAATTTCATCAAGCAGGCGCTATCGGGCGACGACATCACCGTCTATGGCGACGGAACACAGACGCGGTCGTTTTGCTACGTGGATGACCTGGTCGCGGGTCTGATGGCCATGATGAGCGGTCGTCCGGATGTTACGGGTCCGATCAATCTTGGCAATCCGGAAGAGTTTACGATCCGACAGTTGGCGGACCTCATCCTCGAATTGACCAACTCCAATTCACGCATCGTCCATCGCCCTCTACCCGTAGACGATCCGCGTCAGAGGTTGCCGGATATCGAAAAGGCGAGGCGGCTTTTGGACTGGACGCCGAGCGTTCCGCTCCGCGACGGCCTGACGCGCACCATTGCCTACTTCAAGACCGTTCGTGAGGCACCGGTACTGGCAGCCGTTTAAGCCAGTTAGTCCCGATCCCAGTGTTCTTCGATGAGGTTGGCGGCGCGCCGCGCCTGGGTTGCGAAAGTAAGCTTACGTGCCAGCGCCTGACCACGTTCCGCAATGGCCTTGGCTTCGATTTGGTGGCTGCGCACCCAATCGATCTTCTCGCGAAAGTCCGACATGTCGGCAGCGACCGGTACATAGTGTTCGAACGGCTTGAGTTCGTCATAATACCACTGGCGAAAGCCGAATTGTGACTCGACCTTCAGCACGCAGCATCCGTAGAGCATGCGCACCAGGAGGTTCGACCAGGTGTTGGTATAGCCATCGATATCAATCGCGAACTTGCGCCCGAGCCAACTTTGGGCCGCAATCGGCTGCCCCAGAAGCTTTTGCCGGTCCGCCAGCGTGCCGTAGTCGTCCGCAGTCGGATGGAGATCGACGAACTTGACGTCCAGTCCCGCCATGTCCCTGAGTTTCAAGACCATCCGGATCCTCTGAAGGACGGCGGGATTGTTGATGTCTTCCGGCGAAAAGCTCGCCCAGCCGCAGCCATTCATGCCGCCGCGCCAGACGATGTCGTTCGAGCGCTCCTCCCAGCGCGGCGCTGTCTGGCCGCGCTCCAACTCGGCGGCAAAGCCGTCGTTCTGGAAGAAGTGCGGATCTGGCAGCCCCACATGCTGAGGCAACCGCACGGACGCCGCAAATCGTGCGTTGGAGACCGCCTCTCCATCCGAGGCGTTCACGGTGATGTACCTCACCTCTGGCGGACACAGGCTCAGCCAATAGGCATAGCTGCAGACCTTGTACCGCATGTATCCGGAAAACCACCGTGTCGCGGCGCTCTCGAGAACGAGGATGAACTGCTGCCCATGCCGCTCGATCCGAACATCTCGAGGCGGATTCCCGGCATCGGTGTAACCAATGCGTACCTTTGGCGGCTTGGCGCCGACCCGTTTGAACTCGCGCCTGAAATAGGGTGCAACCCGTCGCGTGCTGTAGAGGCGAAGCGGGTTGAGGGTGGAAGAATACGTCATCATATTCCTGAGCTTACGCGACAATCGTCAAACGATCGCTGACGCGCGGCAATCAATATGGTGGATTGGGGCCAAAGAACAGATCGCGTGTGTGCGCATGCAGCGCGCAAGCCGGTACCGAACGAAGGCTTGGTCCAAGGGAGGTTGGACCGGTTGTCAGCTCTTGATGTCGATGCCCGCTTCGACGGCAGCTTCTATGAAGGCACGTCGTGCATCCTCGTTCGTGCGCTTGCCCTTGACGACGTCGGCGCAGATCAACAAGGCGCGGTCGAGCGCCGGACCGTCTTCGGTCGGCCAATCCTCGATCATCGTCCAGGAGGCCGCCTGCGTCGTTGCGATCGTCACGTAGTTGCCCGGCTCTTCAAGGGCAAGCAGGACCGGCTTTGGCCAGGGAGCCTGCGTCAGAGAATCGCTGTCGTCTTTTGGCATTCCGCGCGGACCTTCATTTCCAGTGTAAGTGCGGAACGGCCCTCCCTGAAAAGGGAAGGCCGTTCGGATGTTACTCAGCAGCTTCCGCGTAGCTCTCAACCGGCGGGCAGGTACAAATCAGGTTGCGGTCGCCGAAGACGTTGTCGACGCGGTTGACCGGTGACCAGTACTTGTCGACGCGGAAGGCGCCGGGTGGGAAGCAGGCCTGTTCGCGCGAATAAGGACGATCCCATTCGCCGACGAGATCCTCGACTGTGTGCGGGGCGTTCTTCAGCGGGTTATTGACCTTGTCCGAGCGACCTTCCTCGATGTCGCGGGCCTCCTGGCGGATCGCCAGCATCGCCTCGCAAAAGCGGTCGAGTTCGGCTTTGGTTTCCGACTCCGTTGGCTCGATCATGAGCGTGCCGGCGACCGGCCAGCTCATGGTCGGGGCGTGGAAGCCGCAGTCGATCAGGCGCTTTGCGACGTCGTCGACCGTCACGCCGGCGCTATCGACCAGCGGGCGCGTGTCAATGATGCACTCATGCGCCACGCGCCCGGCCTCGGACTTGTAGAGCACGTCGTAGGCGCCCTTCAGCCGTGCGGCGATGTAGTTGGCGTTGAGGATCGCCACCTTCGTTGCCTGCGTCAGGCCTTCGCCGCCCATCATCAGGCAGTAGCTCCAGGAGATCGGCAGGATCGATGCCGAGCCGAAAGCCGCAGCCGATACCGCGCCCTTACGACCGTCGGTTTCCAGATGACCCGGAAGGTAGGGTGCCAGATGCGCCTTGACGCCGATCGGACCCATGCCCGGGCCGCCGCCGCCATGCGGGATACAGAACGTCTTGTGCAAGTTGAGGTGGCTGACGTCGGAACCGATGTCACCAGGGCGGGACAAGCCGACCATGGCGTTCATGTTGGCACCGTCGAGATAAACCTGGCCACCATGCGTGTGCACGAGGTCGCAGATTTCCTTGACGGTTTCCTCGAAGACGCCGTGTGTCGACGGGTAGGTGATCATGCAGCAGGAGAGGTTCACCGAATACTGCTCCGCCTTGGCGCGGAAATCATCCATGTCGATGTCGCCGTTCTCACGAACCTTGACGACCACGACCTTCATGCCGACCATCTGTGCCGAGGCAGGATTGGTGCCGTGCGCCGACGTCGGGATGAGGCAAACGTCGCGATGGCCGTTGCCGTTGGCGATATGGTAGTTGCGGATCGTCAGCAGCCCAGCATATTCGCCCTGCGCGCCGGAGTTCGGCTGCATGGAGAAGGCATCATAGCCGGTTACGGCGCAGAGCTTTTCCGTCAGATCGTCGATCATCTCGCGATAACCGCGCGCCTGATCGGCTGGAACATACGGATGAATATCCGAGAACTCAGGCCAGGTGATCGGCAGCATTTCCGCTGTAGCGTTCAGCTTCATCGTGCAGGAGCCGAGCGGGATCATCGCGCGATCGAGCGCCAGATCGCGGTCCGACAGCCGGCGGATGTAACGGGTCATCTCGCTTTCGGCGCGGTTCATGTGGAAGATCGGATGCGTCAGGTACTCGCTGGTGCGGGCGAGGCCCTTCGGCAGGCGATAGCTCGGCTCGAAGTCGCCGACAGCAAAATTGCCGCCGAAGGCGCGCCAGACGGCTTCCAGCGTTGCCGGGCGCGTACGCTCGTCAAGGCTCATGCCGATCTTCGTCGCGCCGACCTTGCGCAGGTTCACACCTTCGGCGACGGCTGCCCGCATGATGAGGCCCTGCATATGGCCGACATCGACGGTAATGGTGTCGAAGAAAGTTTCGGGCTCGATGGTGTAGCCGAGCTTTTCCAGGCCTTTGGCCATCAGCACGGCCTTCTGATGAACCTGCTGTGCGATCGCCTTGATGCCCTTCGGGCCATGGAAGACGGCGTACATCGAGGCCATGACGGCAAGCAGCACCTGCGCTGTGCAAATGTTCGACGTCGCCTTTTCGCGACGAATATGCTGTTCGCGGGTCTGCAGCGACAGGCGATAGGCGCGGTTACCGCGAGCATCGACGGAAACACCGACGAGACGGCCGGGCATGGAGCGCTTGTGTGCGTCCTTGACCGACATGTAGGCCGCATGCGGGCCGCCATATCCAACAGGAACGCCGAAGCGCTGAGAATTGCCGATGGCGATGTCGGCGCCCATTTCCCCGGGTGACTTCAGAAGCGTCAGAGCCAGGATGTCGGCTGCGACGATCGCGATGGCACCGGTCTGATGCAGGCGCGAAATCAGGCCGGTGAAATCATGAACATGGCCATGCGTGCCCGGATACTGAAAGATGGCGCCGAAGACGTCGACCGGGTCCAGATCGGTGAACGGATTGCCGACGATGACGCTCCAGCCGAGCGGTTCTGCGCGGGTCTTGATCAGCTCGATCGTCTGCGGATGGCAGGCGGCATCTACGAAGAAGGCCTTCGCCTTCGACTTGGAGACGCGCTCCGCCATTGCCATGCCCTCGGCAGCAGCAGTCGCTTCATCGAGCAGCGAGGCGTTGGCGACATCGAGACCGGTGAGGTCGCAGATCATGGTCTGGTAATTGAGCAGCGCCTCGAGGCGGCCCTGACTGATTTCCGGCTGGTAGGGCGTATAGGCCGTATACCAGGCGGGGTTTTCCAGGATGGTGCGCTGGATAACCGGCGGCGTGATCGTGCCGTAATAGCCTTGGCCAATCAGCGAGACGAGCACCTTGTTCATGTTGGCCGTCTCGCGCAGCTTGTCGAGCGCCTCGCGTTCCGTCATCGGCGCGCCCCAGACAAGCGGCGCCTTCTGACGGATGGAGGGCGGCACGGTGGCGTCGATCAGCCCGTCGAGGCTGCTGTAGCCGATGACACCAAGCATGTCAGCCATTTCAGCCGGCGAGGGGCCAATATGGCGACGGTTGGCGAAGTCATACGGCTGGTAGTCTGTAAACTGGAATTCGGTCGGCGTCGTCATTAGGCGGTGAGCTCCTTGTAGGCCGCTTCATCGAGCAGGCCATCGGCATCGGTGGCGTTTGCCAGCTTCAGCTTGAAGAACCAGCCGGCGCCCTGGGGATCGGAATTGACCAGCGACGGATCGGCGACGATCGCAGGATTGACTTCGGTGATCTCACCATCGAGCGGACAATAGACGTCGGAAGCAGCCTTGACGGACTCGACGGTGGCCGCGTTGTCGTTCTTGGAGAAGGTGGCGCCAACTTCAGGCAGTTCGACGAAAACGAGGTCGCCAAGCTGATCGACGGCATAATTGGTAATACCGACCGTTGCGACAGCGCCTTCGATTTTCAACCACTCGTGTTCTTCGGTAAATTTCAGCATGATTGTTCTCTCCGGAAAATGTTTCAGCGTTTGTAGGTCGGTGTGATGAAGGGAAGGGCGCTGACCGTGACAGGCAGGTATTTGCCGCGCACTTCGGCGTAAACTTGCGTTCCAACGGCTGCGTGGGGAAGCTGCACATAACCCATCGCAACGGGCCCCTCGACCGAGGGGCCGAAGCCACCCGAGGTCACTTCGCCGATTTCCGTCTTGCCTTCGGAATCCGCAAAGAGCTTGGCGTGGCCGCGAACCGGGGCCTTGCCCTCGGGCTTCAGGCCGACACGCCGGCGGGTCGCGCCGCTTTCCAACTCGCGCAGAATGCGATCAGCGCCGGGGAAACCGCCGGCGCGAGTGCCGCCGGACTTGCGGGCCCTCTGCATTCCCCATTCAAGCGCGGCTTCCACGGGCGTGGTGGTCGTGTCGATGTCGTTGCCATACAGGCAGAGGCCGGCCTCAAGGCGCAGGCTGTCACGAGCGCCAAGCCCGATCGGCGCGACGTCCGGATGTTCAAGCAACCGCTTGGCGACATCCTCCGCCTTGTCTTTGGGAATGGAGATTTCGAAGCCGTCCTCGCCGCTGTAGCCGGAGCGGGAGACCAGACAGGAAACGTCGTGCAGCCGGCAGTGGCGCACGTCCATGAATTTCATCGCGGCGACATCTGCCCACAGTTCCGCGAGCACCTCGACGGAGCGCGGTCCCTGGAGGGTGATCAGCGCGCGATCAAGGAGCGTGATGTCGCAGCTATCGCCGATATGCTTCTGGAGATGGGCAAGGTCGTCATCCTTGCAGGCCGCATTGACGACGACGAACAAGTGATCGTCGAGATGGGTGATCATAAGGTCGTCGAGAATTCCGCCGTTCTCATCGGTGAAGAAACCGTAGCGTTGGCGACCTTCCGCGAGGCCGAGGATATCGACCGGAACGAGGCTTTCCAGCGCCAGCGCGGCGTCCTCATACTTTCCGGACTTTGCCTTGATGACGACCTGGCCCATATGGGACACGTCGAAAACACCGGCGGACGTGCGGGTCTGGATGTGCTCCTTCATCACACCGGCCGGATATTGCACCGGCATGTCATAGCCCGCAAACGGCACCATACGGGCGCCAAGTGACAAATGCAGCTGATGCAGCGGGGTTTTCTTGAGGGCAGCAGTATCGTCCAACGACGCCTCCGGGGTTTGCGCCTGGAATTCCATGCGCGGGCTCAAATCTTCAGACGCAGTTGCGCCTTGTACTTCGAGCCCCCTCTGTCCCTGTGCCTGAGATTGTTATCCCTTCGGCGAGCGTTTCGAGAACGCTTCTCTCCAGAGTTCCGTCTGCCCCTTGCTGGTCCTTTGGCCTGAGAGTTTCCGGGGCGGTTGCTCCTTCGGCACCGGTCGTAGACGACCAGCTTCTCCCAACAAGGTCGAGGGCAATTATCTGGCCAGGGCTGTAGTTGGCAAGGGGGAATGTCGCCGCCGAACAAATTTTTGTCGCGCGCTCCTAATGATAGGTCGCTGCGGGTGAGAAAATCCGGCGACGCTCAGCTCTCGCTGTAGAATTCCAGGGCCTGTTTCAACCCGGCCTGCGGCTGCCTTTGCCCCATTGTCATGAGATCCAGCGCAACTTCCGTCGATTGAATGATATTGGCGGGCTCTTCGACGTCCTGGCCGCTGGCTGCCTTGGTTTGACGATCGGCGGCGCGGCGAGACTCTTTGGCAGAGGTGCTTGCGGACACACGCTGTGGAATCCGAAGCGTTTCAAACGCTGCGGCGGCGGTGCTTGCGGATATGCTGCCAACCAAGACTGTCATGGTGACACGATAAGGCGCGGGGGTTCTTAACTGGCTAAATCAACCGCTAGCATTTTATGCATCTTGATCTTCCCCGCAGATGATTGGAATGTCCCGCGCGTCAAAACAGAGTAGATCCATGATTCAGGCCTTCCTTGTCGCCGTCGGCGGTGCGATCGGTTCCGTGCTTAGATACTATGTCGGCCAGTTGGCTCTCAGGATTGCAGGGCCGGCATTTCCGTGGGGGACACTGACCGTCAACGTTGTTGGCTGCTTCATCATCGGCGTATTCGCGGAGATGATCGTCCGGCGCTTCGATGCCTCGCCGGAATTGCGCCTGCTACTGATCACCGGCTTCCTCGGCGGTCTTACAACCTTCTCCTCGTTCTCGCTCGATGCAATTTCGCTCTGCGAGCGTGGCGCAACTGTCGCCAGCGCGATCTATATCGCTGCCAGCGTCGGCCTCTCCTTGGCCGCCGTGATCGGCGGACTGGCACTCATGCGCGCGATCTTGTGAGATTACGGTTTCCGTTTTCGGCAAAAATGCTCTAAAGCCAGCCGCAAAGGCCGCGCCGTGCGCGGAAACCATTTTCCGAAAGATGACGTATGGCGGGTATTGAACACAAAAAGGTGGAGCCGGATGAGGCGGGCATGCGGCTCGACCGCTGGTTCAAGGTGCACTTCCCGGGCCTCGGTTTCGGCCCGCTCCAGAAGCTGCTTCGCTCCGGACAGGTTCGCGTCGACGGTGGGCGAGTGAAAAGCGACACGCGTGTGCAGCCCGGACAGATGGTGCGCGTGCCACCGCTTGATGTCGATGCCAAGGCGAAAACCGGACCGATCGCTGGCCGCGATCTCAAGCACTCCGGCGATTTCGAACTGTTGTCGCGGATGGTGCTGCACGAAGACGACAAGGTCATCGTCCTTAACAAGCCCGCGGGCCTTGCGGTGCAGGGCGGCTCAGGCGTGACACGCCATATCGACAAGATGCTCGAAGCCTGGACCAGTCCGAAAGGCGAGAAGCCGCGCCTGGTACATCGCTTGGACAGGGACACATCGGGTGTCCTGGTCATCGCACGCACCCGCGGCGCCGCCCAGAAGCTGACAGCCGCCTTTCGGGAACGCGACACGAAGAAGACCTACTGGTCGCTCGTGAAGGGGGTACCGCGCAAGCGCGAGGACAAGATCTCGACTTGGCTTGTGAAGGAAGCAACGCCGGATGGCGACCGCATGCGGATTGCCAAGCATGGTGAGGAAGGCGCCGACCACGCCGTTTCCTACTACCGCGTGGTCGAGACGGCGGCGCAGAGGCTCGCCTGGCTTGAAATGGAGCCCTATACCGGCCGTACGCATCAGCTTCGCGTCCATGCGCTCCATATCGGTCACCCGATCATTGGGGATCCCAAATATTTCGACGATGATCCGAACTGGGATTTTCCCGGCGGCGTTCAAAAGCGACTGCACCTGCACGCACGCCACATCGACATCCCGCATCCGTCCGGAGGGCGCCTTCGCATCACCGCGCCGCTGCCTCCGCATATGGTCCAGACCTGGAACCTGCTGGGATTTGATGAGAACTCTGCCGACGGAGCCGATGACGAATGAGACTGGCGCTCTTCGATTGTGACGGCACGCTGGTCGACAGCGCAGCACTGATCCATGAGGTGATGGCGCGGACCTTCGTGCACTTCGGATACGATAGGCCGGATGTCTCGTTGACGAAGTCGATCATCGGACTGACGCTGGATATCGCCATTGCGCGGATGCAGGGAAAGCCGCACGTGGACGACGAAGCGATCGCGATGACGGCACACTACAAGACGATCTATGCCGGTGTTCGTGACGAACCTGGAATGGACGTGCCGCTGTTCAATGGCATCAGGCCGTTGATCGATGAATTGGCGCAGAACGATGACATCCTGATCGGAGCGGTAACGGGCAAGTCGCGTCGCGGTCTTGTCCACATTCTCGAAACACACGGTTTCGCACCCCATTTTATCGTTTCGCGCACGGCTGACGACTGCCCATCGAAGCCCCATCCAGCTATGGTAATGGAGTGCTGCAGCGAGATCGGCATGAATCCCGCCGATGCGATTGTTATCGGCGATGCCATCTACGATATGCAGATGGCGAAGGCCGCGGGCGCGAAAGCGGTTGGCGTGTCGTGGGGCTATGCGAGCGTGGACGATCTGGTGTCTGCAGGGGCCGACGGCATTGTTCGTCACCCGAGTGACGTTTTGAAGCATTTTTCCTGAGGTGAAGCATGCGTGATCTGTTGAACGACCTGGCGGAAGGATTGAGCCATCCGGACCCTATTCGCCGTGCCCAGATCCAGATGAAGAAGCCGTTGCCGAAGCGCTTCTACAAGGCTGTCACGATCGCGGAAGTCGACGAAGGCCATTCCATCGAGCTGGACGGCAAGGCCATTCGTACGCCAGCGCGCAAACTGCTTGTTGTCGCGACGAAGCCACTTGCGGAGCTTTTGGTACACGAATGGGAGGCGCAGGTTGAGGTGATCGACCCCTCGACCATGCCTGTGACTCGGCTCGTCAACACCGCCATCGACGGAGTTGCAGCCGACACGCAAGCCGTCTTCGACGATATCGTGCGCTTCTCCTCGAGCGATCTGCTTTGCTATCGTGCCGAAGCCCCGCAAGCCCTCGTCGAGCGCCAGAGAGATCTTTGGGACCCGGTGCTCGATTGGGCCGGCAACTCGCTCGGCGCGCGCTTCATCCTGATCGAAGGCGTCATGCACCATGACCAGCCGCCGGAAGCAATTTCTGCGTATTCCGCAGCATTGAGGCGGCACGACGATGCGACGACCCTGGCGGCCTTGCACACCATCACGACACTGACCGGCTCCGCGCTGCTGGCGCTTGCCTTCGCCGATGGCACTCTGCCGGCGGACAAGGTTTGGTCGCTCGCGCATCTCGATGAGGATTGGACGATCGAGCATTGGGGCAGTGACGAAGAAGCCGAAGAGCGGCGCGCGAAGCGCTTTGAGGACTTCAAAGCCGCTGCGGACGTTTTTTTGGCCTTGAAGGGCTGAAACATATTGCGTTGAGCCGGGTTATCGCGAAAATCTGCGAGTCTATTGGGGGCGGATGCGGATTTTCTTAATGAGCTGGGTCAAGTCGTGCTTTTTACCGGTGGCGCTGGTTTGCATCGCGCTTGCCTCGTGCTCGATTTTCGCAAAGGAGCAACCCACCCCGGTCTATGACGTGCGAAGCGCTGTCGTTGTCAGCGCGCAGAAGATCCCGCCAGCAATCCTTGCCGGTGTCGGCGATCGGGTAAATGCCGCGATAAACGCTACGGTGCGAACAGACGTCTATCCGCGCGTTGTGCTGACAATCCGGATCCTTTTTGTCGAAAAGGGCCAGGGCTTCGACAAGAGCCGGAATGTCGCAAAGGTCAGCGTCGATGCCGCCTCCGTCGACGATGGTTCGGTCATCGCCGTCAGTGCGTTTGAAGTGACAAGCTTCTCCAGTAGTCCAACGGCAGCCGACGAGATCCTCGCCGAGGATATCGCCGCTCGCATTCGTTCCGCTTTCTCACTGAGCGCCGGACGCGCTTGAACCAGCCGCGTGATCCGCGGCGAGGAGTATCCATGAAGGAAATTCTTGAGGAACTCGAACGCCGGCGCGGCATTGCACGGCTCGGTGGAGGCAAGGTGCGTATCGACGCGCAGCATCAGCGCGGCAAGCTGACGGCACGTGAGCGGATCGATCTTTTCCTGGACGAAGACTCCTTTGAGGAGTTCGACATGTTTGTCGAGCATCGATCCAACGATTTTGGCATGGACAAGACGCGGATCGCCGGTGACGGCGTGGTCACCGGTTGGGGAACGGTGAACGGGCGAACGGTATTCGTCTTCGCAAAGGACTTCACGGTGTTCGGCGGTTCTCTCTCGGAAGCGCATGCCGAGAAGATCATGAAGGTTCAGGATATGGCGCTCAAGAACAGAGCGCCGATCATCGGCATCTATGATGCCGGCGGCGCGCGTATCCAGGAAGGCGTGGCGGCGCTGGGCGGGTATGCGGAGGTCTTTCAGCGCAATGTGCTCGCCTCCGGCGTCATTCCGCAAATCTCGGTCATCATGGGTCCATGTGCCGGCGGTGACGTCTACTCGCCCGCCATGACCGATTTCATCTTCATGGTCCGTGATACCTCCTACATGTTCGTGACCGGCCCCGACGTGGTGAAGACGGTGACGAATGAGACCGTCACCGCGGAAGAGCTCGGTGGCGCCTCGGTGCATACGACCAAATCCTCGATTGCCGACGGCGCCTACGACAATGACGTCGAGGCGTTGCTGCAGGTTCGGCGACTCATCGACGTGCTACCGCAGTCGAACACATCACCGGTGCCTGAAATCGAATGTTACCAGTCGGTGACAGATGCCGATGCATCGCTCGACACACTGGTGCCAGCGAACGCGAGCAAGCCCTACGACATCAAGGAATTGATCCTAAAGACGGTGGATGAGGGTGATTTCTTCGAGATCCAGGCGAGCTTCGCCAAGAATATCGTCTGCGGCTTCGGTCGGATCGAAGGCTCGACCGTCGGTTTCGTGGCAAACCAGCCGATGGTGCTCGCCGGCGTGCTCGACAGCGATGCGTCGCGAAAGGCAGCCCGGTTCGTCCGCTTCTGCGACTGCTTCAACATTCCGATCGTAACCTTTGTAGACGTGCCCGGCTTCCTGCCTGGAACCGCCCAGGAATATGGCGGGCTGATCAAGCATGGTGCGAAACTGCTGTTCGCCTATGCGGAGGCGACGGTGCCGAAGCTCACCGTCATCACGCGCAAGGCGTTCGGCGGGGCCTATGACGTCATGGCATCCAAGCATTTGAGGGGGGACTTGAACTACGCTTGGCCGACGGCTCAGATCGCCGTGATGGGCGCGAAGGGGGCCGTCGAAATCATCTTCCGCAAGGATATCGCCGATCCCGAAAAGATCAGCGCGCATACGAAGATGTACGAAGATCGGTTCCTTTCTCCGTTCGTCGCTGCCGAGCGCGGTTACGTGGACGAGGTCATCATGCCGCATTCCACACGCCGACGGCTGGCGCGGGGCCTAAAGATGCTTCGCAATAAAGACCTGAGCAATCCTTGGAAGAAGCACGACAATATTCCGCTTTAAGGAGAATAAAGTGGGGAAAGCCAAGGAAAATCAACAGGAAGTGATCGCCCGTCAACGATCCGTGTCTTCTTTCCTCTTGGCGAAGCAGCTAACCCTCCGCTGTCTTTATTCAAAAGGAGAGTCTACATGGAACGACTGAGCGCCTACCAGTCCTACGCGCTTGCCGCTCTGCGCATCATCACTGCGCTGCTGTTTATCGAGCATGGAACGATGAAGCTTTTCGCGTTCCCGGCCGCGCAGATGGACGGCCCGCTGCCGCCCTTGCTGCTGGTCGCCGCTTTGCTCGAAGTGGTCGGTGGCCTGCTGGTGCTGATCGGGCTGTTTACGCGGCCGGTCGCCTTCATCCTTTCGGGCCAGATGGCTGTTGCCTACTTCATGGCGCACGGATCGAAAGCGTTCTGGCCGGCTCTGAACGGTGGCGAGGCGGCAATTCTGTTCAGCTTCATCTTCCTGTTCATCTTCTTCGCTGGCCCCGGTGCTCTGTCGGTCGAGGGGCGCAAGGCCTCCGCCTGATGCAATAAAATGCCGTGGCCGGCTTTACCGGCCGCGGCTGCGGCTGCGGCTCGCTACCCGTTTTTTTGCCGCCTCAGGCAAGACGCTCCGCGTGCCACTTCAGATGATCGTCCATGAAGGTCGAAATGAAGTAGTAGGAGTGATCGTAGCGCTCGTGCAGGCGCAGGGTAAGCTTGATGTCAGTATCCTTCACAGCCTCTTCGAACAGCCATGGACGCAGCCCGCTCTCCAGGAAGCCATCGGCCTTGCCTTGGTCAATCAGGAACTCGGGAAAACGTGCGCCGTCGCTTACCAAGGCGCAGGCATCATATTTCCGCCAGGTGGCACGGTCGGAGCCCAGATATTTCTCAAACGCTGGGGCCGACCAATCCGCGGTCGAAGGCTCCACGATGGGCGCAAAAGCCGAGCAGCTCTTGAACCGATCTGGGTTCCGGAGCGCGATGGTCATGGCACCGTGACCGCCCATCGAGTGACCGAAGATGCCCTGGCGGCTCATGTCCATGCGGAAGTGTTGGCTAACATAGGCCGGAAGTTCTTCGGTGATGTAGGTGTACGTCTGATAGTTTTCCGACCAAGGCCTTTCCGTCGCATCGAGATAGAAACCGGCGCCTTGGCCCATCTGCCAATTGGTAAGCTCATCCGGGACGTCATTGCCGCGCGGGCTCGTGTCCGGGCAAATGACGATCAGGCCGAGCTCTGCAGCCATGCGCCGATATTCGCCCTTTTCCATAACGTTTGCATGCGTGCAGGTTAGGCCTGAGAGATACCAGACAACCGGGCAGGGCTCCTTGATGGCCTTTGGTGGGACGAAAACTGCAAAAGTCATGTCGCACTTGCAGGCGTCGGATTCGTGCGTGAAAACACCCTGCATGCCACCAAAGGCAGTCGTCTGTGAAATTATGTTCATTCTTTATCGTCCGTTTTTGGGGTAAGAGCCTTGGCCCGGCGGCACAGGCGATCGAAAGTTTCGAGGAAGCGGGAGCGATCCTTCGGGCCGAAGGCCGCATTGTAACCCTTGCTTTCGCCGGTCTCTCTCAGGTGAGCGCCGAGATCGCGCATAGCGCTCGCCATGCCGATATTGGTATGGTCGAAGACCCGACCCGTCGGACCGCTGACGAGCGCGCCAGTTGCCACGCAACGGACCGCGAGCGGGACATCGGCAGTGACGACCACGTCACCGACACTGGCATGCTCGGCAATCCAGTTGTCGGCGGCATCGAACGAGGCCGAGACGATGACATTGTGCACCATCGGATCGCGGGAAGGACGCAGACCGGAATTCGCCACGAAGGTCACTTCCATGTCGTGGCGCTCGGCGACCTTGAGGATTTCCGGCTTCACCGGGCAGGCGTCTGCATCGACATAAATCATGAATTTCAATCTGCTTTGATGGAAACGCTAGGAGGCCCCGACGGGCGCGTAGCGGCGGTTCGTTCGGGGTCTCATAATCCGACGGCTGCCATTCGTTCAAGACGTCAGGCTTCCTTCAGTGTGCCTGCCTTTTTCGCCACCCAGGTTGCGATGACATCCATCAGCGTTGGGTTCAGGCAATCATAGGGCGTGAGGCCTAGCTCGTTCAGGCGACCGCGGACACCTGCCATCGCCGAAGGCGGCGTGCCGGATTCGATGATCGACGACACGAAGGCCGCGAATGTCGGCTCCGGCCAGCCACTCTCCTGAAAGCGTTCCGGATGAATGAAATCGAGCCCTTTGAAGGCATGTTCGCGCTCCACCGGTCCGTACATATGAACGCCGCAGGCCTTGCAGGCATGGCGCTGGATCAGCGCATCCGGATCGACGACCTGCAGCTTGTCGCCATTTTCCAGCACCGTGACGTTCTCATGCGGGGTCACGGCGACCACTGAAAAAGCCGCTCCCTTCGGCTTCCAGCATTTCGTGCAGCCGCAGGCGTGATTGTGCGCGATAGTACCCTTGATAGCGACCTTCACAGGACGGTCGACGCAGGCGCAGACCAGCGTGCCGCCGTTGAAATTTGCCTGGCCCTTTTTCACACCGCCGTCGAGGGCGGGGTGCAGCGATACTTGACTTGGCATGTTCAGCTCCTCCTCCTTAGCTGCCCACGGCTCCCAAATCAGGATCAATTTGCGAAAAAGCCGCAGGCCATTTTAAAGTCGCGCCGCATTCCGTCGTCCTCGCCTCAATACAGTACCACGCTTCGGATGCTTTCGCCGGAATGCATGAGTTCGAAGCCCTTGTTGATGTCTTCGAGCGGCATGGTGTGGGTGATCATCGGATCGATCTCGATCTTGCCCTGCATGTACCAATCGACGATCTTCGGCACATCGGTGCGGCCCCGTGCGCCGCCAAAGGCCGTGCCCATCCAGGAGCGACCGGTGACCAGCTGGAACGGCCGGGTAGAGATCTCCTGGCCGGCACCCGCAACACCGATGACCACGGACTTGCCCCAGCCGCGATGCGATGATTCCAGCGCCTGACGCATGACCTTGGTGTTGCCGGTGCAGTCGAAGGTATAGTCGGCGCCACCGATCTGGTCGGCGCCGCGCTTCGTCATGTTGACGAGGTAAGGCACGATGTCGTCGCCGACCTCCTTCGGGTTGACGAAATGCGTCATGCCGAAGCGCTCGCCCCAGGCCTTCTTGTCGTTGTTGAGATCAACGCCGATGATCATGTCGGCGCCGGCGAGGCGCAGGCCCTGGATGACGTTAAGGCCGATGCCGCCGAGACCGAAGACGATCGCGGTCGCGCCCATCTCCACCTTGGCGGTGTTGATGACGGCGCCGATGCCCGTGGTTACGCCGCAGCCGATATAGCAGATCTTGTCGAAGGGTGCGTCGGGATTGACCTTGGCGACGGCGATCTCCGGCAGCACCGTGTAGTTGGCGAAGGTTGAGCAGCCCATATAGTGGTGGATCTTGTCCTTGCCGATCGAGAAGCGCGAAGTGCCATCCGGCATCAGCCCCTGGCCCTGTGTCGAGCGGATGGCGGTGCACAGATTGGTCTTGCGCGACAGGCAGGACGGGCATTCGCGGCATTCCGGCGTGTAGAGCGGAATGACATGGTCACCCTTCTTCACCGAGGTCACACCTGGACCGACATCGACGACGATGCCGGCGCCCTCATGGCCGAGGATCGCCGGAAACAGACCTTCCGGATCGGCGCCCGAGAGGGTGAAATCATCCGTGTGGCAGATGCCGGTCGCTTTCACCTCGACCAGCACTTCGCCGGCTCGCGGGCCCTCCAACTGAACGGTCATCACTTCAAGCGGTTTTCCAGCCTGTACGGCAACGGCGGCGCGAACGTCCATGTCAGATGCTCCTACTGATTTGATTGGGCGGAGCTTTGCACGCACGACGCGGCCCGCTCAAGGGAAAACTGTCCGTGGGCGCGAGTTTCCGCCTCGAATAGGCTGATTGCGCCAATCCCTATACGGCCTGCGTCAAAAGAGTTTTTCAGTTGCGAAAATAATGGCATAGCCATGCACCGCGATGGCCGCGTAGAGGCCGAAGGCAACCAGCATGCGCTCGCCGTCCTTCATCTCTTCGAGCATCTGGCGCGGCTTCACGGAAGCGCCGCTGACGAGGCTAACAAGCGTGAAAACGAGCAGGCCCGCGGTTAGCACGTTCGCCGGCAAACCGATCTCGAATCCGATGCCGAGAATGCACAGGGTGACAGCAAAACTGGCCGCAATCTGCGACCTTCGCGTGCGGAAAATTTGCCGGAGCACCTGGCCGCCGTCGAAACGGTGCATCGGCAGCAGGTTCAGCAGGTTGAAAGCGCCGAGGATCAACAGGAAGATGAGCAGAGGTCCACGTGACGCCAAGGGCAGCAGACCGGCATCGGCGAGCTGCGTGGCGACCGCGAGGATCGGGACAAGGAAAGCCGACATTCCTGCACCCATAAGGGCGCAGGTCGCCACCTCGAATAGCGACAGGTAGGGCCTCCCGCCGACCGCGATGCCACCCAGCAATGGTACGAAGATCATCCTGACGGATGCGTGACCGAACATCCGGTAGGCCGCCATATGCCCGAGTTCATGGAAGACAATGACAAGAGTCAGGAATGTCGAGAGCATCAGGCCACCTGCATCGAACCCAAGGAAGGGCCAGAGCAGCAGTGTCGACAACACCGCAAGACCGCCTTGGACCAGAGGTCGCTCAAAGTAGCCCTGTGGCAGCGACTCGCCTGTTTTCAACCATCCATCGAGCGCCTTCATTTCCCGGCGCAGGACGAAATAGCGGAACAAGAGGAACGCCAAGCCACGGTAGCGGTCGGTCTGTTCGATTTCCAGCAGCGCACCATCGGGTGTCGGTCGAATCATACGGCGCTCCCGGTAGTGGTCCCAGAATGTGGGATCCAGCGTGCTGTCATCGATGATGTGAGCCTGGAAGCCGTGGGCATTGCTCGCCATCCATGGCAACGGTTCCAATGCAAGTAGCCGTCGGGACGGCGCGCCGTTCTTGTCGAGATGCCGGTAGGTCTGTTCCACCACGCCGCGCCGATCGGCAAGGGCGTGACTGCTGATGACCGAGTGGTGCCAGGATGCATCCGGACCGGCGGGGTTCATCGCGTTCCAGAGTCTATCGGGGGAGCATCCGTAGGTCCGGCTGAGGCAAATGGTTCTGCGTCCCAGCGGGATTCGCATCAGAAGCCAGAGAAAACCGAGATTTATGACCAGCAAGAGGGTCGCCGATTGCAGCGCCGTCATTTGCTACCTCCACCGGGCATCCCGCCGGTGGGGCCACGATAGGCGGCCAGCCGTTAACAAAACCTAACCAGCGAGGCAGCAAGAGGCGTTAGCGTCCGTCAGGCAAACTCGAGAATGACGGCATCAACGGCAAGGCTCTCTCCGGGCTTGGCGTTGATCTTGCTGACGACCAAATCGCGCTCGGCGCGCAGCACGTTTTCCATTTTCATGGCTTCGACCACGGCAAGCGTTTCGCCCGCTTTGACTTCCTGGCCCTCGACCACGGCAATCGAAACGACGAGACCAGGCATCGGGCAGAGCAGCAGCTTCGACGTATCCGGCGGAAGCTTCACTGGCATCAGCTTATCGAGTGCGGCATGTCGCGGCGTCAATACCTTGGCTTTCAGCGATATTCCCTGCCAGTCCAGCCGGAGGCCATTGAGAACCGGGCGGATCTGCGCAATCACGCTTTGGCCCGCGACCTTGCCGCGCCAAACGGAATCGCCAGGTCTCCAGTCGGTGACGACATTGGAAATCTTGCCGCCAATCTCGATGTCCATGTCGAACGGGATCGTCACGAGCCCATCGACCAGACGTGCATCGACGTAACTGTCACCCAGCCTGACGGTCCAGTCCTCACGGGTCGCGCCGGAGGGGCCGCGCAAGCGATCGGCGAAGCGCTCCCGACGGTTGGCTTCAACGAGAGACGCAGAAAGAGCGACGGCCGCGAGGGTGGCTTGCTGATGTGCGTCCGGTACCATCGGCGCAAACCCATCAGGGTATTCCTCCGCGATGAAACCGGTCGACAGACGCCCTTCGCGCCAGCGGGGGTGCTTCATCAGCGCGGCCAGGAAGGGGACGTTGTGTTCAATTCCGTCGACGACGAAACCGTCGAGTGCCTCGCCCATCGCCTCGATCGCTTCAAGACGTGTCGGGGCCCAGGTGCAGAGCTTCGCGATCATCGGATCGTAGTACATCGAAATCTCGGCACCTTCGAAAACGCCCGTGTCGTTGCGCACGATGGTGTTGCCGGACTTGCCTTCGGCGGGTGGCCGATATCGCGTTAGGCGGCCGATCGATGGAAGAAAGGTTCGGTAGGGATCCTCGGCATATAACCGGCTCTCGATCGCCCAGCCGTTCAGCTTTATGTCGCTCTGCGTAAAGGGGAGCTTTTCACCGGCTGCAACGCGGATCATCTGTTCGACCAGGTCGATACCCGTCACCAGTTCGGTAACTGGATGTTCGACCTGCAGGCGCGTGTTCATTTCGAGAAAATAGAAACTGCGATCACGATCTACGATGAATTCCACAGTGCCGGCGCTTTGGTAGTCCACGGCGCGGGCGAGCGCGACCGACTGCTCGCCCATTGCCGCGCGAGTTTCGGCATCAAGGAAAGGCGAGGGAGCCTCTTCGACGACTTTCTGGTTGCGGCGCTGGATCGAGCATTCTCGTTCGCCGAGATAGACGACGTTGCCGTGTCCGTCCGCGAGCACCTGGATTTCAATGTGGCGGGGCTCGACAACATATTTTTCGATGAAGACGCGATCGTCGCCAAAGGAACTCTTCGCCTCGGAACGAGCCCGGTCGAAGCCGTCGCGGACTTCCGCTTCGCTCCAGGCAATGCGCATGCCCTTGCCGCCGCCGCCGGCAGAGGCCTTGATCATGACTGGGTAACCGATCTCGGCTGCGATCTTTTCCGCGTGAGATGCATCCTCGATGACGCCGAGATAGCCGGGCACGGTGGAGACCTTGGCGGCATTGGCGAACTTCTTCGACTCGATCTTGTCGCCCATCGCCATGATGGCTTTCGGCTTCGGGCCGATGAAGACAATGCCTTCCTTCTCCAGAGCTTCACAAAACGACGCTCGCTCGGAGAGGAAGCCGTAGCCGGGATGAACCGCTTCGGCGCCCGTCTGTTTGCAGGCAGCGATGATCTTGTTCGCCACGAGGTAGCTTTCGGCCGCCGCAGCGGGACCGATAAGAACGGCCTCATCAGCCATCTCCACGTGGAGTGCATCCCGATCCGCATCCGAGTAGACGGCTACCGTCGCAATTCCCATGCGGCGCGCAGTCTTGATGACGCGGCAAGCGATCTCGCCGCGGTTCGCGATCAGGATTTTCTTGAACATGGAGACTCCACCCAAAACATGCGTTCCGAAGTTTTACGCATAAAACCCCGGAACGCACAATCAGCCGAAAGAATATCGGCGGGTCTCAGGCCACGGCGGTTTCGTTGCAGAAACTGTCATCGACGATCCTCAGCCATCGGCTGCGGCGTGGGGCCTCGGCATAATCCGCGAGTTGGAGCGCCGAGAGAATGTCGGCCCAACGCGGATGATTTCCCGCCGGCAGCGTTGCCTCCGCGATCCGCATCATAACACCCCAAGTGAGGGGCGGCGCACTGATAACGCCGGCATCGCTTATGCCGCGGAGAACCCGCATCATGTAATCGATATCCTGTCGCGTGATGCCCTTTCGATCCACTGCGCGCGATAGCCGATAGCCGCCGACGTTTTCCGCCAGCGCAAGACGTAACTGATCGAGGGCAAAGGCGCGCAACTCATCCGGCACGTTTACCGCGATCTCCATCACGTGCAGAACCAGTTCGAGCTCGAGCTCCGAATTGACCACGCCGTCGGTCGCGACCATGCGTATGAGCCAGGCCACATTGATCTCGTCGAGAGACCCCTGAGGGTAGCTATAGTTGACGATGAAGCCAGCAAGTTGCTCCACAAAGAAGGAGTTCCACTCCGGGCATTTTGCGGGGCAGGAATTGTTCAGCGCCAACATGGCGACAACGTCGTCGGCGGTCCGGATGCCTTCCGGGAAGGTATGCTTGCGCAGCAGACCGATGTCTTCGGTGGTCAGCTGATGCTTCCCGGCAATCACACATGCCGGAAAAGCGAGACGGAATTCGCTCATCTTTTGTCTCCAAGCCTCATCATGAGGCCGAAGGGCCCTTCTACTGCGAGCGAATTGATGATCCCTCAAGAAGCAGTGTTAATGGCGCGCTCAAATAGTCATGACGTTTTTAACGATCGCGCCTGCACACGCTCCCGCCAGATGATGAAGAGACCGGACGCGACGATGATCAGGATGCCGATCCACTTCGAAACGTTGGGAAAATCGCCGAAGAGCGCGTAGCCGAGTACTGTTGCTGAAATGATCTCGAAATACTGGAAGGGTGCGAGCAGCGACAGCGGTGCGAGCCGGAAGGCTCGGACGACAACCATATGGGCATAGCCCGAAATCGTCCCGAGGATCAGCAGCAGAACAAGTCCCAATGCCGAGGAGGGCAAGGAGGGATGGAAATCGCCGACGCCGAGTCCATTACCCACGATCAACGCGACAGCCATGAACACGGTGCCGCCGATACCAGCCATCGTCTGCATGGTCAGCGGGGAGTCAGCAATGCCGATCGCCCGGTTCATGAAGAGATAAAGCGAGTACAGGAAGGCGCAGAAGACGGGCAACAGCGCCTTCAGGCCGAAGATCTCATAGCTCGGCTGAATGACGATCATCGCGCCACCGAACCCAACGACAATCGCCATCCACCGACGCCAGCCAACCCTGTCACCGAGGAAGATAGCCGACAGCGCCGTGAGCATGAGGGGCTCGACAAAATAGATCGCGAATACGTCCGCGAGCGGCATATATTTCACGGCAACGAAGAAGAGCAGGCTCGCCGCCCCATGGAGGGCACCGCGCAACAGATTCATCCACGGGCGCTTGGCGTGAAGCGCCTTGCGGCCGAATACCGCGAAAAGGAACGGCAGCGTGCACACGAGCTGGAAGAAGAAGCGGTAGAATGTCACCTGGCCGGGCGACATCGCCTCGACGGTCGCCATGTATTTGGCGATTGCATCCATCGTCGGCAGCACGAGCATCGCGCCTGCCATCAGGGCCATTCCCTGGAGGGGATTCTGGTGTTCGGGAGGATTGCGCATCCGTGAGATTCTATATTTGGTCCAAGCGGCTATATAGAAAGTCACGGTGCGGGTGAAGGGGGCGGAGGGCGCGTTGCAACCCAATGAGCACTCAGCAGGTCGCGAACGATGCGCCGTTATCGTCGTAAGGGTAAACCTTGGTGTAGTAGTCGCGCTCGCATCGTCGGCCTATGTTCGACTGTCGCGCTGAGCCGCCGCGTGACATGTGCGCCGCTAGATCGGCGCATGGGGTCAGAATTTTTCGTTGTGGGATCGTGATGGGTCAGGAAGTTCACCTGCTGCCGCTGCTTATCAGTGTGATGGGGCTCGCTGGGATTGTCATTTGGCATATGCAGGGACAGGGACACCCGACCCAGCGCCTGATCGTTCAGATCGCAGTCTTCCTCTCAATGACGGCCGTGCTCGCCTACGCTCGCATTGTGCCGTTCCGCTTCGACCCCGCGGACCTAAACGGCGCCAACGCGTTGATGGTATCGGCCAAGATCCTCTGGTGGGTCCATTTGTCTTGGGCCGTGATCGGTTTCGTTCGTATCTACATCGTCCTGGACGGGCGACCACGAGAGGCAAGACTGATCCAGGATCTCGTCGTCGCACTCGTCTATCTCGGGGTGCTGTTGTCCATCATGGCGTTTGTTTTCGGCGTGCCGATCGGAACGCTGCTGGCAACCTCTGGCGTCATCGCCATCATTCTCGGTCTTGCCCTACAGAGCACCTTGAGCGACGTATTTTCCGGCATCGCTCTCACACTGGGGCGCCCCTATGTCATCGGAGACTTCATTTACTTGAGCGATGGCACCGAGGGACGTGTTGTCGCCACCAACTGGCGCTCGACTTACCTTTTGACAGGCGCTCATAACATCGTGGTGCTGCCCAATAGCGTCCTGGCCAAGCTGGGGCTGACGAATGTTAGCCGGCCGGACGAGAACCATCAAATCGACCTGTCGATACGGGTTGCCCCGACACACATGCCCCGAACTATTGTCGAAGTGATGCGCACCGTGCTCGACAGCTGCAACCTCATCGTGAAGCAGCCGCCCCCAAACGTCGTGCTTGCCGGCATTGACGGCAGCGCAGTGACTGTCGAACTGCAATTTCGCGTCACCAGCCCGGCACAACGCGGTGCAGCGCGAACCGAAGTCATCGACCTCGTATATCGTCATTGCAAGGCGAACGGCCTGCAGTTGGCGTTCCCCCCGGAAAGCCCACTTGCAGGAGACTACCTAAGAAGCGCGCTGCGTCCCGCGATGCCCCCGGCGCAGAGCCTCATCGACGCCATTTCGATCTTCTCATTGCTGAGCCAGGAAGAGCGCGATGTCCTCGCCGCGTCCGCCAGCCGACGAACCTTTTCCCCGGGGGCCGAAATCGCGCAGGAAGGGGGTCGTCTCGCCAGCCTCATGATCGTACGCGCGGGCATCATCGCAATGAGGAAGGGTGACGAGGAAGTGGCGCGGTTGGCCCCTGGAGACTTTTTCGGGGAACAGGGATCGCTCGCCGGCTTGGCAGAGCAACATGGGCTCTATGCCGTAACGCGCGTAACCGTCTATGAGATCGACCAGACTGCTTTTGCGCCGCTGCTGCGTGAACGACCGGAACTCGCCGAAGACCTGGCTGCCCATCTTGCTCATCGCGAAGGGTTCGGGGTGCATTCCGGCGTACCGACAATCCACAATGAGCGGCGCAGACTGGATTTGCTCAAAGGAATTCGGTCGATTTTTCGCGTGCACCGGGAACACCTGAACCCTTGAGGCTCGATCGAGGCGCCCCCATCCCAATCGAAGCCTAGTGTGTTTTTGACACCGCGGTCGGGTATCCGCGCTGGCGTGCCCGGTCATGTTCGCTCTGCGGCAAGAGTCAGGCGGCCCATCGGATCGGCCCAAACCGGCGCGGTCGGTTCGGCAAACCTTCGTATAGATTTGGCAAACCTTCGTATATCTATTGCGCCCCATGCCCGTCGCATAGGATCGGCTTCGGTCACAATCAATGACGTCAACGAAGGAGAAATGCCATGCGAAGGCTCGCAAGTGGCTTGCTTTGGGCAGCGCTGATGGCTGTGCCTGCCGTAGCCGCGGATAAACCCCACAATGCCAAGGTCTCAATCGTATTCGACCATGTGCTCCCGAACGTACCCGGAAAAAGCGTGCGCGGCGTGCTCGTCGAATACGGTCCAGGCGGCTCCAATCCCTCGCATACACACGCCAAAAGCGCCTTCATTTACGCCACCGTGATCGAAGGCAGCATCAAGAGCCAGGTCAACGATGGCCCGGTCAAGGTCTACAAGACCGGTGAAAACTGGATCGAGGTCTCCGGCGATCACCATAAGGTCAGCGCGAATGCGAGCAACACGAAGCCTGCGAAGATTCTTGCCGTCTTCGTCGTCGACACGACCGAGACGGAGCTGACGACCCCCGACAAGTAGCCGTTGCGGTGGGGTGGCAGGAGGCGACGGCAGTGCCGCCTGCTACTGCCTCAATCTCAAAACCTGAGATGTCCTCGGTGGATATCCAACCCTCAAGGAATAGAACCATGAAAATCGTCATCATCGGAGGCACGGGCCTCGTTGGAACGAAAGTTGCAGAGCGCCTGCGCAAGCAGGGACACGATGTAGTGCAGTCGTCCCCGTCGACCGGGGTCAACACACTCACAGGCGAGGGACTCGGCGACGTACTTGCCGGCGCGAACGTCGTACTCGACGTCACCAACTCGCCGTCATTTGAGCCGAGTGCCGTTCTCTCGTTCTTCCAAAGTTCCACAACAAACCTGCTCAAAGCAGAGCGCGCGGCAGGCGTCGGCCACCACGTCGCGCTTTCCATCGTTGGCATCGAGAGATCGCCCGAGAACGGTTACTTCCGGGCCAAGGTTGCTCAGGAAGATCTCATCAAGAAGGGTGGCATCCCATACACCATCGTCCGCTCCACCCAGTTCCTCGAATTCCTGGGCGGGATCGCCGATAGCGCCACAGTCGATGGGACGGTCCACGTTTCACACGGCGCGTTCCAGCCAATTGCTGCGGACGAGGTTGCAGGCTTCGTCGCTGAGGCCGCTTCTGGTGCTGCCGAGAACCGAACCATCGAAATCGCAGGGCCTGAGAAGAAGCCCCTGAGTGATTTCGTTAAGGGCTATCTCACCGCAATCGGCGACAAGCGAACGGTCGTCGTCGATCCCCAGGCCAGGTACTTCGGTTCGCTAGTCGATGCCCAGTCCTTGGTTCCTCTCGGACCAGCCAAGCTTGGCAAGCTGGACGTCAAAACGTGGTTTGCACAACGTCCCCAGGCTGCTGCCTGACCAGATGCGGCCTGGCGGCACCCCGCCGCCGGGCCTGCGTTTTTGAACGCGGGAGATTGCCGGGAGAAGGAAGATGGTCGAACTGCCTCGCCAGGATACCTTCGAGAAAACCGCCGAGACTGACAGAGGAACCACCGATGGGACCCCTGTCGATACGTTGAAGCCGACAGTGCCAGCGAAGTCGAACAGGAGCCTCTGGAAGAGACTATCTCTCGCCTTGGTCCTGCTAGCAGGCGCGGCGTTTGGTGTTCGATACGGCCATTACTATTGGACAGTCGGGCGCTTCATCGAGTCTACCGACAACTCCTACGTGAAGGCCGACTACACGACCGTCGCCCCCAAAGTGGCCGGCTATATCAAGGACGTGCGGGTCAGCGACAATGACCCAGTCACAGCCGGTCAGGTTCTCGCAACAATCGATGATCGCGATTTCCAGATCGCTCTCAACTCGGCACGCGCAGACTTGCAAGGTGCGGAGGCCGCCATTGCCAACCTGGATGCGCAGATTGAACTTCAGGCATCCGTGATCGAGCAGGCGAGGGCCTCAGTCGATGTCTCGAAAGCATCCTACAACTTTGCAAAATCCGATGCGGCGCGAAATGCGCGGCTGACATCAAATGGGTCCGGTACTCTGTCGCGCGCCGAACAGAGCCAGTCCATACTGGATCAGGCGTCTGCAGCGGTAGAGCGCGATCAGGCCGCGTTTGTTGCCGCACAGAACAAAGTGCGAGTCCTTAGGACACAACGCGACCAGATCGTAGCCCAGCGAGATCGAGCCGAGGCGGCCGTCCAGCAGGCCAAACTCAACCTTTCCTACACGAGCATTGTTGCAGCAGTCGACGGAACCGTTGGTGCGCGGTCGATCCGTGTTGGCCAGTTCGTCTCGTCCGGCACCCAGCTCATGGCGGTGGTTCCGCTCCATGCCGTGTATGTTGTCGCGAACTTCAAGGAAACCCAACTCACTTACGTTCGCCCCGGCCAAACCGTCGAGATCAGGGTCGACAGCTTTCCGGATCTTACGGTGAAGGGTCACGTCGACAGCATCTCGCCCGCCAGCGGCCTGGAATTTTCGTTGCTTCCACCCGACAACGCGACCGGAAACTTCACCAAGATCGTGCAGCGCATTCCGGTCAAGATCCTCATTGATGACGAGGGTGTCGCCGGCAAGCTCCGGTCCGGAATGTCGGTGGAGCCTGAAGTGGATACCAAGGCCACCCGGATGTCGGAAGGAATATGAGGATCGGTGCTTCCATGGTCGTGATCGGCAGTCATTGGAAGCCCGAAGGAGTGAGGTCTCATGGCTACTCTTCTGGTCCCTGCCAACAGCAATCAGCAGTTTGCGAAATCGGCCGAGCCCGCGCTGAGTGCTTTTCGGATGTGGTGCGCGGTGGTCGGCTCAACGCTCGGCGCGTTCATGGCCGTCCTGAACATTCAGATTGTCAACGCATCACTGGCAGACATCCAGGGAGCCATAGGAGCCGGGAAGGACGATGGAGGGTGGATATCGACCTCCTATCTGATCGCCGAGATTGTCGTTATTCCCCTCACGGGCTGGCTGGCGCGCGTCTTTTCTGTCCGCACCTATCTCCTAGTCAACGCCGCCCTGTTTCTGGTCTTCTCGATTACCTGTGCCTTTGCAGCTAACCTGCAACAGATGATCGTGCTGCGCGCGATCCAGGGCTTTACCGGCGGCGTCCTCATCCCCATGGCATTCACCATCATCATCACGTTGTTGCCGAAACCCAAGCAACCGATCGGCCTCGCGCTGTTTGCGCTGTCGGCAACCTTTGCTCCCGCCATAGGACCGACGATCGGGGGCTACCTGACGGAAAACTACGGTTGGGAGTTCATCTTCTACGTCAATCTGGTTCCGGGATTGCTCATGATTGCAATGCTCTTCGTATCTCTGGAGCCCGCCCCGATGAATTTGGGTCTGCTTGCCAAGGGCGACTGGCCGGGCATCGTGATGATGGCCGTTGGATTGGCAGCCTTGCAAACGGTGCTCGAGGAAGGGAACAAGGAAGACTGGTTCGGATCCGACTTCATCGTTCGGCTATCGGTCATTGCCGTGGTGTCGCTTACGCTGTTTCTCATCATCGAGATAAAGTCGGCTCACCCACTTCTGAACCTGCGGCTGCTCCTGCGCCGCAATTTCGGTTTCGGTGTCGTTGCCAATTTTCTGCTGGGAATGGCACTCTACGGTTCGGCCTTCATCCTGCCGATCTATCTCTCACGGGTTCAAGGATACAATTCGGAGCAGATCGGGGCCGTTCTTGCCTGGACGGGCATACCGCAGCTTCTGCTCATCCCGCTTGTACCGCGGATGATGAAGGTCTTCGACGTCCGTTTGCTGATCGTCGTCGGATTCAGTCTATTTGCGGCTTCGAACTTCATGAATGTCTATATGACCGCTGACTATGGAAGCGACCAGCTTTTCTGGCCGAATGTCGTGCGTGCGGTCGGACAGGCGCTCGTCTTCACGCCGCTTTCGGCGATTGCAACAGCGGGTATCGAAGAGCAGAACGCCGGATCGGCGTCTGCTCTGTTCAACATGATGCGCAATCTCGGCGGCGCTGTCGGAATTGCTTCCCTGCAGACTTTCCTGACGAAGAGGGAGCAATTTCACTCCAACATTCTGACCAATGCGGTCAGCGCCTTTGAGGAGGCGACTCGTAATCGTGTCGCGCAGTTGACGGCCTATTTCATGAGCCACGGCGTCAGCGACCAAGCAACGGCAACACACAAGGCCGTTGTCGCGATCGCGCTCAGAATCAGGAAACAGGCCAACATCATGGCCTTTAGCGATACTTTCTTCCTGTTGGGGGTGGCACTCGTCGTGGCCTTGCTTGCCTCGCTCCTGCTGAAGAAGCCCGGCCAGCTCTCCGAGGGTGGGGCGCACTGACTGCTACAGCCGACTGTGTAAGCTTGGAGCAAGCTGAAGTTGCAACTTATCTTCCACATCACGTCGATATGGAGGAATGAAAAACGTGCGAGTAAATTCTGATAGTTCGGTCTACAGCCTCATGATGCCAACGTCGCGTAAAGCGCCGTCTGTTTCCGACGAGAAGCTGCAAGTTGTGTCGGCGCCCAAGGCCCCGGCCGTTCGTTCGGACGATCAGCTCATCGATGATTTTTACGCGCGCCTGACCAAACAGCAGCTCGATTGGGCCGACAGCAACAAGGACAGCACTGTCACCAAGAGCGAATACATGGATTCACAGGCACGCCTTGCGAAGATCGACAATCGTGTGTTCGATCCTGCAACCGCCGAGCAGTATTGGAACAAGCTCGATCCCACCGGCAAAGGATGGCTCGACGAAAGCGAGTTGCGCGAAGGTTACGAGAACCTCCTACCGGTCAGTGTCGGACATCTGGATGCGAACTACGCCGAGCGTCTCCGCACGAGGCAGGGGTAGCGTCCATCGAGACCGCGAATTTCCCGTGATCTCTCACGCGACATCTTGCACGGACATGCTCGTGAACAGCCACTCGTGGAAGGAAAGCGTCCCTGTTGCGATGATGCAAGAGGGTAGAAGGCCGTCCTTCGAGAGGGCAACGCCGAAATAGCGGGCAGTAGGGTCGAGGACGACCGGACGGGGGTCTTCCGCGGCGGTAAGAAGCTCCTGCGCGATTTCCACCAGTTCAAAAGCTTCAGGGCCGCCGATCTCAACAATTGAGTTCGACGGCTTCGCGGTCGCCAAGTTGGTAATCGCGCCAGCCGCTTCGTCGGCAGCTATCGGTTGGACACGAACAGAAGGCACTCTCAGCGTTTCGTCCACGGCGCTTGCATCGACAATCCCATTGAAGAACTCGAACATCTGCGTCGAGCGTGCAATCGTGAACGGCAACCCGGAGGCTCGTATCAGGTTTTCCTGCACCAGCTTTGCGCGAAAATAGTCGTTCTCCACCAGTCGATCGACAGCAACAACCGACAGCGCAAGGTAGTGTGTCACTCCGGAAGCTTTCGCGGCGGACAGAAGGTTGCCGCTTGTTTTCCTGAAGAAGTCGAGTGTATCTGTCTCTCCGAATGATCCGGTATTCGTCACGTCAATGACGACATCTGCTCCGGACAGTGCACGTTCCACGCCTTCACCCGTGTAGGCGTTGACGCCTGTGCTCGTAGAGGCTCTTGTGATGTCGAATCCATCGCGTTCAAGGATGCGAGCGATCTTGGATCCCATCATGCCGGTTGCGCCGATAACCGCGATCTTCATCTCATGCCCCTCGTAGTTTGCTGTCTCATTCGATCCGTCTCGATTTTTGGGGTGCTGTTAGGTTCGGTTGTTGGTCGAAGAAGGTCAATGCAAACCAAGGTTTGGGGTGATCGGGCCGGCACTGTCGCCGGTCGTTGCGGCTCCCTAGGTCGCCCCCGAGACGTAAACCAAGGTTTACCATCCCAGGATCTCTAACTCGTGATAAGTTGGCGGTGAGCACAATTCCGCGAGCGGCGAACCCATCACGGGAGGGGCGAGCGGGAACCGGCCCTTCAACATCGGGAGTGCGATTGGTGAGCGTTCGCCTTTTAGTCGAGGTGAGATCATGGAAAGCCTGGCAACGAAGGCGGATTTATCCGCCGAACCTATCGTTCACGTCATCGACGACGACAAGGAGATCCGGGAGTCTTTGCTCGATCTCTTCATGATCACGAACAGGCGCGCCTCTGCCTACTCCACCGGTCCTGATTTCCTTAAGACTGTTGACACGACCGCGCCCGGTTGTGTCGTGGTCGACCTTCGAATGCCCGAAGGCAGCGGCTTGGATGTCCAAAGCGAACTCATCAGCATGGGAAGCAGGATGCCCGTGATATTTCTGACCGGCCACGCGGACGTTCGGGCGAGCGTCAGAGCCATGAAGGCGGGAGCCACCGATTTCATCATGAAGCCATTCGTCAACCGGGATCTACTCGATGCCGTGGATCACGCAATTCAACTGGATGGCGAAAGACGAAAGATTGAAGCCGAACAGGCTCATGTCCGGTCACTGGTCGACACGCTGACCCCGCGAGAGCATGAGGTCACGCTTGCCGTTGTCAGTGGGCTTATGAACAAACAGATCGCCTTTGAACTCGGGATCAGCGAGATGACTGTGAAGCTCCATCGGATGAGCGTGATGCGAAAGATGCAGGCTCGCTCTCTTGCCGACCTTGTTCGCAGAGTCGAGAAGCTCCAGACCCGTTGATCCGGCGGGTACGAAACGACGACGCCGGAACACCCGTCAGCCTCCAGCGCAGAATACTAATGGCTGAGATATTCGAACTGCCGAACCAACTCCGCCAGGGACGCCGCCCGCATCTTTTTCATGGCACGCCCACGATGGAGCTTCACCATGATCTCGCTGATGCCGAGTTCAAAGGCGATCTGCTTGTTCATCAACCCGCTCACGACGAGTCCGATGATCTGGACTTCGCGTGGGGTGAGGGTGGCAGCTCGCTCCAGTATTTCTTTGCGATACGCTCGCTGGGTCTGCCGCTCCCGATCGATGGTGAACGCCGTTTTGATCGCCTCGACAACCTCGTGTCGCTGCAACGGTTTTGGCAGAAAGTCCACAGCGCCCGCCTTCATGGCATTGACGCTTGTCGTCACGTCCCCGTGTGCAGTCATGAAAACCACGGGAAGGTCATATCCACGTGTCTTCAGTTCCTTCTGGAATTCGATGCCGTTCAGATCGGGCAGTCGCACGTCGAGAAGAATGCAGCCACCCGCATCCTGCGAAGCTTGGCTGAAGAAATCGAGGGCCGCATCGAAGCCCAAGGCGTGAATTCCAAGTGACTCGAGCTGATCAATGAGTGAAATGCGAAATTGCTCGTCGTCTTCCACCACATGGACGGTCTGCTGAACCAGAGGTTCGCCTGTCTGCATAGTAGGATTGGCCATGAACGTCCCCCGGACAGCTCATTTGCTCATGGTATATTAGCCATCGCAATTTTCGCAGGCAAGTAAGCGAATGTCGCATGAGGAAGCTCCGAGCGCTTTCTGCACCGCGGGCCTTGCTGGTGGCTATCCTCTTGGAAACGGGAGGAACCGGAAATAGCAACAGGCCTGAACCTTCTGTTATAGTGGGACGATGGACAGTTTCGAGTGCGGGATATGGAGCGGAATGGGGCAAGAGGCTGGCCTACAAATACGACGCCGATCGGCAACGTTTCCTTGACGGACTGCGCTGCGCCGGCCTCCCAGAATAGCATTTTGAGTAGGTGTTTCGCGCATTTAGGCGCCGCAGCCTCAGTTCTGCTCGTTCCAATATCTTTGCCAGAGGTCGAGCCTGGGCTTCAGCGGATCGGGCCCTACGATCGCGCCGTCGTTGGTGAAGTTGATGAGTTTATCGGTATTGGGGTCGTAGATGGGCCAATATGGCCGTGAGCCACCATTGGGATCGCCCTTTCTTGCAAAATCGACCCAATAGCCACTCGCAAGTGCGGCCATGGCCCAGTCGGCAGGCGTAACCCTGTCTTTCACCAATGCGGCTGGGATGTCGAACATATACGGAATCTCAAAGCCGTGCGGAGTGCCTTTCCATTTCGGATCATCGCGCAGCGCCTCGGCGACATAGGAGAAGCGATACCACCAGGTCGGCTGACCTGCTCGGATCATCTCGTCAGCGAGATGGCGAGACGGCTCAACGAGCGTCTTGTCTGCGAAAAGCTGCTGTCTGAGCTCTTCGAGCGTCTCTCGGTTCCCGGGATCATAAAGCGCGCGAGCCTCTGCCGCAGCCTTCCCGAATATCTGGAACAGGTCGTCTTTCGTCGCGGCCTGGCCGATACCAAGATCACGACTATTCGCTCCGACAATGACGGGCACTGGCGCTTGACGTCCTGCTGCGAAGGCCGCCTCGGGCGTTTCGAGCAAAAACCGTCCATCAAGGATAGGTCCTGAAATGCCAATGACCGGCTTGCTTGTCGACATTCCCGCCAGCGCCTCTGGTGCCGATGCACCCTCGGTCAGCTTTTCAGCAGGTAGCGCCCGGAGCGCTGCGAGAGCGCCGGAATCGGTGCCAGTGATTCCGAGAGAGTCGGCAAAGTCCAACGCGGCTTTCTCCGCTTGCTTCAGCGATGACAGCGGCAAGCTTTGGGCACGCGCCGTGGGAGCGCCCGGCGACTGCAAAATGGCTGCCTGGAAGAGCCCTCGCGACAAAGGCGACACCATGTGAGCCATCACCGAGCCGCCGCCTGCTGACTCTCCGAATATGGTCACCCTCTTCGGATCGCCGCCGAAGGCCTTGATGTTCTGTTGCACCCATTTCAAGGCTGCAAGCTGGTCCATGTAACCATAGTTACCGACCGGTTCATCAGGAGATTCCTCTATGAGCCCAGGATGAGCGAAGAAACCCAACCGTCCCAGGCGGTAGTTCAAGCTGACGAACACAACTCTCTGCGCGGCGAGCTGGTCGCCGGGGTACTGAAGGGTATTCCCGTGTACAAGAGCGCCGCCGTGTATCCAAACCATAACCGGAAGCGGTGTCCTGGAACGTTTGACTGGTGTCCAGATGTTGAGAGTCAAACAGTCCTCGGACTTTGGCAAATCATCGGCCTGCACGCATGAGGGACCGAAGTTCCGCGATTCCCTGACGCCATTCCATTTCGACACCGGTGTTGGATTGCGCCATCGCAGATTACCAACAGGCGGAGCGGCGTAGGGTATGCCTTTGAAGCTAATGACCGTGCCTGTCGTCTCACCTCGCAGCATTCCGCTGTCGATTTGAACGGTATCGTCTGCAGCATCAGTTCTTGGTGCAAAGATCATCTGACACGTTGCGACCGCCAAAACGAGCAAGAATTTGCTACTGCGGTCTACGGGCACCATCCCCTCCAATCACCAGATTCTGACGGTCTGCAGGTAAAAATACTCGCCTCTGGCGACATCAAAAAGCGTTCATCCGCTCACGACAAATGCTGTGCTAACGCACCCATTTCGCGTGCGTCGTGTCTGCGTGCATCTGATCGCGGACGCTTCACCTCAAACATGATGCTTGAAATATTGCACCTCGCGCTCGTGCTTCTCAGCCGCTTCGCGTGATTTGAACGTGCCGAGATTTTTGCGCTTATGGGTCTTTGGATCGACCTTGCGTGAATAGAGCCGATACTCGCCGTATTTCAGCCTACGGATCATGACAGCCTCCTTCGTGGTAGTCCGTAAATTCCAAAAAGACTTGAAGGTTCCCGTTTGCTGCGGTGGCATGAGATGTCCCGCTTGCCGGCGTAACTCACACGTTGGGCGGCTGCGCGCGACCAGCGGCAACAGGAGATTACTCTTTTCTTCAAACACTCGTGATCGGAACGCCACTCGGTTGGACTGAACCCTAAAGCGGGCGTAAAAAGCAGTGCGAGCAACTACAGTGCCGCTCAGGGGAGAGCAAACGATGGCGCCGGGCCTTGCTACAGCTGCTAATTCGCCCATAGGAGCCGCCAAGACCGTCGAGAAACTGTCAGGCAATGGCTGGGCTATGGATGCCAGCGGGAGGTGGACCTATCTGTCCCATGATCTGCAGCTCGCGCTCGCGAAGACCCCGGAAGACCTGAATGCGTGGTGGAGTGAAGGAGAGGGGGCCTGGAAGCAGCTGGTTCACCCCGACGACTTCGAACGTGTTGCCGGGGAGTGGCGGCATTGCCTTCGGTCAGGGTATCCGTTTGATAGTGAATTCCGCATCAGACGCAGGACCGGCTTTGGTTGGGTACGAAGCTCCGGTCGATCCATCCTGGACGACTCTGGCGACATTGTTGGCTGGTACGGAACCTCGCTCGATATCGATAGCGACCGAAAAACTGTCGACGCCTTGCATGACCGGGAGCTCGAACTCTCGCTGTTGGTGGATTCCGTACCGAGCCATCTTTGGCGGCTGACACCCGAGGGAGAACCGAGCTTCTTCAACAAGAGAATGATCGACTATCTCGGCCGGGACGTCAGCGATATCCAGATTCCTGGCCTCAGCCGGCTGGACGCCATGATCGAGATGGCAATTCATCCGGAAGATGCGGAAGAGTTCGGCGGCGCACTCAATCAGAGCCTGGTTACAGGCGAGAGCTTCTTCATGAGATATCGCCTGCGTCGCCATGACGGCGTTTACAGGTGGATGTCCAGCCGTGCGGAATCGGTGCGAGACCACGATGGCCGCATCGTCCAATGGTACGGCCTCTGTCACGACGTCAACGATCAGGTCGCCACTGAGGAGGCGCTCAGGCGAAGCGAATGGCACCTGCAACGCTTGATCGATGCCTTGCCGGTCCACATCTGCAGTTGGACAGCCGCGGGAGAGCTTTCTTACGTAAGCAAGCGCTTTCTCGAAGAAGCCGGATTGTCGAAGGCGAGCTTTTCGGAGTTCGCGAAGGCCGCGCTGGACTTGATCCATCCGGACGACGTCGCGCAGGTTCGAGGTCAGGCTCTCCAATGCATTCAGAAGGGCGACGCATTCTCAATGAGATATCGCCGACGACGGAAAGACGGAACTTTTCGTTGGACGGCCGACAGGTTCGAGCCCCTGCGCGGTACTAACGGCACTATTGTTGAATGGTATGGCCTTTCAGTTGATGTCGATGAGGAGATGCGGATTCAACAGTCGCTGCGGGAGAGCGAGCACTCTCTTCATCAGCTGGTGGAGACACTGCCGGCACTCATCTACTGCCTGGCCCCTGATGGCAGGCCGATCTATCGCAGCCAGAAGCTGAGCGAATATCTGGGCTTCAGGATTGAGGAAGATGCAGAAACCGGCAAGAGCCTCCACGCCACCTTGGAAGCGATCATCCATCCCGAGGACCTCCCCGCCGTTAAGAGAAAATACAGCCAGTCGCTGCCGACAGGAAAGCCGTACGCGATGAGGCACCGAATGCGGCGGTTCGACGGAGAATATCGCTGGATGGAGACCCGGGCACTGGCGATGTACAATGCGGAAGGTGAAATCGTTCAATGGAACGGCGTGTGCCTCGACATCGACGATTGGCTTCGTGCGCAGGAGGAACTGCGACTAGCCCAGAGGAACCTTGCCAGGGCCAGCCAGGCGGCAAGCCTGGCTGAGCTCACCGCATCGATCGCGCACGAGATAGGTCAACCGCTCGCGGCGATGATCTCCAGTTCCGACGCGTGCCAGCAGTGGCTGAACGCAGAACCACCGAATATGAAGCGAGCCCAGAAGGCGCTGGATCGTGTTGTGAGAAGTGCGAATACCGCGACGGATGTCGTGAACCGCATTCGGGCGCTTTTCAAGCATTCCGACGACTCACGTCGTGTCAACGCATTTGGTAACGTGGTTACCGAAGCGCGCGACCTGATGGCAGAAGAGGCACTGAGACGAGGCGTCCGGATAAACTCGCGTATCGACAGCGATCTTCCGCCGCTGTTCTTCGATCACATTCAAATCCAGCAGGTCCTCGTCAATCTTATCCGGAATGCGATGGAAGCGATGGATGCGGCTCCAGATCGCCGCCTCCTGCAGCTGCGCGTGCGCCGTGATGAAGACTGGGTTCACACGGAGATCACCGACAATGGTCCGGGCGTCGACAATCCTGACCGCATTTTCGAGCCGTTTTTTACGACAAAGGGGCAGGGGATGGGAATGGGGCTGGCGATCTGCAGGTCGATTCTCGAATCCCATGGCGGGAGAATCTGGGTTGAGAAAAATGATCCGAATGGCGCAAAATTCGTCTTCTCGCTACCGGTGAAAGCCGAGGCGGCCCGGGCGTCATAGCCTTCCTAAAGGTTCCGATCGCTCAGACCGTGACTGCCGCTTCAATGGCTGAGCGGAGTTCGCCACCGGCAAATGGTTTGAAAAGACAGGTACCCGTGCGTTTTGCTTCTTTGATAAGCGCATCCTGAGCATGACCGGTCATGAACACAACAGGTATGGTGACGTTCCGCCGTCGTAGCTCATTGCAGAGGTCGATGCCACTCATGCCAGGCATCGAAATATCGAGGACAAGACACTTCGTATCCCGGATTCGGGGGAATGCGAGGAATTCGGCAGCCGATGCGAATGTCACCACGGAATAGCCAGACACCTCCAGCAGATCGAGCAGCGATTCCCTCACTGCTTCGTCGTCATCTATGATCGCAATTAGCGTCGGATGCATGTTCTTCGTTTTCTGATCAGCACAAACCTGGTGGTTGCTTGCCGGACGTGACTTCCTTCCGGCTGTCCATGTCGTTTTGTCGAAGGATGAATGAGAAAGTGGTGCGCCGGTTCAGATGCGATGCCGTGCGCCCGTTCAACGGGTCTGCGGCGCAACCCGATCCGCTCAAGAACTTGTGCTCCCTAGGTAGCCGCCCGTCCGGGTTTGGTGCGACCCAGACGGCCAAGGCACCATTCACGGCGCTCGCCCGGCGGCAAACGCGTTGGCTATCTACCCGCAGCAGGTCAACGAGGACGTCAATCGATCCTAAATGCGAGCAGGCTGAATCTCTGATGCTATCCAGGTCCAGCTGAACAGGATCGTTGTTTCGGTCAGAGGTCACTTGTGTTGTGGATGACATAGCTTCTCACGCTCTCGATTAGGTCGTATCATGAGCCTGAGGATACAACTCCCGAAAGGTTATGCGGACAGCGCGAAGGCAAAGAGCCTTTTGGCAACCTTGTTTGAAAGCACGTGCTTTTTCCGGATTTAGATTACGCCGATAAGTAGGCGCTCGCATCCCCAACACAAGTATATCTTGAGGGTCTGGTGCGTTCGGCCATGACGGCTAATCGCGCCATGAGTGCGCTCTTTTGCGCGATCTTTTGATGATCCCGTGAATCGCTAAGGACGTGTCGTCAACAGGGCGGCGGCTCGCCCGAATCAAGCAGGGGAATGCCAGAACACCACAGTCGCTGCAAAGATGAGAGCCGTGCTTACCACAGCAGGAGGTAGCAGCCGATATCGACTGACTCCGTTGGAAACAGAGCCTCATGGCCTGCCAGGTGGCGTCGTCGCAAATCTATGCAAAGATTGTGAGGAGCTCTAAACGCTGGGCCACAAATGCGCCTCAGCAGGTTCAATGCTATCAATCCCATTGGGATTGAATGGTGCGGTCGAGAAGACTCGAACTTCCACGGGTTGCCCCACAGCGACCTCAACGCTGCGCGTCTACCAATTCCGCCACGACCGCATCGTGGTAGGTGCCGATTTGTGCCGGCGGGGCAGCATGTAGCAAAAGCATTTCGGGTACACAAGGGCGATATGACAGATTTTTTCAAAAGAAATCACAGCATTTGAATCGTGCTCGAAACGGGACCATATAGGCCTTCGCAGCGCTGCCTCCGCAGTCGCAGCACAAGGAATGGCCATGCTACGCACAGATCTTGAATTCTCCATGATGCCCCGAGAAGGCTCGCGGCCGGTCCGATGGCGGATCGCCGACGGTCTCGTGCCCTATGAGGAGGCTGTGGAAAACATGGAGCGCGAGGTCGCGGCGATCGCAGACGGCGGTGACGAGCTCGTCTGGCTCGTGGAGCATCCGCCTCTCTACACGGCGGGGACGAGCGCTGATGCCAAAGACCTGGTCCAGCCCGACCGGTTCCCCGTCTTCGCAACAGGACGCGGCGGTGAATATACCTATCACGGGCCGGGCCAGCGTGTTGCATACGTGATGCTGGACCTGAAGCGCAGGCGTCAGGACGTGCGTGCCTTTGTTGCCGCGCTCGAGGAAGTGGTCATTCGCACGCTTGATTCGATGAACGTCCGCGGCGAACGGCGCGAGGACCGCGTCGGTGTCTGGGTTCGCAGGCCTGACAAGGCCGCTCTACCCGACGGCACGATGGCAGAAGACAAGATTGCGGCACTGGGGATCCGGCTGCGGAAATGGGTGACCTTTCATGGATTGTCGCTGAACGTCGAACCCGATCTCGATCACTTCAGTGGAATCGTTCCATGCGGGATTTCCGCCCATGGCGTCACGAGTCTGGTCGACCTCGGCCTGCCGGTCATGATGACTGAAGTCGACATCCGGCTTCGCCAGGCATTCGAATCGGTTTTTGGTGAGACAATCACCGAGGGGTGACGCAATAAAGAAAGGGCCGGATGACCGGCCCTCGGCAATCGATTGCTATTTGTCGCCGATGTCGCGGCAGGCATCGGTATGTGACGCTCCGCTATCGCCGCCAGCCGTATGCACCCCGGAGTTCGTCCTCATGTAGTCGCAGTCGGGCAGTCGCCTGACACTTCCCGTTGTCATCCTGTCGACGGGAGCCGACATCCGGGCTGGCGCAAATCCGTCGCTGTCATTCGTGTAGTCGGAAGAGTATTCCGGTGCCTTGCGGTTGGCGTAGTGAATTGGCTTTTTCGCCGTCATCTGGACGGGCGCAAACCCGTCGCTATCGTTGCTGTAGTCGTTCGAGTACTGTTGGGCAAAGGCTGCACTTCCTAGGCCGAGGCTGAGGACAAGAACGGAAGCGGCGGCCGCAAATCTGAAACGCATGGGATAACTCCTCAATTCATCGTTGCATTGACAACGACACCAAACCCTCGGCAGGACTTAGTTCGCGCTCAAATTGCGGCAAGAATGCGGGCAAAAAATCACACGAACGGTGCCGTTTTATCAAATGAAATCACAGATCCGCGACCGAAATTGACCGTTTCGTGATGGAACATTCTCTCTCATTCGGAAAGCGCGCGCTTCCGGATTTACACAACCATAAGCAGATTAATTGTCCACGCAGCCGCCGCTACTTTCGTAACTTCTCCCACCGTTTGACCAGCCGCTCGCGCTTGAGCCTGGAAAGGCGCTGTATCCAAAAGATGCCGTCGAGCTGGTCAATTTCGTGCTGGATGCAGACGGCGAGGAAGCCCTCCGTTTCCTCCTCGTGAACGACGCCCGTCAGATCACGGTATCGAACACGAATTGCCTTTGGCCTGATGACCTCATCAGTCATACCGGGCATGGAGACGCTCCCTTCGACATGGCGAATCGTGTCGTCTGACACTGACACAATCTCCGGATTGACGTAGTGTCGCACGCCTTCGTTTCGGCCAAGCTCAATGACGGCTACCCGCAGAAAGACGCCGATGTGGGCAGCAGTGATACCGACACCTGGCGCCGCCCGCATCGTATCCAGCAAATCGTCCGAGAGGTCGCGCAGCCTCTGGTCGAAGAGTTCGACGGGTTCGCAAACGGTTTTCAGGCCAATGTCGGGAAAGCGCAATATGGGTCGGACAGCCACTGGCAAAGTTCCTGTTTTGAGATGCGCGGAAACTATCGCTGCGCACGCGCATTGTCATCCACGCGAGGCGTTTGCGGCTGGACGGACTTCAAGCTTTGAGCTAGCACGAAGCTATATAATTCGGCGCTTAGTCATTGAACTTCAAACGGGATGCGAGGGCGGCAACCATGACGAACGACGCAGAAGAGCTCGTCCGCCCGCGTCCAGACAGCGGCGACGCCGACATCTATGATGAAAATGGCAACGTCCGAGGTGATTTCCTGGCGCTGGTCGGTGCCGCGATTGCCGATCGCGATACGATCTTCCTGCGCCAGCACGTCGCCCGCCTGCACGAATCTGAAATAGGCGACCTTCTCGAATCGCTGCAGCCCGACCAGCGACTTGCGCTCGTTCGCCTGCTTGGCGACGAGTTCGACATGACGGCGTTGACGGAGGTCGACGAAACGATTCGTCGCGAAATCGTCGACCAGATGCCGAACGAGCAGATCGCCGCAGCGATCGGCGAACTCGATTCGGACGATGCCGTTTACATTCTCGAGGACCTCGACACCGAGGATCGCGAAGAAATCCTCGCGCAGCTGCCGTTTACCGAACGTGTAAGGCTGCGGCGCGCGCTCGACTATCCGGAAAGCTCGGCCGGCCGTCGTATGCAGACGGAGTTCGTCGCGGTCCCGCCGTTCTGGACGGTCGGGCAGACGATCGACTACATGCGCGACGAGGAAGACCTGCCGTACTCATTCTCGCAGATCTTTGTCATCGACCCGACATTCAAGCTGTTGGGCGCCGTCGATCTGGACAAGATCCTGCGTACGAAGCGGCAGACCAAGATCGAATCCATCATGCGGGAGACGAATCATCCGATCCCCGCGGAGATGGACCAGGAAGAGGCCGCCCAGCTTTTCGAACAGTACGACCTTCTCTCCGCCGCCGTCGTCGACGAGAACGACAGGCTGGTCGGAGTGCTTACGATCGATGATGTGGTCGACGTCATTCACGAGGAAGCCGACGAAGACATCAAGCGTCTGGGCGGTGTCGGCGACGAAGAGCTGTCGGACAATGTTTTCTCAACCGTCCGCTCTCGCTTTCTCTGGCTCGTGATCAACCTCGGAACGGCCTTGCTGTCTGCAAGCGTCATCGGGTTGTTCGACGAATCGATCGAGAAGATGATTGCGCTCGCGGTGCTGATGCCAATCGTGGCATCCATGGGCGGCAATGCGGGCACGCAGACGATGACGGTTACCGTCCGCGCGTTGGCGACCGGCGACATCGACATCTACAACGCCGGCCGCATCATACGCAGAGAGGCGGGGGTCGGCGTCGCCAATGGCGCGCTGTTCTCCGTCATCATGGGGGCCATCGCCGCCACCTGGTTTCACGACTACCAACTGGGCTTCGTGATCGGCGCAGCGATGATCATCAACCTGTTTGCTGCCGCCCTTGCCGGAATTCTGCTGCCGTTGCTCCTGCATAAGGTCGGAGCCGACCCAGCCATTGCGTCGTCGGTTTTTGTCACGACAGTAACCGATTGTACGGGCTTTTTTGCCTTTCTCGGTATCGCTACATGGTGGTTCGGGATTTAGCCGGCTCGAATTTCCGCGCAGAAATTGACTATTACGTAAAAGTCAATATTATTGGCACCCTTAATGGTGGGGAGCCCATGCCGGTCAGCAAGTACTATAGCATAACCGAATTGACGCGCGAGTTTGGAGTATCGACGCGTACGCTGAGGTTCTACGAAGACGAAGGATTGATCCATCCAGAGCGGCGCGGACGCACCCGGTTGTTCCGTCCGGCAGACCGCCGCCTGATCCAGGAAATCCTGCGTGGCCGGCGCATCGGTTTCACCATTGCGGAGATCCGCGAGATCATTCAGGTCTACAAGGAGCCGCCGGGCGAGTTGGGCCAGCTGAAGCTCCTGATGAAGCGCGTCGACGAGAAGCGCGAAGACCTGCGCCAGAAGCGCAAGGACATCGACGACACCCTGGCCGAGCTCGACAATATCGAAGAGGCATGCCTCGGTCGTCTGGCCGATATCGGCGTCGGCACCTGATTATTGCGTGTTGGCGCTGCACTCGCTCGCCAACGCCATGATCCGCCCGTCATCCGGCTTGACGGCGCCAGACTGGAATTCCGTGAAGAGCTTTTGCGTCCTCAGCGCATCGAGGGTGCACTGGCAGAAGCTGCGGCATAGCGCTTCGCCTTCCTGCATCATGCACGAGGCATTGCATTGCCTCAGGTAGGTTTCGACCGGGTCCGGCTTAGCGGGCGGAATGATCACGGAAAGTCCGTAGGCAACTGCGATCAGCACCGGCTGATGAATGAGGTAAAAGGCGAGGCTATGACGCCCGGCCCTTGCCGGCAGGCTTGAGCCGGTGCCAAGCTTTGCAAGCCTCGCGGGAAGCCCCGTCCTCAGGGCGAGCAGAGCCGTCGTCATGCCAAGCAGGAAGGGCACCGCCCAAGGAAAGATCGGGACGTAGTCGTTCGACCGTTGCGGCATCTCTGCCAGGCCGATCCAGGCGAGGTAGCGCGGATTGAAGATCGCCGAGCGCAACAGGTTGGGCGCGACCCAGGTATCCACGACCCATGCCGCGGTAACAGCAGCGGTCGCGGCGATGGTAACAGGCAAGGGCAAACGCAGGAAGACAAGCCCCAGCAGGCTGAGGACTGCGATGCAATGGAGAATGCCGAAAAATATCCATTCGCCAGGGAAGACAAACCGCGTCACCACCGAGATCGCAAACGCTGCGGCAACGATCATCCCAAACCGCTTCCAGAACGGGCGCCAGCGGATCTCAGGCGTGTTTGCGAGGACCAGGCTGACGCCGACAATGAACAGGAAGGTCGATGCGATGGCGCGGGCATAGAGCTTCAGCCAGCCGGTTTCAGCAGTACCTGGGGGGAGGTAGCCCATGAACTCCATGTCCCAGGTGAAATGATAGGTCGCCATCGCCAGCAGGGCGACACCGCGCGCTGTGTCCAGCAAGCCAATGCGAGGCGGCTTAACGCTCGCATGTGTTTCCGTCGCCAGAGCGGTCATTCACAATCCCTCGGATGAGTCGTTGCCATCGTTCGACGGCTTGGCGCGGGGAATAGGAGAAAGGTGGAGATTTGATGGCGGCTGGGCATCCATGATCGCCAGCCGCGCTTCAGAGAAGAACTGCCGCCTTGTCAGGACCACGATCACGATCGTCGTCGTCAGCATGAAAACATAAGGGTTGATGAACCAACCGAGGTAGCCGATCGAGAGGAAGATGGCGCGCAGCCCCTCGTTGAAATGACCCGCGGCAATGATGTTCATGCGGATGACGCGTTCCGCCGCGCGCTCGGCGGCAATCACATCGTGTTCGCTGTCGCGCATCATCGGGATTGAGCCGAAGAGGATGGTGCAGTAGTTGAAGAGGCGATACGACCAGCCGAATTTGAAAAAGGCGTATCCGAAAAGCGCCGCGAGGCCGCCGACCTTCATTTCAAAGACGGCATGCCCGCTATGAAAGACGAAGGGCAGGTCGGCGAAGACGGCGTCGACTTTCTCCGTTGCCCCCAGCAGAGCAAAGCAGCTGCCGATGGCGAAAATCGACGTCGAGGCGAAGAATGCGGTGCCATTCTGCAGGCCGGCCATGATCTGGGTGTCGATCATCTTCAAATCGCGGCGCAGCGAATTGTAGATCCACTCGCGCCGGCGTTCCCGCATGGCGTGGGTGAGGCTGGTTCTGCCGAAGAAACTCGAGCTTTGCAGCAGGCGCGCATAGCCGAACCAGATCGCTGCAAAGAACACCAGTGCAATGTAATCCGCTGTCGTCATCATTATATTGAATCAGGCTCCCGTCGCCGCGTCACTCTACAGATGCGGTGGCACGCCGCAATGACTGGCAAGTCGCAGCGCTTCGTTTTACAGATGTCGCACGCGTGAAATGCCATGTCGGTCCATCGCCGGGATCGCGGGAGCCGGTAGCGTAGGTTTGCGCAGCAACTTTACAGGACGCAGTCATGTTCCTTTCCGTTTTCGACGTCTTCAAAATCGGTGTCGGGCCCTCCAGTTCACACACGATGGGTCCGATGACTGCAGCCAATCGATTCCTCGATCTGATCCTGTCAAACGACTGGCCGCGCCCGACTTCTGGCGCCCAGGTCGCGTCGATAAAGGTCAGCCTGCACGGCTCACTGGCGCATACAGGGATCGGGCACGGGACGGGCAGGGCCGTCATCCTCGGCCTGATGGGCGAGCAGCCTGACAGCGTCGATCCGGACAAGATGGACGGTATCATCAGCCACGTGGAGCGCTCCGGTCGCATCTCGCCGCCCGGGCATCCGAGCTACGGCTTCCAGCCGAAGACCGACCTGGTCTTCGACAAGAAGCAGCCGTTGCCGGGCCACGCCAACGGCATGTCGCTTTCCGCCTTCGACAAGGACGGGCGGATGCTGGTCAAGCGCATCTACTATTCAGTCGGCGGCGGCTTCGTCGTGACCGACACTGAACTCGAGCAGATGCGTGCAAAGAAGAAGACGCCGTCCGATTCGCTCAGGGTTCCGTATCCTTTCTCCTCGGCCAAGCAGATGCTCGACATGGCCGCGCGCTCCGGCCTCTCGATCGCGCAGATGAAGCGCGCCAATGAGGAAACGCAGCGTAGCCGCGAGGAACTGGACGCCGGTCTTGATCGCATCTGGGAAGCAATGCGCTCGTGTATCGAACGCGGGCTCAAGGTCGATGGCATCATGCCGGGCGGGCTGAACGTTCGCCGTCGCGCCCGCGCGATTCATGACAAACTGCAGGAGGAATGGCGCAGCAACCGCATCAACCCGCTGCTCGCGAACGACTGGCTGAGCGTCTACGCCATGGCCGTCAACGAGGAGAATGCTGCTGGTGGTCGCGTCGTGACCGCTCCGACGAACGGTGCCGCGGGCGTTATCCCGGCGACGATCCGCTATTACGAGCATTTCCACGACGATTGGGACCAGAACGGCATCCGCGATTATCTTCTGACCGCTGCTGCGGTCGGTGGGATCATCAAGCACAACGCCTCGATTTCCGGCGCAGAGGTCGGCTGTCAGGGCGAGGTGGGCTCCGCGGCCGCCATGGCGGCTGCCGGTCTTGCGGCGGTCATGGGCGGGACCCCCGAGCAGATCGAGAACGCTGCCGAAATCGCGCTGGAACATCATCTCGGCATGAGCTGTGATCCGGTCGCGGGTCTCGTGCAGGTTCCCTGCATCGAACGAAATGCCCTCGGCGCGGTCAAGGCAGTTACGGCTGCCTCACTGGCCATCAAGGGAGACGGCAAGCACTTCGTTCCGCTCGACGCCTGCATCGAAACCATGCGGCAGACCGGCAACGACATGAGCGAGAAATACAAGGAGACTTCCACCGGCGGCCTTGCCGTCAACGTCGTGGAATGCTGACTTTGTGAACATGCGACTTGCCGCTTGACGCTGCCCGATAAAAGGATTTGAACGGCGGCATGGCATTGCATCTCATTAAACTGTGTGTGGGCGCGGATTCGATCGACGATCTGCGTGAGTGGGTCGCCGAGCGGTCTCTCAGAGCGATTGCGGCCGGGCTAGAGCCTCATTCCGTGCATACGACGAGGATGGTCCCGAAGCGGGTCGAGGAGTTGCTTGACGGAGGTTCGCTCTACTGGGTGATCAAGGGGCAGGTACAGGCGCGCCAGAAGCTGCTCGATATCCAGACGTTTACCGATGGCGAGGGAATCTCACGTTGCCATCTTGTACTGGGGCCTGAGGTCATCGAAACGGCAGTCCAGCCGAAACGAGCATTCCAGGGCTGGCGCTATTATCCGCAGGACGACGTCCCGCGCGATCTGAACAGCCTCGGGGAAGGGATTGCGGAAATGCCCGCGGACCTTCGCCGCGAGCTTTCCGAACTCGGCCTGCTCTGATTAGATTAGCGCAGGCGCAACGTTACTGGTGCCCGACCTTCCGGGCAGGTGACGTGAAGGTGGATACTCGCTTCCGCCTGCGAGCAACGCCACGCCCGCGCGCCGTGGCACAACAGCAGATTGATCAAGTCCTTGGTTTTTGCCGATTTCGGCTTCTGCCGCTGCAACCCTACCTCTGCCAGTCGCAAAGCCGCTTCATGCAGCGGGTGCAAACTGGCTCGCGGATTTTTGCCGGTCACCCGGCCATGTGGCGGAAATTCCGGAACATTCTCGTTGATCGCCATTCTCATCCCCGTACGCATTACAAACCGAGTCTCAGAACTCCGTCGGATCAAACACACGATCACGACGCTTGGGACATGCCGCCCGGTCTAGGGCGGCATGTCCGCTGATCATTGGGCGGTGGCCCAGCACTTCACGCCGGCGCGCTTGAGGGCGTTGCAGGCGTTCACAGCAGAACGCTGGTCATCGAAACCGCTGAAGCGAGCACGGTAGCTTCCGGCATTGGCGACTGCGATCGGCTTTGCGGAACGAAGGGACTTGCCACCCTTGTTCTTGGCGCTGTCGAGCAGGTCCATGGCGCCTTCCTTGCTGGAAGAAACGCCAATCTGAACGGCCCAACCGGCCAGCTGCGGTTCCTTGGTCGATGCGGTCGTCAGCTCGTCGACAGACGTATCGCCCTGTTCCGGCGGGACATAGGCAGGAGCAGATGTGGGCGTAGCAACAGCAGCCTGCTTGATCGCCTGGGTCTTGACCTTCGTCGGCGTCGGCATTTCCTGCTGGAGGAGCGGATTGTCGGACTTTGACTTGGCAACGTCGGCATACGCAACCTGCGCGGAGGCCGCTTGATCGCGGGCATCCGGCGTCGGCGCGGTGCGCGGCAGGCTGACCTCAGGCGCAGCCGAAGCGACGCGTGTTTCGGTGACGGGCGCTACCGGTTGCGGCGCGGTCTGGGCGATCAGATCCGACGAACCACCGCGGCTGGATGCCTTCGGCAGATAGGCGGCGATCAGCTTGCGCATCTGATTGTCGCGGGCAGGGGTCGAAGCCCCGCCGAGAACAACGCCAACGATCGATTTTCCATCGACCTGAACGGAGCTTACCAGATTAAAACCAGCCGCCCGGGTATAACCCGTTTTGATGCCATCGACGCCGCGCACGGAGCCGACAAGACGGTTGTGGCTACGGATGATGCGATTGCCGAACTTAAAGCTCTGCGTGGAGAAATAACCGTAATACTGCGGAAAATGCTGGCGAAGTGCGATACCCAGACGGGCCTGGTCGCGCGCCGTCGTCATCTGGGCGGTATTCGGCAGGCCGTTGGCATTACGATAGGTCGTACGCGTCATACCAAGCGCATGCGCTTTCGCGGTCATCAGCTGGGCGAAACGATCCTCTGTGCCACCAAGCAACTCGCCGAGAGCCGTGGACGCGTCATTGGCCGACAGCGTCACGAGGCCAAGGATTGCCTGTTCGACGGAGATCGTGCCACCTGCGCGAACACCGAGCTTCGTCGGCGCTTGGGCGGAAGCGTGTGCGGAGAAGGGAACCGACGTGTCCAGGCGGATGCGCCCCTGCTCCAGTGCTTCGAAGGTCAGGTAGAGCGTCATCATCTTTGTGAGAGAAGCCGGATACTGCAGGCGATCCGCGTTCTCGCTATAGAGAACGCTGCCGGTTTTCGCATCGACGACGATTCCCGCGTATTTTGAGTTGGCAGCCTCCGCATCGGCATCGATCGAGTCGGCCATAATGATACCGGCCGCCAGAGACAGCGCCGTGATCGCTCTTATAAGAAAATTGCGGGATCGCGATGGTGATACGGAGGAGACTGACCTTGGCACTATTCTACTCTTCGCTTGCATTTCGGACACTGGAGAGATCGGCCGCCCTCTCGGCGCGATCGTTCTCTCAGCAAATTATCCGTCCGGGGTTACCAATCCGTTTATGATTAATCGTTTCTTTCGCCACATCGGATCATTCTAGCGACCTGTCGCAGAAGCGTTCACAAGTCGCGCTTCCACAAAATGGCGAATAGCGGCATCAATATGGTCCCAATCAGGCAGATGCGTGCTGGAGAACCGGTAAAGCACAGTTAAGTCGCGACCGAGTTTTATGTCACGCTGGCAATCCCCGCTGGTGGCCATTTGAGGCGTCGCCGGCAAGGCGCAACGTACGACATAGTCCTGGGCGTCGGCACGCGGCGCGGTCAAGAGAACCTCATCGGCATAGCCCGCGTCTGCGCGCAGGTGATGCAGCGTCATGCCATTGGCAAAGGGGACTCCGTCGCCCTCGACGAGATGCGAGTAGATCGGTTCTAGTCGTCCCGACATGTCCCGGGACATCGTGCTTTGGGTGACCTGAAGGAAGATCAGTCCCGACGACTGGGAAACATCGTCGAAGCGCTCGCGGTGTTCCTTGCTGTACCCCTGCATTTCCGGCCAAGTGAGATAGAGGTCCGCCCTTTCGGACAGGCCGTTCTTCCGCTGGCTGGGGAAGCGCAGCGTGTTTTCGGGAAGGCGGAGAGTGTCGCTGCCAATCGTCAGGGTTATCGGCGTTATCGCATCAGTATTGCCAGCGAGGGAAATGCGAGCGCCAAACCAGCGACCACCGAAACTGATGGCCAATGTCAAAGCCGCGAGGCAGGCGACAGCGATCGTAAGGCGGACGACGAAACGCGTAGAAAAGAGTGGCGACTCCTCAATTTCGCGTGCGGTACCGGTATGGTTCATGGCGGCCTTCGGATGTCAGACCGCCGCGAAAGGAACAAGAGTCGCCGGTGCCGTTGGTTGATGCGGTAATTCTCTGGCCGATACGGTTAACGAACGTTTAACTGCCGCCTTGAGGCAGGAAAAAACGAACCGCTCCCGGGACAGCGGGAGCGGCTCTGTGGCGCCGGTCAGGCACGGGGATGCGGGGGACGACCGGAGCCGTATGGTCACGCCGGGTATTCCCGGCGATACGCGCTTACTTGACGCTGCCGACCGCCACCGCGCGACCGTCCTGCAGCTTGACCCAGCGGCTCGGATCGTTAGCGGACTGACGCTTGAGGTAGGTGTATTCGGTATCGGCCCAAAGCATGACCTTGTTGCGCATGTTATCGAGGATGAAATCGCCGCGGTCCGTGCGGACCGTCAGCACCGCATGGCCTTCGCCATTCGGCTGCAGGACGACGGTGATCAGCAGGTCCGAAGCCGAGAAGCCGGCATTGATCAGCATCTTGCGCTTCAGCAGCGCATAGTCTTCGCAATCGCCGGCGGTGCGCGGATAGGCCCAGCGTTCTTCGACACCGTAGATTTCCTTGTCGGTCAACGGCGTGATCGACGAATTGACCTGGTAGTTCACTTTGAGGATCGTCTTCCAGCGCTCCTCCGTCAGAAGCAGCTCGCCTTGATCGCCGTCCGCATTCGCGCACTCGGTAGGCATTTCCTTGCAGAACTGATAGGCACCGATCGGCGGGCTCGCATTTCCAAGGACCGTCATGTTGAGGGGGTTCGCTTGTCCCGAACCCGCCATCGCGATCAACATTGCACCGACGGCCAGACTGCCTTTGATGAAACTCGTTATTGTCATTTGTCGTGTCCCCGTTGTGAGGAGAACCTGACACAGACGTTTTTATTCGACGCAAAATTACGCAGTTAAATTAAAGGCTTAGTTGATTCAAACACGCAGAGAAATCGACTAAAAACAAAATCGAATTCGCCTAAAATTCGAAGAGCTTTCGCGCTAAACTTGATTAAAATTGCTCCTTCCTCGGAAAGAGGTTCGGCGTTTAATCGCAGCATTTTGGGACAAGTTATTAACGCAGCGTCCGGATCCGAGGCTTTGGGAGGACTTCATTTACCATCTGGGCTGCCGCCGCGATGGTCCGCGCCTAGATCATAATCGCGGTGCTGGCGGTGAAATTCGCCGATTGGCACGTTTCGGCAGCAAAATTATTATCGAGAAATTTTGCGGAAGAGCAGCTGTCGGATCCACGACCCACGATCGATGAGAATTACTTTGCGGCTAGGCTCGGGAAAATTGCCATGCGCCCGAAAGCGGCTTCTCAAGGTCCAGCTGCCTTTGAGCAGGCGCCGAGTGACCAATCGGCAGGGCTGGGCGAGTGCGGCCGCCGTTGCGTTGATCGAGAAAATGATGTGCAACAGGCCGAGGGATCAAATTCGCGATAAGCGAACATCGAACAGCAGGCACCCGGGCGGCGCGCCTGTGGCAGCGATTAGAGAAATTCGCGCAGTGTTTCCCGCGACTGGATCGACAGGAATTCGATCGCAACGCCTTCCACGAAATGGCGTACGACGCGGCCGCGCATATTGCCGAGGCGGAGAGGTGTGCCAATGGGCGGACGCACCTCGACATCGACTGCGGCGCCGGAAAGCGACAGGTCCATGATGCGGCAGCTGTAGCGGGCGCCGTCTTCCAGCGTGATTTCGGTTTTCGTCTCGCGCGGCGTCAGGCGGTCGTGACGGCGGTCTTCCGGAAGGCCAAGCTCATGCTTGTTTGCAAGCCAAGTTAGCTGTGCTGCGAGCTTTTCGCGCTTGCGTTCGGTCGCATGGATCGACATGACAAAGCCACGACCATCGATCGTCTGCACATAGCCTTCGACGCGCCCGAGGTGATCGATATAGGCCACCACACGCTCGTTGGCACGAGGGCGGCCCAGGCAAGTCACGTACATGTCGCCCGGCGACATATCGATGACCAGGCACTCAAATTCCTCGTAGTTCGCCAGCATAAGCCGGCCCTGCATGTTGATTGGGACGCGTTGAAAGGCACCTTGTTCGAGGCGAGGCGCAGTTCGTTGCGTCTGAACTTGCTGGAACGCGTGCATCAAAGGGCTTCTTCATGAAATACAACCATCCGATCATTACCCGGAATCCCTTAACAGAAGGTTGTTCAGATTCGTCCACTATGCACGCATTCAGTTGTGCCGAACTGAGCCTGGAACGCCGAATTCAGCAAATAGATTGGACATAACGCGTCGCATTGTGTCAGCGATCGACGGGGTACGCTCGTATACCGGGTGTTCATCTCCGAACTTGGCATCCTTGAGCTCCCTGTCGGAGCCAAGCCCTTCGTGCAGTGATCGGATGCGATCGAGAGCGAGGAACTGGAGCGGCACGACTTCCAGCCAGCTTGATGCGACCGCGGGGGCGATAGCCCCCAGAAGTTTGTCGCATTCACGCTCGTCCGAGCGAAGCGGCAGGAGGACAATTTCGAAGGAGGCACAATGGCCGGCCGCGGTGAAACCCGTGGCGTTGAGCAGCTCCGGCATCGCGTTGCTCATGAGGCCCGCGGCCATCTGTTCGATGTCGTCCTTCCCATGCGCCCAAAGCTCGGAAAACGGGACCCCACGGAGATCGCGACCAAAGAGATCGCAAATACGGGTTCCGGCAAGGCGGAATGCGATGCGGCCCGAATCACATGTTTCGAGGAGAAACACGCTCGACAGAATCTGCCGCAAATGCGTTGGCTCGACCTGCGATCTCAACGGCGCAACGTCCTTGCCGCGGATCCGAGTCCAATATTCGAATAGGTCGATCGTCGTTTTGAGACGCATTGCTGCACCGGCTGTTTCATTCTGGATCAAAACACGGCCGTCATGGCCATGCGCTATGATGCTGTGCGTATCTCGTGCCAGCTCGGAACAGTTAAGGTTAAGGAACGGTTTCGATTGAGCCGCGCATCGCGCCGTGACAATGTCTGTCCATCGCTTCCTGTCTTCGGGAAGTTCAGCACAGACTGTCGGGCGCGGATATCCTCGACGCTCGAAGCCGTCCGGTCTTTGCCGGACGGCTTTTTTTTTGACCTTTCGTCCTGTAAGGCTGTGCCGCAATCAATTGAGGACGAAGATGAACGAGCAGTCGGAGCCGCAAACGGCGATAGAGCCCCCGCCGCCGTCGCCCATCTTCAACCTTCCGGGCCCGGTGCTCGCGGCACTTGCGCTGCTGGGGCTGATATATGCGGTTCAATCGCTGCTTCTATCCGGCAGCGGCCTCGACTGGCTGTTCTTCAATTTCGGCTTCATTCCGTTGCGCTACATCACGCCGCTGTCAGAGCAGGGCCCGCAACTTTTCTGGACGCCGATTACCTATTCGCTGCTTCACGGCAGTATAGAGCATATCGTTTTCAACGGGCTGTGGCTCATGGCCTTCGGCACACCGGTGGCGCGCCGGATTGGAACGTTTCGCTTCATCGTTTTCTGGGTGCTCTCGGCAACTGCGTCCGCCGCCTTCCATGCGGCCCTGAATTGGGGAGGGGCCACGCTGCTGATCGGCGCGTCGGGCGTGGTGTCCGGCCTGATGGGCGCTGCCTGCCGCTTTGCGTTCCCGCCTGAACAGCGGATGAGCGGGCCGGCGCATCTTAATCCGCGACTCTCGATGCTGGGAGCGTTTCGCAGCCGCACGGTCGTCGCCTTCATTCTCTTCTGGTTCGTGGGCAATCTCCTGATCGCCGTCGGCGTCCCGTTGATTGGCGACGGATCCCAGGCAATCGCCTGGGACGCCCATATCGGAGGCTTCGTTTTCGGCTTCGTTCTCTTCGGCTTTTTCGACCGGGAGCCACCCGAGCAGCCGCTCATTTCAGAGACATCGGATATATTGCAATCTTGAGCATTGGAGTGCACCATTCCTCCTGATCCGTGATGGGAGGAGAGCCGCCACGGATGCCTGTGATCAGTTGAAGTGTTTCACTTTCGACATAGGAGGTTCAAGAATGTCCAACTCAGTCAAGGCCATACTCGATGCGAAGGGCAGGGATGTCGTAACCGCCGGGCCAAACACGACCGTTGCCGAGGCGGCTGTGATTCTCAGCAAGAAGAAGATCGGCGCTATCGTTATCGTCGGGATGGAAAACAAGATTTCCGGGATTTTCACGGAGCGCGACGTCGTGCACGCGATCGCCAAGGCGGGGGCGGCCTGCCTCGATCAGCCGGTTGGCTCGCTTATGACCGCAAAGGTCTATCGGTGCCATGAAGATTCGACAGTGTATGACCTGATGGGGCTGATGACGAGCCGACGCTTCCGTCACGTTCCTGTCGAAACGAACGGCAAACTTGCCGGTATCATTTCGATTGGTGACGTCGTGAAGACGCGTATTGCTGAAGTCGAACTGGAAGCCGAACAGATCAAGGCCTACATCGCCGGCTGAATGCTTCGCCGGCGCCTAGAAAGAGCCGGCGAATAGTTCCTGCATCCGTTTCAACTCGGGAAGCCTCAGCTTGGCTTCTTCATAGCCGCGCTCGATCGCTTCTCCAGCGCGATGGAATTCCGAGAGGCCGATATCGCCGAGACGCGGCTGAAGCGATATGTCCGGCGGATCGCCCGCCAAGCGCGCACGCGCAATCCTGTCCTGGATGATGTTGAAAGCCTGCACCATCACACCGGTCATGCCGAGCTTGGTATAGGGCACCTCCTCGCGTCGCTGGACTTCGGAGCGCGAGAGGGTTGCATTGTGCCGGACGACAGCCGATCGACCGTAAAGATCGTAGTTCAGATTGACGGCAACCACGAGCGGTTGCTCGTAGGCGCGACATACGGAAACGGGAACCGGATTGACCAGCGCGCCATCGACGAGTGTCCGTTGATTGCTGCGGATGGGTTCGAAAATGCCGGGGAGGGCATAGGAGGCGCGAAGAGCCGTAATTAGCGATCCGTTTGCGATCCAGACTTCGTGCCCGGTGTTTACTTCGGCGGCGACAGCCACGAATGGCCGGTCCAGATCTTCGACGTTGAGCCCCTCAAGATGCTCCTGCATGCGCTTCGTCAACCGCATGCCGCCGAACAGGCCACTGCCGCCGATAGTCAGATCAAGCAGGCTCGCTATACGCCGCATCGTCAGCGAACGAGCGAATCCTTCCAGTTCGTCGAGCTTGCCCGCCAGATAGCAGCCGCCGACCAGCGCACCGATCGAGGTTCCGGCAACCATGCCGATCTCGATACCTTCTTCGTCCAAGGCGCGCAGAACCCCTATATGCGCCCAGCCGCGTGCGGCGCCGCCGCCGAGCGCAAGGGCAAGCTTGGTTCTCTTGGGGGCAGGCGGAGGAGATGCGGGAGCGTTCATGTCTGGCGCGGTCGGGGTGCTGGCATTGGACGCGCCCGCCTCGGAGCTTTGGCGGTACAATCCCCAATTCAGCATGGCTCGTCTCCCTCCCGGCAAACAATTAAAAACGAACTATATTAGTGTCCCGCGTCCCTTTCCAATTCGTATATAGGCGTAGATTTTGGCCCAATAAGAGGCAATTGCCTGCTTTTACGACTCTTTACCGTAGACTTCGTCCGGATCGAACTGGAGTTCGTCATCGACGATTTCGAGCATCGGCTTGCCGTCTTCGAGGTTCACGGTCCTATAGAAGCAGGATCGGCGACCGGTGTGACAGGTGGCATCATGGCCTGCGACCTCGACCTTCAGCCAGATGGCATCCTGGTCGCAGTCCGTCCGGATTTCCTTGACCATCTGGGTGTTGCCCGAGGTTTCGCCCTTGATCCAGAGCTTGCCCCGCGAGCGGCTGAAGTAATGAGCCTTCCCGGTCTGAATGGTCAGTGCGAGGGCCTGGGCGTTCATATGCGCCACCATCAGCAACTCGCCATCGGCGGAATCGGTGACAATCGCGGTGATCAGGCCGCGATCGTCAAAGCGTGGCGTGAAGTCGCCCGCGTCCTCAAGTTCTGATTTATCATCGGACGGCGCATTGAACGCAAAGGGCATCATCGCGGCTTTCTTAACTGAAGCCGTATTCAGCGGCTCCGGACCATGGACATGAATCGGGCTTGATCAGCCGGCTCAGTTTTGAACGTTCCGGTAAATGTTGTCGTCAATGTGGTCGAGCCCTGCTTTTGCACACCGCGCATCGCCATGCACATGTGTTCGGCCTCAATCATGACGGCTACACCGCGCGGAGTGAGCGTGTCGTCAATGGCCTTAGCGATCTGGGCGGTCATGGTTTCCTGCGTTTGCAGGCGACGACCGTAGATCTCAACGACGCGTGCGATCTTCGAAAGGCCCAGCACCTTGCCATCCGGCATGTAGGCAACATGGGCCTTGCCGATGATTGGAACCATGTGGTGTTCGCAATGAGAGAAGAACGGAATATCCCTCACCAGGACCATGTCGTCGTAGCCGGCAACCTCTTCAAAGGTACGGCCCAGCACATCTTCCGGGTCCATATCATAGCCGGCAAAGAGTTCACGATAGGCTTTGGCCACGCGTGCTGGCGTATCGAGCAGGCCTTCGCGCGTCGGATCGTCACCTGCCCAACGCAACAGCGTGCGGACGGCGTCCTCTGCTTCTTTCTGGCTGGGCCGATCCGCATCGAGATCGGCGGGGGTCTGCGGAAAATTCTTGATGATGGCGTCCATATGTAACAGTCTCCTGATCCGCTTTGGCGGACCGTCTTTCGGACTAGCCACTGGCAATTCCACTCAAGGGAATTCATGCACCTTTGGCAGGCTCCGGGGCTTTCAGGGCTTGGTTTGCTGCCCTTCCGGCACGGTTTCCCAATCAAACTTAGCCGAGGCCATTGCATTTTTCTGGCCTTCGAACGACATACATATAGGAAAACGGCATCCTTATGTAAGTCTCCCGGCACGACACGCTGTGTTTTTCTTTTGTGCTACAATGAGTTTTGAGGCGCCGATCCGCATGAATTCTGGAGCGGAATCCACGATGGACGATATCTACAACAGCAAAATCCTGGAATTCGCGGGCAATATTCCGCTGATCGGCAGCTTGCCGGACGCGGACGCCAGCGCCCAGGCGCACTCCAAACTTTGCGGCTCCAAGGTCAAGATCTGGCTGAAGATGGACGGCGATACGGTCACCGCATTCGCGCACGACGTAAAAGCCTGCGCGCTCGGACAGGCATCGTCTTCGATCATGGCCCGCCATGTGATCGGCGCCAACGCGGTTGAGTTGCGCAAGGCGCGCGAGGACATGCTGGCGATGCTGAAGGCGGACGGCGAGGGGCCGGAGGGCCGCTTCGAGGACATGCGTTATCTCCGCCCCGTGAAGGACTATAAGGCACGACATGCCTCGACGATGCTGACCTTCGACGCCGTCGTCGATGCGGTCGGTCAGATCGAGGCCAAGCGCGGCGAAACCATCGAGGCCTGAGCGGCATAGCCGATGTGCGAATTCTGTTCGATCAATCGCGATGAGGACGAAGATGACGGTGGCGCCGCCGCACCCCGTCGGGCCGCACGCTCCTACTCCCGAAATTACTCCGGCCCGTTTCGGAAGACACCCGGCCGACTGGTCGGTATGGGTTTCATCCGCGGCTACCAGTTGACGCTCTCAGGTTTCATCGGCAATTCCTGCCGACACATCCCGACCTGCTCGGAATATGGCTACGAGGCAGTCGCACGTCACGGGCTGTGGAGCGGCGGATGGATGACGCTGTTTCGCGTCGCGCGCTGCGGCCCGGGAGGCACGAGCGGGCTCGACCCGGTTCCCGAGCAGCTCGGCGAACGCTTTCACTGGTGGACACCCTGGCGCTATCTCACGCTTGGTCGCAAGGCGGGCTGAACGATGACGCAAGGCGCATTTCGGGTGTCCCGCCGTCGCCTCGACCTCCCCGATGCCTCGTGCAAACATGTCGATGCGGTCGCGTCCAAGCACGGACTCGAAGGTTTTGGCGAGGGCGCGGCAGAGTTCTGCAAAGCATGATCTACGTCGCGCTCCTGCACAGCATCGTGCTTGCGCCCGGTCGCCGCGTGGTGATGTCCGACCTTCGCGACATGGCAAAGGACATCGGGTACGAGAATCCGAGGACACTGGTCTCGACCGGGAACATCGTTTTCGAGGCCGATGCTGCGCCGCTCGCGGAGATCGAGGCGAAGTTGGAAGCGGCCTTCAAGGCTCGCTTCGGCAAACCGGTCGATATCATTGTGCGCAAAGGTATCGACTGGTTGACCCTTGCGAAGTCCAATCCTTTTGCAGACGGCGAGGGCAGTCAGGTGATCGTGCGCGTCATGCGCAAGCCACTTACCCCTGCGGCCATGGAGGCGCTTCGCCCTTATGCCAATCCGAAACAGCGTCTCGCGATAACCGGCGGCGATCTTTGGATCGACTTTGCCGGCCAGCCGAGCGAGTGGAAGTTGCTCTCGGCACTGACGACCAAGCGCATGGGCGTCGGAACACTGCGGAACTGGAACACGGTGCGTGGCCTTGCCGAAATGATCGGCTAAGTTGGCTTTTTCTTTACTCAAGCAGCAAATCTCGGTATCAGGCGGCGGCGCATTCGTGCGGACGAAGCGCTTCATTGCAACCACCCGCATTCGTTGGCGGGACTGGACAAGGAGAATTCTAGATGTCCCAATCCGTTTCCCTGACATTTCCAGATGGTTCCGTGCGCAGCTACGATGCTGGCGCAACCGGCAAGGATGTCGCAGAATCCATTTCCAAGTCGCTTGCCAAGAAGGCAGTCGCGATCGCTATCGACGGTCAGGTCCGTGACCTTTCCGATCCGGTGACGGCGGGCGCAATTGAAATCATCACCCGCACCGACGGCCGCGCGCTGGAATTGATCCGGCATGACGCAGCCCACGTGATGGCGGAAGCCGTGCAGGAACTCTGGCCCGGCACGCAGGTCACGATCGGCCCTGTTATCGAGAACGGCTTCTACTACGACTTTGCCAAGAACGAGCCCTTCACACCGGACGATCTGCCGAAGATCGAAAAGAAGATGAAGGAGATCATCGCTCGCAACGCGCCGTTCGCCAAGGAAGTCTGGTCGCGCGAGAAGGCCAAGGAAGTGTTCGCCGCGAAGGGCGAGAGCTACAAGGTTGAACTCGTCGACGCGATTCCGGCAGGCCAGGATCTGAAAATCTACTATCAGGGCGACTGGTTCGACCTCTGCCGCGGGCCGCACATGGCGTCGACCGGCCAGATCGGGACGGCGTTCAAGCTGATGAAGGTGGCCGGCGCCTACTGGCGTGGCGACAGCAACAATCCGATGCTGACCCGCATCTACGGCACGGCATTTGCCGAACAGGCCGATCTCGACAACTACCTGCACGTGCTTGCGGAAGCCGAGAAGCGCGATCACCGCCGCCTCGGCCGCGAAATGGACCTCTTCCATTTCCAGGAAGAGGGTCCGGGCGTTGTCTTCTGGCACGGCAAAGGATGGCGCATGTTCCAAACGCTGGTCGCCTATATGCGCCGCCGTCTTGCCGAAGACTACCAGGAGGTCAATGCGCCGCAGGTGCTCGACAAGTCGCTCTGGGAAACCTCCGGTCACTGGGGCTGGTATCGCGACAACATGTTCAAGGTGACCGTCGCCGGCGACGACACGGATGACGACCGCGTGTTCGCGCTGAAGCCGATGAACTGCCCCGGCCATGTGCAGATCTTCAAGCATGGCTTGAAGTCTTATCGCGAACTGCCGATCCGTCTTGCGGAATTCGGCACCGTTCACCGCTACGAGCCGTCCGGTGCGCTGCATGGCTTGATGCGCGTGCGCGGCTTCACGCAGGACGATGCGCACATCTTCTGCACCGACGAGCAGATGGCAGCCGAGTGCCTGAAGATCAACGATCTGATCCTCTCTGTCTACAAGGACTTCGGCTTCGACGAGATCACCATCAAGCTCTCAACGCGCCCGGAAAAGCGTGTTGGTTCGGATGACCTTTGGGATCGCGCCGAAAGTGTGATGACTGATGTGCTGGACACGATCCAGCACCAGTCGAACAACATCAAGACCGGCATTCTGCCGGGCGAGGGCGCGTTCTATGGTCCGAAGTTCGAGTATACGCTGAAGGACGCGATCGGCCGCGAATGGCAGTGCGGCACGACGCAGGTCGATTTCAACCTGCCAGAACGCTTCGGTGCCTTCTACATCGACAGCAATTCGGAAAAGACGCAGCCGGTGATGATCCACCGCGCGATCTGCGGTTCGATGGAGCGCTTCCTCGGCATCCTGATCGAGAACTTTGCAGGACACCTGCCGCTGTGGGTATCGCCGCAGCAGGTCGTCGTCGCGACGATCACGTCCGAGGCCGACGGCTATGGTGCCGAAGTTGCGGCAGCATTGCGCGACGCCGGCCTGACTGTTGAGACCGACTTCCGTAACGAGAAGATCAACTACAAGATCCGCGAGCATTCCGTTACGAAAGTTCCCGTCATCATTGTCTGCGGGAAGAAGGAAGCGGAAGAGCGCACAGTCAACATCCGCCGTCTTGGCAGCCAGGAGCAAACCTCGATGTCGCTTGACGAGGCAATCGCAAGCCTCGGGCTCGAAGCCACGCCGCCGGACGTGCGCCGGAAGGCGGAAGCGAGGAAGGCAAAGGCAGCCTGAGCTGCCTCCAGCCCGTGAATACAAAACCGCCCGGTTTCTAAAAGAACCGGGCGGTTTTTCTTTGTCTGTGTACCCCTAGGAGGTCGATCAGTCCGCGCCGGCGCCGGTGCCGCCCTGGAGCTGATCGTAAGTAGGTAGCGGTGCCTGTGTACTCGGCGAGCCGTCAGTCGCTGGCGGTTGCTGATCAGGCTGAACCTGAACGGTTTTAGCGGCCTCTGTCGGTTCTTCGGGTTGCACGTCCTTCATCAGAACTTCGACGTCTGTGTTCTTGCCGGCTTCGACCTTGAAATCCCGCTGGTAGATCTTGTCCTTGTTTCGAGCTACGGCGGAGTATTCGCCTTCGGCGAGCACCATGGTCGGGAAAGCGCTGACGCTCTCGCCGACACTGTCGCCAGCGGCCGTCAGGATCGACCAGGCGGTATCGGCGATCGCTTCCCCACCGGCGTCGGACACGAGCTTGAACGTGATCTGTGCTGCCTTGTGCTGGATGGTTGCTTCCGTGAGCTTGCCTGCCTCCACCTGGATATCGGCGCGGATCGAGGCATTGGTGTCGCCGTATTCGGAGACGATGTGGTAGGTTCCGGCATTCAAGCGAACCACGGTGTTTGGCGGCACGTCAGCCATGACAAGACCGCGCTCGCCGTCCTCACGCACCTCGGCGGAGTAAATCGAGAAGCTGAGCTGATCCGGGCGAATGCGAACGTCCGTTCCCGAGACCGCGTTCAGCAGCAAGCCACCGGCTTCCAGCACCATCGTCTGCTTGTCGACCTCACCCTCTTCAGGAACCGTCAGCTTGCGCGTGACACCGGCGCGACCGAAAGAAACGTTGACGAAATAGTCTCCCGGCGCGAGCTGAAAATCCGCGGAGCCGCCTTGCGAAGACGCGATCAGCGGAAGCTTTCCGTCGGTACCCGCTATCGGGCTGAACACATACCAGGAGAGACCATCCTGAACAGGATCACCGTTGGCGGTCAGTTTCGCCTCGAGCGCGATCTCGCGCAGCTTCGAGCCCTGCGGGGCGGTGCCCGGCGCGATGAAGGCATTCAGCTTCGGCATTTTCGCAGTCGTATCCAACTGCTTGAAGGTCTGGAAGGCGTCCTGCGCCTGGCTGCTTAAAGGCAGTAGGGCGGTCAAAACCAAGGCCAGGCTTATGCTTGCATATGGCGAAATGCCAACCATCTGTCGTGCGAACCAATTGACATCTGAAATCACAGAGGCCACTTCAAGACCAACGCGATGGCAAATTCAAGACCCATCCCAAATGCTGTCATGAAAATGGAAGTCTCTCCCGCATGAAATCCGATATCAAGCTGATCGACTATCTCGGTGTCCGTCGCTCTATTCCCGCTTTCCAGATGTGCGAGCCGGGCCCCGACAAAGCCGAGATCGAAGAGATTTTGCGCCTGGCCTCCCGCGTGCCCGACCACGGCAAGCTCGCGCCATGGCGCTTCATCGTCTATCGCGGCGAAGAGCGTGCCCGGATTGGCCAAGAGCTCCTCAAGCTCGCGCTCGAGGCCAAGCCAGAACTGTCTGAGGAAATGGTCCAGGTGGAGCGTACGCGCTTTACCCGCGCTCCTGTTGTCGTTGCCGTCGTCAGCAAGTCCGGCCCGCACATCAAGATTCCCGAGTGGGAGCAGTTGATGTCGGCAGGCGCGGTCTGCCTCAACATCATCTTCGCCGCCAACGCCCATGGCTGGGTCGCCAACTGGCTGACCGAATGGTTCGCCTATGACGAGCGCGCCTACGAACTTCTCGGCGTCAAGTCGGGCGAAAAGATCGCTGGTTTCATTCACATGGGCTCGACGACGTTTCCGCCCGTCGAGCGCCCGCGCCCGGAACTGATCGAGACTGTGACCTGGGTTGGCGGAGGTGACTGATGTTCTATACCGCCGATACGAACCGGCATGGCCTGTCGCACGATCCCTTCAAGGCGATTGTCTCGCCGCGCCCGATTGGCTGGATTGGCAGCAAGGGAAGCGACGGCTCGATCAACCTTGCACCGTACTCCTTCTTCAATGCGATTTCCGATCGCCCAAAACTCGTGATGTTTTCCTCCGCCGGTCTAAAGCATAGCCAGAGGAATGCGATCGAGACCGGCGAGTTCACCTGCAACTTTGTCAGCCGAAACCTGGTCGAGAAGATGAATATCTCATCGGCAGCCGTCGACTATGGCGTTGACGAGTTTGCTCTTTCCGGCCTCACCGCCAGGAAGGGTGAGCTTGTCGACGCGCCCTACGTCGCCGAGGCCTTTGCCGTGCTCGAATGCAAGGTAACGGAAACCCTTGTGCCGAAGTCACTCACCGGTGAAAATTCCGAGAACATCATGATCCTAGGTCAGGTCATCGGCATCCACATCGACGAGACGATCATTCGCGATGGGCGCCTCGATATGGCGATCGCCAGGCCAGTCGCCCGCATGGGTTACATGGACTATAGCGAAGGCAGCGACGTATTCGAAATGTTCCGGCCGCAGGTTTGACGTTGGCCGTCAGAGCCTAAGGAACATGGTGAACCAATCATAAACTTTTCCAAGATACCGTGATCCCACTGATTGGAATGCGAGAGAATCGCATTCGGGCATGGGGCACACGGGTGATCGTAGAAGCATTTCTTCGTTGGGCGGAAACCGCCAAGGCCGGAGACAGGGCCCGTGCGGCCAGTGCCCTCGGCAGAGCCTATCTGCAGTCCGAAATGGCAGCAGAAGAACGCGCCGCGGCCGAGATGGCCATGACTTTCCTGCTCGACGACCCATCCCCCAAGGTGAGGCTGGCGCTTGCCGAAGCAATCTCTTGGTCACCGGAGGCGCCGCGAGCGGTTATACTCTCGCTGGCTGCGGATCAGCCGGAGATCGCCTGCCATGCGGTCACATGCTCACCCTTGCTGTCGGACGCAGACCTGGTGGATCTCGCCGCCAGCGGCAGCGACATCACGCGAATGCTGATTGCCGCGCGCGGCACAATTTCACGGCCGGTTTCAGCTGCGCTCGCCGAAATCGGTGAAGAAGAGGCCGTCCTCTGCCTTCTCGAGAACGGCGGGGCGGCCATCGCGCCTTACTCTCTTAAAAGAATTGCCGAGCGGCTCGGCCATCACTGCGAAATCCGCAATCTGCTGCTGGAGCGCGGGGATCTTGCGGCGGACGCGCGTCAGTTGTTGTCGCAGCATGTCAGCGCCGCCCTCGTCGGTCTGCCATTGGCGCTAGCGACGATCGATCCCGGCCGACTGCACAGGATCAGCAGAGAGGCCAATGAAACTGCCATCGTGTCGATTGCTGGCGAGATTCCGCCGCGCGAGATTTCAGACCTTGTCGAGCATTTACGGGTTAGTGGCCACCTAACGCCGTCGTGCCTGATCCACGCTCTTTGCTGCGGAAAGGTCGAGTTCTTCGCAGGCGCCATCGTCAACCTGACTGGCTGCGAAGAGCGACGCGTTCGCTCCATCCTCGCAACCGGTCGCATGCACGCGGTGCGCGCCCTCTATGAGACGGCCGGCCTTTCCCGCGAGATCAGCACGATCTTCGTCGAAGCGACGCTGTTGTGGCGGGACGCATCGAAAGATCTGTCAGCGACGATGCTCGGCGACATCTGCGGCAAGCTGCTTGAGAAGTTCCGCCGGCATGCAACGCATGGGGCCGTGCAGGAACTCCTGGAGATGATCGAAAGGCTGCACATCGCTGAACAGCGGCAGCATGCACGCGCTTACGCTCAATTGACGTCGCTCGCCGCAGCCTAGCGGTGCAGCCGCTTCGCGACCCAGGAATAGCTGCCCGAGACGAAGTGGACGGGTGAAGCCAGCGCTGTTTTCATTTCGCTACCGGACGGCAGGTACGCGCGCACCTCACTCGCCACCCGGTCAGCGAGGGCCGACAACCGACCCTGCGTTCCGGCTGGAACGGGCGGCGTCGGCGCGTTTTCCACGACCGCCTTCGGCGCTTCCGGGGAAGCAGGCTTCGGTGGCTCACAGACAGCAATTACCGTTGGGTAGCTGACATTCGTATAGCGCTTCAGCTGCCTTTCCGAATCGGCGTCGCACATGGCGACGGTCTGCCATTTCTGCTCAACCGTGGCGAGATAGTTGCATTGTGTGACCGAGTCGTTGCAGCCTAGGATCGTCATTGCAACCAGCACCGCTTGCATAATATCGCCTTTTGAATATTGAACCTTCGCCTCTTAGATGCTGAAATTCCAACAGAATGAAGGCGCCCCAACATTTTTTACGCGGGCGCCGCAAGATAGGAAAAGTCCCGTGTCCGTTACGATTGCTTTGGAAACACCGCGCCAAGACGGCGTGCTCCGCTTGCTCGACATGTCCGACGCATATGCCCAGTCTCTGTATCCGCCAGAGAGCAATCACCTCGTCGATGTATCGACCTTGGAGAAGCCGACCGTCAGCTTCTTCGTCGCCCGCAACGAGGGTGCGATCGTTGGCTGCTGTGCACTGGTCGAGGCTGGCGACGGAACAGCGGAGATCAAGCGGATGTTCGTCGACCCGGACGCTCGCGGCTTGAAAGTGGCAAGCAAGCTGATAGACGCACTCGAAACGACGGCCGCTGAAAAGAAGCTCCAAGCCGTCCGTCTTGAAACCGGCATTTACCAGCCAGAAGCGATCGCTCTCTACCGCAAGTACGGCTATGGCGAAATCGAAGCGTTTGGCAGCTACCTGCCAGACCCACTTAGCCTGTTCATGGAAAAGCGGCTGCCCTGATCATTCGGCCGCGCGAGACGCCGGCGGGGCCTGCTCGTCGGTCATGACGTTCGGGCCGGTTTCGGCACTCCGGACCTCGTGCATCCATTCGCGCCAGATCGCCACAATGAGGGCCATCAGCACCGGCCCGATGAAGAGGCCGAGAAAGCCCATGGTTTTCACGCCGCCGACAAGGCCGAAGAAGGTCGGCAGGAATGGAAGCTTGATGGGACCGCCAACAAGCTTCGGACGAAGTGTCTTGTCGACAATGAACAGCTCGACCGTTCCCCAAACGAAAAGGCCGATGCCTGCGATATGTGAGCCACTGGCGAGCAGGTAGACAGACACCAGGGTAAAGGACAGCGGGGCACCACCGGGTATCAGGGCCATGATACCGGTCAGGACGCCGAGCGTGACGGGCGAGGGGACACCGGCGATCCAATAAGCGACGCCGAGCACGATGCCTTCGCCGATCGCGATCAGTGTCATGCCCATGACAGTCGAGCTGATGGTTGCCGGAACGACGCGGGAAATTCGCTCCCAGCGGTTCGGAAGAATGCGTTCGCCGAGCATATCGATCTGCTGCGAGAAGGAGGAACCATCGCGGTAGACGAAGAACAGCGCGATCAACATGAAGAGCAGCGTGAGGAGCAGGTGGAAGGCGCCACCGCCAGCTGCCAGAATCGCCCGATAGATGTTGCCGATATGGGCGCCGCTCACAGCCTGGATTAGCTCACCCATGGCACCGGGGCTGCCGATATATCTGGTCCACAGTTCATCGAGATACGGACCGGCAAAAGGCAGGGCGATGATCCACTGCGGGGTTGGCGCACCGGACCTGTTTGCGTGCACGGCCCAGGCCACCCATTCGCGCACCTCACCTGTCGTATAGGTGACGGCGAAAAAGATCGGCAACACGAGAAACGTCACGATCATCAGAATCGCGATGGTGGCGGCGACCGTTGTGTTTCCACCGACACGGCTGAGAAGCCGGCGATACAGCGGCCAGCTTGCAAAACCGATGACAAGGGCGGCGAGAACCGGGACGGCAAAGCCGTAGAAGAAGTAGACGCCAGCAGCGACAACAAGCACGAGCAGCCAGCGCGCCGCGGAGATCGAGGGAATTAACGGCGTGCGGGCTGGGCCTGAGGGGCCGAGCCATCGCGGCTCTCGCTGGATGTTGTTGTTCGGAAGGCTCACGTCGTTCTTTTCCCCTGTTTTGGCTATGGATATGGGCCATGCGCCCCTCGGGCGCAAGCACAATGACCGATTCTGTCATCGACTGGCGCCCGTGAGACCACCGGCGATCCATACTACGCTCCCTAACGCTATTCTTCGCAATCAATATGACAGAAATCATGCCACAGCGTTGCCAAAATACACTTGCGCGTTTACTTTGGATCCATGGATACAAACCTGATTGCAACGGCGCTGCGGCGCGAAATAGAAGGCGGGAGCCTGCCGCCAGGGACCGTCCTGAAACAAGAGCTCCTGGCAGAGCGGTTTGGCGTGAGCCGCCAGCCGGTACGCCAGGCGCTAGATCGGTTGCTGGCGTCAGGCCTGCTCGACCGGCGGCCTGACCGAAGCCTGGCCGTCGCCGGTTTGACGGAAGAGCAAGCACGTGAACTCGCCGAGATCCGCGCAGCCTTGGAGAGCATGGCGCTGCGCGCTGCGCTGCCGCTGCTCGGCGACAGTGACCTGCGCAAGGCGCGCCGTCTCAATGAAGATCTGATCGAAGAGGATGATCCGGCCGCGCTGGAGGAGCTGGATGTCGCCTTTCATCGAACGCTCTACGGGCGATGTGGCAATCGCCGCCTTCTGTCCATGATCGACGAACTGCGGCGTGAATCGCGTCGTGCCTATCTGAGGCAGCCAAAGGGCTCCAACGAGCGTGTGATCCTCCACGCCGAGCATCGCGCCATCATAGACGCGTGCGCGCGTCGCGACGAGGCTGAGGCACTGAAGGCCCTGTCGGGCCACCTGCAGATGACAACAGCGCGCCTGGCGCGCAAGGGAGAATGAGAGATGACGACTTTTTCCGCGGAGGTCGCATGGGAGCGGGGCGCGGCAAGTTTTATCGACGGACGCTATAGCCGCGGGCACAGATGGAGCTTTGATGGCGGCGCCACCGTCGCTGCCTCCGCTTCGCCGCACAATGTGCCGTTGCCGTATGCGCTTGCCGAGAATGTTGATCCGGAAGAGGCATACGTTGCAGCACTGTCGAGCTGCCACATGCTCTTCTATCTCTGGCTGGCCTCAAAGAAGCGCATCCTGGTCGATAGCTATATCGATGCGGCAACCGGCCTTATGGAAACTGTGCAGGGCAGGACAATGGTGAGCCGCGTGGAGCTTCGACCGCAGGTTACCTATGCCGGCGACAGGCCGAACCGAGAGATCGAACAGAAACTCCACCACGAAGCGCACGAGTTGTGCTTTCTTGCCAACTCCGTGAAGACGGAAATTACGGTGCGCCTCGACTAGCCGGTTCAGATATCGAGGTTTTCCGCAAAGGCGGCGCGATCCTGAATGAACCGGAAGCGCGCTTCCGGCTTCGTTCCCATCAGGTCGTCGACCGCCGTGCGCGTACCCTCGAAATCCACCTCGTCGATAATCACGCGCAACAGCGTGCGCTTGCCTGGGTCCATGGTGGTTTCTTTGAGCTGCGCCGGCAGCATTTCGCCGAGGCCTTTGAAGCGGCTGATTTCGACTTTCGCCTTGCCCTTGAACTCGGTCTCCATCAGCTCGGCGCGGTGCGCATCGTCGCGGGCGTAAGCGGACTTCGCGCCCTGGGTGATCTTGTAGAGCGGCGGCACGGCCAGGAAGAGGTGACCGCCACGGACCAGCTCCGGCATTTCCTGATAGAAGAACGTGATCAGCAGCGAGGCAATGTGGGCACCGTCGACGTCGGCATCGGTCATGACGATGATGCGTTCGTAGCGAAGGTCTTCCTCACGATACTTCGAGCGCGTACCGCAACCGAGCGCCTGAACGAGATCAGCGAGCTGCTGGTTGGCGCCAAGCTTTTCGCGACCGGCACTGGCGACGTTGAGGATTTTGCCGCGCAGGGGGAGGATCGCCTGGTTGGCACGATTGCGAGCCTGCTTGGCCGAGCCGCCTGCCGAGTCACCTTCGACGATGAAGAGTTCGGCACCCTGGGCGGTGTTCTGTGCGCAATCGGCTAGCTTGCCGGGCAGGCGCAGCTTGCGCACGGCGGTCTTGCGGTTGACTTCCTTTTCCTTGCGACGGCGCAGGCGTTCTTCCGCACGCTCTATAACCCAGTCGAGCAGCTTGGCTGCCTCGTTCGGATTGTCGGCAAGGTAGTGGTCAAAGGGGTCGCGGAGTGCGTTTTCAACGATCCGCTGGGCTTCGACCGTGGCGAGCTTGTCCTTCGTCTGGCCGACGAATTCCGGCTCGCGAATGAAGACCGAGAGCATGCCGACGGCGGAGATCATCACGTCATCGGTGGTGATCTGGGCAGCGCGCTTGTTCTGCGTCAGTTCGGCGTAATTCTTCAGGCCCTTGGTCAGCGCGATGCGCAGGCCCGCCTCGTGCGTGCCGCCTTCGGGCGTCGGGATCGTGTTGCAGTAGGAGTGGACCTGGGGATCGCCGCCGTACCAGGTGATCGCCCACTCCAGGGAGCCATGACCACTGGTCTTCTCGGTTTTCCCTGCGAATATCTCGCGGGTAACGGTGAATTCCTTGCCCATCGTCGCCTGCAGGTAATCCTTCAGGCCGCCGGGGAAGTGGAAGACCGCCTTGTCAGGTATCTCCGAGCCTTGCGGCAGAACGCCTTCCTCGCAACTCCAGCGGATTTCGACGCCGCCAAAGAGGTAAGCCTTGGAGCGTGCCATACGGAACACACGCCCGGCATCGAACTTCGCGTGCTCGCCAAAGATCTGCGGATCGGGGTGAAAGCGGACTCGCGTGCCACGACGATTGTGGACGTCGCCGAGTTCTTCCAGTTCGCCCTGGGGCAAACCGCGGGAAAAGCGCTGACGATATAGCTTCCGATTGCGCGCAACCTCGACTTCCAGCACGTCGGAAAGCGCGTTGACGACGGAAACGCCGACGCCGTGCAGACCACCTGACGTCTCATATGCCTTGCCGTCAAACTTGCCGCCCGCGTGCAGCTTCGTCATAATCACTTCAAGGGTCGACTTCCCGGGAACTTGCGGGTGATTCTCGACGGGGATACCACGGCCATTGTCGCTGACCGTCAAGTAGCCCTGCAGGTCAAGGTGAACCTCAATGAAGTTCGCGTGGCCGGCGACAGCTTCGTCCATCGAATTGTCGATGACTTCGGCGAAGAGATGGTGAAGAGCCTTTTCGTCGGTGCCGCCGATATACATGCCCGGCCGCATGCGGACGGGTTCAAGACCCTCGAGAACGCGGATCGAGGACGCGCCGTAGTCTTCCGACGTCGAGTTCACGGGCGCCGGACGCAGGGCGGGGGCAGCAGCCTTAGCGGGTGCGGCCTTTTGTGGCTCGGCAGACTTTGGAGCTTCCTCCTGCTTCGGTGTCAGGGGCAGTCCGGAAAAGAGGTCGTTGCTATCGTCCATGGGGCCGTTCAGATCTTTATCCTGTCGGGCAGGGGCCTTACGCCAAGCCTGACCCAAAATCACCGCATTTGATGTCACGTTTGCGAATCAGGCAGATTCTGCCAGAAAGCGCCTCGTTACGCGACGCCGCCCGATCAGGCGGACTTCCTTAGGAAGTGGTTTGCGTTGGCGGGCGTGGAATGGCAAGCGGCCAGAAGGCTCAGGGAACCATGCTCATGCGAATGTCCACAAGTCATTGCACCATTATTACCGCAATTGCGGCCTTTTTCCTGACGACGACGGCAAGCGGCCGAGCGGCCGAGAGCCTGCCGCCCTTTAAGGACGAGCTCTTCTCTACACAAAATGTGCTGCGGACGAGCGATAATGGCGCCCTTGACGTCATCGAATACGACGAGATGCGGGACATCAACGGCCGCGATCAGATACCCCAAAAGCGCGCCCAACAAAAATACGTGTCTCTCGGCGTCAAAAGGCAGCAGTCGGACGAGACCTTGCAGCTTGGTTCGCAAAGACTCGACGTCACCAGGGTGGGACAAAGCTCGGGAGCGGCATTTACGGTCATTTTCATTCACGGTCGTAACGGCGACCGGCGCCTCGGCGTGAACGACTACAGTTTCGGGGGCAACTTCAATCGCCTGAAGAACCTGGTCGCCGGTAATGGCGGTGTCTATTATTCGCCGACGGTCAAGAGCTTCGACAGCGATGGCGTCGCCGCGATCAAAGGGCTGATCCGCTACGCTTCCCAGCAGTCGCCCGGCAAGCCGGTCATTCTGGCATGTGCGTCGATGGGCAGCCAGGTCTGCTGGGGCTTGAGCCGTGACCCCGCCAGCGTGAAAGCCCTCAAGGGAATGGTGATCCTCAGCGGCGTTACCGATCCGGATTTCGGCAAGAGCCCGTTCTTCAAGGCCAAACTGCCGCTTTGGTTCGCGCATGGCAGCCGGGATCCGGTCTATGCAGCGACAGACCAGCAGGCACTCTTCGAAAACCTGATGAAGGGGGATTACCCTGCACATTTCACGCTCTATCAGACGGGAAATCACGGAACACCGATCCGGATGATCGACTGGCGCCGCACGCTGAACTGGATGTTGGGTTCGTGACGACAACCTAAGTCGCCTGACCGCCGGGCGAGCGTCATGGCGGCCGCCTGGTCTATCATTTTCAGCAACATGGGCTCCAAATTTTAAGCATTTGCGCGACAAAAGGCCGTTATTTCCCTTAGGGAAGGTGCCCAAACCTTTTCATTGATCCCCGCTTTTGCTAAGGCCCCACGATACGTGGAAGATGGGAAGGCTGGCATGACACCTGACGTGCGTCCGCTTGTGGCGGGAAACTGGAAAATGAACGGCACGCGTGCCTCCCTCGACCAAATCAAGGCAATTGCCGAAGGTGTTCAGGGGCCACTTTCCGATAAGGTGGAGGCGCTGATCTGCCCTCCGGCAACGTTGCTTTATGTCGCCACTGCGCTCTGCACCGACAGCCCGCTGGCGATCGGCGCACAGGACTGCCACCAGAAGCCCTCGGGCGCCCACACCGGCGATATTTCGGCCGAAATGATCGCAGACTGCTTCGGCACTTACGTGATCGTCGGACACTCGGAGCGTCGCACCGACCATGCCGAGACCGACCATCTTGTTCGCGCCAAGGCGGAGGCTGCGTTCGCGGCCGACCTGACGGCAATCGTGTGCATCGGCGAAACGGCGGACGAACGCAAGGCAGGCCAGACCCTCGACATCATCAAGCGTCAGCTTTCCGCTTCGGTGCCGGATAGCGCGACGCCGGAGAATGCCGTCATTGCCTACGAGCCCGTCTGGGCGATCGGCACCGGCGTTACCCCAACCGTGGAAGACGTAGAGAAGGCGCACGCCTTCATGCGTTCCGAGCTCGTCGCCCGCTTCGGGGCGGCTGGCAAGAAGATCCGCATCCTCTATGGCGGCTCGGTCAAGCCAAGCAATGCAAGGGAGTTGATGGGCGTCGCGAATGTCGATGGCGCACTGATCGGCGGTGCAAGCTTGAAAGCGGCCGATTTCCTCGCCATCTACGGCGCATACGAAGCGCTGCTTGCTTAGAGCCGTGTATATTCCGAGCCTAAGGGCTTGGAATAGCGGATCACCTCATGTAAAGAGCGCCAGAATTTTACTTTATGCCCGCCGCGCGCGTGGGCAGGACTGGACCCATGCAGACCGTTTTGATTGTCATCCATCTCATGATCGTGCTGGCGCTTGTCGGCGTCGTGCTCATTCAGCGCTCGGAAGGCGGCGGCCTCGGCATCGGCGGCGGCTCGGGCTTCATGTCTGCCCGTGGCACGGCCAATGCGCTGACGCGCACGACCGCGATCCTGGCGACGCTGTTCTTCATCACGTCGCTCGGCCTCGGCATTCTCAACCGCTATGAAAGCCGTCCGACGGATATTCTGAATCGTATTCCGGCGACGAGCGGTGAGGGCAAGGGTATTCTCGATTCGCTCGGCGGCCAGAACGGCAATGCCGCTCCGGCTGCACCGGCCGCGCAGAACAACAACGGCGTCCCGACCGGCGGTGAGACCGCTCCGGCTCCGGCAGCAACCGCGCCGGCGGCTCCGGCAGCAACTGCTCCGGCCGCACCGGCACCTGCCGAAACGGCTCCGTCTACTCAAACTGCTCCGGCAGCACCGCAGGCGACTACGCCTTCCGCTCCGGCGCCCGCCACCGTCCCAAGCGGACAGTAAGCGGCACACAGCATCAACCGCCGGCAGGCCCTCGGGTCTGCCGGTTTTCTTTTGTTCAAATTCCGCGCTGGCACCAAAAGTTCTGGAAAAGAATTTTTGGGCTGGTGGAATCGTTTTTGAAAAGGTATCCGGTGACTCCCATGGCGCGATACGTATTTATCACTGGCGGCGTGGTTTCCTCTCTCGGTAAAGGAATTGCGGCCGCGGCTCTCGGAGCGTTGCTGCAGGCCCGTGGTTATCGGGTGCGGCTTCGCAAACTCGACCCCTATCTGAACGTGGACCCGGGCACCATGAGCCCGACCCAGCACGGCGAAGTCTTCGTCACCGATGACGGTGCCGAAACGGATCTAGATCTCGGCCACTACGAGCGCTTTACCGGGCGTTCGGCGACCAAGACCGACAACATCACCACCGGACGCATCTACAAGAACATCATCGACAAGGAACGCCGCGGCGACTATCTCGGCGCGACCGTTCAGGTCATTCCGCACGTCACCAACGAGATCAAGGACTTCGTCACCGAAGGCAACGGCGACTACGACTTCGTCATCTGCGAGATCGGCGGCACGGTCGGCGATATCGAGGCGATGCCGTTCATGGAAGCGATCCGCCAGCTCGGCAACGATCTGCCGCGCGGCACTGCGATCTACGTCCACCTGACGCTGATGCCGTATATTCCGGCTGCCGGCGAACTGAAGACCAAGCCAACCCAGCACTCCGTCAAGGAACTGCAGGCGCTCGGCATTCATCCGGACATCCTGCTGGTGCGCGCCGACCGCGAAATTCCGGAAGCGGAACGCCGCAAGCTGTCGCTCTTCTGCAACGTCCGTCCGTCCGCGGTGATCCAGGCGCTCGACGTCGCCAACATCTACGACGTCCCGATGGCCTACCACAAGGAAGGGCTCGACAACGAAGTGCTGGCAGCCTTCGGCATCGAGCCGGCACCTAAGCCCCGCCTTGACCAATGGGAAGAGGTCTGCAACCGCATCCGCACGCCTGAGGGCGAGGTCACGATTGCCATCGTCGGCAAGTACACCGGCCTCAAGGATGCCTACAAGTCGCTGATCGAAGCGCTGCATCACGGCGGCATTGCCAATCGCGTCAAGGTCAACCTGGAATGGATCGAATCCGAGGTCTTCGAAAAGGAAGACCCGGCGCCGTATCTCGAGAAGGTCCATGGCATCCTCGTTCCCGGCGGGTTCGGCGAGCGCGGCTCGGAAGGCAAGATCCATGCGGCCCGCTTCGCACGCGAACGGAAGGTACCTTATTTCGGGATCTGCTTTGGCATGCAGATGGCCGTTATTGAAGCCGCCCGCAACCTTGCCGGCGTGGAAAGCGCCTCGTCGACCGAGTTCGGCCCGACGAAGGAGCCCGTTGTCGGCCTGATGACCGAATGGGTGAAGGGCAATGAGCTGCAGAAGCGCACGGAAGCGGGCGATCTCGGCGGCACGATGCGCCTCGGCGCCTACAAGGCTGCGTTGAAGAAGGATACGAAGATCTCGGAGATCTACGGTTCGACCGATATTTCCGAGCGCCATCGCCATCGCTACGAAGTCAACATCGACTACAAGGACCGTTTGGAAGACTGCGGTCTCATCTTTTCGGGAATGTCACCGGACGGTGTACTGCCCGAGACGATCGAGTATGCTGAGCATCCCTGGTTCATCGGCGTTCAGTACCATCCGGAACTGAAGAGCCGTCCTCTAGACCCGCATCCGCTCTTCGCAAGCTTCATCGAAGCCGCAACCGAACAGAGCCGCCTGGTCTGACCTTCAAGAGGCCGCCTCAACGAGGCGGCCTTTTTAATTGCCGAGAGACACTTAGCAATTTGCGGCCTATCTCAGCGGTTAGAGGCTTCCCCGCACCGAGACCCACTATAAACGATATGCCGGCGGCTGGGACCGCCGGTTCTTCTTATTGTCGATGCTCACGCCGCCTGCGGCACCGGCCCGACATAGATCGACCGAGGACGGATCAATCTGCCTTGCAGCGCCTGCTCGCGCGCATGCGCGATCCACCCCACGGTCCGGCCGATCGCGAATACGCCGGTGAATGATTCGCGCGGAAAGCCCAGCGCATCGAGCAATAAGGCGGTGTAGAACTCGACATTGACGTCCAGCGGCCGGTCTGGCTTGCGCTCCCTCAGGACAGCAAGCGCCGCACGTTCGACGGCTTCCGCAAGCTCCACGCGCTGGCGATCGACCTGCCCAACCAAGACGAGCGGTCGCAGCGCCTTCTTCAATGCATCGGCGCGCGGATCACGCACCCGGTAAATGCGGTGACCGAAGCCCATCAGGCGTTCGCCGCGATCCAATGCTCGACCGAGCCACCCGCGCGCATTCTCGCTGGCTCCGATCTCATCGAACATATCGAGCACAGGCCCCGGCGCGCCGCCATGCAAAGGTCCTTTAAGCGCACTTATCGCCGCGAGCACTGATGAAGTGAGGCCGGCCCGCGTCGAGGCGATGACGCGCGAAGCGAAGGTCGAGGCGTTCAAGCCATGGTCGGAAATGGTCACAAGATAGGCGTCGAGAGCAGCCTTCTGCTCCGCACTCGGCATCCTGCCTGTGAGCATGCGCAGGATGTCGGCTGCCTGGGGTAGCGAAGCGTCCGGGGCCACGGGTTCGTTGCCGGCCTGCAGACGGAGTATCGCCGGCAGGAAAACTGCGGGCGCTGCCAGCAATCGAAGCGCCGCTTCGAAGTCCTCGCCATCTGGCAGGCGAGCGATGAGAGCGCGCATCGCGTCCACTGGCGGCAAGGCCAGCAGGTCCGATTGGAGGGCCGCCACATGGGCAAATAGGCGCACCCGCATTTCACCCAACCAATCGCGGAGTTCTGCAGGACCAAAATGCCGTTCCGTCAGGCCGTCGAGCAACAGCGCGGCAACACTTTCATAGGTTGCTGTCGATACGAGATGATCGAGCGACACGCCACGGATGATCAGGCGGCCCGCTTCGCCGTTGACATCGGAGAGCTGCGTTTCCGCTGCGATAACATCTTCCAAACCGTTTTTCATGGTGTTTTCTCCTTTACGTGCAACAGGATCAAGCTTAGATTGATTGACGTCAATCTTGATGCAAATGATCAATGTAAAGAGGACAAAATGCTTTGGCTGACAGCCGAGCAGGCGCTCGAGAAACTCGGAACCAAGCCACAAACGCTGTACGCCAATGTAAGTCGCGGCCGTATCCGGGCCAAAGCAGATGCCAGCGATCCACGGCGAAGTCTTTACAATGCGGTCGACGTCATGCGGCTTGCCGCACGTCACGCTGGCCGACGAAAGACCGAGACAGTTGCGGCAGACGCCATCCAATGGGGCGATCCCGTGTTGCCATCTGCCATTTCCACCATTCTGGATGGCCGACTCTACTATCGCGGCCGTGATGTGGCGACATGGGCGGAACATGCGACGCTCGAGGAGACCGCGGCACTTCTGTGGAAGTCCGGACCGATTACAGCCGCAGCAAGCGAGTCTTCTGAAACGGGACCGTCGATAGAGCGGGCATTTGTTTTGCTCGCACAGCGCGTGACCCGCGACTTACCGACTCTCGGCAGAGCGCCAACCGTACTGCAAGCCGAAGCAGAAAGTATTCTTTCGATCGTGGCCAGTGTCCTTGCTCCAGATGCGGCAGCTTCACCATTGCATCTGCGCCTCGCCACCAGCTGGTCCAGGCCAGAAGCCGCCGATTGCATCAGGCGCGCGCTTGTGCTCCTTGCCGATCACGAACTCAACGCGTCGACCTTTGCCTCGCGAGTGGCTGCTTCTTCAGGCGCAACGCTGTCGGCCGCGGTCCTGTCGGGCCTATCGACCTTGAGCGGACCGCTCCACGGTGGCGCCTGGCATGGCGTCGCCTCGTTGATCGCAGAGGTCGACGCGCTCGATGCCAGTCAAGCAATACGGCAGGCGTTGACACAGGGAAGACCGCTGCCGGCGTTCGGCCATCCTCTGTATCCGGATGGAGACATCAGGGCAAAGGCGCTGATGGCTCAGTTCGACTTGCCGCCGAGCTACGCCGAACTGGCGACCGCGGGACAAGAGATCGTGGGGGAAGGCGTCAACATCGATTTCGCGCTGACAGCCATGAGCGCCGCCTTCGATCTTCCCGATGATGCGCCCCTCGTGATTTTCGCGCTCGCGCGAACCGTCGGGTGGCTCGCTCATGCCATGGAGCAGATCGAGAGCGGCCGCCTTATTCGGCCGAGGGCGCGCTATACTGGACCGGCAATCGAAAGACCGCTTAAGATAGACAATGTCGGATAGGCGTTGACGTTTTGACATGCGTGCTGCAGCTATCAGCGTATGATGCCGTCGCACGCCCGGGCTGTCCGGCCATGCATTCAGGTAGGGGACGAATATGCTTGTGAACTCCAGAATGCTCCTGGTGCTGGCCGCGTGGGCAAGCGCTGCCTGTCTGCTCAGCTCAGATCCGGCACTTGCGCAAGCGAACGGATGCACGATGGCGCGCGTGGCGGGAACGGCGCGACAGATCATGCGGTGCGCGGATGGCGTGACGATCATCGCCGAGGCTGGGGCCCGCTTCAACGCCGTCGACCGCAATCGCAACGGGCGACCGGATGCGGTGTCGTTGCGCAACAAGGCCGTGCTCGTCGATGTCGACCGGGCTCGGCACCCGGACGGATTCGAGGTCGTCACACCACAGGCAATTGCCGCCGTCCGCGGCACACGTTGGGCTGTCGATGTCAAGAACGGCACGACCTCTGTCTTAGTCGTACGCGGACGCGTAGCGGTCGGCCGTCCTTCGGCAGGAGCAGCAGCACGCGTCGTTCTGAATGAAGGCGAGGGTGTTGATGTCGCGCCTGGCAGCGCACCACTCACCGTCCGCCGCTGGCCGCCGGCCCGTAGCGCGGCCCTGCTCGCCCGCCTCGGCCAATAACGCCAATGCAGGGCAGACGGCTCCTGGTCACGATTGCTCTGCTGCTATCCGCGCTCTGGGGCGGACTCCTCGGCTATATGCATCTTTCGGGAAGCATGAGTTTCCTCGACCGCCTCGAAGCTTCCATTACTGACGTGCGAAGCACGGTGATCGGCGCAAAGGAGCCTCCGCCGGTTACCAGCATTGTTGCGATTGACGACCAGACTGCCGTCGACAACGGCTATCCTCTCAATCGGGCAACGCTTGCCCGCGTGGTTGCCGCCGTCAGCGCTTTCAAGCCGAAGGTCATCGCACTTGATCTTTTGCTGGTTGATCCCGGACCAGAAGAGGGAGATGCGGCGCTTGCCGTGGCGCTCCATCAGAGCCCCAGCGTTATCGCCGCCGCCGGCGTCTTCCCGAAAGACACACAGGCGGTCGATCACGACGCCAATGATCCGCTGGCAGCGATACCGGCAGCCAGCCAGATGCTGTTGCCTCTGAGTCGCTTTTCCGACGTTGCTGCCATTGGCGTCGTCAACGTCGCCACCGACGAGTCAGGCACACCGCGTTTCATTCCGCTGATCTCGCGTGGCGGCGCACGAGTCGATGCATCATTTCCGTTGCGGGTGGCGTCACTGGCACTGGGTATCAATCCGGCATTCTCGCCTGGCGGGCTTGCGCTCGGCGACCGGCATCTGCCGACCGACAACGGGCAGCGCCTGCCGATCACCTTCTATGGTCCACGCGGGACCATTCCGACTTTCAGCGCGGCGGATGTGCTGGCCGGCAACCTCCCCGCCAAGGCAATAGAGGACAAGATCGTCGTGATCGGCTCCACGGTGACGGGCGGTGGCGACGTCTTCCCAACTCCATTCGATCCGGTATTGCCGGGCGTCGAGGTGATGGCGACGGCAGCGACGCATCTGATTGCCGGCGACGGCATCATCAGGGACCGCAATGTGCGCCTGCTCGATTCGCTGATCGCGGTGGGTCTGCCGGTGCTGTTGATCAGCCTGCTTGCGTGGCGACGCAGCGCCATCGGCTACGCTATCATTGCGTCGGCGGCGCTTGCATGGGCCGCCCTGAACGTTGTCGCCTTCGCGCACGGCTATTGGTTCAGTGCGGCATTGCCAATCGCTGCGGCGCTGCCGCCCGTGCTGCTTTTCGGCGCGGCCGAGATCTGGATGGATCGTCGCCAGGCCGCACACTTTGCGGCGCAAAGCGACCTCCTGCAGCGCATCGAGGCCCCGGGCCTGGGAGAGTGGCTCGCCCGCGATCCCAACTTTCTCGCAAAGCCGGTCCGGCAAGACGCCGCAGTCGTCTTCATCGACCTCTCCGGCTTCACCGGCTTGAGCGAAGCAATCGGCGCGACGAATGTCCGCGAAGTTCTCAGCGATTTCTTCGAACTGGTCGACGAGGAGGCACGCTCGCACGGCGGCGCGGTCACCAGCTTCATGGGCGATGGCGCGATGATTCTTTTCGGCCTGCCGCAACCGGCCGATGACGACGCCGCGCGAGCCGCCGCGTGCGCCGTGCGCCTGTGCGGGCGAATGCGTCCCTGGCTTGCAATACATCCCGCGCTGAGCGGCCGAAAGACTGGTTTCAAGGTTGGAGCTCATTGCGGTCCGGTCGTTGCCTCGCGCCTAGGAACCGGCAGCCGCCAGCAGATTACCGCAACGGGTGACACCGTGAATGTCGCCAGCCGCCTGATGGAGGTCGCGGCAGAACGTGGTGTCGAACTGGCGTTGAGCGCCGCACTGATGAAAGCGGCAGGCGCCGATAGCGCGCCGCTTCGCGCCGGCCGGCTCGAGGGCCCTGCAAAAGCACGCATTCGTGGCAGAAGCGAAGGCATCGACGTGTGGCTATGGCAGGGACATCCGCTTTGACATTTGCCGCCTGACCAAGTAGGAACGGCCAACTTCTTCACCGGCAATTGCCGGCTAGGGCGCAACATGCGCGTGAGACTTCCGAAAGATAGACAACATGACAGATTTTAACGGCGTCGTTCCGGCGATCGCCAAGGCGTTGGTGAAGCGCGGTTACACCGAGCTGACGCCGGTCCAAAAGTCCATGCTCGACCCTGCACTCGCCGCGTCGGACGCCCTCGTTTCGGCCCAGACTGGCTCCGGCAAGACCGTAGCCTTCGGCCTCGCGCTGGCGCCGACGCTGCTCGAGGACGCGGAACGCTTTGGCCCTGCAGCGGAACCGCTGGCTCTTGTGATCGCACCGACGCGCGAACTCGCGCTGCAAGTCAAGCGCGAACTCGAATGGCTTTATGAAGCGACGGGCGCGCTGATTGTCAGCTGCGTCGGCGGCATGGACATCCGCAGCGAGCGCCGTGCGCTGGAGCGTGGCTCCCATATCGTTGTCGGTACTCCCGGTCGTCTCTGCGATCATATCAGGCGCAATGCGCTCGACATTTCCGGCCTCAAGGCTGTTGTACTTGATGAAGCCGATGAAATGCTTGATCTCGGCTTCCGCGAAGATCTGGAGTTCATTCTGGATTCTTCCCCCGATGACCGTCGCACGCTGATGTTCTCGGCGACGGTGCCGGCAGCCATCGCGAAACTGGCGAAGAGCTATCAGAAGAACGCGGTGCGGATCGCGACGGCTACCGAGGAAAAGCAGCACGGCGACATCGAATACCGGGCTCTTGTCGTGTCGCCGAGCGACCGCGAGAACGCGATCATCAATGTCCTGCGCTACTATGAAGCGACCAACGCCATCGTATTCTGTTCGACGCGCGCGGCGGTGAACCATCTGACAGCCCGCTTTCACAATCGCAACTTCAACGTCGTCGCCCTGTCGGGCGAACTGACGCAGAACGAGCGCAGCCATGCGCTGCAGGCAATGCGGGATGGACGCGCCCGCGTCTGCATCGCAACGGACGTTGCTGCCCGTGGTATCGACCTGCCGGGTCTCGACCTTGTCATTCATGCCGACCTGCCGACCAATCCCGAAACCCTGCTTCATCGCAGCGGCCGCACGGGTCGCGCCGGTCGCAAGGGCGTCAGCGCGCTGATAGTGCCGCTGAACGTCCGCCGCAAGGCAGAGCGTCTTCTTGACAACGCCGGCATCTCGGCCGCCTGGGCTCGTCCGCCGTCAGCGGAAGAGGTCATAGCACGTGATGAAGCCCGTCTGCTTGCCGACCCCATCTTTGATGAAGCCCCTAGCGAGGAAACCCAGGACTTGGTCAAGCGGCTTCTCGATACGCATGGCGCCGAAAAGCTCGCCACAGCCTTCGTCAACCTCTATCGTTCGAACCAGTCCGCGCCGGAGGATCTGATCGAGGTCGCGGTTCAGGACAGCCGTGGCGGCAAGCGCCGCGAGCATGCCGAGGGTTTACGGGAGCCTTATCAGAAAGGTCCGCGCGACGACTTCGGCGCGAGCGTCTGGTTTTCGATTTCGGTCGGTCGCAAGCAGAATGCAGAGCCGCGATGGTTGATCCCGATGCTTTGCCGGAATGGCAATCTGACCAAGCGCGAGATCGGCGCGATCAAGATGCAGCCCGAGGAAACCTACGTCGAGATTTCCGCGGCCAGCGCCGACAGCTTCCTGCAGTCGATCGGTCCAAACAAGACGATGGAGCGCGGCATCCGCGTGACGCCGCTGAACGGCACGCCTGATTTCAGCAAACTTACCGCCGCAAAACCCTATGCCGGCAAGAAGACCTTTGGCGAGCGTCGTGAATTCACGGATGAGCGCCCCAAAGGCAATTTCCGCAAGGAAGCCCGCGGCGAGGGCGGGAGCGACGAGCGACGCGACTCGAAGCCTTGGGGCAAGAAGCCGGGCAAGCCGAAGTTCGAGGGCAAGGGCGGCAGCGGCCCTAAGCCCAAGTTCTCGAAAAAGTAGGCATAATGATCCCACCGGCGGCGCAGCCTTGCGTCGCCGCTTGAACCCGCGGAGAGGACAATGGCAGATACCATCGTTTTAACGGTTCCTGTTTTCAGTACCCTTTGCAATGAGGCGTTCAAGCTCCGGCGCGCGGTCTTTGTAGCCGAACAGAATGTACCCGCCGATGAAGAATTCGATGCGCTTGATCTTACTGCGCATCATGTCGTCGCGGTTGCAGGCGGTGAGGTCTGCGGGACGCTCCGGATCATCCATGCGAACGAGCATGTGAAGATCGGCCGTGTCGCCGTCGGCAAGGCATGGCGCGGACATGGTGTCGCAAGCGCGATGTTGACCTATGCGATGAACGAGCACCGATCTGCCCGTGAGAACCGGTTTTATCTGACGGCACAAAGCGATAAAATAGCACTCTACGAACGCTTCGGATTTGCCGCCTTCGGCGACGAATTCCCTGATGGCGGCATACCGCATCTGGCGATGAAGAATTATTGATCCGGCCGAGCGGAATGAGCGGACACCGCCATCCTGAGGCTGAACCAAATCGCGATGCTTTCTCTCCGCGGGATGTCCGCGCCTTTATCGTCGAAAACCTTCACCTGAAACCCGCACCCGGCCTGCAGGAGATAGTTCTCTACACGGCTCATCCCGGCAGTGGGCTGTCGCGCCTCAGAACCAGCGACGCGGAGGATGCGCCGCCGTACTGGGCCTACAACTGGGCTGGTGGAACGCTGCTCGCTCGGCATATTCTGAATTATCCGGACATCGTTGGCGGCCGCCGCGTCCTCGATCTCGGCGCAGGGTCCGGCATCGTCGGGATCGTGGCCCGAAAATGCGGAGCATCCCTCGTGATCGCAGCCGAGATCGACACGAACGCGATCGCGGCGATTGGCCTCAACGCGGCGGCGAACGGCGTCGCGATCGAAGTGACGAGCGCTGACGTGCTTGCCGGCTCCCCGCCGGATGTCGATGTCATCCTCGCTGGGGACGTCTTCTACAATCCCCAGCTTGCAGAGAGGGTTTTGCCGTTCCTTGCGGCCAGTCGCAAGGCAGGCGTCGATGTCCTCATTGGAGATCCGCGCAGGCAGTCGCTGCCACTCGCAGCCCTAAAGCTGGTCGCTGAATACGCTGTGCCCGATTTCGGCGACGGTTCGACCGGGCAGGGGGCGATCGGCGGCGTGTTCACTCTGGCGGACGCCGGCTGATCAAAGACGACGCCTAGGCCGACGACGTTTCTTGTAGTTTAAGCAAGATCTCGAGCGCCAAATCCGCCATGGCGACTGGAACGAAGACATGATCGTGATGGTAGGCCGCTACCATGTTGCACGGGATTGAGCGGGCTGCCAACGCAGAAGCAACCGCGGCCGTCAGGCCGACACCTTCCAGCGACGAAAAGACTTCAAGAACGATACGCCGCATCGGCGCATCGCAATTAAAGCCGAGTTCCGCAGCTCGGCCTCTCGAGAGGATCAGGGAGATCCCTTCTTGCTCCCGAAACCATGCCAATGCATCGGGACCCGCAAGCCGAGCCACATCCTCGTCTGAGGTCACGCAGAATACGAATTCACCTGCCACCAGCACAGGCGTCATGCCTGACAGCATTGCCTGCGTGTCTTTGACAGACTGCTTCGTCATCTCAATCCTGCTTTCTATTCCCAGGAAGTAACCAAGGCAGGCTGGACGGCCTCAGCCCAGAAGGTCCGGCCTCAGCATTATCACTGGGCAGGGACTTCCGGCGGGCAGTTCCGGTGCATGCGGTGGACGAACGATCAAGCAGTCGGCCTCGGCGAAGATCTTCATCATGGACGAGTCCTGCTTGGTGAACGGCCTTGTCGCCAGCGCGCCGGATGACGATCGCGACAGCGTGGCTCGGACATAGTCCTGCCGCTGGTCGTTGGCACGAAGCGTCGCAGCCGCCTCTACGGTCGCGTCGCGTCTGACTGGTGGCAGCGAGGCCAGTTTACGGATCAACGGTTCAAGGAACAGGATCCCGCAGACCAGGCTCGACACCGGATTACCAGGCAGGCCAATCACATGGGTTTCGCCGAGGCTGCCGACCATCAAGGGTTTGCCCGGGCGCATGGCAATCCGCCAGAAATCGAGCTTCATGCCCGATGCGAGCAGCGTTGCCTGCACCAGATCATGGTCGCCCACCGATGCTCCACCGAGCGTAACGATGACGTCGACGTCGGCCCGCCTTGCGCGCTCGACCGCTGCCGAAATCGCGGCTTTGTCGTCGGGGACGATTCCGAGGTCAAGAACCTCGGCTCCCGCCTTGCGGGCCATGGCAGCGATGCCAAAGGTGCTAGACGCAATGATCTGCGCGGGAGCGGGCGAGCTTCCAGGTGGCAACAATTCGTCACCGGTCGCGAGCAACGCAACGACGGGCTTACGCCAGACATCGAGTGTTGCGTGGTTCATTCCGGCCGCCACAGTCAGGCGAGAGAAGTCCAATACAGTGCCGGCCTTCAGCACCGCTTCGCCTTCGACAAAGTCCTGGCCGCGAGGCCGGACGTGCTGGCCGGGACGAACTGCAAAGGTCGTGCGGATGCCCCCCTCGATTTTCTCCGCATCCTCCTGCAGCAACACGCTATCCGCACCGGACGGAACCGGGGCGCCGGTGAATATACGGACGGTCTCGCCCTTGTCGACAACACCCTCAAACCCGTGCCCGGCGGACGACATCCCTATGAGCTTCAGCTCGGTGCCGGGCTCCGGGGCCTCGTCACCGCGCAAGGCATACCCATCCATCGCAGATGCGTCGAAAGGCGGCTGGGTCAGCCTAGCCGCAACATCGGTCGCCAGCACGCGACCGTCGGCCTCCGGCAAGGGGACTGTTTCAAGGGTCTCGATTGGCTCAGCACGCGACAGCAGGCGTTCCTGCGCCTCAGCAACCGGCAGCAAGCTCATTTGCCGTGCTCCGGATGACGAAAGTCTCCTGACTTGCCGCCAGATTTTTCGAGTAGCCGGATGGACCCGATTTCCATGGCCTTATCGGTGGCCTTGGCCATGTCGTAGATCGTCAGGCAGGCGACGGAAACGGCTGTCAGGGCTTCCATTTCGACGCCCGTCTTGCCCGTCAGCTTCGCCGTTGCGGTTACGCGCAAGCCAGGGAGATCGGCATCCTCCGCGATGTCGACCGAGACTTTCGTCAACATCAGGGGATGGCAGAGCGGGATGAGGTTGCTCGTCTGCTTGGCAGCCATGATGCCGGCAAGGCGCGCCGTGCCGATCACGTCGCCCTTTTTCGCGTTGCCCGCGCGAATGAGATCAAGCGTTGCAGGCGCCATCCGCACGTGGCCTTCGGCGGTCGCGATCCTTGTGGTTTCGGCCTTATCGCCGACATCGACCATATGCGCCTCGCCGGAGGCATCAATGTGGGTGAGACCGGATTGGCCGCTCATATCACTCGACCGCCTGAGCGGCTTCGGCGAACAGGAGCGCGCGCGTCGCCGCCGTAACATCTTCTTTGCGCATCAGGCTCTCGCCAACCAGGAACGTGTTGATGCCTACCGCCTGCAGGCGCTTGCAATCCGCGTTCGTGAATATGCCGCTTTCGCCAACCAACAGGCGATCCTCTGGAACCATCGGCGCCAGCTTTTCGCTGACTTCGAGGTTGACTTCGAATGTCCGCAGATTGCGGTTGTTGATGCCAACGAGCGGGGAAGAGAGTTTCAGCGCACGCTCCATCTCCTCGGCGTCGTGGACTTCCACCAGTACATCCATGCCGAGCCCGAAAGCCTCATTCTCGAGGCGCTTTGCATCGTCATCCGAAAGCGACGCCATGATCAGGAGAATGCAATCGGCGCCCCAGGCACGGGCTTCCTGGACCTGGTAGGTCTCGAACATGAAATCCTTGCGCAGCGCCGGCAGCGAACACGCGGCACGTGCCGCCATCAGAAATTCCGGCGCGCCCAGGAAACTCGGCGTGTCCGTCAACACCGAAAGACATGCCGCGCCTCCGAGTTCATAGGCCTTGGCCAGCGACGGCGGGTCGAAGTCGGGCCTGATCAGTCCTTTGGAAGGACTGGCCTTCTTGATCTCGGCGATCAGGCCGTACTGGTCGGCCTCACGTTTTGCAACGAGCGAGCGGTGGAAACCGCGCGGCCGCGATTGATCCGCCTGCATCGCCTTCAGATCGGCCAGCGACACTTTCGCCTTTGCGGCGGCGATCTCTTCCCGCTTGTATAGTTCGATTTTCTTCAGGATGTCGGTCATGGCTCTATCCTAGTCGATGTCGTTCGACACGGCGACGAGTTTATCGAGGGCTGCCGCCGTCGCACCGCTATCCAGCGATTGCGCAGCAAGCCGCATGCCATCCTTCAGCATCTCAGCCTTACCGGAGATCACCAGCGAGGCCGCTGCGTTGGCGAGTGCGATATCGCGGTACGCGTTCTTTGCGCCGCTCAGGACGTCGCGCAGAGCCGCCGCATTCACCACACCGTCTCCACCCTTGATGGCTTCCAGCTGGCAGGGCTCCACGCCGAAATCCGCGGGAGACAGTTCGAAGGTGCGGATCTTACCGCCCTCGAGTGCCGCGACGCTCGTCTGTCCGGTCGTGGTGATTTCGTCGAGGCCGTTGCCGTGGACAACCCACACGCTTTCCGAGCCGAGATCGCGCATGACCTCGGCAATCGGAACGACCCACTGCGGCGCGTACACGCCAAGCAACTGGCGGCGGACACCGGCCGGATTGGAGAGGGGGCCAAGTAGATTGAAGATGGTGCGCGTGCCGAGTTCAACACGCGTAGGCCCAACGTGACGCATCGCAGAGTGATGCTGCTGGGCAAACATGAAGCCCACGCCAGCTTCGCGAATGCAGCGCGAGATCACCTCGGGCGTTACATCCAGCTTGACACCAAGTGCGGCGAGGCTGTCAGCCGCACCCGATTTCGAACTCAGTGCCCGGTTACCATGCTTTGCGACAGGTACACCCGCACCGGCCACGATAAGGGCAGCCAGCGTCGAGATATTGTAGGTCCCGCTTGCGTCACCGCCGGTCCCGACGATGTCGATTGCATCAGCCGGGGCATCGACGGTCAGCATCTTGGAGCGCATCGTCGTCACGGCGCCGACAATCTCGTCGACCGTCTCACCGCGGACGCGCAATGCCATCAGGAAGCCACCGATCTGCGAAGGGGTCGCCTGACCCGACATCAGAATGTCGAAGGCCTCGCGGGCCTCCTCACGTGTCAGAGGCTCGCGGCTTGCAGCCTTCGCCAAAAGCGGCTTCAGATCGGTCATGCGCTTATGTTCCCCTTAGCGGACTGCCGCCTGTTCGGCGAGAGGTTGATTGACCGATGCGCCGTACTGCGTCTGCAGCAGGTTGACCATCTGATCGAGAATGTCGTCGCCGGCTGCGTTTGCCGTTGCGGTGATCTGTTGGTCCTGGTTGTTGAGAACGTCACCCGTCGGTTCCGTGTTGACTTCAGTGACCTTGAGCAGGATCTGGGTAGTCGGATCGCCGCCAACAGCGCTGGCAATGGTGTCGATCGGGCCCGAGAACGCGGCAATGACACCAGCTCTGCCGAGAACGGCATCGTCGGTGCCGCGGGTGATACCACTCTTGCTTTCAACCGTAATGCCGAGCGGCGCCGCGATATCGGCCAGCGATGCTCCCTTCTGCGCCTGCTGCTTCAGCTCTTCGGCTTTTTTGGCGAGTTCGAGCTTCTGCTGTTCGGCGGTCCAGTCGGCGATTGCCTTATCCTTCACTTCGCTGAGCGGCCGATCACGCTCCGGCGTGATGTCGCGGACGTCGAACCAAAGATAGCCGTCGGTGCCGATCGAGAGGGAAGGAGCGTCTGCCCCAGCCTCAGTCTTGAAGGCAGCCCCAAGAACCTGCTGCTTGGCCGGAATATCCTTGACCTCGTTGCCGTCCTTATCGAGACCGGTCGCATCGACGGCGTCGATCACGACCGCCTTGAGCTTGAGCTGCTCTGCGATCTGTTCCAGCGTCGAGCCCGACCCGCGCAGATCCTCGATCTGATCGTGAACGTTGATGAGCTCCTGCGAGGCGTTGGAAACGGCCAATTGCTTGCGGATCTCTTCCTTGACCTCGTCAAGGGTCTTGACGCTCTCAGGCTTGATGTTGCTGACACGGACGATGACCGGACCGAACGTACCATCCACAACAGGCGTCGTTCCGCCATCCTTCGAGACGGCGAAGGCCGCGTCCGCGATCGCCTGATCCGGAACCTTGTCCTTGGAGAACTCGCCGAGGAACACGTCCGCTGCCGTCTTGCCCTGATCGGTCACCAGCTGATCGAACGTCGTGCCGGTCTTCAGCGCGGCCAGCGCGGCATTGGCAAGATCCTTGTTCTGGAAGGTCAGCTGCTCGATCGTACGGGCCTCTGGCGTGCGGAAGCTCTCCTTGCGCTTTTCGAAATCCTCGCGGATCTGGTCGTCCGTAACGGAGGCGGCATCGGCGATGTCTTCCGGCTGCAGCTTCAGGAACGCGATCTTGCGATATTCCGGCGCCCGGAAGCGCGTCTTGGCGCCTTCAAACCACTTGGCGAGCACGTCTTCTGCAGGCGCCTTGATCGGCTCGATATTGGCGTTGGTTAGGAGCAGGTAATCGATACCGCGGCTTTCCTGGCGGTAAAGCTTGAGCGCATCGACGAGCGTTTTCGGCGCCGTGAAGCCGTTCGATACCGCGTCGACGATCTGGCTCCGAACGGCGACCTTGCTGCGTTCCTTGATGTAATCATCTTCACGAATGCCGGCATTGCGCAGGCGCGACGTAAAGAGGGTACGATCGAACTGACCATTGACCGCCTTGAAGGCTGGATCGTCGCCGATCAGCTGCGCAAGCCGATCCTGCGACAGGCCAAGGTTCATGTCTTCCGCCAACTGATCGAGCGATGCGCCGGCGACCAACTGTGCCAGAACCTGCTGCTCCACACCGAAGGCGCGCGCCTGCTCGGGCGTCAGGCGCATGCCGAACTGCTGGCTGAGATTTACGACCTGCCGCTGGTAGGCGAGGCGAAACTCGTTGACGTCGACGTGCTGGTCTCCGACGCTGACAACCGTCGTGCTCGTGCCGCCCGATATCAGTGAGCGCGACACGCCCCAAATACCAAAAGAGGCGACAAGTAGCAGCATAAGGAGCTTGGCAACCCAGGTGTGAGCAGCTCTTCGCAGAAGATCGAACATCGAAACGCAAACCTCGCATTATATTCGCCCGTTCACGGGCAAAGCTTTTGACGTTCCTTAGAACAAAGCCAGCAGGAAATGAAGGGTTATCGCACGAAAACATCTGCGCTATATCTGCAGTCATACTGGAGCGCCTGGCGCCGCAAAAGAGACCGGACATCGGAACCTTTCCCAGCACCAATTCGTTGAAGAGCATCCGGAAAAAGAGGAGCAGACCATGGCCGATATGAAAACCGCCTCCGCCCAGTCCGCAACCGCGCGTGTGAAGGCGGAGATCGCGGCAGACGATCTTTCCGCACAGGTCGCCGCATTGCGCGAAGACCTTGCACGCCTGTCCGAAAGCGTTGTGGCGCTTGGACACGGCGCCAAGACCGCCGTCGCCGATGAGGCATCGGTCATGACGGAACGGCTGCGCGACAAGGTAAGGGAGGAACCTATCTTCGCGCTCGCCGTGACAGCCGGCGTCGCTTACCTTTTCGGATTGATGAGCCGTCGATAGATCGAACGGCGTTTGACCAGGCAAGGGCCGGGCGTGTTGACGCCCGGCTTTTGGTTTTTAACTAGCGACGAATAACTCGCCCAACGGCAATGAGCAGGCACGCGCCGACGAAGCCAGCAATCAAATACCCGAGCCAGCCGGCAAGCGCGATGCCCAGCCCAGAGAGGATGGCGTTCGCAACGATCGCGCCCACAATGCCAAGAATGATGTTCATCAACAGGCCCATGTTGCTGTTCATGAACTTTTCCGCCAGCCACCCGGCAATGCCGCCGATAATGATAGCCGCTACCCAACCTACGCCTGCGTCTTCCATATGATTTTCCTTCCAGAGAAACTACGAAGTCAACGCTTGAGGCAGAAATTGAGGCCTCTGTAACGGCCGGGGCAGTGCATGGCAGAAGAGGTATGCTTTTGGCAGCGTAAGGCAGGTCGAACGCAAAGGCTGCGCAAATGTCCAATGCCGGCAGTGAGACTCAATTCCCCCGAGAGAAAAGATAGGCGATCCGTTTGGTTGCGCAACGCAAATGTGTTCGCTCTAAAACGAGGACAACGGCAGCAAAGTCTGTGCGATCGACCTCACATCCCTTCAAACACACTTTCCGAACAATTTTCGACGGCCACCCCCTTAACGCAACCACAACCACTGGACGTCCATTTGCAAAACACTCGACGTGGTGTCGAGTGCGCCTTGAGAGATGCTGAATGGTTCCGCTAGGCAGGCACAAATTCGTCAGCTGCCAAGTCGCGAACAAAACAGCGTATCACGGGGTCATCACGTTTTGACGACAACGTCGGAAATGCATACCAATCGTCGTACTTTCCGGTATATCAGTCGCGTAGGAATAATACCAATATGCGATCAGTTTTGTTCCGGAAGACGAGCCCGGAGCTCTCTCGTCGGATGGCGCCCGCAAAACCCATCACGCTTCCGTGGTGGTTTCAGATGGCTGATTATACCGAGAATCGCTTTGCCGACCCCGCTTGTGTCATCGAAAAAGCTCATTCTCAACGAAATCGCGCGTTTCCTTAAGCATTTGCTTGCTCAACCTGCAATCTATGTCATGGTAGCTTCCTCACATGAGAGGGGTTCTAGCTATGATTAATCTTCAATCGGTTCGTAATGACACTACTCATGATCAACGCCTGCTCGATTGCCGCGCCGATGTTGAACCCGCGCTCCATCAGATCATCCGCGATGCGCAACTAAAGGGGTGGGCGCCGGCGGAAGTGGCGATGGCAATAGCGGATGCAGCGGATGACTACATTCTGTTGTTGGCCAGCAGGAAGGCGACGTCACATTGATAGGCGTCATATTGCTAATGGGGCGAGGACGACGACACCAGATCTGCGGGCAAGGCAGCAGCATTTGCCCGCAGGAAAGACCTCCGCACATCCAGGCATCGCGGCGCCGGGGTAGTGAATAGCGTTTCCAGCACGCCAGTAAAGTGATGACATCACGGAGTGGAGTTCAACCCCACTACAGGAGGAAAATCTGTGACCTGTCGGATAATGTCAGGTGAGTTTCGCTTCATCGTGCCTCACGCCGCATAGCGATGCCCAAGAGGATCTGGAACTCGCCGGCGGTAGCGGATTCATGAACTGTGCCGTCTCGCCCGGGCTTGCGATTGCGCGCGGTGGTGAGCAATGGCCCTCCGGAGGAGCGCGGATGCACAGATTTCTCACATTTCTGGCGGCCGTGGCGCTGATCGGCCTTTCCACAATCAGCTCAGCCTGCACCACAAGCCCTGATCAGACCTCATCAATCGGGTCGTCATCGGCCTATCTACGCGATCGCTATGTAAATCCAGCCTGTGCAGATGGGTTCAGACCTAGTAACGGCCGCCCGTGCAGCTATTAGACACGGACGTGGTGCGAGGACGCAAGGCAGTCGCCGTCCCAAACTATACTAAGTCTTTGATTTCATGGTGAGAGCGATGGGGTTCGAACCCATGACCTACTGATTAAAAGTCAGTTGCTCTACCGGCTGAGCTACGCTCTCCCTGAAGCCGAGCGGTGCGTCCGGCTGGAAGTGCGCGGAACATATGCAGGTGCCCCATTGCGGTCAACCAAAAAATCACCGTTCCCTGTGCATTAGGCACATTTCTTGCGACTGGGCCTGAAAAGGCGACCCCCTGGAAACGGCCAAAAAGAAAAGCGCCCGAGGGCGCTTTGTAAAAGTTGGGGGAAACGAGGTCATGAACCGGACGGACGAAAGTTCGAATAGTGTTGACGACCCGGAGAAAGCGGAAAAATCCGGGTATACTCTCGCGCCGCCGAGTCCGCTTGGCTCGGCTCACAATCTCAGCATATAAATGCGCGACGGATCAGAAGGTTCCACCGAAAAAGATTTAATCGAATCAATCCTTTCCGAGGCTGGTCGATACCTTCACAAAGTCACATGACGCTCTAGCTAGCTCCTTGTACAGACAAGGAGACTGCGATGACCAGCGTGACCACCCCCACAACGACAACCCGAAAAGTGTTGCGCGGGCGACCTTACAGCCTCGGTGAGTTTGCCAGGAAGTATAGACTAGAGGAAACCGAGGCAAAGCGGCTCTATGACAAATTCGGGCCATCGGCCACGGAACTCGATCTGCTCATGGCCGCTAAGCGGCGTCTACCGGTTCACTAATGGTTCTATCAAACGCATAAGGACTGCAACAAATCGAGTGGATTCGCTTTTGTCGCCGTTGCGGTGTGGCCATCGCTCGGTCAGTCCGGGCTGCAGCTCTCCACGACGGTTCTGCCGTTTCAGCGGCTGCAGATCGAAGAGGTCGAAGGCCCAGCTAAAGAGCGACGGCCAATACAAAGCGAATCTTCTCGGTCCCATTTCAGCCTACGGAAACTGAACTTTCATTACCAAGATTTCATTTCATTCGACCGTCATTTCGTGCCAATCCGGGCCGATGCTAATCTGCCGTTCAGCTGCGACATGATCATCTTGCTGGCGGCTGCGTTGGCAGCATGTTGATCGAGGCCGGAATGAACGACGTCAAGAGTATGCACGAAACCAAGCCGACCAAGGCGAGCGCCGACCTGGCGACCGTCCTTGCGGCTTCACGCAAACAGTCGAAGGGCCGTTGGCGTGGTCACCTATTGGTATTGCTTCTGCTGATTCTTGCGGCCGGCGGGGCGGCCTATTTCTATGTGCGGCAAGAAGGCAACCAATACAGCTACGCCACTCAACCTATCAAACGCGGCGACCTGACCGTGCTGGTTACGGCAACCGGATCCGTGCAGCCGACTGAGCAAGTGGATATATCAAGCGAGCTGTCGGGTACGGTTCGCGAGGTGAACGTCGACTACAACAGCGAGGTCAAGGCCGGCGAGGTCCTTGGCGCTCTCGATACGAACAAGCTTGAGGCGGACGTCAAGAGTTCGCGGGCGAAACTCGATTCGGCGAAAGCAAACGTCGTGAAGGCCACCGCCGACCTCGAGTCGGCCCAGAGCTCGTTCCAACGAGCCCGCAACCTCGTTCAGAGCAACGTGTCTACGCAGCAGAGCCTCGAAGATGCGCGCTATAAGTTCGATTCCGCGGTCGCCGCAAAGGACATCAACGTCGCTGCCGTGCTTTCTGCTGAGGCTGATTTGCGGCTGGCCGAAGTCAACCTCGCCAAGGCGAAGATCGTCTCGCCGATCAACGGCGTGATTCTCACGCGTTCGGTTGATCCCGGTGCAACGGTCGCAGCGTCCTTGTCCGCGCCGGTGCTGTTCGTCATCGCCGGCGATCTGCGGAAGATGGAACTGCAGGTCGATGTCGACGAGGCCGATGTCGGTCAGATTGCCGTCGGCCAGAAGGCGACGTTCACGGTTGATGCCTATCCCAACCGGACCTTTCCAGCCGAGATCAAGCAGATTCGGTTTGCATCCGAGACCACGAACAACGTCGTGACCTACAAGGCGATCCTGTCGGTCGACAATGCTGACCTGCTGCTGCGTCCTGGCATGACCGCCACCGCTGACGTCACCGTTGAGGCGGTCGAGAATACCCTGATGATTCCAAATTCGGCCCTTCGCTATGCCCCCCCGGCCGCAGAGTCTCCCCGCGGCCGCGGCATCTTCGGCCTGCTCCGACCACCGCGCATGGGCCCACGGAGCGGCAACCAGGGCGAAGCCCTGACCGGAGCAAAGCGGCGCGTATGGGTGCTGAAAGCAGGCAAGCCGGCACCAGTGATCATCCAGGTGGGGTCTTCCGACGGGCAATTCACTCAGATCGTTTCCAGTGACCTGAAGGAAAGCGATGCCGTGATTACCGACGCTACTCAGGCGAAGTAGGCGAGGCTCACGATGCAGAGCCCGCCACTCATCGAATTCAAACAGGTCTCGAAGATCTATGGTCAAGGAGAGGCGGCCATCCGCGCCCTCGACCGGGTGGATCTGTCGATCCGCGAACACGAATTCGTCGCCATCATGGGACCTTCCGGCTCGGGCAAGTCGACGGCCATGAACATTCTTGGTTGTCTCGATGTGCCGAGCGCCGGTGACTACCTTTTCCAAGGCGTATCGACACAGGGTTTCGACCGCAGCCAGCTGACATTGCTGCGCCGTCATATGCTCGGCTTCGTATTCCAGGGGTTCAACCTGCTGCCGCGCACCTCGGCGTTGGAGAATGTCGAGTTGCCGCTGATCTATCGCGGCATGCATGCGAGCGAGCGCCACCGCAAGGCCAAGGAGGCGCTCGGGCTTGTGGGGCTTTTCGGGCGTGAGCATCACAAGACGCAGGAACTGTCCGGCGGCCAGCAGCAACGTGTCGCGATTGCCCGGGCGATCGTGACCGAGCCCTCTCTGCTTCTCGCGGACGAGCCAACCGGCAATCTGGACACGAAGACCAGCGTCGAGATCATGGACCTGATGACGCGACTGAACCGCGAACAGGGCATCACGATCGTCATGGTCACGCACGAGCCCGATATTGCTGCCTACACTCAGCGCCTGCTGCGTTTCATAGACGGCAAGCTCGAGACCGAGCTCGAGCATCGCGGGAGGGCGGATCATGTTCTTTGAGACGCTGAAACTTGCGCTGCGAGCAATCGGCAGGAACATGCTTCGCTCGTTCCTCACCGTGCTCGGCGTCGTCATCGGCGTGGCGGCCGTCATCGCATTGGTGACGATCGGCAACGGTACGACCGCCCAGGTCTCGGCCGAGCTTTCACGGCTCGGCACCAACATGCTGTTCGCGCGTCCGGGTCAGTTCGGTCCCGGTCGCCCAAGTTCGGAAGCACGCCGATTCACGATCAAGGACGTCGACGCCATCCGCGATCAGGTCAATGGCCTGCGCGCCGTGGCGCCGCTCAATCAGACGACCGCGACCGTCATCTACGGCGGGCAGAGCCACTCTACGACCGTGATGGGGACGAACAACGACTACTTCATCGCGCAGGACTGGGACATGGCGATCGGCCGCACCTTTGACGCGGCGGAAGAACGCGGACGCCCGCGCTGCATCCTCGGAGAAACGGTACGCTCGCAACTCTTCGGCGCCGCCGATCCCACAGGGCAGCAGATTCGCGTCGGCAAAGTTTCCTGCAGCATCATCGGTGTCCTTGCCAAGCGCGGGCAGTCCGGCATGGGCAACGATCAGGACGACGTCGTCGTCATGCCCGTCAAGGTCTATCAACGCCGGGTCGGCGGCAAAGCGAACGCCAATGTCCAGATGATCGTGATCTCGGCGCGCGACGGGGTGTCGACATCGAAAGTTCAGACCGAAACCGAAAACCTGCTTCGGGAGCGGCGCAAGATCGTGCCGGGGCGTGACGATGACTTCAGCGTCAATGACATGACGCAGATTGCTGACGCAATGACCGGTACCACGACACTGTTGACCAGCTTGCTCGGAGCGGTCGCCGCGATCAGCCTGCTTGTTGGCGGGATCGGGATCATGAACATCATGCTGGTGTCAGTGACCGAGCGCACCCGCGAGATCGGCATACGCCTGGCGATCGGCGCACTGGAAAGCCAGGTGCTGCTGCAGTTCCTTGTCGAGGCGGTGGCACTCTCCGTATTTGGTGGGATCGCAGGGATTTTGCTGGGGGTCAGCCTTGGTTATGGAGCAGTGACCGTGCTGAAGGTGCCGTTCGTGGTCAGCCCCACGATGATCGCTGTGGCGTTCGCGTTCTCCGCCGCGATAGGGATGGTCTTCGGTTACTTCCCCGCTCGCCGTGCGGCGCAGCTCAACCCGATCGACGCATTGAGGCACGAGTGAGCGGAGGCACCTGGTTTCGGCCGGGCCGCTGCTCTGCATGCCTCATCGGGTTAGGCGCGAGGCGCTGGCCAGCGCTCTTGCGTCACCACACGCTGCAAGGCCACTTGCCATTTCACCGTGATTGAGAAGACGCATCGCCGGAAGATCCAGGCGCTCCCGCGGCTTGCCGTTCGAAAGAACGCTGATATATCATTAGCGTTACAGTCGCTTCACAACACGCACACATTTTCTGGAGCCGAATACGCGGATGCAGAACTCACTCAGCCACCGTGCCTATCTCACCCTGGAACATGCGATCGTGACGCTGACGTTGCAGCCGGGCGCCTTGGTTACCGAGAAGCATCTGATCGACCTTGCCGGTCACGGACGCACGCCGGTGCGCGAAGCGATCCAGAAGCTGGCGTGGCAAGGGCTCATCGTGGTGAAGCCGCGTGTCGGGCTGCAGGTGGCCGAAATCAAGCCGACGGACCATGAGAACGTCATGCAGGTTCGCCGCGAGCTCGAGCCGATCGCTGCCGCCCTGGCAGCCGACTTTGCGACATCAGAGCAGCGCAGGGAACTGGGTGAATGTGCCCAGACGATGGAAATGTCCGCCACGACCGGCGATTTGGCGGCATTCTTCGCCGCGGACAAGACCTTTGACGAAATCCTGGAAGAAGCCTGCCCGAACAGTTTCATAACATCGGCGCTCGGACCGGTTCAGACCCATTCCCGTCGGCTCTGGTCTGCATCCAGCAGTCCCGACAGGATGGATCAATCCATCTCTCTGCACGTCGAGGTCGTACGGGCCATTCAGCAGGGCAGATCCCAGGACGCCAACCGGACGATGGGCGCCCTCATCAAGTATCTCAGTAGCCACAATTGAAAACGGCCCCATTCCGGGGCCGTGAACGCTTCTATCTTGGCTGATTTAGCCGACGAATGCCCGCTCGATAACGAACTCCGCCGGCTTGCTGTTTGCGCCCTCGTTGAGGCCAGCCTTTTCCAGCAGTTCCTTGGTATCTTTCAGCATCGCCGAGGACCCGCAGATCATACCGCGATCGATTGATGGATCGAGCGGCGGAACGCCGAGATCGGTGAAAAGCTTGCCCGCCGAGATCAAATCCGTGATGCGGCCGCGATAGGCGAAGTCTTCACGGGTGACCGTCGCGTAGTGGCGCAGCTTGTCGCCGACTATCTCCTGCAGAAGTTCGTCGTTCTTGATTTCCTCGACGAGATCGAAGCCGTACTTCAGTTCCGCTACGTCGCGGGTCGTGTGCGTGAGGATGACTTCCTCGTACTTCTCGTAGGTTTCTGGATCGCGGATCAGGCTCGCGAAGGGGGCGATACCGGTGCCGGTCGAAAACATATAGAGACGACGGCCGGGTGTCAGCGCGTCAAGCACCAGCGTGCCCGTCGGCTTCTTGCGCATCAGAACCTGGTCGCCTGGCTTGATCGCCTGCAGATGCGAGGTCAGCGGACCATCCGGGACCTTGATCGAGAAAAACTCCAGCTCCTCCGCCCAGGCGGGGCTTGCGATCGAATAGGCGCGGAAAATCGGCTTGCCTTCGACCATCAGCCCGATCATCGCGAATTCGCCGGACCGGAAACGGAAACCCTGCGGGCGCGTCATCGTGAACCGGAACAAGCGGTCCGTATAATGCGTCACGCTAAGCACGGTTTCGGCATAGACTCCGGCCGGAATCGGGGAGGCGAAGTCTTCGGTCTTTGCAGGGGCGTTCATTTCGGTATCGGATCCCGTATTCATCGCACAATGTTATCGATGCCAGCGAGATATTACAAATAGTGTCGGGATTAAAGGTATTCCATTCTTTCTCATGCGACTTGAACGAAATATGCGTGTCATCGTCAGGATTCCTGCCCCTTGCGTCGCTTCGTCGCTTTTGCGCTGGCGAAGCGAAGCAAAGGATGCATATTAAGCCAAAAACCGCGTCTGCCATGCGCGGACGCCATAGGCTGCTCGGGGAAACATGAAGATTTTCAATTACAAGCGCGTACCTTACGCGGAGATGCGCGCATTTTCCGTCCATATTCTGACGGCATCCGGATCTTTTCTCGCGTTCCTCGGCGTGGTCGCTGCTGCCGAGCACCGGTTCATCGACATGTTCTGGTGGCTCGGCCTTGCGCTTCTAGTTGACGGTATCGACGGACCGATTGCTCGCAAGGTGAGCGTCAAGGAGGTGCTGCCAAACTGGTCGGGCGATACGCTCGACAATATCATTGACTATGTCACCTACGTTCTATTGCCGGCCTTTGCCCTCTACCAGAGTGGCATGATCGGCGAACCATGGTCCTTCGTGGCGGCAGGCATGATCGTCGTATCGAGTGCAATCTACTACGCGGATACCGGAATGAAGACGGACGAGTACTTCTTCTCCGGCTTCCCAGTAGTCTGGAACATGATCGTCTTTACGCTTTTCGTCATCGATGCCAGCGCGATCACAGCACTTGTCGTCGTCATCGTTTCCGTCATCCTGACCTTCCTGCCGATCAATTTTCTCCATCCTGTCCGCGTCCAGCGCCTGCGTCCGCTCAACCTCGGTGTTTTCTTCCTATGGTCGGCGCTCGGAATGTATGCGCTTCTGACGCATTTCGTGATCCCGCAGTGGGCGCTTGTCCTCTTTATCCTTAGCGGTATCTACCTCTACTGCGTCGGCGCCGTGCTGCAGTTCTTCCCGGCGCTTGGACGTAGAACCTAGGAGAAGACGATGGCGAAGACGCAGGCGGTCTCATTCAGCAGGACCGGTGGACCCGAGGTTCTTGAATATGTCGATATCGACCTGCCGCCGCCCGGCGCAGGCGAAGTGCAGATCAAGCATGCAGCCATCGGCCTTAACTTCATAGACGTCTACTTCCGGACAGGTCTCTACAAGGCGCCGCATATGCCTTTCGTGACGGGCAAGGAGGCGGCTGGCACTGTCATCGCTGTCGGGCCTGATGTAGAGGATTTCAAAATTGGCGATCGGGTCGCCTATGCCGGTGCGGATGGCGCATACAGCGTCGAGCGGAACGTCGAGACCAAGCACCTCGTAAAGGTGCCGGATGGAATTCCCCTGGAAACCGCAGCCTCGATGATGTTGAAGGGAATGACTGCGGAATACCTGCTCAACCGGACATACAAGGTTGGCCCGGATACGACGATCCTGTTTCACGCCGCCGCCGGTGGCGTAGGCCTCATCGCAGGCCAATGGGCCAAGGCGCTCGGGGCAACGGTGATCGGCACCGCGGGGTCAGATAGCAAGGTGCGTTTGGCACTCGAGCATGGCTACGACTACGTTATCAACTATAACACCGAGAATTTTGTAGAGAGCGTGCGCGAGATCACCGGTGGGGCAGGGGTCCACGTCGCCTACGACTCGCTTGGCCGCGACACGTTTCCGCAATCGCTCGACTGCCTGCGACGGTTCGGCATGTTCGTCTCGTTCGGCCAATCCTCAGGACCGATCGAGAACTTCACCCTTGCCATGCTCGCGCAGAAGGGATCGCTCTTTGCAACACGGCCCACGCTTTTCGCCTACATCGCAACACGCGAAGAGCTAACCAATTGTGCAAACGCGTTATTTGATGTTGTTTTGAGCAACAAAGTGCGTATCAATATCAACCAAACCTATCCATTGCGTGAAGTCGGACGGGCTCACATGGATCTGGAGTCCAGAAGAACTACCGGAACTACGCTGCTGATCCCATAATGACCCGAATGGGCAGGGTCGGCAGAGAGAAATGAGGGGAACGTGTCGTTATCTGATGTGCCGGGTTCCGGCGCGTTATTGTCTGTCCAGCAACTGACGAAACTCTTCGGCAGCTTTGCTGCCTGCAACCACATCGACCTCGATATCGCCCACGGCGAAATCCATGCTCTCCTTGGTGAAAACGGCGCCGGAAAATCGACGCTCGTCAAGATGCTGTTCGGCGTACTCGAACCGACCGAGGGCCATATCCTGTGGGAGGGCCAGCCGGTTTCGATCGGTTCGCCGGGTGATGCCCGCAAGCTCGGCATCGGCATGGTCTTTCAACACTTCTCGCTCTTCGAGGCGTTGACGGTTGCTGAAAACATCGCGCTTTCCCTTGATGACAGCATTCCGATCGGCAGGATTGCGGAAGAAGCAAGGGCGCTCTCGCGCGCCTATGGATTGCCGCTCGACCCTCATGCCCACGTCGCCGATCTTTCTGTCGGCGAACGCCAGCGCATCGAGATCGTGCGTGCGCTGCTGCAAAACCCCAAACTCATTATCCTCGATGAGCCGACTTCGGTGCTGACGCCGCAGGAGGCCGACAAGCTTTTCGAAACACTCTTCAAGCTGAAGGCGGAGGGCAAATCGGTCCTCTACATCAGTCATCGGCTCGAGGAGGTTCAGCGCATCTGCGACCGGGCGACCGTGTTGCGCAACGGAAGCGTCACCGGCGCCTGTGATCCACGCCAGGAAACGCCTGCCTCGCTTGCCCGCATGATGGTTGGCAGCGACGTCGCAACCGTCACTCATCCCGATCGGGGCAACAAGGGCGACGTGCAGCTTTCCGTCAGCAATCTTTCCGTCTCCGCCCGCACGCCCTTTGCCATGCCCCTCAAGGACGTATCCCTGACGGTTCGGTCGGGCGAGATCCTGGCGATTGCGGGTGTCGCCGGCAACGGCCAGGGCGAACTTTTCGATGCGCTCTCTGGAGAGTATCCAGTGAGCTCGCCGGATGCGATCACCATCCGCAAGAAGGCGGTGGGCACCCAGGGTATCACGGCACGGCGTCTGCTTGGCGCCGGGTTCGTGCCGGAAGAACGCCATGGCCATGCGGCCGTCTCCGCCATGAAGCTTTCCGACAACCTTGTGCTGGCGCGAAGCCAATCCGACCGCAGGGCCTTCCTCGGTTGTTCTTTTCTCAAAGTGATCCGTCGCGGTGCCGTCAAGTCCGCGACAAAGCGGATTGCCGACGCGATGGACGTGCGCAAGAGCGGAGAGGACCCTGCGGCAGGATCGCTTTCTGGCGGAAACCTGCAAAAGTTCATCGTTGGGCGTGAACTCGACCGACAACCGGCGGTTCTCGTTGTTAATCAGCCGACGTGGGGCGTCGACGCGGGAGCCGCGAGTCGCATTCGTCAGGCCCTCGTCGATCTGGCGCGCAACGGCTCGGCAGTCGTCGTCATCAGCCAGGATCTTGACGAAATATTTGAAGTCGCAACGGAGATTGCCGTGATTTCTGAGGGGCGACTTTCGCAACCCTTCCCGGCGGGAGAACTGTCTCGAGAGAAGATTGGCCTTCTGATGGGCGGCCTGCACGAAGGCAAGACCGCGTCGGAGACGGCCAATGCGCATTGAGCTCGAGAAGCGGCCGCAAGCGTCGAAGCTCTATGGTTTCGTCTCACCGTTACTGGCATTGGTGCTGACGCTGATTGCCGGCGGGATCATGTTCGCCATTTTGGGCAAGAACCCCGTCGAAGCGCTGGATGCCTTCTTCCTCGAACCCTTGCTGGAAGTCTGGTCGCTGCATGAGCTTGCCGTTAAGGCAGCGCCCCTGATCATGATCGGCGTCGGGTTGGCGGTCTGCTATCGTTCCAATAACTGGAATATCGGCGCCGAGGGTCAATTTACGATCGGCGCGATTACTGGCTCGATCCTGCCGATCGTGTTTACAGAATGGCACTCGCCTCTCGTGCTGCCCTTGATGCTTGTCATGGGTGCGATCGGCGGTGCGTTGTTTGCGGCCATTCCAGCGCTGCTGAAGGCGCATTTCAATACCAACGAAATCCTGACGAGCCTAATGCTTGTCTATATTGCGCAGCTGTTTCTGGATTGGCTGATCCGCGGCGCCTGGCGCAATCCGCAAGGCTTCAACTTTCCCGAAAGCGTGCCGTTTCCACCCGAAGCCACACTGCCGGCGATCTGGGAAGAGTCCGGCCGCGCCCATTGGGCATTCGTGTTCGCGATTGTCGCAGCGCTTCTCGTCTGGTTCATGCTGAAATACACGCTGAGAGGATTCGAGATCGTGGTGCTCGGCCAGTCCGAGCGGGCAGGGCGCTTCGCCGGCTTTTCGTCCAAGAAGATGATCTGGTTCAGCTTTCTGTTCTCGGGGGCACTTGCAGGACTTGCCGGCATCTCCGAAGTATCGGGATCGATCGGACACCTGCAGCCTGCGATTTCTCCAGGCTACGGCTTCACGGCGATCATTGTCGCGTTTCTCGGACGCCTGAACCCACTCGGCATCATCGCATCCGGCCTTGTGCTCGCGCTGACTTACCTCGGCGGCGAGGCGGCGCAGCTTTCGCTCGGCGTATCCGACAAGGTCACCCGCGTCTTCCAGGGCTTGCTGCTCTTCTTCGTGCTCTCCTGCGACACGCTCATCTACTACAAGATCCGTATCGTCTGGTTGCGGGTCCGGGGAGGCGTCGCGTGAGCATCTTCGAAGCTATTCTGCTGACCGTCATCACAGCGTCCACACCTCTCGTTATTGCAGCCTTGGGCGAACTCGTCGCCGAACGATCCGGTGTTCTAAACCTCGGCGTCGAGGGCATGATGATCATGGGGGCCGTCGCGGCCTTCGCCAGCGCTCAGATTTCGGGGTCTCCCTATATCGGGCTGCTGGGCGGCATCGTCGCCGGCGCACTGTTTTCACTGCTGTTCGGTTTCCTTACCCTCACGCTGGTCGCAAACCAGGTGGCGACTGGCCTGGCGTTGACGATCCTCGGCCTTGGGGTGTCGGGAATGCTGGGTGAGGGCTATGTTGGCGTACCGGGCGTTCGCCTCGCGCCGATCGTCATTCCTTACCTCTCTGACATTCCGCTCATCGGATCCGTCCTGTTCAGGCAGGATCTGACATTCTACCTGTCGCTGGCTTTGCTCTTCGGCGTGAGCTGGTTCCTGTTCCGCAGCCGCACCGGCCTGAAGCTGCGCGCGATCGGCGACAGTCACGGTTCAGCGCACGCTCTCGGCATCAGGGTCATCCGCACGCGCTACCTCGCCGTGATGTTCGGTGGTGCCTGCGCGGGGCTCGCCGGAGCGCAGCTTTCCCTCGTTTATACGCCGCAATGGGTGGAGAACATGTCTTCCGGCCGTGGCTGGATCACACTCGCCCTCGTCGTCTTCGCATCCTGGCGTCCATGGCGGGTTTTTGCCGGTGGCTACCTCTTCGGCGCGGTCACGATCCTGCAGCTTCATGCACAGGCTTTTGGCGTTGGAATTCCGGCCCAATTTCTGTCGATGCTCCCTTATGCTGCCACTATTGTGGTCCTTGTCATCATTTCTCATAATCGCCGTACGACGTTGATCAACACGCCTGCGTCGCTGGGAAAACCGTTCGTGCCGGAGCGCTAAACAGAAGAATGAGACGCGCTTCCGGAAATTACAAACTAAAAGGGGTTATCATGAAAAAACTCGCATTTGCATTTGCCGCATCAGCTGCTGCGGTCCTGAGCGTGGGTTCGTCCGCGCAGGCCGCTGACAAGACCAAGGTCTGCTTCGTCTACGTTGGGTCACACACGGACGGTGGTTATTCCCAGGCTCACGATCTCGGTCGCCAGCAGATCCAGAAGGAATTCGGCGATAAGATCGACACGCCTTACCTCGAAAACGTACCGGAAGGCCCCGACGCCGAGCGTGCGATCGAGCGTCTGGCGCGTTCGGGCTGCAAGCTGATCTTCACGACGTCCTTCGGCTTTATGGATGCCACCGTGAAGGTCGCCGCAAAGTTCCCGAACGTGAAGTTCGAACACGGGACCGGCTATAAGTCCGGCCCGAACCTCGCGACCTATAACTCGCGCTTCTACGAAGGGCGCTACATCCTCGGCCAGATCGCAGCCAAGACGTCGAAGAACCACGGTGCTGCTTACATCGCCTCATTCCCGATCCCGGAAGTGGTCATGGGCATCAACGCCTTCGAACAGGGTGCCCGCTCCATCGATCCGGACTTCAAGCTGAAGGTCATCTGGGTGAACACCTGGTTCGACCCGGGCAAGGAAGCCGATGCAGCAAAGGCCATGGTCGACCAGGGCGTCGACGTGTTGACGCAGCACACGGATACCACTGCTCCGATGCAGGTTGCCGAGGAACGCGGCATTCATGCGTTCGGCCAAGCCTCCGACATGATCGCAGCCGGCCCGAAGGCTCAGCTGACGGCAATCGTCGACACCTGGGGTAACTACTACTCCAAGCGCGTTCACGCGCTGCTCGACGGCACCTGGAAGTCCGAGCAGAGCTGGGACGGCCTGAAAGACGGCATCCTCAAGATGGCCGACTACACCAACATGCCTGACGACGTGAAGAAGATGGCTCAGGATACCGAAGCCAAGATCAAGTCGGGCGAGCTTCACCCCTTCACCGGCCCGATCAACAAGCAGGACGGCACCCCGTGGCTGAAGGCTGGCGAAAAGGCTGACGACGGCACGCTGCTCGGCATGAACTTCTACGTCGAAGGCGTCGACGACAAGCTGCCCAAGTGATTTCGTCAGGCAATTAGCACGTGCGAAAAGGCGCTCGTTTTGAGCGCCTTTTTTTATTTGCACCGCATACCAGAAAGTGCATTTACAAAAGTAATACTATATGATTTTTTCTCGGTGTGCCGCGTGGAGGCGGCTTTGGGAGGACATAATGAAATTGAAGACTGCACTCTTGAGTGCTACGATTCTGGCTGCCTGCATGTTCGGTTCTGCATCGGCTGCGGATCTGGTCGTCGGCTTTTCGCAGATCGGTTCTGAATCGGGTTGGCGCGCTGCTGAAACCACCGTCACGAAGGAAGAAGCCAAGAAGCGTGGCGTTGACCTGAAATTTGCTGACGCTCAGCAGAAGCAGGAAAACCAGATCAAGGCGATCCGCTCCTTCATCGCCCAGGGCGTCAACGCTATCTTCCTGGCGCCCGTCGTCGAGACCGGCTGGGACGCTGTTCTGAAGGAAGCAAAGGAAGCTGAAATCCCCGTAATCCTGCTCGACCGGACGATCAAGGCGCCTGAAGACCTCTACCTGACCGCTGTCACTTCGGATCAGGTTCATGAGGGCAAGGTTGCCGGCGACTGGCTGGTAAAGACCGTCGGCGACAAGGCTTGCAAGATCGTCGAACTCCAGGGAACGACCGGCTCTTCCCCCGCCATCGCTCGTAAGAAGGGCTTCGAAGAAGCCATCGCCGGCAAGGCAAACTTCAAGATCGCTCGCAGCCAGACCGGTGACTTCACCCGCACCAAGGGCAAGGAAGTCATGGAAAGCTTCCTGAAGGCCGAAAACGGCGGCAAGGATATCTGCGCCCTCTATGCTCACAACGACGACATGGCCGTGGGCGGCATCCAGGCGATCAAGGAAGCCGGTCTGAAGCCGGGCAAGGACATTCTGGTCGTCTCGATCGACGCCGTGCCTGATATCTTCAAGGCTATGGCAGCCGGCGAAGCAAATGCGACCGTGGAACTCACGCCGAACATGGCTGGTCCCGCATTCGACGTCCTCGACGCATACCTGAAGGACAAGAAGGCTCCGGCGAAGTGGATCCAGACGGAATCCAAGCTCTACACGCCGGCTGACGACCCGACGAAGGTCTACGAGTCGAAGAAGAACCTCGGCTACTGATTTTTGACGCTGGAACCGCACCGGTCCATCATGGACCGGTGCGGAACTGCCGCCTGCCAATCAGGACCTCATGTCCTTCAATGCCGCGGCACCGCAAGGTCTATATCAGGAAAAGCCGCACTCATGATTCACGATTTTGAGACCGTTCTAGCCGCTTCCGGTATTTCGAAATTCTTCCCGGGTGCCATTGCGCTCGATAAGGTCGACTTCTCGCTGCGTAAGGGCGAGGTGCATGCGCTTCTCGGCGAAAACGGCGCAGGAAAGTCGACGCTGATCAAATGCATCACCGGTGCCTACCACCGCGACCAAGGCCGGCTCGTTCTCGACGGCGCTGAAATCAATCCGTCCGATACGCTCGCGGCTCAGAAACTGGGCATCGGGACTGTCTATCAGGAGGTCAATCTCCTCTCCAATCTGAGCGTCGCTGAGAACCTCTATCTCGGCCGCCAGCCGAAGCGTTTCGGCATGATCGATGTGCGTGCGATGAACCGACAGGCGCGGGCGCTGCTTGATCAGTATGGGATGGACATCGATGTGACCGCCCAACTCGATCGGTTTTCGGTCGCCGTGCAGCAGGTCGTGGCGATCGCGCGGGCTGTCGATTTATCCGGCAAAGTTCTCATCCTCGACGAGCCAACCGCAAGCCTCGACACGCAAGAAGTCGCGATGCTCTTTCGCATCATGCGTGACTTGAAAGACCGCGGCCTTGGCATTGTCTTCATTACACATTTTCTCGAACAGGTTTACGAGGTCAGTGACCGCATCACGGTCCTTCGAAACGGAAAGCTCGTCGGCACCCGTGAGACATCCGAGCTGTCTCGCCAGAGCCTGATATCAATGATGCTCGGCCATGAACTGGCAAAGGCCGAGGCCACCGCCCGGGCGCACTCCGTTGCTGCCGGTCCCGTGAAATACAGCTTCGAGGGTTATGGCAAGCGCGGCAAGGTGAAGCCGTTCGATCTCGAGGTCCGTGTCGGCGAGGTGGTGGGCGTTGCCGGCTTGCTCGGATCGGGACGCACGGAGACCGCCGAATTGCTGTTCGGGATCGAGCATGCCGACAGCGGAACCGCTAAGGTCGACGGTAGGCAGGTTAGTTTGTCGAACCCGCGTGCTGCGATCCGCAACGGCTTCGGCTTTTGTCCGGAGGATCGCAAGACGGACGGGATCATCGGCGACCTGTCCATTCGCGAGAACATTGCGTTGGCGCTGCAGGCGCGTAGAGGCTGGGCCCGACCGATTTCTCGCGCCGATCAGAACGCCTTGGCCGACCGCTACATCAGCGCACTCGACATCCGTACGACGGACAGGGAAAAGCCCATCCGTCTGCTGTCAGGCGGCAATCAGCAGAAAGCGATCCTTGCACGCTGGTTGGCCACCAATCCCGACTTTCTCATTCTCGACGAGCCGACCCGCGGCATCGACGTCGGAGCGCATGCCGAGATCATCCGCTTGATCGAAGATCTGTGCGCGAATGGCATGTCGCTGATCGTGATTTCTTCGGAATTGGAAGAGCTTATTGCCTATAGCTCACGTATTTTGGTGCTTCGTGACCGCGAACATGTCGCTGAGCTGACAGGTGACAATGTCAGCACCGCGCGCATCGTCGACGCCATCGCCGCAGCCCAGAAAGAGACGGAGGACGCATGAAGTCGTCACTCAATGCCTTGTTGACCCGGCTAGCGCCGCAAATTATCGCGCTTGTGGTCATTCTCCTATTGAATTTCATTATGTTCCCGCAGTTTTTTAATGTTGTTGTTCAGAATGGCCGGCTTTACGGCAGCCTGATCGACGTACTGAACCGCGGCGCGCCGGTCGCTTTGTTGGCAATCGGCATGACCCTCGTGATTGCTACGAAGGGGATTGACCTCTCGGTCGGTGCCGTGATCGCGATCTGCGGCGCGGTTGCCGCATCATCCATCGTGTCCGGCCATTCGCTTGCTTCGACGCTGCTGGTAACGATCGGCGTCGGACTGCTTTGCGGTGTATGGAACGGATTCCTGGTCGCGTTGCTCAACATCCAGCCGATCATCGCCACGCTTGTGCTGATGGTCGCTGGACGCGGGATCGCGCAGCTCGTCACCGAGGGTGTAATCATGACCTTCAACGATGAAGGGCTGATCGCACTCGGCAGCGGCGCATTTGCTTTCCTACCCATGCCCGTTATCATCTGGCTGGTCATGGGGGCCTTGGTGATCCTCCTCGTGAGACGCACAGCGCTTGGCATGCTGATTGAAGCAACCGGTATCAATCGACGTGCAAGCACGTTGTCGGGTGTGCGCACGCCTGTGCTGCTGATGGCCGTTTATATGTTGAGCGGCCTTTGCGCCTCGATTGCCGGGATTATTGTCGCAGCCGATATCAAGGGCGCAGATGCGAACAATGCCGGTCTCTGGCTGGAACTCGACGCGATCCTGGCGGTCGTGGTCGGAGGCAACTCGTTGCTTGGAGGGCGTTTCAGCATTCTGGGTTCTCTGATCGGTGCAATGATCATTCAGGCGGTCAATACTGGCATTCTGCTCTCGGGCTTCCCGCCTGAGTTCAACCTGATCATCAAGGCGGTGATCGTCATCGTGATCCTCGTCATTCAGTCGCCTGCGGTCCAATCGGCCGCCGTGGTCCTGAGCCGGCGATCGAGCCGCGTCACGGAAGGGCAGGTTCAATGAACTCGAAATATCTGCCGCTTCTGGCAACGGTCGTGATCTTCGTTCTCTCTTATGCGATCTGCACGCTGCAGTATCCCAATATTCTGTCGACCCGCGTAATCGGCAATCTTTTGACCGACAACGCCTTTCTCGGGATTGCAGCAGTCGGCATGACCTTTGTCATTATCTCCGGCGGCATCGACCTGTCGATTGGCTCTGTCATTGCGTTTACCGGTGTGTTCCTGGCAGTCGTCCTCCAGAACACGACCATCCATCCGCTCGTCGCGTTCGCATTGGTCCTGATCATCACGACCGTGTTCGGCGCCGTAATGGGTGCTATCATTCACTATCTGGAAATGCCGGCCTTTATCGTGACGCTCGCAGGCATGTTTCTTGCGCGTGGCATGGCTTTCGTTCTGTCGATCGACAGCATTCCGATCAATCACGACTATTACACCACGTTGACGAGCCTCTATTACAAGCTGCCAGGTGGGGGGCGTTTGACGCTGATCGGCGGCATCATGCTTCTGGTCTTTGTCGGCGGCATATTCCTGGCGCACCGCACCCGCTTCGGGACCAATGTCTACGCACTAGGCGGCGGTTCGCAAACAGCGCAACTCATGGGCGTCCCCGTGGGCCGTACCACGATACAGATCTACGCATTATCCGGCTTTCTTGCTGGCCTATCCGGAATCGTTTTTTCGCTCTATACGTCAGCCGGTTATTCTCTGGCAGCAGTCGGCGTTGAGCTGGATGCGATCGCAGCAGTTGTCATTGGGGGGACGCTGTTGACCGGAGGGGCGGGATTCGTAGCGGGTACCTTCATCGGTATCCTGATACAAGGCCTCATTCAGACCTACATCACCTTCGACGGGACGCTGTCGAGCTGGTGGACGAAGATCTTGATCGGCCTATTGCTTTTTGCATTTATTCTAATGCAGAAGGTTATTCTCTTCCTTTCCAGTATGAATAAGAGGTATGCCTGAACGCGGAGGTATTCGTTGCGTAACAGATTGCTTGAGACCGGAAGAACAGCGCGCAAATCGCGAACGAGCCACGCCCAGGTCGTGGATGGCCTTGGCAGGGCGATTGTTGCCGGAACCTATCCTGTCGGAAGCATTCTGCCGGGCGATGCCGAACTCGCGCAACACTTCAAGGTCTCGCGGACGGTCCTTCGGGAAACGATGAAGACGCTTGCCGCAAAAGGCATGATCATCGCCAAGGCCCGTGTCGGAACACGCGTGACGAAGAAAAACTTCTGGAACATGTTCGACAGCGAGATCATAGCTTGGCATTTCGACTGTGGCGTGACGGAAGAATTCCTGTTGCAGCTTTACGACATTCGGATGGCCTTCGAGCCATTTGCCGCCGGTCTCGTAGCGGAGCGGGCGAGCAAGGAGGATATTGAAAATCTGCGCGCGCTAGCGACGGAGATGGCAGCCCCGGGTCATACCAGCGAAAGCCTCGCCTTGGCCGATCTGCATTTCCACCTCGCCATCGCCGATGCCTCTCACAACCCGTTCATGCGAACACTAGGGAGCTTGATCGAAGCTGCGTTGGTTGGGATGTTTCGTATCAGTACGCCCCCCTCGCAGAACGGCTTCTCAGATATTGCGGACACGCATATGCGCATCGTGGAGGCGATCGTTGCCGGCGACATCGATGGCGCTCGAAAAGCGATGGAGGCCGTGATTGTCGACGGCCGGGATCACGTCCGCGAGGCCTATGCGGCGATGAGCAGGGAATCCGCCTGACCCATTTTTGATCTTTGTCCTGCCTTTGTCTTGCTGCTATGAGGCAGCAAAGGCCGCAAATAACGGATTCTCGGAGCACATCATGGAACGCACTTGCCTCGCCATCATTCTCGCTGCGGGTGACAGCACGCGAATGAAGTCGTCGAAATCGAAAGTGCTGCATCCAATCGCGAACCGCCCGATGATCGCCCATGTCGTGGATGCCGTGGCAAAAAGCGACATCTCATCGGTCGCGCTGGTCGTTGGGCGTGATGCCGACGAAGTGGCGATGGCGGCCCAGGTCGAAGGTGTCAAAATCGAGACCTATCTGCAGAAGGAGCGGCTCGGCACCGGTCATGCGGTGTTGGCAGCGCACGACGCTATTGCTCGCGGATATGACGATATCATCGTGACCTACGGCGACGTGCCGTTGCAGACCGAAGGGCCACTCAAGGCAGCACGTCAGGGCCTTGCCGAGGGCAGCGATGTCGTAGTCATCGGTTTCCACACCGACAAGCCGACCGGCTACGGCCGGCTGCTCGTCAAGGACAGCGAACTGATCGCCATCCGTGAGGAACGAGATGCCGCCGATGCCGAGCGTGCCGTGAAATGGTGCAACAGCGGCCTGATGGCGATCAACGGCCGTAAGGCGCTCGAGCTCCTGTCTCGCATCGGCAACGCCAATGCCAAGGGCGAATACTATCTGACCGACTTGGTGGAAATCGCTCACTCCATTGGGGGCCGCGTTGCGGCTGTCGATGCTCCTGAAATTGAGATGACTGGCTGCAACAATCGCGCGGAGCTCGCCGTGATTGAGCGGCTCTGGCAAGAACGCCGACGCGACGAGATGATGATATCAGGCGTGACGATGATCGCGCCGGAGACTGTGTTTCTTTCCTACGATACAACCATCGGGCAGGACGCGCTGATCGAGCCGAATGTGGTATTCGGTCCCGGCGCGACGATCGACGGCGGCGCAATCATTCATGCCTTCTCACATATCGAAGGCGCGCATGTCAGTGCCGGCGCAATCGTTGGTCCCTTCGCCCGCTTGCGGCCCGGCGCCGACCTCGCCAACGGCTCGAAAGTCGGCAACTTCTGCGAAGTCAAGAATGGGAAGATCGGTGAGGGCGCCAAGGTCAATCACCTGACCTACATCGGCGACGCGAAGGTCGGAGCTGGCGCGAATATCGGTGCAGGCACGATCACCTGCAACTATGATGGCGTAAACAAACATCAGACGCTGATCGGCGCGAACACCTTTATTGGATCAAACTCCTCGCTTGTGGCGCCCGTCAGCATTGGCGACAGTGCCTACATAGCCGCTGGCAGTGTCATCACTGCGGATGTTCCTGCCGATGCGTTGGCCCTTGGCCGGGCGCACCAGGAGCTGAAGCCGGGCAGGGCTGCCGTGCTCCGCGAACGCGCATTCGCGATTAAGGCTGCAAAGAAGGCCAAACCATAGGCTTCCGCGTAACGCGTGGAAACCGAAAGTGACCGCCGAGGCCATTGAGAAAAAAGACAAAATCGTTACGAGTGGCCTCTGAACAGAAGGCTTTGGGGGTGTTTATGTGCGGTATTGTTGGAATCGTTGGCAGCAGCCCGGTTGCGGGGCGTCTCGTGGATGCGTTGAAGCGGCTCGAGTACCGCGGCTATGACTCTGCGGGCGTTGCGACGATACATAACGGCGAGATGGCTCGTCGTCGCGCCGAGGGTAAACTCTTCAATCTCGAGAAGCGCCTGGACGGTGACCCTCTGCCGGGAACGATCGGCATTGCGCACACGCGCTGGGCTACGCATGGCATTCCCAACGAGACCAACGCTCACCCGCATTTCGTCGAGGGCGTCGCGGTCGTCCATAACGGCATCATCGAGAACTTCTCCGAACTGCGTGAAGAGCTGATCGCTGAAGGGGCCGTCTTCGGGACGCAGACCGACACGGAAGTCGTCGCCCATCTTATGGCGAAGTATCTCCGTGACGGCCTCGAGCCGCGCGCCGCGATGCTAAAGATGCTGAACCGGGTAACAGGCGCATATGCTCTTGCGATCATGCTCCAAAGCGATCCGGGCACGCTCATGGCGGCACGGTCCGGCCCGCCGCTTGCCGTGGGTTATGGCTCCGGCGAAATGTTCCTCGGCTCCGATGCGATTGCGCTTTCCCCCTTCACCAACGAGATCACCTATCTCGTCGATGGCGATTGGGCCGTGCTTACGCGAAACGGCGCGACAATCCTCGACTTCGCAGGTAACGAGGTAAAGCGCGCCCGTCAGATATCACAGACGACCGCCTATGTGGTGGACAAGGGCAATCACCGCCACTTCATGGAAAAGGAAATCTATGAGCAGCCCGAGGTCATCTCGCATGCCCTCAGCCACTACGTAGACTTTTCCAGCAACACGATCAGCGACAGCATCAATGCGATCGATTTCAAGGCTACCACCAGCCTGGCGATCTCCGCGTGCGGAACCGCATATCTCGCGGGGCTTGTAGGCAAATACTGGTTCGAGCGTTACGCCCGTCTGCCCGTCGAGATCGACGTCGCCTCCGAGTTTCGTTATCGCGAGATGCCTCTGTCGCCTTCGCAGGCTGCGCTTTTCATCTCGCAGTCAGGCGAGACGGCGGACACGCTGGCGTCGCTTCGTTACTGCAGGGAGAGCGGGCTGAAGATTGGCGCAGTGGTCAACGTCAAGGAATCGACCATTGCCCGTGAGTCGGATGCAGTCTTCCCAATCATGGCAGGCCCGGAGATCGGCGTTGCCTCGACCAAAGCCTTCACCTGCCAGTTGGCCGTCCTTGCCGCGCTCGCACTCGGCGCAGGCAAGGCGAGGGGAACGATCGGCGCAGAGCAGGAAAGGGAGCTGGTCCGCCATCTCGCCGAAATGCCGCGCATCATGAGCCGCGTGCTGAACCTCGTCCAGCCGCAGATGGAGAGCCTGTCGCGCGAACTTTCGAAATGCCGGGATGTCCTCTATCTCGGTCGCGGCACGAGCTTCCCGCTTGCGATGGAAGGGGCGCTTAAGCTCAAGGAAATCTCCTATATCCATGCCGAAGGTTACGCCGCAGGCGAACTCAAGCACGGACCGATTGCGCTGATCGACGAAAACATGCCTGTTATCGTGATTGCGCCGTTTGACCGCTTCTTCGACAAGACTGTCTCGAATATGCAGGAAGTTGCCGCACGCGGCGGACGCATCATCTTCATAACCGACGAGGCGGGCGCGGCGGCATCGAAGTTGCCGACTATGGCGACGATCGCGCTTCCCGATGTCAACGAGATCATCGCGCCGATGATCTTCTCCCTGCCGATCCAGCTGCTTGCCTATCATACGGCCGTTTTCATGGGCACGGACGTCGATCAGCCGCGCAATCTGGCGAAGTCGGTCACGGTGGAGTGACCGCTTGTTCGCCTCCAGGAGGCTTGTATGGCTTGGTAGTTTCTGGCAGCTTTCTGATAGGAAAGCACGGGGGAGCTGATTTCTGATAGCCGGCCTGCTCAACGGAGTTATCAGTACGCGATGAAGGAAAAACTGCCCCGATTGCCTATAGCCACTCGCCTTAGGAACGACTTCCTGGCGGGACTGATTATTTGTGCGCCGGTCGCGATTACGCTTTGGCTGACGTGGTCGGTCGTGCGGTGGGCGGATAGCTGGGTCAAACCCTACCTACCGGCGCGCTATGACCCGGATAACTACCTTAACTTTGCGGTGCCAGGGTCCGGCCTGCTGATAGCACTCGTCGCGATCACGCTTATCGGATTCCTCGGCAAGAACCTCATCGGCCAGAGCATCGTTCAGTTCAGCGAATCGCTTGTTCGACGCGTGCCGCTGGTGCGGAGCATCTATCAGAGCGTGAAGCAGATTTTCGAGACGGTGCTGAAGGACAAGACGAACTCCTTCAAGAAGGTCGGCCTCATCGAATATCCCAGCCCCGGCCTCTGGGCGCTCGTTTTCATTTCGACGGATGCCAAAGGCGAGATCGCGACAAAGTTCAAGGCGATGGGTCAGGACATGGTCTGCGTGTTCCTGCCGCCGACCCCGGTGCCGACGGCCGGATTTCTGATCTTCACGCCGCGCGAAAAGATTGTGCCGCTCGACATGTCACCGGAGGACGCGGCGAAGCTCCTAATCTCCGGTGGTCTCGTCACGCCCGAAGAGCTTGCCGGGCGCATGAAAAAACAGGAGCGGACACGCAAGCCGCTGCCGGCGCCGATCGAAATGTAACTTCCGCTCGTGCTTGGCCCGTACGCGAGATCACGTCTGTTGGTTCCGCCATGTTGCCATGCGATGGCGGTTGAAGGATGACATACGCAATGCTTATCAGACCAGCCACCGCGGAAGACCGTTCCTCCATATGGACCATCATCGAGCCGACGATCCGCGCGGGGGAGACCTACACGCTCGATCGCGACATGAGCCAGACCGATGCCCTCACTTACTGGCTGGGGCCGGACAAAGAGACCTTCGTCGCCGAAGACGAAAGTGGCGAGATCCTCGGTACTTATTACCTCCGCGCCAACCAGGCGGGCGGTGGTGCACATGTCTGCAATTGTGGCTACATGACCGCTGCTGCCGCGGCGGGCAAGGGCGTAGCGCGACAGATGCACGAGCACTCGCTCGTCCGCGCCCGCGAGCGTGGTTTCCGGGCGATGCAGTTCAACTTCGTCGTCAGCGTCAACGAACGCGCCGTTCGTCTCTGGGAAACATTGGGCTTTGAGACGGTCGGCCGCTTGCCCGGCGCCTTCGAGCACCCGACAAAAGGCTACGTTGACGCTCTCGTGATGTTCCGGACGCTGTAAGACGGCTTCGGCGCGCTGTGGGCCGGGCTCGGCTCACCCTGCATGCAGGAAGCGGATCGCCTCGTCGCGGCGGAAAAGGTAGAGCAGGGAGCGTACTGCCTTGCCACGCTCGCTGGTGAGATCGGGGTCGTGCTCGATCAGGTAGGCCGCATCGCGGCGGGCGATTTCCAGTAGGTCGGCATGTGCCTCGAGGCTCGCGATGCGAAAGCCTGGGGTTCCCGACTGGCGCGTGCCGAGCAATTCGCCTTCGCCGCGCAGTTTCAGGTCTTCCTCAGCGATGCGAAATCCGTCTTCCGTTTCACGCATGATCGACAGGCGCGCATGACCAGCTTCGCCCAGTGGCCCCTTGTAGAGCAGGATGCAGGTCGAAGCCTCGTCACCGCGCCCTACGCGTCCGCGAAGCTGGTGAAGCTGCGCCAAGCCGAAGCGCTCGGCATGCTCGATCACCATGATCGTCGCATCGGGAACATCGACGCCGACTTCCACCACTGTTGTTGCGACTAGGAGGCGGATTTCGCTGTTCTTGAACGCCATCATTACGGCATCCTTCTCCGGGCCGCTCATGCGGCCGTGGATCAGGCCGATGGCGCCGCCGAGCGACGAAACGAGCGTTGCATGACGCTCCTCGACCGACATCAGGTCGCTCTCCTCGGACTCCTCTACAAGCGGGCATATCCAATAAGCCTTCTTGCCCTCCGCCAAGGCGCTCTTAAGGCGCCCGACGATCTCGCCGATACGTTCGGTCGGCACTGTGATCGTCTGGATCGGCTTCCGTCCGGCCGGCTTCTCCGTCAGCTTGGAGACGTCCATGTCGCCGAAGGCAGCCAACACCAGTGTGCGCGGTATCGGCGTCGCGGTCATGACGAGCATATGAGGTGTGATGCCCTTCGCCGTCAGCCGCAGGCGCTGGTGGACGCCGAAGCGGTGCTGCTCGTCGACGACAGCCAACATGAGGTTGCGGTAGTTGACGCTGTCCTGGAAGAGGGCGTGGGTGCCGATGACGATCTGCGCCTCTCCGGATGCGATCCTCTCGAGAATATCCTCACGTTCGCGGCCCTTGGTGCGGCCGGTAAGAACCTCGATTCCGAGGCCTGCGGAAGCGGCAAATTTGAAGATCGTCGCATGGTGCTGGCGGGCTAGAATTTCCGTCGGCGCCATGAGGACGGCCTGACCGCCACTTTCAATCACGGCTGCCATCGACATGAGGGCAACCAGGGTCTTACCGGAGCCAACGTCGCCTTGAAGAAGGCGGAGCATGCGGTCCTCGCCGGCCATATCCTTCAGGATGTCGGCGACCGCCGCATTCTGGCTGTTCGTCGGCGAAAACGGCAGAGCCTGCAGGATCTGCCTGCTGACTTGACCGGTGGCGTGTACGGGCTGGCCGGCAAGCTTGCGCAATCGTTGGCGAACGAGGCTCAGCGATAGTTGGCCCGCGAGAAATTCGTCATAGGCGAGCCGGCGGCGGGCAGGGGCTTGCGCATCGATATCCGAGGGATCGCGCGGTTCGTGTAGTCCATGGAAAGCGTCTGATATCGAGGGCAGACCCTGCTTCTGCGCAAGAGCGAAGTCGATCCATTCCGGCAGTTCCGGCGCGCGCGGCAGCGCCGCTTCGATGATCTTGCGCAATGTCTTCGGCGAAAGACCAGCTGTGAGCGGATAGATCGGCTCGACGAGGGGCAGGTTCTCGGCTTCGCTGGCCTTCACAATGTAGTCGGGATGGACCATCGACGCGCGACCGTTGAACCAGTCGATCTTGCCGCTGACGGTTACCTCCTTGTCCAACGGCAGCTGCTTTTCCAGCCAAGCCGCCTGGCCGCGAAAGAAGACAAGGGTCAGTTCGCCGGTTTCGTCGTGCAGCGTGACGCGATACGGAATGTTGCTCTTGCCGCGCGGCGGCGCCTGGTGACGATCGACCCGCGCCGTGACGGTGACGATTGCACCTTGCGGGGCGCGGGCGATACCCGGTTGGTTTCGACGGTCGATCAGCGAGTGCGGCGCATGAAACAGCAGATCGACGACGCGCGTATCTTCGGGCGTCTCGCGCCCAAGCAGCTTCACCAGCAATTCGGCGATCTTTGGGCCGACGCCGGGCAGGGCGGAAACGGGCGAAAACAGCGGATCGAGAATGGCTGGGCGCATGGCCGCAAAATGCGATGAACAATGCGGCCTTGGCAAGGCTGACAAGCTGCTTTCGAGGGTCTATAGAGGCGCATCAACAGGAAGGTAAAGCCATGACGGGTGTGTCACTCTCGAGCGCCGATCTTGATCCGCGCCGCCGCCGAATCCTCTTTCGCTGCTGGCATCGCGGCATCCGCGAAATGGATCTGGTCTTCGGGCAGTTCGCCGAGAAGGAGATCGCCACCCTGTCCGATACCGAACTCGACGAGTTCGAAACCATCATGGCCGAAGAGGACAACGATCTCGTGCGCTGGATCATGGGAACATGGCCGGTGCCTGAGCGTTTCCAGTCGCCGATGTTTGCGCGCCTTGCCGCTTACAAGCCCGATTTCGAATATCCAGCCGACGCCCTGCCCAGGAATGCCTAATGACCTCAGGTTTTGACGTAAGGAAGCTGTCAGCCGTCGCCGAGCCGCTGACAATCGGCAATGTGCCGACAGGTATGGAAGCTTTGTTGCTGGCCGATCTGGCGCGCGCCGGAGAGCCGGTCGCTTACGTGCTTTCCGACGGCCAGCGGATGGTGGACCTTGAACAGATGCTGGGCTTCGTTGTGCCGGAGATCCCGGTTCTGACCTTGCCGGCCTGGGACTGCCTTCCTTACGACCGCGTTTCCCCGAGCGCCGATACGTCGGCACGCCGTCTCGCGGCGCTGGGCGGCCTGATCGCGCATCACAAGAAGCCACATGCCGCGATCGTGCTGGTGACAGTCAATGCAATGCTGCAGAAAGTCGCCCCACAAGAGATTATCGAAAGCCTTGCCTTCTCAGCTCGCCCCGGAAATACGGTGCGCATGGACGATGTTGCCGGGCGCCTTGAACGCAACGGCTTCGACCGCGTCGCAACGGTTCGCGAGGTCGGCGAATATGCGGTGCGCGGCGGTATTCTCGACGTCTTCGTGCCGGGCTCCGAGGAGCCTGTTCGCCTCGATTTCTTCGGCGACACGCTGGAAAGCATCCGAAGCTTTGACCCGGCAAGTCAGCGCACCACAGGGCAGGTGCGCTCCCTCGACCTCAACCCGATGAGCGAGGTCACACTGACGCCCGATACGATCAGCCGTTTCCGGAAGAATTACCTCTCTTCCTTCGGCGCGGCGACACGCGACGATGCGCTTTATCTCGCCATATCGGAGGGCCGACGCTACCCAGGCATGGAGCATTGGCTGCCGCTTTTCTACGAGAAGCTGGAGACGGTATTCGACTATCTCAAAGACTTCCGGATGGTCACCGATCATACTGTGCGCCAGGCCGCCGAGGAACGGTCCAAGCTCGTCTTCGACTACTATGACGCCCGCCTCAGTTCCGGGCAGCCCAGCAAGGGACAGATGGCGCAAGGGACACCCTACAAGCCCGTGACGCCCAGCCAACTCTACCTGGACGGAAAGACGTTCGCCAGCACGCTCGACGCGTTCAACGCGATGCGAATCTCGCCCTTTAACGAGCATGAGGGAGAGGCGCGGCGTGTGATCAATCTCGACGCGCGGCAAGGCGAGCGCTGGGCACGCTCGAATGCCGAGGGTGGCGGCAATGCCGAGCGGATCAATGTGTTCGACGCTGTCGTGAAGCATATTGCCGACAAGCGCTCGGCTGGCGCGAAGGTTCTGATTTCCGCCTGGACGGAAGGTTCGCTGGAGCGTCTGCTGCAGGTGCTGAGCGAACACGGGCTCGAGCGCGTGAAGCCGGTCGGCGCGCTGAAGGAGATGGATGGCCTTGCCAAAGGCGAGGCGGCTGCCGGCGTGCTCAGCCTCGAATCGGGATTTGAAGTCGGCAATCTCGTCGTCATCGGCGAACAGGACATTCTCGGCGACCGCATGGTGCGGCGTTCGAAGCGACGCAAGCGCGCCGCCGATTTCATCTCCGAAGTTGCCGGGCTCGACGAAGGTTCGGTCGTCGTCCACGCACAGCACGGTATCGGTCGGTTTGTCGGCCTGAGAACGATCGAAGCGGCGGGCGCACCGCATGCCTGCCTCGAACTGCAATACGCAGACGACGCGAAGCTGTTCCTGCCGGTCGAGAACATCGACCTTCTGTCGCGCTATGGCGGAGAGGGGACGGAAGCGCAACTCGACAAGCTCGGCGGCGGCGCATGGCAGATGCGCAAGGCCAAGCTCAAGAAGCGGCTGCTCGATATGGCGGATGCGCTGATCCGTATCGCAGCTGAGCGACTGACGCGGCATGCGCCCGTGCTAACGACGCCGGAAGGGCTTTACGACGAGTTTGCCGCTCGCTTCCCTTACGACGAGACGGAGGATCAGGATAATGCCATCGAGGCTGTGCGCTCCGACCTTGGAGCCGGTCGGCCGATGGATCGCCTCGTTTGCGGCGACGTCGGTTTCGGCAAGACTGAGGTGGCGCTTCGTGCTGCCTTCGTTGCGGCGATGAACGGCATACAGGTTGCCGTCGTCGTGCCGACCACTCTGCTAGCGCGCCAGCACTTCAAGACCTTCGCCGAGCGGTTCCGCGGCCTGCCGGTTCGCATCCAGCAAGCCTCACGCCTCGTCGGGTCGAAGGAATTGGCGTTAACGAAGAAGGAAGTAGCAGAGGGCAAGACGGATATCGTCGTCGGCACCCATGCGCTTCTTGGTGCCGGGATCAAGTTTGCCAATCTCGGGCTGCTGATCATCGACGAAGAGCAGCATTTCGGCGTCAAGCACAAGGAACGCTTGAAGGAACTGAAAAGCGATGTCCATGTGCTGACGCTCTCGGCGACGCCGATCCCGCGCACGCTGCAGCTCGCGATGACTGGGGTGCGCGAGCTGTCGCTGATCACGACGCCGCCGGTCGACCGCATGGCGGTTCGCACCTTCATTTCGCCCTTCGATTCGCTTGTCATCCGCGAAACGCTGATGCGCGAGCACTATCGCGGTGGCCAAAGCTTCTATGTCTGCCCGCGGCTTGCCGATCTGGAGGATGTGCATGCCTTCCTGCGGTCGGATGTACCGGAGCTGAAGGTCGCGGTCGCGCACGGCCAGATGCCCGCCGGCGAGCTTGAGGACATCATGAACGCCTTCTACGAGGGCCGCTATGACGTGCTGTTGTCGACGACGATCGTGGAATCGGGTCTCGACGTGCCAACGGCCAATACGCTGATCGTGCACCGCGCCGACATGTTCGGCCTGGCGCAGCTTTACCAGCTGCGTGGTCGCGTCGGACGTTCGAAGGTGCGCGCCTTTGCGCTCTTCACGCTACCGGTCAACAAGGTGCTGACCGCGACGGCGGAACGGCGCCTCAAGGTGCTGCAGTCGCTCGACACGCTCGGCGCCGGCTTCCAGTTGGCCAGCCACGATCTCGACATCCGCGGCGCAGGAAACCTGCTCGGCGAAGAGCAGTCCGGCCACATTAAGGAGGTCGGCTTCGAGCTCTACCAACAGATGCTGGAAGAGGCGGTGGCCGAGGTGAAGGGCGTCGACGAAATCCAGGATACCGGCTGGTCGCCGCAGATCTCTGTGGGCACGTCGGTGATGATCCCCGACGGTTACGTGCCGGACCTGCATCTGCGCATGGCACTCTATCGCCGCCTCGGCGAGATCACGGAACTGAAGGAAATCGATGCCTTCGGCGCAGAAATGATCGATCGCTTCGGCCCCATGCCGATCGAGGTCCAGCACCTTCTAAAGATCGTGTATGTGAAATCGCTCTGCCGGGTCGCCAACGTGGAGAAGCTGGATGCAGGTCCCAAGGGGGTGGTCATCCAGTTCCGCAATAAGGAGTTTCCGCATCCAGCGAACCTGGTTGGCTACATCGCCAAGCAGGGGACCATGGCAAAGATTCGGCCGGACCAGAGCGTCTTCCTCACACGCGATCTGCCGACGCCGGAAAAGCGGCTGCAGGGCGCAGCCGTTATCATGACGCAGCTTGCGGAAATGGCGAAGGGGTAAGGGCTCAGTTCATGCCGGCGCGCGCTTCCGCCTTCGCCTTGGCGATGTCGCGAAGCGCGCCTGCCAGAACGTCCGGCGTCTGAGCGCCGCTGACGGCGTATTGCTGATCGAAGATAAAGAACGGCACACCGTTCACGCCCATCTTCTGCGCCGCCTCGATCTCTTCGACCACCAGGACCTTATCGGCATCGGAGGCGAGCAGCGACGCAGTGACCCTGCGGTCAAGGCCTGCCTTCTCGGCAACGTCGAGCAGCACGGCATGATCGCCGACATTACGGCCTTCCTCGAAGTTCGCCTTGAACAGGCCGTTGACGACCTTGTCCGCCTTGTCGCGGTCCTCAACCATTGCCCAATGGATCAGGCGATGAGCATCCAGCGTATTCGGGCCGATCTTGATCGCGTCAAAATCGAACTTGATGCCGACTTCACGACCAAGCTCAGTCAGCATCTTGTGTCCTTGGGCAACGCGCTCGGCACCGCCAAGCTTCTCCTCCAGCGCCTTCTTCTGGTTGACGCCATCAGGCGGATAATCGGGGTTGAGGCGGTAGGGGCGCCAGTTGATATCCACGCCGACCTCGTCCTGAACTTCAGCGATCGCAAGCTCGAGCCGGGCCTTACCGAGATAGCACCACGGGCAGACGACGTCGGAGACAACGTCGATGGTAATGCGTTCCATGGGCTTTTCCTTCTTTCTCAAATCGAAACCTTCCCGCCATCTAGTCCCTGCCGCGGGCGACTTCAACCAGGCAGAAAAAAGGAACCTGCTATTGGACGCTCTGATCCCACCATGCCGGCAACTGGTAGCCATAGAGCGGCACGGAGTCCGGATGAGCGATGCGCTTGCTGCGCGCAACCCACTGCTGATCAACATGGTAAAGCGGCAGGACATAGTGCCCCGACAGCAACATCCGATCATGAGAACGCACCGCCGCGGTAAAGTCTTCAGCCGACCGGGCCATAAGGATGTGCTGGATCAGCGTATCGATGTCAGGGTCGGAAACTCCGGCGAAATTGTCTGTGCCTTCGCGCTCCTTGGCCGCGGAAGACCAACGTCCGAGCTGTTCGATGCCCGGCGAGAGGGACGACGTATAGGACTTGATGATCACGTCATAGTCGAAGCTGCTCGTGCGGCTCTGATATTGGGAATCGTCCACCGTGCGGATGGTCGCGGCAATGCCGAGCAGTTGCAGTGAACGCTGATAGGAGACTGCGAGCTTCTCCTGGTCGGTGTTCTGCGTCATGATCTCGAAAGCAAGCGGACGTCCGTCGGCGTCGCTCATCTTGCCATTCTTGATCGTATACCCTGCTTCCTTGAGGAGCGCGGCTGCCTGCTTCAGGACATTGCGATCGCGGCCCGATCCGTCGGTGACTGGGAGCTTGTAGCTGCCATCCAGGATCGCTGGATCGATTCGATCCTTGATCGGGCCGAGAAGCTTCAGCTCGCGTTCGTCAGCCGGCACCCCGAAACTCGACAGATCCGAGTTCTGCCAGAAACTCTCAGTGCGGATATAAGCGTTCGAGAAGAGGTTCTTGTTCGCCCATTCGAAATCGAAGACCAGCGACAGCCCCTCGCGAAGCTTCGCGTTGGCAAAGACCGGCCGCCGGGTGTTGAAGACGAAGCCGAACATGCCGCTCGGCAGCTTGGGTTCGAACGTATCCTTGACGACGTTGCCTGAGGTCACTGCCGGGAAATTGTAAGCACTTGCCCAATGGCCGGGACTTCCGTCCGGATAGATATCGATGTCACCCTTCTTGAAAGACTCGAACAGGGTCGTGTCCTGCAGGAAATACTGCACCGTTATCTGATCGTAGTTGTCGAGCCCAACCTTGGCCGGAATGTCCTTGCCCCAGTAATTGGGATCGCGTTCGAAGGTGATGCTCTCGCCGGGCTTCAAAGACTTGATCTTGTAAGGACCAGATCCCACGGGAGGTGTGAGCGTCGAACGATCGAATGTCTCTGGATCGATGGCATGTTTCGGCAGGATCGGCGTGGAGCCGGCCAAAATCATCGGGAATTCGCGATCAGCCTTGTCGTTGAAGGTGAAACGAACGCTGTGGTCGCCCACCTTCTCCATCTTCTCGACCGCATTCAATCGCGTGCTGAAGGGAACGCGCCCCTTTTCCTTGAGCAGATTGAGAGTGAAAATCACATCATCGGGCGTCACCGGCTGCCCGTCCGACCATTTGGCGGCTGGATTGAGATTGAACTGGATAAACGTCCGGTCTTCGTCCCATTCGACGGACTCTGCCAGCAGCCCGTAGAGGGTGAAGGGTTCATCGCGCGAGCGCAGCATCAGCGTCTCGAAAACGAGATTTCCGTACTCCGGATCCCACATGCCGCGCGCCGTCGTGCGCATGCTTTTCAAGATGAAGGGATTGAGGCTGTCGAAGGTCCCGACGACGCCATAACTGATCTTCCCACCCTTTTTCACATCGGGATTGACGTAAGGAAAGTGCTTGAAATCGGCGGGCAGGGCCGGCACGCCATGCATCGCGATGCCATGCACCGGCTCAGCGAGAGCCGCGCTGCCAACGAGTGTAAAAATGACGGGAAGAACGATCCGAAGCATCGTTGAGGTCCTTTCAGGGAACGGCACGATTCGGCGCAAGACTATCATGCAGCCACCGCAGTTCACCATCCGCGCCGAATTCTTTCGGATGACCCCGAAAAGGTCAAAGAAATACTGGATATCTGGCCCGACGCAATGTAACAGGGGAACCCGAAGTCGGGGGGTCATGCATTTGCCTCATTGTTCTAAGAGGTGGATTGCGAACAACCCTGTTGGTGAGGATGGCACCGTTGTCGTCCCTAAGGGATTTCAGGAGACGGAATTCGTTATGATGTTCAAGGCTGAAAACAAAACGCGGGCAGCCCTGTCCGTTCTGGCAGTGATGCTCGGTGCTGCAGCAGCTCCCGTATCGTCCTTCGCGCAGGATGCAGCGGCCTCCGCCGACCCGGCTACTGCTGCCGGCGCCCCGCGTCTCGGCTGGTACAAGACCTGTAGTAAGCAGGAAGACAATGATGTCTGCGTCGTTCAGAACGTTGTTCTCGCAGGCGGCGGCCAGCTCGTCACGGGCGTTGGCCTCATCAGCGTTTCCGGCAAGATCAACAACAAGAGCCTTCAGGTTTCGGTTCCGCCGGCTCGTCTGATCCCGCCAGGTGTCGCGATGCAGATCGACGGCGGCAAGGCCCAGAAAATCGACTACCTGATGTGCATGCCCGACCGATGTGTCGCCCAGATCCCGCTGACTGACGCCATGGTCGCCAGCCTGAAGAAGGGCACCGATCTGGTTCTCACCTCGATCAACTTCCGCCGCGCGCCGAACCCGATCAAGATCTCGCTCGAAGGCTTCACCGGCGCCTTTGATGGCGAACCGGTTTCCGCTTCCAAGCTTGCTGAGAGCCAGAAGAGCCTGCAGGACAGCATGCAGAAGAAGGCTGACGAAGCCCGCAAGAAGCTTGAAGAGGCCCAGAAGGCTGCCAAGGCTCAGTAATTCTGAGCCATCGGATTCGCAAAGAACCCGGCCTTGCGCCGGGTTTTTTGTTACACGACCCAAGCAAAGAAAAACCCCGCGGGAGGAGCGGGGTTTTGAATGATATTAGCGGACGTTAGTGGGCCAAGTTCATCTTGGGTTTGAACTGCCCCGTCGGTGCCATATCGAAAATCTGATAGACCTGTTCGTTACGGAGCGGTACGCCGCTTTCATCGTTGATCAGGTTCTGCTCGGATACGTAGGCAACGTATTCGTTTTCATCATTCTCGGCCAGCAGATGGTAGAAGGGCTGATCCTTGCTGGGGCGCACTTCGGCGGGAATGGAGTTCCACCATTCTTCCGTATTCGCGAATTCCGGATCGACATCGAAGATCACGCCGCGAAACGGAAATACCTTGTGCCGAACCACTTCACCGATACTGAACTTTGCTACTCTTTCTTTCATGGTACGACTTCCTTTCATCACCTGATTTGGTGATTGGCCCCGCTCAAATCAAGATTTTTGCGGGATCTCGTCACATGAGTGTCACATCCGCTATCAAATAACTGTGACATCCGGTCAGGCGAAAGCCCCGGCGAACCGGGGCTTTCTCTCTTCTTAGGAGGAATAGTACATGTCGTATTCGACCGGATGCGGCGTCATGTCGAAGCGCATGACTTCCGCCATCTTCACCTCGATGAAGCTATCGATCTGGTCGTCGTCGAATACACCGCCGGCGGTTAGGAACTTGCGGTCCTTGTCGAGGCTTTCCAGCGCTTCGCGCAGCGAGCCGCAGACCGTCGGGATTTTCTTCAGTTCCTTTGGCGGCAGGTCATAAAGGTCCTTGTCCATGGCCTTGCCAGGATGGATCTTGTTCTTGATGCCATCGAGACCGGCCATCAGCATGGCGGCAAAAGCGAGGTATGGGTTTGCCATCGGATCGGGGAAGCGGACTTCGACGCGCTTGGCCTTCGGGTTGGTGCCGAACGGAATGCGGCACGATGCCGAACGGTTGCGGGCCGAGTAGGCGAGCAGGACCGGAGCTTCATAGCCCGGAACGAGACGCTTGTAGGAGTTCGTCGACGGGTTGGTGAAGGCGTTCAGCGCCTTTGCGTGCTTGATGATGCCGCCGATGTAGTAGAGGCAGGTTTCGGACAGGCCTGCGTATTCGTCGCCGGCGAAGGTCGGCTTGCCGCCCTTCCAGATCGACTGGTGCACGTGCATGCCGGAGCCGTTGTCGCCGAAGATCGGCTTCGGCATGAAGGTTGCCGTCTTGCCGTAAGCGTTGGCGACCTGGTGCACGACGTACTTGTAGATCTGCATCTTGTCGGCGTTGCGGACGAGCGTGTCGAACTTGATGCCGAGCTCGTGCTGGGCAGCCGCCACTTCGTGGTGGTGCTTTTCGACGACCACGCCCATTTCCGACAGAACCGTCAGCATTTCCGAACGCATGTCCTGGCAGCTGTCGATCGGCGGAACCGGGAAATAGCCGCCCTTGACACGCGGACGGTGGCCGAGGTTGCCGGTTTCATATTCGGTGTCGTCGTTGGACGGCAGTTCCGTGGAATCGAGCTTGAAGCCGGTGTTGTAGGGATCTGCCTTGTAGCGCACGTCGTCGAAGACGAAGAATTCAGCTTCTGGACCAACGAAGACAGTGTCGCCGATGCCGGATGCCTTGAGGTAGGCTTCAGCCTTCTTGGCGGTGCCGCGTGGATCGCGATTGTAGGCTTCGCCGGAGACCGGATCGAGAATATCGCACAGAATGACCATGGTGGACTGCGCGAAGAACGGGTCCATGTGAACCGTTTCGGGGTCTGGCATCAACACCATGTCGGATTCGTTAATGGCCTTCCAGCCGACGATCGAAGAGCCGTCGAACATGACGCCGTCAGCGAACATGTCCTCGTCGACACAGACCACATCCATCGTGAGGTGCTGCAGCTTGCCCTTCGGGTCGGTGAAGCGAAGGTCTACGAACTTGACGTCGTTTTCCTTGATTTGCTTAAGAATTTCGCTTGCGGTCGCCATTAAATAGTTCCTTTATTTGAGATGACGATACTTTGGTTCGCCCGAAGGCGATAAAGATTAAATGGCATCGATGCCGGTTTCGCCGGTACGGATGCGGATAACCTCTTCGACGTTGGAGACGAAAATCTTGCCGTCACCGATGCGGCCGGTCTGGGCGGCCTTGCGGATCGCGTCAATGACGGCTTCCGCGTTTTCGTCCGCGAGGACAACCTCCACCTTCACCTTCGGCAGGAAATCGACGACATACTCCGCGCCCCGGTAGAGTTCCGTATGGCCTTTCTGGCGACCGAAGCCCTTCGCTTCCGTAACTGTAATACCCTGCAGGCCAACTTCCTGAAGGGCTTCCTTCACTTCGTCGAGCTTGAAGGGCTTGATGATCGCTTCGATCTTTTTCATGAGAAAATGACTCTCCGCTTCTCCCGTTAATGGCAGGCTCAGACCTGCTTTCCGTCATGATGCAGTTATCGTGCCAGTTGGGAAGCGGATTTTTCAGAAATTAACGCAGATCAGGCGCAGGAACCCATAATCGGGCAGATTTTCACTGGTTTTGGGCTGAAATTCTTCGAAAATCGACATGCAAGCGGCAAATCCGGCTCATTTTTCGGAATATTCCTCCACACTAATAGTCGATGACAAAACTCGCCATTCGCCCAACCTTTGTGCGTTTGCACATTATTTGATCTTTTCGCCGATCATTCGACAGGTTGTTATTTAGGCGATTTCTGTTTGAATGCGGCGATGACCGCGGGAATCTCCAATCTACTCCTCACGCCGGAAGAAATGACAGCAGTCGATACGGCAGCCGCAGCGTCCGGCATCCCTAGCTATGCCCTTATGCAACGAGCAGGTGCCGCCGTCGCCGCCAGTTTGTTGCGTGATTTTCCCGCGGTTCTTCGCGCCGTCGTTCTTTGTGGTCCGGGCAACAACGGCGGCGACGGCTATGTTGCTGCATGCTTGCTAGCTGATAGCGGCGTTGCCGTCGTCGTATTCCAGATGGGCGAACCGGAGAAGCTCAAGGGCGATGCCGCCCGGGCCAGGGACAATTTTCCGAACGCAGTACAGCCGCTTGAGACGTATCAGCCACGGAATGGCGACGTAATCATCGATGCCTTGTTCGGTGCTGGCCTTGCCCGCGATGTTCCGAAGAGCGTCGCTGACGTGATTGAGCGAGTGAAGCAGGCGCAGGTGCCGGTAATTGCCGTCGACCTGCCATCGGGCGTGGACGGTCGTACGGGAACCGTCCGAGGGGCGGCCTTCACGGCCGTTCGGACCGTTAGTTTCATGACGCGGAAACCCGGCCATCTCCTGATGCCCGGGCGCGAACTCTGCGGCGAACTGGAAGTCTTCGACATTGGCATACCCGCCCGTATCGTTCGCGCCGAGAAAAAACTGCAAATCGCCGAGAACCAGCCGGAATGTTGGCGCCAGGTGCTGCCTTCAAGCGGACTGGAAACACATAAATACAAACGCGGTCACCTCGTCGTCTTCTCCGGCGAGGCAGGCAAGACCGGCGCCGCCCGAATGTCGGCGATGGCGGGGCTGAAGGCCGGGGCAGGACTCGTGACAATCGCCGCGCCGGGAGATGCAGTCGCAGAGAATGCGGCGCACCTTACGGCGATCATGCTGCATCCGATCGAAGAGGAAGCCGCACTCGGCAACTGGCTGCACGACGAGCGGCTGCAGACGTTCGTTCTCGGCCCAGGCTTCGGAGTCGGTGACAAGGCGCGGCGCTTCGTCGCCGCACTTTCCGACCGCCATCTCGTGCTCGACGCAGACGGGCTTTCGTCGTTTAAGGATGCGCCGGATGAACTATTTTTACAGTTCTCCGGCGAGCCGCGGCTGGTGCTAACGCCACATGAGGGGGAGTTCGGCCGGCTGTTTCCCGATATCGCCGCTGACACAGCCATGGGAAAGGTCGAAAAAGCGCAGGCTGCCGCGGCACGGGCGAATGCCGCCATCGTCTACAAGGGCGCCGATACCGTCATCGCCTCGCCTGACGGGAGAGCCTGCATCAACACCAACGCACCGGTTTGGCTCGCAACCGCCGGCTCCGGCGATGTTCTCGCAGGCGTCATTGGAGCGCTGATGGCCCAGGGCGTTCCTGCGTTCGAGGCGGCCGCGGCCGGCGTCTATATGCATGGAGACGCCGGCATGCGCGCTGGCAAAGGACTGACCGCGGAAGAGCTGGCGACTGAGGTTCGTCCGCTTTGACGACAAGCCTATCGCAACACCGCTTCCTGTAGCGCCATCGCCCCAAAGGGCGCATTGACTTTGCCTTCATGGATCATGAAGGCAAAGACATCCCGCGGTTCGGTTGCAACCTTGCGATCGCCATCGATGAGAGGCAGATCGCCGGGTACCTTGCCATCCGCCCAGGTTTCGAGGCGCGTAGCCCAGTCTTTCAAGTCGCCCGGCGAGTAGCAGGTCCTGATATCGTCCGAACCTTTCTGAAGGCGCGCATAGACGAAGTCGGCAGTTACATCCGCGATCATCGGGTAATCGAAGTGTTCCGCGCAGACAGGCGCAACGCCGTATTTCGAAAGCAACGCCACGAATTCCGGCACCTTGAACGAGTCATGGCGTACCTCGACGACGTGCTTCAGAGGCAAGCCATCCTGCTTGTTCGGCAGCAGCTTGAGGAAGGCTTCGAAATCATCCGGATCGAACTTCTTCGTCGGGGCGAACTGCCAGAGGATTGGGCCCAGGTGGGGGCCGAGCTCCGTCAGGCCCTGAGTGAGAAAGCGCTCCATCGACTCGCCAGCCTCCGCGAGCACACGACGATTGGTGACAAAACGGCTGGCCTTGAGCGAAAAGATGAAGCCCTCAGGCACATCCGCGGCCCATTTGGCGAAGGTTTCCGGCTTCTGCGAACTGTAATAGGTGCCGTTGATCTCAATGACCTTCAGCTTGCGGCTTGCATAGTTCAGTTCGTCCTTCTGCTTCAGATCCCGGGGGTAGAAGTGGTCCCGCCATGCCTCGAACGTCCAGCCGCCGATGCCGACGCGAATGTTGCCGGATTTCGTCATTCCTTCCTCCTCTGATTATCTCAGTCCGCCGACTTGCTTTGCCATATCGACAATCACCCATCCTGGCCTATGCGGATTCTCGCGGCGACCCGTTTCCTGAAAGCCAAACGCCCGGTAGAGTGCAATATTCCGTTCCATGCGAGCATTCGTGTAGAGACGAACTTCCGGAAGCCCCCATTCCCGCGCCGTCTCTTCCACCCATCTCAGAATGGCAAGGCCGTACTGGGCGCCCTGAAATTTCGGGGAGACAGCAATGCTGAAGAGCATCACATGGTCTGGGTGCCGTTCAACGACGGCCAGGCCGGCAAGCTCTCCTTGCACCTCCCGCAACCAGACCTCACCGCGACCGATGCGCGGTGTGTAGTCTTCGGCAACGGGAATCGGCGGGCGGCCAAGGAGACGCGTGTATCGAGCATAGGCTTCGCCGGTCAGCGCCTCGACAGCCTGCAGGTCATCGAGCGACGCCGCTCTCAGCATCACTCGGCTGCCACTACAGTTTTTCGTGTGGGACGCCGCTCAAGCAGCTCCTTCAGGAAATGCCCGGTATAGGACCGCTTCTCCTTGACGATCGCTTCCGGCGTGCCGACGGCGACTATCTCCCCACCGCCATCGCCACCTTCCGGACCGAAATCGAGAATCCAGTCCGCCGTCTTGATGACTTCGAGATTGTGCTCGATGACGACGACCGAATTCCCCTGGTTGACCAGCTCCTGCAGCATCTCCAGGAGCTTGGCGACGTCGTGGAAATGCAGGCCGGTCGTAGGCTCGTCGAGGATGTAGAGGGTGCGGCCCGTCGATCGCTTCGACAGTTCCTTTGCCAGCTTGACGCGCTGCGCCTCGCCACCGGACAGCGTATTCGCCTGCTGTCCGACCTTGATGTAGCCGAGGCCGACATCCTTCAGCGCCTGCAACTTGTCGCGCACAGCCGGGACGGCAGCGAAGAAATCGACGCCTTCCTCGACGGTCATGTCGAGCACGTCGGCAATCGACTTGTGCTTGAACGTAACGTCGAGCGTCTCCCTGTTGTAGCGCTTGCCATGGCAGACGTCGCAGGTGACGTACACATCAGGCAGGAAGTGCATCTCGATCTTGATGACCCCGTCGCCTTGGCAGGCTTCGCAGCGTCCGCCCTTGACGTTGAACGAGAAGCGTCCCGGTTGGTAGCCGCGCGCCTTCGCTTCCGGCAGACCGGCAAACCAGTCACGGATCGGGGTAAACGCGCCCGTGTAGGTCGCTGGGTTGGAACGCGGCGTGCGGCCGATCGGCGACTGGTCGATATCGATGACCTTGTCGATGTGTTCGAAGCCGTCGATGCGATCGTGATCAGCCGGGATTTCGCGGGCGCCCATGACGCGCCGGGCCGCCGATTTATACAGCGTCTCGATCAGGAACGTGGACTTACCGCCCCCTGATACGCCAGTGACCGCCGTAAAGACGCCGAGCGGGATGGAGGCGGTGACATTCTTCAGATTGTTGCCGCGGGCGCCGACGACCTTGATTTCCTTGCCCTTCTTGGGCTTACGGCGCTCGTCTGGAACCGGAACGCCGAGTTCACCGGACAGATATTTGCCGGTCAGCGACTTAGGGTTCGCCATGATCTCCTGTGGCGTGCCATGGGCGATCACCTGGCCACCATGGATGCCGGCGGCGGGACCGATGTCGACGACATCGTCGGCGGTCAAGATCGCGTCCTCGTCATGCTCGACCACGATCACGGTGTTGCCGATATCGCGAAGGTGCTTCAGCGTATCAAGCAGCCGGGCGTTGTCGCGCTGGTGCAAACCGATCGATGGCTCGTCGAGGACATACAATACGCCGGTCAAGCCGGAACCGATCTGCGACGCCAACCGGATGCGCTGGCTCTCGCCGCCCGACAAGGTGCCGGAGTTTCGCGACAGGCTGAGATAATCCAGGCCTACGTCATTGAGGAAGCGCAGGCGGTCGCGGATCTCCTTGAGAATGCGAACGGCAATCTCGTTCTGCTTGGCGCTCAGCGATTGCGGCAGGACCTCGAACCAGTCTCGGGCGACGCGGATCGACATGTCGGTCACCTGGCCGATATGCAGCGTATTGATCTTGACGGCAAGCGCCTCCGGCTTCAGGCGGAAACCGCCACAAGACGGGCAGGGGGCTGCCGACATATAGCGCTCGATTTCCTCTCGCGCCCAGGCGGAATCCGTCTCCTTCCAGCGACGCTCGAGATTGGTGATGATGCCCTCGAAATTCTTGTGCGTGGTATAGGACCGCGCGCCATCGGCATAGTGGAACTCGATCTTTTCGTCGGTACCATTCAGAATGACATCCTTCGCCTGGTCCGAAAGATCGTTCCAACGGGCGCCGAGCTTGAAGCCATAGTGCTTACCGAGAGCTTCGAGCGTCTGATTGTAATAGGGAGAGGTCGACTTCGCCCACGGCGCAATGGCGCCATCGCGCAGCGTGCGCTCGGGCTCCGGCACGATCAGGTTGGCGTCGATCTTCTGCTGCGCTCCGAGACCGTCGCAGGTCGGGCAGGCGCCGGCTGGATTGTTGAAGGAAAAAAGCCGCGGCTCGATCTCGGGAATGGTGAAGCCCGATACCGGGCAGGCGAACTTCTCGGAGAAGAGAACGCGTTCATGCGTTTCGTTAAGCGACTTGTTGGCGGAGCCGCCGGCGGCAGTTTCTTCCGGCGGCAGCGGCTTGTCGGCGAATTCCGCAACGGCGAGGCCATCGGCGAGCTTGAGCGAAGTCTCGAAGCTGTCGGCAAGGCGCGACGCCATATCCGGCCGCACCACAATACGGTCCACCACGACGTCGATATCGTGCTTGTACTTCTTGTCCAGGGCTGGCACGTCGGCGATCTCGTAGAATTGGCCGTCGACCTTGACGCGCTGGAAACCCTTTTTCATCAGGTCTGCCAGTTCCTTCTTGTACTCCCCCTTACGCCCGCGCACGAGCGGGGCGAGAATATAGAGACGCGTGCCTTCTCCGAATTCCAGCACGCGATCGACCATCTGGCTGACCGTCTGGCTCTCGATCGGCAGCCCGGTCGCGGGCGAATAGGGTACGCCGACGCGGGCAAAGAGCAGGCGCATGTAGTCATAGATCTCTGTCACCGTACCGACCGTGGAGCGCGGGTTGCGCGAGGTCGTCTTTTGCTCGATCGAAATCGCTGGCGACAGGCCGTCGATCTGATCGACGTCAGGCTTCTGCATCATTTCAAGGAACTGGCGCGCATAGGCCGAAAGGCTTTCAACATAGCGTCGCTGTCCTTCGGCATAGATCGTGTCAAAGGCAAGCGACGACTTGCCGGATCCCGAAAGGCCGGTCATGACGATGAGTTTGTTTCGCGGCAGATCGAGATCGATGCCCTTCAAATTGTGTTCGCGCGCGCCGCGGATGGAAATCGTCTTCAGTTCGCTCATCGTCTTCTGCTTCTGTGCTGGAACAAGCCCCTTATTTAGTGATGCCGGCTGGCGAGTCGAGGCTGAATGTCCGTCTGCTGCAAGGTTTTCGATTCGGTTGACAGGATCATAGGGATAAACTAGAACAAATAAAGAACAAAATTCCTTGTGGATGAACCGGCGATGGACACCCATCGCCGGCGCTCTATGGTTTAAGGTGCACCGATTGTTTCAAGCGCCGCCGGGCAGGGCGGCAGGTAAGGTGAAAGTATGGCTGGCAGCGTAAACAAGGTAATTCTGATCGGGAACGTGGGCGCTGACCCCGAAATCCGGCGGACCCAGGATGGCCGGCCGATCGCCAACCTTCGCATCGCGACGTCCGAGACCTGGCGCGATCGCAACTCCGGCGAACGCCGCGAAAAGACGGAATGGCATACGGTCGTAGTCTTCAACGAAGGCCTCTGCAAGGTCGTCGAGCAGTATGTGAAGAAGGGCGCCAAGCTCTACATCGAAGGCGCGTTGCAGACGCGTAAGTGGCAAGACCAGAACGGCCAGGACCGCTATTCGACGGAAGTCGTTCTGCAGGGCTTCGGCTCGACGCTGACGATGCTGGACGGTCGCGGCGAGGGTGGCGGCGCAAGCTCCGGCTTCGGCGGTGGTCGCGGCAGCAATGCCGGCGGCAACGATTTCGGTGGCGGCGGTGGCTACGGCGACGATTACGGCGCTCCGTCGCAATCATCTGGCCGTAGCAGCGGTGGCGGCGGTGGAAACTTCTCGCGCGATCTCGACGACGATATCCCGTTCTGATCGCAGAGTATTCGTGGCATAAGTTGGACGGCGCGACGCAAGGTGCGCCGTCTGCTTTTCAATCTCCGGGATTGGACGTCCCCCGAGCTTGCCGCATGGAAGCCGTGCAGGTAACCGGCTTTTTGACCTAGCCGGCTGGCGTCGTGATGAGGGTAGATCTCAAACCGTCGACGACGAACTGCGTGGCAAGCGCTGCCAGGATGACACCGAGAAGGCGTGTCAGAATTGCGCGCCCCGTTACGCCGAGGAAGCGATCAAGTCTTTCGGCGATGAGCAGCGAGAGAAACAGCAGCAGCAGGCTCAATGCGATGACAATGATCAATTGCGCCCGCTCGAGCGAAGCCTGCATCGATCCGGCAATTAGGATCGTCGCCGAAATGGCACCGGGACCGGCGATCAGAGGGATCGCCAACGGAAAGACCGAGATATTATGGATATGATCGACGGTGATTGCGGCTGTGCTCGTCTTCTCCTTACGGTCCTGCCGCTTCTCGAACACCATTTCAAAGGCGATCCAGAACAACAGAAGACCACCGGCAATGCGGAAGGCGCCGATCGAGATTCCGAGCACCCCGAGCACGCTGGCCCCGAACAGGGCGAAAGCGGCAAGAATGACAAAGGCGATGATCGAGCCGCGCAGCGCCACCTGTTTTCGCTGGCTGCGGCTCATGCCGGTCGTGAGCCCGAGAAAGAGTGGAGCAAGACCAGGCGGGTCGATCGTGACAAGCAGCGTCGTAAAGGCGTTGATCAGTTGGTCGACGCTTGCCATTGTCTCTCCGTGAGCCCATATAAACACTTGGTTTTTGCGCGATTGTGATGCGGAGAGGCCATTTTGGCAAATGGTGTTATTAGGGCGGTGCAAATAACCGTCCCAGAGGCTCCCATTGCCCTCATAAGACCGCAAAAGTCTGTTCAAAACCCGTGCCAAAATTAGCGTAGGAACAGGCTTTCCGCTATAAATCTTCAAGTGATTCTAGAAGAGATCGTGATCTGTTTTGACTGAGCAAACACCCCCCGGCGGCGGGAAGCTCCCGCCAGGCATCGAGCCCATCTCCATCATGGAGGAAATGCAGCGGTCGTATCTCGATTACGCCATGAGCGTTATCGTCAGCCGCGCCCTGCCTGATGTCCGCGACGGCCTGAAGCCCGTGCACCGGCGCATCCTTTACGGCATGTCCGAACTCGGCATCGACTGGAACAAGAAATACGTCAAATGCGCCCGCGTTACCGGGGATGTGATGGGTAAATACCATCCGCACGGCAACGCAGCGATCTACGACGCGCTAGCGCGTATGGCGCAGGACTGGTCGCTCCGCCTTCCGCTGATCGACGGCCAGGGCAACTTCGGCTCCGTCGACGGCGATCCGCCGGCGGCCGAACGCTACACAGAGTGCCGCCTGCAGAAGGCCGCGCATTCGCTGCTCGACGATCTCGACAAGGAAACGGTCGACTTCCGCGATAACTATGACGGCACGCTGTCCGAGCCCGTCGTTGTTCCCGCAAAGTTCCCGAACCTCCTAGTGAACGGGGCAGGCGGCATCGCCGTGGGTATGGCGACGAATATTCCGCCGCACAATCTGTCCGAAGTAATCGACGGCTGCATTGCGCTGATCGACAACCCGGCGATCGAACTACCTGACATCATGCAGATTATTCCGGGTCCGGACTTCCCGACCGGCGCCAAGATCCTTGGTCGCGCCGGCATTCGCTCGGCCTACGAGACCGGTCGCGGCTCGGTGATCATGCGCGGCGTTGCCACCATCGAGCCGATGCGTGGCGATCGCGAACAGATCATCATCACCGAGATCCCGTATCAGGTGAACAAGTCGACGATGATCGAGAAGATGGCCGAACTGGTGCGCGACAAGCGTATCGAAGGGATCTCCGACCTACGCGATGAATCCGACCGTCAGGGCTATCGCGTCGTCGTCGAGTTGAAGCGCGATGCGAATGCCGATGTCATCCTGAACCAGCTCTACCGCTACACGCCGCTGCAAACCTCCTTTGGCTGCAACATGGTGGCGCTGAACGGCGGCAAGCCGGAACAGCTGACGCTACTCGATATGCTGCGCGCCTTCGTTTCCTTCCGTGAGGAGGTCGTTAGCCGGAGAACGAAATTCCTTCTCCGCAAGGCCCGCGAGCGCGCTCACGTCTTGGTCGGCCTGGCGATCGCTGTCGCCAATATTGACGAGATCATCCGCACGATCCGGCAGGCGCCGGATCCGCAGACCGCACGCGAGCAGTTGATGACGCGCCGCTGGCCGGCCGCCGATGTCGAAAGCCTGATCCGCCTGATCGACGATCCGCGTCACCGCATCAATGAGGACCTGACATACAACCTCTCGGAAGAGCAGGCGCGCGCCATCCTCGAACTGCGTCTGGCCCGTCTGACCGCACTCGGCCGTGACGAAATCGGTGACGAACTCAACAAGATAGGCGAAGAGATTAAGGATTACCTTGAAATCCTGTCGTCGCGGGTTCGCATCCAGACGATCGTCAAAGAAGAGCTTGCAGCCGTTCGCGACGAATTCGGCACGCCGCGCCGCACCGAGATCATGGACGGCGGCCTTGAAATGGACGATGAGGATCTCATCGCCCGCGAAGACATGGTCGTGACGGTCTCCCATCTCGGCTACATCAAGCGCGTGCCGCTGACGACCTATCGCGCCCAGCGCCGTGGCGGCAAGGGCCGCTCCGGCATGACGACACGCGACGAGGATTTTGTTAGCCAGCTATTCGTTCTCAACACGCATACGCCGGTTCTGTTCTTCTCCTCGCGCGGTATCGTCTACAAGGAAAAGGTCTATCGCCTGCCGATCGGCACGCCGACCGCGCGCGGCAAGGCGCTCATCAACATGCTGCCGCTGGAGCCCGGTGAACGCATCACCACGATCCTGCCGTTGCCGGAGGATGAGGACAGCTGGGATAAGCTCGACGTCATGTTCTCGACGACGCGCGGGACAGTTCGCCGCAACAAGCTTTCCGACTTCGTTCAGGTCAACCGCAACGGCAAGATCGCGATGAAGCTCGAGGAAGAAGGCGACGAAATCCTCTCAGTCGAGACCTGCACCGAGCATGACGATGTGCTTCTGACCACGGCGCTCGGTCAGTGCATTCGCTTCCCCGTCGATGACGTCCGCGTCTTTGCTGGCCGCAACTCCATCGGCGTTCGCGGCATCAACCTCGGTGACGGCGACCGCATCATCTCGATGACGATTGTTGGACATGTCGATGCCGAACCTTGGGAACGCGCAGCCTACCTGAAGCGGGCCGCGAGCGAACGCCGCCTCGCGACGGGTGACGCCGAGGAAATCTCGCTGGTTGGCGAGGAAGTGACCGAGGAAGGTCAACTGAGCGACGAGCGCTATGAGGAACTGAAGGCGCGCGAGCAGTACGTGCTGACGGTTTCGGAGAAGGGCTTCGGCAAGCGATCCTCCTCCTACGACTTCCGCATTTCTGGCCGTGGCGGCAAGGGCATTCGCGCCACCGATACGTCGAAGACGGGGGAGATCGGCGAACTCGTGGCCGCTTTCCCGGTCAACGAAGGCGACCAGATCATGCTCGTATCCGATGGCGGCCAGCTCATCCGCGTTCCGGTGGGCGGCATCCGTATCGCGAGCCGAGCAACGAAGGGCGTCACCATCTTCTCGACTGCCAAGGATGAAAAGGTCGTATCCGTGGAGCGCATTAGCGAGCCCGAGGAGGAGGCTGAAGACGTTGCCGAGAATGGCGACGACATTGCCTCGGTTCCGGAAGGTGAGCCTGACACGGAAGCGTGATGTTCTAAGCGTTTGATCTTGAAAACCGGGCGACTGCCCGGTTTTCTTTTTGGGCACCTTGACTGCGGGAACCGGCTGGCGGTGCTGCAGCCGAAATGGAGGGCAGAGTGATCCGGATTCTCGGTATTGACGATGTTGCCATCTTCAATGTCATTCGGCTGGAGCGCTGCGGACCGAACCCGCAGCCTTTGCCAGCACCGTCGGCGACTGGGAAGCGCTCTCAGACGATGAATGGCGTAGGCGATTGGTCGACGGGCCTGTTCTCGTGGCCCTTAAGCAGGGTGAGCCCGTCGGGATGATGGGGCTGAGCCGCCAGCGTGCCAGTAAGATGGTGCATCGGGCAACGCTCATCATGGTCTATGTGCGTCGAAGTGAAAGGGGCGGCGGCTATGCCAAGGCTCTGCTAGAAGCGACGTTAAGCTATGCGCGAGAGAACGGCATCTCTAGGCACGAAAAAGGCCGGACAAACCTCGTTCATCCGGCCTATTTCGATTGAAAACATGCAATCCCAGATGTCGACAGCGGCTAGAACCAGCTGTGTTTTCCATCGGTCTTCTTCAGTTCTTCGCTTTCATGGCGAAGGGCAGAGATGGTGGAAGCCACGGACACGATAAACATTATGCTGATAAGGGCGGTGAGCACAGCTAGTATCGTGAACATGAGCAATCCTCCTGGGCTTTGCGTTCACGTCCCTTAGTACTGGCTCATTACCGCCGCACGAGCCGACGCATAAGGGCCATATACCTTGGACGCATCCACTTTGTGATCGTAAAGCGCGACAGTCGCTGCAAGCATACCAGTCATCATTACCATCCAGACAGCATTAATCATGGTAATTTTATTGGGCATATCTTCTTCCTTGTGCGGCGTATCGCGTTACGCTGGTTGAGTGAACGCATGCGTGCGAAAATGGTTCCAGGGATATTGACGGGTCGTTTAGCAAGGCCGTTCTGAAGCGACCTTGAATGCGCCGTTCATCTGGCATTCAGAATCCTTAATCGGTTTAAACGCCACATTTCCTGTCTTACGCACGATTGCATAATGTTCCCGTACGCTTGGCCGCACCCAACTTGCATCCTGCATTTCCCGCACGTAGCCGTGGAAAAATTCGGCAAGCAGCGAGACGATGACAGCGAATGCAACAAGGATGATCAGCATGGGCGTTTTCCGGGGCTGACCGATGTCGGAATGACATCGGGTGTTGACGGTCTCAACTATAGCGAGCCGGTCTGAAGCCGCCTTGAATGCTGCATTCATCCGCCGTTCAGCGATCGGCAAATGACTTGCGGGCAACCGTCATCCATGACAAAAGGGCGTCGAAACAAATGGCTAGGCCAATGACGACAGCTTTTTATCCGGGGTCGTTCGACCCGATCACCAACGGACATCTGGATGTTCTTGTCCAGGCGCTGAGCGTTGCGTCCAAGGTTATCGTCGCGATCGGCGTTCATCCCGGCAAGGCGCCGCTCTTTTCCTTCGATGAGAGGGCGAATCTCATTCTCCAGTCGCTCGCGGAAGCAATGCCTGAAAAGACCGGCGACATCTCAGTCGTTGCATTCGACAATCTCGTCGTCGACGCGGCGCGATCCCATAGCGCGACCCTACTGATCCGCGGCCTCAGGGACGGCACCGATCTCGACTATGAAATGCAGATGGCCGGGATGAACCGCCAGATGGCGCCCGACATTCAAACGATCTTTCTGCCAGCCGGAACGGCCTCGCGGCCCATAACCGCCACATTGGTCCGGCAAATCGCTGCCATGGGAGGCGACGTCAGCGCCTTTGTGCCGGCTGCCGTCTTGAAAGCTCTTCAATCCAAGCGCAAATCCTAGGCGACCTTTTCGCCGCAACGGAGCCATTATGAAACTTTTCTCTTTCGCATTTGCAGCCGTGCTTTCCCTTGCCTCGTTCGCGGGCGCCGCATTCGCGCAGTCCGGCAACACGCTGACGATCCAGCTGAAAGACGGTCCGGTCGTGATCCAGCTTATGCCGGACGTCGCGCCGAAGCACGTCGCGCAGATCGAAGCGCTCGCCAAGAAGGGCGCGTATGACAACGTCGCCTTCCATCGCGTCATCGAAGGCTTCATGGCCCAGACCGGCGACGTGAAGTTTGGCAACATGGAAAAGGGCTTCGATGCGAGCCGTGCCGGTACCGGTGGCTCCGACCTGCCTGACCTGCCGGCCGAATTCTCGAAGACGCCTTTCGTGCGGGGTACGGTCGGTATGGCCCGCTCGCAGGACCCGAACTCGGCGAACTCCCAGTTCTTTATCATGTTTGCTGATGGCTCCTTCCTCAACGGCCAGTACACGGTTGTTGGCAAGGTCGTCTCCGGCATGGAGAATGTCGACAAGATCAAGCGCGGCGAGGGTCAGAACGGCGAAGTCAGCAATCCCGACCGGATGATCAAGGTCACCGTCGGCAGCAAGTAAGTTTCAAGACAAGTAGGAGAAGAAGAATGGCCGAGATCAAGGATCCCGAAAACACCATCATCCTGGAAACCACCAAGGGTAAGGTTGTCATCCAGTTGCTGCCGGAAGTAGCGCCGGAACATGTCGCCCGCATCAAGGAACTCGCTCGCGAGAAGGCCTATGACAACGTTGTCTTCCATCGCGTCATCAACGATTTCATGGCGCAGACCGGTGACGTGAAGTTCGGCAAGAAGGGCGGCGAGAGCTTCAACCCGAGCCGCGCCGGCATGGGCGGTTCCGAGAAGCCCGACCTCAAGGCTGAGTTCTCGGCGGTCAGCCACGTCAGAGGCACGTGCTCGATGGCCCGCTCCCAGAACCCGAACTCTGCCAATTCGCAGTTCTTCATTTGCTTCACCGATGCTCCTTGGCTGAACAAGCAGTACTCCGTCTGGGGTCAGGTCATCGAAGGCATGGACAACGTCGACAAGATCAAGAAGGGCGAGCCGGTCGTCGATCCGGACTCGATCGTCTCGATGCGGGTTGCCGCTGACGTCTGATTGTGATTTTTGCTGAAACCCGCCCTTGCGCGAAAGCGTGGGGCGGGTTTCGCTTTGCCTGGATTTGAGTGATGCGCGTAGACCTCTTTGATTTCGACCTGCCGGATGAACGGATCGCCCTGCGGCCCGCCGAGCCGCGCGATAGCGCGCGCCTGCTCGTCGTCGACCCGGCGGACGAAGTGCAGCTGTCGGACCATCGGGTTAGCGATTTGCTCAGCTTTCTAAGGGCAGGGGACGCGCTCGTCTTCAACGACACCAAGGTGATCCCGGCGCAGCTCGAGGGCATCCGTTATCGTGAGGGCGCCGGCGGTCAGCAGGTTTCGGCAACGCTGCATATGCGCACCGGCACCAGCCGCTGGAAGGCTTTTGCCAAGCCCGGTAAGCGCATCAAGATCGGTGATCGCATCTCATTTGGCCATGACGGCACCAGCTGCCTGCTCGGCAAGCTCGAATGCACGGTCGAGGAAAAAGGCGAGGGCGGCGAAGTCACCCTTGCCTTCGACCTGTCTGGGCCGATGCTCGACGAGGCCATCCATTCCGTCGGACATATTCCGTTGCCACCCTACATCGCCGCCAAACGCGCCGAGGATGAACGCGACCGCGCCGACTACCAGACCATCTATGCGCGCGAGGAAGGCGCCGTCGCCGCTCCCACGGCCGGACTTCACTTCACGCCCGCGCTTTTCGACGCGATCGACAAGGCTGGGGTCGAGCGCCATTTCGTGACGCTACATGTCGGCGCCGGCACCTTCTTGCCAGTCAAAGCGGACGATACCGATGACCACAAGATGCATCTCGAAAGCGGCTATGTCAGCGCCGAAACGGCTGCGAGCCTCAATGCCGTGAAGGCGAGGGGCGGGCGCATCATCTGTGTGGGCACGACTTCGCTACGGCTGATCGAAAGTGCTGCGCAGGACAATGGCGAGATCCGGGCCTGGGCCGGCGCCACGGGTATCTTCATCACGCCAGGCTACCGCTTCAAGGCGGTTGACATGCTGATGACGAACTTCCATTTGCCCCGATCGACCCTGTTCATGCTCGTTTCGGCCTTTGCCGGCTTCGAGACCATGCATGCAGCCTATCAGCACGCGATTTCGACGGGCTACCGCTTCTATTCCTATGGCGATTCCAGCCTTCTTTTCCGGAAAGACTAAATGACCGAGAACTTTCAGTTCACCCTCAAGAAGACTGACGCCGGTGCTCGCCTGGGCGAGGTCTCGATGCCGCGGGGCACGATCCGCACGCCGGCCTTCATGCCCGTCGGCACCGTCGGTACCGTTAAGGCCGTGTATCTCGACCAGGTTCGCGACACGGGCGCCGACATCATCCTCGGCAATACCTATCATCTCATGCTGCGCCCTACAGCGGAACGCGTGGCCCGGCTCGGTGGTCTGCACAGGCTGATCCGCTGGGAGCATCCGATCCTGACCGATTCCGGCGGGTTCCAGGTGATGTCGCTCTCGGGTCTCCGCAAGCTCGATGAGCAGGGCGTAACCTTCAAGTCGCATGTCGACGGCAGCCTGCATCACATGTCGCCGGAGCGCTCGATCGAGATCCAGGGACTGCTCGATTCCGACATCCAGATGCAGCTTGACGAGTGCGTGGCGCTGCCGGCGGAACCGCGGGAAATCGAGCGCGCCATGGAGCTGTCGCTGCGCTGGGCGGAGCGTTGCAAGGTCGCCTTCGGCAACCAGCCGGGTAAAGCCATGTTCGGGATCGTGCAGGGCGGGGATGTACCCGCGCTGCGCGTCCGGTCGGCCGCGGCACTGACCGATCTCGATCTCAAGGGCTACGCGGTCGGCGGTCTCGCCGTTGGCGAGCCGCAGGAGGTCATGCTGAAGATGCTCGAGGAGACCCTTCCGGTATTGCCAACGGAGAAGCCGCGCTATCTCATGGGCGTCGGTACGCCTGACGATATCCTGAAGTCCGTCGCTCGCGGCATCGACATGTTCGACTGCGTGATGCCGACCCGCTCTGGCCGTCACGGGCTTGCCTTTACACGTCGCGGCAAGGTCAACATCCGCAATGCCCGTCACGCAGAGGATATGCGGCCGCTCGACGAACAATCGAACTGCCCGGCATCGCGCGACTACTCGCGTGCCTACCTGCACCACCTCGTGCGCGCCAATGAGGCCCTCGGCGGCATGCTGCTCTCCTGGCACAATCTCGCCTATTACCAGGAGCTGATGCAGGGCATCCGCAAGTCGATCGTCGAAGGCCGTTTCGTCGATTTCATGGCCGAGACCATGGAGGAATGGGCGAGGGGCGATCTCGATCCAGTCTGAGCCGCCTTAAGTTTCGGCAAACTGGTCATAGGCGCGCAGCGCGTCTGCGGCATACATCAACGCTGGGCCACCGCCCATATAAACACTCATCGCCATGACCTCGGCGACCTCTTCACGAGTGGCGCCGAGTTCTTTCAATGCCTTGGCGTGAAAGCCGATGCAGCCGTCGCAGCGCTGAGTGACGCCGATCGCCAACGCGATCAGTTCCTTCGTCTTCTTGTCGAGGGCGCCATCGCCGCTTGCGCCCTTCGCTAGTGCGTAGAAGCCTTGCATGGCCTCCGGCGCCAGCTTTCTCAGTTCTCCGGTATAGGCGGCGATATCACGGGTGATCTGCTTGTAATCCTTGCTCATCATTCTGTTTCCGTATTTCCTGCTTTTCATTTCGCAAAAATGTGATATCAATAGAATACGAAATGTAAAGAGGCGCCGATGACGGACTTCACGCTGGAGATGAGCGGCAAGGCGGAAGGGGCTGCGGAGTTCCTGAGTGGACTTGCAAGCCCGCACAGGCTGCTGATCCTCTGTCTTCTTGCCGCCGGCGAGAAGAGCGTTGGTACGCTGGTCGAGGAGACAGGCATCGGCCAGACCTCGATGTCGCAGCATCTGGCGAAATTGAAGAAGGAAGGCCTCGTCGATTTCCGGCGGGACCACCGTACGCTCTATTATTTTATCAACGATCCGGCGGCTCTGGAGATAATGGAAATTCTCTACAACCGCTTCTGCAGGAAGGTTTGAGCAATGACGCAGTCGATGAAGGTGGTGACACCGCGCCAGGCGAAAGAGTGGATAGGTGCGGGCGAGGCGGTCCTGATCGACGTCCGCGAGCCGGAGGAGTTCCGCAGCGAGCATATCGCTTCGGCCCTTTCCCTGCCTCTGTCCGAGGTCGGAAACCTCACCCGAGTCCTTTCCGTCCCGGCCGGACGCAAGGTCGTATTCCAGTGCCTGAAGGGCGGTCGCGGCCAGCAAGCCTGCGAGCGGCTGGTAGCCCAGGAGGGAAGCGAGTATCCGGTCTTCAATCTCGAGGGCGGCATCGCTGCTTGGAAAGCGGAAGGCCTGCCGGTGGTCGGCACAGCCGCCCCGCGCCTAACGATTTTCCGTCAGGTCCAGATCGTCGTCGGCTTCCTCGTGCTGCTGTCGGTGCTTGCTGGTTTCTTCATCAGCCCAGCCGGCTTCGTCGTTGCCGGCCTGTTTGGCGCGGCGCTCGCCTTTGCCGGCATATCCGGCTGGTGCGGCATGGCGAAGCTGCTCAACCTGATGCCTTGGAACCAGCCGGCCTGATCTGAATTCCGAACGAAAAATCGCGAGAGGCTTTCCGCGGCATTTCTTTAGATGCCTTTGCTTTCGGTATTTGGCACGATCTGCACACCGTTGATCTTGTAGCTTCCGTCAGGCTGACGCGCCAGCTGGTAGACGGCAGTCCAATCCTTGCCGTCACGGCCTGATATCAGCACCTCGTGATAGATCATCGCGCCATTGTCGATCGAGCGGCTGCGCCCAAAGGCATAATTGCCAGGGTGGTAAACCGGCTCATAGCTTTTCTTGACCATGGCGAAGAAGACGTTCTTGTCGGGGTAGATCGCCTTGATCCCGGGTGCGGCAAAGGAATAGGCCGTGTCGACGTCGTCGTTCAGGAACGCCTTGATCTGCGCCTCGATCATCGTTCGCGTCGCATCGATCGGATCTTCGGCTTGAGCGGTCGCAAACAAAACGAAGGACGCGGCACACAGAATGAAAACTGCGAGAAAGGCGCGCATGGCAACGGCTCCGGCTGTCCTAGGAATTCTAGGGCAGTCTACGCACAAGGAAAGAGCATAGATCACCAGGCGGGGTGTTGGTAGGCGTGCTTCGTGCGCTATTCCTTACGGGATTGTGAGTTCATGCTGAACCGCGACTTTTGTGGCTCATCGAGCTAGCCGGCATGTCTGATCTGCGCGAGCAGTTTCTTTCGGAAGACTTCGGCCGGGGTTCGATAGCCAAGGCATTTGCGGGGTGTTGCGTTAAGCCGGTTGCAGATCTCGATCAGATCGGCATCTGTGACCGATAATGGATCGACCTCTCTCGAAAGCCATTTCCGGACGCGGCCATTGGTATTCTCGACGGTGCCTTTCTGCCACGGCGATTGCGGGTCGCAGAACCAGGTTTGGGTGCCGATGCTCGCCTGAAGATACGGCCAATCCGTAAACTCCGTGCCACGGTCGAAGGTGATCGAGCCACGGGCTAGATGGGGTAGGGCCTTGAGGGCCTGTATGAGGCCGTCCATGACCGGACGTGACTGACGGTCGTTGTTACGCAGGAAGACCGCAAATCGGCTAACGCGCTCGACGAGCGACGTGACGTTGGCCTTTCCAAACTTCTTGCGGAACTGGATAAGATCACATTCCCAGTGCCCAAACTGTTTGCGGTCAGCAACAGTGTCGGGACGACGCAAAATGTTCAGATCCGAGCTAAAGCGTCGACCGTGCTTGCGTCTGGCATGTCTTGGCCTGCGCCTGGCACGACGCTCCGGCAGATGTCGCCACAGCTCGATCGCCTGGCCGTCGGCCGAGTATGCGAATTTGTAGATCGTCTCGTGGCTCACCGAGATCGGATGGTGCTCCAGGCGCATCCGACCGGCAATCTGCTGCGGTGACCAGCCGTGTACGATCCGCTCGATCACCGATTGCCGGACATGCGAGAAGCGCGCGAGCTTGCGCAGCTTTAAACGGCGATCACGGGCCATCTGATGCGCGGTCACGCAGTAGTAGCCGCTGAGATCAGGAACTTCCTTGTCGACGAATATGTTGCGCCGGACTTCGCGAAAGATCGTCGAACGATGCCTTCCGAGCTTCTCTGCAATGGCGTCAATACTGAGCCCAGCCAACCTCCAACGGGCAATCTTACGGCGTTCGTCCAATCCAATCTGAGAGTAGGTGCGCTTCATTGCATCGTCCTTGCAATTGATAACCCATTGAGATCATTAGCAAGTCGCACTTCATTCTAGAACCCACCCGGCTACATCCATAGATCGGATAAGATAGATTATGGAACCATCACTTATCTAGATCTGCGAAGGAGCGCATAACTATCAGCCGTACGCCAACATCGCCAAATCGCTTTTTCTTTCGGCGCTTATCGCTGGATGCTGATGTGCCGATTAAATCACTTCGCGCTTTCAGCGCCAGCGAAACAACAAAAACCGCGACACCTCAACAACAGGCAAACTGCGATCGTTACACCGCGCGACATCATGCAGGTCGTCAGCCGCTTTCCAGTTCGACCAGTTCGATATCGAAGCTCATCTGATCATAAGCCGGAACCACATGATCGGGCGTTTCGGCCATGACCGTGTCATAGTCGAGCGGCGTATGCATATGGGTCAGGATCGCCCGTTTCGGCTTCAGGCGCTCAATCCAGTCGAGCGATTGCTCGAGCGACAGATGGCTCGGATGATAGCGATATTGCAAGGCATCGATGATTAGGACGTCGAGCTCTTGAAGTTTTTCGACAGTTTCAGGCGGAAAGTCACTGATATCACTGCAATAAGCGACGTCGCCAACGCGAATGCCAAGCGAGTATATGTCGCCATGCTGCTGCAGGTGCGGCCGGATCGAGATCGTTCCGCCCGCGCCGGTGATCCGCACCGGGACGTCGAGGCTTCCGATGACCTTTGCTTCGACGATCGGCGGATAGTTGCTGCCGGGCGGCGTTTCAAGGCAGTAGCCGAACCCTTGTCGAATGCGGTCCATCGTCTCACGCGTGGCGTGAATCGGAACCCGCTGCTGCGCGCCATAGAAATAGCCACGCAGATCGTCGAGGCCATGGATGTGGTCGGCATGGGCATGAGTATAGAGGACAGCGTCGATGTGAGTGACGCGGGCCGCGATCATCTGCTCGCGAAAATCCGGCCCGGTATCGATGACAACGGTCGTGACGCCGCCGTTGTCATCATATTGCCGGACCATGAACGCCGCGCGGGTGCGGCGGTTCTTCGGATTGGTCGGGTCGCAGGCACCCCAATCGCCGGTGATGCGTGGAACGCCGGGCGACGACGAACAGCCGAGAATGGTGAAACGCCGCCTATAGCCCACGCTGTCAGATCCTAGGCATCTTTGAGAAAATGCGGAATGCGTTTTCCGTCGTGATCCGCGCCATCTCGGCATGGCTGAGGCCGAGCGTCTCGGCCAGAACCTCGGCCGTGTTCACGACATAGGACGGTTCGTTGCGCTTGCCGCGCCAGCGCTTTGGCGCAAGGTAGGGCGCGTCGGTCTCGACAAGAAGCCGATCCTGCGGCACCGTTTTGGCGATATCACGAAGTTCCTCCGACTTCGGGAAGGTCAGGATACCGGAGAAGGACACGTAGCCGCCCAGGTCGACGCCGATCCTTGCGAGTTCAGCGCCAGACGAGAAGCAATGGAGGATAAAGGGAAACGCCCCCTTCCCCATTTCCTCTGTCAGGATCGCAGCCATGTCTCCGTCGGCGCTGCGGCTATGGATTACGAGCGGCAGCTGCGTCTCGCGCGAAGCGTCAATGTGGCGCCGCAGCCCGGTCTGCTGGTCCTCCGGCTTTTGCGTATCGTAGAAATAGTCAAGGCCGGCCTCGCCGATCGCGACAATCTTCTCGTGGGCATTGGCCAGACGCACGAGATCTTCCGTCTGGATATCGAGCTCATCGCCGGCATTATTCGGATGCGTGCCGACGGAACAGAAAACAGACGGATATTTCTCGGTGATGGCCAGCAGCGCGTCCAGCTTGCGCACCCGCGTCGAGATCGTCACCATCTGCTTGACACCCGCGTCGTGGGCGCGCTTGACGATCTCGTCCCGCTCCTCCTCGAAGTCGGCGAAATCCAGATGGCAATGCGTATCGATCAGCATGAGGTCCTCACGCTTCCGGCGCCACGTAGCGCGGGAACACTGGCTTCGGCGCTTCGAGCGCCGTGCCTGCGATGAGGCGGCCGGCTTCGCCGAGCGCCGCGAAGTCGCGCTTGTCGGCAGGAGCCGCAACCAGATCAAGCAGCTTGCCGGCCGATTCAGGCACGAAAGGCTGCAACAGGATGGCAATCTGGCGGACGACCTCGGCCGTGACGTAGAGGACGGTGCCCATGCGCGCCGGATCGGTCTTCTTTAGCGCCCAGGGCTCCTGGCCGGCGAAGTAGCGATCGGTCTCGGAAACGACAGCGATGATCGACGCGAGCGCGCGATGGATCAGCTGCTTGTTCATGTCGTCACGCGTCGACGCGAGCAGCGCGTCGGCCTGCGCCAGCATGGTCTTGTCCTCGTCTGTCAGCGGACCGCATTCCGGGACCTTGCCGTCGCAGTTCTTGACGATCATCGACAGCGAGCGGCTGGCAAGGTTTCCGATGCCGTTGGCAAGGTCGGAGTTGATGCGCGTGCCGATCGCCTCTTCGCTGTAGCTGCCGTCCTGACCGAAGGAGACTTCGCGGAGGAAGAAATAGCGCACCTGGTCGAGGCCGAAATGGTTCACCAGATTGACGGGATCGACGACGTTGCCGAGCGACTTCGACATCTTCTCGCCCTTGTTGAGCAGGAAGCCGTGCGCGAAGACGCGCTTGGGAAGTGGCAGCTTGGCGGACATCAGGAAGGCCGGCCAGTAGACCGCGTGGAAGCGGATGATGTCCTTGCCGATGATATGAACGTCCGCCGGCCAGTACTTGGCGCGGGGACCGTTGCGATCCTCGATGTACCCGGTCGCCGTAATGTAGTTGGTCAGGGCATCGACCCAGACATACATGACGTGATCAGGGTCGTTCGGCACCTTGATGCCCCAATCGAAGGTCGTGCGTGAAATCGAGAGATCCTTCAGTCCCGACTTGACGAAGGAGATGACCTCGTTGCGCCGCTCGGCAGGCCCGATGAAGTCAGGGTTGGCTTCGTAGTGCGCGAGCAGCTTGTCCTGATATTCGGAAAGCTTGAAGAAGTAGCTGGCCTCTTCCACCCATTCGACAGGCGTGCCTTGCGGTCCGTAGCGCACCCCATCGGCGCGCAGCTCCGTCTCGCTTCCCTGATAGTAGGCTTCGTCGCGAACCGAGTACCAGCCGGCATAAGAATCCTTGTAGATGTCGCCATTGTCAGCCATCAGGTTCCAGATGTTCTGCGACGTCTCGTGGTGACGCTCCTGCGTCGTGCGAATGAAGTCGTCGTTCGAGGCGTTGAGGAGCTGCCCCATCGACTGGAACGCACTGGAATTGCGATCTGCAAGCTCCTGGGCCGACATACCCTCGGCTCGGGCCGTCTGCTGCATCTTCTGGCCGTGCTCGTCGGTACCCGTCAGGAAGAAGACATCCTTGCCGTCGAGGCGCTGGTAGCGCGCCATTGCGTCCGTCGCAATCAGTTCATAGGCATGGCCGATGTGCGGCTTGCCGTTCGGGTATGAAATCGCGGTGGTGATGTAAAACGGTGTCTTGTCTGTCATGGCGGCCATTCGTGTCCGGCTTACTCTATAAAATTTGTCAGCCGCTCTTAGCGCAAGTCATGGCGAAGCGAAACAGCAAGTTTCGAAAGCAGGCGATTTGCCGTTCGCCGGCGTGCTGCACTTGACTCGATTCTGGGGGCATTCTACCCAAAGAAAATTCAAAGGGCGGGCATCAGCGACGTGACATATTCAGCACTCGGCAGCACCATTCACGCGCAGGGCTCGAGGTCTCCTATTTGACCGACCTTTTCAGCTTCAATCCCCTCTATTCCCTCTCCGGGCTTCTTGTCGGCGCCTTGGTCGGCATTACGGGTGTCGGTGGCGGGTCGCTGATGACGCCGTTGCTGGTACTTCTCTTCGGGGTTCATCCAGCGACAGCCGTCGGAACCGATCTGCTCTACGCAGCTGTGACCAAGACAGCCGGAACAGCAGTTCACGGCATGCATGGCAGGGTAAATTGGCGCATTGTAGGCTGCTTGGCTGCCGGAAGCGTCCCGGCCGCTCTGCTGACGCTCTGGCTGATGGCGGGAGTCGATCGCAGGAGCGTCGAGGTCGCCCACACGATTACAATGGCCCTTGGTTGGTTGCTTGTCATGACCGCATTTATGCTGATCTTTCGCAAGCAAGTCCTCGCGCTCGCGCTTCGCTCGATTGGAGAGCGCTCTCCGCCCAAGCCGCTCACGATCGCCATCTGGACAATGGTCCTCGGGCTGGTGCTAGGCACCCTCGTGACGCTGACGTCGGTGGGCGCAGGGGCGCTCGGCGTGACGGTACTGCTGGTCCTCTACCCGCGCCTCGATGTTCGCGAAATTGTTGGCTCCGATATCGTTCACGCCGTCCCGCTGACACTGATCGGCGGGATGGGCTACTGGGTGATCGGCGAGATCAACTGGGGAATGCTGTTTGCCCTGCTGGTCGGCTCGATCCCCGGGATTATCGCGGGCAGCCTGATCGCACCTAAGCTCCACGAACGGACAATCCGCATCGTGCTGGCGCTGACGCTTGCCGTCGTCGCATGGAAGCTGCTGGCAACCTGATCAGGGGCCGGGCTCCTTGATATCTCCAAGGATGCTGAGGATCGTCTGCTTGCGATCCAGATTGTAGGCATCCGAAACGGTCAGCCGCTCGCCAATGTCTGAATGCAGGCGGGCCAGCCTCTCCGCGGCAGCCACCTGCCCTGCCATCGCCGCAGCCCGTGCCTTCTGCATCAAGTCCTCGCCGACGTGGCCGGTGAAAAATTCAAAGATTGTGTCACTGTCCTTCCCGGAAAGCGCATCCGCCAGCCGATGCATAGCCCTGCGGGCAGATGCCCCCTGCGCACCCAATACATCGTTGTAAGCAGCGATGATATCGCTGCCGCCGTAGTTCACCAGCTTCAGCGCCTCGCCTACGCTGCCATTTGCCGCCGCAAGCAAGTCGCGGTTGGCCTCGATACCGAGATGGGCGAGCGCCGCACCGAGAGCACTGTCGCCAAGCGGCGCGAGCTTCAGCGGCAGGCAGCGCGAACGAATGGTTGGCAGCAGCTTACCGGGCGCATGGGAGATAAGCAGGAACAGTGCGCGTTTCGGCGGCTCCTCGAGGATTTTCAGGATCGCATTCGCGGCATTGCGGTTCATGTCATCGGCAGGATCGATGATGACAATGCGCCAATTGCCGGTGCCCGACGTCTGCGAGAAGAAGCGCCCTGCCCGCCTGACCTCATCGACCGTGATTGCGGATTTCATCTTCCCCGTCTTTTCATCGACGGGCCGCGCCAGGTGCAGCAGGTTATGCGAGGCGCCCGAGGCGATCTGGCGGCTGACAGGAGAGGCCGGATCCGGATCCTCCAACCGATCCGGCGCGCCGGCCGGATCGGGATGCGTCAGGACATGATTGGCGAAGCGGAAGGCAAGCGTTGCCTTGCCGACGCCCGGCGGTCCCTCGATCAGGATCGCATGGTGGCCCTTGCCCGACCGATACGACTGCGCGAGGAAGGCCTCGGCGTCATCATGGCCGAATAGCTTCATGTTTTCGGCTGGCCAGATGGCACCGTCAAGCAATCCCGGTCGTTCATCGTTCATGAGTTGCTTCCGCTAACTTGGTCGCTGTCGCATGCGGCAGTTGCCGCCAGACGGTCTCCAGAACCTCGGCGGCAATGACCTCTTCGGACCGCGTCGCATCGATGACGTGGCAACGGTCAGGCTCCCGGGCGGCAATATCGAGAAACGCTTCTCGGCGCTTCTCGTGCGTTTCGAGCTCCTCCTTCTCGAAACGGTCCGGGGCGACGTCGCCAGCAGCGCCTCGCCTCCGGGCGCGCTCCAGACCCGCCAGCGCCGGCAGATCGAAGACAAGCGTGCAGTCGGGAACGATACCATTGACGGCGACGCGCTGCAGCGCCTCGATGAATTCCGACTCAAGATTCCCGGTCACGCCTTGATAGACCCGCGACGAATCCATGAAGCGATCGCAAAGGACCACCTTGCCGGTCATCAAAGCCGGCCGGATGACTTCCTCGACGTGATCATTGCGTGCCGCTGCGAAGAGGATTGCCTCCATGCGGGTTCCAAAGGCTTCGGCAGCACCCGACAGAAGCACGTGACGCACAGCCTCGGCGCCCGGAGAACCGCCCGGCTCCCGTGTCAAAAGCACGTCATGACCGCGGGCACGGAGAGACTCAGCAAGGCGGCGGATCTGCGTCGACTTGCCCGCGCCCTCCCCGCCTTCAAACGTTACAAACAACCCAGTACCGGATGGCAATGACTAATTCCTGCATTACGGCGGTCACCCGCACCACTGCCGTACATTTAACGGAAGGCAGCGAAAAGCGAAACCGCTCGACGGTAACTCTCACCCTGAATAGCGAATTCGGCGATCAGGTGGGTTCAGGCTTATCCCACAGCCAGGAGAACAACAGCGTCTCGCCGAGTTCCATCAGCGCGTCGACGGCGCGGCTGCTCAAAGAGCCAACCTCCACGGTCTCCTTCGTATAAAGGGGTACCTCACGCAACAGGCGACCGCCCGCGAAGATGCGCAGCGTCCCTATTTCATGGCCGGCCTCCACGGGAGCCATCAACGGCCAATGGTAGACGATGCGCGCCGACAGCCGCTCGGGATTGCTGATCGGTACATAGACACTCACGGGCGACTTTGCGACGAGATCAACGCTTCGGGAGGTTCCACCGTAGACGCTTGCTTCGCCGATCACCTCGGCGTCGGCGAAAATCTGACGGCTTTCGAAGGCGGTCAGCCCCCATTCGAGCACGCGCTTGGCCTCTTCGGTGCGCTCCTTGTCGGAGGCAATGCCGCCCAAGGCCATGAAGAGCCGCCGGCCATCGCGTTCGGCGGAGGCGACGATGGAATAGCCCTCTCCCTCGGCAAAGCCGGTCGCCAGGCCATCAACACCCATGCCGAAACCAAGCAAAGGATTGCGGTTGCGCTGGAAAATCCTGTTCCACTCGAAATCAGGCTGCGCAAAATAGGAATAGAGGTTCGGATAGGACATTTGCAGTTCCGCCGCCAACGTCACCATGTCGAGCGCCGTCGTCCTGCTTTTGCCGTCAGGCAGCCCGGTCGAATTCCCGAAGATGGACCGCTCCATACCGAGCGTTTTAGCACGCCGCGTCATGGCAGCCGCAAAGGCCGGCTCACTGCCGCTCATGCCTTCAGCGAGAACGATGCAGCTGTCGTTGGCGCCCTGAATGGCAATGCCTTTGATCAGATCCTCGACGCGGACGTTCGACTTGAGCGCGGCAAACATCGTTGCCGTGCGCGACGGCGCCCCCCCAGTTCGCCAGGCGTATTCCGAAACCGGATACTGCGTGTCGAGGGTGATCTGGTTCTTCGAAAGGGCGTCGAAGACGAGATCCACCGTCATCAGCTTCGCGAGTGACGCCGGCGAGAAGGTCTGATTCTCGTTCTTGGCAAGAAGCACGGTCCCGGTAGACGCCTCGACCATGTAGGCTTGGGCCGCCTTGGTCACGAATGAAGCGTTGGCATCACCGCTCGCGGCAGCGGCAACCGTTGCGAAAGGCAGAAGACAAACACAGAGGCCAACGAAACGCTTGAACACCGAAAAACCCCACAGCTCGGTCGAGCTCGACGATGCTAACAACGGACCTGGAGCGACGCAATGGCCGCCGTTATTCGCCGCGCGCGGCGGCTGTCTTTTGACGCTTGACGGATGCCAGGATCGAGTCCTGCGTGAGGCCGTCGTTGCGAACCATCACGGCGTCGAAAGCGAGTTCGACGGTAACAGTTTTGGCGCCCTCTTCCTGATACCCCATTGCGAGAGAGCGCTGCCCTCCATAGGGGCGTTCATATGGGAAAGGACCAAATTCCGGGAGGACGATCATCTGAGCGGCCGCCGGCTCCGCCAGGGGCGCGACGCCGCCAAAAGACGGTGACGGCATCGGCGTCGGGACAGGCGCAGCATTGTAGCGCGCGCTCGGAGTCGAGCCGGCATAGGACGTCGCCGAGACCGGCACAGGAACATTCTCCGGCTCGGGCGTGAAACCGCCGAAGCTCTGGAGCTGGTCTGCGGTTATGCGCTTGCTGTTGGAGGCGACCATAACACCGGTGGCAATCTGCCCGCCACCCGGGTTGATGCCCGGAATGCGGCTGCCCTTCGGCACATAGGAGGCCATCAGATAAGGCATATCATGCCCATCCATCCGGGCACGCCCCACATACTGGACGCGGACGTTTCCGGTACCACTGTGCTGCAGGTCAAGCATGTCCGCCGTCTTATTGGACAGGTCGATAATGCGCCCTTCGTGATACGGACCACGATCGTTGACACGCACGATAATGGACGCGCCGTTTTCCGTATTCGTCACGCGTGCATAGCTCGGCAGCGGAAACGTTGGATGCGCGGCGGAAAGGTGCATCTGGTCATAGACTTCGCCGTTCGCGGTCAAACGGCCATGAAAGGCCGAGCCGTACCACGACGCAACACCAACCTTGTTGTAGGAGAAATCTTCCTTCGGGTAGTACCACCTCCCCTTCACCACGTAGGGGTCCCCGACCATATAGCGGCCGCCGCCTTTCGGGATGTTGTTGCCGGTGGCAACACGGGGGCTGGCCTTGACGCCGTATTCCTTCTCCGAGAAATACTCCTTGCCGTGAGTGCGTTTTGTGGGCGTAGGCGAGGAACCGCAAGCCGTAACCGTTGCGCAGATCAGCGACAGCCCTACCCATCGCATTCCCGTTGCGAATGACGCCGCCCCGTACTCTCGTTTCATATGTCCCACGCCGCTCAAGACCGTTATGGTTAAGAAATCTGCCCGATCCGGACAAGACACCCCTAATCCCACCAACCTAACGAGACTTTAATCATGCGGCCTTCATGGCAAATTTGCGAAGCATTTCGCCAAGATAGGGACAATTCTAATTAATATGGTTAATAATTCACTAATTTAAGATTCTGAATAACGGAGTCGGTTCAGCCCGGCTGGGCGTTTCAGCAACGGGGAGCTTCTCTCCTCTGCTGCCCTTCCGGGTACCGTACAGAACCAGTTGACGCTGCCGCCGAACGGCTTTAAACGCTGCATAGCCTGAGCTGATGGCGTCAGGCAACCGCAGGTGCGCGGGTTTCGAGCCCGCTTCAAATCAACTGCATGGAAGAGTGTCCGAGTGGTTTAAGGAACCGGTCTTGAAAACCGGCGTGCGGGAAACCGTACCGTGGGTTCGAATCCCACCTCTTCCGCCACGTTTTTTATTGTCCGACCCGGACACATAGGTCACAATCGGTACCTAAGACATCGGTGACAACCTCGTGCCGAACGGGTTGTCGATTGTTTGCAATGTCCTCTGTTCGAGGTCGATATATCCGAGATCATAGCGCAGGAAGCTGACGAGCCAAATGCCGTCGTCGACTTCTTCAGGCCGAGCTTCTGGCCGGCCATGACGGTTGAGATGTTGATCTTCTTGCGATGGATGCACAGACGGCCGCAATTGGTGACGATGGCATCGCGGTCGTGGAAGGGGTAGCTGATCTCGGGCAGCCCTTCATAGGTGCCGGCCGAGGTCTGGTAGACTTCGGCCGGCACCTTCATCGACAGGGCCTCGTGCGGTCTTTCCGTGTTGAATTCGCTGATGAATGCGTCGAAGCGCATCTGCTGCTGCAGGATATTGCGTCCCGGCGGGCGGGTGGCTTCCTTCTTCAGCGTCAGATGCATGCGCTCATGGCGGCCGTTCTCCTGCGGATGGCCGGGGCGGATGCGCTCGAAGACGATGCCGAGCCTCAGCCACCAGACCGACAGCTTCGAGAGATTGTAGAGCCCGTTCGGGCTGGCGAAGGGCAGGCCGTTGTCGGAGCGGATGGCAAGCGGCAATCCGCGTTCGGCAAACACCCGCGCGAAGGCATCGAAGACGCCGCGTTCACGGGTCGTCTCGAAGGC
>NZ_LNCD01000083.1 GCF_001542405.1 Rhizobium altiplani
CTGCCACACCACCCGGCATGCGGGTCCGCACCGGGCGGTTCGAGAGATTGAGGTTAGACGAGCCTGGGCATTCCAAGTTGGTCAGCCCATCTAATGGTGAGGGTGGCGTTAAGGAGCTTGCCGCTGTTGCGCCACCAGCGACCGGCATTTGCTGCCACTTGCTGGGCCACCCCAGGTTTCGCTCCCCTTGCCATCATTTCCCGAAAGATCGTCCTGCCGTGCTTCCATTGCTTGAGCTGGATTGCCCTCACACGATGGCGCATCCACTCGTCCAGCGCTTGCCAGACCCGAGGTGTTTGCGCCAGCCGGAAGTAGGCTTTCCATCCGCGCACGAAGAGGCGCAGCCGTTCTGCCACCGCTTTCAGGGATCGACCCGTCACGCGCGGTGTCAGTTCGCGAATGCGCTCCTTGAACGCCTTGATTGCCTTGTCGGCAACCCGTCTCTTGACCACCCGCCCTGGTGCTTTGAAGAAAGCATAGCCGAGGAATTTGCGGCCGAAGACGGTGGCAACGGCGCTCTTGGTCTCGTTCACCTTAAGGCGAAGTCGGCCATAGAGACGCCGCAGCAGAGCCATCACCCGCTCGCCCGCCCGCTGTGACCGCACGTAGACGTTACAGTCGTCGGCATAGCGGCAGAAGGCATGGCCCCGCTGTTCAAGTTCCTTGTCCACCTCATCCAGCAACACATTGGCCAGAAGCGGCGACAGCGGCCCACCCTGCGGCGTGCCTCGGGTCCGCTTGAGGACCACACCCCCATCAACAATGTCGGCGTTCAGATAGGCCCGTACCAAGCGGATCACGCCGAGATCGGGGATTTTCTTGCGCAGACGGTCGATCAGGATGTCATGGTCAACCCGGTCGAAGAATTTCTCCAGGTCAACGTCCACGACAACCCGCCGTCCGGACTGCACGAACGATTGCGCCGCCAGGACGGCATCGTGTGCACTCCTTCCAGGACGGAAGCCGTAGCTGTGCTGACTAAAAGTCGGATCAAGAATAGGCTGGAGGACTTGCAGGAGCGCCTGTTGGATCAGACGGTCCAGCACCCTGGGGATGCCAAGCTCGCGCTCGCCGCCCCCTGGCTTCGGGATCATCACATATCCGGTTCTTGTCCATCGGCCCGCAGGTTCGATCCACGCTTCCTCCCCACGGTTGGTCACCCTTCCGCAGTTGCGCTTCATTTCGCTCGCTGTGACCAGCTTACGGTGGGACTTCCACCCACAAGAATGCGCCCATGCTGCGCGCACAACAAAAAAGCCCGGCATCAGCCGGGCCAGACCGCTGACAAACTCCTGGCTTGGTCCAGGGGTTTGTGATTCATTGGGACATGTTGAAGAAACCTGCTCCCACCCAGACGGCTCTTGAGATGGTGACGCTCGACAGCCTGGTGCCGAAGGATCACCTGCTTCGCAAGATCGATGCGGTGATCGACTTTTCGTTCATCCATGATCGTGTTGCCGGGCTCTACTGCCCTGACAATGGCCGGCCGCCGCTGGACCCGACGCTGATGTTCAAGGCGCTGTTCATCGGTTACCTGTTCGGCGTGCGCTCGGAGCGTCAGTTGGTGCGCGAGATCGAGGTCAACGTCGCCTACCGCTGGTTTCTGCGGCTGAAGCTGACGGATCCCGTGTTCGACGCCTCGACGCTGTCGCAGAACCGCCGCCGGCGCTTCAACGACACCTCGGTCGCCCAGGACATCTTTGACCATATCGTTGAGCAGGCGATCCGTCATGGGCTGGTCGACGGCACGGTGCTTTATACGGATTCGACGCATCTGAAGGCCAACGCCAACAAGGGCAAGTACGATCTTGCGATGATCGAGAAGTCGCGCTCCGACTACTGGGCCGACCTGGATGCGGCGATCGAGGCTGAGCGTAAGCTGCACGGTCAGAAGCCGCTGAAGGACAAAAGAGCGTGAGCCGCAGGTGAAGGAAACCAAGGTGTCGCGTACCGATCCCGACAGCGGCTATATGGTGCGCGACGGCAAGCCGAAGGGCTTCTTCTATCTCGACCACCGCACGGTGGACGGCAAGCTTGCGATCATCACCGACACCCATGTGACGCCTGCCAATGTGCATGACAGTATCGTCTATCTCGAGCGGCTCGACCGGCAGCGTGAGCGGTTCGGCTTCGCGGTCGGCGCCGTCGGCCTGGATGCTGGTTATGCGACACCCGGCATCGCCAAGGGTCTGGAAGACCGTACCATCCTCGGTGTCACCGGCTATCGCAATCCGACCCCGCCCAGAGCCGGCATGATGCGCAAGTCGAAGTTCGACTATGAGCCCGAGACCGACGGTTATCGCTGCCCCGAAGGCCAACTGCTCGCCTATGCCACCACCGACCGCAATGGTTATCGCCACTATCGTTCGGATCCGGCCATCTGCCGCGATTGTCCGTTGCTGGCGTCGTGCACCAATAACGCCACGGCGACACGCACCATCACCCGCCATGTCTGGGCCGATGCCCGCCAGCGCACCGATGCCCACCGCCTGACCCCTTGGGGCAAGGCAATCTACAAGCGTCGCAAGGAGACGGTCGAGCGATCCTTTGCCGATGCCAAACAGCTTCATGGCCATCGCTATGCCCGCTTCCGAAGTCTCACCCGCGTCGCATGCCAGTGCCTGTTGGCTGCGGCCGCCCAAAACATCAAGAAGATCGCAATGGCGCTGACAAGAGCGCCAAAACCGGCCACCGCGTGAGCCAACGCCCCTGCCTCGCCTCCACCAAAACACCGCAGCAAAAATCAAATCGCCAAAAACAAAACCCGCCGAAAATATCGACGGGTTTGTCAGCGGTCTGAGCCCCGCACAAGGCGGGGCTTTTTCTTCTATTTTCGATCAACCGTTGACGGCCATGCGCTTTTCGTCGCGCCCGCCCTTCATGCGCTCGGCCAGCAGGAAGGCCAGTTCGAGCGCCTGGTCGGCATTGAGACGCGGGTCGCAATGCGTGTGGTAGCGATCGTGCAGATCCTCGGCCGTGACGGCGCGGGCGCCGCCGGTGCATTCCGTCACATCCTTGCCGGTCATCTCGATGTGGATGCCGCCCGGATGCGAACCTTCTGCGCGATGGATCTGGAAGAAGCTTTCGACTTCCGACAGGATCCGCTCGAACGGACGCGTCTTGTAGTTGTTCAGCGTGATCGTGTTGCCGTGCATCGGATCGCACGACCAGACGACCTTGCGCCCTTCGCGTTCGACCGCGCGGATAAGGCGCGGCAGATGCTCGGCCACCTTGTCGTGACCGAAGCGGCAGATCAGCGTCAGCCGGCCCGCTTCATTCTCAGGATTGAGAATGTCGATCAGGTTCAGAAGATCGTCCGCCTGCAGAGACGGACCGCACTTCAAGCCGATCGGATTCTTGATGCCACGGCAGTATTCGACGTGGGCATGGTCTGCCTGGCGCGTGCGGTCGCCGATCCAGATCATGTGGCCCGAAGTCGCGTACCAGTCGCCAGACGTCGAGTCGACGCGCGTCAGCGCCTCTTCATAGCCAAGCAGCAGCGCTTCGTGGCTGGTGAAGAAGTCCGTCTCGCGCAGGCTCGGATTGTTTTCCGCACTGATGCCGATCGCCTTCATGAAGTCCATGGTTTCGCTGATGCGGCCGGCAAGCTTGCGGTAGCGCTCACCCTGCGGACTATCCTTGACGAAGCCGAGCATCCATTGATGGACGTTCTCGAGGTTGGCGTAGCCACCCATCGCGAAGGCGCGCAGCAGGTTCAGCGTAGCGGCCGACTGGCGATAGGCCATCGCCTGGCGCTCCGGGTTCGGAATACGTGACTCTTCCGTGAACTCGATGCCGTTGATGATGTCGCCACGGTAGCTCGGCAGCGACACGCCATCCTGGGTCTCGATGCCGGAAGAGCGCGGCTTGGCGAACTGCCCGGCGATGCGGCCGACCTTGACCACCGGCAACTGCGCGCCGAAGGTCAGGACGACGGCCATCTGCAGGAACGCGCGGAAGAAGTCGCGGATGTTGTCGGCGCCATGCTCGGCAAAACTCTCGGCGCAATCGCCACCCTGCAGCAGGAAACCGTTGCCTTCTGCAACGTTGGCGAGATGCTTCTTCAGCCGGCGTGCTTCACCCGCAAAGACGAGAGGCGGATAGGATGCGAGCTGGGCTTCCGTTGCTGCCAATGCGGCCTGGTCCGGATAGTCCGGAACCTGCTGGATCGGTTTTTGCCGCCAACTACTCGGTGTCCAATTCTCTGCCATCTTACTCACCTGCTCCAGCATCCGGTCCGTCCGGATGTTCCGTCCTAAAAATGTTGGGCGGCTTATAACCCTTTAGTGCCATCTTGCATAGCGGCGTTCCGCTCTACGGCACTGACGATTAAGTCGACGACCAACGCGCGATATAAAGGAATTCGGTGACGTACTTTCAAACAAAAAACGTGCGATCAACGATCACTATACCAAGACGGTTTGTATCCAATTTAAGCTTGCCCCGGAAAAACGCCGGCAATTCTAATGAGGCGTCATGAAGGCGTTCTTCCTCAAGGTGATCCAAACGCCGCGCATTACCAGCTGACTGGCGTCAGACGCGAACACCATCCCGAATGCGATAGCTCGGGGCATACATTGTGACGAGCTCTTCCGCGGCCGTCGGATGCACCGCCATCGTCCGGTCGAAATCGTCCTTCGTGCAGCCCGCCTTCAGCGTGATGCCGAGGATCTGTGCCATTTCGCCGGCATCGTGGCCGAGGATATGCGCGCCGACGACCTTTCGGCTGGCAGCGTCCACAATCAGCTTCATGATCATCTTCTCGCCACGCCCCGACAGCGTCGCCTTCAGTGGCCGAAACTGCGCACGGTAGACCTCGAGCTCCTTGTAGCGCTTGCCCGCTTCCTCCTCGGTCAGTCCCACGGTACCGATCTCCGGCTGCGAGAAGACCGCCGTTGCGATCGTCTCGTGATCAGGCTTGGTCGGATTGTCCTTGTACGCCGTCTCGATGAAGCACATCGCCTCGTGGATCGCCACCGGCGTCAACTGTACCCTATCGGTGACATCGCCAAGCGCATAGATGTTCGGGACGTTGGTGCGAGAATATTCGTCGACCACCACCGCTCCGCGCTCGTCAGTCTTCACACCGGCGGCTTCCAGGCCTAGGCCTTCCGTATTCGGAATGCGACCGAGCGCCAGCATCACGACATCGGCCGCCAGCGTGCCGTTCTTCAGCGTCTCGACGGAAAGACGACCGTCCTCTTTCGATACCTTCTGCAGCATATCATGGCAGAGGATGCGGATGCCCTTGGCGGTCATCGCCTCGTGCAGTCCTTGGCGGAGGTCCTGATCGAAGCGCGACAGAATCTCGGCGCCGCGATAGATCAGCGTCGTCTCGACGCCGAGGCCGTGAAAGATATTGGCAAACTCCACCGCGATATAACCGCCACCCGCAATCACAATCGCCTTCGGCAGCTCCTCCAGATGGAAGGCCTCGTTGGAGGAAATGCAGAGCTCGTTCCCAGGCAAAGCCGCGTGCGGGTTCGGGCGGCCACCGGTCGCGATCACGACGGTCTTCGCGGTCACCGTCTTGCCGGTATTGACCAACCGGACCGTATGCGCGTCGACCATTTCGGCACGTGTTTCCAGGATTTCGGCGTTGGCGCCGGCAAGCCCCTTCTTGTAGAGCCCTTCTAGGCGCGCGATCTCGTTGTCCTTCGCGGCAATCAGCTTCTTCCAGTCGAACGAACTCTCGCCGACCGTCCACCCGAAGCCCACGGCATCCTCGAAATGCTCATGGAACTGAGCCGCATAGACGAAGAGCTTCTTGGGCACGCAGCCGCGGATCACGCAAGTGCCGCCGTAGCGGTACTCCTCTGCGATCGCGACCTTCTTACCGAGCGAGGCTGCAACGCGGGCGCTTCGCACACCGCCTGAGCCACCGCCGATGACAAAGAGATCGTAATCGTAGGACGTCATGAGAAACTCCGGATGGAATCGGCTGGTGAGGTGAAAGTGATATAGTATCGACGGCCGCAAAAACAAAAGCCCGGACGATGCCGGGCTTTTGGTCTGTTGTTCGCGTCTTCTTACGGCTTCGGCTTTGCAGCAGCCGGTGCAGCTGGCTTCGGCGCGGCCGTCGCAGCCGGGTTCGCCGGATCGGCGGCCGGTGGCGGGGCCTTGATGACCTTCACGAGTTCAGCGCTCGTCTGCTTCTGCAGATCGCGCGAGATGCCCTGCGCCCAGATATCGGCGGCCTTGACGGTTTCGCGCGAAGCGATCGGGCCATCCTTGAGCAGCTTCTTGCCAACCGGCGAGTTGTAGAACTCGGCGATCGCGTTGAGTTCCTCGACGGAGAATGCCTTGGCATAGGTCAGCGCGGCTTCCTTCTCGAGATCGGCGCGACGCGGTGCAAGGGCCAGTGCCTGCTTGTCGACCTCAGCGGTGATCGCATCCTGATAGTTCGGCGAGTCCTGGATGAGATCGGCCTTCAGGCGCTCAGCCAGGCCGGGCAGGATGTTGTCGAACTGTGCGGTGGCGCCGATCGCGTCGATCGCAGCGCGGGCCGCCTTCAGCTGCTCCGGAGAGGCTTCCTGCGCATGTGCGGCAAAGCCGAATGCGACGCCCGAGAAAATAACGGTCGCAGCAGCAAAACGGCCAAGACCTGCAAATTTAATCATGAGTTTCAATGCTCCTGTTACCTGTTCGCCCGCAGCGTGCGTGCGCCTGCTGGACCTGCAATGATCGCAAGCGCCGCCATTTTTAGAAAGAGCCCGTGTTCAACGACTCCGGGTATTGAATTCAGCTCGTTTGAAAGCGCCTCTGCATCAGGAATGCGGCCAAAAGATGCATCCAGGATGTAGTGGCCGCCGTCCGTCATGAAGTCTTCGCCACCGGATTGCCGCAGCGTCAGGCTGCCGCTCAACCCAAGCTTCGAGGCCTTCTTTTCGATCGCCATGCGTGTCGATACGAGTCCGAACGGATTGATCTCAATCGGTAGCGGAAATGCGCCAAGTGTCTCGACCAGTTTGCTCTCGTCGGCAATGACGATCATGCGCTGAGATGCCGCAGCGACGATCTTCTCGCGCAGCAGTGCACCGCCGCCACCCTTGATGAGCGTGAGGTCGGAATCGACCTCATCCGCGCCATCGATCGTCAGATCGAGTTCCGGCAGTTCATCCAGTGACTTCAGCGGTACGCCGAGCTCGACGCAAAGCCTTGCCGTGCGTTCGGAGGTTGGCACGCCTTCGACCTTGAAGCCGGTTGAAACCTTCTCTGCGAGCAGCCGAACAAACTCTTCGGCAGTACTCCCGGTTCCGATTCCAAGCCGCATGCCATATTCGACATGAGCGAGTGCGGCCTCGGCGGCCTTGATCTTCATTTCGCGGGCATCCATGCGCCGCTGACTCCGAATTATTGCGTTGGATGTGCTGTTTACACGGCTCGCTTGCCAAACGAAAGCCAAAATAGCGTAATGATTTTTGAAAAGCCGTGGGCATTTGCAACTCGTCCCCTTTGCCGGCAAATATTGCTTTTCCGGTCCTCATCACCTACTGCCGATGACATCATTTCTGAAAGGCGCAATCCTTGACCCCTGCCCTTGTTGTATTCGATCTTGACGGAACACTGCTCGATACTCACACCGATCTTGTTGAGAGCCTGAATTATACGATCGCGGCAATCGGTGTGGCGCCGGTCAGCTACGACGACCTCACGCATCTCGTCGGACATGGCGCCAAGGTCATGATCGAGCGGGCCTGCGGTCTTCGAGGACATCCGTTGGCACAGGAACAGCTTCCTGCCCTGCTCAACCGCTTCATTGCGCACTACACCGACAACATGCCGGGACATACCGCGCCTTACCCCAGCCTGGTCGAGGCAATGGATCAACTGAAGAGTGCCGGCTGCAAGCTTGCCGTTTGCACCAACAAGCTCGAAGGCCTGGCGCGCAACCTGATCGAGAAGCTTGAACTCACCCATTATTTCGATGCCATTACCGGCGGCGACACCTTCACCGTCAGGAAGCCCGACGCCCAGCATCTTCTCGGAACCATCGAGCGCGCCGGCGGCGATGTCCGCAGGACCGTCATGATCGGCGACAGCGTCAACGACATTCTTGTTGCCCGCAATGCCGGCGTCCCTTCGATCGCCGTGCCGTTCGGCTATTCCGACGTCCCCGTCGAGACCCTCGGGCCAACGAGCGTGATTACGCATTTCAAGGAGTTAACTCCTGCGCTGATCGACGAATTGATCGAGGACTTCACCTCGGCAACGCCGGCGGCGGCGGCAGGCTGACGCAAAAGAAAAGGCGGCCCGCGGCCCAGCCCCTAACCCGATCGCGCGAAAAAAACCTCGCGAAACCCTGACCTACGCAAGGAGGTTTTGCGACATGCCTAGCCTCGACTATGGACTCTTCTTTTGCAGAGGCGCAGATTCAGGATACGAGGCGCAAGTCGCAAATCGTCCGATGCCGCATGCGTGATATGCGCAACTGATACGTGTTCCAAGTGGGTTGCGCATAGCCCGCATGTCCCTGTTCAGGTGACCGACGAATGGACGGTGCGACTGCGTTCCAGAACCGTCAGGGTGGGAAATATGCCTGATTTCCAGCGCAGAAAATTTCTCGTTCAAGGTAGCACGGCGGCGCTCGCCGGGATGGCCGGTCTCAATTCTTCATCTCCTGCGTCCGCAGCTCCGACGGACGAGCTCGTGGCCGCTGCCAAGGCAGAGGGCCACCTCACCGTTGTCGGCCTGCCTCGCGACTGGTGGGGATACGGGGACATCATCGACGGCTTCAAGGCGAAATACGGCCTTGGTATCACCGAACTTATGCCCGATGCGGGATCGGCCAAGGTGATCAATACCATCAGAAATGCGAGGGACACAGCCGACCCGCAAGCGCCGGATGTCATCGACGTCGGTCTGCCTTTCGCCTTATCGGCGAAGAGGGACGGCCTGCTGCGGCCTTACAAGGTGGCGGCGTGGGAAGCCATTCCGGACGCAGCCAAGGAACCTGATGGATACTGGTACAGCGGCTACTACGGCACGCTTGCCTTCGAGGTCAACGCGGATATCGTGACGACGATGCCGACCGATTGGGCGGACCTCGCCTCGCCGAAATACAGAAATGCCGTGGGTCTCGCCGGTAATCTGACATCAAATCAAGCCATCCAAGGCATTTTCGCTGCGGGCCTGTCAGCTGCTCACGGCAACGTGGACGAGGCAGCCGATCAGGGGCTGAGCTTCTTTGCAGACCTCAGCCGCCGCGGCAACTTCGTTCCTATCGTCGGCGGCCTTGCTTCGCTTGAGGACGGGCGCACGCCTATCCTCGTTCGCTGGGACTACCTTGCAGCTACTGATCGCGAACGATCAGGAGGACGAACCAGGATTGAGATCGTGAGGCCGAAGACGGGCATCGTCGGTGGCGTCTATGCCCAGGCCATCAGCGCGTTCACTCCGCATCCGAACGCAGCCCGATTGTGGATGGAATACCTATACACGGAGACGCGGGCCTTCCTGAATAGCGGGTATGCGCCTGCCGACTTGGAAGGAAAGCTGGCACGGGTTCAGCATTCTGGTACCGAAGTCTACCCGCTCTTCCCAACACAGGAAGAACTCGATAGGGCAAGAGAGATCATCACCAACGGCTGGGGAGACGTCGTCGGAGTGCAAATCCAGTGTCTCCCGTGTGGAAGCCCTTCCGGTATCCCAATGGTTTTCAGTGAAGGCACCATCGGACAGCGCACGATGTCGCAGTAGCCGATATGGTTTTGATCGCCGTGCCATTCGACTATTCCGACATCCCGTCGAGATTCTCGGAGCCTGCACAGATCGACGAATTGATCGCGGAGCTTGCTTCCGCAACGCGCGCAGCGGCGGCAAGCCGATCGCAAAAAGAAAAGGCGGCTCCCCGGCCGCCGTCATATCATCGGCGCGATCAAATCTGCGCGCCTCGCGCCTTCGTCGTCGCATCGAAAGCCTTCTGCACATAGGCGTCGCGGCCGTATACGTCATCGAAATACTGGATGACACCATCCTTGTTCGGCCAGGCCGTGAAGTAAGCCACGTAGACCGGGATCTTCTGCGGGACCTGCAGGGCGTGGTTCTTGCCCGTGGCAATCTCCTTGCCGATCTGGTCCACCGACGTGTTTAGCACGGCCGCTGCCATCGCGCGTGGCTCGGCAAGGCGGACGCAACCATGGCTGAGGGCGCGCATATCGCGCTTGAAGAAGCTCTTCGAAGGCGTGTCATGCATGTAGATGGCGTGAGCATTCGGGAAAAGGATCTTGAGTTCGCCAAGCGCATTGTCGTCGCTCGGCGGCTGGCGCACGGAGACGTTGGTCGTCGAGCCGTACCAGTCGACGCTGGACGACGCCACAGCGCGACCGCCGACCGTTACCTCATAGCCCATCCGGTCCAGATAGCTCGGGTCGGAGCGCAGGCGCGGCAGCATCTCGTTGATGATGATCGACTGCGGCACACCCCAGAAAGGATTAAACTCGACCGTCTCGATCTGATCCTGGAAGAAGAAGGTCTGGTGCGACGGCTGACCGATCACCACGCGCATCGACAACTGTTCCTTGTTGTCGTTGTGGTAGTAGACCATATAGGCCGGCTGGTTGATGAAGACGTAGCGCGAGCCGAGGTCGGCCGGCAGCCAGCGGGCCTGCTCCAACGCAACAATCAGCTTCTCGACCTTCGATGCGTTGCTGTCGCCGCCAGCCATGATGCGGACCGTCGCCTGGCCGATAACGCCGTCCGGCTTCAGTCCATGTTCCTTCTGGAAACCTTCAACGAGCGAAACGATCTCAGGCGAATATTCGGTGCTGCCCGTATAGGCGGAGAGCGTTGTCGCATGTTCCGCCTTGAGCGCGGCCGAGCCATGCTTGCCGATCGCCTTCACGATGTTCGGGATTTCGGACGAGTTGTCGCCCGGACGAAGCAGGCCGCTCAGCGCGATATCGATGCGCTCTTCGCTGGCTCCCTCTGCGCGCAACTTCGCCAGTTCGCCTTCGAGTGCAACGAACTGCGGCGCATCAGGCGTACGGCTTCTGAGATAGGCTGCAATATTCGGGCTCATGCGGGCGAGCTTCAGCACCGGCGCAAGGTTCACGTCCTTACGCTTGAAATCGTGATAGCCGGAAAGCTTGTTCGGATCGACGCGACCACGAACTGTATCCTGGACATAGGCGAGCACCTTTGCGGAAAGCTCTAGTTCAAACTGCGTCAGGGCGCGATCACGGATTGCCGGATCCGGATTGGTTGGATCCTCCGCCGGCACCTGGACCGCATAGTCGGCCGGGTCGAGACCGACCGATGCCGCATCCGCCAGAACGTCCATCGCCGCCTTGGCGCGATTGTTGACATCCGTTCCAGCGAGCCAGACCAGCGGATTCTTCACATCGCCGTAATAGGCCTCAAGCGCCCTGGCGACTTCGACGGGGGCGCGCACCTTCGCCTCGATAAGGAAGCGGCGCTGTACCGACGGCGTTGCCTCGGTCGCAGCCGATGCATCGGCAACTGCCCCGGTGACCACAGGATCGGTAAACTTGCCGGTGTCGACGAAGCGCATCGCATCTGGCTGATAGGTATAGTAACGCGGGCTCGAAACCTTCGGCAGCGGCGCATCGGGAGCCGACTGAAGAAACGACGGAACCGACGGCCTCGGATTGACAATCGTGCTCTGGGTGCGAGCGCGATCCCCGCGGATCATATCCATCAACGTGTAAGCGTGCGCGGGCGTGGAACCCATCGCAGCCATGCCGCAGGAAAGCGCTAGTGCGGAAGCCGCACCTTTCAGAAAGAATGTCATGCTTTTATCCAGTCCCAGTGTCATGCTGTCTTCAAATCGCGGGCAAAAGCCCGCCTTAAAACTCGTTTCATCCGGCGCGAGCGTCACATGGCAGAAACTGGCCGCAGCCGCCAGCCTTGGGCCTCTCAACCCAAAGTAACGCGGAAAACGCTTATGCCGAGCCCCAGTTCACACAAAATAATGAAATTATTAGTTAATTTTTTACTTTATTTTCGCCTTCGGACACAGTGGCCAACGAGGCACTGAAATATAAAAATTTAGCCGTGTCTAAATGGCCACTGATCACCCGCCGATAACATGATTTATACATTCATATTTTGCATTTCCAGCAGTTTTCTTCGTCCCGTTTCGGACCTATAAGACGCATCTCCGAAGGCACCGCGACAGAAAGGCATGACCATGACCTCCACCCGCACCGAAACAGATACGTTCGGCCCGATCGAAGTACAGAACGACAGATATTGGGGTGCTCAGGCTCAGCGCTCGCTCGGCAATTTCAAGATTGGCTGGGAGAAGCAGCCGCTTTCGATCGTTCGCGCCCTCGGCATCGTCAAGCAGGCGGCGGCGCGTGCCAACATGGCGCTCGGTCAGCTCAATCCGGAGGTCGGCAACGCCATTGTCGACGCGGCGCAGGAAGTGATCGACGGCACGCTCAACGACCACTTCCCCCTCGTTGTCTGGCAGACGGGCTCCGGCACGCAGTCAAACATGAATGCCAACGAAGTGATCTCCAACCGTGCCATCGAATTGTTGGGCGGCGTCATGGGATCGAAGAAGCCGGTGCATCCCAACGATCACGTCAATATGAGCCAGTCGTCAAACGACACCTATCCGACGGCCATGCATATCGCCTGTGCGGAGCAGATCGTGCGCCACCTGCTTCCGAGCTTGAAGCACCTGCACGCCGCGCTCGACATGAAGGTCACCGAATTCAGCCACATCATTAAGATCGGCCGCACGCACACGCAGGATGCGACGCCGCTGACGCTTGGCCAGGAATTCTCCGGCTATGCAGCGCAGGTCGGCTCCGCCATCAAGCGCATCGAATTGACGCTTCCTGGCCTTTGCGAGCTTGCACAGGGCGGCACCGCGGTCGGCACCGGTCTCAACGCGCCTGTTGGATTTGCCGAGAAGGTCGCTGACGAGATCGCCGAAATCACCGGCCTGCCCTTCGTGACGGCCCCGAACAAGTTCGAAGCACTCGCCGCCCATGACTCCATGGTGTTCAGCCATGGCGCCATCAATGCGGCCGCCGCCGCGCTCTTCAAGATTGCCAACGACATCCGCCTGCTGGGCTCCGGTCCCCGCGCCGGTTTTGGCGAACTCGCCCTTCCCGAGAACGAGCCCGGCTCCTCGATCATGCCCGGCAAGGTCAACCCGACCCAGTGCGAAGCGCTGACGCAGGTCTGCATCCATATCTTCGGCAACAACGCGGCCCTCACCTTCGCCGATAGCCAGGGGCATTTCGAGCTCAACGTCTACAATCCGATGATGGCCTACAACTTCCTCCAGTCGGTGCAGCTGCTCGGCGACGCCGCCGTTTCTTTCACCGACAATTGCGTCGTCGGCATCGAAGCGCGCGAGGACAACATCAAGGCCGGTCTCGAACGGTCCCTGATGCTGGTCACGGCGCTTGCTCCGAAGATCGGCTATGACAACGCCGCCAAGATCGCCAAAACCGCGCACAAGAACGGCACGACCCTGAAGGAAGAAGCGTTGGCGAGTGGCCTCGTCACCGTCGAGGAATACGACGCAATCGTTCGCCCTGAAACGATGATCGGCCCGAAGTAAGCCTGCCTCCTCGCTTGCTTGAAACAGTTCACACCGCCGTACCCGCGGCGGTGTTTTCCAGATTTTCATGACTAAAACAGACAGGTTTTAGAATTATTGCAATTGCGAAGACGCCCGAATAGATCATCTGCGATTTCGGTCCGCATGAAAGGTCCCTCGATGGCTGACGATCTTTTCCCCCTCAGCAAAGACTCCACCCAATACCGCAAGATCAGCAGCGACTACGTCTCTGTCGACAGCTTCAAGGGGCAGGATATCCTGACCGTCGAGCCGGAAGGCATCCGCCTGCTTGCAGAAACGGCCTTTGCCGACATCAACCATCTCCTGCGACCCGGCCACCTGAAGCAGCTCGCCTCGATCCTCGAAGACCCGGAGGCGACCGACAACGACCGCTTCGTTGCTTATGACCTGCTAAAAAACGCCAACATCGCCGCAGGGGGCATCTTGCCGATGTGCCAGGACACCGGCACGGCGATCATAATGGGCAAGAAAGGACGCCGCGTCTGGACCGAAGGTGAGGACTACTCGGCTCTCGCCAAGGGCGTCATGGACGCCTACGAGAAGAAGAACCTGCGCTATTCGCAGCTGGCGCCCATCAAGATGTTCGAGGAAAAGAACACCAAGAACAATCTGCCGGCGCAGATCGACATCTACGAGGAAGGCACCGACACCTACGACTTCCTGTTTGTCGCCAAGGGCGGCGGTTCGGCCAACAAGACCTTCCTCTACCAAGGCACGCCGTCGCTCCTGACGCATGACCGGATGATCGACTTCCTTAAGGAGAAGATCCTTACGCTGGGTACGGCAGCCTGTCCCCCCTACCATCTGGCGATCGTAATCGGCGGCACCTCCGCCGAAATGAACCTGAAGACCGTCAAGCTCGCCTCGACGCGCTACCTCGACGATCTGCCGACCGAAGGCTCCGAGAGCGGCCATGCGTTCCGCGACCTCGAGATGGAGAAGGAAATCCACAAGCTGACGCAGCAGATGGGCGTCGGCGCACAATTCGGCGGCAAGTATTTCTGTCATGACGTGCGCGTCATCCGCCTGCCCCGCCACGGCGCATCCCTTCCGATCGGCCTCGGCGTTTCCTGTTCCGCCGACCGCCAGGCGAAGGGCATGATCACCCGCGACGGCATCTTCGTCGAGCAGTTGGAGACGGATCCCTCCAAGTACATGCCAGAGATCGACGAGTCGAAGCTGTCGGACTCCATGGTCCGCATCGATCTCAACCAGCCGATGCCGGCAATCCTGGCCGAACTCAGCAAGCACCCGGTCAAGACCCGCCTCTCCCTGACCGGCACGATCATCGTCGCGCGCGACCTTGCCCACGCCAAGATCCGCGAGCGGCTGGAAAAGGGCGTAGGCATGCCTGACTACATGAAGAACCATCCGGTTTACTACGCCGGCCCGGCCAAGACCCCGGCAGGCTACGCCTCCGGCTCTTTCGGCCCGACGACCGCCGGTCGCATGGACTCCTATGTCGACCAATTCCAGTCCTTCGGTGGTTCCATGGTGATGCTTGCCAAGGGCAACCGCTCCCGCGCCGTGCGCGAAGCCTGCAAGACACATGGCGGCTTCTACCTCGGCTCGATCGGCGGACCGGCTGCCCGCCTCGCGCAAGACTGCATCAAGAAGGTCGAGGTGCTGGAGTATCAGGAACTCGGCATGGAAGCCGTGTGGAAGATCGAGGTGGCAGACTTCCCTGCTTTCATCGTCACCGACGACAAGGGCAACGACTTCTTCCAGGAATTCAACCTCGGCTGATCGGCGTTAATGGATCGCCGCGATCGCGCGATGGTCGACCGCGGCGGTGTCAACCCGATTTGCGAGATCAGCAGCATTGAGGATCTCCTCCGCCTTCACGCTGGCGAGAATGTCGCTGCGAAATACACCGTCGAAGAAACCATCCTGCTGGATCAGCGCGACGGAGCCTGCAATGACTGCAGCAAGGACGATGGGCGAAATGTGACGAGAGGTTTCCATGATCTCTGCCTTCCGTTGGAGCCACGCGGCTCTTTCGGGGGAACATGCGCCTTCTCGCCGATCCGCAATAGAGCGACCGATCGACACCGACTGTCAACAAATTTGAAACAATGTCAAAGCAACTAAAACGACTGGTTGGATTTTTTATTTTGCGCCACTCGCCCATAAGGCGAAATTACCGCAACGCTTCTGCAGCTTCTCAGATAAAAATCAATACGATAAGCAAATAACGCAGAAGAATAGACAAATTTCACATGTAATCATTGGTATATCTTCTCTTAATCATTTCCCAATATTTCTCAGCTATCAAATTAAAGACTGCATTTGACATTCAATTGAGGAGTAGTCGCATGACGACGGCCGCAGCGCCAACGAGGGCGCAGGTTCCCGACGTGGCAGGTCAGATCACGTTTGCCATGCGCTCCATGGGCGTCGCGCCGATCCCTCGGAACTACGAACTCTTTTACGAAGCCTATATCGGCTCCAATCCGGCGCTGACACGAGATCTTGCTGCGCTCGGCAGCCAGGCGACGCAGGAGGAACTGGACGCGCTCGGGGCGCAGTATTTTACGCACAGCCCTGCCCGTGTGTTCGACGACGCGCACGGTCGCATTGCCGCCGAGCTTGAGACGCTGCTGCGCGTGCTGCGCCAGGAGCAAATCTCGCTGGAGAGCTACAACAAGCTGCTTGGCGAAACCTACAAGCGGATCAGCTCGAAGAACCATACGAGCGTAGAGCTTATCGAAAACGCCCTCAGCCTGCTCACGCAGGCAACCGGCGACACCATGGCGCACGGCGAACGCACTGTCGAGAACGTCGTCCAGCGATCGCAGGAAATGGATCAGGTCCGCAAGGAGCTTGACGAATACAAACGTATCGCCAACACAGACTCATTGACACGCCTGTCGAACCGCCGTGCATTCGATGACCGCCTCGCTGCCGTCTACAACAATCCGGCCATGCGGCCCGTCACTGCGCTGGTCCTCGCCGACATCGACAATTTCAAGAAGATCAACGACACCTACGGTCATCCGGTCGGCGACAAGATTCTCGCGACTGTAGCCTCGGTCATCCGCGCCAACGTCCGCCGCGACGTTTTCGTCGCCCGCACAGGCGGCGAGGAGTTCGCCCTGATCATTGAAGGCAACACGGCCGACGAAGTCATGGGGATGGCCGAGCGCATTCGTCGCACGCTGGAAACGACGCCCTTCACGAACTCGCGCACCAGAATAAACTACGGGCCGGTCACGGTATCGGTCGGCGTCTGCATGGCATCTTACGCGGAAGACGCCGGCGAGCTTTACCACAGAGCCGACGTTGCCCTCTACGGCGCAAAGAATTCCGGCCGCAACTGCAGCGTCCTGTTCGAAGACGGTATGCAGAAGGACTTCACGAAGAGCTGGCTGATCTACAAGGGATAGACCCTGGCAAGCAGCGTCGTCGCCTGTTTGTCGATGAGTTTTGATTGCCGCAATCGCCCGTGTCCACTGCAATGGACCGCGATTGGCACGGCCCTTCTTCCCAAGAGGTGGGGCTGCCAACCCTACGCTAAGCCCTACCACATCGTCTTGACGGCACGCTCCGGCCATTCGCGGTCATAGGTTTCGTAGTCGAAATCCCCTGTCGCCGCCTTCAGCATCAAACCGGGCGTTGGCAGGCTCTTCGGATCGATGAAGGTTGCCGGGTTCCACAGCTCGGATCTGATCAGCGCACGAGCGCACTGGAAATAGACCTCGTCGACCGTAATGACGATCACCGTCCGCGGATGCTTTCCGTCCATCACGAAGCTGGACAGGACTGCCTCGTCGTTCGTCACGACACCACGCCCGTTGATACGCATGGTCGTGTTCGAACCGGGAATGAGGAACATCAGCGCCAGGCGCGGATCCCGCACGATGTTGGAGAGCGAATCGACGCGGTTATTGCCGCGCCAGTCAGGCAGATGCAGCGTCCGCTCGTCGATGATGCGCACGACGCCGCCGATATCGCCGCGCGGCGAACAATCGAGCCCCTCGGGTCCCACCGTCGCGAGTGCCACGAAGGGCGACGCCTCGATCATCTCGCGATAGAGCGGCGTCAGATAGTCCGTTACCTTGGCCACGGATGCCTGCGTCAGCCCGCCAGCGTAGATCGCTGCGAGTTCCTCTTTCGTTTCAATGATTTTCATGATCGTCCTGCCGCTTTTCGTCGTGGCGGCCTTTAGCTGCCTAACGTGACGTTACAATGACACGCGCCGCGCAGGAAGATCGAAAAGCGGTATGATCTCAGCATGCTTTCCGGAATCGTCCTCGGCGAGAAAACCCCTGATCGCATCGAGAACCGGCAGCGCCGCCACGATGCGACGGTGCCCGAAGCCATTTGCCCAGTGGAGCCGCACCGCATCGCTTGCGGCCGCGTAACGCCGAGCATGATTGGCGCTCACTTCCTTGTCGTCCTCCGCGTGCACGATCATCACTGGCCGCTGGATCGCGCCGGCCGCCCCGCTCGCATCGAACGCCTCCAGTCGCCGGCCGGTGACACGGTGCACCTCGTTCTCCAGCGCCTGCTGTGCCGGCCGCCTAAGCCCGATCAGCTTGCCGAAATCCTTGAAGAGCCAGTGCATTTCGCTTGGTGAACCGATCAGCACCAGTTTTTCCGGAAGCACCGCAGGCGCGCCGGGCAACATGCCTGCCGCCGCCACCATCAGTGCGGCGCCGCCAAAGGAGTGGCCGATCGCGGCATCGAACGCGCCGAATCGACGCTCGGCCGCGGCGATCGCCTTCACCGCCATGCCCATGTGGAGCATCCGCCCCGCCGCGCGGCCATGTCCGGGAAAGTCGACCGCGATCACCTCCGCGCCGGTTGCCGCCAAAGTCGTCACGATGTCGGCCATGTAGGCACCGCTCGATCCCCAGCCATGCGTCACAAGGTACCGCGGGCGCCGCCCCAAGGCGCCACCGTTCAATCGATAGGCATGCGCCCGTCCGCCGCCGGCAAGGCGAAGCGTGAACCGCTCCGCTCCGGCAACCTTTGCCGCGCCGGCCGCATGTGCTGCTTTCGCCTTCTCGCCCTTCGGCTTTGTCGAGGGTGTTACGCAGAACAGGCGGAACGCCGCCTTCCCGGCGATGCGCGGCGAAACCGACTGCAGCAGGGAAAAACCGAGGCGGGTGACCTTCAGCGCAAAATTTGTCATAGTGAGAATCCAATAATGTTCAACACTGAACAATAAAGTACAACGATGAACAAAAATCAATCCCTGCCCTGGGATCATCCGCGTTTTCGCAGCTGGATCGCTGTTGCCCGCGCCTGCCAACTCATGCAGCAGTCGCTCGGTCGCTCGCTATCCGAACTCGATATCAAGACCCCGCACCTTGATATTCTGATCAATCTCTATCGCTTCGAGGGCATCTCGCAACAGGAACTCGCCCGCAAGCTGCTGGTCGGTCGCTCGAACATGAGCATGCTCTTGCCGCAGATGGAGAAGCGCGGGCTGATCGAACGGCGCGGCGATGAGAAGGACAAGCGCGTGCTGCGCCTCTTCCTGACGCCGGAAGGCCGGAATGTCACCGAAAAGGCCATGGTCATCCAGACCGACCTCATCGATCGCGTGCTTTCGCCCGAACCGATCGAGCAATGCATGGTGATGGCCGGATCAATGGAACGGATCATCCGGGTCCTGCAGCAAGACCTTGTCGACGAAGACTGATCTCAGTGAACCGTGTGGCCGACCGTTTGCCCCGCAAGGGATTTGTATTCCCACGCGGCCACGATGATCAGCACCAGCATGGCGAGGATACCGGCAAGGTAGACCTCGATGAACGGCGCAATGAAGGCAAGCAGGATCAAGAGCACGAGGCCCGCCAAATGCGACAGCGGCATACGTCCGCTGGTCGCCCCTTTGAACCAGAGATTGCCGGCAAGAAACAATCCGGAGCCACCGAGTACGGAGGCCATCACGCCTAGATTGCCAGTCTCATGCGGATGAGAGAACATGAACTCGACCGCGACGGCGTGAACGATGATGCCCGCCAGGATCGGGATATGGGCATAGGTGAACGCCAGCCGTGCCAGGCTTCCGGGCGTTTCGTCGTGTTCGATCCGATGCGCCGCCCGCTCGTGGCCGAAGCGGAAATAGAGCCACCACATCGCCACCGTTCCCGCGAACCCAGTCCCGAAGACGACCGCCGTCAACGGCGAGAACGGCATTTCCGAGAATGTCCGCCCCGACACCAGCACCGCCTCGCCAAGGCAGATGATGACGAAAAGCGCGCAACGCTCGGCCATATGCGCGCCCGACACATCCCAGTCCGCGGCGGTCGATTTGCCAAGTCCCGGCACGGCAAAGCCGCTCGCCGGAGCGGCATATTCGATGGCAAGGCCGATGAGCCATGCGATCAGCCGCGCCTCGTGTTCCAGAACACCGCCGGCGATCCAGAAAACGCCGGAAAAGATTAGCCAGCTACTGATGCGCACGAAATTCCGGTACTTCAAGGCGTCCGACTTGACCGCATAGCATGCAAACAGAGATCGACCGACTTGCATGAGCACGTAGGACCCAGCAAAGAGCAGCCCCTTGTCGCCAAAAGCCTCGGGAATAGACGCGGAAAGAACCAGGCCAAGCAGCATCAAGACGACGAGCATGCCGCGAACCGCCATCTTGTCGGGGTCGAGCCAGTTTGTAACCCAGGTCGTGAATATCCACACCCACCAGACGGCAAAGGTCATCAGACCGGCTTCAAGAGCGCCGAGCGGCGTATAGTGCGCCGCGAGGGCATGCGATAGCTGCGAGATCGAGAAGACGAAGACGAGGTCGAAAAACAGTTCGAGAAAGCTGACCCTGCTTTCACTCGGACTGCCTTTGGCGCGCAGCCAGTTTCGCTTGCTCGTTCCCGCCATGCATTTCCCCCTTGCGGCAATTGTCGCTTAACGCGGCTTCTCTGAGGTGTCGCGGCTCATACCCTTTTCGCGCAGCTCTTCTTCATAGGCGGAGAACAGCTCGTCGCCGCGCTCGCCGAGCTCGCGCAGATAGGTCCAGGTATAGATGCCGGTATCGTGCATGTCGTCAAAGCCGATGCGCACCGCATAATTGCCGGTCGGCGTCATGGAAATGATCGCGACATTGCGCTTGCCGGGAACGGTGACTTTCTGCCCGGGCCCGTGCCCCTGCACTTCCGCCGATGGCGAAAGCACCCGCAGCATCTCCGCGGAAAGATCGAAACTCTGCTCGTCGTTGAACGTCACGACGAGGTGCTGCCGGTCTTTTGAAACTCTGAGTTCAGTCGGCCAGATATCGCTCATGATCCCATTCCCCTTTAAATCACGAGTAGGCAATGAGGCTTGCCGAGGCAAGCCTCAATTTACCGTGCGTAAGGGGCGTTTCCCTTGACGCGGCAATGGCATATACGCACATTAGTAGCATTGCGGAGGTATTCGTGAACAGCAACGTCGGAACGACAGGCAACGCATCGCCACTGGTTGCAGAGACGAAACCTATGATCGACCCGTTCAAGCGGGCCGTGACCTATCTGCGTGTCTCCGTCACCGACCGCTGCGACTTCCGCTGCACCTACTGCATGGCCGAGCACATGACCTTCCTGCCGAAGCAGGAGCTGTTGACGCTCGAGGAATTGCACCGGCTCTGTTCCGCCTTTATCGCCAAGGGCGTGCGCAAACTGAGGCTCACCGGCGGCGAGCCGCTGGTGCGCAAGAACATCATGTATCTCGTGCGCGAACTCGGTAAGCAGATTGGCTCCGGCCTCGACGAGCTGACGCTGACCACCAACGGCTCGCAGCTTTCCCGCTTCGCCGGCGAGCTCTATGATAGCGGCGTGCGTCGCATCAACGTCTCGCTCGACACGCTTGACCCCGACAAATTCCGCCAGATCACCCGCTGGGGCGATTTCCACAAGGTGATGGAAGGCATCGATGCGGCCCAGAAGGCCGGCCTCAAGGTCAAGCTCAATGCGGTGGCGCTGAAAGACTTCAACGACACCGAAATGCCGGAGATGATCCGCTTCGCACACGGCCGCGGCATGGATCTGACCGTTATCGAAACCATGCCGATGGGCGAGATCGAGGAAGACCGGACGGACCGCTACCTGCCGCTGTCGAAGCTCAGGGCCGATCTCGAAGAACAATTCACCTTCTCGGACATCGGCTACCGCACCGGCGGTCCGGCACGCTATGTCGAGGTGAAGGAAACTGGTGGTCGGCTCGGCTTCATCACTCCGATGACGCATAATTTCTGCGAGAGCTGCAACCGCGTCCGGCTGACCTGTACCGGCACGCTCTACATGTGCCTTGGCCAGAACGACGCCGCGGATCTACGCGCCGCCCTGCGCGCCACCGAGGACGACGGGCTGCTCTGTGCGGCGATCGACGAGGCGATCTCGCGCAAGCCCAAGGGCCACGACTTCATCATCGACCGCACCCACAATCGCCCTGCCGTTGCCCGCCACATGAGCGTCACCGGTGGGTGACACTCGCGGAGCTGGAGCAGCTTACGTCCGGTTGATCGAAACCCCGCCATCCGCCAGCATTGACGTCCCGGTCACAAAGCTCGCCATATCCGATCCCAGGAACAGTGCGGCCTTGGCGATCTCCTCCGGCCGCGCCAGCCGCTTCAGCGCATGTAGGCCATGGATGAAGGCGACAAGCTGCATGTCGGGATTCTCGAAATTCGCCGGGTTCAGCGCGGTATCGGTGCCGCCTGGCAGCAGCGCGTTGACGCGGATGTTTTTCGGGCCGAGCTCGGCGGCAAGAACCTGCACCAGGCCGGTCAGCCCCGCTTTGCTTGCCGCATAGGCACCCATCCCAGGCATTCCGGCCGTATGGCCGACGAAGGTCGAGGTGAAGACGATCGATCCGCCGCCGCGGGCGATCATCGCCGGCACCTGATATTTCGCGGCCAGAAATGCGCTGGTGAGATTAACCGCCAGCATTTCGTTCCAGCCATCCAGCGACAGGTCAGCCACCAGCGCCGATTCGCCGGTGCTGCCCGCATTGTTGAAGGCAACATCCAGACCGCCGAAGCGTTCGACCGCCACCTCGACCAGCCGCCGGTTCAAAGCCTCCTCGCGCACATCGCCGGCAACCGCAACCACCTCGCCGCCCGCATCTCCGATCTCTTCAACCAGCATACCTAGCTCGGCCTCGCGTCGCGCCGCGACGACCAGCCGCGCGCCTTCGGCTGCAAAGATCTTGGCGGCCGCCCGGCCGATGCCGGAGCTCGCGCCGGTTATGATCGCAACCTTCCCATCCAGATGTCTCATGTCGGAACCTCCGCTTGTTGTTCGCGGTAACCCAATCCCAGACATCTTGCCGCTCAGCCACCCGTTTCCTGCCCGTGTCGGCGCGCGCCCTATTGTGCACTGCGCAATCGAATTATTTCGGGTGTGTCTTTCGTTCGATACCCATGGCGCCTGGCACGCTCTAAAAGCACGTGTACGAGAATCGGAATATCGACATGCCGCGGTCCCGCAATACCCAGGGCGCCATCTACATGAGTTCGGCCATGGCCGGATTTTCCTGCAGCGACGCACTTTCCAAGTCAGTTATCGCTTACATGAATGCCGGCCAGATCATGTGTCTGCGCGGCCTCTTCACCAGCATCTTCGTCTACTTTATCGCGCGCCACATGGGTGCCTTGCGATCGTGGCGCATCATCCTCAAGCCCATGATCATCATCCGCGTCATTTGCGAGATATTGGCAGCGGTGACTTATATTACGGCGCTCGGAATGATGCCGATCGCGAACGCATCAGCCATCCTGCAGTCGCTGCCGCTGGTCGTGACCTTCGGCGCGGCACTATTCTTCCGCGAACCCGTCGGCTGGCGTCGCTGGTCGGCCATTCTCGTCGGCCTGATTGGCGTGCTGATCATCATTCGGCCGGGACCGGACGGCTTCACGGCCGCAGCTCTCCTTTGCGTTGGCAGCGTCCTCACGACCGCCGGCCGCGACCTCGCCACCCGCGGCATCGCCCCAGAGATCCCATCGCTTATGATCACAGTGGTGACGGCCGTCTCCGTGACGGTCGTCGGCGCATTGCTGACGCCGCTGCTGGGAGGATGGGAGCCGGTCAGCCTGGCTTCGCTTTCGCACCTGCTGCTCGCCGCCATTCTCGTCCTGGTAGGCTATCAGTCGGTCATCATGGCAATGCGCACCGGTGAAATCTCCTTCGTGGCACCGTTCCGCTACACCAGCCTGATCTTCTCGACATTACTGGGCTTCGTCTTCTTTGCGGAGTTTCCCGATGTCTGGACGCTCGCCGGTGCAGCTATCGTCATAGCGTCTGGCCTCTACACGTTCTATCGTGAGGCCAAGCGCCATGTACCGCCGGTCGCCCAGGAGTCCGAGCCGAGAACCCCCGTCTGAGGCAACCATGAACGATTTTGTGCTGGATAGATCCAATATTCCGGGTGTGGTCCTGGCGGGAGGACGCTCTTCGCGCATGGGCCGCGACAAAGCCTCCGTGCGGCTCGATGGCCGCACCCTGCTGGAGCGCGTCATCGAACAGCTCGAGCCCCAGGTGAGCACCCTTGCCGTCAACGCCGACGCGACGCCGGAAAATTGCCGGCATCTGTTCATTCCTGATATAGTTCCCGGCAAAGCGGGACCGATGGCCGGCATCCATGCAGCGATGACCTACGGTGCATCGCTTGGGGGTGTCACACACGTGGTCACGGTTTCTGTCGACAGTCCATTCTTTCCGAGCGACCTCGTCGATTGGTTCGCCGGCGTCATCGATGCACCTGGCAAGATTGCCATTGCCGCCTCGGAGGGCCGCAGCCATCCGGTGTTCGGCCTGTGGCCCGTCAACCTTGCCGATGACCTGGAATCCTGGATCGCAACCGACGAAAAACGCCGTGCGCGCGACTTCCTTCTACGGCATGACGTTACGGAAGTTGCCTTCCCGCTGCGCCCGACGCGGGCAAGCCTCCTCGATCCGTTTTTCAACGTCAACACGCCGGACGATCTCGCTGAGGCGGAACGCTGGCTCAAGGTCATGGTCTGATGGACAAACCGAAAGTCTTTGGCATCGCGGGCTGGAAGAACTCGGGCAAGACCGGTTTGGCGGTCCGCCTCGTCGAGGAATTCACCCGCCGCGGCTACCGCATTTCCACTATCAAGCATGCCCATCATGACTTTGACATCGACAAGGTCGGTGCCGATAGCTACCGCCACCGACAGGCCGGCGCTCACGAAGTGACCATCGTCTCCGGAACGCGTTATGCCATCATGCACGAATTGCGCGGCGCCCCAGAGCCGACATTCGACGAAATTCTTGCCCGCATCGAGCCCTGCGAACTTGTCTTGATCGAGGGCTACAAGCGCGAACCGATCCCGAAGATCGAGGCGCGGCGGCTCGAATCCGCCAACCAGGAACCCCTCGCCCCGACGGATCCCCACATCGTTGCCATCGCGGCCGATCACCCGATCGCCGAAGGCTTTCTGCCGGTATTCAACCTCGATGACACCCAGGCAATCGCAGACTTCATTTCCGGAATAGTGGAGCTGCCTGCAAAGTAGGAAACGTTGCGACCTAGCTGGTGCGCTCGCGCCAGAACCGCAGAGCGCGCAAACGAAAGCCGCCGGTCTCCCGGCGGCTTTCGATCAGTTTCGATTATCGGCTCGCGGAGGCGACCGGGCGTACCAGCGCCGTCACGCGACGGATGGTGACGCGGCGGTTCTCCTGGTTCGGCCCCTGCGTGTTGACCTTGAGGTAACGTTCGCCGTAGCCCTGCGTCGCCAGGTTCTCCGGCGGGATGCCGTAAACGTCGGTCATGACGTTCGCCACCGATTCCGCGCGTTGGTCCGAGAGGACGAGGTTGCTCTGGTCGGAGCCGACCGCGTCCGTATGACCTTCGATCAGGAAGGTTTCCGACGGATCCTTCCGCAACACCTCGTTGATCGCATCGGCGACCTTGCGCAGGCTGCGCGCCTGGCTCATCGGGATCTCGGCACTCCCCGTTGCAAAGGTGATCGTATCTAGGTCGATACGGCGAACCTTGTCGCGGATGCGCGCCGAGTACTTCACCTCATCCAGCGAATAGACCCGTTCCACGGGCTCTACCGGCGGCTCGCGCAGGAAGTCGTAATAGTCGCGATCGTCGTCGCTGCTTGTGTCCATGATGTAGTCGTCGAGCGGAATGCGCAGGCGCATCGGCGGCAGGTCGCGACCTGGATCTTCGAAGTAGCCGCGGTCCGGATCTTCGTAGAGACCGGGCGAATAATAGAGCACGGACTCGCGGCCGCCGTTGTCGATGCGCGACCGTTGAATGATGTCGCCGTAGCGGTTGCGGATCGTCACGATCTGATAGCCGTCGCGGTCGATCGTCTCACGGTAACGGTCCCGCGGCAGCTGTTCGTAGGTCGGCCGTTCGCCGTCACGCAGGAAGCGCCGGTCGTCATCGCCGCGAACGATCGTCTGGTTGTTGATCTGGATAATCACACGATTGTCGTCACCACGCTCGCCGAAGCGCGCGCCTTCAGGCCGTTCGAACCGCGGACGCGTGTCGAGACGCCGGCCCTGTTCGCTGGTCACGGCTTCGATCTTGATCGGAGCAGCCTTGGCGCCCTCGCTTATGATCTGGGCCTCGGCGTCGGTTTTCGGAACCCGGAAATTCTGCTCCTGGCCGCGTTGCCTGTCGCGGTCACGACGAGACTGGATGCCACCCGAGCGGTCGGCGTCCTTATCGCTGTCGAGAACGGCAGCACCGTTTTCAACCGGCAGAACGACGGTCTCCGTGCTCTTGCTCGGGTCCGCGGCAATCTCCTTGCGGCGCTCGAGTTCCTTGGGCGTGATTTTCTCCGGAGCCGGGATAACCTGCTCGGCCTGGCCCACTGCCGGCTGATCGGTCGGCTGCGCCGGAACCTGTTCACCCTGCTGCTGAGCCGGTGCTTGATCACCCTGCTGAGGTGATGGAACCTGTTCGCCCTGTTTCAGGATCGGCCGCGTGTCCGTCGCCGGCTCTTGCGCAGGAACGGGCGGCTTCTCGGCCGTCGGCGACTCTTCTGGAGCAGGCGCCTGTTCCGCGGCTGGCGCCTGCGATTCAGCGGCAGGCTTCTTGCGCGGCTTCACCGGCTGCTCAGAGCTTTCGGTCGCCTGCTGCTTGCCTGCCTTGCTCGTGGGCTGCGGCGCTTCGCCCTGCGGCTGAGCCTGCTCCTGCTGCGGGGCGACCTGCTCGGTCTGCGGCTGCGGCGCGGCCTCCTGCTGAGGTTGCTGCTTATCGCGCTTGTTGCGACGCGGCTTTTCCTGGCCTTCCACAGGCTGCTGTTCCTGGGCCGCCGGGGCTATCTGCTCCTGTGGCGCCGCAGGCTCAGCCTGTTCAGCAGCCGGCTGCCGCTTCTTGCGCGGCTTTTCGACAGGGGCTGCTTCCTGCAACTGCTGTTCCTGGGCCGGGGCTATCTGCTCCTGCGGAGCCGCAGGCTCTGCCTGCTCGCCGGCCGGCTGCCGCTTCTTGCGCGGTTTTTCGACGGGGGCTGCCTCCTGCAACTGCTGTTCGACGACAGGCTCTTGCTGTGGCGCGGGCTGTGCCTCTGCTGCCGGCTCACGCTGCTTGCGTGGCTTTTCGGCAGGCGCTTCCTGCGATTGCTGTGGCTGCTCCTGCTGGGCGACCGGCGCCTGTTCTTCACCGCCGCCGCCATGCTGCTTGTGGTGCTTCTTCAGAAGCTCTTCATCGGAGGGCGCATCCTGCGCAACCTCGAAGCTGCCCGCGACCGCTTGCGGTGCTGTCTGAACCTGTTCAACGCTGGCAACTGCGGCAAAGGATTGCACTGGAGGCATCACAAGCGACAGCGACAACAGCGGAAAGGCGGCACTTGCAAACAATCTGGATTTCATTCCCATAAAGGGGCTCCTCGCTGACTTCATTTTCTTGGGACGTGGTCGTGGCCACGTCCGATTTTGGGGCACTCATCCGCGGCGAAAACCGCGCGGGGACTGCATTTGTTCCACGAGTCTTAGGAACTGCAGCATTAACCCGGTATGAATGTGGCAGTGCGGCATTGTTCATCTTCGACATAGTTGATCGTTCGCGGCACCCCTGCGATTCCAGTTGCAATTCCGCTAAAAAAGGTTTGAGTATCGCGCCAAGGCCGTGTCTTGCACCGCCCTGCTCAGCCGCCGTCCAAAAGAAGAACACGAGCGGCAGCACCAACAGAGAGGACTAACATGCGTATCTCCACCCGTATTCTTGCCGCCGCTTCCGTCGCCGCGATGTCTCTTTTCGCAGGCGCCGCCATGGCTGATGGCGAGAAGTATGTCATCGGAACAGACTCGACCTACCCGCCCTTCGAATATGTTGACGCCAGCGGCCAGTTCCTGGGCTTCGACATGGACATCGCCCGCGCGCTCTGCGCCGAGATGAAGGCCGACTGCACCATCGTCAGCAGCGACTGGGACGGCATCATTCCGGCCCTGCAGGCCAAGAAGTTCGACATGATCATCTCGTCCATGTCGATCACGCCGGAGCGCTCGAAGCTCGTCGACTTCACCAACAAATACTACAACACCCCGCCGGCAATCGCCGTGCCGAAGGATTCGACCGTCACCGACGTTGCCGGCCTGAAGGGCAAGACGATCGGCGCGCAGACCTCGACCACCCACTCGAACTACGCTGAAAAGCACCTGCCGGATACCGAGCTGAAGCTCTACCCGACGGCAGACGAGTACAAGCTCGACATCACGAATGGGCGCGTCGACGCCGTCATCGACGACATCGTCGTGCTGTCGCAGTGGGTCAAGTCGGATGCCGGCGCATGCTGCAAGATCCTGACGCCACTGCCGGTCGACAAGGAAATCAACGGCGTTGGTGCAGGCATTGCCGTCCGCAAGGGCGACGACGCGCTGCGCGAAAAGCTGAACACCGCGATCGCCGCGATCCGCACCAGCGGTGAATACAAGAAGATCCAGGACAAGTACTTCGACTTCAACGTTTACGGCGAATAAGAAAAGCTGTAGGTCGCTGATAAAGCTGGTGGCGGAAGGCTTGCTCTTCCGCCATTTTTGTTTGACAACGATAGAAAGATCAAAGCGGTAGAAACCGCGAGGGGAAAACTGGCATGAGCGGATTATTTTCCGCGCTAGGTCCATTCTGGGCCTGGATTGGGCATATCTTCGATCCGCTTTGCGGACCCGCAGGACTCTTCACGTGGTTCGGTTCCTCGACGATCCTTGCCTGTGGCGACACCGGTTGGGGCGATGAGATCGCCGCCGGCCTCAAGGTCACAGTTGCGGTCGCTCTGGTTACCCTTCCAATCGGACTTGTCATCGGCTTCCTCGTCGCACTCGGCCAACAATCGGAAGAGAAATCGGTCCGCCTCGCGGCCGGCATCTACACCACGATCTTCCGTGGTCTGCCGGAACTGCTGACGCTGTTCATCATCTATTACGGCATGCAGATCCTGATCCAGTCAGTCCTCGCCTCCATGGGCTATGACGGCCGGATAGAAATCAACGCTTTCTTGGCGGGCGTGATCGCGCTTTCGATCGTATTTTCGGCCTATTGCTCGGAGGTGCTGCTCTCGGCTTTCCGCGCCATTCCGAAAGGCCAGTACGAAGCCGGGGACGCACTGGGCTTTCATCGTGGGCGCACGTTGCGCCTGATCGTGTTGCCGCAACTGGTGCGCATCGCCCTTCCCGGCCTGGTGAACCTCTGGATGATCCTGCTCAAGGATACGTCTTACGTCTCGATCATTGGCCTTGCCGATATCCTGCGGCAGACCGGTGTCGCCGTTAAGGTCACCAAACAGGCATTCCTGTTCTATACCGTCGCCTGCGCTCTCTATCTCGGCCTCGCCATCATTTCCTCCTTCGGCCTTCGTTACATCGAACGGTGGGCCAAGCGTTCGGAGATCAGCCGATGAGCCACGCCCAGACCCTCATTCCGGCGCAGCCGGCCCCGAAGCAAGCGCACAAGCCGATCACCGCGACGCGCATTACGGGATACGTTGTCGTCGCTCTCTGGATCGTCCTGGCTGCCGCACTTGTCACGATGGTCGTGACCGGATGGGATCCGGAGAAGTTCACCCGCTACGGTCCCCGCTACCTGCATGGTCTGTATACGACGATTGCCTTGGTGGTGATCTCGGTATTCTTCGGCGCCATCTTGTCGCTGCCGTTGGCCTTTGCCCGCATGTCGAAGAACAGGTTTATCAACGGCATCGCCTACTGCTACGTCTATGTGTTCCGCGGCACGCCGCTGCTGGCACAGCTCTTCCTCATTTACTACGGCCTGGGCAGTTTCCGTCCCCAGCTGGAAACGGTCGGCCTGTGGTGGTTCTTCCGCGATGCCTGGTATTGCGGTCTGTTTGCGATGACCATCAACACGGCTGCCTATCAGGCTGAAATCCTGCGTGGCGCCATCCAGAGCGTTCCGCGCGGCCAGCACGAAGCCGCGGCGTCGCTCGGCATCCACCAGGTCATCGCCTTCCGCAAGATCGTCTTGCCGCAGGCGCTGATTGTCGCCTTGCGGCCCTACGGCAACGAGATCATCCTGTTGATCAAGGGCTCTGCGGTTGTCGCCATCATCACCGTTCTCGACCTGATGGGTGAAACGCGCTACGCCTTCTCGCGCACCTTCGATTACCAGACCTACCTTTGGGCAGCGATTTTCTACCTCACCATGGTCGAAGCCCTGCGCCATCTCTGGGCCTGGATCGAGCGCCGCCTCACCCGCCACCTGAAGCGCTGAAAAACCTGGCAGCACTCGCCGATGAGAGCTGCCAACAATTTGAAATTGCAAAAGAAATTCCTGAGGTACTAGCAATTCGTCAAGCTTCGGTTAAGCATGTAGTGGTTCCATTTCATTGATCGCTAATGAGCGACCATTGGAAGCAGAAGCGAGACGACGATGCACAAGGACATGGAAAGGCAGCTTCAGGGCTACGGCCTCACGACGGCCCAAATCATCTACCGGATGCCGGATCACCAAACGATCCTACAGACCTACATCTGGCAGGACTACGACCTTGCACCGGATTTTCCGGAAATGCGCAGCTTCCTGAAGTTCTGGCAGGAAAGGCTCGACGGACCGCTGCATTCGGTCCGCTACATGCACCGCAAGCTCATCTCGGCCACCGAATGGCGGGCGCTGAGAGGCGAGTTCATCATCAACTGATCGCGCTGCGAACGCCGATCAGACATGAGCCTCCCCTTTGACGAACTCGTCTTCGTCCATCTCCCGATGCAGTGTGCCATAGAGGATACCGGCATAGCCCAAGGCAACCAGGCAGAGCACGGCCCAGCCCGGGATTGGCCCAAGTGCCGCGTTCTCGACTACGTAAGTCCATGAATGCGTCTGCGTCAGCGGATTGCCCTCTGTCTGGAGCTTCGGCGTGGTGATCTTCAGACACCATGCGAGCAACAGGATAAAATACATCCAGCAATAGTTGCGGCGCAGTCGCCGCTTGACCGCCCCGGGGTAGCTCAAGAGAAATTGCGGCTTGCGCAAGCTCCTGGCGATCGCGCCGGCCCAATCGGGCCTGGATTCGCCGTTCGGCGCAAGAATTTGTGCGAAATAGCCCCGCTCCAGCTTCCGCACTCGGGCGCGGTAGATATCGAAGAAGCGGTATCGGCGCGCTTCGATGAGCAACAACAGGGTGATCAGCATCATCCCGAAAAGCAGCACGCCATGGTGCGAGGTCGGCGTCGATAGTGAAACGGAAAGCAGCGCCGCCGAGACCGTGATCGCCCAATTTGATGTTCGGTCGATGCGATCGCGCCAGCTTATCATCCGGCCGAGCTCTCCCCGATAATAGTGGCTGAGCGTATTCGTGATCTCGCTTGGCGTTGCCGGGAGCGCTGGTCGCGGGCTATCCAGCTCTATCTCGAAGTTTGCCTTACTGATTTCGGCCACCATGGTATTTCCTCCATTTTGTTCTTATCCATTAGAGGATCCTTATTCTGCGCCTCGAACGTCGCCATTGCAAAAGACAATCAGTCGCCGTAGACGCAGCTCTGGAATTAAAACGATGGTGAATTGCTATGGCCAAGAAGATCGACGAAGACGCACTCGCGGAAGCCTATAACCGGGCTCTTGCCCTCGAGAAGGCGGGAGATGTCGATGCCGCCGTAAAGGCCTATGAAGAGGTCCTGGCCATCGACCCCGAGGATCATGGCGGCGCCGCCGTCCGGATCGCCTCCATGGGACGCGGCGAGACGCCGCCCAAGGCGCCGGACGCCTATGTCGAGACCCTGTTCGATCAGCACGCCGAAGTCTTCGAGGACGTTCTCGTCGAACAGCTCGGCTACCACGTGCCGATGATGGTGCGCCAGCGCCTGCAGGAGCTGAACCTTGGCCCCTTCAAGCGCATGCTCGACCTCGGCTGCGGCACTGGCCTCACCGGCAGCGCGCTCAGCAACCTCTGCGAGGACATGACCGGCATCGACATTTCCGAAAACATGGTCGAGATCGCCCACGAGAAGGAGGTCTACGACACGCTCTTTGTCGCTGAGGTCGAAGACTTCCTTGAAGACAATGACGAGGATCCGTTCGATCTCATCACCGCGACGGATGTCCTGCCCTATCTCGGCGCGCTCGAACCGCTGTTCTTCGGCGTCGCGGAAAACCTGAACCCCGGCGGTTTCTTCATCTTTTCATCCGAGGAACTGCCCGAAGCCTCCGCAGATGGCCAACCCTACATGGTCGGCCCGCATCAGCGCTTTTTGCATTCGGCAGCTTATATTCGCGAACGCCTCGCAGCGACGGGATTCGAGCTCGTCGAGATGCGAGGGATCAACGTTCGCATGCAGGAAGGCAATCCGAGCCCGGGCCACCTGGTGATTGCGCGGCTGGCTTAATACTTATCCATCCACGCAACTTTCCTGTTGCCAGCGAAGCGGCACCCTGATACTTAGCCATTCATGCAAGTTTTAAAACAACGTGAAAGGCCGGCCGCATGTCGCTCTTCCTCCACAGTCATCCGCTTGCATCCTTCTGCCAAAAGGTCCTGATCGCCCTTTACGAGAATGGCGCGCCGTTCGAGGCGGTCCATGTCGATCTCGGAAACGAGGCGTCGAGAGCCGCGTTCCTCAGCGTCTGGCCACTCGGAAAGATGCCGGTGCTGCGCGACGAGGCACGCAACCGCACTGTCCCTGAAACGACGATCATCATCGAGTATCTCGATCGCTACTATCCGGGTGCGACGGCCCTCATCCCAGGCGATTTCGACAAAGCGCTTGAGGTCCGCCTGTGGGATCGCTTCTTTGACCTGCACGTGCAGGAACCGATGCAACAGATCGTCGCCGAACGTCTGCGCGGCGGCGGCGATCCGAGCCGCGTGGCCGGTGCTGAGGCGGCGCTGCGCAAGGCCTACGGCATGATTGAGCAGAAACTCGGCGAACACCCTTGGATCGCAGGGGATAGCTTCACCATGGCCGACTGCGCCGCGGCACCCGCCCTCTTCTATGCCGAGACCCTTGTCCCTTTCGCCGGCCAGCCAAGCCTGCGGGCTTACTACGACAGGCTACTGGCGCGCCCGTCCTTTGCACGGGTCCTTGAAGAAGCGCGGCCGTATTTCAGATTCTATCCCTACCGGGAACGGCTACCCGCGCGCTTCCGGCCGGACGAAGCCTCTATATGATGGACGAACCGGCCACACTCGATGAGATGTTCCACGCGCTTTCGGACCGCAGCCGGCGCGGGATGGTTGATCGTCTCGGCCGCGGCCCAGCCTCGGTGTCAGAGCTTGCCGAGCCTCTGTCGATGGCTCTGCCGACCGTTATGAAACATCTCGCCGTGCTGGAAAGGAGCGGCCTTGTCCATTCCGAAAAGAGCGGCCGCGTGCGGACTTATCGCCTGGAAGCAGGCGCATTGGGCCAGGTGGAACGCTGGCTTGCCGAACACAAGGCAAGCTGGAACGCCAGCTTTGACCGACTTGAACGATTTCTCTCGGACGACCAACCGGAGTGACGAACGACATGACAAGACATTCCGCCATGCACGAGACATTCGCAATCGAGCGAAAGATGCGGGCGCCGGTCTCACGGGTGTTTGCCGCCTGGGCCGATGCGGAGGCCAAGCGCAAGTGGTTTGCATGCCACGACGAGTGGGTGCCCATCGAATACAGCCTCGAGTTCCGCATCGGCGGCCAGGAGCGCAATCGCGTCGCAGACAGCGACGGCGTGCTGCATGCCTACGAGGCGCGCTATCTCGATATCGTGCCGCAGGCCCGCATCATCTATGCCTATGACATGAAGCTCGGCCAAACCCGCATTTCGGCATCGCTTGCGACGATCACCTTCGAAGCTACGCCATCAGGAACAACCATGCTCTTTACGGAACAGGTCGTCTTCCTCGATGACTATACCGACGGTGGCTCGCGACGGCAGGGAACGGAAATTCTGGTCGATCGCATACAGGCGTTTGTCGAGCGCGACGGCAGCACAGCGCACTAAATCTTGAACCGGTTTCATGCTAGGTTGGCGCCTCGGCATCTCACGGCGGCAGGCGAGGCAGCATGACTGCAGATAAACGACACACACAAACCGGATCCACGCTCAAGCGGCGGCCGAGATTCAATCCCAAGCGCGGCCCCAGGCCAAGCGTCCTGGCCCGGGCCAATCGCACGGTTGCCTGGGGAGCGTCCCTGGTTATCGCTGCCTTTCTCCTGATTGTCACAGTCAACGCGTTGGTGCACTAGCCGGAAGAGGCCGGGCTGTAGCTAAGCCAGCACCACCGGTCGACGCAGGATCCGGCGAGCATGGTCGGCAGGTGCGTCGTCGATGAAAGCGCGCCGTCCGACAACAGACGGCGCCGGTTGGCACATCAGGAGCCGGACACCACTTTGAGGTTTCCACCATGGCTGCCGCCACCGAAGACCTGATGCTTGCCGAAATCGCTCTGGAAGCCGTGACGCTGCTCTTCGCGCGTGATCCCGAGTTCCGGGAACAGTAGCTCGGCAACGCGATAGGCCTCCTCGAGATGAGGATAACCGGATCCGATGACCGTATCGATACCGACGTCCTGATATTCCCGCAGGCGAGCGGCCACGGTCTTCGGCGACCCGACAAGTGCTGTCCCTGCCCCGGCGCGCACCAAGCCGACACCGGCCCAAAGGTTCGACGACACTTCCAGCTTGTCGCGCCGGCCACCGTGCAGGGCCGCCATACGCTGCTGGCCGACGGAGTCGGATTCCTTGACAAAGCGCTCCTGCGCCTCGCGGATCGTCTCATCGTCGAGTTTCGAGATCAGACGATCGGCCGCTGCCCATGCTTCCTCATCGGTTTCGCGGACGATGAAATGCAGGCGAATGCCGAAGCTGACCTCGCGCCCCTTGTTCGCCGCGGCACCCCGTACCTTTTGAACCTTTTCGGCAACCTGAGCCGGCGGCTCGCCCCAAGTCAGGTACTTGTCGACGCGGCCGACCGAGAAGTCGATACCAGCATCCGACGAACCGCCGAAGTACAGGGGCGGCCGCGGGTTCTGCACCGATGGAAAGCCAAGCTTCGCATTCGTCGCCTTGATGTATTTGCCGTCGTAACTCGCGGCACCCTTTTCGAGCAGCTCTTCGAAGACCGTGAAGAACTCATCGGCATGGGCATAGCGCTCGTCGTGGGCCAAACGAATGCCGTCGCCGGCAAGCTCCGCCGGACTGCCGCCGACGACGATGTTGAGCAGCAGGCGCCCATTCGAAATACGATCCAGCGTCGTCGTTAGACGCGCGTAGTATGCCGGTGATGCCGTACCCGGACGGATTGCCACCAGAAACTGCAGCTTCTCGGTCTTGGCAGCGAGCGCTGCCGCTGTCACGAACGATTCTTCACAGGCAACGCCCGTCGGCAGCAGCACGCCGGAGTACCCAAGGCGATCAGCCGCCTGGGCAATCTGGGTGAGATAACCGATTTCCGGCGCGCGCGTCTGCTCGTTCGAGCCGAGATAGGCACCATCCCCCGAGGTCGGGATGAACCAGAGGAAATTGATGGGATCGTGTTTGCCGGTCATGGAAATGATGCCTTCTAGTCGGAATTGAATTAGCTTTGCTTTGCGTGCGAGGCGCCCGTCGTCGGTGTTCAGGACGGTGCCATGCCGAAAAGCCCCAGTGTTTGACGTCGTAAAATCATTGTCTTCCCTCTCTGGAAGTCAGCCGCTCTCCGCGCTCCAGTGTCTCGTTGCAATCTTGACAAAAACCATCAAATCGATCGACATTTGGAATTATTATCTTTCGAGGCTCGCCGGATTATCCGAACCGGCAATTGCCGCTTTCGGAGAAAATTTTTCCGCCACGATGCGACCCGCACTTCGACGGCTTTCCGAGCGCCGTGCTTTCCGCTAATCCTCATGCCCGGCATTCAGGAGAGGATTGGCACATGGCAAAAGTCGCATTCATCGGTCTTGGCGTAATGGGGTTTCCCATGGCTGGCCATCTCAAGGTGAAGGGCGGCCATGACGTTACCGTCTACAACCGGACCGCATCGAAGGCGGCGGCCTGGGCGGAGAAGTTCGGCGGCAGAGCGGCCCCAACACCCGCCGAAGCGGCCAAGGATGCGGATTTCGTCTTTACCTGCGTCGGCAACGACGATGATCTCCGTTCGGTGACAACAGGTGAAAACGGCGTTCTCCAGACGATGAAGCCCGGCGCGATCCTGATCGACAACACGACCGCGAGCGCGGAAGTTGCCCGCGAGCTCGATGCCGCCGCAAAAGGCAAGGGCTGCGCCTTTATCGATGCCCCGGTATCGGGTGGACAGGCCGGCGCCGAGAACGGCGTCTTGACCGTCATGTGCGGTGGTGACGAGGCCATCTTTGACAAGGCAAAGCCGGTGATCGATGCCTACGCCCGGATGGTCGGCCTCATGGGACCGGCGGGTGCCGGTCAGCTGACCAAGATGATCAACCAGATCTGCATCGCCGGCCTCGTCCAAGGGCTGGCGGAGGGCATTCACTTCGGCAAGCGCGCTGGCCTCGACATCGAGAAGGTCGTCGAGGTTATCTCCAAGGGTGCTGCCGGCTCCTGGCAGATGGAGAACCGGCACAAAACGATGAATGCAGGCAAGTACGACTTCGGCTTTGCCATCGACTGGATGCGCAAGGATCTCGGGATCGTGCTCAACGAGGCACGCCGCAACGGCGCGAAGCTGCCGGTGACGGCCTTGGTCGACCAATTCTATGGTGACGTCCAGGCCATGGGCGGCAATCGCTGGGATACGTCCTCGCTCCTGGCTCGTCTCGAAAAATGATCGGTCCCTCCTCCAGCAGCGCGGAGCTGATTGCGCATCTGCAAACGCTGCGCTCGGAGGAAAACATATCAGGCATGGCCCGTTTCGGCATCGTCACCGAAACGGCGCTCGGCATCTCCAATTCGGATCTCCGAAAGATCGCCCGAACGGTGAAGCAAAGTAACGGCCGTGCGCTGGAGCTGTGGCAAGGCAACATCCGCGAAGCGCGCCTGCTAGCGCTCTATACGGCCGAACCGCAGAAGCTCACGGCAGACCTCGCCAGAACATGGTCCGATAACTTTCACTCGTGGGAAATCGTCGATACGGCGGCAGACCTCTACGTCGAGGCTGGTCTCAAGGCGCTCATACCTGAATTCGCAGCCGACGATCGCGAGTTCGTTCGGCGAACTGCCTTTGCGATGATTGCCAGCGCAGCCGTGCATCTGAAGAATGAGCCGGACGACACGATCCTTGCCTGGCTTCCACTTATAGACGCGCACGCTCGCGACCCGCGCAATTTCGTACGCAAGGCGGTGAACTGGGCGCTGCGAAACATCGGCAAACGCAACCTGCATTGCCATGCTCGCGCATGCACAGTCGCAGAACGACTTGCCGCATCTGACGACCGGACCGCGCGCTGGATCGGCAAGGACACCGTCCGGGAACTCAAAAGCGAGAAGGTCATCGCGAGGCTCGAGCGAAAGTCGGCAACGCGATAATCGCTGTAAAAGACAGCGAGCGGATGATGGTATCCGCCCGCCGTCCTTCCCCCCCACTATTTCTGGATGCAGGTATCGACCGTATCCTTGGTGCACTCATCGAGGCCGGTGAAGACTGGATCCGGGACCGTCTTGCCGGCGATCAGGTCCATCATCACTGACGGTGCCTTGTAGCCCATTTCGAACGGCCGCTGGCCGACAAGAGCGGTGACGAGACCTTCCTTGGCGATCGCGACTTCATCACCGATCGTGTCGGCCGCACCGATCACGAACTCGTTCTTGCCGATCTTTTCGGCCATCGGCTTGAACAGGTCGCGATAGGGCTGCGGCGCGCCGAACAGCGGCCAGCCGCCCATAATCCCGAAAGCATCGAGATCCGGGTTTGCCTGGAGAATGTCGGTCATGGCCTGAACGCCTTTGGCGCCATCGTCGTTCGTGAAGACCGGGCAACCGGCAACTTCGGTCCACCCGCCCTCGCCTTTCAGCGCGGTCAGGCCTTTCTGGCCGGTCAGGGTGTCACGCATCCCCTGCGCGCGACGCAGAATGTTGTCGGCACCCGGGTTGCCTTCGATCGTGCAGATCTTGCCGCCCTGCGGCTTGGCCTTCTTGATGTACTCGCCGATGCGCGCGCCCATCAGATAGTTATCGGTGCCGAGATAGGTCTTGCGCAGTGCTGAATCTTCCGCCGCAAGGTCGGCGTCGAGCGTCATCACGGGAACCTTGGGATTTGCTGTCTTCAGCGTTTGAGCGATCAGTTTGGCGTTCGACGGAGAAATGGCGATGGCCACCGTTTCCGCCTTGCCCAACACGTCCTGAACGATTTGCGCTTCGCCGGCTTCATCCGAAGTCGATGCAGGGCCAGTGTAGAAGCACTCGTATTCGGAACTGGCGTTTTCCTTGTTCCACTTCTGGCAGCCTTGGTTGATTGCCTCGAAGAACGGGTTGTCGAGGCCTTTCACAACGATGACCAACTGTTTTTTGGCCGCCAGCGCCTGTCCCGCGGTCAGCGCCAACACCGCGGCTGTAAGCAATAATGCCTTCCTCATAGCTTCCTCCCATTGAAAAAATGGCGGGCGCCATCGTCCGCCACATGATCAACCCGGATACCAGACGATGCGAGGATCCTCCTCCAAACGCACATACCCCCAGGCCGAGTCGATTAGCATTTCCAGATCGTAGACGGGCCGCCATTCGAGCAGGTATTTCGCCTTGCTGTTGTCCATCCAGTTGGAATGGAACTGGCTCGGTATATCGACCGCACCGAGGCCGCGCGTCCGCGAAAGGTGGGCGGCAACCTCGCCGTAGTCGACAGGTCGGTCCATGCAGATGTTGAACAGCTGACCTCGCGCGCGCGGATTGTCGAGCGACGCGAGGATCGCCGAAACCAGATCGTCAACGTGAACGAAATTGCGCTTCAGCGGCCTGCCGTCGGCATCGCGCAACAACGGCACCGTCTGCTCCCGCTGATAGCGCTCCGAATCAGCCCGCGGCACGAGTGTCTTCCAGTCCGGCCCGCCGAAAACATCGTCGCCGAACGACAAGGTGAACTTGAAGTCGTCCTTCTCCATGATCCAGGGCGCGCGCAAGCAGCAGCCGTTTATGCCATACTGTATCTGGAACTGCTCCAGCATCACCTCTTCCAGCACCTTCGACAGCGCATAGCAGCCGGGATAGGCTTGGTGAGGCGTAGCCTCTGTGATTGGCGCTTCATGGCGATAGAAAAAGTGCCCTATCCCTGCATCGCCGCCGATAAGAATGAATTGGCGCGCAGTAGCGCTCGTCCTGAAGCCCTCGAGCAGCCAAAAAAGTCCCTTGACGGTGACGTCCATGACATCTTCAGGCGTTTCCTTGCATGTCGCGAGATGCACGACATGCGTGACGCCGGCAAGCGCATTCGACACGGCCCCTCGATCGCTGATTGAGCCTCGCACAGCTTCGACACGCTCGTTTTCCGGGCACAAGCGATTATGACAAAGCGCGCGAATGCGCGCCTTGGAAAATCGCGGATCGTCGAGCAGCCCCCCGATGAAGCGCTGCCCGACCTTGCCCGTTGCACCGGTGACAAGGATCAGCATGCTCTCCTCCGTCAACAGCTAATATACAGAGACCTCCGCGCGTCAATCGAATTGTAGTATGAAACGAGTAATTGTAACAAAGACGGTAAATTAGCAGCATCCGATTGACGGTTTCGCACGGTTCTGGGTAAATGTTGTAAGCGCTCGCAGGGAGGAAACTGGCGAGCGAATCAGCGGCCCCAAGAAAGGGTCGCGCTTTGGGAGGCTAGACGGCTGGTGGCAGTTCTTGAGCTCGCCAACATCTCCAAACATTTCGGCGCCATACAGGCGGTCAACGACGTTTCGTTTTTGCTGGAAGCGGGAGAAGTCGTCGGATTGATGGGCGATAACGGCGCCGGCAAATCGACGCTCGTGAAAATGATCGCGGGCAATTTCCGTCCGAGCCATGGAACGATGCGGCTCGACGGCAACGACCTCATTCTGCATCGACCAGTCGAGGCCCGGCAGCGGGGCATCGAGATCGTCCACCAGGACCTGGCGCTCTGCAACAATCTGACGGCCGCAGCGAACGTGTTCCTCGGCCGCGAGATGCGCCGTGGTTACGGCCCCATGCGCATTCTCGATTACAAGACGATGTACAAGCGCGCCGGCGAAATCTTCAAGGAACTGAAATCGGAGACGCGGCCGCGAGATCTGGTGAAGCAGATGTCGGGTGGTCAGCGCCAGGCCGTCGCAATCGCTCGCACCATGCTGGCGGAAGCGAAGCTCGTGCTCATGGACGAGCCTACCGCCGCCATCTCGGTTCGCCAGGTTGCCGAGGTTCTTGCTCACATCCGTCAACTGCGCGATCGCGGCATCGCGGTCATTCTCATCAGCCACCGCATGCCTGACGTTTTCTCGGTCGCCGATCGGGTGATCGTCATGCGGCGCGGGCGCAAGGTTGCCGACAAGCCGATAACGGCGAGTTCGCCGGAGGAAGTCACCGGGCTCATAACAGGCGCAATCGAACAGGTGTGACTGGCAGCCGCTCCCTAACGTAAGTGAAGGTCGACCATGGCAATAACCCTCGATCAGACGATAGCGCAAAGGCAGCGCAACTGGTTCTCGTCCGTATTCGCGAGCCAGACCTTCTGGGTCCTCGTCGCCGTCATCATCGCCTGCATCTTCCTGTCCTTCGCCACGAGCTCCTTCGCCACCCCCACCAATCTCTACAACATCACCCGCAACGTCACCTTTGTCGCCATCATTGCTCTCGGCATGACGCTGGTCATCATCACCGGAGGCATCGATCTGTCCGTTGGGTCGGTTCTTTGCCTCTGCAGTATGGTGTTGGCGGTTACGATGCATGCCGGCTATGGGATCGGGACCGGCATTGCGGCCTCGATCGGCACGGCGCTGGTGGTCGGCGCCTTCAACGGCCTGTTGATTGCCTATCTCGGATTCCCGCCGTTCGTCGTCACCCTTGGCATGCTGTCAATTGCCCGCAGCCTCGCAATGGTGGCCTCCAACAATACCGTCGTCTTCCAGTTCGGCCCGGATCACGACAAGCTGCTGGCGCTTGGCGGCGGCGCATGGCTCGGCATCGCCAATCCGGTCCTTTACATGGCCGTGCTGGCGCTGCTGACCGGCTTCGTGCTGCGCTGGACGCGCTTCGGCCGTTATGTCTTCGCGATTGGTGGAAACGAGCATGCAGCCACGCTGACGGGCGTGCCTGTCAGGAAGATCAAAGTCGCGGTCTATATGATCTCGGCTCTCTCAGCCGGTGTCGCCGGCATCATCCAGACCGGATGGCTGGGTGCCGTAACCACGAACATCGGTGCAGGGATGGAACTGCAGGTCATCGCCGCAGCCGTCATCGGCGGCGCCAATCTTGCAGGCGGCGTCGGCACCGCCTTCGGCGCCATTGTCGGCGCCGCGTTGATCGAGGTCATCCGCAACAGCCTCGGCCTGCTCGGCATCAACGCCTTCTGGCAGGGCACCTTCATCGGCGGCGCGATCGTTCTCGCGGTTCTGTTTGACCGGCTCAGGAACCTGCGGCAGAGCGACTAGCAACTGCCGCGGCTCTGGTATCAGTCCTCGTTCGACTTCGCGTTGTCGAGGATCATGTAATCGAGCGGCAACTGCGTCGAATACTTGATCTGCTCCATCGCGAAGGCGGAAGACACGTCGCGAATCTCGATCTTTGCGATCATCCGCTTGTAGAAGGCGTCATAGGCGGCAATGTCAGGCACGACCACCCGCAGAAGGTAGTCCACGTCGCCGCTCATGCGATAGAACTCGACCACCTCGGGAAAATCGGCAACGACTTCCGAAAAACGCCGCAGCCACTCGATCGAGTGTGTTGCGGTGCGGATCGAGACAAAAACCGTGACCTTTGTGTTGACCTTTTCCGGGTCAAGGATGGCGACGCGGCGCTTGATCACGCCATCCTCTTCCATCTTCTGGATGCGCCGCCAGCAGGGTGTCGTGGACAGCCCGACCTTCTTGGCGAGATCGGCAACAGCCAAAGTCGAATCCTCCTGCAACAGGCGCAGGATTTTGCGGTCGAGACGGTCCATACGGAAAAGCCCTTTCGAATTTATTTTCTTTGTATAGCGTGATTCCGGCAGTTTAAAAGAATTTTGTTTCAGCGCAGCAATGAGGCGACCCGCTCGCGCAGCACAGGCAACAACTCCGTCTCGAACCACGGGTTGCGCTTGATCCATCCGGTATTGCGCCAGCTCGGATGAGGCAGCGGCAAGATGCCAGGCATGCGGACCTTCGACAGCGTCGTTCGCCAGGCTCGCACCGTCTCCGTCATATTCTCGCTGCGCTCAGCGCCCATGTGCCACGCCTGCGCATATTGGCCGACTGCAAGGACAAGCTCGATCTGCGGCATGGCCGATATGACCCTGCTCCGCCAATGCGGCGCACATTCACGCCGCGGCGGCAGGTCGCTTCCCTTCGAGTCATAGCCGGGAAAACAGAAGCCCATCGGCACGATGGCGAAACAGTCGGGGTCGTAGAACGTCTCCCGATCCACCCTCAGCCAGTCGCGCAACCGGTCGCCGGATGCATCATTGAAGGGAATGCCGCTCTCATGAACCTTGAGGCCGGGCGCCTGCCCCGCGATCAGGATCCTCGCCTTCGACGATATCACTGCGACCGGCCGCGGCTCGTGCGGCAAACGACCATTCGCGCCGCCAAGCGGCGTGTCACGACAGATGCGGCAGGCCGCAATCTCCTGCCGAAGACTATCGAGCGCTGCCTCGTCCGGCGCACCTCTTGAGATCACCATCCGAGCAACCCCAGGACACCACGTGCAACTGGGCGCGGCGCATGGTCGCGTACGCTCCGCGGCATCTCGAACGTGCCCTCCCAGAGCCCGACCTTCTGCGCCCTCGCCCGCGCCTCCTCGTCACCATACGCTCCGTAGGATACCGCCATGCCCTTTCGCACCATCGTGGCGTTGAGATCCGCCCCCCCAGCATGGCAGACCACCAGCAGGCGATCGAAACGGTCCCGTTCGGTTCCCCTGCATTGCGTATCGTTGGCCCTGACAAGGGCTTGCAACGCCTGCTTCGCCTCTCGCCCGCACGCCCATTCGCTGCCTGCACGCTCGCATGTCTGGCTGAGCTCGGGCGCGTCGATACCGTATAGCCGCATCCGATCGCCGCCTATGTTCAGGCTGTCGCCGTCAGCCGCGTGAAACTGGCCGGAATAGACCGTTGCCGCGTCATCATTCAGCTTGGCTGCAATCAGCCACAGGAATGCCAGCAGAGCCAGCGCCGTCACGCCGTCGCGCATCACCCGCAAACCGCGCGTCACGCTTTCGCCTCCTTAAAAAACAAATCCTTGGCAAAGATGGCTAACACCATCTTAAGGATTGCGCTTTACGGTTTAGACAACCGCGGATCAAGTTTCAACGTGCACAATGGGTACTGGCGTTAGCACATCGACCGACAAGAACATCGTCGACAAGTCACGCAGCCACCGCAACAAGCCAGTGTCGAAGGCTGTGCGGTTGACGCGGGAGCGCCTCCAGTCGAGCCACGCCGCAAGCGGTACGTTCGATCGCGACGTGCTGGTAATGTATATCAATACGGTCCTGCAGGGCGCATCGATCGTCCCGCTCTTCGTCATGATCATCGCCGCCCTCGGCGTCTACTTCACCGAAAACACGCAAATCTTTCTGTGGGCGCTTCTGACCCTGACGGCCCATGCCACCAACGTATTTCTGGCGCGCCGCGCCCGAGGCCAGGAGATCAACGCGACGACGGCCCGCAAATGGCGCCGCCTTCTCCTGTTTGGACAATTCATGGTCGGCTGCTGCTGGGCGGTGTTCGCCCTGCAGGACTGCATGGCATGCGAACCCTCGAGCTTCCTGCTCTACAAGGGGGCCACGCTGCTGATCGCGCTCTCGATCACTGCGATGTCGAACTTCATGCTGACGCCGTCGGTGCTCATCACGTTCGCACCGGTCGTCCTCGGACTGATCGCCCAGGCTGGCCTTTCCCGTGGAATCCTCGAGATCAGCTTGACGGCCGTCTTCACCACGACGGTTATCCTCTTCAACTACATCAGCGACCGGCTGTTCCAGTCCAACCTCAGGATCCTCGCCTATCAGGCCGAGAAGGACGACCTGATCGCCGAGTTGGAAGTCGCAAAGTCGATGTCCGATGAGGCCCGCCGCCGGGCGGAAGAAGCAAACCTCGCAAAGTCCCGCTTCCTCGCATCCATGTCGCACGAATTGCGCACGCCTCTCAATGCGATCCTCGGCTTCTCGGAAGTCATGTCCGCCGAAGTGATGGGGCCGCTCAACAACGCCACCTACAAGGAATATACCAGCGACATTCACCGCTCGGGTGAGCATCTGTTGAACCTCATCAACGAGATCCTAGACCTCTCGCGCATCGAGGCCGGAAAATACGAGCTGAGCGAGGAAGCCGTCTCGCTGCTGAACATCTCGGAAGATTGCATCGGCATGGTGCAGCTACGCGCACGCGGCAAGAACATCACCATCTCGCCGCAGTTCGAGGCCGAATTGCCGGCCGTTTGGGCGGATGAGAAATCACTGCGTCAGGTCGTCCTCAATCTGCTGTCCAATGCCGTGAAGTTCACCCCGCAAGGCGGCGAAATCCGCGTCAAGGTCGGCTGGACCGCCGGCGGGGGCCAATACATCTCCATCAAGGACAATGGCCCCGGGATTCCTGAAGAAGAGATCCCCGTGGTTCTCTCGGCCTTCGGCCAGGGGTCGATCGCGATCAAGAGCGCCGAACAAGGAACCGGCCTCGGCCTGCCAATCGTTCAGGCGATCCTCGCCAAGCACGACGGCCAGTTCATCCTCAAATCGAAGCTGCGCGAAGGCACCGAAGTCATCGCCATCCTGCCCGCCAAACGCGTGCTCCAGACTGTCCCGGCGGTCGAAGATGCGCCGGCGGTCTCCCGCAAGCGCCGGAGTTTTGCTTGACCGTCTGGTCGACCACAGGCGCCTCTATCCAAACAGCAGATGCTTGCCGATCGTGAACAGCAGGAACACGCCGCACGCAACGATCATGCAGACGACGGCGAAGGAGCCGAGATCCTTGGCGTGCTTTCCGACCATGGAAATCTCCGGCGAAATCCTATCGATGACTTCCTCGATCGCCGTGTTCAGGGCCTCGATGGCAAAGAGGGCAAGAAATAGCACGCCGGCAATCATCAGCTCGGCAAGCGTTGCCCCGACGACGATCAGGAGGATGAGTGAAAACGCGAAGAACAGCAGTTCTTGCCGGAATGCAGCCTCCCTGATCAACCGCCTGAAGCCGCCCAGCGAGTAGCCGGCGGCTGCAAAAAAGTGGCTAATGCCGGTGAGTTTTGTCACGGCAGGTTTCATCAAGTGCCCTCGTTGTCCGTCAATGGCGGCCTTGTCGCCGCCAGTCAGAAATTGCGAATACCGGTTCGCGGTCGCCGCGGCAAGGGCTCCGTCATCAACCTGTCACAAACCTGAAGGTCAGTGCTTGTTGGTGACGCCTGCCTGTGAAAACGTCGCCATGCCGGAATGGCAGGCCGCCGCCGCCTTGACGATCCCGGCCGCAAGGGCCGCCCCCGTCCCCTCGCCGAGCCGCATGCCGAGCGCCAGAAGCGGCGTCTTGCCAAGCATTTCGATTGCCCGCAAATGGCCCGGCTCGCCGGAGACGTGGCCGATCAGGCAGTGATCGAGCGCCGAAGGATTGGCAGCCTTGAGGATGGCGCCGGCTGCCGTTGCGACGTAGCCGTCGATCAATACCGGAATCTTCTCGACGCGCGCGGCAAGGATCGCTCCCGCCATCGCCGCGATCTCACGACCGCCGAGGCGGCGCATGATCTCGAGCGGATCGTCCAGATGATCGCTGTGGAGCGCAACGGCCCGCTCAACGGCTGCGATCTTGCGCTCCAGCATCTCGCCTTCGGAACCCGTGCCCGGACCAACCCAATCACGCGCAGTGCCGCCGTAAAGGGCGTAGTTGATCGCCGCTGCGATCGTGGTGTTGCCGATTCCCATCTCACCGATGCAGAGAAGATCGGTACCGCCAGCGATCGCTTCCATGCCGAAGGCCATGGTCGCCGCACAGTCACGCTCGGACAAAGCAGGCTCTTCGGTAATGTCGCCGGTCGGATAGTCGAGCGCCAGATCGAAGACTTTCAGCCCGAGGTCATAGGCGACGCAAATCTGATTGATCGCAGCGCCACCGGCCGCAAAATTCTCGACCATCTGCTGCGTGACGGCAGGCGGAAACGGCGTGATGCCCTGCCTAGTCACGCCATGGTTGCCGGCGAAGATCGCCACCAGCGGCCGATTCACTGCAGGCGCCCTGCCCGTCCAGGCGGCGAGCCAGAATGCAATTTCCTCAAGCCGTCCGAGCGCACCGGGCGGCTTCGTCAACTGCGCATCGCGCTCGCGCGCGGCAGCAAGTGCCCTGGCATCCGGTCCCGGCAGATCGCGCAAAAGTGCCCGAAAATCGTCGAACGGCAGGCCTGAAACGCTCATGAATGCGGCTTCCTTGTCTTGGTCGGTAACTTGTCTTTTCGCTGCAAATCAGCTTCCTTCGTCGCAACTCTCTTAAAGGCAGGCGCCGAGGCGAACAACACCTAAAGCGCTGCATATGGTCGCGGGGTCGGGGTCAGAATGAATATCGGAAACTATGCGGCCGACCTTGCTCGTGCGGTTGCCTTCCTCAGCCGTATTCCGATGCCGTCTTTTGCCTTCGCCGACTTTAACGGCAAGCTTGACCGCGCCTCCCGCGCCTTCCCCGCGGCGGGCATTGTCATCGCACTGCTGCCTGCGCTTGTCTTGCTGGTCATGCTTGGCCTGCGCGCCGACCGGCTGATGTCGGCCTTCGCCGCGCTTGCCGTCCAGGCGGCATTGACCGGCGCGCTGCACGAGGATGGCCTCGCCGACTGCGCCGATGGCCTCGGCGGCGGGCGCGACCGCGATCACGCGCTTTCGATCATGAAGGACAGCCGCATCGGGACCTACGGCGCGATCGCCTTGATTCTGTCGTTTGCGCTTCGCGCGGCGGGACTCGCCGCTGTCGCACGAGAAGCCCCGCCCATGGCTGCAGCCCTTGCCATTCCGGCGATCGCCTGTATCAGCCGCGCCGCGCTCGTTTGGCACTGGCATCGGCTGCCGGCAGCAAAACCCGATGGTGTGGCGGCCGCCGCGGGACAGCCGGGCGAAGGTGCGATGCACATGGCGCTCGCCACAGCCTGCCTTTTCGCGGCCCTGCTGCTCTGGCCGAGCCTTGGCCTCCTGCCCCTCGTCTGCGCCCTTCTCGCCTGCGGCTTATCCGCCATGGTCTTCACGCGCATCGTCCGTCGCAAACTCACGGGACACACCGGTGACACGCTTGGGGCTACCCAACAGATTTCGGAGATCGCCGCCTTCTGCGCCCTTGCCATGGCTTTCTGAAATCTCGATATAGATTGCATGCAAACACCTTGCATCCACGTCTGCTCAATTGATTCGGAAACCGCCCTGTGCACGGGTTGCGGTCGCACGCTTCCGGAGATCGGCGGTTGGATGTCCTTTTCCGACGAAGAGCGCCGGCGTCTGATGACATTGTTGCCCGCGCGGCTTGCCGCATGCGGACTGACGACCCCATCGAAGCCGACTCAGCAGGCCACAGCGGAGCAGCGTGCATGAACCGTCTGACGATCGTCCTTGCGGTCCTTGGCCTCGGTCTCGCAGTCCTCTTGTTCAGCGGCGACACGACCCGCGTCTTCGGCATGCGAACCGATGATTTCGGCCGCTTTGTCTATCTGCTTCCGATTGCACTAATGCTGGCCGCCGGCATCTGGGCGAGGCGCACGAGCGCGAGCGAGACACTGCGCAACCTCATGATCTGGCTCGTGCTGATCCTCGCTCTTGCGACCGTGTATCTGTATCGCCAGGAAGCGCTTGGCGTCGGTAACCGCCTGCTGGCCGGCCTCGTGCCGGGGCGTGCCGTTGTCGTGACAACCAGCGAGGGCGGTCAGGAGGTGATCCTTCACAAAGTCCTGAACGGCCACTACGAAGCCTATGTCACGGTCAACGGCCAGAGCATTTCCATGCTGGTCGATACCGGCGCCAGCATGATTGCGCTGTCCCGCGAGGATGCGAAGCGAGTTGGCATCATCCCGGAAAATCTCGATTATTCGATGAGCGTAATGACCGCCAACGGCCGCGCCCGCGCAGCTCGCGTGACGCTTGCCGAGGTCGCGATCGGCCCGATCGTTCGTCACAACGTCCCGGCCAGCGTCGCTGAGGACGGCAAGCTCGACCAGAGCCTGCTCGGCATGAGCTTCCTCTCCACCCTCGGCTCCCTCCAGATCCAGACGGACGAACTGCGGATGCGAGACTAATGGCCTCGGTCTAGCTCCGCAGCCTGTATCCCGTCTTGAAGATCCAGCCCAGGCTACCGAGGCAAATCAGCAGGAAGAGCGAGATCATCCCGAGGCTGACCAGCGGATTGACGTCGGCAATGCCGAAGAAGCTCCAGCGGAAACCACTGACAAGGTAGAGCACCGGATTGAAGTGGCTTACCGCCTGCCAGAACGGCGGCAGCATGTTGATCGAATAGAAACTGCCGCCAAGAAACGTCAGGGGCGGCACGACCAGCATCGGGATCAGGTTCAACTGTTCGAAGTTGGCGGCCCAGATGCCGATCATGAATCCGAAAAGGCTAAAGGTGATCGCCGTCAGCAGGAAGAATAGAACCATCATCCCCGGATGCTGGATCCTGATATCCACGAATAGATTCGCCGTAAGCAGGATGATCACCCCGATCATCAGTCCCTTCGTCGCCGCCGCACCGACGTAGCCAAGCAGGATCTCGCTCATGGCCACCGGGGCCGACAAGACCTCGTAGATCGTGCCGGTAAACTTCGGAAAGTAGATGCCGAACGACCCGTTGCTGATGCATTGGCCAAGCAGCGTCAGCATGATCAGGCCGGGCGTGATGAACGCGCCGTAGGATACCCCCTCCACTTCCTGGATCCGCGAGCCGATCGCCGCGCCGAAAACGATGAAATAGAGCGACGTCGAGATCACCGGCGACACGACGCTTTGCAGAAGCGTCCGGCGCGTGCGCGCCATTTCGAAGAAATAGATGGACTTGATGGCTTCGACGTTCATTTCGCACCTCCCACGAGCGCCACGAAGATGTCTTCCAGCGAGCTCTGCTGCGTCGAAAGATCCTTGAAGTGAATGTTGTGCTCGCTGAGCCGGGTCAGCAACGTGGCAACGCTTTCCTGTTCTTTCTCTGCATCGAAATCGTAGATCAGGCGGGTGCCGTCTGCGACGAGCGAGAGGCCGTTGCCGGCAAACCGATCCGGCAACGCCTGCAATGGCTCGGTCAATTCGAGAATGAGCTGCTTGCGGCCAAGCTTGGCCATCAGTGCCGTCTTGTCTTCCACCAAAAGCAGCTCCCCGCCGTTGATGACGCCGACACGATCGGCAATCTCTTCCGCCTCTTCGATGTAGTGTGTCGTCAGGATGATCGTGACGCCTGAGCGTCGCAGCTTCTCCACGACATGCCACATGTCCTTGCGCAGCGTCACATCCACGCCCGCGGTCGGCTCGTCGAGGAAAAGGATTTGCGGTTCATGCGACAGTGCCTTGGCAATGAGCACGCGCCGCTTCATGCCACCGGACAGCTGCCGCAACATATTGTCTTTCTTGTCCCACAGCGACAGATCGCGAAGCACCTTGTCGATATGCCCGGGATTGGGCCGCTTGCCGTGCAGCCCGCGGGAGAAGCTGACGGTATTCCACACGGTCTCGAACTGGTCCGTGGTAAGTTCCTGGGGAACGAGGCCAATCATCGAGCGCGTCGACCGGAACTCCTTCACCACGTCATGGCCATCGACCGTGACCGTGCCACCGGTCGGATTCGTGATACCGCAGACGATTGAGATCATAGTTGTCTTGCCCGCCCCGTTCGGCCCGAGCAAGGCTAAAATCTCACCCCTCTCGACATCGAGATCGATGCCCTTGAGCGCTTGAAATCCGTTGGCGTAGGTCTTGGTGAGATTTCGAATGGAAATGATGGGGGCCATGAACTCTTCTGACATCTGCGGCGGGAGTTGCTGGGGCGCTATATATCCGCTTTGAGTAGTTTTGACATCCCAACACAGGTGAACAGAGTATTCACTTGCGTGAAAAGGCGCGCGGGAAGAAAAGATCCTTCGCGCCTTCAGCGAACCCCAGAGCAGCAGATGTCATCAGACGGTGATATTTCTGATCCATAAAGACGGCGAGGCAAGCAAGCGCTCTCCGTCCCGCCGCACCCCTTGCGGAGCCGCCGTCCGAGCGATCTCGTTACGCTCCTTTGCTTCCTCGACATACAGTAGAGTGTATTACCTATGATGACATGAGATGACAGGATCCGGCTGGGCGGCCGTCGCCCGCGCCGCGTTCGCATTGGGGGCCGGCTCTCAGGCCGGCCTTTCCTTTTCAATCGCAGTAGACCCTACCGCTCTGGCGTGCGCGCAGATCGAAGTGAAAATGGTTCCAATGCTCTGGATTGCTGCCCGGTCCGAGCACCGTGTTGAAGTACTTGCAGCTGTCGCTGCGCACGGCCTGCAGCAGCCTGCCCTCCCGGAAAGAGAACAACCCTTTCTTGCGCACGTCGATCGCGTGACCGCTCTTCAGGACAAACTTGCCGACATCGATTGCGTTGCCGTGAGCGTGCTCGGACATCGGATTGTAGCGCTGCCGGCTGTTGTTCATGCGGCGGCAGCTATATCCGCCGAGGGGCTGGATGGTCTTGATACCGGACCAGTAGCGAAAGCGGGCGGAAGGCGCGAGCTCGTTCTTGACCCATTTGGCGAAGGCGAGCGTCACCTGGCAATTCAGCGTCACCGCCGGCCGGACGCCGATATTGCCTGACAGGCCCTGCAATGAGATCGGGTACGGCACCTGGCAGGCCGGCCCGTTTGAGATCGGCGGCTTCTCGGTATAGAGGACACCCATCCGCTTCAACTCACGGCGACAGGCAAGCTCCGAGGCTGGCATTACGCTCGGATCAGCGGGCGCGACCGGTTCGCTCATCATCGGCGCGGTCGGGTTGTTCGGTCGCAACATGGCGACCTCGTTCTCTTCGGGCACGCGCGCCGGCGCAACCACCCGCCTTCCGTCATTCCAGACAGGTGCGTTACCCATCTGCGCCTGCGCCGCGGGCGCAGGGATCCGCGCGCTGTTAAGCTGGGTCGGATTTTCGGTGCCGATGCCATCGACAACGGGCTGGTCGGACTGGCCCTCGGCGATCTGCTGCTGTTGCTCCTCTGCCAGACCGACGACAGGCTCCGCCCCCAGTTCAGCATCCATATTGACGCCACCGGTAGGCACGGAAAGTGGCTGCGTTCCGCCCCAGGTCGAAGGCTGGTTTCGAAGTGAGCCGGCAGCGCCCTGCGCGCCCGCCATCGCCTCGTCGCTGTCGATCATTGGCAGTCGCCCGGGCTGCGCAGATGCCCGTAGCGTCTGGCTGCCACTGCGGCTCTCACCTGTTCCAGCAAGATTGGGGGTGTTGAGATAATCCACCGATCCTGCGGCATCGCTGACAGGCGCGTTTGCGGCCGGATAGGCCTGCTCGCTCGGCGCTGTCTGCATTTGCGGCACAGGTGCACGGCGGCTTGCCGGAGAGATCGATCCCACCCGTGTTCCATTGTCCACCTCGCCGGGCGGAATAAGGCCATCGGTGGAACACGTCACCAGGGCTGTCGATAGCAGCACGGGCAATACGTATTGCCGAAGAATGGGAACAAACGCCATACTCTCATCGCTTCCGAGGAACGGCAGGGATCTAAAACTTGAGCCGAAATTTAACGATGAACGGTGAACGAAAGCTTACCCGGATCGCGACTGCCGCCCCCAACTCCCGAAACCGAGCCCGGACAGCACCTATCCAGGCCAAGGACAAGACGCTGACCCGACGCGCAGCTGTCACAATTTGGACATAGCCGCCCTCGACAACACAAGTTGCCGCATGCTGTACAAAAACGAAATCTTAAGTCATTCCAACGATTGTAAGATTGAGCCATCCAACGTCGGACCGGGTATGAGTTTCTTCGCTGCTTTCGTCAAAATCGCAGACCCGATGGCGTCATCCCGAGGTAGCAGCGAGGCTGCCGTGGCGGCGCTGGAACGCCAACTCGCGGACAAGGAGCGGCAGCTCGAACAGCAGGCGGTCGCCCTCGCGCACAGCCGGAAGATATTCGATCGCTCGTCCGAGGCCGCACGGATTGGCGTATGGGAATGCAGCCTACCCGACAATCAGCTTGTCTGGACCAAGATGGTCTACGATCTCTTCGACCTGCCACATGAGGCGAATCTCGACCGCGCCGAGATCCTGAAATGCTACTCTAGAGAATCGCTTTCCGAGCTTATTCGTCTCCGCGGCCGAGCGATCGAGGATCGGACCGGATTTACGCTCGATGCCGAGATCCTCACGCCCAAGGGCCATACGCGTTGGATTCGCATCACCGCGACCGTTGAGTGTGAAGACGATGTCCCCGTCCGGATCTTCGGCATGAAACTCGACATCACGGCTGAAAAGATGATGTACGATCAGATCCGCTATCTGGCGGAATTCGACATCCTGACCGGCCTGCCGAACCGCGCGCAGTTTCAGACCGCGCTGCAGCGCCTGCCTCTGTGCTCCGTTGGCGGCAATGCCGCTGCCCTGCTTCTGATCGACCTCGACGGCTTCAAGGGCATTAACGACACCTTCGGCCACCAGGCGGGCGACGATTGCCTCAAGGAAACGGCAGAACGGTTGCTCGCAGCGTGCGCGGGGGCAGACCTCGTGGCACGGATTGGCGGCGATGAGTTCGCAGTTCTCGTCAGCGGCTACGACAGTGTCGAAAGCGTCGCCGCGCTCGCCGGGACAGTCGTTCGGCGCCTCAACCGCTCTATCGAACGGAACGGCGCCAAAATGGATGTCGGCGCATCCGTCGGGGTTGCCTTCCACGACGCATCGCTGCGTTCTGACATCTTCGTTTGCGCCGACGCCGCGCTCTACAAGGCGAAGAGCGACGGCAAGAACCGCTTCCAGGTCCACCAGGCTCCCGCCTGCATCGACAATCCAAAGATGGACGCCGCCTAACCTCTCCCACGCATTGACCGAGCAACGTGCCTTCTGAAACGCTGGCGACGGATGCACGCGTCTGGACTATACTGCAGGCTGACTGCGGTCATCGGCAACGTGCGTCGGGAGTGGCATATGGCAGACAGCAGATCCCCGGTCGCCCCAGGCGCCCGCGATATTGCAATATTGATCGGCCGGCTGCTTCTCGCCTGGATCTTCCTGCATGAAGGCGTCTCGCTGGCGTTGAATTTTTCGGGCGCCGTCGAGATGGCCGCGCAATTCGGCTTGAGCGTTCCCCTGCTTGTGGCAACGATCGCACTCCAGATCGGCGCCGGCCTATCTATTGCGGGCGGGCTCTTGACCCGCTTCGGCGCAGCCGCCCTGGGCCTGTTTTGCGTCGCAACCGCCACGCTCTACCACACGAACTTCAGCGACCAGAACGAACTCCTTCATTTCGAGAAGGACCTGGCCATTGCTGGTGGGATGTTCGTGCTCGCCGCGGTGGGAGCCGGCGCTCTCTCGATCGATCACTGGCTGAGGAGCCGCGGGCAGTAGCGCCGGTCGAACTGAAAAATCTGAACACCTACCCTCGTCGCCGACCGTCGCGAAGATTATTGCGCGAAGTCACCATGCGGTCACGCAGCGGCGCACCGCTCTCCCCGATAGGCTCTCACGATCGCCTCGACCGCCTCCACCGCCTGGGCAGTGTTCGTCTGGTAGTTCGTGACTGACAGCCGCAAGACCTGCCTGCCGCGCCATATCGCGCCACCGGCAAACAGGGCGCCTTCCCGCTGCAAGGCACCGATCGTTCGCTTGGTCAGGTCGTCGGCCTGCTCGGCCGGCCAGTCCGCTCCGAAGCGCACTATCACTTGGTTGAGCAGCACATCGTTGGCGATCGCAATTCCCGGCTCTTTGGCAAGCGCCTGCGCTATGGATGCCGCGACGTCACTGGCGCCATCAACCAAGGCCTCGATGCCCTGGCGTCCGAGATGTCTGATCATCGCCCACGTGGCAAAGCCACGCGCGCGCCGCGACAGCTCCGGCACATAGTGCGAGGGATCGCGCTCGCCTTCGCTGGCAAGCGGCAGATAGCTCGCCGATATGGTCATGGCCCGCCGATGCGCGACTTCGTCGCGGACGATTGCATAGCCGCAATCGTATGGCGTCTGCAGCCACTTGTGCCCGTCCGTCGCCCAGCTGTCCGCCTGCTCCACGCCTGAAGTGAGATGACGGCGCCGTGCCGATACCTGCGCCCAGAGGCCGAACGCCCCGTCGACATGCACCCATGCGCCCTTCGATTTGGCGATCGGGATCAACCTGCCGAAATCATCGCAGGCACCCGTATTGATCTGCCCGGCCTGGAGGATCGCTATGCGCGGGCCAGAGACATCAGCAACGGCCTGTTCGAACCCTGCCGGCACGATACGCCCCTGATCATCGGTCGGGACCCGTATCACGCGGTCGTGGCCGAGACCGAGAAACTGCAAGGCAGAAAATACCGTCGTATGCGCATCATCGCCGATCAGCACTGAAATGGGCGGCGCTCCGAACAGCCCGTTGGCGTCGGCATCCCAGCCGGCGCGCAACAGTACCTCGCCTCGGGCCGCCGCCAGGCAAGTGAAATTCGCGACGGTTGCGCCGGTAACGAAACCTACTGAGGCCTCTAAGGGGAGTCCGAGCAGCTGAAGCAGCCAGCGCCCGCCCACTGTTTCAACGGCCGCGGCCGAAGGCGATACCGTATGGTTGCCGGCATTCTGTCCCCACGCACTGGTTAGGAAGTCAGCCGCTACCCCCATTGGGTGAGAGCCACCGATGACCCAGCCGAAGAAGCGAGGGCCGGTCATCAAATGCAGTCCGGGCTCGGCCGTTGTTACTAGCTGGTCAAGCACGTCGACAAGTGGCGATGGCTGTTCCGGCAGCGGAGCGGCGAAAGCCTCCAGCGAGCCGGCGTAATCCCGCAACGGATGATGAGGCCGACTATCGATCGTGTCGCGAAAGCGCGCGGCATGGTCGGCAGCGATTGAGAACAGTTCCTTCGTGCCCATGCGTCCGCCCCCCCCAACATCAGGCAGTTGAGCCTGCGATGGCGGAGAATAGCCTGAACTCAGTGCCGGAGCCAGCCAAACGGCTCACCCCCCGACGGAACGCTTTCAGATAATCAGGCGCCTGCACTGCGAAGTGCCACGGGCGCCTCGTGTTTCTCGCTGCCGTAGAGCTCGTTCATGATCTTGGCGACTTCGACGGCATAGCCTTCCGTCAAGCCGTGCAATATCTGCCCGCCGAAGGATGCGGGCTCCTCGGTGTCGTTGTCCCACACCATCCAGAGATCGAGCGGGTCGCAAATGACGTCGTAGCGTAGGTCGGAACTGTACATGGGTAGATTGCCTCGATAACCCCACCCACTTAACCCACTGACTCTTAACGTCCTCTTGCTTTGGACTAGCAATTAGGGTGAACGATTTTTTGTGCTGGTGGCCGGAAGCCCAGAAACGACCAGGACAAAAACGGTTCCTGATCCTGCCGGAGCTCTCGCAGCGATGTCGTCGCCACGCGGCAGGTAGGCCCTGAATACAAGTTGCGACGCCCTTCAGAGGCGCTCGCGGCCGTCGGCACAGAGCAAATCCAAGGTCCCCGTTTTATTGCGCAGGGACGCTCCCCGTAACGATACGATCCGTTTTCATCACGTCCATCTGCGGCCAGTTGGACGCGGCTTCGGTCGCCGGACGGCTGCCGACTGCCAGAATTGTGATCAGACCGGCCACGATGGCAGTCACAATCAAGCCGCTATAGGTCATGTTTCGAGCCTCAATGCTGTGGTTTCCCAGCCACTGCGGCGCAAACTGATACGAGAGCCTAAATGAAAGCATAATGAACGTGGTTAACGCACAGCCTTTCCGTTCTTGACCGGCGTGTTGTGGATAACTAATCGGCAGCACTGGCCTGCGCGGACCGCTCTTGGAACAACCGCTTCAACGCATCGAGCTTCTCAGCGTCAATCTTCGGGTCGGTCACAGAGACCCAGCCATCGATATAGTGCTGGGGCGCATAGACGTGACCGTACCCCATGGGAGAGCTCGTGGCGATTGCCACGTCGACCAGCAATTGCAGCATCGTCAGCGCGGGAAACCAACGCAGGCTCGGCGAAACATCCGGGCCGCGCGGACGCCTCATCCATGCCGGCTCCCGATAGAAGGAATAGGCATCGAAGAAGGTTATTGGGTCGCTGGCATACTGCAGGTAGACGATGCGAATGGGTCCCCAGGTCGCCCCGGGAATATCGAGGTGGTTCGTCTGGTTGGTAAATCGGATGAGGGATCCGTCGCGGAACTGCGGCAGCCACGCGGGCGACTGGGGATTGCGCGCCGCCGTCACGTCTCGCCACATCCTGCTTTCAAAAGGGGGCCCGCTCCACAAAGCCCCCTGAAACGGATCCGCGACAATGTCGAATATATCGGCAGATACCTGCGAATTCAGCGCGCCAAGGCTTAGGCCATGCAGGTAGAGCTTCGGTCTCTTGTCTCGTGGCAAGGTCGTCCAGTAGCCATAGACTTCCCGAAACAACGCCTTGCCTGAGGCCGAGCCATATTCCGGCTCAACCAGCAGCGATAGCCAACTCGCCAGATAGGAATATTGAAGAGCGACGCTCGCCACGTCACCGTGATGCAGATATTCGAGCGGGTCCATCGCCTGCGGGTCGATCCAGCCGGTGCCGGTCGGAACGATGATGACAAGAAGCGAGCGTTCGAACGCGCCCTGCCGCTTCATCTCCTCGAGTGCGAGCTTTGCGCGCCCCTCGATCGTTTCAGCGTTGTTCAGGCCCACATAGGTTCGTATCGGCTCGCGCGCAGGCGCCTTCCAGAAATCGCTGATCTCGGCCGCGGTCGGTCCCGAAGCGATAAACTGGCGTCCGCGACGCCCAAGTCCCTCCCAAGTGACAAGCGAGGCAGTGCTCCCGGTCTTTGCCGGGTCATCTGGCATTGGCACGCCCGTTTCCACAAGCGCGTCGACGCTACGGAACGAACTATCAGCGAGATGCAATCCCGCCCGCAGCAATACGCCATCCACGACCGACCAGAAGAGTGCGATCGCAAGAACACCTGCGATGACCTGCGAGACGCGGCGCGGAACGTATCGTGATAGCCATCCCGACAGGAACAGACAGGTGAACCGAAACAGCCGGCCGATCAGAACAGCAACGAAGAAGGTGACGATTGCGACGAACGCGACGCTGAAGGGTTCAGCGGTATCGACGCGCTCCATGTGCCACAAGTCGCGAATGGAATTCTGCCAGTCGACAACTCGCCGAAGGAAGATTACGGCCAGCACGACGCCGAGTACGCAAACGATCAGGTTGCCGCGCAGCCTGCCAACACCGGGGACCCGCAGTTCCAGGTACTTCCAGAGCCAGCTGAAGGCCACCCCGAAGAAATATCCCACCGCGGCGGCAATGCCAGACAACACGCCTTGAATCAAATAGGAGCGTGGCATCAGGCTCGGCGTCAGCGACGCGGCGAAGAAGATGAAGCCAAGCGCCAACCCAGGCGTCGAAAGCGATACGAACAGGCGCAACAGCAAACGTTTCATGCGTTCCCTCTCATGCGTCTTGCGCCGGTAAAGGCAGCACGACCGACCAGCCTGCCTACATCTGAAGTCCGAGGAACTTGAACGGCTGAGAGTCCTTGAACTCCTTTGTCGCGTCCCCGGAATAGGTGTGGTCCTGGTTCTCGCCCAGGTCGAGTTTCTTCACCTTACCGCTCCCCTTGGAGAAGTCGATTGCCTTGAGATCGACCCAGAACGTATTGGGTGTCAGGGCCGACTCGAAGAAATACAGCATGCGCTTGTGGTCGACGACGGTCCGCCAGCGCGTCGACGAAATGTTCGGCTCTTCGGGCGTGTTCAGGCCATAAGGGACCGAGGTGTTTCGAATGACGCTGAATACACTCGCCAATGCCCTGTTGGGGTCCTCATCCTTGGGAATGGCATTCACATAGAACGACGCGCGCGCGAAACGGTCGGACGCCCGATTTGTGCCCGGCAGCATGACTGTCCCGCCGATCTGCTTCCAATAGGTGTTCAGCGCCAGTTGCTCATCGAAGGTCGGCGAATTCGTCATCACCTGGTATTTGCGGTCGTGGTGAATGACCTGCTTGCCCTTGATATATTCGACGATCGCGCTGTCGCCGGTCTTGTCGGACATGGATAGATGAAGCGTCGTGAGCCGGTTCTCACCTGGCACGTTGTCGCTGACAATCGTGAAGGGTTCCTTTTCTAACGCCGCTACAGCCTCGTCGACGGTCGCGAAGTTATCGAGCACATACTGCCCCCACGCGGCGATCGTCAGGCCGGGCTTGCTGTCCTTGTCAAACTTCGGATACTCGGATTCGACGAGCCAGAGCAGATTGACATTAAGGCCCGCCTCGTTGAGCCCATCGGTCGTCGATACGTCGTATCCCGTCGCAACGACGCTGCCGTATTTCGCGGTCCACTTGATCGAGTTTGGCCCCGCCTCACCATTGCGTTCAATGCCGCGCGGAAGCACCCACAGGTTCGTGGCAACGTCGCTCTTCCAATCCATCGACCGCGCGGTGATGATGTTGCCGTCAGGGCCGAGATAGACCAATCGCGTGCATGCCTGAGCCGCCGATTGCCCGAAGACCATCATCGATCCGACGGCGAACGCAACAAGCGAACGAGCCAGAGGGTTATTGCCGAAGATCATCCGCTACTCCATTCGTTGTTTTGAACTGAACTAGAAGCGCATCGAGAAGCCGACGACCGGCCCATGTTGGCTGACATCCCAGCGAAACTTGTTCGCGCCGGTGAAATCGTCGTTCTCATAGTCCTGATACAACAGACGATAGCCTGCACGCAGGATCGTCGGCTTGCCCAACATCTCCATCCGGTACCCGAGATACGCCTGCGCATTGACGCTGACCTTTGAGCCGACATCGAAACCGCCGACGTCAGCCTCGGCAAACAGGTTCCAACGGTCGGTGAGGTCGGCGTTCATTCGAAGGCCGATGAATGGATCGGCCCAGTCAGAACTCTTCGTCGAACTGACGCCAAAGGCAGAAACGTCTGCCTCCAGTTCTGTCCAGCGAACGCCGACTGTCGGCTCGAAGGATATTGTGCGCGGCTTTCCAAAGACGGTCTGCCCGCCAAGTTCTACTTCATACGCTTTGAAAAACGCCCCCGCAGCAAGTGTCGTGGTTTTTATGTCGATCCCGATCTCATGCGCGAAGACCCGCTCATCCTGGCTTGTCTGAACATGCTGCCCGTCGAAGTAGACACCCCATTTGCCGTTCGTGACTTCGACGTTGCCCATCAGCGCGAGATCGAGATGGTCGAAGATTTCAGAGAACGGCACGTCCACGTCGGTATCGAAGCCGGCAAGCGACGCGTTGCCTTTCAGGGAGGCTGCCCACACATAGGGGCTGACAATCACTGCCCATTCGCGTTCCGGCTCCATGCGTTCGGCATCAAAATCGGCAGCCCTGGCTGCCGAAAACACAATCGACGATAGGCAGAAAACGAGACTGAAAAGGCTCCTCGGCAGGCAAGGCGAGAATCGAAGCATTCTTAGCCTCCGTTGGGGACGCCATGCACCTTACTATCTGAAAGCGCAAATTCAAGGGACGCACGAGGGAGTAGACGCAGACAAGAGGGCTCCCGAACACCGTCCGGGAGCCCTCTTCCTCCTTAGGGATTTACCGTTCAGGCCGCGTACGACATGCGTCCGGCGCTGGTCCCGCCGGCAGCCCGTAGTCTGAAATTGGCAAGCAACGTGCTCAACTGCCGGCTTTCGTCGACCAGCGTCTGGCTTGCAGCCGTGGTTTCCTCGACCATCGCGGCATTCTGCTGCGTCATCTGGTCCATGTGATTGACCGAAGTGTTGATCTCGTTGAGCCCCGTGGCCTGCTCGCGAGCCGCAGTCGCGATTGAAATGACGTGATTGTTCACGCGGTTGACCAGTTCCTCGATTTCGAGCAACGCATCCCCAGTCGAACGCACGAGCGTCACGCCGTTGTTTACCTCGCTTGCCGAGGTGCTGATCAGCACTTTGATCTCCTTCGCTGCATTGGCGGAGCGCTGTGCCAATTCGCGCACTTCCTGTGCGACCACGGCGAACCCGCGTCCCGCCTCGCCCGCGCGCGCTGCCTCCACTCCGGCATTGAGTGCGAGGAGGTTTGTCTGGAAGGCAATCTCATCGATGACGCCGATAATCTGGCCGATGCGGTTCGACGAATCCTCGATCCGGTTCATCGCGGTGACTGCATTGCGGACGATATCGCCAGACTTGCCGGCGCTGGTCTTGGTTTCCGCCACCATCTCGCGGGCTTCTGCTGCACGTTCGGAAGCGGTCCGCACCGTCGCAGTGATCTCGTCGAGAGCTGCCGCCGTTTCTTCCAGCGCAGCCGCCTGCTGCTCGGTACGCTTCGACAGATTGTTGGTCGCCTCGCTGATGTCGCCGGCGCTGTCGTTGACGACGCTGGTCGACTCCGCGATCGCCCGGATCACGCCGTTCAGTGCGTCCACAGCGGAATTGAAGTCGGAGCGCAGCTTGGCATAATCCTGGCCGAGATCGCCGATCGACACGGTCAGGTCGCCCGCAGCCAGTTTCTCAAGTCCCGCGCCGAGCGACTGGATCGCGAAGGTCTGGCGATCCGCTGCCGAGCGCCAGTTGGCCTCGTTGCCGCGACGCTCCTCCTCGATCTGCAACTGGTGCTGGCTCTCGCGATCCCGCATCAGGGCCCGCTCGCGGACGGAATCCCGCAGCACAAGGAGAGACTTCGCCATGGCGCCGATCTCGTCGCGCCTGTTGTGGTCGACAATATCGACGGCGCCGGCTTCATCGGCAATGGCGTTCATCGCACCCTTCAGCCGGGCGATCGGCGCCGTGACGCTGCGCACAATCCCGAAGGCCACGGCGATAATCACGATCGCGCCGACGAGGCAGGCGCCGGCGGCCCAGATCGCATTCTGGCGATAGAGCGCCGCAAGATCGTCAGCATAGACGCCGGTACCGACCACCCAGCCCCAGGGCTCGAAACCGACCACGTGAGAATATTTCAGCACAGGATCCGCTGCACCCGGCTTCGGCCAGTAGTAGTCGACGAAGCCCTCACCGCTCCTCTTCACGGTGTTGGCGAACTCGACGAAGATGAACTTGCCAGTCGGATCCTTGTTCTGCGACAGGTCCGTTCCGTTCAGCTCCGGCTTGATCGGATGCATGATCATCGTCGGATGCATGTCGTTGATCCAGAAGTAGCCGTTGTCGCCGTAGCGCATGGCCGAAATCACTTCCTTCGCTGCACCCTGCGCCTGCTCCCGCGTCTTCGCGCCGGATTGTTCCAGCTTGTAGTATTTCTGGAAGATGGCGATGGCCGTGGCATCCATTTGCGCAAGACCGTGCTTGCGCTCGCTCTCCAGCTTTGCGTGCGAATAGTTGAGGAAGAAGGTGATCGCGAGCACCAGAATAGCCAGTGCCAGTGCCACGAGAGAATAAAGGCGGGTAGAAATCTTGGCGTTACGCATTGAGCCCCGGCAGTTCAGAATTTAATAATGGTCGAATACTGCTATGCGGGTCTTACCGGATGGTGAATTTGAATTGGATTTTATTGAACTGCCGTAAGGCGAGAGATTTCGCCAAGGACTCACTTCTCGCGACAAAGCATTGATTTATTTCAACAAGCTTCCACCCATACAAACACGCTAGGTAAGATCTTATAGAACTATGGTAGCAGTCTGCGGCGTTGTACGCATCGCCACCGGACCAGGCCGCGTTTCGCTTTAAAGGCATCTGCGCTAGGGTCCCTCGGAATCGTTGTCCCCGTATCACTGAACAGGAGCCTTCCATGACCGACGCCAAGCCGAATGGCGCGCTGACCCTTCGCACAGTGGCCATGCCGGCCGACGCCAATCCAGCCGGCGACATTTTTGGTGGCTGGGTCATGGCACAGATGGACCTTGCCTCGGGCATCACCGCATCCGAACGCGCCAAGGGCCGCGTCGTCACCGCTGCCGTCAAGGAAATGGCCTTCGCCCTACCGGTGAAGATCGGCGATACGCTGTCAGTCTTCACGACAATCGAACGCGTCGGCCGCACGTCGATCACACTGTCGGTCGAGGCCTGGGCGACCCGCGCACGATACAACAACATGGAAAAGGTGACGGCCGCGACCTTCATCATGGTCGCCCTCGACGAAAGCGGCCAGCCGACGCCGGTTCCCGCGGAGTAGGCATGGAAACGGTCGCCTCGCCGGAGGTCTTTCTCCACATCAAGGTCGTGATGGGGATGGTGATCTCGCTCAGCCTTGCGCGGCTGCTGACCGGGATCGCCGGCATTATCCAACGCCCCGGAAAGGCGAAGCCCTATGCAGTGCATCTCGGCTGGGCGGCCTCCATGTTCCTCTTCATCATCCACATCTGGTGGTGGGAGTACCGGCTGCAGGCCGTACCGGTGCTCCATTTCGGCGTCTATTTGTTTCTCATCTGTTTCTGCGGGCTGTTCTTCATGTTGTGCGCCCTGCTCTTCCCCGCTTCGCTGGATGAGTACGGCGGCTACGAGGAATATTTCTACTCCCGCCGCAAGTGGTTTTTCGGCACGCTCGCCATCACCTATGCTGTCGACATCGTCGATACGGCGATCAAGGGAGCCGATCACATCCAGTCGCTCGGCTGGGAGTTTCCGGCGCGCAACGTCGTCTACATAGTACTCTGCTGTATTGCCGCCTGGACCGGAAGCCGCCGCTTCCACACTACTTTTGTCTGGCTCAATCTCATCTATCAGATCAGCTTCATTTTCCGCATCTACGATGTCCTCGGATTATGATGCGCAACTTTTTGGTTGCCAATTTGTCGCGGATATGCGATTAAAAAGGCAACCAGGAGGTTGCTGATATGTCTGATCGCATCGAGAAGATCATCGAACTGAACGCGCCCGTCGAACGCGTCTGGAAGGCCATCACCGATCACCGCGAGTTCGGCGAATGGTTCCGCGTCCAGCTGGACGGACCCTTCGTGCCGGGAGAGAATTCGACCGGCCACATCACCTATCCCGGCTACGAGCACATCCGCTGGCAGGCGACCGTCAAGCGCATGGAGGAGCCCGAGCTCTTCTCCTTCACCTGGCATCCCTACGCCATCGATCCTGATGTCGACTATTCCGGCGAACCGCCGACCCTCGTCGAATTCCGCCTGGAGCCGACGCCGTCAGGGTCGCGCCTGACGGTGACGGAGTCAGGTTTCGACAAGGTCCCGCCGCATCGCCGCGAGGAAGCCTTCCGGATGAACGACGGCGGCTGGGCCGAGCAAATGAAAAACATCAAGGAATACCTCGATCGCTAACATTGAATTCCGCCGCGACAATGCGGCACCCCTGTTTGCCGCCTTGGGAGACCCGACGCGCCTGTCGCTGCTGACAACCCTCAGCGACGGGTGCGAGCGCTCGATCGCCGGCCTCTCCGCCGGCACCGAGCTTACCCGCCAGGCGATAACGAAACACCTGCATGTGCTGGAACAGGTCGGCCTCGTCCGCTCCACTAAGGTCGGGCGGGAAAGCCATTACGCCTTCCAACCCGATCGGATCGGCGAGATGCGCGCCTATCTCGACAGCGTCTCCCGGCAATGGGACGACGCGCTCGAGCGCCTGCGCGCCTTGGTGGAGCGTTAGGCCCCTGGCGTGCAGCAAGCCACTAGTCATACCTCAGGCGCGGAAGATGAACGATGCGCCGATCGCGATCAGGGCGAAGCCAATGGCGTGGTTCCACGTCAGGTTCTCGCCGAGCCAGAAGACGGAGAAGCCGGAAAAGACGATAAGCGTGATCACCTCCTGCATCGTCTTCAGCTGTGCCGTCGTATAGACGGCCGAACCGATGCGGTTGGCAGGCACGGCAAGGCAGTATTCGAAGAAGGCGATCGCCCAGCTGACGACGATGGCGATATAGAGCGCCGCGCCTTTGTGCTTGAGATGCCCGTACCAGGCGAAGGTCATGAAGATATTTGAGGCGAAAAGCATGACAACCGGCCAGATGGCGGTTGGGCTAAGGGCAAAAGGCATGGTCGATTCCTGGAGTTAAAGGTGTCGGCAGCATGTATCGCCAATTTTCTGCTCCGCAAGGGGTTACCCCATCTTGTCGCCTCATGCACGTCCGGTAACTGAAATCGATGCCCGTCAGCCAGCCTCAAAAGCACAATCCATGATTGATGTTGATTCGTGTCAATTCCTCCAAAGCTGTGCGCCTAATAGGGAAGGCATCCGCAGATTGACAGTCCGATACGCTGCAACGCAAGGCACTGCCGCGCATCGCCGGTCCGGATGGCCTCACCAGACGTCTGCCGGAGGGGACGCGCCATGGACACGATCACAGATATCAACAAATCCAGTCTGGCTGGCCTGCTTGCCGCACTCGCGCAGGCGAAAATGAAGGTCGGTTCGATCGCCAATGCCGATGGCAGCTATACCGTTACCTACGAGCCCTTGCCTTTCCGCATCGGACGGAGCCCAGCTCAGCGAGACTATGCCGAGCACACCGCCCGTTGCCAACATGGATAGCCCTGCCCCGGCGCCAGCAGGCGCGCATGGACCCTTCTTCCACGCCCGCGCGATCGCGCCGAAAACGATCCTTTATACCGACGCGGACGGGCGTGACGAAATCCGCGAAGTCGGCTCGCGCTCCTGGCGCAATTGCAACGCCGGCAATATCCGCAAGGGCGACTTCTCGATCAATTGCGGCGCCATCGGCGATGACGGCAGCTTCGCGATCTTTTCCGACGAGGAGAGCGGGAAGGCGGCGATCATCGCCCTGCTGAGAACGACCGCCTACATCAAGCTCACCCTCAAGCAGGCAATCTTCCGCTATGCGCCGCCGAACGAGAACCAATCCGAAGACTACGCCAAGTTCATCCGTGGCAAGACCGGCATTGCGCTGACGGCGGTTCTCGCCGACCTCAAGATGGACGACTTCCGCAAGATCGCGAAATTCATCCAGGTCGTCGAGGGCTGGAAACCTGGCACAATCAGGCCGAACGGACCGCCTGCGCCGCTGATCGGCGCAGGCGCGGCCATCGGCGTGGCGTCGGCGGCGGCGTCGGCCACGCAGAACTGGATGGCCATTGCTCGCCGGGAAGCTGCCCTTCCCGCACATGAACGCAACCAATGGCCTGATCCCGGAGAGAACCCGCGCATCCTGAACTATTTCAAGGTCTGCGCCCCATGGTTCGAGGTTGATGGTTGCGACGAAGTCGATTGGTGCGCCGCCTTCGTCAACTACTGCCTTGTCACGAGTGGGCACATGGGCACCGACCATCCGGGCGCCCGCTCCCTCTTCTGGAACAAGAAGAAGCAGTTTCATGTCCTTCAAGCCCGCAACCAGGCGCGATCGCGGTTCCCCGCTACGCCCCCTTCTCCGACGCGAGCTGGGCAACGGGAAACGGCCATGTCGGCTTCGTGGTCTCCTTGACCAGCACGACGGTAACGCTCCTCGGCGGCAACCAGGGCAACACGAGAGAGGACATTCCCCCGTCTGGAGGAGAAGAACGCAGCAGGCGCAAAGCAATCCGAATTCGTCGCCTTCCTGATGCCGGTCATCGTGTAGCAGCGGGCCCCGATCCGCGGAATGCCTGACGACGCCGAGGACCAGCGCTGCGTCGTCAGTCCCTATTGGACAAGATAGCCAAGGACTGCCGCGTTTATCAGGTCGATGAAGAAGGCGGAAACGAGCGGCAGAATGATGAACGCCATGCTGGAGGCACCGTGAATCTTGGTGACCGCTGTCATATTGGCGATAGCCGTCGGTGTGGCGCCTAGCGCGATACCGCCAAAGCCGGCGGAAATCACTGCAGCGTCGTAGTTCCGCCCCATCGCCGGGAACACGACGAAAAGGATGTAGATGACGGTCACGCACGTCTGCGCCCCGAGCACCAGGATGAGCGAGAGCCCAAGGCCGCTCAAGGCCCAGAGCTGCATGCTCATCAGCGACATCGAGAGAAACACGTTCAACGAAAGATCGGATATCAGCGACAGCGCACGGCTCCGCGTCGGCCATGGCAGGCGTGGAGCCGCCAACGGGACGACATTGGTCATCACGATGGCCACCAGAAGGCAAACGACGAAAAGCGGGAGCTTGAAGCCGGTCTCCTCGATCACCTCCTCCAAAGCATATCCCGTCAGGATCGCGATGTTGGTGACGAACAATGTCCTCAACAGGCTGACCGCGCTGACCTCATCGTCATGTTCACGCGCTGACTTATGCGACACCCCGATCGTCAACTCTTCGTTCGCCGGTCCGCTCAGGTGGTATCGGGCGATCAGTCGCTGTGCGATCGGCCCGCCGATAAGGCTGGCGATGACAAGGCCAAGCGTTGCGCTGGCAATGCCGACTTCCATGGCGTTGGTGACCCCGAAGCGGCTCGAAACGATTGGAGCCCAAGCGATCGTTGTGCCGTGTCCGCCAATGAGCGAAATCGAGCCGAGCAGAATGTCGATGCCCCTGGGCAGGCCGAGCGCCGCGCTTGTTCCAATGGCCGTCAGATTCTGGATGATCAGGAAGGCGACCGTTATGACCAGAAGGATCAGAAAAGGCCTGCCGCCGGCGGCAAGATCGGTGAGCCGGGCGTTGAGACCGATACCTGTGAAGAAATAGAGAAGCAGCAGATCGCGTGCCTGAAGCGCGAAGCTGATCTCGATGTCGAACAGCGTGTATGCGAGGAGCGTCACCGCCGCCGCAAGCATCCCGCCTGTCACCGCCTCCGGAATGCTCCACCGCGTCAGAACGGGGAAAAGACGGTTCAGAGTTGCCCCAGCAAAGAACACCAGAATTGCAATCGTGAAAGACAGTAGCCCCGGAACCTGAATTGCCGCCACGCGCCACCCTTCCCCAAGATTCGCCACGTCTGCCGCGGCGACGGTTTGCTGCCGGAAATCTGGCACACGACGCGGGATTGAGCCAGAAAAATACGCGCGATACTGGCAGGGAAAACAGCCGCGGCATCCCAACCTCAGGGACTTCTGCCGCTACGCCGCATTTTGGAATCCTTGAACCTTCATGCTCACCTTTGGAAAGGGCGTGCATGGAAGACGAAGAGCGATGCATTGCCGCCGCTCCTCGCCCAGCCTATGCCGCACCACCCGGCTATTGCCTCAGGTCAGGTTCTTGCGTCGCTCGAGCTCGGCCGCAGTCGGCTGCTCGAATTCGAACGAGCCGGTGACGATGTCGCCGTCACGAACATACTTGTTCGCAGTAACGCCGGAGCCCGAAACCCGCGAGCTGACGAGCTTCAGTTTGCCCGGAAAGGCGCCGTCACCGAACAGCTTCTTGCCCTTGCCGAGCACGACGGGAAAGAATGAAATATTCAGCTCGTCGACCAGGTCGTTCTTGAAAAGCGTCTGCAGGAAGTCGGTTGACCCCTGTGTCAATAGGTGCGGTCCATCGCCGCCTTTCAACGCCTTGAGCGCGCCGACCACATCGGCACCGAGCACCTGGCTGTTCTGCCAGCTGGGCACAAAGTCCGGCTTGCGGGTCGCGACATATTTGGTGATCCGATCGAAAAGTGGACCGATCGGGTCGTCGGCCGCGACATAGGGCCAGTGCGCGGCGAAGATGTCGTAGGTCTTGCGGCCGAGCAAAAGATCGAAAGGATTGGCGAACATCTCACCCACGGTCTCGCCCATCGCCTCGTCGAAATAGGGAGCGGCCCAGCCGCCATACCTGAAGTCGCCGATCGGGTCCTCGTCCGGACCGCCCGGCGCCTGCATGATGCCGTCGAGACTGACGAATGCACCAGTGATGATCTTCCTCATGCCTGTTCTCCTTTGTGGCCGATTAGGTTGCTGACGGCGGCTTTCTCGAGCGAGCCGGCCGGTGTTGACGACTTAATCGCTCTTGGCGAGAACGCGGCCGGCCATGGCGGGATGGATCTCGAACACTGGGCCTGCCTCGGACTCGCTCGCTGACATTAGTCTTGTCTTCGTATTGCGCTCAGCTGAGTTCTTGGGCGAGCCCTATGAGAACCCCTTCAGGCCCCCTGATATAGCAGAGCCGATATATATCTTTGTACCGGACGACTTCGCCCACGAGTTGCGCGCCGCGCCTGCGGAGCCTTTCAAGCGTCTCATCGATGTCGTCCACGGCGAACATGACGCGGAGGTAGCCTAGGGCGTTGACCGGGGCGTTCCGGTGATCTGCGACGACATCAGGTGCAAGGAAGCGGGAGAGCTCAAGCCGGCTGTGTCCATCGGGTGTGCGCATCATGGCAATCTCGACACGCTGATCGGCCAGTCCAGTGACACGTCCGGCCCATTCTCCCTCGATCGTGGCCCGCCCTTCGAGCTCGAGGCCGAGCTCGTGAAAGAATTCAATCGTCTCTCCAAGGTCTTCGACGACGATTCCTACATTATCCATCCGCTTGAGCGCCATGCTTCCAATCTCCAAGGTGCCGTTCCAATCTACAAGGTGTCGCCTAGTACTGTCCGCGTCAGACGCTTGAATCCGGACGGCCTCAAAACGCCACCCGGCTTTCAAACGGCTCTTACACTCCAAGGACGATCGCCCATGCGACGTGCCGACAACCGTCTGAGATAAAATCGAACCTGTAAGGCGCTATCCTGTCGGGCGTCGTCGACTGGGCGAAGTGACCGGAAGCCGATGACGAGGCGTCCTGCAATCACTCTCGTTCCATCCGCACCTCAACAGCAAACGCCGCCAGTTGATGCACGCGGCTACAACCGGAGCGATTACTACAAAGCGAACGCCCCAATTTCGGTACGGAAGTTTCCGCCAAGGCTCTAGTTATAAACAGTTATTGCGACAAAAGGTATTTTGTGAGATACATATACAGGTTGCAATCGCGCAACCAAGATAAGCAAGCATAAATAGATCGATACCGGCAAAGCGCCCGTCAGCTGTCTGGCGGCGATGATGCCGCTTGCGAAAGAACGATAGCCTGAGACCTCAGACATATTGAAGACAACAGTAGATCAATCGTCGGTCTGAACAGTTACCGCCATGCGCATTGACATCCTAGGCCGACAAGCCCTGTGGAGAGAAGCCATGCCTTTTGATCTTACCCAGCCGCTCTCGTGGGAGAGCGCGGCAGGAGACGCAGCGGTGATGCTCGACGAGCTCCAACCGAACATCGTCAAGGCGCACACCCGCGAATTCCTGACCGTCCTGTTCCTGAAATTCACCGACCCGGCCGGAGGTCGGGCCCTGCTGAAATCGCTGTCGCAGCCACCGGCCGGCGCGCCGCTCCTGAAATCCGCGCGGACTCACTTGATGGAGGTCAAGGCGTTCAAGGCCAACGGCACCAAGGGGACCCCCTATGTCGGAGTCGGCATCACGCGCCACGGCTACACGGCCCCTGCAAGTCCCAGACCCGACGATCCCGCAGGACGGCTCGTTCCTGGCGGGCATGAAGAACGCCGCGCTGAACGACCCGGCTCCGGCGAACTGGGATCCACATTTCCGCGACGTCATCGACGCCGTCATCCTGGTCGGCGACCAGATGTCCGGGCCGCGCACCCGGGCTCTTGCCGCAGTCCATCAACTGATCCAGGCCGCGCACGGTGTTCAGATCCTCGGCGAGGAAAAGGGCCACGGTCTGCACAACAAGAACGGCGACGGCATCGAGCACTTCGGCTACGTCGACGGGGCAAGCCAGCCGCTGTTTCTCACCGAGGAAATAAACGACGAGCGGCTAACCGCCAACGGCACCAGTAACTGGGATCCGGCCTTCGGGCTGAACCGCGTCATCATCCCGGACACCTCGGCGCCCGATCCGACGAGGCATTTCGGCAGCTACTTCGTATTCCGCAAGCTCGAGCAGAACGTCAAGCTGTTCAAGAAGCAGGAGAAGGCGCTGGCAAAGCGGCTGCATCTGAGGGGCGACGACGCCGAGCGAGCCGGCGCCATGCTGGTCGGCCGCTTCGAGGACGGCACGCCGTTGACGACCCAGTTCACCGACGGCAACCACCATCCCGTTCCCAACGACTTCAACTACGACAGCGATCCGGACGGCGCCAAGTGTCCGTTCTTCGGCCATATCCGCAAGGTCAACCCGCGCGGTTCCGGGGGCTTCGAGCCGGTCGAGGGCGAGCGCCTGCACATCATGGCGCGGTGCGGCCAGACTTACGGCGTGCGCACCGACCAGCCCAATGACGGCCGGATCGACAACAAGCCGAGCAAGGATGTCGGCCTGCTGTTCATGGCCTTCAATGCAAACATCGCGCAGCAGTTCGAATTTGCGCAAGGGACATGGGCAAACAATCCGGGCTTTCCCCGGGTGCCCGCAGGCGCCGGCAGCCCCGGTCTCGACCTGGTGATCGGCCAGAGCCCCAACCCGCGCCCCGATATCCATTGTCCGGCGCAATGGGGCGGCTCGACGATGACCACCACGACCGCACCGCCGCAGGCAGTGACCATGAAGGGCGGCGAATACTTCTTCATGCCGTCGCTGGCCTTCTTTCGCAGCCTCCCCTAGCCGGTCGGTTCCCGTTTACGCATCGAACACTCCTCACCCTGTGCCCGTGGCAGGGGTGAGCCGCAAGAGCGAGACCGAGTGCGTGTTCGCACCCGACGTCCCAGACGCCCAAGCTTATCAGCCACTATACAGCCCGCATGCAAATGAGGCGCACATCATCTGCCGCGACGGGCTTCCCTTTTCTCAGGGCCGCGACAGTTTTCCTGGTGAGACAATTGGCGGTTACGTGTGACGGCGACCGACGCCGCCGTTGGCCGCCCAACATCGGGAGGAGGACATGGCGGAAACCACAGTCAATGTCCGCTACATGGTCGATGATGTCGAGGCAGCCATCGCCTGGTACACGACGCATCTCGGCTTTTCCGTTCTGACGAATTACGCTCCCGCCTTCGCGGATGTGCGGCGTGGAGCGCTGCGGCTGCTGCTCAGCGGACCGACCAGTTCCGCGGGACGGCCGATGCCGGACGGCGAACTGCCCCGCCCTGGCGGTTGGAACCGCATCCATCTGATCGTCGACGATCTGTCGGCGGAAGTGGCGCGCCTGCGCGGTGCCGGCGTCCAGTTCCGCAACGAGATCGTCACCGGACCGGGCGGGTCGCAGATCCTGCTGATTGATCCCTCCGGAAATTCCGTTGAGCTCTTTCAGCCGGCACGCGGATGACGCCGACCTGATATCCGCAAGCAGCCGTAACGCCGATGATCAGGACCGGGTGGCTTCGACGCCGCCTGGACGCGGCACCCCCGCCACGTCACGCGTCGCTCCCCCATCAGTACTCTTTGCCCCTTCACTTTCGCGGTGACTCTCGCCATATTCCGCCCATGGCCAAAACTCCGAAGAAATCCGCCGCCCCTGTTGGCTTCGAGGAAGTCCCGCAGTCGTCCGAGGCTCCCCTGTCCGGTTCCGTTGCCGACTGGGTGAAGCAGCTGGAGGCCGATGCTGAGGCGTCAAGTGTCGAGACGCAACGCCAGATCGCCTCGAAGGCCGGCAAGCACCGCAAGAAGGTCGAAATCGCCGCCTCGAAGTCGGCGCGCGGCACGTCGATGGGCGGCTCGACCGATCCGAAGACCCGTGCGGCCGCCGGCCTCAATCCGGTGGCGGGCATGGACACGACGCTGGAGGAAGCCGCCTCATTGCAGGCCGGCACCGCCGTCACCGCCACTGTCGAGGCTTTGTCGGCGCTGATCGAGAGCGGCAACCCGCTGCACAAGAACGGCAAGATCTGGACGCCGCACCGCCCCGCCCGGCCGGACAAGTCCGAAGGCGGCATCTCGATCCGCATGAACAGCGAATATCAGCCCGCCGGCGACCAGCCGACTGCCATCAAGGACCTCGTCGAGGGCCTCGGCAATGGCGACCGCAGCCAGGTCCTGCTCGGCGTCACCGGCTCCGGCAAGACCTTCACCATGGCCAAGGTGATCGAGGAAACCCAGCGCCCGGCCCTGATCCTCGCGCCGAACAAGACGCTCGCCGCGCAGCTCTATTCCGAGTTCAAGAACTTCTTCCCCGACAACGCGGTCGAGTACTTCGTCTCCTACTACGACTACTACCAGCCGGAAGCCTACGTCCCGCGCTCCGACACCTATATCGAGAAGGAATCCTCGATCAACGAGCAGATCGACCGCATGCGCCACTCGGCGACGCGCTCGCTGCTCGAGCGCGACGACTGCATCATCGTCGCCTCGGTCTCCTGCATCTACGGTATCGGCTCGGTCGAAACCTATACCGCCATGACCTTCCAGATGAACGTCGGCGACCGCCTCGACCAGCGCCAGCTGCTCGCCGACCTCGTCGCCCAGCAATACAAGCGCCGCGACATGGATTTCCAGCGCGGCTCCTTCCGCGTCCGCGGCGACACCATCGAAATCTTCCCGGCCCACCTGGAAGATGCGGCCTGGCGCATCTCCATGTTCGGCGACGAGATCGACGCCATCACCGAGTTCGACCCGCTGACCGGCGCCAAGACCGGCGACCTGAAATCGGTGAAGATCTACGCCAATTCGCACTACGTCACCCCGCGCCCTACGCTGAACGCCGCCATCAAGTCGATCAAGGAGGAACTGAAGCTCCGTCTCGTTGAACTCGAGAAGGCCGGCCGTCTCTTGGAAGCCCAGCGCCTGGAACAGCGCACCCGCTACGACATCGAAATGCTGGAAGCGACAGGCTCCTGCCAGGGTATCGAGAATTATTCGCGCTACCTCACTGGCCGCGACCCCGGCGACCCGCCGCCGACGCTGTTCGAATACGTCCCCGACAACGCCATCGTCTTCATCGACGAAAGCCACGTCACCATCCCGCAGATCGGCGGAATGTACCGGGGCGACTTCCGCCGCAAGGCGACGCTCGCCGAATACGGCTTCCGCCTGCCTTCCTGCATGGACAACCGTCCCTTGCGCTTCGAGGAATGGGACGCCATGCGCCCCGACACGATCGCCGTCTCGGCCACCCCCGGCGGCTGGGAGATGGACCAGTCAGGCGGCGTCTTCGCCGAGCAGGTCATCCGCCCGACCGGCCTGATCGACCCTCCCGTCGAGGTCCGCTCCGCCCGCAGCCAGGTCGACGACGTGCTCGGCGAAATCCGCGAGACCGCGGCCAAGGGCTACCGTACCCTCTGCACCGTGCTGACCAAGCGCATGGCCGAGGACCTAACCGAATACCTGCACGAACAGGGCGTCCGCGTCCGCTACATGCACAGTGACATCGACACGCTGGAGCGCATCGAGATCATCCGCGACCTCCGCCTCGGCGCCTTCGACGTGCTCGTCGGCATCAACCTTCTGCGCGAAGGCCTCGACATTCCCGAATGCGGCTTCGTCGCCATCCTCGATGCCGACAAGGAAGGCTTCCTGCGCTCCGAGACCTCGCTGATCCAGACGATCGGCCGCGCCGCGCGTAACGTCGACGGCAAGGTCATCCTCTATGCCGACAACATCACCGGCTCGATGCAGCGCGCCATGGACGAGACCGCGCGGCGCCGCGAAAAGCAGGTGGCCTACAACGAGGAACACGGCATCACGCCGGAGAGCGTCAAGGCGAAGATCTCGGACATCCTCGACTCGGTTTACGAACGCGACCACGTCCGCGCCGACATATCGGGCGCCTCGGGCAAGGGCTTTGCCGATGGCGGCAACCTCGTCGGCGGCAACCTGCAGACCCATCTCAACGCGCTGGAAAAGCAGATGCGCGACGCCGCCGCCGACCTCGACTTCGAGAAGGCCGCCCGCCTGCGCGACGAGATCAAGCGCCTCAAGGCCGCCGAACTCGCGGTCATGGACGACCCGATGGCACGCGAGGAAGCCCGCTCGCAGGAAGGCAGCGGCAAGAAGAGCGGCAAGCCGGCCGCAGGCGGCGGCTCGCTCTTCGCCAAGCCCGGCCTCGACGACATGGGCCCCGGCACCGACACCGAAACCCCGCTCTTCCGCAAACCCGATCTCGACGATATGGGCCGCGACGTCGCCGACCCCGCTGGCAAGAGCCTCTTCCGCCGCAACAGCCTCGACGAAATGACCGTCGGCCGCACGGAAAAGCCGGTCGCCGGCCACCTGCCGGACAAGCCCGACGCCGCCAAGGGCACGAAGCGCTTCTCACCGCTGCTGGAAGGCCAGCCGGAGCGCGACGACGTCAGGCCGCTTGTGCGCGGCAAGGCGGGCGTGGGGAGTTATGAAGATCCGGTGGACCAGAAGCGCAAGGGGCGCACGAAGGGCAAGACGGGGCGGCCTGGGCAGTGATCGCCTCGGCCAGACCATTCCGTCTGTCGCGCCACCACCCACACTCCCGTCATCCCGGACTTGATCGGGTGATCGGGGATCCAGCAACCGCGCGTCCGCGCGGTGAATGAATCAGCAAACAACAACAATCTCCGCGCGATGGACATCGCGCCGCTGGGTGCCGGATCAAGTCCGGCATGACGGCCACCGCTGATTGCATTCTATCTCAGGAACACGCATCATCCGCTCATGAAGGGCTACGTCTACATCCTGACTTCGCAGCGCAACGGCACGCTCTACACCGTCACCCCGGACCTGATCCGGGGTCCACCGCGCTCAAATCCTTGAGCGTGGAGACACTTTGCACCGCAGACGCGGCGCCACTAGATGCCGGGTCAAGCCCGGCATGACGAAAGCGAGAACCCGCAAAGCCATTTAAGCGAACAAACTCGTCGACCTCACGTGGTAATATTTCTCCAAAGCAGTTCTAATGCAGGCTGTGCAAAACCTGGTTTTATCTCTGGTGGTGTGTTTGACTTTTTCAACCACAAGGATCATGCATGACGAGAACACGGCGACCTGGAAGTGATGGTTCGGCCACATGGTGCGATCGGCAACAAGGTCCCGATCGCACTGATGAATCCGGGAGGCGCAACCAGCCCGCCCCCCTGACACAAGCCGGAAAACTCCAGCCTCCGCGGGTCCAACGTTTGGGAGCGGATCATATTGATGTAATATCTCCAGAATTACTATTTAGTAAACTGAGCGAGATCAACGTGGATGATATTATAGCCGAGTTCAGCAAGGTCCGTTAGCCGGTCCTATCGGCACACGAGCGGGCCTCCGCAATAGAGGCCCGCATTGAGAAGTGCGGAGATCAGCGCATGTGAGCAAATTTACGCGCATGATTTGATGGGCCTACTTTCTTTCCTTTTACACGTTAGGTGAAATTCTACTCGAAATTCATCCCCACCCCTCCCAACCCATGCCATCATCCCTCTCGTCCCGTCACGGATACACCGCAAGGCGTTGCGGCGAGACGGGACCGGCGCGGGTGTGAGGGAAGGACGCAAAACCTCATGCACCGGGTCCGCAGAAAATGGTCTCCCTCCGGGGACGGCGGCGATCGCGCGAATGCGGCGTCGAGTTGAGCCCCGGACGTGCCATTTGTGGCACACATGGCCCCCAGGAGAAGTGAAGCTTCCTCGGGCAAGGCGGCAGAGGGACCGGAGTTGAGGGCATAAACCGCCGAATGAGGTGCTCGACAGCGCCATCTTACACTTTTCAGATGAGGCTCTTTCGAGCGCCCCGTCCGAACCCTGTCGCCCGCACGGGCCGGCAAACCGATGCCAGGATCAAACCACGGGCGAAACCAGCCGCGTGAAGGCAAAGCCGCGCGCCGCCGAGATGCTCAGCCTGCCGGCGAGGGTCTGCGGCGTGCGCAATTGCCGCCGCACGCGATCCTGCCTGCTCGTCTTCACCCACAACAGGCTGCCGCTCTGCTACACCATGCTGACCGAGGACGAGCGGAAGGCGCATGACGAGTTCTTCGATTTCGCCGCCAGCGTCTACGAGGCGGCGCAGTCCGGCCATTTCGGCAATCTCTACCGGCTGCTGATCGACAAGCCGTCCGAGTATCACCAGGCGGTGACCGAGATCGTCCGCCACGCCCTGCCGCCCGGCCATCGCGCCCATCGCGGCCTCGACGCGATCGACAGGATCAGGGCCGGCCAAGCGCCCGCCGCGTGGAGCTGGAAAACACGTTTCCGGCGATGACCGCCGGAGCGGTACGGCGGCGCGTGCTCGTGTCGGACGATCTCGCACCGGACTGCAAGGCATCCTCTTCGGCAGCGCCGCCCGTTAAACTTGCTTCAACCCCTGGGTGGCATACCTGCCCCGGCAGCGCATAAGGAGACATTGCATGGCCTTCGTCGGCTTCAGGAACACCCACAACAACACGATCTATATCAACCCCGAGCAGGTCATCTACGTTTCCTCCTTCGAGGAAGACGTCACCATTGTCGCCTATGCCGTCACCGATGCCAGCGGCAAGCCCGTCGTGTCGCATGTGCGCGGCAGCGCCGACATCGTGCAGCACAAGCTCGCCAGCGCCGCTGCCCGCTAGGATTGCGCGCTCGAGGCGGTCACGGCCGAGGGGCCAAAGGAGCGCGGCGGTGCCGTTCCGGCACAGTTTCCGGAAACGGCACAGCAGTGGCTGTGAATGCTTACAATTCGTCAAGCGTCTGAATCTTTGGCGATTCCCGCTCCGGCGATTCTGGTGCCACAATATTGCCGCTTGCCTTTTGCTTCGAATGCTGTCACCAAATGCGGCTCTCGGGCATTTGCATGCCGGTGACTGGACTGATGTGGTAAAGCTTTCCGGCAGGAAGGCAGCGTGGGGGACACCCGCGTACGTAGACGTTCTTTCCCCGTTCGTGAACTACTCGACTGACCCTTCGCGCGCTGAATTTTGATGAGGGAGCGCGAAAGCTAAAGCCGTCCGTTTCCTCTCGCGGGGGATGGATACCAAACAGACTAAGGGAAAAGGACTATCCCAATGGCCACCAAGGGCACCGTAAAATTCTTCAACCAGGACAAGGGTTTTGGTTTCATCACGCCGGAAGGCGGCGCGAAGGACGTTTTCGTCCACATCTCCGCGCTCCAGGCTTCTGGCATCCAGTCGCTGCGCGAAGGCCAGCAGGTCACCTTCGACACCGAGCCGGACCGCATGGGCAAGGGCCCGAAGGCCGTCAACATCTCGGCTAACTAATTCATTCTCTGCTTCGGCAGGGAAGAGAACGGCGCTCCGCAAGGGGCGCCGTTTTTCGTTTGGCCGGTCATAGCGTCGCCCTAGGCACTGACCGTTTCCCGCGCGCCCTCGAAATCCACCGCCGCAAAGGCGGCTGCGATCACCTCGGGGCCCGCTCCCGCCTTGACCGCGTCGGTCGAGAGAATCTGTCGGTAGCGCCGCGCGCCAGGCAGCCCCGTAAACAGCCCGACCATGTGCCGCGCCACCTGCTGCAGCCGCCCGCCGTTGGCGATATGGCGCTCGGCATAAGCCATCATCCGGCCGCGGATATCGCCCCAGTCAGCTTCGTCGGCAACCGCGCCATAGAAGCGATGGTCGACATCGGCAAGAATCGCGGCGTTCTGGTAGGCCGCACGCCCGAGCATGATGCCGTCGACGTGGTTCAAATGATCAGCCGCCTCGTCCAGCGTCTGGATGCCGCCGTTGATGCCGATAAAGACATCGGGCCGCGCCTCTTTCATGCGGTAGACGATCTCGTAGTCGAGCGGCGGGATTTCCCGATTCTCCTTCGGCGACAGGCCCTTCAGCCAGGCCTTTCGGGCGTGGATCCAGACGGCGTCGGCACCGGCATCGAGCACACGGTCGAGAAGATCGGGCAGAGCCGCTTGCGGATCCTGGTCGTCGACACCAATCCGGCACTTCACCGTGACAGGCACGTCGGCCACCGCCTTCATCGCCGCCACGCAGACCGCCACCGTCTCCGGTGTCAGCATCAGGCAAGCGCCGAAGGTGCCTGACTGCACCCGGTCCGAGGGACAGCCGACATTGAGATTGATCTCGTCGTAGCCGTAAGAGCCAGCGATCCGAACCGCCTCGGCAAGTTTCGCCGGATCCGACCCACCGAGCTGCAGCGCCACCGGATGCTCCGCTCCGTCGAAGGACAGCAGCCGTTCGCGCGGCCCATGGATGATCGCGTCGGCCACCACCATTTCCGTGTAGAGCAGCGCATTGCGGCTGATCTGCCGGTGAAAATAGCGGCAATGGCGATCGGTCCAGTCGATCATCGGCGCAATCGCGAAGATCGGCTGGCCCGACGTCAGGACCTCGGCGTAGAAATTGGATGTCGTCATGCCGCGCTCATAGCGTAAAGGCAGGCAAAACGCCAGTTTTCCTCACGCAAGGCAGCCATGTCAGGATGCAAGGCGATGATGATGCTGCGTTGTCGAACCACGCGTTCCCCCGCCGTTGCTTTCCGTCTAAGATGTCAGGACTCACGAACAGCAAGAGCGTGCAATGTCCCTTCCCGCCACCGTCATCCCGCTTCCGCATCCCGTCCTGCTTCCCGTCGAAGACACAGCCGAGGCGTTCCCGGTACGCCGCGTTTACTGCGTCGGGCGTAACTACGCCGACCATGCGATCGAGATGGGCCATGACCCGAGCCGCGAGCCGCCGTTCTTTTTCCAGAAGAACGCCGACAATCTGCTGCCCGCAGGCAAGGACTTCCCCTACCCGCCGCTGTCCAGCGATGTGCATTTCGAGGTCGAGTGTGTGCTGGCGCTAAAAGCCGGCGGCCAAGATATCGCCGCCGACAAGGCGCTCGACTGTATTTATGGCTACGCCGTCGGCATCGATTTCACACGTCGCGATCTACAGGCCGAGGCGAAGAAGCTCGGCCGCCCCTGGGAAGTCGCCAAGGCCTTCGAATATTCAGCACCGGTGTCGCCTATCGTCCCGGCAAGCCAACTTGGGCATCCCTCGGCGGGCCGGATCTGGTTGGAATTGAACGGCAAGCGCGTCCAGGATGGCGACCTCAACCAGATGATCTGGAAGGTGCCTGAGATCATTGCCGAACTCTCGAGACTCTTCATCCTGGCGCCGGGCGATGTCATCATGACCGGTACGCCGGCAGGCGTCGGCGCCGTAAAGAAGGGCGACCGCATCGATTGCGGCATCGACGGCATTTCCACGCTGTCGATCAACGTGGCCTGAGGGGAGACGTCATGCCTGTCTACGCGCTTGGCGAATTGATGCCGGACCTGCCGCCATCAGGCAACTATTGGATCGCCCCGGATGCCCATGTCATTGGTCAGGTGTTACTTGGCGTCGACGTCGGCGTCTGGTTCGGTGCAGTGCTGCGCGGCGATAACGAGCCGATCACCGTCGGCGCGGCGACGAACATCCAGGAAGGCGCGATGCTGCATACCGATCCGGGATTTCCCGTAACGATCGGCGAAGGCTGCACCATCGGTCATCACGCCATCGTCCACGGCTGCACGATCGGCGACAATTCCCTGATCGGCATGGGTGCCACGGTGCTGAATGGCGCCAAGATCGGCAACAACTGCCTCGTCGGCGCAAATGCGTTGATCACCGAGGGCAAGGAGTTTCCGGATAACTCCTTGATCGTCGGCTCGCCGGCGCGCGTGGTCCGCACCCTGGACGAGGCGGCGATCGCCGGGTTACGCCGCTCAGCCGAAAAATATGTCGGAAACTGGCAACGTTTCGCGCGGGACTTGCGCCCACTCTGAACTGTTAGAACAGCAGACCGACGCCGGTCACGTTCTTGACGGCCGTCTTCACGAGATCGAAAACGGCGTTCAGGATCTTCTGCGCGGCGACATAAAGGAGGAATTCAAACTCGGCCAACGCGCTGTTGAGATTGAGTTCGAGAAGATGCAGCGTCAAGTCAGCAGACTTGACGGTGATCGTCTCGCCGCAAGCTGCGCCATGACCTTGGCGGTCTTCTGCGCGATGAAACCCAGCTGGTAGGTCATCTCGTCGCGAATGGCGGTCCATTGGCCCTTTGCCGTCGCGGCAGCGACGGACAGCAGGCCTTCAAGCAGTTCTTCGGCAGATTCCGGTGCGAAATTCGCGTCAACAGACATGGCTGCCCCCCTATTTCAATGACCCTTCCATCGTTCTGGCGATGCCGCAGGTGTTCTGAACGATCGTAATATTGTCCGTTTCGTTGGCCCGCTGACCCTTGGCCTCGAAGTTCGCCCGGGAAGCTTCGATCGCCTGCCGGCAGCGCTCGATGTTGTCGGCCACGAGCTGGGCGGCGCGCGCAGATGGTTTGCCCTGGAGATAAGCCGTGCGCCGCCCTGCGATATCGCCCGCGTCCTTCACCATGGCGAGAGCTTCGATGTAATATGGCTCACGTCACGATAGCGGGCACGTTGCGGCGCTTTCGTCTCCACCGTGGTTTCCATTTTCGTCAGGCTCGAATGTGCGCCGTCAAGCTTCGTATAGACGGCCTCGTTGTAAACAGGCGCAAAGATGGAGCATCCGCTGAGCGGAATTGCCAATATCAGCAAAGATAGATGACGTTTCGGCATGTGTGGGTCCCCAGCCCCGCCGAACATCATAAACCAGCTACAAATACAATCAATCCTTACATAAAAAATAATCAGCAACCATAGAGAGAATTAGGTTGCAGCGGTCAGGCCTAAGCGGCACACGCCTCACACAGACCACGAATCTCGATCGTGGTCTTCTCTGCCTTGAACTTCTTGCCGCGCGTCCAGTCCATGAGGCGGTGATCGACCTCGTGGTCGTGGAACTCCATGACATGCCCACAGCTCTCGCAGATCGCGAAGGCGACGATGCCGTGACTGTGGCAGTTCTGGTCCGGATGGGCGCAGGCGACGAAGGCGTTGATGCTTTCCAGCCGGTGCACCACGCCATACTCGAGCAGCTTCTCGAGGGCGCGGTAGACCTGCAGTGGCGCGCGAAAACCATGATCGCGCAGCTTGTCGAGGATCGTATAGGCGCTCAGCGGTCCGTCCGCCTTTTCGAGTACCTCGAAAACGAGAGCCTGGTTCTTGGTCAAAGCAGGTGCGTTCATGAACGTTGTCCTTCCAAGGCCCGCCCGCGCCTCGGCAGCAGGCTCAGAATGAAAAGGATCAGGGCCGCGACGACGATCGAGGGGCCGGAGGGCGTGTCGTAGGTCAGCGAACCGAACAACCCGCCGACCACGGCGACGGCGCCGATCAGCGAGGCGAAGACCGCCATCACCTCAGGCGTCGAGGCGAAACGGCGCGCCGCGGCCGCCGGGATGATCAGCAGCGAGGTGATCAGCATGATGCCGACGATCTTCATGGCGATTGCGATGACAACAGCCATCAGCAGCATGAAAAACAGCCGCGCCCGCTCCGGCTGCAGTCCCTCGGCCTCGGCAAGCTCGGGGTTGACCGTGGAGGCCAGAAGCGGTCGCCAGAGCCAGGCGATCGCCGCCAAAACGAGACTGCCGCCGCCCCAGATCATGACAATATCCGTCTTCGAGACCGCAAGGATGTCGCCGAACAGGAAAGAGATGAGGTCGATGCGCACCCAGCTCATGAAGGCGACCATGACGAGACCGATCGCCAGCGTCGCGTGCGACAGAATACCGAGCAGCGCATCCGCAGACAGCGCCTGGCGTTTTTGCAGGAACAGCAGGAGGATCGACACGGTAGCCGCGACGAGGAACACGGCAAGCGTCAGGTTGAACTGCAGGAGCAGCGAGAGCGCGACGCCGAGCAGGGCCGAGTGGGCGATCGTATCGCCGAAATAAGCCATACGCCGCCAGATGATGAAACAGCCGAGCGGGCCGGTCGTCAGCGCAAGCCCGACGCCTGCAAGGATCGCGCGGACGAAGAAATCGTCAAACATGGCGCTCTCCTGCGGGCTGTTTGTGATCATGGCTATGATCGTCAGCATGATGATCGTGGCTGTGACCGGCGTGGTTGTGGTGGGCGTGGTCGTGCCCTTCGTGGCCATGATGGTGGCCGTCATCAGGATGGCAGTTATCGGTGACGGAGCCATCGAAATGCAGCACACGGCCATCCGGCAGATGCGTGTGGTCGTGGTGATGGCTGTAGACGGCAAGCGCCTGCGCAGCGCGGCTACCAAAGAGGCGGACATATTCGGCGCTCTGCGTCACCGCCTGCGGTGTGCCGCGGCAGCAGACATGGCCGTTGAGGCAGATGACCGTATCCGTCGCCGCCATGACGACATGCAGGTCGTGCGAAATCAGCAGGATGCCGCAGCCGGTCGAGTTGCGGATCGACTGGATCAGGTCGTAGATCGCGATCTCGCCTGAGAAATCGACGCCCTGAACGGGTTCGTCGAGGACGAGGAGATCAGGCTTGCGCGCAATCGCCCGCGCCATCAAGGCCCGCTGAAACTCGCCGCCCGAGAGATGCTGCACTTCGGCGCCGAGCATATGTGAAAGCCCGACGGCTTCGAGCGCGGCGGTCATGTCGTCTTCGGAGAGCGGTCCGGTCAGCGTCATCAGTCGGCGTACGGTGAGCGGCAGCGTCCAATCGACCGCAAGCTTCTGTGGCACATAACCGACCTTGAGGCCGTCGGCGCGTTCAACCGTACCCTCATCGGGCTTCAGCACGCCGATCGCCGTCTTGACGGTGGTCGATTTGCCCGAGCCATTGGGGCCGATCAGCGTCACGATCTCGCCGCGCGAGACCGAGAAATCCACGCCCCGGACGAGCCAGCGGCCGCTTCTTTGGACGCCGACGTTGGAAAGCGAGACCAATGGCTTCGCTTCGGAATTTGCGGGAGGGAACATCATTTTTCCGAATGTGCTGTTGCGACTTGCTATCGCACACGTTATAGCATAACGCAATTGATGTAATAACATTACAACTGCAATTCAAGCGGAGTACACCGATGAATTTCGCGACGGCCCTTACCCTCGCAATTCCCGCCATCTTCTTTGCCGAGGCGGGCAGAACGGCGGATGCGCCTGTCGTGGTGACCTCGATCAAGCCGGTTCACTCGCTCGTATCGGCGATCATGCAGGGCGTCGGCACACCCGAACTGATCGTCGATGGCGCCGCCTCGCCCCACACCTACAATATGAAGCCGTCAAACGCGCGCGCGCTGCAAAACGCCAAGGTGGTGTTCTGGGTCGGTCCCGGGCTTGAAACGTTTCTGGAGAAGCCGCTGGAGGCGATCGGGTCTGATGCCGTCGTCGCCGAGCTCGACAAGGCGCCCGGCCTGACCAAGCTCAAGTTCCGTGAGGGCGGCGCCTTCGAACCGCACGACCACAGCAACCATGACAGTGAAGATCATCATGACGGCGATGGACACGATCACGCCCGTGCCGACACCGATCAGGGCCACGATCACGGGACTTTCGACACCCATCTCTGGCTCGATCCGCAGAATGCCAAGGCGATGGCCTCCGAGATCACCACCACCCTCGTCGCAGCCGACCCCGCCAATGCCCTCACCTACCAGGCCAACGCCAAGACGCTGGACGACAGCCTCGACGCGCTGGACAAGGAAATCGCCGGCATCGTGTCACCGGTGAAGGACAAGCCGTTCATCGTCTTCCACGATGCCTACCAGTATTTCGAGAACCGCTATCATGTACGGGTCGCGGGCTCGATCACCGTCAGCCCCGAAACGATCCCCGGCGCGGAACGCATTGCGGAGATCCACAAGAAGGTCGGCGAACTTGGCGCCACCTGCGTCTTCGCCGAACCGCAGTTCCAGCCGCGATTGGTCGATGTGGTCATCGAGGGGACCAAGGCGAAGGCCGGTGTCCTCGATCCGGAGGCCGCCACGCTCGAGGCCGGCGCGGACCTCTATCCCAACCTCATGCTCGGCATTGCCAACAGCATGAAGGACTGCCTCGCGCGAGAAAGCTGAGATTGCAGGGGCGGGTGCGGAACCCCCGCCCTTCACTAGTTCTGGCCACGCGCACAGCGTCCTACGGAAGCCTGCAATTGGCGTCTGATTGAATCAGAAGGGCGGCATTAAAGCCCCCTTTTCACATGGTGACGTCAGCGTTTAGCGAATGACGATGTTCGCGATCACACCGTTGACCGAGCCGATGAGCAGGAAGTCGTTGTCGACCTGCACCCAGCGATAGCCGCGTGGCGGAGCCGACAGGCGGTAGCGATGATAGTCGCGCACGTCACGCATATGGCGGCGCTCGGTAGGCGTCATGCGATGGCCGCGGCTCCAGTTGTACTTCGTGACGTGAACGTCGCGCTCCACGACGACCGGCCGGCGGTGATCCTGGGCGCTCGCTTCGGTCGTTGCCAGCAGCGGAGCAGCGAGCACAGCAGTAGCGAGAAGGACGGTGGTGAGCTTTTTCATTGGGAGGTTCCTCGTGTTGAATACGCCCAGAACCTAGGTCCAAAATGATGAACCGAAACTGAAAGTTTGATTAAACTTACGTAATGAAAACAAGTGTTTAAAAGCATCTATTAAATTAGCAAATGCGACATCGCCCGCAATTTCAGGCGATGTCGCTGGTTCGATCATAGTTCCTCGTAATTGAACCAATCGAAATCCGCGGTCTTTGCGCGACCCGACGTATCGAAGGCGAAAACGCCGGCGAATGCACCGGTGAACGAGCCGTGCTCGCCACGTCCGCCCTCGTCGGAGACCACACCGGCATCCAGCACAGGCCCGATCGGCTGCCAGGCCCCCTTGCCTTCCGTCTGCCAGAAGAACTGCAGGTCATTGTCGCGGATTTCCATGGAAAGCTGAACGCGCCCTTCGGCAGGCACCGCAACGCCGCTGCCGACCGGGAAGTCGAGACGGCTGTGGGGATAGTCGCCATTGCAGGAGAAAATGGTGACGCACCGTCCCAGCTTCTCGTGGAGGGTCACGGCGACCGCGTGGAACTTGTGCCTGTTATAGTAATGCGTCAGGCCGGCAACCTGCTGGTAGGTGTCGGGATCAAACTCCACGACCGTCTCCGCCCTGAAGCTGTGGTGCTCCTGACGACGGGCGACAAGAGACTGTTCGAACCACGAACCGATGCTTTCGCGCCCGATCAGCCTCAGGTGTCCTGCCCGATCGGTAAGGTTGAAAATGCGCTCCGGCTGTGGCGTGCGAAGCCACTGGAAATCATCAGGCAGCTTTCCACCGTCGAAGCTGTATTCGCTGCGCACAGGCTTCTCGACCGGCACAGCGCCGGCCAGTCCCGGCACGGTGACATCGGGAACAACCCTGCCGTTCTCGAGGTAAAGCCACCCGTCCTCCTTCCAGACACACTTCTGCAGGCTGGTCTCGCGACCGAGCGTGCAGCGGCGCTTCGGCGGCATCGGGCGACCGCAGAGGTGCGTGTGATAGACCTGGCCATCGGGCGTTTCGACATACTGGCCGTGCCCTGCTCGCTGGAGAATGGCTTCGGGATGATCCTTTGACGTGATGAGGTGCTTGTTCGGATGCATCTCATAGGGACCGTCGATCGTGCGCGAACGGGCCATGGTGACAGCATGGTCGTAGCCGGTGCCGCCCTCGGCGGTCGTCAGGTAATAGTAGCCGTTCCGTTTGAAAAGATGCGGTCCCTCAACGAGGCCGAGCGAACTGCCGGCGAATATGTTCTTGATCGGCCCCTTCAGCGACCTGGTCGCCGCATCCCATTCCTGCAGCAGAATGCCATCGAAGGCCGGCGACTTCGGCGCACCGCCGAAGCTCTCGGTGCGATGATTCCACTGCATGTTCATGAACCACTTGCGGCCGTCCTCATCGTGGAACAGGGACGGGTCAAAGCCCGAAGAGTTCACGTAGACGGGCTCCGACCATTCGCCCTCAATGGTTGGCGAAGTCACGATGTAGTTATGTGCATCCTTGAAGTTGCCGTCGAAGCGCTTGACGTCGGTATAGACCAACCAGAACAGCCCATCGGCATAAGAAAGACAGGGAGCCCAGACGCCGCAGCTATCGGGATTACCGCGCATGTCGAGTTGCGACTTGCGCTCGAGCGGACGCCGGACCATCGTCCAATTCACAAGATCGCGCGAATGATGGATCTGGACGCCGGGATACCATTCGAACGTCGAGGTGGCGATATAGTAGTCGTCCCCAACGCGGCAAATGGATGGATCGGGGTTGAAGCCCGGCAGGATCGGGTTGCGGATCATGGTGAAGTCTCCTCCCTGAAATATGCGCGGCTTGCCGCACGTACATCAAAAAATGATAGGAGAAACGCCCGGAGCACCGAGTCCGGGCGCTTCGGCTTATTCGCGTTCCGCAGATTTTGCCCAGAGATTGATGTCGGCCTCGCGGGCATAGACATCGATCTCCTTGAGCTCAGCGGCGGTAAATTCGAGATTGTCGAGCGCCTTGACGCAATCGACGATCTGCGACGAACGGCTCGCGCCGATCAGCGCCGACGTCACCCGGTCGCCACGCAGAACCCAGGCAATCGCCATCTGCGCCAGCGTCTGGCCACGACGCTCCGCGATCTCATTGAGCTTGCGGATGTTGTCGATGATCTGAGGACGAATGAAGTCCTTCTTGAGGAAGTGGTTCTGGGCAGCACGGCTATCCTGCGGGATGCCGCCGAGATACTTGGTCGTCAGCATACCCTGCGCCAGCGGCGAGAACACGATCGACCCCATGCCGGCCTCGTCAAGCGTATCCAGCAACTTGTCGTCCTCGACCCAGCGGTTGAGCATCGAATAACTCGGCTGATGGATCAGGCACGGCGTCCCGAGATCTTTCAGGATAGCGGCAGCCTCCCGGGTGCGCTGCGAATTGTAGGACGAGATGCCGACATAGAGCGCCCGGCCGGAGCGGACGATATGATCGAGCGCGCCGCAGGTTTCCTCGAGCGGGGTATCCGGATCGAAACGATGCGAATAGAAGATATCGACGTAGTCGAGACCCATGCGCTTCAAGCTCTGGTCACACGACGCGATCAGATACTTGCGGCTGCCCCATTCGCCGTAGGGACCCGGCCACATGTCGTAGCCGGCCTTGGACGAGATGATTAACTCGTCGCGCAGGCCTGAAAATTCAGTGCGCAGGATTTCACCGAAGGCGGTTTCGGCGCTGCCAGGAGGCGGGCCGTAGTTGTTGGCGAGGTCGAAATGGGTGATACCGAGATCGAAGGCCGTGCGGCACATGTCGATCTTGCGGTCATGCGGCGTGTCGCCGCCGAAATTGTGCCAGAGGCCGAGCGATACCGCAGGCAGCTTCAGGCCGGAACGGCCTGTGCGGTTATACTTCATCTTTGAATAGCGGTCGGAAGCCGGTTGCCAGCTCATAATTCTGATCCTTTAAGCGAAAAAGCGCGGGCTTGTCGCCCGCGCCGGACCATAGTCCTTTGGTCGCTTACTTCAAGAGCGCCTGCGCTTCTTCGATGCCGAGTGCGGCCGGCTGCGTGCAGGTCGTCGTCAGCTCGATGAAACGGCCTTCCTCGCCCGACTTCAGGATTGAAGTCATGACGTCGACGCCGTGCAGCGTGCGATCGAGCGAGCAACGCGCATCGCGCCCCTCGATGATCGCCATCGCCATGTCGGCGAGACCCGCCGTGCGGTAGTTGGCGCGCGGTCCCTGCGGGCTCTCCTGGTTGAAGATACCGAAGGGATGTTCCCAGCCTTCGACCGGCTTGATGTCCTTGTCCTTGCCGCTGGCCTCGACGACGCCGCCGAAGAAGTTCGGATCCGGCACGTAAAGCGAGCCCTCGGTGCCATAGAGCTCCATGTTGGCGTGGCGATGAGACCAGACATCCCAGCTCGCCGTCAGCGTGACAGTCGCGCCGCTGACAAATTCGAGGATCGCCTGGATCGTCGTCGGCGTCTTGACCGGGATGGTCTCGCCATGACGCGGCTGGCTGGTGATGGTGCGGGTCTCGGACGCCATGGAGGTCATCGCGCCGACGCGCTTCACCGGACCGATTAGGTTGATCAGGTTGGCGATGTAGTATGGACCGAGATCGAGGATCGGGCCGCCGCCGGGCAGGAAGAAGAAGTCCGGGTTCGGATGCCACATCTCCATGCCCGGGCTCATGACGTAGCACGCGCCCGAGGTGACGCGGCCGATGCCACCGTCGTCGATAAACTTGCGGGCAAGCTGGTGCGCGCCGCCGAGGAAGGTATCCGGCGCGCAGCCGACGGAGAGGTTCTTCTCCTTGGCAATGCGGCGCAACTCTTCACCCTGCTCGAGGGTGAGAACCAGCGGCTTTTCCGAATAGACGTGCTTGCCGGATTCAAGGATCGCCTTGGAAACCGGGAAGTGAGCATCCGGGATCGTCAGGTTGACGACGACGTCGATCTCGTCATTGGCGAGAAGCTCATCGATCGTCTGCGCCTTTACGCCGTATTCCTCGGCGCGGGCCTGGGCAGCCTGCACGTTGATATCGGCGCAGGCCAGGACCTTCAGACCCTTGAAAAGCGGAGAGAGTGAGAAGTAGGTGGTGGAGATGTTGCCGCATCCGATGATGCCGACGCCAAGTTCCTTGGTCATGATATGCCTCAATAAGTCTTGAAGGATGCGATCGAGCGCGTGATCAGGCGGTCGACATCGGCCGGGTTGTCATGCTCGACGACGTAGTGCTTGGTCTTGGTGCTCTTGAGTGCAGCGATGAGCTTGGCCCACTGCAGAGTGCCGTGGCCAACATCTGCCCAACCATCCTCGTTCCTGTTCTCGCCAGCCGGCGCAATGTCCTTGACGTGAGCCGAGGTGATGCGCGATCCGAGCTTTTCGATCCATGCGAACGGGTCAGCACCACCGCGAACGACCCAGGCGATATCCGCTTCCCAGGAAATGTCAGGAGCGCCTTCAAAGATGCGTTCGATCGGCAGTGAGCCATCGGCGAGCTTCACGAATTCGAAGTCGTGGTTGTGCCAGCCGAACTCATAGCCGGCATCCTTGTAGGGCTTTGCCATCTCATGTAGCCGCTTGCCGAAGGCCAGCCAGCCGGCACCATCGGTCGGGCGCTGCTCGGCGGCGAGATGCGGCGCATAGATCGAGTCCATGCCGAGGACCTTTGCAATGTTCAGCGACTTCTGGACTTCGCCGTCGAGGAAATCGGGGCTGAAATGGCCACTGGCCATGACAAGACCGTTCTTGTCGAGTTCGGCACGCAGGCTGTTCAGGCCGGCATCATCGAGGTCGGCATAGATGCCGCCGAAACCTTCGACTTCCTGATAGCCGGCCTTGCCGAGCTTTTCAAAGATCGCCGAATAGGGCTGGAAGTTACGGGCGCTGTAAAGCTGGAAACTCAGTTTCGTCATCATTCCTCCTCGGGCCTCGTGCCCATTGCATTTCAGTCAGGATCAATCCACGGACTGACAGGATTGCAGGTCGTAGAAACGGAATTCAGGCAAGGTGCCGCCCTCGAGCGGCTTTGCCGGGGTGAAGGTAATGCGGCGCGTCTCGCCCGCCGCCAGATCGAAGGCATTGTCTGAATACTTGCCGTCGGTCTCGGTCTCGATCATCACGAAGAGCGCAAGTCCCTTCGCAGTGACGTTAAGGCACACGGAGCCGTCTTCCTCGACATACTCGTGTGTGACCATGAGGCCCGCAGCCTCGAGCTCCAGTGCCTTGTAGGTGCCGTGCACATAGTGCCCCTCGCCACCCATGCCATTCGACGCCGTGAAGCGCCAGGCAAGCAGTGTCCCGGCAGGAATTTCGGAAACGTCGATGCTCGTCGCCGTTACGGCTGCGTCAGGGGTGCAGACCGCCTGCACGTCCTTCAGGTGCTTGCGTTCGCCCTTCATGTCGAGGACCGAGACCGACAGGTCGATGCTGACCTCGGCAAGCGTGTCGTTGACCAGCGAGAAGCGGATCTGCTTGCCGTCCTCATCAGGGATCGCCGCAACGGCGACCGGCTGGAAGAAGCGCTTGACCAGATAATGCATCGCCTTCCAGCGACCGCCGTGGTCGAGGCTCGACCACGAGGCGACCGGCCATGTGTCATTGAGCTGCCAGTAGATGGTGCCCATGCAATGCGGCTTCAGCGACCGCCAGTATTCCACTGCGGTCTTGATTGCGAGACCCTGCTGGATCTGGCTGAGATAGACGAAATTCGGGAAGTCCTTCGGGAAGCGGAAATAGCGGAACATCGTCCCGGCAATGCGCTCGTTGCCACCTGCATTCTTCTGGTGCAGTTCCATGACAGGCGACGCTACGTTCATGTCCTTCGGATCGGCGTAGGTCTTGATGACAGGCAGCGACGTATAGGATTGGAAGCCGAATTCCGAGCAGAAGCGCGGGCGCACCGATCGATAATTGTCGAACGACTTGTTCTCGTGCCAGACCGACCAGTAGTGCATGTCGCCGGAACCGTCGGCATGCCAGGCATCGCCGAAATCGAGATAACCGGATGCCGGGCTCGACGGCCACCAGATGGCGTCGGGCGCCGCCTTCTTCATCGCCTGCTCGATCGTACGGTTGAGGCGATCGTAGGAGACGAGATAGCGGTCGCGATCCTTCTTCGACTCGTCGAACCAGGTGAGCGCACCGACCAGTTCGTTGTCGCCGCACCACAGCGCGATCGACGGATGCGAGGACAGACGGCGCACCTGATAGTCGACCTCAAGCGCGACGTTGTCGAGGAAATCCTCCGTCGAAGGATAGAGGTTGCAGGCGAACATGAAATCCTGCCAGACCATCAGGCCCATCCGATCGCAAAGATCGTAGAAATAGTCATGTTCGTAAAAGCCGCCGCCCCAGACGCGGATCATGTTCATGTTTGCGGCATGAGCCGACTGCAGCAGGTCTTCAGTCTTCTCGGGCGATGACAGCGAAAACAGCGCATCAGCCGGGATCCAGTTGGCGCCGCGGCAGAAGATCTCGCGGCCGTTGACCTTCAGCGCGAAACGGCTGCCGGCGGCATCGGGCGTCGTGATCAGCTCGACCGTGCGAAGACCGATTTGCTTGCTGACCGCATCCGACGGAAGTTCGACAGTCAATGTGTAGAGCGCCTGCTCACCACTGCCCGCCGGCCACCACAAGCGCGGCTTATCGATCTGGAAGACGTGGTTGACGACGGTTTCGCCGGCGCCGACGCCCACGTCGAGCCGAATGCGTTCCCCGTCGAGCGTAAAATGAACAGGCACAATCCCCGGATTCTTGGCGAACAATGTCGCCGTCACCTGCAGATCGACGGAGCCGTCGAGATTATGGACCTGACGTGTCGTGACGTGGTCGATGCGCGCAGTCTCGAGCCTGCGCAAAGCGATCGTGCCATAGAGGCCGAGCGGCGCAATCGCGATGTTCCAGTCCCAACCGAAATGGCACTGCGGCTTGCGCAGCATATTGCCATTCGCAATAGGCGAATTGCCGGGGTGATATGGGATGTAGAACGGCTGCTTGGCCTGCCGGTCGGCACCGGCCGAAATGCTCGAGTGCAGCACGATCCGAATGTGGTTCTCGCCAGTCTTCAGCTGGCCACCTACATCGGGCCGGTAGCGACGGAAGCTGTTGTCGGCGAGCAGCACCGGAGAACCGTTGACGAACACCGCGGCAACGGTATCGAGATAGTCGATATCGAGATACCAGTCGCCGTCCGGCTCGGACAGCGTGAAACTACGTTCCAGCACCCAGTCGCGTTGCGCCACCCACTGAACGATCTCCTCGTTACGGCCGAAATAGGGATCGGGGATCAGTTCAGCGGCATGCAGCGCCGTGTGCACATCGCCCGGCAGCGTGATCGATGTCGTGACCTCGCCGTCGGCTGAGGTGAGCTTCCACGATCCGGATAGGTCGAGGTTAAACCCGTTTGTCGGCAAGGAAGTCATAGCATTATCCCGATCGGGCCGCGCTTAGGACCGCCCGCAATCGCGGGCCGCAGCCGAACTTGGTGGCCAGATGGCCGATTGGAGAACGGGCGGAACTATACGCTCCGCCCTATTGCGATTTCTAGATGCGAAGTTCAGTCTCCGCATCAAAGAGCGACGCCAGCGACATATCGAAGCCGAGCTTGACGGCGGAACCGGGGCTGAAGCGGCGTGCACCATTGATACGCACGGACATCGTGTGGCCGGCATGCTTCAGCCAAAGCAGGTTGTCGGCGCCCATTGGTTCCTCGATGTCGACGGTCGCTTCGTGGACCTCGGCGCCGAGATTCTCGTTGACCTTCACATGTTCAGGACGAACGCCGAGAATGACCTTGCGGCCCGCTTGCAGCGATTCGGGCGCCTCATAGGCTGCAACAGAGAAGTTCACGCCGTTGGCGGTGAAGAAAGGCTCGTCACCCTGCTTGGTGATCTCCCCACGCAAGAAATTCATCGACGGCGAGCCGATAAAGCCTGCAACAAAGAGATTGCGTGGCTTGTTGTAGATCGTCGTCGGGTCGGCAAGCTGCTGGATGATGCCGTTTTTCATGATCGCGATACGGTCGGCCAAGGTCAGCGCTTCGATCTGGTCGTGCGTGACGTAGATCATGGTGTTATTCAGCGACTGGTGTAGGCGCTTGATTTCGACGCGCAGTTCGGAGCGCAGCTTGGCGTCCAAGTTGGAAAGCGGCTCATCGAACAAGAATACATCCACATCGCGAACCAGTGCGCGGCCGATCGCAACACGCTGACGCTGGCCGCCCGAAAGCTCGGCCGGCTTGCGCTTCAGCAGCGGCTGGATCTGCAGGATCTCTGCCGCACGCGCCACGCGCTTGTCGATCTCTTGCTGCGGCACCTTGGCGACCTGAAGGCCGAATGACAGGTTCTTCTCGACGCTCATCTGCGGATAAAGCGCGTAGGACTGGAAGACCATGCCGATGCCGCGGTCCTTCGGCTCTTCCCAGGTGACGTTCTTGCCCTTGATAAAGATCTGGCCGTCGGATGCGTCAAGCAGTCCAGCGATGCAGTTCAACAGCGTGGACTTGCCGCAGCCGGAAGAGCCCAGGAGAACCAGGAACTCGCCGTCGTTGATTTCGAGGTTGAGGTCCTTGAGAACGCTGACCGAACCGAAGTTCAACGAGAGATCTCGGATGGAAACACTTGAATTCATGGATCAGCCTTTCACTGCGCCAGCGGCAATACCACGGACGAAAAGTCGTCCCGATACGAAATAGACAACGAGCGGCACCAGACCCGTCAGGATCGTTGCGGCCATATTGACGTTGTATTCCTTCACGCCCTGGACAGAGTTGACGATGTTGTTGAGCTGCACGGTCATCGGGTAGTATTCCGGCCTAGTGAAGACGACGCCGAACAGGAAGTCGTTCCAGATGCCGGTGACCTGCAGGATCATAGCGACGACGAAGATCGGCAGCGACATGGGCAGCATGATCTTCAGGAAGATCTGCCAGAAGCCGGCCCCATCGATGCGGGCAGCCTTGAAGAGCTCCTGCGGCAGCGATGCGAAGTAGTTGCGGAACAGCAGCGTCAGGATCGGCATCCCGAAGATGCTGTGCACGATGATCAGGCCCGTCAGAGTTCCATAGACGCCGATCTCACGCAGCACGATAACGATAGGATAGATCATCACCTGATAGGGAATGAACGCGCCGACGACGAGGATCGCGAAGAAGACTTCCGAACCCTTGAAGCGCCAGTTGGCGAGCGCATAGCCGTTCACCGAGGCAATGGCGATCGACAGGACCACCGAGGGAACGGTGATACGCACCGAATTCCAGAAGCCGCGCGAGAGGCCGTCGCAGTTCAGGCCTGTGCAGGCCGTCGCCCAAGCCTTCACCCAGGGCTCGAAGGTGATTTCGACCGGCGGTGAGAAGATATTGCCGAGGCGGATTTCGGGCATGCCCTTCAGCGACGTGACCATCATCACGTAAAGGGGAAGAAGGTAATATGCAGCGGCAACAAAAAGCGTGCCATAGAGAATGATGTTGCGCGGAGAGATCACCCGCTTCGGCTTCGGGCCGCTGGGGCCGGACGCGCGGCCACCGGAGGTCTTGAGAGTAACAGAATCAGGCACGTTTACGCCCTCCGAATTCCAGATAGGCCCACGGGATGATGATGATCGCGACGGTGACCAGCATCATGGTCGAGGCGGCGAAACCCTGCCCCAGATTCTGAGCCTGGAACATGTAGTCGTAAACGTATTTCGCAGGCACTTCAGAGGCGATGCCTGGACCACCTGATGTCTGCGCCACCACCAGGTCGTAGACCTTGACGATGCCACTGGCGATGATGACAAGCGTCGTGATGAAGACAGGCCGCATCATCGGAATGACGATGAAGAGATAGGTCTTCCACATCGGGATGCCGTCGACGCGCGCGGCCTTCCAGATGTCTTCATCGATACCGCGTAGGCCGGCGAGCATAAGGCACATGACGAGACCCGTGCCCTGCCACAGCGCGGCGATCAAAATGCCGTAGATGACGATTTCAGGTGTGTAGAGCGGGTCGAAATTGAAGCTTGTCCAGCCAAGCGACCGGACAACTGATTGGATGCCAAACTCAGGGTTCAGGATCCACTGCCAGACGAGGCCGGTAACGATGAAAGACAGGGCGAATGGGTAGAGGAAGATCGTACGGAACGTATTTTCGAATCGGATCTTTTGGTCCATCAACGCCGCGAGCACAAAGCCGATCACCAGGCTGAAGATAATCGATAGCACGCCGTAGATCGCAAGATTCTCGATGGACACGATCCAGCGCGGGGCAGCCCACAGGCGCCTGTATTGTTCGAGACCTACGAAGCTCAACCGCGGAAGGAGCTTCGAGTTCGTGAATGAATAAACGACCGTCCAGGCCGAGCCACCGACGAAGATGACCAAGGCGGTCAGGATCATCGGAATGGATGCAATCTTCGAATTCAGATTGCGCAGTAACTGATTTGGCCGGCCGGCTTTCGCTTGACCCGTCATTGTAATTCCTCCTGAATCGCAATTCTGCTGTGATCCAGAGCAGCGAACCGTCTACCGGTCGCCTCCTCTTCTCACTCCCATACCAAGGCCGGATGCCCTGCATCAGCTGCTACCAGCCTCGAGCGCTGCCGCCACCCGGACACGATGGGAGTTCCGGGCAAATCCGGCTCCGTCACACGGAGCCGGATCGCAACAGCGTCGGAAAAGCGACGATCAGTCGGCAGAAGCGATGATTTCAGCGAAGCGCTTCTGAGCGGCTTCCGGCGTCATCGACGGATTTGCGAAGAACTCCGAGAAGAGGTCTTCCTTCTGCTTCTGGCTATCCGCCGACAGAAGCTGGTCGGTACCTTGGATCACATTGCCCTTTGCGAGGATGTCGAGACCCTTCTTCATGCAGTCGTTGGCTGCACCAAGGTCAACGTCACCGCGAACTGGCAGCGAGCCCTTCTTCAGGTTGAAGGCAACCTGCGTCTTGGGATCGAGAAGCGTCTTGGCAAGCACAGCCTGTGCCTTAGACTTCTCTTCGTCCTTGAGCAGGGGGAAGTAGAAGGCATCACCACCGGTGGAGATGATTTCGTTCACGCCGAGGCCCGGAAGGCAGGTGTAGTCGGTACCGGCCTTCTGACCAGCCAGCTGGAACTCGCCTTGCGCCCAGTCACCCATGATCTGGCCACCGGCCTTGCCCGTGATGACGAGGTTGGTTGCTTGATTCCAGTCCTGAACATTGCTGCCCTTGGACATACGGCGAGCGTCATCGGCGGCCTTGAAAACCTTTGCGATCTCCGGACCGGCAGCCGCTTCAGCGTCCTTGTCCTTGAACACCTTGAGGAAGGTATCCTTGCCGGCAATGGCAACCATCAGCACGTCGAACGCGCCGGCAGCTTGCCAGGGCTGACCGCCAACGGCGAGCGGAACGATGCCGGCCTTTTCGAGTGCCGGAGAGGCGGCGACAAATTCGTCCCAGTTCTTCGGCACTTCAACGCCAGCCTTCTTGAAGGCTGCATTGGAGAGCCACAGCCACTGCCAGGAGTGGATGTTGACCGGGGCACAATAGATCTTGCCGTCGATCGTGCAGGAATCGAGCAGGCTCGACGGACGAACGATGTCCTTCCAGTGCTCGGCGGTGGCGACGTCGGTCAGGTCCCGCATCAGGCCAGCCTGAACCAGCTCTTCGGCCTGACGGCCATGGTTGAACTGCGTGGCACCCATTGGATCACCGCCGGTGATGCGGCTGATCATGATCGGACGAGCGGTACCGCCGGAGCCGGCGATCGCACCGTCGACCCACTTGTTGCCGGTCGCGTCGAATGCCTTTGCGAGTTCTGCCACGGCAGCGGCTTCGCCACCAGAAGTCCACCAATGGGTGACTTCAAGATCGGTCGCGTTCGCCGCACCGAGCGGCAGCACGACGGAAGCGGCAAGTGCAGCCGCGATCAAACGAAAATTCATGAGTTCTCCTCCCTCACTGAAACGTTGCCGGAAAAACTTAGTGCAATCGATATTTTCGCGCAACAGCCAGCCGATGAAAAATTTCTAAACTTTTTTCTTTGCAATCTCAGACTGCATATTGGCGTTGATTTTTGCACGGGAGAGCGTGGCAAGCACAACGAGCGAGCAAGTGCACAATCGGGATTATCAAATTGTTTTTACACATAAAATATCGTAGTTATCGCATTTTCGGCGGCACGTTTCATTCGCAGGTGCAAAAAATGTGAGCAAAACACCACGACTAAACCTATGGGCGCACCCATGCTGTTCAAACGCGAAAAAGGTCTCGACAATTCTACTGTATCGTTACAGATTTCGCTGTCTGAGGGAGGAGCATCTTTGGTCGCACTTGCGCTTACGACGCTTCTAAAAAGACTCTATAAGCGGACCAAATCGCATAGGATGGTCTAGAGGGATGAAAAATAACGAAAAATTCGGAGACGCCACCGGCGTGCTCCAGCGGGAGAGGCCGACGCTCAAGACGATTGCCTTCATGACGGGCCTCGGTGTGACCACCGTTTCGCGTGCCCTGAAGGATGCGCCCGATATCGGTGCCGAAACCAAGGAGCGCGTGCGCATGGTCGCCCGCCAGCTCGGCTATCAGCCGAACAGAGCGGGCGTGCGCCTCAGAACCGGCAAAACCAACGTCATCGCGCTCGTGCTCAGCATCGACGAAGAGATCATGGGCTTCACCAGCCAGATTGTCTTCGGCATTTCGGACGTTTTGTCGGGCACGCCCTATCACCTCGTCGTGACGCCCTATTCCATCGCCAAGGATCCGCTGTTACCGGTCCGCTACATTCTCGACACCGGCTCCGCCGACGGCGTTATTATCTCGCGAATCGAGCCCGACGACCCTCGCGTCAGCCTGATGATCGAACGCAACATGCCCTTCTCCACGCACGGGCGCACCGAGAGCGATCTCGTACATCCCTATCATGATTTCGACAGCGAGGCTTACGCTTATCAGGCCGTCCGCGCCCTCGTCGCCAAAGGCCGTCGGAAGATAGCACTGCTGCCGCCGCCAGGCCGGCTCACCTATTTCGCCCATACGCGGATCGGCTTCCAGACGGCGCTGCATGTCTATGGCGCCGAAGAGATCCCGCTGCGCGTCAACATCGACGCGCCGTTGCAGCAGATACGCGACGAGGTGGAGGCGCTGATGCGTTCCTCGCATGCGCCAGATGGCATCGTTTCGTCCTCGGCCGCCGGCGCGATCGCCGTCAATGCCGGTGTAGAGGCTGCCGGTTGCGTCGTCGGTCGCGACGTCGACCTCGTCTCGAAGCAATCGACGGAGATCCTCAACTGGATACGACCGAATATGATCACCTGTTTCGAGGACGTTCGCGAGGCCGGCCGCGAACTCGCCCGCGCGGTGATCGGCCGCATCGAAGGCGTTCCGCCCGAAAAGCTGCAGAGCGTCAGCCAGCCGACCTGGCCGGACGGCGTCTTCGACTGACCCAACAGGAAACCAAAGCGGCGAGAATCAAAAAAGCCCAGCTCCGGCCGGGCTTTTTCATTTTGGGAACGCGCGCCGGCTCAGAAGGTCGCCGCACCGCTACCCCACGGGCCGTGGTGGAAGTCCTTGCTGTCGAGGCGATCAAAGCCGTGCGCGCCGAAGAAGTCACGCTGCGCCTGGATCAGGTTCGCGGTGCCGCGGCCTTGGCGATAGGCGTCGAAATAGGTCAGCGCCGAGGTCAGCGCCGGAACCGGCAGGCCGGCTTGCAGGGCCGCCGCAACGACGCGGCGCAGCGCCGGGATCGATTCCTTGACCATCTCGGAGAAGGCAGGCGTCACGACCAGGTTGGCAGCATCCGGAGCCTTGGTGAAGGCCGAGGTGATCTCGTCGAGGAACTGCGAGCGGATGATGCAGCCGGCTCGCCAGATCTTGGCGATGACAGGCATCGGCAGCGACCAGTTGAACTCGCGCGATGCTTCCGCCATGACGGCGAAGCCCTGCGCATAGGCGCCGATCTTGGCGGCGAACAGCGCCAGCTCCAGATCCTTGTTGAGTTCGGGGCCGTAGGCGATCGGGAACTTGTATTCCGGCTTGCCGAAGATCTTCTCGGCGGCTTCGCGCTCGGTCTTCATCGACGACAGGCTGCGGGCGGCAACGGCGGCTTCGATCGCGGTTGCCGGAATGCCCATGTTCTGCGCTTCGATCGCCGACCACTTGCCGGTGCCCTTCTGGCCGGCCTTGTCGAGGATCATGTCGACCATTGGGCCACCGGAGACCGGATCGCTCGCGGCCAGCACCTTCTCGGAGATCTCGATCAGGTAGGAGTTCAAGCGACCCTTGTTCCATTCGCCGAAGATGCCGGAAATGTCCTTGGCGCTCTTGCCGAGACCATCGCGCAGGATGCCGTAGATTTCGGCGATCATCTGCATGTCGGCATATTCGATGCCGTTGTGGATCGTCTTGACGAAATGGCCGGCACCGTCATTGCCGAGCCAGGCAACGCAAGGATCACCGTTGTATTTGGCGGCGATCGAGGTCAGCACCTTCTCGACGCGCTTCCAGGAGTCCTCGGTGCCGCCGACCATGATCGAAGGCCCATGGCGTGCACCCTCTTCACCACCCGAGACACCCATGCCGATGAAGGTCAGGTCGGTGTTCTTCAGGCGGTCGAAACGGGCGATCGTGTCGCGGAAGTTGGCGTTGCCGGCATCGATCATGATGTCGCCCTTGGAAAGATGCGGGCGCAGTGCTTCCATCTGCTGATCGACGGCCTCACCGGCCTTGATCATGATGATAATCGGACGCGGCGGGCGGATCGCTTCGACGAACTCCTCGATCGTCTTGCAGGGAATGATCTGCTTCTTCAGATCGCCGGCGCTTTCGTAGAATTCATCCGTTTTCTCAGGTGTACGGTTAAAGACAGCAATCTTGTTGCCTTTTTCCGCAATGTTGAGCGCCAGGTTGGAACCCATGACGGCAAGGCCGATCAGCCCGATTTCTGCCTTTTCCACAATACACCTCCGATGAGTCATTTTTGGACCGGTGTTGTGGCACTCTCTGGCTCAAACGGCAAGTTCGATTCGGCTTCGAATCGGCCTCGTATTGCCGGCATCGCAAACTAAGCCATATTCCCACTTGATCTTACAGGAAGAGGACCAATGAGCCGCGCAGCAACACAGGAGGAGGCCGTTCTGGCCGCTCGCGCAGGCCGATACACGGAGTATGCGCCCTCGCCTGTGCTTGGCGCTCATTTTCATTGTCTTTGGTCACACGAGATCCGCAGCGGAGCCGATCGGATAGCGATCGTGCCGGACGGTTATTGCGACATCGTCTGGATGGGTGGCACGCTGGTGGTGGCCGGACCGGACCGCAGCAGTGCCTTTCCGTCGCTTGCCGGTGGCGAGAGGATAGTGGGTGCGCGCTTCGCTCCGGGCGCCGCAGCCGGGTGGCTCAAGGTGCAGCTCTGCGACATCGTCGGACAGTCCATTCCTCTGGAGGATTTCTGGGGCGCGGCGGCCTTGAGATTGAATGAATTGCCGGGCGTCGGTGTCGGATCGAACGAACGGTTGCTGCAGTTAAAAGCCGCACTTGAGCAGGAGGCCGCCAGACGCATCGCGCCGGCCGGTGACATGGCCTCGGTGTTTGCGCGCGCAAGCGGTATTTCGCAGTCCGGCGACGTGGCCGACGCGATGCTCGAGGACCTGTCCATCGGGGCGCGCCAGCTTCGCCGGCGTTGCCACACCCATTTCGGCTACGGACCGAAGACCCTTGCGCGAATTCGCCGGTTTCAGCGCATGCTCGGCCTCTGCCGGAGCAGCAAGAGCCTTCCGCTCGCGGAGTTGGCGGTGGCAGCCGGTTATGCCGACCAGGCGCATATGACCCGAGATGCGCGCGAAATTTCCACGCTGACGCCCATGCAGCTTCAGCAGCAGATAGCCGGTTGAACGTCCGTTTTCTTCAATATGAAACTGGCCGTTCTGCTATCTCCATTGAGAGCAACACAGGAAAATGCCATGTCTACGATGCCCGCAAGGATCGTCCACAGCTCCATCGACAGGAACTGGCGCGACGTCTATGCCTTTGCCGCCGCCCCGGAGAACATGCCGCTTTGGGCCTCTGGACTGGCCTCCGGGCTGGAACGCAACGGCGACGACTGGATTGCCACTGGTCCGCTCGGCACGGTCAAGGTCAGTTTCGTCCCGAACAACGAGTTCGGCGTCATCGACCACACAGTGACGATCGAGAGCGGGTTACGGGTCTACAACGCACTGCGGATCGTGCCGAACGGCGATGGCTGCGAGGTCATGTTCACGTTGTTGCGCATCCCGGGCATGACGGACGAGCAGTTCGAGGCCGATGCCGCCCACGTCGCGAAAGATCTCACGGCACTCAAGGCGTTGATGGAAGCATAGGAGGCGATCATGGCTGCAACAGGGGACAACCGACGCATCGACTACGTCGAATTTAACGTCAGCAATATAGAGGCCTGCAAGGCGTTCTACGGCAGGGCTTTCGGCTGGACCTTTACCGACTATGGTCCCGAATACTGCGAATTTGATGACGGACGGCTGAAAGGCGGGTTTACGACGCTAGGCAATCCCCGGCCCGGCGGGCCTCTCGTCATTCTCTACGCGGATGATCTTGAGGCCGCCCTTTCAAGCGTGGAAGCTGCCGGCGGAACCATCGTAAAACCCATCACCGGCTTCCCCGGTGGACGCAGGTTTCACTTCAGTGATCCGGACGGATATGAACTTGCCGTGTGGACGAAGGCCTGATTACGCGACGACGGTCGGCGCCTTCGCTCCCGCGTGCTGCAAGATGATCAAGGCCCCGATCACACTTCCAGACGAATCTCGCAATGGCGACATGCGGCAGTGGACGATCTTCACCGCGTCGCTGTCGTGGCGCTCGTAGGCGTAGTCGCTGCCACGCCCCGAAAAACAAGCGTCGAGCTTTGCCTTCGCGCCTTCGTGAAAGCGCTTCTCGCCAATAAACTCCATCACGTGACGACCAATCATATCGATTGGCTTCCGGCCAAGATATGCCGAGTTGACGGTGTTCGAATAAAGATAGCGATAGTCCCTCGTCAGCACCGCGACACGGTCGGGCATCGCATCGAGGATTGCAGCATTCAGAAAGTGGCCATTGTCGACGCTCGGCGCGAACGCAAAAGGATCGGTAACAGGCTGCCGCTCAACCGGCGGCATCCGCCAACGGGGTGCAGATCCCCCGAAGTACCTTTCCATAAGCGCCGAAAGCAGCGCGACATAACCGCGAACGGTCTCACCGTCGTCCGCATATTGGTCGATAAGGCAACTGATGAATTCCAGCTGCATATGAACTTCAAGAATGCTCGTAGCGGCATGCCCGAGAATTGCGTCGACGAGCGGTTCGACCGAGCGATCCAGCATGTTCACGCGCGCGTCGTCACCGACGGCGATCGCCGCATCAATCTGCGCACAACACAATGAGAACGCTCGAAAAAGACCCAGCAAGACGCCTCCAATGCATTCCGTGAAGGAATGCGACCGAGATCGACCGAGCTATGCGTCACGCAAGTTGAAGCCAACAGCGCTTAGCCACTCGCCTTGATGGCAATCGCTAACATGACGCAGGTTCATATTCAATGAACGCGGCCGCAGGTTTTTCAATGATGAGATATAGGGATCGACGCAGGCTTACTTGAACACGTCGTGTTTTATCTTCCACCGGTCGTGATACCAGAGCCACTGCTCGGGATACTCCCGCACCCAGCTCTCCACCTTGTCGTTCAAGAGCTGCGCCGTCGCGACCATATCGAGATTGCCGTTGCTATCCCGGGGCATCGCGAGCTTCGGCTCGATTTCCAGCCGATAGCGATTTCCCGGAAGCCGGATGCAGCGTGCAGGATAGACCTCGCAGTTGAATTGACGGACGAGCTTTCCGAGCAGCGGATTGGTCTGGGCGTCGAGCCCGAAGAACTTTGTCTTCAGTCCCCTGCGGAATTTCTGGTCCACAAGGACACCAACGCCCTGCCCCGCCTCCAGCTGCCGCGCCAACGCGAAAGACGAGCCAGCATGAGACGGCACGAGCTTGCCCATTCGTGCGCTGCGAAAATCGAAAACTCTCTTCGCGACATAGGGGTTGTTCGGGGGGCGAAACAGCACCGACACATGAAGGCCAAATGCCGCACCGGCTACCGGCAGCAGCTCGAAATTGCCCGTGTGCGCAGTGAAAACGATGAATGGGCGCGGATTTTCCAGCAGATCAATGAAGATCGGTATCCCCGACACCTCGACCCGGCCCGGCTCCTTGCTCAAATAGTCGAAATCGAACAGCCGGTCGAGAAACACATACTCGGCGGCAAGACGCCCCATATTCCCCCAGCTCGCCAGCGCGATTTCCTGGATCTCCGCTTCGCTCTTCTCAGGAAACGCGTTGCGCAGATTGGTCAGCATCAGCCGGTGGCGCTTCACGCGCGGGCCGAGTTTTCGCGTCAGCCAGTCGGCAAAGTTAATCGCACCGTCAGCCGGAAACAGCTTCAGGAAGTTCAGAAAACCGAACATCGCCTGGGCGATCAACCACTGGCGAAAGTGGATGAGGGCCAGCACGACCTTAGTGATGAAGAGCTTCAAGTGCTCAATCCATCTTGAGGATGATCTTGCCGAAGATCTGGCGCGACTCCATGCGCTCCAGTGCGCGGTCGATGTCGTCGAAGCCGACTTCGGTGTCGATGACAGGATGGACCAGTCCGCGCCCCATCTTCTGCATGGCATTCGCCATGTTCTCCATGCGGCAGCCGAACGAGCCGAGCAGCTTCAGCTGTTGCTGGAAGAGCATCATAAGGTTCATGTCGGTGGAGACACCCGAGGTAGAACCGCAGGTGACAAGACGCCCGCCGCGCTTCATCGAGAGCATGGAGCCCGCCCACGTATCCTTGCCGACGTGCTCGAAGACGACGTCGACGCCCTTCTTCTTGGTGAGCTTGCGCACGACGCCTTCAAAGCGGTCGGTGCGGTAGTTGATGACATGATCAGCGCCGAGTGCCTTGGCCTTCTCGATCTTGTCGTCGGAGCCCACAGTCGTGATGACGGTGCAGCCGATCTTTTTCGCCAGCTGGATCGCCGCCGTGCCGATGCCGGAGCCGCCGGCGTGCACGAGGATGGTTTCGCCCGGTTCCAGCTTGGCGTTGTCGAACAGCATGTGCTCGACCGTTCCAAAGGTCACTGGAGCAAGCGCCGCGCCGATGGCATCAACCCCGGGAGGGGCCGGAACGAGGAGGCGCGTAGGCAGGTTCACCTTTTCCTGCGCAAAACCGTCCAGATGGAAACCATGAACGCCGGAAACATGCTCACAGAGATTGTCGCGGCCCTCACTGCACGGACGGCAGAGGCCGCAGGTACGTGCACCATAGATCGACACCAGTTGGCCCGGCAGGACATTGGCAACGCCCGGCCCGATCGCTTCGACAACGCCCGCAGCTTCCGCGCCGATCACCAGCGGCATCTTGCGCTTCGCAAACGCCATGCCGCGCCAGCCCCAGACGTCGATGTGATTGAGAGCCACTGCCTTGACGCGCAGCGTAACCTCACCCGGGCCGGGAGCGGCCGGTTCTGGAAGGTCGGTGATCTCAAGCTTGCGATCGTCAATCAGTTGCAAGGCGCGCATGGCAAAGTCCTTCGCCGCGAGGGCGTTCTATCTCGATGTTTTGTCGGGAACCGATTAAGCCGGTTCGAGCGCCATGACAAGGCTGGCATTCTGCCCGCCGAAGCCGAAGGAGTTGGAAAGCACGGCGTTGACCTGGCTTTCCCGCTTCTTGTTTGGCACCACGTCGATAACGATCGATGGATCGGGGTTGGTGTAGTTGATCGTCGGCGGCAGCGTGCCCGTCAGCATCGTCTGCAGCGAGAACACCGCCTCCACCGCGCCCGCAGCCGTCAGCGTGTGACCGATCATCGACTTATTCGACGACAACGGGATGGACGCCATCCGCTCGCCGAACACGGCCAGCATGGAAGCATATTCCATCTTGTCGTTCTCTGGCGTCGAGGTGCCGTGGGCATTGATGTAGCCGATATCGCCCTCGCCCATGCCAGCATCCGCCAGCGCTGCGCGGATCGTCGCAATCGCCGGGCCGCCGTCGGGAGACGAACGGGTACGATGGAAGGAGTCGGCCTTTTCGCCAGCGCCCTTCATGATGCCGAGGATCTTCGCGCCGCGCGCGACAGCTGCCTCGAGCGACTCCAACACCAGTGTGGCGGCACCTTCGGCAATGACGAAACCGTCGCGATCCTTGCTGAACGGCTTGGAGGCCTTGGTCGGCGGATCGTTTTGCGTCGAGAGAGCCGAAAGCAGCGAGAAGCGGATGAGTGCCTCCGCGCTGACAGAGCCGTCGGTCGCTACCGCAAGCGCTCGCGAGCTACGACCCTGGCGGATCGCCTCGATGCCGAGCTGGATTGCAGTCGCGCCTGATGCACAGGCGGTCGACAATGTCACCGGCAGACCGCGTGTGCCGAAACGATCGGCAAGGCGCTCGGAAATTGCGCCGAACAGCGACGCCTCATGGAAAGCGCCGTCCGGGCGCTGGCGCATAGCAGCCAGGAACCGGTCATAGGCATCCCCGGCATGATCGGCCGGCGGCGAACGGTCGGCGAGATCGAAACGCGCGCTCCACTCCGGCTCGATCGGCGGCGCAGCAAGGAACAACGGACCATCAAAATCGCCGCTGATACCAGCATCGGCGAGCGCTTCGATCGTGGTTTCACGGGCAAACGCGTAAGAGCGTTCGACTGCGTTCGCGACCGGAATGTCGATGAAATCGACGGTTCCGGCGATGCGGGTCGAAAGTCCCTCGGTCGGAAAACGATTGATCGCATGAATGCCAGAGTTACCGGCGGTCAGTGCTGACCAGTTATCTTTCAGGCCCTGCCCCAGCGAGGTGATGATACCGACACCCGTCACTGCGACGATCGGGCGGCCGAGGTGATCCTTGTAAGCCGAATCTTTCATTTGCACACTCCTCACGCTTCCGCGGAAAGAACCGCGACGCCTTCGCCGCGCTGATGACCGACTGTAGTAACGACGGCCGCCTTGGTCGCGGCCGCCATCGGCTTTTCATGGGCCTGATCGAAGACCGGAATCTTCGCCTTACTGTCGACGGCCAACGCCCCCAGCGCCAGACCGAGCGTAAAATGCGCCTCAAGTCCATGGCCGGTGACACCGCCGAAGCCGCGAACAGCGGCGCCAGGCAGATGACGCTCGAGCACGGCCTTCTCACGGCCGGCGAGGTCAGGAATGCCCGTAGAGCCGGAGAAGATTGCGGTGCTCTCCGGCGGAAGGTCGGACGCGGTTCCCAGCAATCGCTCAAGGCGCTTCTCGAGGTTGCCCGAGTTGCGATTGCCGCGATCGCCTTCAATGGACGAGATCGACGCATAGATGTGCGCGCCACGTGCGTCCGCATGCGCGCGCGACTCCAGGACGAGGAACGCGCCGAGCGATCCGGAAATGACGCCGCCGTGATCTCGGGACCAAAGCGGCTGCCATTCGTTGCGGCAGTAGACATTGATCGCCTCGAACAGGAGGACCATGTCCAGACGTTCCGCCGAATAAGCCCCGCCGACCAGTGCGTGCGTCGATTCGCCCGACTTGATGCGATGGAAGGCCGTCTCGACAGCGGAGATGCCGGCGGACTCCTCGCCCATGAAGGTCCGCGAAGAACCGGTAACCTTGTGGACGATGGAAATGTTGCCGGCGAGCAGGTTGGACAGCTGCGCCAGGAATAGCGTCGGGCGCAGTTCCGTCGTCAGCTTTTCGTTCAGGAGAACCTCACGGTCGTTGCGCTTCAGGCCTTCGTCGACGATCAGCGTATCGACATTGATGTCGCGCTCGCCGCCGCCAGCAGCGACGATCATGTCCATGGTGCCGCAGGCTTCCGCGTCTTCCTTGAAGCCGGCGTCATCGAGAGCGAGACCAGCGGCGAAAACACCGATACGCTGCCAGTTTTCCATCTGCCGCTGGTCGCCGCGCTTGGCGATCTGCTGCGACCAGTCGATCTCCGGAAGCGGGTGGACCGGATAGGGCTTGAATTTCTCAAGCTCGACGATTGTCTGCGGCGCGCCTTCAGCAGTGAGCAGCGCGATATGCGGCTCCTTGCCGACGCCCTGGCACGTTACAATGCCGACGCCCGTGATCACGACATCATTCTGAGCCTTGCTCATTCATTTACTCCCTGCGAAGCAATCGCATCCATGAGGCCAACTTCAGCGGCACGCTTCTTGACGATATCTCCAAGCGGAACCTCGCTGAAAGGCATGGTCCGCAGCTTGAGCTGCGCGTCGCAGACCTTCTTACCGCCGCTCGTGATCTTTGCCTTGGTTACCGCAAATCCGGAGCCGTCGTGTTCCAGAAACGCCTCGATGTCCAACACCGCCTCGGGTTCCACGAAGGTACGCATCTTGGCCCCGTCGACGGACATCAGGAACGGCATTGCGGCAAAATCGGTGGCCGCCAGCACGAGCATGCCGGATGCCTGCGCCATCGTTTCGATCAGCAGCACACCGGGAACCAGGGGCATACCGGGAAAATGACCTTCAAAGACCGGGCTTTTCGCAGGCACGACAGAGCGCGCCTTGAGCGTCCCTTTCTGAAGGTTGACCGCCTCGATGCGGTCAATCATCTGGAAGTACTCCAGTAGCATCGAATCCTCCGGCCACAAGGATACCTGCCCTGCGGCTAGGCCTACTTAGGAACGAAACCGCCCGGCCGCCATGGTTAACAGCGGCAGGGCGGAGAAAAAGATGACGGCGCCAATCAGGCCTTGGCGGCGCGCAGCTCGTCGATCTTGGCACAGAGGTTCTTCAGCACGAAATATTCTTCCGTGGAAACCTTGCCCTCGTTGACTTCCTGCGTCCACTTCTCGAGCGGGATCTTGATTCCGAATTCCTTGTCGATCGCGAAGACGATATCGAGGAAGTCGAGGCTGTCGATACCGAGGTCGTCGATCGTATGGCTTTCCGGCTTGATCGTATCGCGATCGATCTCGCTGGTTTCTGCAATGATGTCGGCAACTTTATCGAATGTGGCGGTCACGCACTTACCTCTTGAAATGACGAGTTAACCCTCCTCATAGGCAAATCCATTTCAAAAAGCCAATGCTTTCCTCCCTCCCGGCACGCAATTTGCACGACCAGTGTTGCTTAAACAGCAAAGCACACGGGCGGCTTGCCGCACAGCGTGCTGGGTGAACTCACCCCTTCGCGATCAGAGCAGTACCAGGAAAAGAACCAGGGCGGTCCCCGCAAGGATCGAACAGCTGGCATAAAAGACCGAGACGCCATCCTCGATGTCGGCGACCGTTGCCGTTTCACGTCCGCTGCCGTTGATCATCGGCTCCATGACGACAACCCCGGAATAAACGCGTGGGCCAGCAAGTTGCACATTCAGCGCCCCCGCCATCGCCGCCTCCGGCCGGCCGGAATTGGGAGAGCGATGCAGGCCGCCGTCGCGGGCGGCAATACGCAGCGCTTCCCGGCAGGCGGCGCTCCCTCGCCGCAGCCAGGCCCCGGCCGCAATCAGGAAAATCGAAAGGCGCGCAGCCGGCCAGTTGGCAAAATCGTCCAACCGAGCAGCCGCCCAGCCGAAATCGGTATACCTGTCGGACTTGTGTCCGATCATCGAGTCCGCCGTGTTCAGCATCTTGTAGGCGAATAGGCCGGGTAAGCCAAAAACGGCGTACCACAGCGCTGGAGCAACCACGCCATCCGAGAAATTCTCGGCCAGGCTTTCGATTGCCGCACGGCAGACGGCGGGCTCGTCCAGTGTTTCCGGATCACGCCCGACAATCCGCGAAACAGCCAGCCGGCCGCCACTGATGCCTTCGGTTTTCAATCCGGCGGCAACGGCCTCCACATGATCGGCAAGGCTCTTCTGCGCCATGAAGACGGCAACGCAAACAACTTCAAGGAGGATCCCGATCAGGCCGAACAACGAGAAGAAGCGATGCAAGACGAAACCCGCAGCGGCACTGAGGATCAAAAGGCCGGCGATAGACCAGACGCCGTTGCGGCGCCGCACGCGCTTGTGAAGTTCCGTGCGATTGAACATCCGGTCGACTCGAGAGATCGCGTTCCCGAAGAGCGCAACGGGGTGCGGCATGCGCATCCACAGCGCATCTGGGTCCCCGACAATCCTGTCGAGCAGAAGCGCGAGAACCAGCACAAGAAGATTATGGTCAAATGTCATGATCTATAACTCTGCAGTGCATCAGATAGCCGTTGGTCGCCGGCCGCATCGGCGGCGAGACCGAAACGCAGCCAACGCGGCTGATAATCGAATTTGCGAACCAGAATGCGATGCTGGCATAGATGCCGGTGCAGCTCGGCGGCTTGCTCGTGATCGACGAGTGCAAAGAGGTGCGTTCCTCCGACAATGCTTAGACTGCCTTGCTCGAGAATCGTGCGTAGCGCATCGGCCCTCTCGGAGATCCGCAGCTGTATCGGGGCCAGATCCGATGCAAGGAGATCGGTTGCGATCGAAAGCGCGGGACCGGACACCGACCACGGCCCAAGCAGGTCTTCGAGTTGCGCCAGGATTTGCGGAGCGGCGACGGCAAATCCCAGGCGCAACCCTGCCAGCCCGAAGAACTTGCCAAAGGAACGAGAGACGAGAACATTCGGCAGCCGCGAGGCAAACGGCGCCAGGCTCATCTCGGGGCATGTATCGCCGAAGGCTTCATCCACAACGACGAAACCTCCTCTGGTCCTCATCTCTTCACTGAATACTACGACCTTCTCCGGAGCGTAGACGCGACCATCGGGGTTGTTCGGATTGACGATGACGACAATTGCGTGACCGGCTTTGACGTCATCCAGACCGGAGACCAGATCCACGGAATGGCCTGCCATCCGGAAGGCGCGCTCATATTCGCCGTAGGTCGGAGCCAGAATGGCAACCCGTCCGGCAACATCAAAGAGCCGCGGCAATAGCTGGATAACCGATTGCGTACCGGGAACAGGCAGCGGGAGGATGTCGCAGCTGCGATAATAGTCTCGCGCCGCCGCACGCGCGCGATCGATGAGATGCTTGTCGGGCAGGCGATGCCAGGCGCGCATTGGGATAGCCGGCAGTGATACCGGGCACGGGTTGATACCCGTCGAAAGGTCAAGCCACTGCTCTGCCTCGCCGCCGTACATTGCGGCGGCAGCCGTGATGCCACCTCCATGAACAATCGGGGCGTTCATCTTGCCCCCTCGGCAAGGTCGATCAGATGCATGTAGGACCCTGCGATCTGCCCGCGCTGGAGCCCGGCTTGTCCAAGGTCATTGCCCAACGCGTCCGTCACCTGGAAGAGACGATCGGCTTCACCCTCGGAAACCACGGCCGAATAATGAAACTCATGCGCGGTCATAGGCAGCTCAAAATAGGCGCCGTTCAATGGCTTCACGCGGCGATAACCCAGGTGGCGTTTGCGCTCCTCGTAGCTGGTCACCACAGGCAAGAGGCCGAGCATCTCATGACGGACGCTGGCCCCGTCGATCAGCCCTTCGCCGAGAACCATGTATCCGCCGCACTCCCCGTAGATGCGCACGCCCCTGTTGGCGGCGTCGAGCACTTTGGCCCGGAAATTGGCGGCCGCCGCAATACGTCCGGGGTGGAGCTCCGGATAGCCGCCCGGAAGATAGATCGCATCTGCCGCCGGATCCGGCGCCTCGTCCGCAAGCGGCGAGAAGAACGAGATTTCTGCACCGCGCCGACGCCAACCAAGCAGCATGTGCTCGTAGGAGAAGGCAAAGGCGATGTCGCGCGCCACTGCTATCCTGCTGCCGAGCGGCGGCAACCGAGGAATGTTGGCAGTGGACGGGCGATTGAGCCCCTGGCGCGCAATGCGCAGCAGGAACTCGAAATTGCATTCGTCGGACACCGCATCGGCAGCATGCTCGATGAAGCTTTCAAGCATATCATGCTCTCCCGCCAGGACGAGGCCGAGATGCCTCTCGGGAAGAGCGATGTCATTGTCACGGCGGACGACGGCAACAATCGGCATGCGGATCTCATCGAGCGCCTTGCGCAGCATCATCTCGTGGCGTTCGCCGCCAACCTTATTGAGAATGACGCCGGCGACGCGAACATCCGCGCGAAAACCCGCAAATCCCGTTACCAGTGCAGCCACCGACTGCGACATGTGCGACGCATCGACGACAAGCACGACGGAAAGACCAAGCATGGCAGCAAGGTCGGCCGCAGTACCCTTCCCGTCGGTCGCGCCGTCGAAAAGCCCCATCATCGCCTCGATAACGAGGACGCGGTCGCCAGAGCGATGCAGGGTCGCATTGGCGGCGATCAATTCCGCGCGCATCGCCCATGGATCGAAGTTGAGGCAGGCAACGCCGCTGGCCGCCGCATGAAAGGCCGGATCGATATAGTCAGGCCCCGCCTTGCCGGGCGCTACCGCAATGCCGCGCTTACGAAGCGCACGCAGCAGGCCCAGAGTCACCGTAGTCTTCCCCGATCCGGAGGACGGGGCCGCAATCAGCAAACCGCTCATGCCGTCTCCCTGCTGTTCGAGTCCTGGAATGGATCGGGGCGCAGCCTGCGTCCTGCAAGCGCCCCCAGCCAATCGAGCGACGGCCTCAGCCGGACAACCTCCCCGACCACCACGATCGCCGGCGGTTCGAGGCCGGAGGCTGCAACAGCGGCCGGCGCCTCATCGAGCGTGGTTTCTAGCACCTGTTGGAGGCCGGTCGATGCGTTGCAGACGAAGGCAACCGGTTCCGATGGCGATCGCCCAGCGGCGACGAGCTTCTTGCTGATCTGATCGATATGCTTCATCGCCATATACATGACGATAACAGGCGAGCCCTTGCCGATGGCTTCCCAATTGATCGCATCCGGTACGATGCCCGAGGAATCGTGTCCCGTCAGGAACGTCACCGCATGGTTGACATCCCTGTGCGTGACGGGAATGCCAGCATAGGCCAGCCCGCCGATACCCGCGGTAATGCCCGGTACGATACGGAACGGGACATTGTGCTCGACTAGCGTCAACGCCTCCTCGCCACCGCGCCCGAAGACGAAGGGATCGCCGCCCTTGAGGCGCAGGACGCGCTTGCCTGCGTGGGCGAGTTCGACCAGCCGCAGGGAAATGTCGCGCTGCTTGGCGGACGGCTTGCCGCCACGCTTTCCAGCATATTCCAACAAGGCGTCGGGTCGTGCAAGCTTCAGGCAATCGACGTTCACGAGCGCATCGTGAACCACGACATCCGCCTCCGCCAATCCCTTGACGGCAAGAAGCGTCAGCAATCCGGGCTCGCCTGGGCCCGCACCAACAAGCCAAACGCTGCCCGGCTCAAGAGCCGGCAGATGTGAAAACGCAGCTTCGATCATTGGCATGATCTATGCCCCGTCGCAGGCAAGGTCAACGCCGCTGATCGCGCTCGAGACAGATGTGAAAGGCACACGTCCTCCAACCATTCCGTCTCCTCTTGCGGCAAGAAAGGTTTCACGCCCAGCCGACGTGCGACCGGGCGAAGTTCTCACCCACGCAGAAGCGTGTCGCGTATGAGACTGATCACCTTTTCGGACTCGATGCCGGTGCAGACGACCTGGCTCGGCAGGCCGTCCCAATCGCCCGGCGGGAAGCGGCGGCCGTCCGGTTTCACGATTGTCTGCCCATCGGCAATGCCGCCGCAGACGACGCGCACCGGGCCGCTGATTGTCGAGAACCGCTCGGGTGCGATTAAGTAGACGCAGGCACAGCTGTCGTGAACCATCATGCCGTCTTCGACTGCGTGCTTGTAGAAGTCGATGTAGTCCTGTGAAAGATCGTTCAACAGCTTTACGGCGCTGTCGCCCTTGGCCGCGACGTCGGCAAGATAGCCGCGGCTCATCGTCGTGATCGCGGTCACGTCGAGGCCAATGACGGCAACCTTCCAGGGCGCGGTCAGGACGATGTTGGCCGCTTCCGGATCCCCATGGATGTTGGCTTCCGCGACCGGCGACACGTTGCCCGGAACGTAGAAGTTGCCGCCCATGATGACGACGTCCTTCACGAGGCCCGCAATCTCCGGATCTTCCTTGAGCGCCATCGCCAGGTTGGTCATGCGACCGACGGCAACCAGTCTGACCTCGCCCGGGTGGGCGCGGACGGTATCGATGATGAAGCGGTGAGCGGGACGCGAATCGAGCGGCAGATCGATCGTTTCGGGCACTTCGATGTTGCCGAGGCCGTTCTCGCCGTGCACGAAGGTCGGCCATGCCCCCTCTGTGCGCGCTGGATCGATCGTCACGCTGGCGCCCTTGGCGACCGGAGCGGGAATGTTCCACTCACGCTTCAGGAACAGCGCGTTGCGCGTCGTCGTCTCCACCGACGCGTTGCCGAATACGGTGGTGATTCCAAGCAGATCGATCTCGGGATGGCGGTGCAGAAAAAGCAGAGCCATTGCATCATCGACGCCCGGATCCGTGTCATAAATGACCTTGTGCATGAGTGTGCCTCTTTTCGTTATTGTCGCAGGGCAGCCGGACGGCGCCGCGAAGTCGGCGGCCACCATAGCGTCCACTATTCTTTCTGCAACAGGGCGCACGCGATCGCAGCGGTGGCGCGTCGTGACTTGGTCTTCGGAACGACGAGTTCCGCATGCGGCCCAATCGCCGCCAACGCAGCCGATTCGGCAACCCCGTGACACCCCACTCGGGCGAAGACGACTGCCGAAGGATTTTTCAGCCGCGGCGTTTCTTCCTCGAGCCGTGCCGGAGCGAAGAGCAAGAACGGCACGCCAAGGCGGCGCGCTGCTGCAAGGATCGCGGGCTCATTGCATCGCGTATCGATCGACGCAACGGCCGCCAGCTCACCGGGGTCGATACCCGCCGCCGTCAACGCCGCGCTGGCAAGCTCGCTCACCTCGTTTTCAGGCGTTCCGCGCTCGCAGCCGAGACCGAGCACGTACCGGCGCGTCCCATCGAATACAATTTCGGTCACATGCGACAATGAAACCCGCCCCTGTGTTCCTCAAGCCATTGCAGCACGGGGCTGGAAATGCAACATGCGCCGCGTACCACATTCCAGAGTTCTCCCTCCTTGTCTGACCTTGCCCCTCATCTGCTATTCATGCTGGCTGCAGCTGGCTTTTTCGCCGGCTTCGTCGATTCCATCGCGGGCGGCGGTGGCCTGATCACGGTCCCGGCGATGCTGATTGCCGGTATTCCTCCGCTGCAAACGCTGGGCTCCAACAAGGTGCAATCCGTATTCGGGGCAGCTTCCGCCACGATCGCCTATGCCCGAAAGGGACACGTGCATCTGCGCACGCAATTGCCGATGGCCTTGATGGCAGTCCTCGGCGGCTCTCTCGGCGCCGCCTTGGCAACGGTCGTTCCGGGCGAAGTGCTGCGCGCGGTCATGCCGATCCTGCTTGTGGCAATCGCTCTCTATTTTGCCTTGAAGCCGAACCTGAATGATGTCGACAAGCATCGCCGCATGACGCCCTTCGTCTTCGGCCTGACGCTGGTTCCGGCAATCGGATTCTACGATGGCGTCTTTGGTCCTGGTGCCGGCTCCTTCTTCATGCTGTCCTTCGTATCCCTTGCCGGCTTCGGCATGTTGAAGGCAACGGCGCACACCAAGCTTCTGAACCTCGGCTCGAATATCGGCGCGCTCATCGTCTTCATTTCCTTCGGTGCGATCCTTTGGAAGATCGGCTTGATGATGGGCGTCTGCCAATTTCTGGGGGCGCAGCTCGGCTCCCGGCTTGCTATGCGCACCGGCGCCCGCCTGATCAAGCCGCTGCTCGTCATCGTCTGCGTCGCCTTCACGATCAAGCTTCTGGCCGACCCGGCCAATCCCATCCGTATCTGGCTTGAAATCTGACGCCGCGTCCGATTACCTCCGGCGTAATTGATGAGGCGCCGGCGCTTCTCCATGATCGCGATGTCTGGACGAACCAGGCGCCAACAGGAGATGATCTGATGACCGATGCGAACACCGAAGCCCAGCGCTACATCGCGATCTGGAACGAGACGGATGCGACCCGCCGCACCGCCTTGATCGCGGAAAGCTGGCATGAAGCGGCAACCTATATCGATCCCTTGATGCGCGGCGAAGGCCATGAGCAGATCAACGCACTTGTTGAAGCCGTGCATGCGCGCTTCCCGGGTTTCCGGTTCGAACTCGTCGGCACCGCCGATGGCTACGGCGACAACCTGCGCTTCTCGTGGGATCTCGGACCGACGGGCGGGGAACACCTCATCAAGGGCACCGATTTCGCGGTGCTCGAAGGTGGACGACTGAAATCCGTGCACGGCTTCATCGACCAACTCCCGGAAGCCGCATGATGATGACGCCCGCCCGCTCCCTTGGGGACTATCTGCGCGACTGGCGGCAGAAGCGCCGAATGAGCCAGCTCGCCCTCGCCTTGGAGGCCGAAATCTCGCAGAGACATCTGAGTTTCATCGAGAGCGGGCGGTCGATCCCAAGCCGCGACATGCTGCTGCATCTGGTCGAACGGCTCGGCGTGCCGCTCAGGGATCGCAATCCGCTGCTGCTGGCCGCAGGTTTTGCGCCGCTGTTTTCCGAGCGTTCGCTCGACGATCCGACCCTTCGACCGGCGCGGCAGGCAGTCGACATGATCCTCAAGGGACACGAGCCCTACCCCGCCCTTGCGATCGACCGGCACTGGACATTGATTGCCGCCAATGACGCGATCGCCCCGCTTCTTGAGGGCGTCAGGGATCGCGCTTTGCGGAAAGGGCCAATCAACGTTCTCCGCCTCAGCCTGCATCCCGATGGGCTGGCGCCGAAGATTGTCAATCTGCCGGAATGGCGCGCACATCTCCTCGAGCGGCTGCACCAACAGATTTCGGCCACGGGAGATCCGATTCTCGGCGAACTGCTGAAGGAATTGTCCGCCTACCCGCTAAGCGGTGGCCGGCCGGAGACGAGCAGGAAAGCCGACTATGCCGGCATCGCCGTGCCGCTCGAACTGGAAACGGAAGCAGGCCTGCTCTCTTTCCTTTCGACAACCACTGTTTTCGGCACGCCCGTGGACGTCACCCTTTCCGAACTTGCGATCGAATCCTTTTTCCCCGCGAACGAGCAAACGGCAAGACTTCTCGCAACAACGGCACAGGCGAGCGGCTAGAACAAGGCGAGCAAGAGCGCCCCGCCGGCAATCAGGCTTACGCCGAGCCAGTTCATGAGATTGAGCTTTTCACCGAGAAAGACGACGCCGAAAACCGCGACAAGAACGATGGAAAGCTTGTCGATCGGCGCGACGCGTGCGGCATCGCCGATCTTCAGTGCGCGGAAATAGGCAAGCCACGAGGCGCCCGTCGCGGCCCCTGAAAGGCAAAGGAAAAGCCAGGTCTTGCCTGAAATGCTGGAGAAGGGCTGCCATTGCCCGGTTGCCACAACAATGGCGCTGATGATGAAGACGATAACGACAGTGCGGATCAGCGTGGCGAGATCGGAATTGATGCCGACGACGCCGATCTTTGCAAAGATCGCCGTCAACGCAGCAAACGCCGCCGAAAGCACCGCCCAGAAAATCCAACTCTGTGTCATCAGAACTCCACGCCGGGCTGTCCCTTGATGCCGGAACGGAACGGATGCTTGACCAGCTCCATCTCGGTGACGAGATCGGCGATCTCGATCAGCTCATCCTTGGCGTTGCGCCCGGTCAGGACGACGTGGGTCATATACGGCTTCTCGTTCTTCAGGAACTCGACCACTTCGTTGATATCGAGGTAGTCGTAGCGTAACGCTATATTGATCTCGTCGAGGAGCACCATCGAATTCCGTTCGTCGCGGATCAGTTCTTTCGCCTTCTCCCAGGCTGCACCAGCCGCAGCCACATCGCGAGCGCGATCCTGCGTCTCCCAGGTGAAGCCCTCGCCCATGGTGTGGAACTGGCAGATGTCGGAGAAGTGCTTTTCGATCAGGTCGCGCTCGCCGGTCCACATCGCGCCCTTGATGAACTGAACGACGGCAGACGGCTTTCTGTGCGCGATATGCCGGAAAATCATCCCGAACGCGGAGGACGACTTGCCCTTGCCCTTGCCGGTATGGACGATGATGAGGCCCTTTTCGTCCGTCTTCGTCGCCATGATCTTGTCGCGGGCGGCCTTCTTCTTCGCCATCTTCTCGGCGTGGCGCGCGTCGTCGTGGCCAGCGGTTTCGGTATTTTCGGCGGTCATCTCAATTCTCCCCGGATGCAAGCTTGAATGTGTCTGAAAGGTCGAAGCGCGCGGAATTGCTGCGCGGCGTCCAGAGATGGCGATCGATGGCCTCGAGCAGCCGCTCCTTGATATCCTCGAAGGCGGCTGGGTTCTTCTCGATCATGAACTCGCGCACCTTCGGATCAACCACGAAGGCCTGGTAGACGGCTTCGAAATGATGATTGCCCACAGCGCCCGTCGTTGCCGCAAAGGCAAAGAGGTAGTCGACGGTCGCGGCGATCTCGAAAGCGCCCTTGTAGCCATGGCGCATGACGCCGACGATCCACTTCGGATTGACGACACGGCCGCGCACGACACGCCCGATCTCCTCTTCCAAAGACCGGATCACCGGCTTCTCGGGCCTGGAGTGATCGTTATGGTAGATCGCTGGCCGATCACCCGCGAGCATTTCGGCCGCAGCCGCCATACCGCCCTCGAACTGGTAATAATCGTCGCTATCAAGAAGGTCGTGCTCGCGATTGTCCTGGTTCTGCACGACCGCCTGGATCGAGCGCAGGCGCTCTTCGAAGACGCCACGCTCTGCCCGGCCCTCTTCGCCGGCGCCATAAGCGTAGCTTCCCCACACGAGATAGGCTTCAGCGAGATCGGCCCGGCTTTCCCATCCCTTCTCGTCGATCAATGCCTGCAAGCCGGCACCGTAGGCGCCTGGCTTCGAGCCGAAAACGCGATAGCCGGCCCGACGGCTTGCTTGGGCCGGGTCCAGTCCGGCCGCTTCAAGCCGTGCAGCCTCGCCGCGCATGCGCTGCGCAATCGGGTTGTCGGTAGCATCTTCTTCCAGCGCCCCGACGGCACGGATTGCCTTGTCGAACAGTGCAATCTGTTCCGGAAAGGCATCCCGGAAGAAGCCTGAGATACGCAGCGTCACATCGACACGCGGATGCCGTAGCAATGCGGGCGGGATGATTTCATAGCCGGTGACGCGCCGCGAGGTCATGTCCCACACCGGCTTCACGCCGATTAAGGCCAGAGCCTGGGCGATGTCATCGCCGCCCGTGCGCATGTTCGAGGTGCCCCAGGCGGTCAGGCCGAAGGAGACCGGCCATTCGCCGTGATCCTGCACGTAACGGCGGATCACGAGTTCAGCGGACTTCTTCCCGAGCTCGTAGGCCGCCGGCGTCGGCACGGCACGGCTGTCGACCGAGTAGAAATTCCGCCCTGTCGGCAGCACATCGGGACGTCCTCGCGTGGGCGCACCTGACGGACCGGGCGGCACGAAGCGCCCATCGAGCCCGCGGAGTAGACCTTCGATCTCCGCCGTCCCACAGGCGAGAATGGCTGGCCTGAGCCGCATCTCGATCTCCGCGAGAACGGCGCGCGTCGCTGCCCAGTCCTCCGGGCAGGTGAACTCAGCTGCCACCAGCTTTGCGGCAAGAAGTTCGATCCGCTCGACTGTATCGCCGTTCGTTCGCCAGACAGCGTCCGTGATGCCCACGAGAAAATCCGGATGCGGTCCAGCCCAGGCCTCGGCCATATCGCAATCGAGCGGGTCGAACGCCAAGTCGAGATCCGCGGCAATCGCACGCTGAAGGCTACGGTCACCTCCCTGTCCGAGCCCGCGCGGAACCCGGGCCAGCGCGACCGTCAGATCCGTCAGCAACCGTCCCTGCGGCGAGACGCCGAAAACATGCAGGCCGTCGCGGATCTGCATCTCCTTGAGATCGCAGAGATAGGCGTCGAGCTTCTTCAAAGCCTCCGTCTCGCTCTCACCCTTGTCAATGCCGGCATCGCGATCGAGGCCGATGTCGGCCACGAGATCGAGGATCTGCTTGCTGAGAAGCCGGATGCGGCGCGGATCACCGCCCGACGCCTCGTAGTATTCGTCGACCAGCGCTTCCAGATCCTTGAGCGGCCCGTAGCTCTCGGCACGCGTCAGCGGCGGCGTCAGATGATCGATGATCACGGCGCCGGCGCGACGCTTGGCTTGCGTCCCCTCGCCGGGATCGTTGACGATGAAGGGATAAAGATGCGGCATGGGGCCGAGGACAGCTTCGGGGTAGCATTCCACTGACAAAGCCAGCGCCTTGCCCGGCAGCCATTCCAGATTGCCGTGCTTGCCCATGTGAATAACGGCGTGGGCACCGAATTCGTGGCGAAGGAAAGCGTAAAAGGCAAGATAGCCATGCGGTGGCACGAGATCCGGGGAATGGTAGCTTTCCTTTGGATCGACGTTGTAGCCGCGCGCCGGCTGGATGCCGACCAGCAGCTCACCAAGACGCATGAACGGCAGCGCAAAAGCGCCCTCCACGACATAGGGATCGGCCTCGGGTGCGCCCCAACGCCCACAGATTTCATCCTGAATCTTTTTGGGAAGACTTCCGAAGAAAGCCTTGTATCGACTCACTGAAAGCGATTCGCGAACAAGCTTCCCATCCTGTCCTGAACTTGTCGGCCCTTCCATCAGGCGTCGTATCAGCGCATCGCCATCATCGGGAATATCCGCGACTGGATAGCCGGCGCCACCCATTGCCTTCAGCACCTCGACGGTGCCGGCGGGCGTGTCCAACCCGACGCCGTTACCGAGTCTGCCATCGCGGTTCGGATAGTTCGCCATGACAAGAGCGATGTGTCTCTTGCCGACGGGTGTCGTCCGCAGATTGGCCCAGTTGGCTGCAAGCCGCGCTGTATAGCGCATCCGCTCGATATCCGGCTCGCTGCTGACAATATTGGCCTCGACGCGCGCGTCGTAGCGCGATGCCGACTTGAACGAAACCGCTCGGGCAAGCACCCGTCCGTCAACCTCCGGCAGCGCAACATTCATTCCAAGGTCGCGTGCGGAGAGCCCCTGCGAGGACGCGGCCCAAGCTTGGCGCGACGACGCCGAAAAGATCGCCTGAAGCACCACCGCGTCGTTCGCCTCGAGCACGGTCTGCTCGCGATCCGCACCAGGCGCAGACACGGCAAAGCCTGTCGTATTGATCACCACCTCGGGCTTGATGGCGTTAAAAACACTTTCGAGAATGCCCTTCGAGACAGGATCCTTGAGGCTGTAAGCAAACACCGGCAGCGGCCGGATGCCTTCAGCCAGCAGCGTATCGATCAAGGCTTCGACAGGCTTGGTCTCTCCGCTTTGCACGAGCGCGCGATAGAAGCTGACCGCGACCACAGGCGTTTGTGACACTCCCTGTACGAAGCGCACCCGTTCGTCGCACGCCGACCTCCACTCTTCGACGCCGACGACGCCCTTGCCCGGCCACCAGATCCCAGCCTTCATCAGCGGCGATGCCGCCTCCGGCTTTTCAGTTCCCGAGAGCATCGCACCGGCATAGTCCAGAAACGCCCGCGAATTGGCATCGCCGCCTTCGATGAGATAGGCCCAAAGGGCGTTCAGGTCTTCAAGCGGTACATTCGAAAATGGTGTCAACCCCGCATCGGACTTCGAATCTCCGGGCAGCACGGCGATGAACGCGCCAGATCGAGCTGCCGCCGTATGGAGGGCCTCCAGCGCATAGTGGAAGTAGCTGGCGCCACCCAGCGCCCTCACGACGATCAGCTTGGAGTGGCGGGCCGTCCGCTCGATATAGGCATCGACCGACATTGGATGCTTCAGGCTCATCAGGCTTGCCAGCCGCAGCGAGAAGCCGGCCGACGGTTCGTCATAAGCGGCGGCTATCGCGGCAAGCTCGGTATCGGCAGCCGACAGGAACAGGACATCGCCGGGCGATTGACCGAGATCGATCGCCTCCTCGGCGTCACTGATTGTTCCCTGCTGTGCCAGAAGCAGATGCATCGGTCTTGCCTTATGCCAGCGCTTCGATCGCCTTGCGCACCGCCGCTTCGTCCATCTCGTGCAAGCCGATGACGACAAGACGGGTGCCGCGTGCTTCGCCCGGCGCCCAGGCGCGATCGAAATAGTGGTCGATCCGGCTGCCGACCGCCTGCAACTGCAGGCGCATCGGCTTGCCGGGAACATCGACGAAGCCCTTGAGCCGCAGCACGTCATGTTCGCCGATGATGCCCCTCAGCGCATCCACGAAGGCTGCCGGATCGGCAACAGGACCAAGCTCGACCACGAAGCTGTCGAACTCGTCATGATCGTGCGGCACGCCGTCCTCGTGTTCGAGTTCATGGTGGGACTTGCGATTGACCACATCGTCTTCCGTACCGACGCCGAGCCCGAGCAGCACGCTTGCCGGAACCTCGCCATTGCGCGCCTCGATCATGACAGGCTTGCGAGCGATACGGGAAGCAACCTCATCGCGCACGCGACCAAGGCCGGCGGTGTCGAGAAGGTCGGTCTTGTTGAGTACGATCAGATCGGCGCAGGTCAGCTGGTCCTCGAAAAGCTCCTCGATCGGGCTCTCATGGTCGAGCGACTCGTCTTCGACCCGACGAGCCTCGACGGCATCGTGATCGTCCGCGAAGCGGCCTGCGGCAACGGCGGCGCTGTCGACAACGGTAACGACGCCATCGACGGTGACCTGCGTGCGGATATCAGGCCAGTTGAACGCCGCAACGAGCGGCTGCGGCAGCGCGAGACCGGATGTTTCAATAACGATATGGTCGGGGCGCTGTTCGCGCTCCAGAAGCTTGGTCATCGTCGGAATGAAGTCGTCGGCAACCGTGCAGCAGATGCAGCCATTGGTGAGCTCGATGATGTCATCCTCGGTGCAGTTCTCTGCGCCGCAGCCCTTGAGCACGTCGCCGTCGACGCCGAGATCGCCGAATTCGTTGATGATAAGCGCGATCTTCTTACCGTTGGCATTGGAGAGCAGATTGCGGATCATCGTCGTCTTGCCGGCGCCGAGGAAACCCGTGATCACGGTCGCCGGAATTTTCTGCTGGTTCATGAAATTCAACCCTTCATCTTCAACGGCAGTCCAGCCGCGATAAAATACACATCCACGGCCTCGGCCGCGATCATTTGATGCAGACGGCCGGCATGGTCCCGAAACTCCCGCGCCATGCGGTTTTCCGGCACGATACCGAGACCGACCTCATTGGAAACGATGACGAGACGGGCTTGTGCCGTCGGCAGATACGCCACAAGCGAGGCAAATTCCGCCCCTATGTCGCGGTCTTCCATCATCAGATTGGTGATCCAAAGCGTCAGGCAATCCACCAAAACTGCCCGCTTCTCGCCATCGATCGCCCGCAGGCAGCCGACAAGATCCAGCGGCTCTTCATGGGTATGCCAGAGATCGCCGCGATCGGCTTTGTGCTTGTCGATCCGGGCGCGCATCTCGTCGTCCCAAGCCCGACCCGTCGCCACGTAATGGTGCTCCAGGCCGCTCGAGACGACCAGTTGCTCGGCAAAACGCGATTTGCCCGAGCGCGCGCCGCCCAGGATGAAAGTCGCGCCTGATGATATCGGGCTCATGGAAAACGCTGACCGATCTTCGGAAGCCTTCCGCGAGAGACCGGAACGACTGCGGAGCGCAGCCGGCAAATCTGTCTTTCAGCCATGACAACCTCCGTGCTGGCAGCGGGCATCACCCAGGAATGGGCTTTTCGCCCGGCACAGTTGGCAGGTCTCCTGGCTCGCGGGTCTTGGCCGCGATCGGGGCAAACCGGAAACCGGTCGCCCCAGATCGTGCCAGCGGATCTTCCTCGCCTTCCCGGCTGCATTTCATGAAAAGGCGGACGATTCGTAGACGTAAGAGGCGTCCTGCCCCGGTTGATCATGATGCACTGCCAGTGACTTTTCCGTCGCCACTTTCGCACAGCCCGCCTGCACCCTTGCAGGCTGTCAGCCACGCGAAACCAACGCCGGACGGAAAACCCTGACCGCTCTACAGTCGCGGGGTCGACTATGATGACGGTGCCCGAATTGGGTCCACCGCTTCACATTCCCTTTTCATCCGCACCGATTCAACCGGTCCGGAACCATCCGTTATGGCGTCATCGTTAGGCAAGGCCACTCCTGAAGTCAATCAAAAGCCGTCGCTCCTAAGATTGCCGTCATCGCCGCGAAACGCTGTCAAGTCGACCTACTCTACAAGATTTATCGTCTTTTATCAGTGGCTTACGTCATAAATAATTATTGTCCGCGCCGGTCTTTTGCCGCAATTGCATCGCAAGCGGGTCGCGCCACTGATTTGCCCCTCCCTTCCTCGCACTTGAACGCGCCTGCGCCCGCCTAGTTTTCCTGCCATGCTCCTCAAAATCGATATTCGCCGCTTCGGTCCGTTTCATACCCTTCTCGATATCGGGCGGATGCGCGCCCTGCTGCGCCGCAGCGAGATGGGGATGGTCATCGCCGGCGCGATCGTCGGTGTCATATCGGGTTTGGCGGTGACCGGTATGGGTCTCATTTCCCGCGAAATGCACAGCCTGATCTTCGGAATCAGCGACGTCGAGAGACTGAGTTCGTCGCAGATCGACAACAAGCTGCTGTTGCTGACGGCGCCGGTCTGCGGCGGCATTCTCCTGGGTCTGTTGCTGTTCGTGCTTGCCAAGACCCGCAAGAAGCCGATGGTGGACCCGATCGAGGCGAACGCACTGCATGGCGGTCGGCTATCTCTCACCGATAGCATTCTGGTCGCAGTCCAAAATCTTATTTCTAATGGTTTCGGGGCCTCCGTCGGCCTGGAAGCCGGCTACACGCAACTGGCGGCCGGACTGGCCTCGAAGCTCGGGCTGAAGCTGCAGCTTCGCCGCTCGGACCTGCGCGTTCTCGTTGGGTGCGGCGCAGCGGGTGCGATTGCCGCTGCCTTCAATGCCCCGCTGACCGGCGCATTCTACGCCTTCGAGCTCATCATCGGCTCGTACACCATCGTCTCGCTAACGCCGGTTGTGGTTTCTGCGCTGGTTTCGACGCTGGTGGCTCGGCTGCTCGGTGGCAGCGATTTCCTGATCGACGTTGGCGAATTCGGTACGGTCATGCCGGCTGATTACGTCCCGGCTCTCCTGCTCGGCGCATTCTGTGCGGGTGTCGGTATCATGATCATGCAGGGCGTTGCCTGGATCGAGGAATTGGCTCGCCGGAGTTCGATCGCGACGCCGCTGCGCCCTGCCCTTGGCGGCATCGTCGTTGGCCTCCTCGCGCTGATCACACCGCAGGTGCTGTCGGCAGGACATGGCGCGCTCCACCTCAACCTCGGGCGCGACGTCGCGATTCCGGTGCTCGTGGGCCTGTTCCTCCTGAAAGCCTTCGCCTCCGCGATCTCGATCGGTTCGGGCTTCAGAGGCGGTCTGTTCTTCGCGTCGCTGTTCATGGGCGCGCTGGTAGGCAAGTTCTTCGCCTATTCCGCCCCCTACTTCGCTCACGCTACGCTGACACCGGTCATCTACGCGGTCGTCGGCATGAGTTCGCTTGCGGTCGCCGTCATCGGCGGGCCGCTGACGATGACGTTCCTTGCTCTCGAAATTACCGGCGACTTTCCGATCACGGCGCTTGTGCTGGCGTCGGTCATCACCTCCTCGCTCGTCGTCCGCAGCACCTTCGGCTACTCCTTCGCAACATGGCGCTTCCACCTGCGCGGCGAGAGCATTCGCAGCGCGCACGATGTCGGCTGGATCCGCAACCTAACGGTTGACCGGCTGATGCGCGCCGATGTGAAGACCGCCAATGCCGCTCTCTCGATCGATGAGTTCAAGGAACGCTTCCCCATCGGCTCGGCGCAGCGGGTCGTCCTGGTCGATGGTACCGGCAAGTACAGCGGCCTCGTGCTCGTTCCGGAGATTTACGCGAACCTGACCGATACCGACGAAACCGGCAAGGATCTCAGCGAATTCATCCGCTACAAGAACGATTTCCTGCAGCCGCAGATGAACGCCAAGCAGGCAGCCGCCATCTTCGACAAGACCGAAAGCGAAGCGCTCGCCGTCGTCAACAATCTGATTGAGCGCAAGGTTGTCGGCCAGTTGAGCGAGGCGCATACGCTGCGCCGTTACAGCGAAGAACTCGATCGCCGCCGCCGCGAAATATCCGGCGAGATCTAGCCGAGAAGTTCGTCCAGCCAGCGCCGGTCAAGACAGGCTTCCAGCTCGGCCGCAACGTCGTCCAGGGCTTTCTCGACGCCGGCACGATAGTCATTCGTGTCGCCCGAAAGGCCAAAGCTGCGCAGCAAGCGAGAACGGTAGATGTCGCTGGCGAACAGCCCATGCAGATAGGTTCCCGCAATTCGGCCGTCTGCCGATACCGCGCCATCCGGCCTGCCATCGACGATCGCGAACGGCCGGCCACAGTCTTCGCCGGAGGTGATACCGAGATGGATCTGGTAGCCGGAAAGCGGGGACCCGTCCTCCACTGCTGTCGCAACACTGTTGCGGACGGTCTTTTCAGGCGCCATCTCCGTCTCGACGTCAAGCAGCCCGAGGCCCGCCATATCCACCGCATGTCCCTCGATGCCCAGGGGATCATGGACCTTGCGCCCGAGCATCTGATAGCCGCCGCAAATCCCGATCACCCGACCACCCCGCTTCACATGGGCCAGTATGTCGGCATCCCAACCCTGCGCACGCATATCAGCCAGGTCTGATATCGTTGATTTCGAACCGGGCAAGATCACCAGCCGCGCGTCCGCAGGCAGCCGCTCGCCCGCGCGGACGAAAACCAAATCGACATCCGGCTCCGCCTTCAAGGGGTCGAGATCGTCGAAATTTGCGATGCGGGTAAAGACCGGCACGGCGACCTTGAGTGCCCCCGTGCCGCCGCGTGCGAGGCGTTCCAACGCCACCGAGTCCTCGGCCGGCAGACGCGAAGCGTGCTTGAGCCACGGCACGACACCGAAGCATGGCCATCCGGTGAAGCGGCGCACCGCATCGATACCCGTATCAAAGAGCGAGACGTCGCCACGGAACTTGTTGATGAGGTAGCCGGATATCATTGCCCGGTCGCCCTCGGAGAGGATCGTATGCGTCCCAACCAGCGAGGCGATCACGCCCCCGCGGTCAATATCGCCGACAAGCACGACAGGCACACCGGCACGGGTGGCAAATCCCATATTGGCGATATCGCCGGCCCTGAGATTTATTTCGGCGGGCGAACCTGCGCCTTCCACGATCACAAGATCCGCTCCGGCCGAAACGGCCGAAAAGCTCTGCATCACGTAGTCGAGGAGCGCTGGCTTGAGTTTCTGATAGTCCCGTCCCTTGGCCTGCCCCCAGACCTTGCCCTGAACGATGATCTGGCTGCCGTATTCGGATTGCGGTTTGAGCAATACAGGATTCATGTGCACCGAGGACGGCACACGCGCGGCAAGCGACTGCAGCCATTGCGCCCGGCCGATCTCGCCGCCGTCGTCGGCGACCGCGGCATTGTTCGACATGTTCTGCGGTTTGAAGGGACGGACCGAAAGGCCACGATTGGCAGCAAGACGGCAAAGCCCCGCGACAAGAACGGTCTTGCCGACATCGGAGCCGGTCCCTTGCAGCATGATGGCCTTGGTCATTGTCACGGAACTCCGGAGAACCCGACCCCGGCCTACAACGGCCTCTCTGCCGTGGTCAATCGCAAGCGCCGAAAATGCGAAGGCCACGTCACCCGCTTAGGGTAGCGCGGCCTGCCGAAATACGCTGGCGCATTCGCCCATACACGGCGAAGCTCACGTTCTCCGGGACGCATTACCTGATCCGGAGAAGCGGCGGTGTCCCCCGCCACGGAAGAACAGATAGCGCCACATTGTTACCGGACGGTTAGCAACTCCCTAAGCAAAGATGAATTTCGGCATTTTCCGGCTTTGGGACGCTCGTGGTAACCTTTTGGTGGGGCTGGCAATACGTTTTCAAATCAGACGCTTAGACTTCACGCCTCATGCACAGAAGAACGATTGATTTCCACAGCCGAACGCGTAGGCTGCCATTCCAAGGCATCAAGACGAGCGCCACAGCAATAGCCGGACAAACAGGATAAAGATCTCCGCAAGACGCGGAACGCCTAGTTGTGGCGGGGCAGCAAGAATGGGAAGGCAAATGAGATCTCTCTGCACGTCGATCCTGCTCGCCGCAGGAATCTGTGCGGCCGCTACGACTGCGCAGGCTGCCGAATGCGGCAACGTCACCATCGCTGAAATGAAGTGGGCTTCGGCGGGTATTGCGGCCAACTTCGACAGGTTCATTCTTGAGAAGGGTTATGGCTGCTCTGTCAAAATCGTCCCGGGCGACACGATGCCGACCTTCCTGTCGATGAACGAGAACGGTGAGCCGGATATCGCTTCGGAGTTCTGGATCAATTCCGTCCGCACAGAACTCGACGGTGCGGTCAAGGAGGGCAGGCTGATCCTGGCGGCGGAAATCCTTTCGGAGGGAGCTGTCGAAGGCTGGTGGATACCCAAATTCGTCGCCGACGCTAACCCCAATATCCGCAGCGTACAGGATGCGCTCAAGCATCCGGAACTCTTCCCCGCGCCGGGAAATGCATCGCAGGGCGCCGTCTTTAGTTGCCCCGTCGGCTGGAGCTGTCAGATTTCGACATCCAACCTGTTCCGCGCGCTGGACGCCGAGAAGAGCGGGTTTCAGTTGATCGAAACCGGCAGCCCACAGGACCTTGATGATTCTATCGCAAACGCCTTCCAGAAAAAGGAGGGCTGGCTTGGCTATTACTGGGCACCCACGGCCGTCCTCGGCAAATACGACATGACGCGCCTGAGCTTCGGCGTGGGTCATGACAAGGCAGAATGGGATAAGTGCACATCTGTCCCCGGCTGCGCGCGGCCGCAGGTGAATTCCTATCCCGTCTCACGGGCCTTTACGATTGTCACCAAAGCCTTCGCCGACCGTGCCGGACCGGCCATGGATTACCTGAAGCTCCGCTCGTGGGACAATACGACAATCAACGAAGTGCTCGCCTGGCAGGATGACAACCACAAGAGCAACGAGGAAGCCACCGTCTACTTCCTCCAGAACTACGCCGCGCTATGGACCAAATGGGTTCCTGCCGATGTCGCGCAAAAGGTCAAGGCCGGGCTCTAGGAAGAGCAAAGCAATCGCTCACCAGACGGTGCAATATTCTTCGATTGGTCAGCGCAGGATTCGCGCAAGAGTGAGCGGGCAAAAGGAGCAGCCGTCTTCTGACGGTATCGGTTTCCTGTAAGCGGCGGCACACAATCGTGCCAAGCTGCTTGCCCAGACGAAGAGAAAAAAGATGACATCCGCCCCGTTTCCCGACCGCGACACAATCGCCTCGAAGCTTGCCAGCCTGGAGGAGCAGGAAAAATCCTACGTCTCCCTGCTGATGGAAAATGCGGCACAGGACGAGAACGTCATCAATGGTCTTCACCGTCACCTGAACAATGCCGCGAGCGCGCCATTCCTGAATACGCTGAAACTCGAGAGCCTTGGGAAATGGATTGGCGGCGCAGCGCCGGCCCGCCTGCAGATACGCCTCATGGAGGCTGCGAAATCAAGCCAGCACCCGGCCTATGCGGCGTTCCGGAGTGGGCTTTCGCGTTCCGGCGGGCTGGAAAGGGCCTACCCGCCGGCGGTGATCTGACGCCGTCTTACCTGGTGGCCGCGCGACCGACCGAACGACCTGCATCCTGAGTCGCGTTTACGGCATTTGCCGTGTCGCGACCGATGCCGCGGATTGTGTTTCCACACGAAGAAAGCACGAGCAGAATTGCGAGGGCGGAGCCGATCTTGGCCATTGTCGTCATTGCGAAATCCTTCTTTTCAATCGTCCACGCGCGGGTGACTCCGCGCGCATTAAACCCCAGAGGAAGAAAAGAGGTCCGTACTAAGTTGTCAAGCCGCTACGGCCTTGGCTTTTTCCGCAAAGGCAAAGCGGATGCTATCGGCTACCGCCCGCATCGGGTTGTTCATCTGTGACGCAGTGAGCAGCCTGATGTCGAAGGAACCGAGTTCGGGTAGCCCCTCCTGCACGCCGAGAATTGTCATCTCATCAGTGACATAGGAGCGCGGCAGGGGCGCGATCGCGAGGTCGGAAACGACGGCCGCTCGCTGGGCCATGGTGTGACCGCTAAGAAAAGCGACACGATAGCCGCGCTTCATTCGCTCAAGCTGAGACAGTGCCTCAGAGCGCCAAATGCAGCCATCCTCCCAGATCGAGATCGGCAGCGGATCGCGGCGGTGCGCCGTACCACATTTGGCACCGGCCCATACAAGCCTCTCGCGGAAGACGATCTCCCCATCCGTCGGCAGCGGACGCGTCGCGCAATTGATCAGTGCCAGGTCCAGGCGCTGCTCTTCCATGCGCTTCTTGAGGCCGATGCTCATGTCAATGGTGACATCGACCATGATGCTCGGGAAACTCTCTGCGAAGCTTTTCAGGATATTCGGCAGCAGCCGTTCGCCGATATCTTCAGGCGCGCCGAGCCGCACCACGCCGCTCAGCTCGGGCATGATGAACCGCGAGACGGCCTCGTTCGACAGAGCGAGGATGTTGCGCGCGTAGGAGAGCAGCACTTCGCCATGCTGGGTCAGACTGACCGATCGCGCATCACGCAGAAACAGCGTGGCGCCGAGTTGCTCTTCCAGCTTCTTGATCTGCATGGATACCGCCGACGGCGTCCGATAGACGGCTTCCGCGGCCGTGGAAAAATTGCCGGTCTCTGCAATGGCAACGAAGGTGCGCAGCACGTCGTTGTCAAGCAAAGGAATGGGACGGCGAAAGGGAATGCTCATCGTCACATCTTTCAATTTTTCTGAATTTGACTTCCATATCATTTTGTTTGATTGAAAGTCAACCCGACAATACCCTTGGTGCATAGCGGCTAGTACTGATGAAAGGAGGCCGCGATGAACACGCTCATTGTAATCTTCGACATCTTCTACGCATTCAGATCTCGTCAGATCTCACGTCAGACACGCAATCGCACACGAGATCAGTTGGCTCGGCTGCCGAGGCATCTCGCTGATGACCTCGACCTACAGGCACTAGGTATGACCGTCCCTCGCTGAAGATGCGAGCGCCGCCACCGGCTTCAAAGACGCATCGAAAGGTTCTAATATACGCTCCGGGCGCGGCGACGGAGCGTAAGGACGATCGCGATGAACGATGCGTGTTTCCAAGGCGATATCCCTGCAGCATACGATCGGTATCTGGTGCCGATCCTGTTTGACCCTTATGCCGCCGATCTGGCGCAGCGCCTGGCATCGGTTCATCCGCACCGCGTTCTCGAAGTCGCAGCAGGGTCCGGGGCCCTCACGCGCGCGATATCGTCGGCGCTTCCGGACGCCCAAATCATCGCCACCGATTTGAACCAGGCGATGCTGGATGTCGCCGCATTGAGACATTCTGGCGGGCATATCGCATGGCGACAGGCTGACGCGTTGAGCCTGCCCTTTCCCGATCAGATCTTTGACACCGTCACATGCCAGTTCGGTGTCATGTTCTTTCCCGATAAGCAACGCGCCTACCGCGAAATCCTCCGCGTGCTCAAGCCGCAAGGGACCTTTCTCTTCAGCACCTGGGACTCCCTCGAGAGCAACGCCTTCGCAAAGGTCATGATGACTGAGACGGATGCATTGTTTCCAGAAGATCCGCTGGACTTCTTCCGGCGAACGCCGCACAGCTATTTTGATGCCGAGGCGATCCTCTCGGAACTCAAACGGGCCGGATTCGAGTCGGCCGCTTTCACCAAGGTCGAAAAAACTGCCCATGCGTCCTCGGCAAGGGACGCCGCAACCGCCTTCTGCAAGGGCAGTCCGCTCCGCATGGAAATCGAAGCCCGCAACCCGAAATTCGACGTCGTGGCACGAGTCACGGCGGCTCTCGAGCAGGCTTTCGGCAATGGTCCGATCGAAGGGCCGATGTCAGCGCTGGTGTTCACCGCCGAGGCGCCACGGTAGATATCACGCGCACGGCAGCCGCTCGTTGTGCCGACGCGCGAAGGCGCGCACCAAAACACGGCTCGTCCGACAATGCCTCGAATTGTCGGAACATCCGATGCAAGGAGGCGTTCCTTCTGGGCAACGCACGCTTTGCTTTGTCGTTGCGCTGACTGCGTTTCCCTCAACTGCAGTCGCAGAGGCCCGGCGCTGTCCGAAGCAGCACCGGGCTTTGTCCGCTCATCTCGACGATCTCCCCTCCATCTATTTCAGTAATGACTAAAATAAAACTTGAAATCGCCGCGTCGGAAACGATGATGCTTGCTGTCAGCTAGGAGGGGCGTTGATGTCACAGTATCAGGAGACGCGGCGGTTCAAATGCACGGGCGGCGCAGGAAATCCCTGCATTGTCATCGAACAGATCAGGGTTGCCGATGAAGCCATCCCTAGGCCCAGAACCGATTACATGACAATGGATGGCGACGTCGCCAATCGCCTCGACAAGAAGCACTTCCTGATCTTGATGAAGGGTGAGGTTGTGAAGATCCAGAGGGCGTTGAGGAAGAAACACTGAGCCGGGGCCTGTCGGCATCGGCGTCGCGGCGGGCAAGCCGGCCCTCGTCGGCAGACAGATCCTGTGGATCTTCGCATGACTGAGGCGTCACCGTTGGGTAGATGTCATCATCGCGTCATCTGACGGTGATGTTTTGACTCACCGAGCGCTGAGACTCGTTTTCATTCCGGCGCTGTTCACCGCTGGAATGACTGATGCTGTATATCATTGCCGTCGCCGGTGCCCTGCTGGCAGCCAATACCCTCAGCCTTATGATCGCGGGATGGCGAATTCGGTCCCGCCAAGACAAGACGCCAAGTGTCGCTGTGCGTCCGCCTGTCTCGATCGTGATACCCCTTTGCGGCATAGAACAGTTCTCGCGGGAAACACTCGAAAGCGCGCTGATCCTGGATTGGCCCGACTACGAAGTCATTTTTTGCGTTGCAGACAAGGCCGATCCGATCATTGGTCTGGCGGAGAACACCCTCCGAGCAAGGCCGCTGGCAAATGCAAGGATTTTGATCGGGGATGACCGCATCAGCGCAAATCCGAAACTCAACAACTGCGTCAAGGGCTGGAGCGCGGCGGCGCATGAATGGGTCGTCCTTGCCGATTCCAATGTCCTGATGCCGGCGAGCTATCTCGCACGCCTTATGGCCGCATGGCGACCCGACAGCGGCCTCGTTTGCTCGACGCCACTTGGCTCCCGTCCGAGCGGATTTTGGGCGGAGGTCGAATGTGCTTTTCTCAACACCCACCAAGCCCGTTGGCAATATGCCGGGGAAGCGCTTGGATTCGGCTTCGCGCAAGGCAAGAGCATGCTCTGGCAAAAGACGATCCTCGACGCCCACGGTGGCATCCAAGCCCTTGCGGCCGAGATCGCAGAAGACGCCGCCGCCACAAAGCTGGTCAACAGCATGGGCCTCAAGGTGCATCTCGTCGCCGGACCATTCGAGCAGCCCCTAGGCAGAAGGACCTTCCGCGAGCTCTGGGCCAGGCAGTCTCGTTGGGCGCGGCTGAGACGCGTCACTTTCCCGCACTTCTTCGCGCCGGAGATCCTGCTTGGCGTAGTTCCTCCCCTATTGCTGGGCCTGAGCGCTGCCGTCGTTTCCGGCACCAGTCTCGTTACTACAACCCTGGCAGTCTTATGCACCGCCTACGCGCCGGAACTTATTCTTGCAGCCCGCAAGCATTGGCACCTATCCCTGCTGTCACTCCTCGCAATGGTTACCCGCGATGTCTTGCAGCCAGCGATCTGGACACGGAGTTGGTTGAGAGGCAGTTTCGATTGGCGCGGAAACATTATGGTGATCAGATCGCAGGAATCGCGCCTGGAGGGTGGAGTAGCCGAACCGATTGCAGGCCCCTAAACTAGGGCAATCGACATACCGCGGCGGCCGCCAGCCGCCCAAGTTGCCCTCGGGACATATGAATCCGCCCCGCCAGATCGGCCACTGTTCCGCCGGCAGCGCTGTGCCCGCATCTCCCTTTAGATCAACACCATGCCTGGCGGCTCCTCCCGCGCCGCCGGTAGGCACGACGCCCCTCGAATTGAATTGGCCGTGTCGGCGGATATCCAATCCGCCGCGCGTCGCCATCGTTCAAAATCACTGATGATATCCATAAATGCTATTCGTTTGATTGATGGGACGAAAACACCCATATTTTACTCATCAAACAAGGCGTCATCCGACGAAGAAAGGAACGGCTATGACGACGATTACCTTCAGGCACACCAAGGCGTCCTCAAGCGAAGTTCATGCGCATATTGTCGACTATGCCCGCAAGCTGGTTCATGCTTGGCACCAGTGGCAGGCCGCCCGCGAAATCGAATCCATGCCCTTCGACATGCGTAAGGACATTGGCTGGCCGTCGGCGGATGGCGCGGATGAACGCAAGGTTATGTAATGAATCCGACATTCCTCCCCGCGTGAGAGCGGCGCCCGCCTTCGTGCAGCGCCGCTTTCTCCGTCTTTAGGGGCTCCTAATTAAATCTTGAATTTCAGACACATATATTTTCTTCGAGCACCTTTTTCGAACTTTTGAAGAACGCAAACGTCATTTGACCATCGTCAATTTCAGCAATGTCGCAAATTTGCTCTTTGCGGCCGCATTTATCCATGAGAATGTCGCTTTCAGGATATCGAAACGACGTATTCCAAGCAACGAATAGTGCATTCGCACCTCCAGCACGGATTTGTCTCATGAACAAGATGTCGCACAAGCAACGCTCTCTCGTCTTCTTCATGGTTCCGCAGTTTACGATGCTGCCCTTTTCAGCGGCGATCGATACCCTGCGCATAGCCAACCGCATGCTCGGCTACCAGGCCTACACGTGGCGGCTGACCTCGGTTGACGGGCAGAAGGTCTATTCTTCCTGCGGCATCGGCGTCGAGGCAAATACGTCGCTGGCCGATGAGCGCCGCAATCTCGGCGGCGAATATCGCCCGAGCATGGTGCTGGTCTGTTCCGGCATCGATGTCGAAGACTTCAACAACAAGTCCGTCAGTGCTTGGTTGCGCGAATCCTACAACCGCGGCGTCGCCGTCGGCAGCCTTTGTACCGGCGCGCACATCCTCGCACAGGCGGGGCTTCTGAACGGCAAGCGCTGTGCTATCCACTGGGAAAACCTGCCGGGCTTTTCGGAAGCCTTTCCGCAGGCCGAGGTCTATGCCGATCTCTATGAAGTGGACAGTAATCTCTACACCTGCGCCGGCGGCACGGCGTCGCTGGACATGATGCTGAATCTGATCGGCCAGGATTTCGGCGAAACGCTGGTGAACCGGGTCTGCGAGCAGCATCTGACGGATCGCGTCCGCAGCCCGAACGATCGCCAGCGCCTGCCGCTGCGCGCGCGCCTCGGCGTCCAGAATGCCAAGGTTCTCTCCATCATCGAACTGATGGAAGGCAACCTCTCCGAACCGCTGTCGCTGCTTGAGATCGCGGACGGCGTCGACCTGTCACGCCGCCAGATCGAGCGGTTGTTCCGTCAGGAAATGGGGCGCTCGCCGGCGCGGTATTATCTGGAAATACGGCTGGATCGCGCCCGCCACCTGCTGGTGCAGTCCTCCATGCCGGTCGTCGAAGTCGCCGTCGCCTGTGGCTTCGTTTCGGCCTCACACTTCTCCAAGTGTTATCGCGAACTCTATCATCGCTCGCCGCAACAGGAGCGCGCAGAACGCAAGATGACGATGGCAACCGCACGCCAGGCCATCGCCGCGTGATCTCAGCCCGGGCGGCTATTGAGCCGCCTCCGCCGTCATCCGCGCGTCGGAATAGACCTGATTGCGCCCTTTGTGCTTGGCCATATAGAGAAACTGGTCGGCGGCATTGAGATAGTTGTCGAAGGTTTCATAGTCGGAAATCTCGGCAACGCCGATCGACACGGTGACGGAAAGCTCCTCGTCATCGGCCATCACCTTCATGCGTGAGATATCCGACCGTATCTCATCACACAGCTTGCTCGCGGCCATTGAATCCATCATCGGGAACAAGATCGCAAACTCCTCACCACCGAGGCGCGAAAGAAGGTTGTCGCTTCCCTCGAAGATCGTTGCAAGCCGGTCTGCGACCGCCTTCAGCACCTCGTCTCCGATCTCGTGCCCGTATGTATCGTTCAACCGCTTGAAATGATCGATGTCGAGGATCGCGACAGCGGCCGCGGTCTTCTGGCGCAGGCAGTCATTCACCAGCTTCGGCCCGAGATCGTAGAAGTAGCGGCGATTGTAGAGGCCAGTGAGGTAGTCGCAGGCCGCAGCCGCCCGAAGCTGCTTCAGCTGCGCCAAAGTCTCGACGTTGTTGGCGACCCGGCACTGCAGTTCCTCAGCCACGAACGGCCTATAGAGAAAATCCGAAGCGCCGGCCTTCAGGAAGCTCGCAGAGAGCAGGCGATCGCTCGAAGATGAAACCCCGATGATCCGCAGCCGGTCAGAGCAGAAGTGCCGCCGTATCCGCCGCGTCAGCTCGCAACCGCTCATGTCGGGCATATGATGATCAGTGATGACGACCTCGATATCGTCGTAGGTCTCAAGCGCGGCGAAGGCCTCGAGGCCGGAAGCGGCTTCCACAACCATATACTGTTGCGCTTCGAGCAACCCGACCAGGAGTTCGCGCGCGGAAGGGACATCGTCGACCACGAGCACCCGTATCTTCCTGTTCGATAATGCCCGCCTGACGCTGGCAACAACGCTATCGAGCGCGAACTCGTTGTCTTTCAGCACATAGTCGATGACATTGCGCTCCATGATGCGATTGCGCGTATCGAGGTCGAAAGTGGCGGTGAAGACAATGGTCGGGATACTGGCCTGTATGGTGCAGTCGAGCGCCTCGCCATAGGGTGCGTCCGGCAAATTGAGGTCGACAATCGACATTGTGTAATCGTTTGGCGACTGGGCGATCGTCTCTTCGAGGATTTTCAGGGAGGCGCACGGTTTGACGTTCAGGCCGAGTTCTGCATGAAGCCGGTGGCACAGAACCGCTGAAAACATCCGGGAATCTTCAACCAGGAGTACCCGCTGGCCACCAAAACGTGGCCCGAATCCATCCCGATGGAGATCCTCCTGGAACGCCATTCACTCCTATCCCCCAGAAAGCCGCCGCAGTCCGAATCGACCGTCTTCTCGACTTTTATGAAGATAACTCACAGAAACACGCCTGAGAAGATATCGAGACTTGGCAACACCGGAAATTGCATAAATCTCCGTTTCCGGGGGCGTGAATGCGTCCCACCTACAATCCTCGAGCGCAGGAAGTGCGTCAGGCAACGGCCCGCTCCCTGCGCATCGACTGGATCTGCAGCAGCGTGTCGAGGTTCTGGTTGACGCGGCAGTAGAACTCTTCGTCGATGAATGGGCGCAGCATGAAGTCGTTACCGCCGGCTTTGAGGAACCGCGCCGACAGAAGCCGGTTGGACGATGACGACACGCCGATGATGCGCAACTCGTGCGAGCCGATGTTGGCGCGTATGCGTCGCGTCAGCTCGAAGCCATCGATATCGGGCATGTTGTAGTCGGTGATCATCAAGCCGATGTCGCGATTCGCCTTGAGGATTTCGAGCGCCTTGGCGCCGCTCTCCGCGGTGTTGACCCGGAAATTGTAGCGCTTGAGGCGGCTCGAGAGCAGCGCGCGGGCCGTAGCGCTGTCATCGACAATCAGAACATGATGACGATGATTGGTAAGGAAGCGGCAGATCGATTCGGCAAGAAGATCAACCGCGAAGACATTGTCCTTGAGGATGTAATCGACGATGTCCTTGGCGATCAGCTTGTCGCGCATACCTTCTTGGAACGTGCCGGTGAAGACGATGGTCGGGATGCTGAGATCGACCAGATATTCCAATGCTTCGCCATTTTCGGCACCGGGCAGATTGATGTTGGAAATGGCAAGCGTGATCGGGTCGGTGGACTTGTCATATGACAGCTGCAGCTCTTCAAAACTCCGGCAGATCTCCACGTCGATATCGAAAAGCTCCTTCAGCCGCCTGCCGATCATCGATGTGAAGACATTGGAATCCTCGGCGAGAATAATGCGCGCACCGGCAAACATGCCTCCGGAATATTGCATTCCTGAAATACCCAAAAACGCCATTTCGAAACCTTTTGATAAAATAGTATCCCCGCTTCAAAGCGGTACAGTAGCCGGTTTGAATAAGTATTAATCGGCTGCGGTCACTGACCAACAAAAAGGCGGCCACGAGGGCCGCCCTGACTTTCTTCGAAACATGCTTAAAGGACTATGCCCTCAGCGCGGCGTTGTCCGGATCGAAGGGGCTCTCGCCGACGACGGTGGCGTTGTACGTCGTGCCGAGGATCTTGATCTTCAGCTTCGTGCCTTCCTTGGCGTAGTCGGGACGCAGCATCGCCAGCGCCAGCGACCGATTGATGCGGAAGCCGAAGGTGCCGTTTGTCGCACGTCCGACGAGCTCGCCGGCCTCGTTGTAGATGGCTTCGGAACCGCGGGCATCGACATCGTTGCCGGTCTCGACGACGAGGGTCGCGAAGTTCCACTTCAGCCCCTTGTCCTTGTAGGCCAACAGCCCCTCACGACCGAGGAACTCCTTCTCCGGCTTGATGAAGCGATCAAGCGCCGATTCATAGGCGTTGTACTCGATCGACATCTCGCGGGGGATGAGACGGTAGGACTTCTCGATCGACATCGACAGCATCGCGCGAATACCGAACGGCTTGATGCCGAATTCGGCCCCGGCTTCCATCAGCTTGTCGAAGATGTAGTTCTGCATCTCGATCGGATGATGCAATTCCCAGCCAAGCTCGCCGACGAAATTGACGCGCAGCGCATGTGCGCTCGCAACGCCGATCGAGATCTCCTTGCCCGACAACCACGGGAAGTCCTTGTTCTCAAGGCTCGTCCGCGTGAGCTTCTTGAGCAGGTCACGCGACTTGGGACCGGCAAGCACCAGCACACCGAGTCGCGGCGTGATCTGCTGCAGCCGAACGGAACCATCGGTCGGCGCGAGCCGGCGCAAATAGTCATGGTCGTGCGCCTCGTAGGCGCCGGCTGACACAAGGTAGAAGCGGTTCGGAGCCCATTCGTAGACCGTGAACTCGGCGCGAACGCCACCGTGAACCGTCAGCATGTGGCAGAGCGCGATGCGACCGCGCTTCTTCGGGATGGCGTTGGCAAAGATCGATTCCAACCAGGCGCGTGCGCCGGGGCCGGAGACTTCCATCTTGGCGAAGGCGGACATGTCGAGCACACCGACATTCTTGTGCACATTCATGACTTCGTTGCCGACATGCTCGAAGTAGTTCGAGCGCCGGAACGACCAGCGTTCAAGGATGCGACCATCCTCTTCAGGATCGGAGTGATTATGGTTGGTGAGGACATCCTCGCCAACGCCAATCTGATCCTTCGGCAGGTCGTAGCCTTCAGGTGCAAACCAGTTGGCGCGCTCCCAGCCATAGACGGAGCCGAAAACAGCACCCAGCTTCTTCAGGCGATCGTAGACCGGCGTCGTCTTCAGCGGACGAGCGGCACCGCGCTCTTCATCAGGATAATGCATGGTGAAGACGTTGGCGTAGGCCTCTTCGTTCTTGGCGATGAGGTAGCCTTCGGTCGCATAGGGACCGAAACGACGCGGATCGACGCCCATCATGTCAACGGTCGGCTCGCCATCCACGATCCATTCCGCCAACTGCCAACCGGCGCCACCGGCTGCGGTGATCCCGAAGGAGTGCCCCTCGTTGAGCCAGAAATTGCGGAGGCCCGGTGCGGGACCAACAATCGGGTTGCCATCGGGCGTATAGGCGATCGCGCCGTTATAGACCTTCTTGATGCCGACTTCACCAAAAGCGGGGACGCGGGCAATCGCGGTCTCGATATGCGGCATCAGGCGATCGAGCTCTTCCTGGAAGAGTTCGTACTCGCTCTCATCCGACGGACCGTTGACATAACAGACTGGCGCGCCGTGCTCGTACGGCCCGAGAATGAGGCCGCCATTCTCTTCGCGCATGTACCAGGCGCTGTCGGATTCGCGGAGCACGCCCATCTCCGGCAGGCCCTTGGCCTTGCGCTCGAGGATCGCCGGATGCGGCTCGGTGACGATGTACTGGTGCTCTACCGGGATAACCGGAATGTTGATCCCGACCATCTCTCCGGTCTTGCGGGCAAAGTTGCCGGTACAGGAGATGATGTGCTCTGCCGTGATCTCGCCCTTGTCCGTCGTCACCTTCCAGAGACCATCATGCTGCTGCTCGATCGCGGTGACTGTGGTGTTGCGATAGATCGTGGCACCGCGGTCGCGCGCACCCTTGGCGAGCGCCTGGGTCAGATCTGCAGGCTGGATGTAGCCGTCATCGGGATGCTGGATCGCGCCGAGAAGACCATCCGTCTCGCAGAGCGGCCAAATCTCCTTGACCTGCTCCGGCGTCAGTACGTTGACCTTGACGCCAATCGTCTCCGCGATGCCGGCATAGTACATGTACTCGTCCCAGCGATCCTTGGTGCGCGCCAGACGAATGTTGGAAACCTGGCTGAAACCGACATTCATGCCGGTTTCCTTTTGAAGCTCCTGATAGAACCGAACCGAGTACTTGTGGATCTGACCGACCGAGTAGCTCATGTTGAACAAAGGCAGCAGACCCGCGGCATGCCATGTCGAACCGGAGGTCAGTTCCTTGCGTTCGATCAGGACGACATCGTCCCAGCCCTTCTTGGCGAGGTGATAAAGCGTCGAAACGCCAACGACGCCGCCGCCGATGACCACTGCGCGCGCATGTGTCTTCATGGAGAATTACCCTCTGTTCTACTAACCTGTCCGACGAATGCCGCCGACGCAAATCGCCTTAGCGAACTATGCAGCGAGGCCGGGCTTGCCAAATGCCTGTTTACGACATGCGAAAAGCTTGCCGCGACTGCATGCAAATAGGCAAGCCGCAAAAGGCCTTTGGTCGAAAATCCGTGGACAAAAATTGTGATCAGAGCGCGCCGTCGTTCACTTTACGACGGCCGATCCCTTGATGATGTCGATCGTTTCGCCGCCATCGAGCCCGATGCGATCACCGTCAGGCGCTGTGATGAAGCAGCCCGACTGGCAGAACGTCTCGGATGCACCAGCATCGAGCACGAGCTGCATCTTGTGACCGCCCTCGGAAAGGACGATCACAACAGCGGCGCTATCGGTATTGGTGATGGAAGCTGCGTGAGTTTGGCCTACGGCCATGAGCGAAAAAAGCAGTACGACGGCAAATCTTGCCATGCAGTGCGGCGCGGATGTTGCGCCCTCCCTCGGAGCGTCTCGGCGCTGCTGCCCCCAGCAGCGAAAACCCGATTGCAGGCGTTATACGGCGACCGCTATGAACGATCGCTGAACAACGCCTTTACCCCTTGAGATTGCCATCAGCCGACTTACCGCGCAACCGGCGCACAGTGCCGGCCTCGTCGTCCATTTCGCTCGTCTCGGAGACATCTTCGATCTTCGCCGGCGCCTTGCTTGCGGGAGTTGCCCCTCCGACTTGGTCCGGCTGGCGATGGAATACGACATCGCTTTGCGGAAGCGGGATTTGGACGCCCTCCTCCCTGAATCTCTTAAGGATCGCGATCCGGAGATCGTTCCGGACCTTCAGGCCGTCCCCCATGTCAGCAAGCATGAAGCGAAGCTCGAAATCCAGCGAATACGGCCCGAAGCGAAGGAACTCGACATGCGGCTCAGGATTGCGCAGGACGACAGGCACGGCATTCACCAGCTCCAGCAGGATGTCCATCACCTTCTGCGGATCGGAATCGTAGCTCACCGAAACCGGAATTTCGGAGCGCCCCATCTTGTTGCGATGGGTCCAGTTACCGACCGATGCGTTGATCAGCTCGGAATTCGGCACGATGATCGACTGCTTGCGGAATGTCTCGATCTCGGTTGCGCGCACGGAGATGCGCTTCACGATGCCCTCAGCGGTACCGGAAACCACGTGGTCGCCGACCTTGAACGGCCGTTCTACGAGCAAAATCAGACCGGAAACGAAGTTCGACACGATGTTCTGGAGGCCGAAACCGATGCCGACCGAAAGCGCCGAGGCAACGAGCGCGAGGTTTGAGAGGTCGATGCCCGCAGCGGAAACGCCGACAATCGCCGCAAGCCCAACGCCAAGGTAGCCGATTCCTGTCTTGACCGAATTTCGAACGCCGAGGTCGACGTGGCTCCGCGCCATGACGTTGCTGTCGAGCCAGCGCTGGATCCAGCGCGTCAGCAGGTAGCCGCCTGCAAAGAGAAGGACACCAGTCATTATCCCGACCAGCGAAATGCTGATCCCACCCAGCCTGACCTCCGTGAGAAGGCGATAGGCGATAAGTTCAAGATCCTGGATGTGGAAGCCCCACAGGAGCAGCACCAGCGGAATCCCAACTATCAGCGCGACGGCCGAGATGCACATGCCAACCAACAGGCCCGCTTGGTCGATGGCAACAGGGCCGAGTTTGAAACGCTTTTGGAGGAAACGACCAAGCGATGTCTCGCCAAAAGTCTCGCTGCGTGAAATCGCTTTGCCCGACAGGAGACCGATATAGGTCGTGACGATGATCGCGCCGGTGATGATCAACTGGGTCGCAACAAAGCGCGCAAGCCCGACATAACCAGTCAGCGCGGTTATGATCAGCCCCGCACCCAGGACGCGCAGAATGATCGCCATGCCCCGCGGCCAATGGCGTCCCGGCGCGTCAGGATCGCCATTTCGCGCCAGCATCGGCCTGCCAAACGAGGCAGCGATCAGGATGAAGCCGATGATCAATGCCGCAATCAAACTTTTGACCACGGTCAGGACGAGTGGGGACCCCATCGCCTCGCTGATGCTGCCGAAGAGGTAATCAAGCGCATTGACGATGGCCATCGCGAGCAAGCAGGCTCCGATGGAGCTCGCACCGCGGTTGGAAAGCTTGACGAGACGCCATTGCGGCTCCTTCGGTGCGAACACCGCATTGGTGAAACGCCTGACGAAATAGATCAACCCGATCGCACCGAAGAGCGCCCCGATGATCGGCGCGATATCCGGTCTCAGAACGTTGAAACTGTTGAGGAAGAAATAGGAGGTCACCAGGAGCGTAGTAAGCGCGAACGTCCGGATCAGCGTCGACCAGAAAGCAATCGAGAGACGATTGATATAGGAGGGCTGCTCGTCCGTTTCCTTACGCTGCAGGTAGCGACCGAAGATGCGGTAACCGCCGGACAACAGCACCAACGCCGTCACAAGCGACATGAAGATGGCAGCGAAGAACGCGAAAGCCTTGAACTTCAGTACAAATCCCAGCCAGCTTCCAAGGGCTTGGACAAACTCCGACCCCTCCTGGACGAAGGCGCGCGCCGCATCGTCAATAACGGAAACCGAGACATCGGTGCGTCGCAGCAAGGTCGCGGCGAAAAGCTGTCGGCGTGTTTCAGCGATAACGTTACCAAGCTTACTGATGGAAGCAGACAGGGTCTCGGCATCACCGGTAACGGCGTTAATCTGGGCGCGCTCGGCCGTCAGGGCGTTGCGTTCGGTCGTAACGATCTCCGCTTCGGCCGGCTGCCCTTCCTTTGGTGGATCGCCTAGCTCGCCAAGGCGGTTCTTGATCTGGTCGAGCCGCGGCCGGAGGCCGACGGATATGTTGAGAACCGAGCGCCCAAGTTCGTCGGTCTTTCCGGCGAGAGCCACCAGCGCGTCGTCATCGTCGCCTTTCTGCCTTACGCCGTCCTCGAGCGCGACGAGGTCCTGCTTCGCCTTCTCCAGCGCCTTAGCGGCCTGCTCGATCGGACCGTCAGCAACTGAAGCCTGCTCGGTCGCCTGGGGCTGTTTCTCGACCTGCGGTTGAGGCGCCTGCGCGCTTGCAAGGCTCGCGCCAGCGGTCGCCAGCGCAGCGACTAGGAAAATGCGAAGCAAGAGTTGGGTCGGCCGCAAAATATCCCCGCTCGGAAGGTTCTGGATCAAAATTGGAGTCCAGTTTTTCATAAGAAAGAAAGGCAACAGAAAGGCGACGCGCTCAGAAGCCTGCGCCCGGCTGTGCCAGATATTCTAGTTCTGCCGCGGTCGATTGTCGTCCGACGATGGCGTTTCGATGCGGAAATCGACCGTAGGCGGCAATCACCTTATGGTGGCGAAGCGCATAGTCGATATATTCCTCATCGCCAAGCGCCCTGAATAGTGCCACGGCACGATCCTGCTCGGCCAGATCTTCGCAGTGCTCGAAGGGCATGTAAAAAAACGTCCGGCATTCCGGGCTGACCTGCTGGTCGGCGCCAGCTTCCACGGCAAGCTTTGCTTCGTGCAAAGCAAGCCCATCGGTAGCAAAAGCGAGCGGTGTCGCGCGGTAGATGTTGCGAGAAAACTGGTCCAGCACGATTACCGCGGCAAGCCTGCTGTGGGGCGTCGCACGCCACTCCTCCGACACGTCGCGCGAGAGCGCAAGATGCGTGTCGCGGAAGCGCTTGCGAATATCCCGATCAAGCGCCGTCGTCGCTTTGAACCATTGATCGCGGCCGCACTCCTCGAACCAGAAGTCGAAGACCTCCTCTGGCGTGCAGACATATCCGAGTTCCATATTTCCTCCCGCAAGAGCCGCCCGACTGCACGGCGGCCAACTATTTCGTGCCGATCTTGTGACCCGAAACCTCGGCGCCTGCATCCGGCACCAGCCGCAGGAAGCTCACTGACGATATGATGCCGATTGCGCCGACGACAAGAAACGCCCATCGGAAATCGACGAGCCCCGGCCCCTCGACACCGCGCAAGGCGACGGAGATGTTGAGCACCGCCGCCGCGATCGCCACGCCGAGCAACATCGAAATCTGCTGCAGCATGCTCGACAGAGTGGAAGCCGAACTGCGTTGTGCAGAACTGATATCGGCAAAGGCCAGTGTATTCAGTGCCGTGAATTCCATTGAGCGCGAGAGACCCGCGGTCATCAACAGCACGTAGATAACAATACGCGGCGTCTCGGGTACGAGAAAGCCGCAGGCGGCAATCGCCGATGCAGCAATCAACCCGTTGAAGAAGAGCACCACGCGAAATCCAAACCTGGCGAGCAGCGGTGTCGTGACGACCTTCATGCCGAGGTTTCCGAGAAAGTAGACCAGCAGATAGGCACCCGCTTCGATCGAGCTCAATCCGAATCCGAGTTGGAAGAGGAGCGGCAAGAGGAAGGGCGTCGCGTTGATCGCGAGACGGCTCGCCGTCCCGCCTGAAAGGGTCGCGATCGCAAAGGTTTGCACTTTGAAGGCAGACAGATCGAGCAATGGATTGCTGACTCGCCGGAAATGCCGGGTCGCCATGACCGAGAGCACGAGCCCTGCCACCAGCATAAGCAAAATTGGTACCAGCCCGCCATGCCATTTCACCGAGAACTCAAGTGCTGCCAGCAGGAAGGTCAATCCGCCGCCGCTGAGAACGAAGCCAAGTAAATCCAGCCGCCCGGCATCTTCCTCGCGCTGTTCCGGCACGAAACGAAGAACCAGCGCCATGCCGAGCACCCCGATCGGCACATTGATGAGGAAGTTCCAATGCCAACTTGCGTAGGTGGTGATGAAGCTTCCGAGCAGCGGACCGACAACGGGAGCCGTCAGCGCCGGCCAGGTTATCAGCGCGATCGCCTGGACGAGCTCCGATTTGCGGGCATTCTTGAGGACAATGATCCGGCCGACCGGCGTCATCAGCGCACTGCTCGCGCCCTGCACCGCGCGGGCGATGACAAACTCCGCAAGCCCATCGGAGAGCCCACAGAAGAGCGAGGCGATCGTAAAGACGGCGATCGAGGCCATGAAGACGCGCCGTGCGCCGTATCGATCCCCAAGCCATCCCGAAAGCGGAATGAAGGCCGCCATCGTCAGCATATAGACCGTGATGCCGATGCTCATGGATATCGGTTGAACGCCAAAACTCGCCGCCATCTGCGGCAATGAAGTGGTGACGATGGTGCCGTCGAGAATCTGCATGAAAAACGAAACGGCAACGACCAGCGCGACGATCTTTGCCCTGCGGATGCTCTCCACATCGTCTTTCTCAGTCGTCTGCATAGCTGTCATTGATCTGCCGATGTGGAATTGGATGCATCCGGAATGGACACAGAAGCGGGATCCGAGGCGTGCCGAACAGCACTACCGCTTGATAGGCCGATCGGCGCAACCCGAAAAGAGAAAAGTCCTGAGATCTCAGAGGATTTTGTGAGTAGGGGCACCGATCAGCGGCGGTTGCGGCTTGCCCCCTACCCGGCTTTTGCACTTCTGGATAAGGCGTCAATCACCGCCTCGGACTCCGCTGTCCAACCGAAGAGCAGCTCGATTGCGAGCAGCGACGCTTCATGGTTGCTGCGCATTGTGTCAGCCGCGATTAGTTCTGCCGTACAGTCCCTAAGCACGATGCAACGATAGTCGCGAAAAGTCGCGTCACGGACTGTGGACTCAACGCAGATGCTGGTCGTGGCACCGGTGAAGATGAGCGTGTTGATCCTCCTGGCGCGAAGGAGGGTATCGAGCGACGTTTCGAAAAATGCACTGTAGCGATGCTTGGAGATCACGGCGTCGCCTGGCTGGGGCTCGAGTTCCGGGATAATTGCAGTGTTCCAGGTATCGCGCACCAGGATTTGGCTTTGGATGCCGTTTGGGGCTACCACGGCTGCCCCGATATTCAGGCGCTTGTGCTTGATGCGATGCGGAGCATCTTCGTTACCGGCATCGGAAAGGTCCGCATTATGCTCTTGCCTGGTGTAGACGATGAGCAATGCGTTACGCCGCGCCGCTTCGAGCAACCGCGAAATCGGCTGAACGAGATGCGCGATGGGCACGACGTCAAGGCCGGCGCGATCAAACATTCCACCACGGCAGCCGAAGTCGTTCTGCATATCGATGACCATGACGGCAGTCCGGCTAGGATCGAAGCTGACCGCTTCAGGGCGAGCAGGAATGGATAGCTGCATTTCCATTCCCATCCCTCCCAAATCGAGTAGCGTGGTGCTCGAGCGGCCCACAACAATAACACGCTGGAGTCTGCCTGCATCGACTACGGCAAGTCCAAACCCTCGGGAATAGAGCCGGCGACCATAACCGCATAAAGGCAGGCTTTGATCCACCGCAACGCCACCTGACAAAGAACTCGTTATACGCGAATCCTGAAACAGAAACAATTTGACACTTGCATCTTCTGCGGCCACCCTGCCGCAGCAGAGGGGTACTCAGTGCCGGCGCAGGGCAATTGCGACGCCCTGACACACCGTCCCGCTTTTGTACTCTCTTGATCGGCCTCGGAGCACAATTCGATGATCGACACGCTGCTTGTTCTCAACACCGGTTCATCGAGCCTGAAGTTTCAGATCTTCGCGGAACGGGACCTAAACGTGCTGATGAGCGGCAAGGTCACCGGTATTGGTGACACGCCTGAGATGCGTGCGAAGCTTCCCAATGGTGAGGAGACGCGAAGTACCCTGCCCGCGAGCACTGATCACAATCTAGCACTCCGCGCGGTGACCGAGCTCATAGGCGGGCATGATCACGGCTGGCGCACAACAGCCGTTGCCCATCGCGTCGTCCATGGTGGACAGACCTTCCGAGAGCCCGTCATTGTCACGCCGGATGTGATGCGCCGCCTCGAGGCGCTGATCCCGTTAGCGCCGCTTCACCAACCCCACAATCTCGCCGGTATCACCGCTTCGGCGAGAATCGCGAGCGGAGCGCCCGATATTGCCTGCTTCGACACAGCCTTTCACGCAGGCCACGACGAGTTGACCAGCAGCTTCGCACTACCGCAGGAGATGCGCGACAAAGGCATGCGCCGCTATGGCTTCCATGGGCTTTCCTATGATTGGATTTCTCAGGTGCTGTCCAAGGACTATCCGGACCTCCGTGCCGGCCGTGTCGTTGTTGGCCACCTCGGCAATGGCGCCAGCCTCTGTGCGTTGAAGAACGGCGTCAGCGTCGATACGACGATGAGCATGACCGCGCTCGACGGCATTCCTATGGGAACCCGCAGCGGCTCAATCGATCCGGGCGCCATTCTCTACATGATCCACGACCTGGAGCTTGGCGTCGAAGCGGTCCAGGATATCCTCTATGAGTGTTCGGGCCTGAAAGGCTTGTCCGGCATCAGCAACGACGTCGAGGCATTGCTTCAAAGCGACGATCCCAAAGCCGCCTTTGCGCTCGAGTATTTTGCCCGCAAAACGGCTCAGCATATCGCGATGATGGCCGTCTCCCTAGGCGGCATCGATGCGCTTGTCTTTACGGGCGGGATTGGCGAGCACGCCGCCCCTGTCCGCGAGGCAATCCTGCGAAGGCTGCGCTTCCTGGGTGATTTCAAAACGCTAGTGATCCCGACCAACGAAGAACGACTGATGGCAACACAAGCGAAAAAGCTTCTCCGTACGGTAGCCTGAGGATCTCCGATCAGGCAACACCGAGCTTGTCGATGAAGCCGCGGACGCCTTTGACGTTCTCTACCAGGACACGGATGGCGCGCCGCTCCAGTTCGCTCGATACGGTCCCTTCAAGCACCGCTCTGGAATCCTGAACCGATACCTTGATCGCATCGGTGTCGAGACCAAGGTCACCCTGCAGTCGCGCGCGGATGGCGCGGGCGAGAGCATCGTCACCACTTGCCGTTCTCTCGGCCGGCGCCGCAACGATTGCTTTGAGGAGATCGATACGGCTGACGATACCGAGAAGGCGCTTGTCGCTGACGACGGGCACCCGCTTGATCTTGTGCTGGAACATCGCCTCGGCGATCGCCGCAACCGGCGTATCCGGCGTCACGCTGATCACGCTTGCGGACATGACATCCGATACCCGCCAGCTGCGGCTTCGGATATAGTCGTCGAGGTCGACGAGTGACGTCTCATCCGGCTTGCCGGCCGATCTGCCGCCACCGAACTCGATGCGCCGGAGGAGGTCTCCTTCTGTCAGCAGGCCACAAACATTGCCATCGTTGTCGATAACAGGCAGGCCGCTGATATTCTTGGCAACCATCAGGTCTATTGCCTGATGGATGCTGCTATCGGCGCTGATCGTTGTGATGTCGGTGTTCATGATGTCTTGAGCAAACATGCTAATCCCATTGCACTCTTGAGGAAGTCAAATGGTTCCGACGTGACGCTGCGCGAACCGCGCATGCATCCGATGCTGAAAATATTGCGCAAATCCACTCCCAAGTCGATCAGGGATTGCGATCTAATTTGACCGGATATGCGAAGGCACCGCGCCGACGGAACGGAAGCAGGGTCCTCGCCATCGGCCAATCACCGGCGGGAATGTCCGGCACCTACTACAGGGGCCGCCAGAGGGTAGCTCAGCCGAGAATGTTCCTGATGGCGCGCATGAAGACCCGCGATCCGGTCGCGATCAGCTCATCGGGAAAATCGTAGTCGGGGTTGTGCAGTCGCGGATGATCTTCACCCGCCCCGAGAAAGAACATCGCTGCGGGCGCCACAGTCCGGAACAGACCGAAGTCTTCAGAAGCTTTCATTGGCAGCAGGCTACTGGCATCGTCATGGCTGACGCCCTCGTCATCCAGGGCACGCCGCAGCTCCTTGACCGCTTCGGCGGAATTGTAGCACTGGCGGAACACGTCCTCGTAGCTAATCTCCACTTGCAATTGCCCGGCCTTCGCCTGGGTCTGCACCAGTTCCTCGGCGCGGGAAACCAACGCGGCCATCGCTTCATCGGTCAGCGTCCGCAGGGTCGCCCAGATCTGCGCTTCGCCGGGACTGATCCCAAACGCCGGCTCCCCGAGCCGCGCATGTGTGACCGTAACCAGCGAGTAGTCCGGCCCAAGCGGCCCATTGTTGCCCAACGCCGTCAGATCACCGAGCAACCGCGCCAGCACGAAAGTCGGCGCAATGCCCTGCTCCGGATAAGAGGCGTGCGATGTCTTACCCTTTAGAATGATCTTCATTCCGCGCGATGCGCAATTGACCGGCCCCTCCTTGAGAAGGACGTGTCCGAGCCGGATACCCGGGAAGTTATGAAGCGAGAGCGATAGATCCTGCGTCAGCGTCGCAAACTTCGGATCGGCAAGCACGGCCGCTGCCCCTGCACCGTTCTCCTCGGCCGGCTGGAACATCAGGATAACCCGCCCCTTCGCAGGCCGCTCGTGCCCAAGACCCTTCGCGAGTGCCATCAGGATCGCCATGTGACCGTCATGGCCGCAAAGGTGGCCCTTGCCCGGCACCGTCGAACGGTGCGCGACATCGGAGATTTCCTCGATCGGCAGGCCATCCAGTTCCGCACGGATCATGATCGTCGGACCTGATGCCACTCCTTCATAGACGGCCGCGAGGCCATGGCCGCCGATGCCGGCAACGATGCGATCTGGCCTCGTCCGGCCGAGTTCCTCTGTAACGCGGGATGCGGTTTCCGCCTCCTCACCCGAGACTTCCGGATTGCGATGAAGTTCCCGTCGAAACGCTTTGATTTCGCTTAGTTCTCCATCAGTCAAAAACATCACCAGAATCCTCGGAACACGAACAGCCTCACCCCAAGAGCGCAAGCCTAACCTGCCTGTTTTCCATAGTCGATGAAGAAGTTCACTACTAAGGTCCGCCACGCGCTGCGGATCGGCAGTTCGCGCCGGCAGCACCTACCCATATATGAGGTTCCTTTTCATATACAGCCGACGCTACCGACCGAACCGAGCCGCACGCTGCGCTTTTCGGCAGCTACGCATTTGTATATGTAAGGTGGCATTCACAGGAGAAATTGATGGAAGCAGATGACGCTGATCGGTACCGCGCTCCGGCGCTGGACAAGGGGCTCGATATCCTCGAGCTTTTGGCCAGCGTCGAGGAAGGGCTGACCCAGGCGGAGATCGCCAAGCGTCTCGATCGTAGCCCCAACGAATTCTATCGCATGCTCGATCGCCTCGTCCGCCGCGGCTACGTGACGAAGCTGGAGGGTGACCGGTTTACACTGACACTCAAGCTATTCGGGCTGGCCCAGTTGCACGCGCCAACACGCCGGCTGGCGTCTTTCGCCATGCCATTGATGCGTGAACTAGCGCAGAAGACCAAACAGGCGAACCACCTGGTCGTCTTTGACCGCGGTTCGGCGGTGGTGATCGCGCAGCACGAGGCGCCGGATTACTGGGGTCTCTCGATCCGCATCGGGTCGCACATCAGTCTCTTCGACACCGGCTCCGGCCACGTGCTTCTTGCGTTCCGAAGCGATGAAGAGCGGCAGATGATGATCGCGGAACACGTGCGCAGCCGCGCGGAAGTGAATCTCGGACCGGAATTTTACGAGCGCCTCGCCCAGATCCGCGAACGCGGTTACGAAATGATGGCGAGCGCCCAGACGGCAGGCGTCAATAACCTTTCCGCTCCTATCCTTGGGCCGGACGGACGCTGCATTGCGGCCCTCACCTGCCCCTATATCGCGCTGGTCAATGCCTCGGCAGCGCCCGATATCAGCCAGACGATCATCATGGTGATGAAGACCGCCAACGAGCTTTCGCTGCTCGCCGGTTCTGACGTCGGAATGCCGACATGACCTGGCAGCACGCCGACACATATTCTCACCTGCGGGCCAGTGCCGAGGAAGCCGGGATCACAACCGCGTTTAATGCCGATCCCCGCAAAGCCTTAAGGTCATTGTCAGCTAGCGATCTCATTAGAAATCCTGGCGACGGATAGACGCCGTCATGGCCATGGAGGATGCCGCCGGAAGGCAGGCATTCAAGGGAGATAGCGTGTGAACGTATTGCTGGTCGAGGACAACGTCCTTTTGGGAGACGCCGTGCGCGATCACATCGCGGCCGACGGTCATTCGGTCGATTGGTGCCTCAATCTCGCGGAAGCAACCCAAGCGGCCGAAACCGGCAAATACGGCGTCATCCTGCTCGACCTGCGCTTGCCCGATGGTAATGGCTTAACCCTATTGAAGGCGCTTAGACGACAAGCGAACTCCGTCCCCGTCATCATTCTGACGGCGCACGACCAGACTTCGGATCAGATCGAGGGCCTGCGAAGCGGCGCGGACGATTTCCTGGTGAAGCCCTTCGGGCTCTCCGAGCTTTCAGAGCTGATGAAAGCGGCAAACCACAAGCACTGAGACCTGGATTGGCATCCCGAGGCAATCGATACAACGATAGAGCCTAATCCGGCTGTTGCGTTGCAGCAGCCTCGCTGTCTCATCGCTGAAGGCTTGCGAGTTTATCCGCCTGTCGGCGGCATCCGGCGAAAACATCCAGATTCGGATCGTAGGCCTTGGTCGCCACGTCCATGAGCCCGAGCACACTGTGGAAGAAGTTGTCGTGCGAACGGTCCCTGTCTGCCTGCTTAGCCATGCAACTCATATCGAAGCCGGCCCCCTTCGCGAGATCGTCACTGACCCACGCCAGGAACGGCACGTGCGTCTGCTGCGACGGCGCTACGATATAGGGCGCGCCATGCAGGTAGATTCCGTTTTCGCCAAGCGATTCACCGTGATCCGACACGTAGATCGCTGCACCGGCAACCTTGTCGGAATGCTGCTTGAGCTTATCGATGACCGTCGAGACAATGTGGTCCGTGTAGAGGATCGTATTGTCATAGGCGTTGGTAATCTCTTCGGCCGTGCAGCTGCCGAAATCATTCGCCCGGCAATCAGGAACGAAACGTCGGTATTCATCGGGATAACGAGCGAAGTAGGCTGGCCCATGGCTTCCGAGCTGGTGCAAGACCAGCACGCTGTCACCCTTTACGTGGTCGAGCCAATCGTCGACCTTGTCGAGAAGGATAGCGTCGAGGCACTCACCATCCTTGCAAAAACGTGGATCGGCCGACTCCGGCAAGAACGTGAACGGGACCCGGTCGGTGACATGATAGCTGCCGGTGTCATTATCCAGCCAGGATACGTCCACCTTGGCATGGCTCAGCACATCGAGGAGGTTCTCGGTCGCAAGGCCCTTCCGATGCGTATAGGCTGTTCGCGGATAGACCGAAAACATGCACGGGATAGAAATTGCCGTCGCTGTGCCGCAGCTGGTCGTTTTCGGAAAATAGACAACGTTCCGCTTTTCGAGCTCCGGATTGGTTTTCCGCGCATAACCGCCAAGCGAGAAGTCATCGGCACGCGCTGTCTCGCCCGCAACGATGATCGTTACGCGCGGCTTGTTAAGGCCGGCAGTGTTCACCCGATGCGCATCCGTACCGAGCGGCTCGGCGACGACATGCGCATCCTGCTCGGACGAAACCGCAAAGCGAATGGTGCTGGTGATCGGTACGAATGGGTTCAGCCGGTCGAGGATGTCTCTGTGGGCGCGCCCGACGCCCGCAAAGGCACGGTAGTCGCCGAATCCGACCAAGACGAAGACAGCCAGGCAAGCCACGATCACGCCGGTATTATGAGCAAGTTTGGACAGCACCGGGCGATGCCGGATGCGTACCCAGAGGATGACGAGTGACGGAAGTATACCAGTGAGCATCAAATAAAGGGCAAAACGCGTCGTTATCAGATGCCCTGCCTCCGCGCCCGTCGACACCGCCGCGTTGCGGATCATTTCCTTGTCCACGACCACGCCGAACTGATCGGTAAACCAGGAGCCGGCGGCTGCCGCGAGAACGAAGAAGATCAAAAAAGGCTTGGTGACATATTTGGCGGAGAAGGCCGTGATGATTGCCATGCTCACAGCCGAAATGCCGACGACAAAGAGCACGAACGAGAGATGATCGGCCGCAAAATAGCTATAGGCCGTGCTCCAGAACGATCTGTTTGTCACAAGAAGCAGGTAGAGAGTCGTAGCAAGGCAAAGCGTCACGCTACCGATTGCGGGCCGCCGCTCGATCAGGCGGACCTTGGTGGCATTATCTTCCAATTGGTCGTCTCCGCGTCCAGATTTTGGCGTCGACGGAACCAGGATCGAATCATCTGTAGTTGATGGCCGTCGAAGAATATTCGCCAGCCATGACCGGGTTTTCTGACAGTCACCTGAATAACCTTGGGAAGCGCTTCGGCCGTTCGGCTACCCCTGGATGCCAAAATACCTTTCGAGGCCCTTCCAGCTCTTGTCCATCGCGTAGGTTCCCGACAGGTAAGGAATGGCAATATGGCCGTAGTAGACCGAGAGCTGACGCTCGGCGACGTCCTCATTGATACCGGCCACTTGTTGGCTGTAGAGGACCGACACGAGCCCTGTCCTATCGGCGCCAGATTGGCAGTGGAGAAGGATGGGCTTTGGTGCCGCTCTCATGATCGCCAGCAGCTGCTCGGCGCGCTCGGGCGACAAGACCTTGGACGGCGACATTTCGAAGTCGATATGCTGAACGCCGAGACCGCGTGCAGTTGCAATCTCGTCGGCATACCATTTCTTGCCAACGTGCATCCCGCGCAGGTTTATGACCGTCTCGATGCCATGACTACGCACGTAAGATGCCAGCTGCTCAGGCGAGGGTTGCGCCGAACGGTAGAGTTGATCCGCGATGACGGCGTGAAAATTCCCGCTCGCTTGGAGATAAACAATATAGCCCCCGAACATCGCGCCAATCGTAACGGTGCCGATGAGGGATGCCTTCCACCACCGAAAATTCCACAGGCGTTTCATGCCAACCTCGTCGCAACTTTTGCAGCGAGCTAGCATTGCCGGTTTGGCCTGACAACCACCTGAAAACGGCGTCCTGATGGTGGCGTGACGACGGTCAGGCCAACTGATTGCTGAATTGCGCGCCCGTCAAGGTGCGTGAGACCGCATTGCGCCAGCCAGCGATCTTCCTTTGTCGCTCTGCCTCCTCCATGGAGGGTTGGAACCGCCGGCTGCACGCCCATGCTTTTCCGAAATTCTCCTTGTCGGGCCAAACCCCTGCTCGCGAACCGGCGAGCCAGGCCGCGCCGAGCGCCGTCGTCTCGACGACAGCCGACCGATCCACCGGGTTTCCGACAACGTCGGCAAGACGCTGCATCGTCCAGTCGGAATTTGCCATGCCGCCATCGACGCGCAGGACCGTCTCAATGTGATGGCCGCCCCAATCCTTCCGCATCGCGATGAGGAGATCGAGCGTCTGGTAGGCGACAGACTCGAGCACGGCGCGCGCCAATTCCGCCGGCCCGCTGTTCCTGGTCAAACCGAAGATCGCACCCCTCGCCTCCGGGTCCCAATAGGGAGCACCGAGGCCGGTAAAGGCCGGCACCACATAGACCTGCTGATTGGGATCGGCCCTCATCGCCAGCGTGCCGCTCTCCGATGCGTTTGAAATCAAGCCGAGGCCGTCGCGTAGCCATTGCACCGCCGCACCGGCGATGAAGATCGACCCTTCCAGCGCATAGGTGGTTTCGCCGCCGAGCCGATAGGCGATCGTCGTGATCATCCGGTTGCTGGATGTTACGCAATCCCGCCCCGTATTCAGCAAGGCAAAGCAGCCCGTCCCATAGGTCGATTTCATCATGCCCGCTTCGAAGCAGGCACTACCGATAGTTGCTGCCTGTTGGTCGCCCGCAACACCGAGGATCGGTATCGGCGCACCGAAGATATCCGGATCAGTGACGCCGAAATCGTCCGCGCAGTCCTTGACCTCCGGAAGCATGGATGCCGGGATCCTGAGCAGGCCGAGAAGCTCCTCGTCCCACCTGCCCTCGGTAATGTTGAAAAGCAGCGTTCGCGACGCGTTGGTGGCATCAGTCGCATGAACGCGTCCGCCAGTCAGATTGAAGATCAGCCAGCTGTCGACCGTGCCGAAACAGACCTCGCCTGCCTCGGCGCGCTCCCGCAATCCGTCGACGTTGTCGAGCAGCCAGCGCAGCTTGGTCCCGGAGAAATAAGGATCGAGCAGCAGACCCGTCTTCGCGCTGAACAGTTTCTCATATCCATCCGCCTTGAGACTATCGCAGACTTCAGCCGTCCGCCTGTCCTGCCAGACGATCGCCTTGTTAAGCGCCCTGCCCGACTTGCGTTCCCAGACGACCGTTGTCTCGCGCTGGTTGGTGATGCCAATCGCGGCGATATCGGTGAGTGGAATGTTGGCATTCGCCAGCGCTTGCCGCGCCGTGCTAACCACGCTCGTCCAGATCTCATTCGGATCATGCTCGACCCAGCCTGGCTGCGGATAGGATTGTTTGATCTCCTCCTGTGCTGACGAGATCATCTTCATCCCGGCGTCGAAGACGATCGCACGCGAGGACGTCGTGCCCTGGTCGATCGCGAGAATATGGCCGCTCATTGTCTTCTCCGGCGCAATAGCTCACCTCGCCGGCGCGAACGCGCCAGCGGAAGCGATAGGTCATTCATAGGAGGGTGTAATGCCGACGTTATGCGGTCGGCGGTTGGCCGGGGCACACACCCCGGCCAACCTTGCTGATCAGTTCGACTGCCAGCTCTTGACCAGTTCGTCGTAGTTGACGGTAACCGGCTTTTCCTTCTCGTTCTCGATCTTCAGCTGCGGCGCGAGGTTGCCCTTGGCGACCGCATCCTTGTTCCAGAACTCGAGATCATGCTCTTCGGCGAGCTTCGGACCGATATCGCCCTGCACTCCGGCGCGTTCCAGTCGCTGCATCACCTTTTCCTGTTCGGAGCAAAGCGAGTCCATCGCTTCCTGCGCGGTCTTCGCACCGGACGACGCATCCCCGACCGCCTGCCACCAAAGCTGAGCGAGCTTCGGATAGTCAGGAACGTTCGTACCGGTCGGCGACCACTGGACGCGGGCGGGCGAGCGGTAGAACTCGACCAGACCGCCAAGCTTCGGAGCGCGCTCCGTGAAGCTCTTGTCGCGAATGGTGGACTCGCGGATGAAGGTCAGACCGACGTGGCTCTTCTTCACGTCGACCGTCTTCGAGGTCACGAACTGCGCATAGAGCCAAGCGGCCTTGGCGCGATCGTCAGGCGTCGACTTCATCAGCGTCCAGGAACCGACGTCCTGGTAGCCGAGCTTCATGCCGTCCTTCCAGTAGACGCCGTGCGGGCTTGGCGCCATGCGCCACTTCGGCGTACCGTCCTCGTTGACGACTGGCAGACCGGGCTTGACGGCATCGGCCGTGAAGGCGGTGTACCAGAAGATCTGCTGGGCGACTTCGCCCTGCGCCGGCACAGGACCGGATTCGGAGAAGTTCATGCCCTGCGCTGCCGGCGGTGCATAGGCCTTCAACCAATCCAGATACTTCTGGATCGAGTAGACGGCAGCCGGGCCGTTCGTATCGCCGCCACGCGCAACGCACGAACCAACCGGACGCGAGTTCTCGTCGACCTTGATGCCCCACTCGTCGACCGGAAGGCCGTTCGGAAGTCCCTTGTCGCCGTTGCCGGCCATCGATAGCCAGGCATCGGTGAAGCGCCATCCGAGTGATGGGTCCTTCTTGCCGTAGTCCATGTGGCCGAAGACCTTCTTGCCGTTGATCTCACGGCCGGTGAAGAATTCGGCGATGTCCTCATAGGCAGACCAGTTGACCGGAACGCCGAGATCGTAACCATACTTCGCCTTGAAGTCGGCCTTGTTCTTCTCGTCGTTGAACCAGTCGTAGCGGAACCAGTAGAGGTTCGCGAACTGCTGGTCGGGAAGCTGGTAAAGCTTCTTGTCCGGTGCAGTCGTGAACTTGGTGCCGACGAAGTCGTTGATATCGAGGCCCGGGTTGGTGACATCCTTGCCTTCGTTCGCCATCCAGTCGGTCAGCGAGCGGGCCTGCTGGTAGCGCCAATGCGTACCGATGAGGTCCGAGTCATTGACATAGGCGTCATAGATGTTTTCGCCCGACTGCATCTGCGTCTGCAGCTTTTCGACAACGTCGCCTTCGCCGATGAGATCGTGCGTGATCTTGATACCGGTGATCGCGGTGAAGGCCGGCGCCAGAACCTTCGATTCATATTCGTGCGTCGTCAGGGTTTCGGAAACGACCTTGATGTCCATGCCGGCGAAAGGCTTCGCCGCATCCATGAACCACTGCATTTCCTTTTCCTGGTCCGCGCGGGAAAGCGTCGAAAGATCGCCGATTTCCTTGTCCAGGAAAGTTTTCGCTTCATCCATGCCGGCATAGGCGGCGCCCGCCATGGTCAGCAACATGCCTGCTGTTGTCGCTAGTAAATGCCTTCGCATAATATCCTCCCAGGGTTGCGATTGCAGTCTTCACGTTCAGGCGGCCAGTACCCCCGGCCATCTGTATTTCCCTGCCGTCACACGTAGCGGAAGACGCCGATGGCGTAGACTACGGAGAGGGCAAGAGCCCACCACAGGTTGGGTCCGACAAGACCCAGCCATGCGAGATGTATGTATGCTGCGCCAAGCAGCGACACGAAGAGGCGATCCCCTCGCGTGGTTTCGAACCTGAGGATTCCGACGCGCGGCGAGCCGCCAGGCACGAAATACTCCCAGATGCTCATGCCAACGAGCAGCATGAAAATCGCCAGGAAAAACAATGCAGTCGGCAGCGTCCACGCCATCCAGGAAAAGTTCATGAGTGGTCCTCCCTTGTCAGACGCGGCCGAGCGCGAAGCCCTTGGCGATGTAATTGCGTACGAAGTAGATGACGAGCGCGCCGGGGATGATGGTCAGCACACCGGCAGCCGCCAGCACACCCCAATCCATCCCTGCGGCGGAGACGGTGCGCGTCATGATCGCCGAAATCGGCTTTGCGGCAGTCGTCGTCAGCGTGCGGGCCAGCAGCAGTTCCACCCACGAGAACATGAAGCAGAAGAAGGCGGCGACACCGATCCCTGACGCGATCAGCGGCATGAAGATCCTCACGAAGAACCGCGGGAAGGAATAGCCGTCGATATAGGCCGTTTCGTCGATCTCCTTCGGCACGCCGGACATGAAGCCTTCCAGGATCCAGACTGCCAGCGGCACGTTGAACAGGCAGTGGGCGAGCGCCACGGCGATGTGCGTATCGATCAGCCCGAAAGCCGAATAGAGCTGGAAGAACGGCAGCGCGAAGACGGCCGGCGGTGCCATGCGGTTCGTCAGCAGCCAGAAGAACAGATGCTTGTCGCCCAGGAACCGGTAGCGCGAGAAGGCATAGGCCGCAGGCAGCGCCGCCAGCACCGAGATCACCGTATTCATGACCACGTAGATGATCGAGTTGATGTAGCCGTTGTACCAGGAGGGATCGGTGAAGATCACCATGTAGTTCCCGAGCGTCGGGTTCTGCGGCCACAGCGAGAAGGCGCCGGTGATCTCGGCATTCTCCTTGAAGCTCATGTTCATCAGCCAGTAGATCGGCAGCAGCAGAAAGATGATGTAGACCGTCGAAACGACCCAGGAGAAGTTGCCCGCAGGCTTGTATTTCATTGTTTGAGCCATGGTCCTCTCCTTTCTCAGGCGTTCGCGTCGCTGCTGGTCATGACGGTGTAGAAGACCCATGACAGAAGCAGGATGATAAGGAAGTAGATGATCGACATTGCCGCTGCCGGACCGAGGTCAAACTGGCCAACGGCCATCTTCACAAGGTCAATCGACAGGAAGGTGGTCGAGTTGCCGGGACCGCCGCCGGTGACGACGAAAGGTTCGGTGTAGATCATGAAGCTGTCCATGAAACGCAGCAGGACGGCGATGAGCAGCACGCGCTTCATCTTCGGCAGCTGGATGTAGCGGAAGACGGACCAGCGCGACGCGCCGTCGATCTTCGCTGCCTGATAATACGCATCCGGGATCGAAACGAGGCCGGCATAGCAGAGCAGCACCACAAGGCTCGTCCAGTGCCAGACGTCCATCAGGATGATGGTGATCCACGCATCGAGGGGGTCGCGGACATAGTTGTAGTCAAACCCCATTGCCTCAAGCGTATGACCGAGCAGGCCGATGTCGACACGACCGAAAACCTGCCAGATGGTGCCGACCACGTTCCACGGAATGAGCAGCGGCAGCGCCATCAGCACGAGGCAGATCGGTACGCCGATCCCCTTCTTCGGCATGTTGAGGGCAATGAAGATGCCAAGCGGGATCTGCAGCGCCAGAACGATCAGCGAGAAGACGAGATTGCGCTGCAACGCCGCCCAGAAGCGGTCGGAATGAAGCGTCTGCACGAACCAGTCAGTCCCCGCCCAGAAGAACTCGTTGTTCCCGAACGTATCTTGGACCGAGTAGTTCACAACGGTCATCAGCGGAATGACGGCCGAGAAGGCGACCAGCACAAGGACCGGCAGAACCAGAAACCAGGCTTTGTTGTTCCAGGTCTTTTCCATGCTCAGCCCTCCCTGCCGACGCGCCAGGAATTGGCGTAAATATTGATGGCAGCCGGATCGAAGGTCACCCGCGCATCAGCCGGGATTTCGGAGTCCTCCGTCACGACGATGGCGATCGGCTGGCCGGCAAAGGTGGCGCGCACGATCTTCTGCCGTCCAATGTCCTCGACCCTGTTGACGGTGACCGGCATTCCTTCGCGACCGATATTGACGAACTCCGGGCGTATGCCGAGCTCGGTCTTGGCGCCGGCAGCCGCTTGCGGCGCGTAGTCCAATGACAGCGTCTCGCTGCCGATACGCACCGCATTGCCCTGCAGTTGCACCGGCAGGACGTTCATGCCCGGCGACCCGATGAAGTAACCGACGAAGGTATGGCTCGGCCGCTCGAAAAGCTCTGCCGGCGTGCCGATCTGGACGATTTGTCCTTCGTACATGACGACAACCTTGTCGGCGAAGGTCAGCGCTTCCGTCTGGTCGTGCGTCACATAAACCATGGTGAAGCCGAACTGCTTGTGCAGGCGCTTCAACTGCGAACGCAGTACCCACTTCATGTGCGGGTCGATCACGGTCAAAGGCTCGTCGAACAGGATCGCGTTGACGTCGTTGCGCACTAGTCCGCGGCCGAGCGAGATCTTCTGCTTCTGGTCGGCCGTCAGGCCCTGTGCCTTGCGCTTGGCCATACCGCCGAGATCGATCATCTCGAGAATGTCGCGAACGCGCCGATCGACTTCCGGCTCGGGGACCCTGCGATTGCGCAGCGGGAAAGCCAGGTTGTCGTAGACAGTCATGGTGTCGTAGATGACCGGGAACTGGAACACCTGCGCAATGTTTCGCGCCTGCGTGGAAAGGTTCGTCACATCCTGGCCATCGAAGAGGATACGGCCGTGCGACGGCTGCAGCAGGCCGGAAATGATGTTGAGTAGCGTCGTCTTTCCGCAGCCGGATGGTCCGAGAAGCGCGTAGGCGCCGCCGTCCCGCCATTCGTGATCGACTTCACGAAGCGCATAGTCTGCGTCGGACTTCGGGTTCGGTCCGTAGGCGTGGCGGATGTGGTCGAGCGTGATACGTGCCATGTCCTTCTCCCTTACGCCTTTGCGCCAGTTGCGATTGCCCGGCCATCGGTGCCGAACGCCATGACGTGACGGGTGTCGAGGTAGATGTCGACCTCGGTATCCGGATCGATGTTGTGAATGCCGTGGGCAAGCATGACCCAACGGACACCGTCGAAATCCATATGCACAAAGCTTTCGGAGCCTGTGATCTCGGAAACCTGCGTGCGTGCCTGCAGTTTTGCTGCCGTCTGAGTCTGCGGCGAAAGAGCGAGGTGGTGCGGATGGAAGGCGATCGTGACCGGACCATCGGCCATGGCGTCCAAATGCGCGGGCACCGGCAGGATATCAGCTCCTTGCCTCTGGAACGAACCGCCGGCCTTTATCACATCCATGAAATTGAGCGGCGGATCGGCAAAGGTCTTTGCAGTTACGAGGTCGAGCGGATTTCGGTAGACGGCGATCGTCGGCCCGAACTGCGTCACGTGGCCTTCCGAAAGGGTGGCCGTGTTGCCGCCGAGCAGAAGCGCTTCGGAAGGCTCCGTTGTGGCGTAGACGAAGATGGCGCCGGACTGCGCAAAGATCCGCGGCAGTTCGGCACGCAGTTCCTCGCGCAGCTTGTAGTCGAGGTTCGCGAGCGGCTCGTCCATCAGCACAAGGCTGGCATTCTTCACAAGGGCACGCGCAAGCGCCGTGCGCTGCTGCTGGCCGCCGGAGAGATTGAGCGGGGTGCGATCCAGATAGGGCGTAAGGCGCAAGAGTTCGGCGGCCTTGCGCACCTCACGATCGATCGTCGCGGTGTCCTTGCCTGAAATCCGCATTGGCGAGGCGATGTTTTCGTACACCGTCAGCGCCGGATAGTTGATGAACTGTTGGTAAACCATCGCGACGTTGCGCTTCTGCACCGGCATGCCGGTCACGTCTACGCCGTCGAAATGGACGGAACCGCTCGTCGGTCGATCGAGCCCGGCCATCAGTCGCATCAGCGATGTCTTGCCGGACAGCGTCGGCCCCAGCAGCACATTCAATGTGCCTTTTTCAAATGCAAGATTGGTTGCGTGGATGTGATACTCCCCGCCCACCATCTTTGCAGCGTTCCGCAATTCAAGCATTCCGGTTCCCGTGCCTCCTCAACAGCGGGGACATTACCGCTTCAACCAGCCATCTGCGCCGGTCGCGCGGCCATGTACTCCTCCAATAGCGCAGCCTGTTCCTTGGTCAGGCGCAGGCCGACTTTCGTTCTTCGCCAAAGCACATCCTCTGCGCGTCTGGCCCATTCGTGATCGATGAGATAGCGAACCTCTGCCTCGAAGAGATCGCCTCCGAAACAGTGTCCCAGGTCCTCCGCGCTGGCGGCCCGCCCGAGCAGGACCGACGCCTTGGTGCCGTAGCGGCGCACCAGTTGGCGCGCATGCCGGTCCGCCAGGAACGGATAACCGCCCTTCAGCTTAGCAACCTCCGCCTCGTAGCCGGTCGCGGCGAAATCCCCGCCCGGCAGATGGCTCTTCGCTGTCCAGGACGCGCCTTTGGCGCCGATCGCCTCGGCGATCCTTTCCAGTGCGTGTTCGGATAGGCGCCGATAGGTCGTGAGCTTGCCGCCGAAGACATTGAGCAGCGGTGCGCTTTCACCCTCGCCTTCGATCTTCAGCACGTAGTCGCGGGTCGCCTCCTGCGCCTTGGAAGCGCCGTCGTCAAATAGAGGCCGCACAGCCGAATAGGTCCAGACGATGTCTTCCGGCCGTACCGGCTCCTTGAAATACTCGCTCGCCGCGTTGCAGAGATAGATCGTCTCTTCCTCGGATATTTTCACATCCTTCGGATCGGCCGAGTAGTCGCGGTCGGTGGTACCGATCAACGTGAAGTCCTGCTCGTACGGGATCGCGAAGATGATGCGGTTGTCCGGGTTCTGGAAGAAATAGGCCCGCGGATCGTCGAACTTCTTCTTTACGACGATGTGGCTGCCCTGCACGAGCCGCACGTGGCGGGCCTCGTTCTGCCCGAAGGCCGTGCGAATGACCTGATCGACCCATGGCCCGGCAGCATTCACCAGCATCCGCGCCTGAAAACTGTTGCCCTGCCCGCTGACGGTGTCGTCCGTCTCGATCGACCACAATCCGTTCTCGCGCCGCGCCGAAACGACTCTCGTTCTCGGCATGATCAGCGCGCCGCGGTCGGCCGCGTCCCGCGCATTGAGCACTACCATACGCGCATCGTCGACCCAACCATCCGAATACTCGAACGCCTTCGTGAAGAGTGCCTTCAATGGCTCGGAGGCCGGGTCGCGGCGCATGTCGAGAACCGCGGTCGGCGGCAACAACTTTCGTCCGCCGAGGTGATCGTAGAGAAACAACCCGAGACGGATCAGCCATGCCGGGCGGATGCCACCCTTGTGATAGGGCAGCACGAAGCGCATCGGCCAGATGATGTGCGGCGCCATCGCCCAGAGCACTTCGCGCTCCATCAGAGATTCGCGCACCAGACGAAACTCGTAGTGCTCGAGATAGCGCAAGCCGCCATGGATGAGCTTGGTCGCGCCGGAAGACGTGCCCGAAGCGAAATCGTTCATTTCCGCAAGCGCGACCGAATAGCCCCGCCCGATCGCATCCCGCGCGATCCCGCAGCCATTGATGCCGCCGCCGATAATGAAAAGATCGTGAATCTGACGGCTCACGTTCCCCCTCCGAGCCAGAATATACCGCAACGCAACATGCTCGCGCATTTGCGAAAGTCAGAGCAATTAAAGCGAAGATTATTCGAATGTCAAACGAATGTTTTTCGAATTCTTAAAACTCACAGATTTGCCGTGAACGTAAATGTTAAATCGAGGACGCAGCGCGTCATCGCCCGGTCCTGCGAGACGGCGGATCCATGCTTGGGCAGAGGCTCAATATTGTTCGGGTGCCCTGAAATACGCGCGGGGAGCGGCTCCCATCGTCCGCCTGAACATCGTGGTGAAGGCGGCGACGCTGTCGTAGCCAAGGTCGAGGGCAACGGCTGTAACCGCCTCCCCGGCTGCGAGGCGGGGCAAGGCGGTGAACACCGCCGCCTGCTGCCGCCAGGTTGAGAGACTGATACCCGTTTCCTTGCGAAAGAACCGAGTAAAGGCGCGCCGGCTCATGGCAAGCCGCTCCGCCCAATCGTCGATGACCAGCCTTGCACTCGGACTTTCCATGAAGCCGCGGCAGAGCGTCGCCAGGCGCGTATCTGAGGGGAACGGCAATCCCAACGGCCGGTCGGGAAGCCGCAAGACCTCCTCGAGCAGCAGCGCCATGATGAGATCCCGTCTGCCGCTCTTGGCCTCGGGCGGCGCAACAGCCTCGGTAATCAACGCTCTGGCAAGATCAGTCAGCGCCACGACGCGGATGGCCGTCGGTGGATCGGCCAAGGCCTGGGGCGAGACATAGGCCGAAAGCATCGCAACATCGCCGAGCATGTCGACGGTGTGGACAAGTCCTGCCGGTATCCACAACGCATGCTGCGGCGGCACCATCCAGCGCCCCAGTATCGACGACACCATAAGCACGCCGGACCGAGCATAGACGAACTGTGCACGGCTGTGACTATGGGGTTCCACATGGTAGCCGGCCGGATATTCCGAGGGGATGGCATAGACCGGCTCTGAGGCTGCCTCGATGGCAGCAAGACGCTCCACATGGAGCTTGGCCAACTCACTCGTCGCCAGGCTTTGCTTGGATTTCATCAATTTTGGCCCACTTGCGAAATAGCAAGACCAAAACACGAAAGCGGGACGACCACAAGTCGGTTATTCCAAAGCCTCGTAGGACGGAGCAGAATCGTGACAGACAGCGCAATGACGGCAGAGAGGCACTCTGCGGAACAGACGGTTTTCGGCATTATCATGGCGGTAAGCTTCTGCCATCTTCTCAACGATACCATGCAGTCGCTGATCCCCGCGCTCTATCCGATGATCAAGGACGGCTACGGCCTCGACTTCACGCAGATCGGCTTCCTCGGCCTCGTGTTCCAGGTCACCGCGTCGCTCCTGCAGCCGCTGATCGGCATTTACACCGACAAACGCCCGTTGCCTTACTCATTGTCTGTCGGCATGGGCTTCACGCTGATCGGCCTGGTGCTGCTCGCATATGCGCACGCCTATTGGGTCTTGCTCATCGGCGCGGGTGTCGTCGGCCTCGGCTCCGCCGTGTTCCATCCGGAATCCTCGCGCGTTGCCCGGCTGGCATCAGGCGGACGCCATGGCCTTGCCCAGTCACTGTTCCAGGTTGGCGGCAACTTCGGCTCGGCGATAGGTCCGCTTCTGGCCGCCTTCATCGTACTACCGCGGGGCCAGCATAGCGTTGCATGGTTCTCGCTCGCAGCTCTGACCGGCATGATCGTCCTGTGGCGCGTCGGCGTCTGGTACGCCGATCACCGCAAGAATAACGCCGGTCGCAAGGCGGCAGCACCCGCCGTCCATCTCCCACGCAACAAGGTCATTGCGGCGATCGGTGTCCTGGCACTGCTAGTGTTCTCGAAATACGTCTACATGACGAGCCTTTCTAGCTACTACACTTTCTATATGATCGAACGCTTCGGAGTGTCGGTGCAGCACGCGCAGATTCTGCTGTTCGTATTCCTCGGCGCCGTGGCCATCGGCACCGTCGCCGGCGGCCCTGTCGTCGACTGGTTCGGCACCAAGTTCGTCATTTGGTTCTCGATCCTCGGCGCCCTGCCCTTCACCCTTGCCCTGCCTTATGCCGACTACAACTGGACGGTCTTCCTGACCTTCCTGATCGGCATCATCCTGGCCTCTGCCTTCTCGGCCATCGTCGTCTTTGCGCAGGAGCTGGTTCCGGGTCGTGTCGGCATGATTGCCGGCCTGTTCTTCGGCTTTGCCTTCGGTATCGGCGGCATTGGCGCAGCAGGCCTCGGCATGGTGGCCGACCACATGGGCATCGAGTTCGTCTACAAAATCTGCTCGTATTTACCGCTGCTCGGCCTGTTGACCATCTTCCTGCCGGACATCGGCAAGGGCCGCCGCCACACCACGAAAGCGGGCAAGTAAGCGAACACCCGCAGGATTACCAATCGGCATAGGGGGCGATCGATGTGATCGCACCCCTGCCACACCACCCGGCATGCGGGTCCGCACCGGGCGGTTCGAGAGATTGAGGTTAGGCGAGCCTGGGCATTCCAAGTTGGTCAGCCCATCATGCGCCCATGCTGGGCGCACAACGACAAGGGCCGAGATCACCATCTCGGCCCTTTTCAGCCTTCGGCAGCTGGCGTGTACCTAAACCCTGTCGCACTCAGTCTGCAGTGGTTGGCACTTGCTGGATTGCGTGCTTTCCAACCCGAAAACTTTCGATTCGCACGGCAAAAAGATGCAGTGCCTGGCGATTGCGTTGACTCTGCGCACCCTCGATTGTACCGATTGACATACTGTTTACCGATCGGTACAGCAACGAACACTAGGAGATCGAAACCATGCCTGAACACCGCCCACCACTCCCTCCCTTCACCCGCGAAACCGCGGCTGCCAAAGTCCGAGGCGCAGAGGATGGATGGAACAGTTGCGATCCCGGCAGGGTGTCACTCGCCTATACCGTTGACAGTTACTGGCGCAATCGCGCGGAATTTGTCCAAGGGCGGGAAAAGATCGTCGAGTTCCTGACCAGGAAATGGCGCAAGGAACTCGAGTATCGGCTGATCAAGGAACTGTGGGCCCACGACGGCGACCGCATCGCGGTTCGCTTCGCCTACGAATACCGCGACGACTCCGGGAACTGGTATCGGGCATACGGCAACGAGAACTGGGAGTTCGACGCGAGCGGCCTGATGCACCACCGCTATGCTTGCATCAACGATATGCCCATCAAGGAATCCGAACGCAAGTTTTTCTGGGATCGGTCCGGCCCCAGGCCTGCTGACCACCCAAGCCTTTCTGAATTGGGACTGTAACACATGCCAAAGATCGTCGCCGAGCGCACCGACGCAATCCCATCCCTGGCCGAAGTCTTTCGGGAGTATGGCTTCGAGGGCGCAAGTCTTTCAACCATCACGGAAAAAACAGGACTCGGAAAGGGAAGCCTCTATCACTTCTTTCCCGGCGGAAAGGAAGAGATGGCCATAGCCGTGCTCGGCGAGATCGACGAATGGTTCGTGACACAGGTTTTCGAACCGTTACGGAACGCGGATGATCCGCGCTCCGCTATCTCCGACATGTTTCGCTCTGTTTCCCGGTATTTTCGCTCCGGCAGCCGAGTGTGCCTCGTTGGTGCGTTCGCACTCGATAATGTCCGCAACCGGTTCAGCGCTCAGGTCAGGGACTACTTCGCCGAATGGCATAGCGCGCTTGCCTCAGCTCTCACGCGAGCCGGATGCCTCGAGCCGGATGCCGCCGCGCTGGCCGAGGAGACCGTCGTTGCCGTTCAGGGAGCCCTCGTGGTCGCCAGAGCACTCGACGAGCCTGAGGTTTTCGAACGGACCCTTCAGCGGGTCCAGTCCCGACTTTTTGCCGCGACCAGTGGAGAGAAGCAGAGATGAAGAAGCACCGGAATAATTCCGTCATCCTCGCACCCTGGCGGGTTAAGCGCGCCGTGGATTTCATCGAACTCAACCTGGCGACCTCGCTTCGGCTCGCGGACATCGCGCACGCAGCGGGGCTCAGTCCAATGCACTTCGCAGCAGGGTTCCGGTCGGCGACGGGCTTCAGTCCACACGCCTATCTGCAGGAACGTCGGATAGAACGCGCGAAAGCGAAGCTGATCAGCGATGGCCTGAGCATCGATGAAATCGCGATCGACGTCGGATTTCGATCGCGGACCCATTTCATCACAGTGTTCCGACGCCAAACGGGGCATCCTCCGGCACGCTGGCGGCGTTGCAGCGTTTAATTTAGATAGCGGTGAAGCCGTTGTCGACGAAGAGATGCGCGCCATTGACGAACATCGACTCGTCGCTAGCGAGATAGAGCGCGGCGCGTGCCACGTCCTCGGGTTCGCCGATCCGTCCCTGCTGGGCGGCAATAGCCGCGTCCGACACATCGACGCCGAGTGCCTGCAATTCGCTGACCTCGCGCAATCCGTGCGGCGTGCGGATGAAGCCGGGGCAGACGGCGTTGCAGCGGATGTTGCGATCCCTGAATTCGACCCCGATCGCACGAGCAAACATATGCACCGCGCCCTTCGTCGTGTCGTAGAGCACTTCCATCGGCGTTGCGGCCACGGCCGAGATTGATGACGTGCAGACGATGGAACCACCGCCCGCGGCGATCATCCCCGGCAGGACCGCCCGCGTCATCAGGAACATCGATCGCACGTTGACCGCGTGCAGCCACTCCCACTCCTCGAGCGTGGTCTCCAGGAACGGCTTGATGACGATAGTGCCGGCGTGATTGAAGAGCACGGTGACGGCGCCGAACCTATCCTCCACACCCCTGACGGCCGCGACGACGGCGGCCTCCTCCGACACGTCGGCGACCCAGTAGTCGGCGACATGACCCGCGGAACAAATCTCCTCCGCCGTTTGCCGTGCTGCCGCTTCATTCCGGTCAACGATCGCTACCCTGGCGCCCTCGGCAGCAAAGAGGCGCGAGGCCGCTCCGCCCATGCCCGTCGCGCCGCCTGAAATAATTGCAATCTTCCCCTTCAGCCGGTCGACCATGACCCCAATCCCCTTGCTCCCGTTGTTCGCCGTCACTCACTCATCGTCGAGTGGGCGTCTGCCGATGCAGTGTTGAAGAGAGTCCCGGTCAATGTCCAGACGCACCTGCGTCGCCCGGTAACCTTACCAAATAACCAACAAAACAGCTTTCGGTTGTCTCAACACGCAACACCGGGCATGTGTGTTTCCAGCGGCTCACCATCAGCCGCGGTCCGGAAGGGGTCCGGATCGATAGAGCCCGCCCCCGAGGGGCCTGGGGCGGGCTTCCCAACTCTTACAAAGACACACGTGTCTGTGACAACCTACTAGGCGGGCTTGCGCCTTACTGATTTGGCGCCGCCGACGCTCCACGCAGGACGTCGGCAGCTTGGCACACGCTAAAGCTGCTCGGCCTTGTGGCCCGCTATTCTACAAGAAAAGCGCGGAAATCATTCACGTTGGTACCTGTCGGTCCCGGAACAAACAGATCGCCCGCGAGGTTGAAGGCCGACCACGCATCATGGCCCGCCAGGAACGCGCGCGCATCGCCGCCGGCGCTCCTGATCCGCGCCACCGTCCCGCCGTCACAGAAGGCGCCAGCATTGTCTTCGGAGCCGTCGATACCGTCGGTATCAGCGGCCATCGCTACAACGCCATCGACTCCTTGTAGATCGATCGCCGCCGAGAGGAGAAGCTCGGAATTTCGCCCGCCCTTGCCATATGTTCCGGTTCCGATGCTGACCGTAGTCTCCCCGCCCGAAAGCAGCACGAGAGGCTTTGGAGCCGGCGGTCTCGTCAAAAACTCCCGAGCAAGCGCCGCATGCATCCGGCCGATATCCTTCGCCTCCCCCTCGATCGAATCCGAAAGGATGAGGGGTTGCACGCAGAGAGATCTTGCCCGATCGGCAGCCGCCTCCAGGGACACCCGCGCCGAGGCGATCACATGCACTTCGTTGTTGGCGAAGACGCGGTCACCGGCACTTGGCGCTCTGGTATTGCGGATACAATCGATCACGCGCGCCGGGAGATCGATCCGGTAGTCCCGGATCACTCGCAGCGCCTCCTCCGCATCGCTGCTGTCGGGAACCGTCGGCCCCGACGCAACGAAGGCCGGATTGTCGCCCGGAACATCGGAGACGACGAGGCTGACGACCTTTGCCGGATGGGCAAGTGCGGCAAGCCGTCCCCCCTTGATGCGGGAGAAATGCTTCCGCACCACATTCATCCCGGAGATCGGCGCGCCCGACGCCAGCAGCGCTTCGTTCAACGCGCTCTCGTCGGTGAGGGTGAAACCGGTCGGCGGGGCCGGCAGCAAGGCCGAGCCGCCGCCGGATATCAGTGCGATCACCAGATCATCACACGTCAGCCCATGCAGATGGTTCATCAGCGCCTCGGCGGCGATAAGACCGGCTCTGTCTGGGACCGGATGAGCCGCCTGGAGAATCTTCGTCGATCGGCACTCTGCGATTGGCCCATGCCTGGCAACAACGAGACCTTCGAAGGGATGAGACCAAGCGCGTTCGAACGCGGCCGCCATCTGGCTTGCGGCCTTCCCTGCCCCAACAACGATTGTCCTGCCTTTCGGCGGATCCGGAAGATGGCGAACCAGGGCCTCGTAAGGATCGGCGGCCTTGACGGCTTCGTGAAACAGGGTTTGCAGGAAAGCTCGTGGATCGGAAATCAAACCCTACTCCATTTTCAAAGTTCGCAGTCCGAACACTGGCGGGCGATTGCCATGCCCTCGGGCGCGTTTCATTTGCGCTCGTGAGCGAGGATCGCGGCAGGCAACGGCGGAAGTCTCCGGATAAGGTCGGAGCCTCGTTCGCCAACCATGATGGTCGGTGCGTTGTTGTACGATGGAATTCGCGGCATGACCAACGAATCACGCACGCGAAGCCTCTAGACCATGGACCCTGGAATCGAGACCGACAACAGCTTCCGGTCCGATCCCTTCTCACGCGTACCGACGGATGCTGGTCTGTCTTGGCACTCGCGCAGCCCCACATCCGAGCTGTTCATGTTTGGAATCCTGGCTCCTGGTTTAAGCGATGCGGGTTTGGCTTTGCGGATCGAAGAACACGGCCTTGTCGAGGTTGAAGGCGAGGCGGGCGTGCTGGCCGGCCTGGATGCGGGCGTCGGCCCTGAGCCGCGCCACGACCTCCTTGCCGCCGAGCTTGGTGACCGCGAAGGTGTCGGATCCGGCCGGTTCCACCACCTCGATCAGGCAGTCGCTTTCGGCCAGCGCCTTGGCGTTGCGGTCCGCACCGTCAGGATCGGTCAGCGCCTCGGGGCGGATGCCGAAGACGATCTCGCGGCCGGTATGCGCTTCGAGCGCGCCGTTGCCCGCCGTGACAGGCAGCCGGATCGGCTCGCCCTGCGGACGTGAAAGCGACACGGTCAGGCCGGACGCCCCCTTCTCGATCGTCCCCGCGAGGAGGTTCATCGCCGGCGAGCCCATGAAGTCGGCGACGAACATGTTGGCCGGGTTGTTGTAGATCTCGGCCGGCGTGCCGAACTGCTGCACCTCGCCGTCGCGCATGACGGCGATCTTGGTGGCCAGCGTCATCGCCTCGATCTGGTCGTGGGTCACATAGACGATCGTCGTGCCGGTCGCCTGGTGCAGCCGCTTGATCTCGATGCGCATGTCGACGCGCAGCTTGGCGTCGAGGTTGGAGAGCGGTTCGTCGAACAGGAACAGCTTCGGGTCGCGCACCAGGGCGCGGCCCATGGCGACGCGCTGGCGCTGGCCGCCCGACAGCTGGCTCGGCTTGCGATTGAGCAGGTGGCCGATCTGCAGCACCTTGGCGACCTTGTCGATCGCCTTGTTGCGCTCCTCGACCGGCACGCCGCGCATCTCCATGCCGAAGGCGATGTTTCCGGCCACCGTCATGTTCGGGTAGAGCGCGTAGCTCTGGAACACCATGGCGATGTCGCGCTTCGACGGATGCAGGTCGGCAATGCTGCGGCCATCGACGCGAATGTCGCCCTCGGTGATCGATTCCAGGCCGGCAATGGTGTTGAGCAAGGTCGACTTGCCGCAGCCGGACGGGCCGACGAGCACGAGGAAGCCGCCCTTTTCCAGGTCAAGGTTGATGCCCTTGAGGATCTCCAGCGAGCCGAAGCGCTTCTTGAGACCTGAGATTTCGAGGAAAGCCATTGGATTATCCTTTGACAGCGCCCGCCATCAGGCCACGCACGAAGTAGCGGCCGGCGAGAATGTAGACGAGGAGGGTCGGAAGCGCTGCGATCATCGCCGCCGCCATGTTGACGTTGTATTCGACGACACCGGTGGAGGTGTTGACGACGTTGTTCAGCGCCACCGTCATCGGCATGGAATCGCCCGTGCCGGCATAGGCCGAGGCAAACAGGAAGTCGTTCCAGATGTTGGTGAACTGGTAGATGACGGTGACGACGATGATCGGCAGCGAGTTCGGCAGCATGATGCGGCGGAAGATCTGGAAGAAGCTGGCACCGTCGACCTGCGCCGCCTTCACCAGTTCGGTCGGAAAGGCCTCGTAATAGTTGCGAAAGAACAGCGTCGTGAAGCCGAGGCCGTAGACGACGTGAACGGTGACGAGGTTGACGGTCGGATTGCCGAAGCCGAGCGACATGCCGATCTGGTCGCGCAGCGTCGCCCCGAAGCGGCCGAGGCTGCCAAGGATGGTCGCCATCGGCAAGAGCACCGACTGGAACGGGATGAAGCAGGCAAACAGCATCAGGCCGAACACCAGCGTGTGGCCGGGGAAGCGCCACTTGGTCAGGATGTAGCCATTCAGCGCGCCCATGATCGTCGAGATCGCCACGGCCGGAACGACCATCTTGATCGAGTTCCAGAAGTAGCCCTTGATGCCGGCGCAGGTCAGCCCGACGCAGGCCTGCCCCCAGGCCTTGAACCAGGGCTCGATGGTCGGCGACTGCGGCAGCGCCAGCATGTTGCCGTTCTGGATCTCGTCCATCGTCTTGAACGAGGTCACCAGCATGACGAACAGCGGCATCAGGTAGATGATCGCGAAGATGACAAGCAGCCCGTAGATGAAGATCCGGCTGAACAGTCTGTTGCGCGAGGCGCTGGCCGCACTCGGCAGGGTCGAGGTGACGGCGCTCATCGCGATTTCTCCCTGAGTTCCGAATAGAGATAGGGAACGATGATCGCCGAAATCGTCATCAGCATGATCACCGCGCTCGCCGAGCCGACGGCCATCTCGTTGCGCTTGAAGGTGTATTCGTACATGAAGTTGGACGGCAGCCAGGCCGAGCCGCCGGGGCCGCCCGAGGTCAGTGCCACAACCAGATCGTAAGACTTGATCGCCATGTGGGCGAGCACGATGAAGGCCGACAGGAAGATCGGTCTGAGCAACGGGATGATGATGCGGCGATAGAGCTGCACGGTCGTCGCCCCGTCGATCTGCGCCGCCTTCATGATCTCGCTGTCGATGCCGCGAAGGCCGGCAAGGAACATCGCCATGACGAAGCCGGACGCCTGCCAGACACCGGCGATCACGACAGTATAGATCACGAAGTCCTTGTTCTTGATCCAGTCGAAGTGGAAGCTCGTCCAGCCGAACTGATGCAGCGTCTGCTCGAGCCCGAGCCCCGGATCGAGGAACCATTTCCAGGCAACGCCGGTGACGATGAAGGAGAGCGCCATCGGATAGAGGAAGATCGGCCGCAATATGCCCTCGCCGCGGATCTTCTGGTCGAGCAGGATCGCCAGGAACAGGCCGAGCGCCAGGCAGATGCCGACATAGAGCACACCGAAGATGCCCATGTTGGTGATCGAGGTGTACCAGCTGGACGGCGGATCGCTTTCGAACGTCCAGCGCCACAGCCGCTGATAGGCGCGCGGGCCCGTCAGCACGTAGGACGGAAAGGTCTTGGAATTGGTGAAGGACAGATAGATCGTCCAGAGGATGAAGCCGTAGACGAACACAAGCGTGATGGCGAAACTCGGCGCGAGCACGATCTTCGGCAGCGCGTCCTGCAGGCGCGCGCGGATGGAAATGGGCGTTCCACGGTGCGGCGTGAGAACGGTTTTATCGGTAGCGATGGTGCTCATGGGGTCATCTCCTCCAACGAGATCGTCCGTGGCGGAATCTTCCCCGCCGACACCGGCGGGGAAGACCGTGGGAGGCCTTGATTACTTGGCGTCGTCGATGGCCTTGACGAGCTCTTCGACCGCCTGGTCGGAGGTCTTGATCTGGCCATGCACGAACTTCGAGACGACGTCCTTGTAGGCATTGGCAACCGCCGGAGGCGCGCCATAGCCCTGGGCCAGCGAGCCGTACAGCGTGCCGCCTTCATTGGCCTTCTTCAGGTCGGCGATACCCTTCTTGCCGCAGGCGTCGAAATCGGTATCCGGAACGTCGGTACGGGCCGGAACCGAGCCCTTGACGACGTTGAACGCCGACTGGAAGCTCTTCGACAGCGTTGCCTTGGCAAGCGCCACCTGTGCTGCCTTGCGGTCGTCAGGCACGTTGAACATGCCGAACATGTCGGAGTTGTAGATCACGCTGCCGTCGGTGCCCGGGAAGCGGTAGCACAGGAAGTCGGTGTTCGGTGTCTTCTTGGCGGCGACGAACTCGCCCTTGGCCCAGTCACCCATCACCTGCACGAGCGCATCGCCCTTGATGACCATGGCGGTCGCAAGGTTCCAGTCGCGTCCGGAGAAGTTCGGGTCGACGTACTGGACGATCTTCTGCAGGTTGTCGAACGACTTCTTCATCGTGTCCGACTTCAGCGACTCCTCGTCGAGGTCGTTCATCGCCTTCTTGTAGAACTCGGGGCCGCCCGTCGACAGCACGATCGAGTCGAACATCGTCGCTTCCTGCCAGTTCTGGCCGCCGAGCGCCAGCGGCGTCACGCCGGCAGCCTTCGCCTTGTCGAGCAGCGCGATCAGGTCGTCGAAGGTCTTCGGCTCGGTGCCGCCGATCTTGTCCATCACACCCTTGTTGATCCACAGCCAGTTGACCGAGTGGACGTTGACGGGGGCTGCGACCCACTTGCCGTCATAGACGGAGAACTTCTGCAGCGCCGCCGGAACCGCCTTGTCCCAGCCCTCGGCCTTCGCCGTCTCCGTCAGGTCCCCCATGACGCCGGCCTGGGCGTAGTCGAGAACGGTGTAGCCGAGCATCTGCGAGGCCGTCGGATAGGTGCCGGCCGCAACCATCGCCTTCAGCGCCGTCATCGCCGCATCACCGCCACCACCGGCAACCGGCACGTCCTTCCAGGCAAACCCCTCCTTCGACAGATCCTCCTTCAACACGTTCAAGGCCGCTGCCTCGCCGCCGGACGTCCACCAGTGCAGCATCTGCACTTCCTTCACATCCGCAGCCTTGGCAGCACCCAAGCCCGCAACACTCATCGTCACCAACGCTGTCGTCATCAAAAACTTGCGCATCGTTTCCTCCCGGTTTGCAAGTTC
>NZ_LNCD01000084.1 GCF_001542405.1 Rhizobium altiplani
AAAAACGCTGTTCGCCCTTGAGCAGGGCCGCGTCGACATTGCCCGGCGCAGAGCCCGCTGGAAAGCCTGGCAAGACCGCTTCGATCCGAAGCGGCTCGTCTTCATCGACGAGACCTGGATCCGCACCAACATGGCGCCGTTACGCGGGTGGGGGCCGAGGGGCAAAAGATTGCGCGGCTTTGCCCCGCATGGCCGCTGGCGCACCCTGACCTTCCTCGGCGCCCTCCGCTGCGACAAGCTCACTGCGCCCTGCGTCTTCGACGGTCCCATTAATGGCGAATGCTTCCACGCCTATGTCCGCCAGCAGTTGATCCCGACCCTCAAACCTGGCGACATCGTCATCCTCGATAATCTCGGCTCTCACAAAGCCAAGGCCATCCGCGATGCCATCAGGGCCGTCGGCGCCAGGCTATGGTTCCTGCCGAAATATTCCCCCGACCTTAATCCGATCGAGCAAGCCTTCGCCAAGATCAAGCACTGGATGCGCCAGGCTCAAAAGCGAACCATCGAGGAAACGTGGCGCCACCTGGGCTTACTCGCCGACACCATAAAGCCAGAGGAATGCGCCAACTACTTCTCAAATGCCGGCTACGCTTCCGTCAAAACATGAAAGGCTCTAGCGTGTAATCGCCCGTTGTTTCGGCTGACTGCCACCAGTTGGCGGGAATGATCGCCTGCGGACGCTCGCCCTTGGGGATGTCAGTCCCAAGGACCAGCGTCTCGCTGCTGGTGCCATCCTCAGAGCAGTGAAGCGCAAGCGGAGCCCCGGCATAGTGGTGCCAGACTTCCGCCGCATCACGGACGCGGTGCCAGTGGGAACGCTGCCCCGCCTTCAGGAGATAGTAGATCGCCGTCGAGTGGCCGCGCGATCCCCCCTTGAGGTCTCGGAACGTCTGCACGTACCAACCGCCTTCGGGATGCGGCTGCATTCCAAGCTCGCGGATAATATCGTCCGGCGACATCAGAAATTGTCCTTGCGCCGGCGGATCTCCGCGAAGACTTCCTCGTTGCTCTTGTTCTCCATCAGCAGGTTGCGACGGATGGCCGGATCGGCGGCGCGCAGGAACGGGTTGGTCTCTTTTTCAAGCGCCAGCGTGGTCGGGATGGTGAACTTGTTCTCGGCCCGCAGAGCTTCGATTTCGGCCGCACGGACTACCAGTCGCTGGTTGTCCGGATCGATGGTGACCGCAAAACGTGCATTCGACAGCGTGTATTCGTGGCCGAAGTAGATCGCGGTTTCGTCAGGCAGCACGGCAAGCTTCTGAAGCGAGTGCCACATATCGGCAGCCGGGCGCTCGAAAAGACGCCCGCAGCCGAGCGCAAATAGTGTATCGGCGGCAAAAAGCAGCTTGTCGTCGACGAAGTGGTAGCAGATATGCCCGGCTGTATGTCCCGGAGTCTCGATGACCTGTACCGTGTGATCGCCGAACAGGAATGTATCGCCATCGGCCATGGTCTTGTCGAGGCCGGGGATTGCCACCGCCTCGTTGATCGGGCCGATGATCTCGCAGCCATATTGTTCCTTGAGCGCGAGATTGCCTTCGACGTGGTCCGTATGGTGATGGGTTGTGAAGATATGCGAGATCGTCCAGCCGCGGCGGGACGCAGCCTTCTCCACTGCGCCTGCATCCGGAGCGTCGATCGATGCCGTCAGGCCGGTTTCAGGATCGTGCACCAACACACCGAAATTGTCGGAGCGGCAGAGAAAAACGTCTAAATCCAAAGGTTTCATAATTTCAGGCAGCCTCTTTATCGCGGGTATATCGGGAATGTAGAGGGTCGCGCCTTGAAGTCCAACCGTGCGCTGATAACATTTGCCTTGATGCACGCTGATATTGTCGACCTACGCCAGTTCTATCATTCCGACCTCGGGCGCATTGCCGAGCACTCGATCGCTATGGCCCTCTCGTCGCTTTGGGTGCGGCTACCGCAGGAGCGTCTCGTTGGCCTCGGCTACGTGGTTCCCTTCCTCGATCGCTTTCAACCCGACACGGAGCGAACCTTTGCCTTCATGCCGGCCGGGCAGGGGGCGGTGAACTGGCCGGTAGGCGCTCTTTCCTCGACCGCCCTGATCTTCGACGAGGAATTGCCACTGCCGGATTCCTCGATTGACCGGGTGCTGATGGTCCATTCCCTGGAATTCGCCGAAAGCCCGCGGGAAACCCTGAAGGAGCTGTGGCGCGTATTGGCGCCAGGCGGACGGCTGGTCATCGTCGTCCCGAACCGCCGCGGTGTTTGGGCGCGCATGGAACACACGCCGTTCGGCTCTGGACGCCCCTATTCGCGAGGGCAGCTGACGAGCCTTCTGCGCGAGACCAATTTCACGCCCGGCGCGACGGCGGAAGCATTGTTCTTTCCACCCTCGAAGCTGCGCACGATGATGAGCCTGCGCAGTGTCTTCGACCGCGTGGGACGCGCCTTATGGCCGGCATTCTCGGGCGTTATTATTGTCGAGGCGCAGAAGCGGCTCTATCAGGGCCTGCCGGTTGCCGCCCGCGCCTCGCGGCGCGTCTTCGTACCGGTTCTGGCGCCGCACGGCGTTCCAACGACGCGCAGTCGTTAGAGCCTAAAGCCGTGGCACTCGACAAGGGCGCCGTTCCGTTCTATTGCCACGGGGCAATTTCAGCCGAATTTTCCCGGTATTTCCAAGGTCGATCCCATGAGCGAAGAGAAGAGCAAGCCCGTTCCGCGTCCCGGTATTCTGGATATCGCAGCCTATGTGCCGGGCAAGGAACACGCGCCGGGCGTTGCCCGCGTCTACAAGCTCTCTTCCAATGAAACACCCCTTGGCGCGAGCCCGAAGGCGATCGAAGCTTTCCGCAATGCCGCCGGCAGTCTCGAGCGCTATCCTGATGGCCAGGCGACGGAACTTCGTGAGGCGATCGCGGCTGTGCATGGTCTGAACCCCGCCAACATCATGTGCGGCAATGGCTCGGACGAGTTGCTCGGCCTGCTTTGCCATGTCTATCTCGGGCCTGGCGACGAAGGCATCATCACCGAGCACGGCTTTCTCGTTTACAAGATCCAGATCATGGGCGCGGGTGCGACGCCTGTCGTCGTCAAGGAGAAGGATCAGACGGTCGACGTCGATGCCATTCTGGCGGCCGTTACGCCGAAGACCAAGATCGTCTTCATCGCCAATCCCGGCAATCCGACGGGTACCTATGTTGCGGTCAGCGAAATCCGCCGTCTTCAGGCATCCCTGCCGAAGCAGGTCGTTCTGGTGCTCGATGCCGCCTACGCGGAATATGTCCGCCGCAACGACTACGAGGCCGGCATCGAGATCGTTTCGTCGAATGCCAACGTCGTCATGACCCGTACCTTCTCCAAGGTCTATGGCCTGGCCGCGCTTCGCGTTGGCTGGATGTATGCGCCGGCAGACATCATCGATGCGGTCGATCGCGTCCGCGGCCCGTTCAACATGAACGCCGCAGCCATTGCCGCGGGTGCTGCAGCCATTCGCGACCAGGCGTTCACGCAGGAGGCCGCCTCCTTCAACCAGATGTGGATCGAGAAGCTGACGGGTGCGCTCGAGGCTCTCGGCCTCAAGGTGACGCCGTCGGTCGCCAACTTCGTGCTCATCCACTTCCCGGATGTCGATGGCAAGCGCGCGCCGGAAGCCGATGAGTTCCTGACCAGCCGCGGCTATATCCTGCGCGCTGTAAAGGGCTATGGCTTCCCGAACGCGCTGCGCATGAGCATCGGTCCGGAAGAGGCGAACCGTGGCGTCATCGAAGCGCTCGGCGAGTTCATGGGACGCAAGTCATGACGGTGCAGTTCGATCGCATTGCGCTGATCGGGATCGGCCTGATCGGCTCTTCGCTGGCCTATGATATCAGGCGGCTCGGTCTCTCAGGTGAGATCGTCGTCTCGACGCGCAGCGCCGAAACGCTGAAGCGAGCGGAGGAGTTGAGCCTGGGCGATCGCTATACGACCTCGTCGGCAGAGGCCGTCAAGGATGCGGACCTGGTGATCGTGTCGGTTCCCGTCGGCGCGTCGGAGAGCGTGGCGAAAGAAATCGCCGGCAGCCTGAAGCCCGGTGCCATCGTCACCGATGTCGGTTCGACCAAGGCATCCGTCATTGCCCAAATGCAGCCGCATATGCCGCCGCACGTGCATTTCATTCCCGGCCATCCTCTTGCCGGCACGGAGAAGTCCGGCCCAGACGCCGGATTCCCCGGGCTCTTCGAAGGGCGCTGGTGCATCTTCACCCCGATCGCCGGAACTGACCAAGCGGCATTGAAAAAGTTGCAGCAGTTCTGGGAAACGCTCGGCTCCAAGGTCGACGAGATGGATCCGGAGCACCACGACAAGGTGCTCGCCATCGTCTCGCACCTGCCCCACATCATCGCCTACAACATTGTCGGCACGGCGGATGATCTCGAGGCGGTGACGGAATCGGAAGTGATCAAGTATTCCGCGTCCGGCTTCCGCGACTTCACGCGTCTGGCCGCTTCCGATCCGACGATGTGGCGCGACGTCTGCCTGCACAACAAGGATGCGATCCTCGAAATGCTGGCGCGCTTCTCCGAGGACCTCGCTTATCTGCAGCGGGCCATTCGCTGGGGCGAGGGCGACAAGATCTTCGATCTGTTCACCCGCACGCGTGCCATCCGCCGTTCGATCATCCAGGCCGGCCAGGACGTCGATGCGCCGGACTTCGGCCGTCCGCATCCGCTCGAAAAGAAAGCCTGAAGGCTCAATTTCAGATCGGCGGGATCGATCCCAACGGAATGAAACCGCCGACCGTGGCATTGCCACGTGCTACAACGAGATCGACGGAAACCTTGTCGCCGCCGCCCGCCAAAGCTTTCAGCAGCTTGGCGGCGGTGTCGACCGTCTTGGCGATTTCAGGGAAGGTCTGCTTGACGCTGTCGCGCCAGGGGCCGAGCTGTTCGATCTCCAGCTTGAATTTGCCCGACAGATAGCCCTCCTCGTCGAAGGAGAAGGGGCCGCTCAGGGTCATGACCTTGCCGTCGCCGATGTCGGCCACGACCTTGCGCAGCTCGCCGCTGGCGCCGTAGAGGCCCTTTTGGTCGCTGCCGTCGATCATGCCGGCCTTGCCGGCCAGCGTCACGTCGGCGCTCGCCGAGAGCTTCGGGAATGCCGGCCAGTCCTTGATGGCGGTATTGGAATCCTTCAGCGAGATCGCGCCATCCAGGTCGCCGTTGTTCTGGCGAAGGTGGATCTCCGTGTGAGCAGCGTCGAAATTGATCGTCTGGCCGGTCTGGGAAACCGCCGTCCCCTTGAGCCCGTCGATGATGGTGGAGGAGCGGTCGATGCCCTTTAGCTTGGTGATCAGGCTGGATTGCAGGTTTGCCCATTCGGCATTGAGCGTCAGGCCGTGGGCGGTGCGGATCTCGGCGGGCGCGTCGAGTTCCCAAACGATATGCCCTGGAGCATAGACCTGGGCTGCGGAGCGCAGCTCGCCAAAACTCGCCGACACGCCGTTGACGTTGTCATCGACATCGACCTTCGAGCAGAACAGGCCGATCCGGAACGGATAGCCGCGGAAGTCGATATCGGCGCATTCGGCGCTGACGCCTGCGGTGTTGCCCGGCGCGATCGCCTTCAGCACCGTCGTTTTCAGCTGCGCGGCGGCATAGAACCAGCCACTCGTATAAAGCGCGATCACCAGGAGGATGATGCAGCCGAGCCACCAGAATTTTCTGCCGCTGCGGGATGGGCTTGACGCTGCCATGATGTTCTCCAAAGGTGACGCGCGAGTGGGAATGTGGGTCTGGCGTGCGATATGGACGAATTTTGGGTGTTTGGCTACGGATCACTGATGTGGAATCCGGGCTTCGAATTTTTGGAGCGTTCTCAGGCGCTTGTCTATGGCTATAGACGGTCGCTCTGCGTGCATTCCTGGGTGCATCGCGGCACGCAGCAGAAACCGGGCCTCGTGCTCGGCCTTGATCGTGGTGGTTCCTGCCGTGGAATGGCCTTTCGGATCGCGCCGGATCAGTGGGGCGAGACAATCGACTATCTGAGGGAGCGCGAGCTCGTAACCAACGTCTATCTTGAGCGTTGCCTGCCCCTGCAGTTGGCGGACGGCCGGAGCAGCAAGGCGGTCGCCTACGTCGTCGATCGAGCGCATACGCAATATGCCGGTGGGCTCGACGCGATCGCGGCGGCGCACGTCGTCCACGGTGCGGAGGGCCGATCAGGGCCGAACGACGCCTATGTCTTCAATACGCTGGCACACCTGCGGGAAATGGGCATTCGCGACCACTGGCTGGAGCAGGTGGTCGGCGAAGTGGAACGACTAAGAAACGCGGCCTGAGTTCAGGCTCTGAGTTCAGGCCGTCGTTGCCTTCGCTTTCTGCAATTCCGCGAGCCGACGAGCGGCGGTCGGCGGGAGCGGCAGGTTCGGGTTGCGCTTGACCGTGTCGACCAGCAGTTCGTCGCTCGCCTTCTCGGTCACCTCGATCAGATGCGCGAAAAAGGCATCGGGGTCCATGCCGGGTTGGATTGGCGGCAGGATCCGCACCTTGAAGTGACCGGGGTAGCGCAACGTGCTGCGGCGCGGCCAGAACAGGCCGGGGTGCATGGCGACCGGCACGACCGGTAGCTGCAGGTCGCGGTACATGCGGGCGATGCCGTATTTGTAGAGCGGTTCGGCACCGGGCGGGCGGCGCGTGCCTTCGGGGTAAATGATCAGCTGGCGGCCGGTTGCCAGCTCTTCCTTGGTTCGCCTCAACGCCTCGACCATCACCTTGCCGCGGGCGCCGCGATTGACCGGGATCATCCGCTGCTTCTTGGCATACCAACCGAAAAGCGGGATCCACATCAGCTCTCGCTTCAGAATGTAGACCGGATCCTTGAGCCACGGCAGCAGGGCATAGGTATCCCAGAACGACTGATGCTTCGGCGCCAGGATATAGCCGCCATCGGGCAGATTCTCCATGCCCTCGATCTCGAAGGTCGTGCCGACGATCTTCTCCATCAGCCAGTGGCTCGACAGTGCCCAGTTCTTCGGTATGCGGTAGGCGTCCTTGCGTGGCGCGACGAAATAATAGGGGGAGAGCACGATCATGCGAACGATGAGGTTGGCGTAGAAGATCGTGTTGAAGAGAACGGAACGCAGGGCGATCATAAATTTTCCCGAGGCCAATATCCGCAAGAGGCGGTTGCGCCCTCCTACACGATATTGGCGTTCAGAAAAAGGTTTCCCTCGGCTTTAGCCGGAGACGCCTGCCGAGCGGAGCCCAGGGTGCCGGCCAAGTCCCGTCAGATTGCGCGCGCCGGCGAAGAGCACTTTCGCATATTCGGCGAGCATGACCCGCACGGCGTTGGGATCGGTGAACCAGTCGCTGGTCTTCAGGTCCGAGTTCACAACGGGGTAGGGAATGAACTGCGTTTCGGCGTCGACATAAGCGAGTTCCGCCAGGCTGCGCGGCATGTGGTAGTTGTTGGTGACGACGAGGACGCTCTTGTAGCCGCGCTGGTGGATCCAGTTCGATGCTTCCTGGGCATTGCCGATCGTGTCGAGTGCGTCGTAGCCGACGTCGACGCAGCATGTGAAAAGTTCCGGCGAGGCCTGGGTCATCCTGCGGATCTGCTTCGGCGTGGTTGTCGGATGCACACCCGAAATCAGCAGGCGTTTTCCGGCGCCTTTCTGCAGCAGTTCGACGGCCTGGTCGATTCGCTGGTAGCCACCCGTCAGAACGACGATTGCGTCTGCCCGTGGGTCAAGCGGAGGTTTCAGGGTCGTGACGGAATCGGCAAAGCGCAGGAACCCACCAAAAATCAGGGCGATGGCAAGGATGGAGGCCATGCCGCCCCAGCGCAGCATCCGTCGCACGGGGCCGCGAACAGGTCGCCCGTCGGAGCGAAGAAGCTCCGCTCCAGGGCGAATCGGGGTGCGCGGAATGTGTCCCATGCTCATGAATCGGAAAAATATATGCAGATTGCGGCGGCGAACAGACGCTTTCATGGCAAAAAAGGCATGACAAGCTTAATTCACGAGCCCATCCGCCCGTGTCGGGTCGGAACGCAACGTATCGATCTCGTAAATCGTCCGCATCACCGTCAGCCGTGCCGTGAAGGTCGTCAGCAGGGCGATGACGATCATGGTCGCAAAGATGCCGAGATAGCCAAGCGCGCCGACCGAGAACGTGCCAAAGAGCGCGGTGGCCTGGTCCGTCTGCGGCGTCGCCAAGGTCCGGCTCTGCAAGAAGCCGGCGGTGAGGAAGAACAGCGCTGCAAGGGCGCTCCCAACCGCCGATCCCTTCAGGCTGATCTTCAGGAAGTGCTTCTGAAACTCGTTGGCGACGAAGGAGCTTTCGGCGCCAACGAAATGCAGCACCTCGACGATATGGCGGTTGCCAGAGAGAGCTCCTCGGGTTGCGAAAACGACTGTCAGTACCATGGCCGAGAAGACAAGCAGCAGGATGCCGGTGCCGATCATGACCGTCGTGTGGGCCATCGACACCAGACGGTCGACCCAGGTGCGGTGATCGTCGAGCGAGGCCTGCGGAATGCTCCCCTTGAGCAGTGAGCGCATTGCCTCGAAATCAGGCGGGTTGCTTTCGTCGATGGTGATAATGACAAGCCGCGGGACCGGCAGTTCCTTGATGTCGAGCCCTGTGCCGAGCCAGGGTTCGAGTAGGCGGGCGGTTGCCGCTTCGTCGACGATCTGACCGTCCTTGGTGCCGACGAATGTCAGAGCGAGATCGCGCGCCTGCGCCAGCGTCTTTTCCATGTCCAAGCCCTCATCGGGCCTGATCTGGATGGTGATCTCGCGGGAAATCTGGCTCTCCCAGCTCGCCGCTGTGGAACGCACCATGCTGACGCCGCCGAGCGTCAGGCAGGCGAGAAAGGCCATGATGGCGATCACCACCATTAGCGCATTGCCCTGAATGTTGGCAGACGGCAGGATCGGCGCCGTCGGCCGCACCTTCATCTCCGGCCTCTTCTGACCTTTCGGGGCGGCCTCCGCCGGCGGTTTGGGCGCTGCTTTAGTCATGGATATCGAGGTGCCCTTCCGAGAGAATCATACGGCGGGCTTCAACCTGGTCCATCAGGGCCAGATCGTGGGTGGCGATCACAACGGCAGTTCCGAGACGGTTGAGCTCAAGGAAGAGATTGAGCAGACGGCGGGCCATCGGCGGGTCGACGTTGGCGGTCGGCTCGTCGGCAAGCAGGATCTCGGGACGGTCGATCAAGGCCCGCGCGATCGCGGCGCGCTGCTTTTCGCCGCCCGATAGCACCGGCGGCAGAACGTTGATGCGCTCGCCGAGACCGACCCACTTCAGAAGTTCCAGCACGTCGGTCTTGTAGGAACTCTCGTCCTTGCCACGAACGCGCAGCGGGAGGGCCACGTTCTCATAGGTCGTCAAGTGGTCGAGGAGCCGGAATTCCTGGAAGATGATGCCGACGCGGCGCCGCAGCAGCGGCAGCTCGGGCCGCGGGATATCGGAAATGTCGCGTCCGAACATGCGGATCAGCCCGCGGGTTGGCTGCAGCGATAGAAACAGCAGCCTTAGCAAGGTGGTCTTGCCGGCGCCCGAGGGGCCGGTCAGGAACTGAAACGATTTCTTCGGAATGTCGAACGTCAGGTCCCGGAGAATTTCCGGTCCCATCCCATAGCGCAAACCGACATTTTCGAAGTGGATCAACGATAGATCAGTCTTTTGTTTGTTCACCGCACGACTTGTTAACCAACAGCATTAACAACCAGTAAATTTATCGGAAAGACGCCGCTTTGATGGCGATCTTTGCGAAGCATTAACCATTAAAATTTACGACTGAGGAGGATTCGTTTCAATGCCGGATTTGCGTCCGGCTCGAAACCATGTGGACACCGGAAAGGCCGTCATCATGACCTCCTCCTCGTTCAGACGCCAGGCGCCCGGCCGCAGCTATGATTTTCTGCCGCCCGAGCCGATCAAGCGCGAGGCCCGCCGAGCCCGCCCAGCCGATGTGGCCGATGCCGAATTCGTAGTGATCAACAACCGCTCCCAGGCCTTTGACGCCCGGAGCTTCACTGGCAATCGCCGACGTCCCCCGGCGCCTTCGATGCTCCGGCCGACGTCCCCGCGAGCTTCGATGGAATCATTCGTCCGAGCGGGCGAAGCCTGGCTGCAGCAGGCATCGGTCAAGACTTTCGCCGCCCTGGTGGTCGCGCTTTCGGTGCTGGTGTTTGGTCTCGTCGGTGGCTTCTCCGGCCTCTCTGAAAGCGACGCTGCACCGGCAGAGGCACCGCTGCATTTCTCGCATGTCACGATCACGCCCCGCGAGGCAAACGGGATGCAGGCGTTGCTGATCAACGGCATCATCGACAACCAGAGCGGCACGACGCAGATCGTTCGCCCCATCCGCGCCAACTTTTTTGCCGGCGAGCAGTTGACCGCAAGCATCGTCGTCAACCCGCCGGTGGATGTCATCTACGCAGGGCAAAGCCGCGGATTTTCTACGAGGGTCCAATACACCGGTGGAAAAATGCCGGAAATCCGGCTTTCGTTCATGCCCTGAAGGGCTCTAAAGGGGTGTTTCATCGCGCCGTTTGTGGTAACGGCTTGTGCTTCTATTCATGGAGCAAGCCTGCTTATGCCCGTCGTGCGCGGAAAAAACATCGAGCCACTCTTCACAGCCGAGCAGATTGCCGAACGCAATCATGCCATGGCGAAGCAGATTGCATCGGGACCGACGAAGGACCTGCTGGTTATTGCGGTGCTGAAAGGCTCGTTCATCTTTGCCGCGGACCTCATCCGCGCGCTGCATGACAGCGGCCTCGCGCCCGAGGTCGAGTTCATCACTCTCTCGAGCTACGGCACCGGCACGGTCTCGCAAGGCGTGCGGATCGTCAAGGATATCGACAGCGACGTGAAGGATCGCGACGTTCTTCTGATCGACGATATTCTGGAATCCGGCCGTACGCTGCTGTTTGCCAAGGAACTGCTCTACGAGCGCGGCGCCCGCAACGTCACCATCGCCGTGCTCCTCGACAAGAGCGTCAAGCGCAAGGAAAAGCTCGAGGCCGACTATGTCGGTTTCGAATGCCCCGACTATTTCGTCGTCGGCTACGGCATGGATGTCGCCTACGCCTTCCGCGAACTCCCATTTGTCGGCGTCGTCACCGGCGACGCCTAGGGATCACGACCTGACCCTGAATGTGCCAGGATGAGACGGGTTGTTAACCATCCCGTCCATCCCTTCCTGCCGTTTACCGATCGCAAAGGAAACTCGTGTGATTTCCGTTGCGGGGCATGAAACGGAGTGATGCACACCATGGCAAAAATTCTGATTACGGAAGACGAGGACTCCCTACGCTCTTTCGTAGCCCGCGCTTTGCGTCTTGACGGTCATGAGACCGAAGAAGCCGCTGACGGTGCGGAGGGACTGGAAAAACTCAGAGACGGCGTCTACGACCTGCTGCTCTCGGATATCCGCATGCCTGTGATGGACGGCATCGAACTGGCGCATCAGGCAAAATCCGCCTTCCCGGCACTGAAGATCCTGCTGATGACTGGCTACGCGGAACAGCGCGAACGCGCGGACGACTTGGCGGAGAAGATCGTCGATGTCGTCTCGAAGCCCTTTGCCTTGCCCGATATCCGCAAGGCTGTCGCGCGTGCGTTGGCCGCCTGAGGCGGCTAACGGCATGATCTCGACTATTCAGCCCTCATCGGGGATGAATTTGCCTTCATAGCGGACGCGAAAATTGCGTCGCTGGAAGTCCTGCTGGAAACATACAAAGATCAGTTCGATATCGGCCAGGCTGTCGCGCTTGTGGAGCAGGCTGAGCGTCACGACGATGACGCCGGCATAGCCGCGCGTCAGCCTAAACGCCGCGTTGCGGATGGCGTTGGCTTCTGCGTCCTGCCGGTCGTCGCGCCGCTCGTAGATCACCCAGAAGCGGCAGATATCCCAGGTCGAACGGAGAATTTCCGTGATTTCCGCCTGGAACTGCTCGGCATGCATGCCGGGTGACCAAGGGAGAGTCTTCTCGCCTTCGTCAGCCACGACGTTTAGGTAGCCATCGTATTCGCCGGTACGGGAGAGCGCATTCTCGATCAACTCGAATGCCGCGTTTTCACCGATTACGGTCTTGAAAAGAATTGCCATCGAATCGCTATAGTTATTCAGCTGCAGCGTGACAAGACGAAGCTTTCGCCAGGCGGGACTCGCCTCGGTGGCGGAATTTGAAGTTTGTCATCCAGTCACGCACAGATCATGCCTTCGCCGCGCCACATGGAGACGATGGCCTCGTTGGCAAGATCCAACCCGTAGCTTCTCAATAGTCGGGGCAGGCAGGATTTATGGTCGTTCCGCTGTTTCCGCCCTGCGTCTGCAGCGTGCCGGGAATCGGCCTCGGCGGACAGTTGACGGGTTGCCGTGCCCTGGAGCGGCTGGACGAAATGCTTCCAGTTGTCTCCATGCTGTAGGGAGCCGGTCGGTAGCTGTTCGATCCGCCCCAGCTTCGGCTCGATTCGTAGCCGTCGGCAGCAAGGGTCCTGCCGCCGCTGTTGGTCGTTGCGAAACCACCAATATCCATTGCGCTTGCCGTGCTTGCAGCCATGCCGAATCCAAGAGCGACAGCTGCGATCAGCTTCCATTCCGTTTTCATGGAAATACCCTCAACTCGTGCCCAAACGACGCGCGATCTGCGTCAAAATAGACATAGGGAGTGCTGGCGTGGAGGTGGCGAATCTCACGCTATTGTGACCTGAATTGGCACAGCCGAGCTATTGAATGTCCAGAAGCCGTTCCAGGTAGCGCCGTTCGATTTCCTGCGGCGGGTTGTTGCCGAGCTTCTCGCGAATGGCATCCAGGATTTCGCGGGCGCGCTGCACGTCGATCTCGTCCGGGACCTTCACCTGATCGCCGAAATCGGGGCCTTCGGCGCGGCGCGGACGTCCAAGCGGGTCGCGGCCGTTCTGATTGCCTTGCCCGACCTGGCCCTGCTGGCCTTGTCCCTGTTGGCCCTGCATGGCCTGCATCATCTGGTTCATCATGTCGCGCGCGCCCTGACGGAGCGCCTCGAGGGCGCGTCCCTGGCCCTGGATGGCCGGTTCGCCGTGACCCTGACCGAGTTCGCGTCCGGCGCCTTCCATTTCGCGCTGTGCCTGGCCGAAGCCCGGACCGGGCTTGATGCCCATGTCGCCGAGACCCTTCTGCAGCTCGCCAAGCTGGTTGCCAAGTTCGTCCTGGCGCGAACGCAGCTGCTTCAAGGCTTCGCGCAGCTGCTCAGCCGTCATCTGGTCGGAAGGCGACTGGCCCTGCTGGTTCTGGCTCTGCTGTTGGTTCTGGTTCGGGTCCTGACTCTGGTCTTGCTGTCCCTGTTGTTGATCCTGCTGCATGCCGTCATTGTCCATCGGCATCTCGTCCAGCAGCGGATCGTTCATCCCCATGTTCGGATCGCCGCGCTGCATGCGATCCTTCAACTGCTGGTCCAGCTTGAAGGTCTCTTCCATCAGCTTCTGCTGGTCACGCAGGATCTGGCCAAGCTTGTCCATCTGCTGGCGCATCTGGCTGTTGTCCTGACCCTGCTGCCCCTGCTGTGGCCTGCCGGCCTGCAGGTTGTTCATCATTCGCTGCAGCTCGGAGAGCATCTGCTGGGCAGCGTCGCGGTTGCCGGAGCGCGCCAGATTCTCGATCTGGTCCATCATCCGCTCCAGATCCTGCTGGCGAAGGATGTTCTGAGCATTCTGGTTCGGCTGCATCGGCGCATTCTGCATGCGCTGCGCAAGCTCCTTCATGTAGTCCTGCATCGCCTTGCGCAGCTCGTCCATGAGCTTCTTGATCTCGGCATCAGGGGCGTTGCGCTGGAGAGCGTCGGCCAGGTTCTGCTGGGCGTTGCGCAGATTGCGTTCTGCCTGCGACAGATCGCCATCCTCCATGCCTACAGCGATATCCCAGAGGTGGTCGGCGGTATCCTTCAGCGCCTCCTCGCCCTTGGCGAGCTTCATCCGCGTCAGAGCGGATTGCAGCAGCAGGTAGTTGGTCAGCTTCGGGATCGTCTCTTCCGGGCGCAGCGTCAGCGCCTCGTTCAGCGTGATCGCTTCCAGCATCTTGCGTGTGTCGAGCGAAAAGACCTGCCGCTCTTCGGCGACGGCGGCGGCCAGCGGCTCGTGGAACGGGCGGGCCGGCATCGTCATCTCGTAGGGCGAGCTGCGACCCGTCTGGCCGGCGGCGTCCTTGGCAATAAGGGTGATGCGGACCCGCTTGCCCGACAGCGGATGCTCGGTCAGGTTCTTGCTGGTCAATCCCTTGGAGTCACGCGAATTGCGGCGGGGGATCTCCAGGCGGAAGTCCGGCAGCGGATAAAGCGGCGTTGCGGCCGGGTCGGAGTCGACAGGAACGATCTCCGCGCGCGCTTCCTGCACGCCGTAATCGTCCTTGACCGTGAAGCCGATTTCGAGAGCGCCGTTGACGGTCGGCTTCGGTATTCCATTGAAGGCGATCTCGGGCGCCTTGTCAGGAATAACGTCGAAGCGCCACGCGCGACCGTTGACCTCGAGCCTGCCGTTTTCCTCGAGCTTCATCAGATGCGTCGTGGCGGACAGCGCGGGATTGATGGGAGCCGTGCCGTCGGCCTGCTGAGTGGCCACTGGCGTAACAGGGGGCTTGGCGGCTTCCTGAGGCGTGATGTCCTCGGCCTCGCCATTTTCGTGCCGGAAGACAACCTTCTCCGCCGTCTTTCCGCCGCTGACGCGGACCGTCAGGCTCGAGAGTTCGGGGACGCGGATCGCCGTCTGCTCGGTACCGTTTGCCGTCAGATAGATCGGCGCGCGACCGGTGTAGGAGGGGGGCGTGACCCAGGCGTCGATACGCACGGCAGGATCAACTGCCTGCGGCGCGGGCCGCGGCTGCAGCGCATCCGAGATCGAACCGCCGCTCGTCGATAGCGAATAGGCGAAAGCCATTACCACAAGCAATGCCGGGATGGCACGCAAGGCCAGCCGGTCGTGGGAGGCGATGTCGGGGCGTGGGAAGCCGGTATCGAGCGCCGCGATCTTCTCCGCCATCCGCGTCTGATGTTCGCGCCAAAGGGCGCGGGCGAAAGGCGTGTCGGTGGCGGGTTCGTCTTCCTGAACGGCAACAGGCTGATGCTGCAGGCCGTTGCGCTGCTCGAGCAACCGATCGGCAGCAGCCACATCGGGCCAATGAAGCCGGCGCAGCGGAAGGAGGGTGACGAGGGTGGCAACCGCAAAAATGATCAGTAGCGCCACGCGAATCCATTCAGGCGCGTAGCGGAAGACACCGAACCAAGACGCTGTGAGGTAGAGCGCCACAACCGACAGAATCGGCAGCAGGAGAGGTAGGATCTGTTCGAACAGCAGGACCAGGCGCGCCAGAAAGCGCTTGGCCGCGACCAGGCGCGCCAAGGAAGGCCTCAGGGCAAATGCTCCGGTTTTCTCCTTGCTGGAGCTCTTGTTCAATCCGTTCTCCGCGCGCTGGCGTTCAAAGCAGGAGGGCGCTTCCGGCGATTGCCGGGGCAATTCGCTCTCGATCAAGGATAGCATTCTTTGTGGCGAAGGCGAGGGCAAGCCCCAGCCAATGCCGGTTTTTCACGGTTCTTCGCCAAAAAGTGATGCCCCCGCCAGGCGGTGATCAGTCCAGCCAGGCCGGGATGGAATCGAGGGCGATGAGCTCTTCGTAGGTGCCGCGCGGGCGAATCACGTGGAAATCGTTGCCCTTGACGATCACTTCAGGAACCAGAAGGCGGCTGTTATAGGTGCCGGCCTGAACCGCGCCATAGGCGCCGGCGGTGCTGATGGCGAAAAGATCGCCGGACTTCGGCATCGCCATTTCGCGGTCGAGCGCCAGATAGTCGCCGGTTTCGCATACGGGGCCGACGATATCCGCCTTGATGCGCGGCGCGTTCGCTGCCGAGATCACTACGGGGCGGATCTCGTGATGGGCCTCATAGAGAGTCGGACGGATGAGGTCGTTCATCGCGCCATCGACGATCACGAAGGTTTTCTCGCCGCCGTCCTTCACGTAGATCACTTCGGTGACCAGGATGCCGGCATTGCCGACGATCAGGCGGCCGGGCTCAGTGACGATCTTGCAGTTGAGGTCGCGCAGAGTGTTCGTGACGATCGCAGCATAGGCTTCCGGCGATGGGGGCGGGTTGTTGTCGTCCCGGTAGGGGATGCCAAGGCCGCCGCCCACATCGACGTGATGGATATCGTGGCCCTCTGCGCGTAGCGTGCCGACCAGTTCGCGCAGCAGCTTGAAGGCGTCTTCGAATGGCTGCAGGTCGGTGATCTGGCTGCCGATATGCATGTCGATGCCGGTCACTTCGATGCCGGGCAGGCTTGCTGCGCGGGCATAGACGGCGCGGGCGCGCTCCCAGGAAATGCCGAACTTGTTTTCCTTCTTGCCAGTCGAGATCTTCGCATGCGTCCTGGCGTCGACATCGGGATTGATGCGGAAGGAGACAGGGGCCTTCTTGCCTGCCCTGACGGCGCGCTGGTTGAGGATCTCGAGTTCCGGCTCGGACTCGACGTTGAAGCAATAGATGCCGGCCTCGAGGGCCAGGTCCATCTCCCGCGCTGTCTTGCCGACGCCGGAGAACATGATGCGCGATGCCGGGATACCGGCGGCCAGTGCGCGACGCAGCTCTCCCTCGGATACGACGTCGATGCCGGCGCCGAGATTGCCCAGCGTCTTTAGCACTGCCTGATTGGAATTCGCCTTCATGGCGTAGCAGACCATCGCGTCGACATCGCTGAAGGCTTCCGAGAAGACGCGGTAGTGGCGCTCGAGAGTGGCCGTGGAATAGACATAAAAAGGCGTGCCGACGGCCTTGGCGATCTCGGGAACGGGAACGTTTTCGGCGTAGAGAACGCCGTCGCGGTAGTCGAAATGGTTCACGTCAGTGGCCTCTCAAAGCATGTCTCCCGACGTGGGAACCGGTTTCGGGATCAGGACATGCATAAATACAAAGGCTAAAGCGCTGCTGGCGAATCCGAAAGATCGCCGCGTGCCTTAGAGAAGCGGATCGAGGATGAAGGGCCTGTCGACCCTGCCCGGCTGCGGCGTCGGCTTGGACGAGTCACCGGTCTTCGTTGCGTTCGCGCTCGGCGGGTCGAGATCGCCCTTTCGCCCGCACCCGGCGACGGCAAGGCCGATCACGGCGAAAACAACCGTCAGGCGGACGATCTGCGGCAAGCTCTTCTGCATGGAATTCCTCTTGGGAAGCGGCACTGGTGGACACCTTCATAGCGAAGTTTATCCAGCTTGTGCACCCTGATTGTTGAGGTCAGTTGCGGGCTCGCCAATAGGCGATCTGCTTGCGCACTTCCGACGGCGCCGTGCCGCCGAAGCTCTTGCGGCTTGCAACCGATGCCTCGACCGTCAGGACGTCGTAAACCTTGTCGGTGATACCGGCATTGATCGCCTGCAGATCGGCAAGCGACAGCTCGGCCAAGTCGCAGCCCTTGCTCTCGGCCAGCGCCACCGCACGGCCGGTCACGTGATGCGCGTCACGGAACGGCAGGCCGGCTTCGCGCACCAGCCAGTCGGCAAGGTCGGTCGCGGTCGAATACCCGGAACCGGCAGCGGCCTTCATGCGCGCGCTGTTGACGGCCATGTCGCGAACCATGCCGGTCATGGCTGATACTGCCAGCTCCAGGCTTTCGGCAGCGTCGAAGACCTGTTCCTTGTCTTCCTGCATGTCCTTGGAATAGGCGAGGGGCAGGCCCTTCATGATTGTCAGAAGTGCGATCAGCGAACCGTTGATGCGGCCGGTCTTGGCGCGCACCAGCTCAGCGGCGTCAGGGTTCTTCTTCTGCGGCATGATCGACGAACCGGTGGAGAAGGCATCCGACAGGCGCACGAAGCCGAATTGCGGCGTCGACCAGATGACGATTTCTTCCGCCAGACGCGACAGGTGCATGCCTGCGATGGCGGCGATCGACAGGAACTCGATGGCGAAGTCGCGGTCCGAAACCGTGTCAATCGAGTTGCGTGTCGGCTCGCGGAAGCCCAGCGCCTTTGCCGTCATGTGGCGGTCGATCGGATAGCCGGTGCCGGCAAGCGCTGCCGCGCCGATCGGGCTCTCGTCCAGATGCTCAATTGCATGGCGCACGCGCGAGCGGTCGCGGCCGAACATTTCGACATAGGCCATGCAATGGTGGCCAAAGGTGACGGGTTGGGCGGTCTGCAGATGCGTGAAGCCCGGCATGACGGTCTCGGCGTGCTCTTCGGCGCGGTCGAGGAAGGCGGCGATCAGGTTGGTCAGTAGCTGCTCGGTCTTCTGCAGCTCTTCCTTGACCCAGAGGCGGAAATCGAGCGCGACCTGGTCGTTGCGGGAGCGGGCTGTGTGCAGGCGACCGGCGGCCGGGCCTATCAGCGTGGCGAGGCGTGCCTCGACGTTCATATGAATGTCTTCGAGCTTGCGGGAGAATTCGAAACTGCCGCTCTCGATCTCTGACAGGATCGTGTTTAGCCCTTCGACGATCTTGACTTTATCGTCTGCCGAAATGATGCCCTGGTGGGCAAGCATGGTGGCATGGGCGATAGAACCGCGGATGTCCTGGGCAAACAGCTTCTTGTCGAAACCGATCGAGGCATTTATCTCCTCCATGATCGCATCGGGACCGGAGGCGAAACGGCCGCCCCACATCTGGTTGGAAGATTTGGTATCCGTGCTGTCGGCCATGACGATGCCTGCCTTGAAGAACGCGTGTCTCGGAGAATGAAATGACGACAAGAAAGTCCCTGCGCCTGCCATCCCTGAAGCTGATCGGGATCGCGGCCGTCGCAGGCATTATTGCCGGTGCGGCAGCGGTTTACATCAGGGAAGCCGGGTCTGGCAATGGCAGGACGCAAACGGCCTCGGGCGAATGCGCGGCGACAAAGGAGATCGCCGCGAGAATCGCGCCGCTGCTCAAGGGACAGGTGGCGGCGATGGTCGCTCCTGACGAGCACCGCAGGCTTACCACCGTTTCCTTCAAGGGCGGGGACGGCAAATCGATGACGCTCGACAATTTCGCCGGCAAGACCGTGCTCTTCAATCTCTGGGCGACGTGGTGCGTACCCTGCCGCGAGGAAATGCCGGCGCTGAACGCGCTCGAGAAGGAGCTGGGCAGCGACAGGTTCCAGGTCGTGCCCGTCAACATCGACACCGGCGACGACGAGAAGCCGAAGGCCTTTCTCAGCGAGATCGGCGTAAACGCGCTGCAGCTTTACCGCGACAACACGATCGAGGTCTTCAACAGCCTGAAGAAGGAAGGCCTCGCCTTCGGCCTGCCGGTCACGCTTTTGATCGACGGCAAAGGCTGCCTGATCTCTGCGATGAACGGCCCCGCCGCCTGGGACAGCGACGATGCCAAGGCGCTGATCAAGGGCGCGATAGGTTCGTAAGCTGTGTCTGAGCACTTTGACGCGTTTGAAGAAAATACCAGTCGACCTTGCCTGGCGTAAACGCGACAGCCGCCCGCTTTTCCCACAATGGTGTTGTATGGTCACCGACAACGAGGATGTCCGTCGATGGTAGCTTTGGATCGGCTGCAATCTCGGAAATCTTGTCGAAAACCTCTGCCCAGATCTCGGTCAATTCGCAAACGCGCTGGTTCTTGATGATTGCTTCGTTGGTCCTGCAATGAAGCTGGCCTCCAGGTTTCGCGACGTAGGGTATGTGCGAGTTAAGCGTCAACCAGTAGACTATCATCGGCTGCGCGCTCTTGGCCAGAAGACGGAGATGAACTGCGTCACCAACTTCGCCATCACAAAGGCCGTTGAAGACGCTGCCGCATCGGGATGGGAAGAGCTGCCGATCGCGTGCAAGGTCGTCGAGGAAATGGGATTCTTTTATGCCAATCCGGGGGTACCAGACATCTCGATCGAACATTTCGCTGGAATAGCCGTGGTAGGAGATTGTAGCGAAACCCCTTTCGGCAAGTTGTCGAGGAAGGCAGTCGTATTGTTCGGCGCGCAGATAGTCGGTGAAATTCCCCCATCGCCCGCATAGTTCGCGTGACTCGGCAGAGGTGGTTGAGCCCTCAAAGTTGCTTCTGCCGGAGAGTACGCTGTAGCCCGCTTTAACTGCTGCACTTTCAAATTTGCTGGCCAAGAGGGCTTTCATCCCGGGGTCGGAAAACGAGCCAAGCCCTTCCACTATGACGATCAGCAGGTTCCGTCCGCGCTTGGTTATGCTTTCGGCATCAAGGCCGTTCAGTGCCATCGCACTTTCAAAATGTGAGGCAGGCTGTTTTACGTATGAGCGATTGACGTAGCCATCTGCCACGGGCAGCGCAGCGGCCAGGATGGCCGCGGGCAATGGCGAGGCAGCGCAAAGCGCCTTTCTATGCCGGTTTACGAGCCAAGCTGTTCCAAGCGCGTTGAAAAGAAAAAGAGAAATTGCGCCGATGTAAAAAGCAGATGCGGCGACATCGATCGATGCAAGATAGCGAATCGTATGAAAGGCGGTTGCCAGGGGTAAGTAGAACATGACTGCGACCACCAAGCTTAAGTCGATAATCGCCACGAGCCCGAAAAGGACATAAACAAACGGTGGCCGCAGCCAAAGGGAAATCATCGCTGCCAGGAAATAAAGGGGAGGCGAAACCAGCCGGTAGACAAGAAAGTACGGAGTTGCGAGCAGGAAGATCAGATTCGGCACGACCACTGCCACCAGTGCAAGAAGCCATGTATTTGGCTGCGCCAGCCTTTTCAGCATGTCGTTCGAAGCGCTTTTCTTGCTCGTGCTGTTCATCGATGTCCCTCGGCTCGATCCAAGGCTAATCAATAAACCTTCAGCAATCGTATATGCTTTTGAGCGACTTTATTTAGCGGACACAGCCAGAAGCTCGTCGCGGTGGCCGTCGAAGCCGCGGTGAGGTCTTGAACAGCCTGAAGAAGGAAGGCCTCCCCGTCACGCTTTTGATCGACGGCAAGGGCTGCTTGATCTCCGCCTTGAACGGCCCCGCGGCTTGGGACAGCGACGATGCCAAGGCGCTGATCAAGGGCGCGACAGGGTCGTAGGCAAGGCGGCTTATGGCCGCTTGCGTGCAGAACAGCGGATGGGCTAGGTGGCATCTGCTACACCACTCTGAATTTTTCGTTGTTAATGTGCGATTTGAGAAGCTGCCGACAGAAGCTCTTCGGGATTGAGCGCCTGGCACACATTTCGCCCCTCGTCTTCGACCTCCGTGAAGCTCCAACGCACCACACTTTCTCGATCGAGCAAGAAGTGACCGACAAGCTGCATGTGTCCGGCGAGGCTCACCTGCCGATCGGCTTCCGTAAATTCGTACCGGTCCTTTTTGTTGAGAAGATCGCCTGCTATGGGCGGGGCCATTGGTTCCGGCAACTCTCCCGGTCGATCGACCCGCATTGCCATGACCACGTCCATTCCAACCTTATATGGCCAGTCGGTCTCATTGTGCGTGAACTCGAGGACGGGCAAGCCGAAGGCGCGATGCAAAGCCCGTTCCGGGTCGGATGCCGCAAGAAGATTGGGTATCGGTTGGTAACGGAAATAGAGTCGCGCGCGTTCTACCGGGGTGCTTACAACGACCAGGGATTCGATGCCTTTCTCGCGCAGCGCCGAGCTGAGCTGAGCCATAGCTGCGACATGGCGACGGCAGAACGGACAGTGCAGGCCCCGAAACAGACCGATCAATAGCGGGCTGCGGCCGCGAAAGTCATCAAGTGCGATCTTCCCTTCGCGTGAGATTGCATCCAGCACAAAGTTCGGAGCTTGGTCGCCCGGTTGCAACAGATGTTCGACATGGCACACAGACATAAACAACCTCCTCGCCGCGGGGATCAGAAAGGCACCACGACAAGTGCTTTGAAGTCGAGCCCGCATTGGGCGCTGCCGAGGTCGAGATTAAGCGTTGCAGGCCTGACCTCTCGTCTTGGCGAACCGCCAGGATCGATCCTGAGAATGGCCCCACATTGGCCGACGAGCAAGCGCTAAACAGCAAAACTGGTCTAGCTCTGCGGGGCGCCTGTTGGACGGCGGTGAGGGCGGCCAGATCTCCACATGAACGGCCCGCCGCCGCCAGCGAAGTCCATCACCGTCCTTTATGCAATGCTTACATCGGGTGCCCGTCCATCCAATCGAAAAGATATGCCCGCACCGATAATCTTAGCGGGTGCGGTCGATCATCTGGCCGCTTGAACAGTCATGCAGTTTTGCTGGAAGGATGAGGCGATGTACGGTCGCTGGTGGTTATATTACGTCGCGGTGCAATCGCGTCAGGCGGCTCAAGCGCAATCATCTGGGAACACCGATAAGCACGAGGTTGCCTTCGATCGCGCAGACGATTGCTGGATCTTCGCCAGGCTTGCACTCGTTCTTGCGGTCTTCTTCGCCGGGCTGGCTTGCATTCTTTGGGTCGCAAGCTGATCGCTGGGTTTCGTCCAAGGGCGACGACGGCAACCCTTGATGCTCGACAATTTCGCTGGCCAAGCCGCGATCCTCAGTCTCTGGGTAACGCCGTTGCCACAACGATCATCGGTCAGCGTCCCCATCCGTCGCAAGCAGTCAGTGGTGGATTTAGCCACAGCATTTGGTAGCAGCATTCGCTGGCCCGCAGCAGGCCGTCTCTTGGGCTTGCTTGGCCAGCCACCGGTCACGCGGCCTGCAGCTTGCCGCGCGGGCAACGAGTTCAACCTGCACCACACCGTTGCTGATGACCGGGACCGAGGCGCAATAGAGCTGCATCGGCTGCACGCCATCGCTTACTTCAAAGGTCAGCTTCGCCGAGCCATCAAGCTTCACATGTTCGGAAACCTTGCGAATGATGGCGGCGAACTTGCCGGCCGGCATGTGGGTGCGGTCGCCCTCCTCGATATCCCAGAGCTGAACGAAGATCTCCGCCCACGTTTCGGGGTTGGCTCCGCAGTCGAATGACGAAAACTGTCCGGCCTTGACCTCGGTGACATGGTAGCCCGGCTTCACCAACCGACCGTCGTAGCGGAACGCCAGAGGGAGATCCGGAGATGCCGCCAGGGCCTCAAGCAGAAGGCCGAGGCTGATATCTGAAGACAGGGCCTTGTCGATCACATTCATATGAGATACTCCTTGTTTCAATATTTCAAGGAATATTGAATTATGGATGAACGTCAAGCCCTTGCTTCGTTCGGCGCGCTATCTCAGGAGACCCGCCTCCAGATCGTCCGCATGCTTGTCGTTGCCGGCCCCGATGGCATGGCCGCCGGGACGATTGCGGAGAAGCTCGAACTATCGCCCTCGAACATTTCCTTCCATCTGAAGGAGCTGGACCGGGCGGGTCTTGTCAGCCAGCAGCGCGAAGCCCGCTCGATCATCTACACCGCCAATTACGATGCGCTCGGCGGTCTCGTACGCTTCCTGATGGAAGACTGCTGCGCCGGCCATCCGGAAATCTGTGCGCCGGCTGCGGAAGTCACTGCCTGCTGCCCGCCCGGCAAGGGAAAAATTCAATGAACGTCCTGATCTGGTCCGGGACCTGAGGCCATGACATCTTTTCCGCTCTCCCGTCGCCTTGCCTCGGAGGCGTTGGGCACAGCTCTTCTGGTCGCGACCGTAGTCGGCTCGGGCATCATGGCGGACAGACTGACGTCGGATCCGGCGCTTTCACTCCTCGCCAATACGCTGGCAACGGGGGCGATCCTTGTTGTGCTGATCACCATCCTGGGGCCGATTTCCGGCGCTCACTTCAATCCGGTCGTATCGCTGGTTCTTGCGTTCCGCCGAGCGATGCCTGCCTCTTCGGTGCAGGCCTATATCGGTGCACAAATCCTTGGCGGCGTTGCCGGAACGCTGCTCGCGCATGCCATGTTCAGACTGCCTCTACTGCGGGTCTCGACCACCATCCGCACTGGCAGCGCGCGGTGGCTGGCCGAAGTGACCGCGACGTTCGGCCTCGTCTTCGTCATCCTCGCCGGTCTGCGCTTTCGCGCCGATGCCGTGGCATTGCTGGTCGGCCTCTATATCACGGCGGCCTACTGGTTCACCGCTTTGACCTCATTCGCCAATCCTGCGGTCGCTATCGCCCGCTCGCTGACGAACACTTTTTCCGGCATCCGCCCGGTCGATCTGCCGGGTTTTATTGTCGCAGAAATCCTCGGCGCATTGCTGGCGCTGTTGCTGGCGAGTTGGCTGCTGATGGAAGCTCGCAATCCTCAATCACTGACTGAAACGGAACCTGCGCCATGACAATCGACGTCACGATCTATCACAATCCGAAATGCGGCACCTCGCGTAATACGCTGGCAATGATCCGCAATGCGGGCATCGAACCTGTGGTCGTCGAATACTTGAAGGATCCGCCGAGCCGTGAACAACTCATAAAGATGATCGCGGATGCGGGCCTGACCGTCCGTGCCGCGATCCGCGAGAAAGATACGCCCTACGCCGAACTCGGACTCGACAACCCTGACCTGACCGATGACGAGTTGCTCGATGCCATGTTGGAAGACCCGATCCTGATCAACCGTCCCTTCGTCATCAGCCCGCTGGGCACGCGCCTCGCCCGGCCTTCGGAGGTCGTCCTGGATATCCTGCCCGGCACCCACAAAGGTCCGTTCGCCAAGGAAGACGGGCAGCAGGTTCTCGATGCCCAAGGTAAACGCCTTGTCTGAACGCGTGCCGCTTCTGGCCGTGCTGGCGCTCGGTGTGACACAGATCATCGGCTACGGCACCCTCTATTACAGTTTCAGCATTCTTGCTCCCGATATGGCCGCGCAGTTTGCCTGGTCGAAGGAATGGGTCTTCGGCGCTCTCTCTGCGGCGCTTCTGGTCGGCGGCCTAACGGCTCCGTGGTTGGGAGCGCTGTTTGACCGGATCGGCGCCGGCCGGGTGATGACTACGGGCTCGTTTATTGCTGCCGTCTCTCTGGCCGCCTGCGCTCTCGCGCCCAACAAGGCCGTGTTTGTTGCCGCGCTCATCGCCGTCGAAGTTGCCGCAAACCTTGTTCAGTACGGCGCAGCCTTCGCGCTGCTTGTGCAGATCCGGCCACAGGTTGCATCCCGCAGCATCACCTATCTGACGCTGATTGCCGGTTTTGCCTCGACGATTTTCTGGCCGATCACCGCGGCGCTGAATGCGCATCTTACGTGGCAGAACGTTTATCTGATCTTCGCCGTTCTCAACCTGTCCATCTGCCTGCCGATCCATGCATTGCTGTCGCGCAGCAGGAGCACGCAACGGACGACGGCGGCATTGGTCGCCGCCCCGCGAGTGGAGGGGATCTTGCCTCCTGCTCGCCGCCGGCTCGGCTTTGCCATCATGGTCAGCGGCTTATCACTGATGTCGCTCGTCAGTTCGGCCACGCTGATGCATCTGGTGCCACTACTGTCCGGACTTGGGCTCGGCGGAGCCGCTGCCCTCGTGGGGACACTCTTCGGCCCATCGCAGGTCAGCAGCCGGCTGGTCAACATGGTCTTCGGTAAGAACCTGCCGGCAATCCATCTGGCGGTGATCGCGGCCATGCTGATTCCGGGCGGCGTGTTGGTGCTGCTGTTCACGGCTCCGTCCGTGCCGGGTGCGATGGCTTTCGCCGCGATCTTCGGCATGGGTAATGGCCTGCTGAGCCTCGTCAGCGGTACGCTGCCTCTGCATCTCTTCGGCAGCGACGGTTACGGCAAGCTGCAAGGGAGAATGATGGCAGCGCGGCTGATCCTGTCGGCGCTTGCGCCGTTCGTCCTGGCTTTTGCGATGGAGAACTTCGGCATCGCACAGTCGCTCGGCACGGCCGCTGCTTTAGGCGGGCTTTCCATCATCGCGCTACTTTCCATCCCGGCGTTGCGATGATTGCGGTTGGCGCACCGCCGACCGGAAGCCGTGGCCGGTCGCGAGCGCCGGCAACCTAGAGTACTTCTATCGCAGTGACCGTGCGACTAGCGACACTGCAAGTGTATTGCCGACCTTGCCGTCAGCGCTAGGTTTGCGAATCAGACACAGTCGCGCGGATAAGTTGGACCCGCGACCGAACCAAGCTTTCGAAGCTCTAGCTCGCTTTGCTGTTGCGCAGCGAGCCCTCTCGAACCAAGTCGGTGTACTGATGCGATAGCGTAGGAGGCGTAGATGGCAATTTCGCGCAAGCAGGCAGAGCGTTTGCTAACGGCGGACGAATGGCAGCTCGTTCAAAAGACTCACCATCCGGCAATGCAGGATTTGTCGGATACAGATCTCTCTGATCTCGCCAAGCGAATCCGTGAAAGGCGCGATCGTGCGCAAAGCGAGGCGAACAGACAGCGCAGGGAAATGAGAGGCAAGGCGCAACCCAAAGGGGCGACACCGGCACGCAAGGATACAGGCACGAGAGGCAAACTCGAAGTTCTGGCCATGGGCGTGCGCAGCGTGAACGCGGAACAGGCCCGCCGGCGTCGAATGCTTGCTAAAATTCAGATGGTCGAGAACATGCGCGCCGCGTTGGCACGAAGGAAAGAAGCGAAAAGCGAGAAGGACGAGTCATTTAACACGCGGCAGGCCCACGCAGGCATGCACTCGATCGAAAGCACAAAGCGCAAAGATCTCATCCGCCCCATGGAGCGCGGTAGACTGCGGAAGGCGAGCGCCGTTTCGCAGGCGAAGCGCGATGCTCGCGGCGCATAGGTTCTGGTTTCGCCAGCTCATCAGTTTCGGCGGACAACCTTCGAACGGCAAGAATGAAACGAGACCGTGCGGATCGTCGAGATCGGTTGGCGTCAGCGGGTCGGGATCGGCGTATCGCCGCGATAATCGTAGAAGCCGCGCCCGGACTTGCGGCCGAGCCAGCCGGCTTCGACATATTTCACCAGCAGCGGGCAGGGGCGATACTTCGAGTCAGCCAGGCCGTCGTGCAGCACCTGCATGATCGACAGGCAGGTGTCGAGGCCAATGAAATCGGCAAGCTGCAGCGGCCCCATCGGATGATTGGCGCCTAGTTTCATGGCGGTGTCGATGGCGTCGACGGTGCCGACGCCTTCGTAGAGCGTGTAGATGGCTTCGTTGATCATCGGCAACAGGATGCGGTTGACGATGAAGGCCGGGAAATCCTCGGCGACCGTCACCGTTTTCTCCAGCGAGGCGACGAAGTCCTTGGCGGTTGCGAAGGTCACTTCGTCCGTCGCGATGCCGCGAACCAGTTCCACGAGTTTCATGACCGGCACCGGATTCATGAAATGGATGCCCATGAAGTGCTCGGGGCGGTCGGTGGCGGAAGCGAGCCGGGTGATCGAGAGCGAGGACGTGTTGGTGGCAAGGATTGCTTCCGGCTTCAGGACCGGACACACTTGGGCGTAGATCTTGCGCTTGACGTTTTCGTCTTCGGTCGCGGCTTCGATCACGAGATCGGACGCGGCAAGATCGTTGATGTCGGAGGAGCCGGAAATCAGGGCGAGGGTGGCGGAACGCTCTTCGTCCGTCATCTTGCCGCTCGTCACATGGCGGGCGAGGTTGCCGTTGATGGTGGCCAGGCCGTGCTGGACGCGTTCCTCGGAGAGATCGTAGAGCTGGACCTTATAGCCTGCATCTGCCGAAACCTGCGCGATGCCGCAACCCATCTGGCCTGCGCCGATAATGCCAATCGTCTTCAACACCGCGTTCATCTCCAAACCCCCGCTCGGCATGCGCCGCCGCGCTGCCGCATTTTTCTAACAAAACTGCCGGGCAAATGATCGCCCGGCAGAAGTAGTAGCCCTTAAAAAGATAATTTTCCAGTCATTCGCAAGTGCGAAATAAGGGCATCTGCACGCATCAGAGCGCCTTCTGCAGTTCCGGCAGTGCTTCGAAGAGATCGGCGACGAGACCGTAGTCGGCAACCTGGAAGATCGGCGCCTCCTCGTCCTTGTTGATGGCGACGATGACCTTCGAATCCTTCATGCCGGCGAGGTGCTGGATGGCACCCGAGATGCCGCAGGCGATGTAGAGATCAGGAGCGACGACCTTGCCGGTCTGGCCGACCTGCCAGTCGTTCGGGGCGTAGCCGGCATCGACGGCAGCGCGCGAGGCGCCGACGGCAGCCCCGAGCTTGTCGGCGACCGGCAGGATGACTTCCTTGAACTTTTCGGCCGAGCCGAGGGCACGGCCACCGGAGATGATGATCTTCGCAGACGTCAGTTCCGGACGGTCGGAGGCCGACAGCGCGTCCTTGACGAAGCTCGACAGGCCAGGGTTGGCCGCGGCCGCAATAGCTTCGACCGGGGCAGAACCGCCTTCGGCAGCGGAGGCGAACGACGCGGTGCGCACGGTGATGACTCGTCTAGCGTCGGTCGCCTGCACCGTCTGGATGGCGTTGCCGGCATAGATCGGCCGCTTGAACGTGTCTGCGGAGACGACCTCGATGATCTCGGAGACCTGCGCGACATCGAGCAGGGCGGCGACGCGCGGCATGACGTTCTTGCCGGTCGAGGTGGCGGCGGCGATGATCGTATCATAGCTTGCGGCCAGCGAAACGATCAGGGCGGCCAGCGGCTCGGCCAGATTGTTGGCAAGGCTTGCGTCCTCGGCAACCAGCACCTTGGACACGCCCGACAGCTTGGCAGCCTGTTCGGCCGCGGCCTTGGCGCCGGCGCCGGCGACAAGCACGGTGACGTCGCTTCCCTGTTCCTTGGCGATCTGTGTCGCCGCCGTCAGCGCCTTGGCGGTCTGGTCGGAAAGGTGGTTGCCGTCGTGATCAGCCAGAAGAAGAATGGCCATGGATATATCTCCCTTTCTCGAACCTTTAAAGCACGCCGGCTTCGACTTTAAGCTTCTCGACCAGCTCGGCAACCGACTTGACCTTGACGCCCGCCTTGCGGCCGGACGGCTCCTCGGTCTTCAGCACCTTCAGACGCGGCGCGGTGGAAACGCCGAAGTCGGCCGGCGTCTTCTTGTCGAGCGGCTTCTTCTTCGCCTTCATGATGTTCGGCAGCGACGCGTAGCGCGGCTCGTTCAGGCGCAGATCTGATGTGACGACGGCCGGAAGCTTGACCTCGATCGTCTGCAGGCCGCCATCGACCTCGCGCGTCACCTGGGCCTTGCCCCCAGGGCCAGCAACTTCGAT
>NZ_LNCD01000085.1 GCF_001542405.1 Rhizobium altiplani
AAAAACGCTGTTCGCCCTTGAGCAGGGCCGCGTCGACATTGCCCGGCGCAGAGCCCGCTGGAAAGCCTGGCAAGACCGCTTCGATCCGAAGCGGCTCGTCTTCATCGACGAGACCTGGATCCGCACCAACATGGCGCCGTTACGCGGGTGGGGGCCGAGGGGCAAAAGATTGCGCGGCTTTGCCCCGCATGGCCGCTGGCGCACCCTGACCTTCCTCGGCGCCCTCCGCTGCGACAAGCTCACTGCGCCCTGCGTCTTCGACGGTCCCATTAATGGCGAATGCTTCCACGCCTATGTCCGCCAGCAGTTGATCCCGACCCTCAAACCTGGCGACATCGTCATCCTCGATAATCTCGGCTCTCACAAAGCCAAGGCCATCCGCGATGCCATCAGGGCCGTCGGCGCCAGGCTATGGTTCCTGCCGAAATATTCCCCCGACCTTAATCCGATCGAGCAAGCCTTCGCCAAGATCAAGCACTGGATGCGCCAGGCTCAAAAGCGAACCATCGAGGAAACGTGGCGCCACCTGGGCTTACTCGCCGACACCATAAAGCCAGAGGAATGCGCCAACTACTTCTCAAATGCCGGCTACGCTTCCGTCAAAACATGAAAGGCTCTAGCATCCGCTTATGAGACCGGCCGAATGCCGGCATTCCCTTGCGGACATGAGGAGCTACGGAAGGCTTGCAGGAAGAGTTTCAGCGAGAATGCAGGTCTGCCGAAAAAAGTGTTAGCGGCGGTGTGTCGTGCCGCTCGCCACGATCGGGCCCGTGGCCTGGCCTGTCGGAGAGCCGCCAAAGGGCTCGAGGCTGACGGCAAGGGACGTGCCCTCGCTTATGTTGCCGCGCATATCAACCGGTATGACCAGCTCGCCGGTCTGATCCGGAGGAAACACGCCAAGCGATCTTGGCGACCCGGTTGCCGGAACAAGCCAGAGCTCCAGTGACTTCTCCTGCGGCTTGCCAATGGCGACGGGTACGATCCTCACCCTTCCGCTCTGCCGCTCATAGGAGGCGAGCAGGTTCACCTGGCTGTTGGCAGCGGTCAGCTCGGCGACGAGCGGTGCCGGTGTTTGAGGCGGCGTGACCGCGACGGTCGCGATTGTCAGTGCACCCGCCGTGATCAGCAGCGAGACGAGCGCAAGACAGCGCCAGAAAACGATAGAGCTCCATAGACCGCGCGACGGCACCGAGACAGCTTCCGGCTCACCGAACAAACGTGCTTCGATCTGCTTGAACGTTTCCTGACCGGGGCTGACGACGTCGTAATCGTCGTTGAAAGCGGAAAGGTTGGTCTCCCAGCGGCTGACGATGGCTGCGAACTGCCTGTCGCGGCGCATCCGCTCTTCCACAACCCGCCGATCCTTGAAGGAAAGAACACCAAGAACATACTCACCGGCGAGTACCTCGTCGCGGGAGCGGCCTCCCTTGCTCTGATCCGGCGATGTCATCGTTCCATGCACTCTCTCAGTTTCAAGAGGCTGCGACGCAGCCATGTGCGCATCGTGTTCAAGGGGACGCCAAACTGATCGGCCAGTTCCTGATAGCTCTGCCCTTCGACATAGGCTCTCTTCACCGCCGTTGCCCGATCAGCTTCCAACTCTTCCATGCAGGTGTCAATCCGCCTTCCCTCATCCTTGATCACAGTCTGTATCTCGGGCGAAGGATCGTCATCCGCGAGGTCGTATGCACCGTCCAGTTCGTCGGCGATCGGCTTGCGCGCGCGCATGATGTCGATCGCCTGGTTACGCGCAATCGCAGCGAGCCAGGAAGACGGTGCCCCCGATCCAGCAGCAAAAACGCCGGCGCGTTGCCAGATCTTGACGTAGACCTCCTGGGTCGCCTCCTCGGCGTCCGTTCTGTCTCTCAAGATACGCAGGCAGATGGAAAGAAGTTTCGGGCTCGTCTCGCGATAGAGCACAGCGAATGCCTTGCGGTCCCCGATCGCAACGAGGCTTATCAAATGTGCGATTTCGTCGCTGGTCATCCCATGCCTCTTGCCAAAGCGCCGATCTTCTCGAGCGCGGTTGCCAGCACATACGGCAAAGTATTGGCCTCTGGATTATTCCATCTGTCAAAAACTTGAGATAAAAGGCCGCGATCAATTCCACGGGGTATCCCATGAACCAGTCCGAAAGCGAAACCCAGGCACGCCTCCTAGCGCAGGCCCTGCCCTTCATGCAGCGTTACGAAAACAAGACGATCGTCGTGAAGTACGGCGGCCATGCCATGGGCAATCCCGAGCTCGGCAAGGCCTTCGCGAGCGACATCGCGCTGCTGAAGCAGTCCGGCGTCAATCCGATTGTCGTCCACGGCGGCGGCCCGCAGATCGGCGCGATGCTGACGAAGATGGGCATCGAATCGAAGTTCGAGGGCGGCCTGCGCGTCACCGACGCCAAGACGGTCGAGATCGTCGAAATGGTTCTAGCCGGCTCGATCAACAAGGAGATCGTCGCGCTCATCAACCAGACGGGCGAATGGGCGATCGGCCTTTGCGGCAAGGACGGCAACATGGTCTTTGCCGAAAAGGCGCAGAAGAAGGTCAAGGATCCGGACTCGAACATCGAGCGCGTGCTCGACCTCGGCTTCGTCGGCGAGGTGGTCGAAGTCGACCGCACGCTGCTTGATCTGCTTGCCCGCTCCGAGATGATCCCGGTCATCGCACCGGTCGCGCCCGGCCGCGACGGCGCAACCTACAACATCAACGCCGACACTTTTGCCGGCGCGATCGCCGGGGCGCTGAGTGCAACCCGTCTGCTCTTCCTGACGGACGTCCCCGGTGTTCTCGACAAGCAGGGCAATCTGATCAAGGAACTGTCCGTTGCCCAGGCGCACGCGCTGATCGCCGACGGCACGATCTCCGGCGGCATGATCCCGAAGGTCGAGACCTGCATCGATGCGATCAAGGCCGGCGTCCAGGGTGTCGTCATCCTGAACGGCAAGACCGCGCATTCCGTGCTGCTCGAGATCTTCACCGAGCATGGCGCGGGAACGCTGATCGTTCCCTGAGCCGCGGCTCTGCGCTTTTCCGGGAGTTGTGCTTTAGCCTGCGGCGGCATAGACCGCCGTGGCTGCCTCTTTCAGCTTCTCCATCATCATCCGATAGGGTCCTGGCCCATAGCTGACGCGGCTGACGCCAAGCCTCGCAAGCGTCTTAACATCTGGAGCGCCCGGTCGCATCATGATGTTGACCGGCAAGTCCGAGGCGGCCGAGATTTTCTCGATCAGGCCCTCATCGATCAGCCAAGGCACGAAGAAGCCGTTGGCACCGGCAGCGGCGTAAGCCTTGCCACGCTCGATCGCTGCATCGACCAGTCCTGCGTGCTTTGAGAGATCACCTTCGCGCAGAAACAGATCGGTGCGGGCGTTGATGAATAAGGCAATGCCACGGCGATCCGCCATCTCGCGAATGGCGCGGATGCGGGCGGCCTGCTTCTCAACCGGGTGCAAGCCTTCACCGCCGACCACCTGATCTTCGAAATTGATGCCGATGGCGCCGGCGTCGATCAGCTTTTCGACATTGGCGGCGGCACCGGCCGGTTCCGTCGAATAGGCGCCCTCGAAATCGACCGAGAGCGGCAGGTCATTCACCGTGGTGATCGACCGCGTGGTGGCAACCAGCGCTTCGAGCGGAATCTTTTCACCATCCCCATAACCCTGCGCGGCGGCGACTGACCAGCTTCCCGTCGCAAGAGCCTTGGCGCCGGCTTCGGTCACGGCCTTCGCCGTTCCGGCGTCCCATATGTTGTAAAGGACGACAGGGTTGCCCTTCTGATGCAGCGCACCGAATGCCTTTGCCTTCTCAGCCTGATTCATTGGATCTCCTCCACAAACAATCCCTTGGTCTTCATCTCATCTTCGTGCCGCAAAAGCCATTGCTTGCGCCAGAGCCCGCCGCCGTAGCCGGTCAGAGATCCGTCAGCGCCAATCAGGCGATGGCACGGGATGACGATTGCCATCTGGTTCGCGCCATTGGCGCGCCCGACGGCCCGCACCATCTGCGGGTTCTCCATGTCACGCGCAATATCACCATAAGCGCGTGTCTCGCCGACGGGTATCTCCATCAGTTTCGACCAGACCTGACGTTCGAAGGCTGTGCCGAAGCCCAGCGCAAGCGGCGTCCGGAACGCAGCAGACCGGCCATCGAAATAGTCCTTCACCTCAGTATCGATCTGATCGATCGCAGGTGTGCGGCCGGCCGCAACCGAGGAGCGCGTCTTGCGCTGCAGCTTATCCAGCTCGGCCGGCAGCGCCTTGCGGTCGTGGAATTCAAGGAGATGCAGATGTGTCTGGTCCGCGACCGCCACCATGGGCCCGAGAGGCGTTTCGAACCAATCGGCAAACAGGAGATCACGCTTCTGCGACATGACAGGCGCCTTGCCGATCAGCCGCTGGAATGCGGCGCGAAAGCCGCTGCCGGACTCATACCCAGCCTCAATCTGAGCATCGATGACACGAGCGCCATTCGCCAGTTGCTTCGCCGCCTCGCCAAGACGGCGATAGCGGGCGATATCGAGGAACGTCACGCCTGTTGATCGCTTGAAAGCCCGCCGCACGGTCGAGGGGTCGTAGCCGCGCGCGATAAGATCGTCCTCCGTCCATCGCGCTGCCGGATTGTTGTCGAGTGCCTCGAGGAGTTCGTCAACGATCGGCTCCCTGCCCGCCTCTTCCAATGGCCGGCACCGCTGGCACGGCCGAAATCCGGATCGCATGCAGGTGGCGATGGAATCGTAGAAGAGGGTATTTTCTCGCTTCGGCTTGCGAGCCGGGCAGGTCAGCCGGCAGAAAATGCCGGTTGTCTTGACGCAAACGTAAGCGCGGCCCTCATAGGCAGGGCTTCGGGTAATCAGCGCGTCGTAGAGCGCATCGTCATTGGGCAGATCGAAGAGCATGAGGCGTTCTAACATCCCTTGCCGGCTGCGTCCGCCGCAAATCGGGCGTCTATTTTTTCTTGCCGATTTCCTTGCGCGGCAAGCCGTGCCATAACGCCCCCATGACCAAGATAGATCGCACGCCGACCAAGGCGGACTTCTCGCATGTGACCGAGTGGGTTTTCGACCTCGACAACACGCTCTACCCGCATCACGTCAACCTGTTCGCGCAGATCGACAAGAACATGACGGCCTACGTCTCGACTTTGCTGCAGATGGAGCGGGATGAAGCCCGCAAGCTGCAGAAGCAATACTATCTCGATCATGGCACGACGCTGCAGGGACTGATGATCCACCACGGCATCGATCCGAACGACTTCCTAGAGAAGGCACATGCGATCGATTACTCCAGCCTGACGGCGCAGCCCGAACTGGGCGCGGCCATCAAGGCCCTGCCGGGTCGGAAATTCATCTTCACCAATGGAAGCGTCAAGCATGCCGAGATGGCGGCGGGCGCGCTGGGCATCCTCGAGCATTTCGACGACATCTTCGACATCGTGGCGGCGGACTTCGTGCCAAAGCCGGCGCAGGCGACCTACGACAAGTTCGCAGCGTTGAAGCGGGTGGAGACCGGCAAGGCGGCGATGTTCGAAGACCTGCCGCGCAATCTCAAGGTTCCAAAGACCCTTGGCATGCAGACAGTGTTGCTGGTGCCAAACAATCTCGAAGACACGGTTGTCGAATGGTGGGAAAAGACCAGCGGCGAGGACGATCATATCGACTTCGTGACCGACGATCTCACTGATTTTCTTGCGAAGATTACCGGTTAGGTTACGAAAGTTTTATCCAGCTTACCGATCTTTAATTGGGCGTTTTGCCACACCAGCCCTACCCTCTCATCTGTAATCCGATTGCGATTGCATATTGAAAGGAGCTGAAATGTCTCGGAACAAGCTGATACTGGCCGCACTCTCCTCCGTCTTGATCGTTGGTGCCGCAGGCACCAGTTTTGCAGCATCTCACGACAAGAAGCCTCATCGGCCTCGCCCGCAGCACAGCATGGGCATGATGATGGGCCCGCGCATGGGCGCGATCCGCGAAGTCATCTTCGTTCGCATGCTGAAGCAGTTCGACACCAACAAGGACGGCCAGATCTCCAAGCAGGAAGCCAAGGACGGCATGGAGGCAATCTTCGTCGCGATCGACACCGACAAGGACGGCTCGCTGACGCCAGGGGAAATCCGCAAGCACCGCGAAGCCATGATGGCCAAGATGAAGGCACCTGCGGATGATACCGCGGATGACGATGCAATGCCAATGGCACCGCCGGCCGATGCCGACAGCGCCCAGCCAGCACCACCGCAGGCCACCCCTGAAGGCCGCGGCATGCGTGGCGGAATGATGCGAGGCATGATGATGATGCAGCGCTTCGACACCGACGAGAACGGCCAGATTTCCAAGCAGGAAGCGGAAGCCGCCTTCGACAAGTTCTTCACCTGGATGGATCGCAACAAGGACGGGGTGATTTCGCTCGACGATATGCCGGATCGTCCATTCCCGTAAGCTAATACTTACCGATCGATCGCCAGGGCCCGCCGTTCCGGCGGGCCTTTCTATTCGTGGTGTTCGTAGAAGTCCTCGATGATCTTCCAGGCGGCATCCGCAGTGTCGACGAAACTGATCAGGTCGACATCGTCAGGCGCAATCGTGCCGAACTCGGCCAATGCCTCGAAATTGATGATGCTGCGCCAGAACTTCTCCCCGAACAGGATGAGCGGCATCTTCTCCATGCGGCCTGTCTGAATCAGCGTCAGGCACTCAAAGAATTCGTCCAGCGTGCCGAAACCGCCGGGAAAGACCGCAATCGCCTTTGCGCGCACCATGAAGTGCATCTTGCGGATGGCGAAGTAGTGAAAGTTGAAGCTGAGCTCCGGCGTGACGTAGACGTTCGGCGCCTGCTCGTGCGGCAAAACGATATTGAGACCGATCGACGGCGCGCCTTCATCGGCGGCACCACGATTGCCGGCCTCCATGACACCAGGCCCGCCACCGGTGACAATGACGTATTCGTGGAAATCGAAGCTCGCCGAATACTTCGAGCAGAGCCGCGCAAACTTGCGTGCCTCGTCGTAGTAGACCGACGCGGCCTCGAGATTGGCCCGCTGCACCTCGTTGCGCGCCGCCCATGCGCTCTGGCCGGGAGCAGGAATACGGGCGCCACCAAACATCACCACCGTCGACTTGATGCCGCGCTCGGCGAGCAACATCTCGACCTTCAGCAGCTCGAGCTGCAGCCGGATCGGCCGCAACTCCTCGCGGCACAGAAAATCCTCGTCGACATAGGCAAGGCGATAGGCCGGTGACAGGGTCTGCGGCGTCTTTGGGACGGACTCGGCGCGATGCTTGTCGACCGCGCTCGTCTTGAGCGGGGCCCAAACGCCATCCTTGCGCCGCAGTCTACCGTTTCGTGCCTTTGCCATGCCTAATGCCTTTCAATACCGCCGGCTTCCACAGCCGGTATGTCGTCCCGAGGCGTTGAAACACCGCGGGAAAAATCATTCCATTTTACCCGTTCATGCGATAGAGCAGATCGCACCCTGCCAATCACAATTCCGGAGGCTTCGGTCTCCAACGATAAAGATCGAAGTTTAAGGAATTCTCATGAGCGCCAGCGACCTTTCCTCCCTCGAAAAGACCATCGAAGCCGCCTTCGACAACCGCGACAATGTGAACACGTCGACGAAGGGCGAAGTCCGCGACGCCGTCGAAACCGCGCTCGAACTTCTCGATGGCGGCAAGGCGCGCGTTGCCGAGCGTGGCAGCGATGGTGTCTGGAAGGTCAATCAGTGGCTGAAGAAGGCCGTCCTCCTCTCGTTCCGCCTGAACGACATGGAAGTCGTCAAGGGCGGTTCGGGCAACTCGACCTGGTGGGACAAGGTGCCATCCAAGTTCGAAGGCTGGGGTGAAAACCAGTACCGTGCCGCCGGCTTCCGCGCCGTGCCGAACTGCGTCGTGCGTCGCTCCGCCTACATCGCCAAGAACGTCGTGCTGATGCCGTCCTTCGTCAACCTCGGCGCCTTCGTCGACGAAGGCACGATGGTCGATACCTGGGCGACCGTTGGTTCCTGCGCACAGATCGGCAAGCATGTGCACCTCTCGGGCGGCGTCGGCATTGGCGGCGTTCTTGAGCCGATGCAGGCAGGCCCAACGATCATCGAGGACAACTGCTTCATCGGCGCGCGTTCGGAAGTCGTCGAAGGCTGCATCATCCGCGAGGGCTCGGTCCTCGGCATGGGCGTTTATATCGGCAAGTCGACCAAGATCGTCGATCGCGCCACCGGCGAAGTCATGTACGGCGAAGTGCCGCCCTACTCCGTCGTCGTTGCAGGCTCGATGCCGTCGGGCAACGCCACCATGACCAACGGCCAGCCGGCGCCGCACCTCTACTGCGCCGTCATCGTCAAGCGCGTCGACGAAAAGACCCGTTCGAAAACCGGCATCAACGAGCTGCTTCGCGACTGATCAAGTCTTGAGGTTCCGGCGGTCTACGCGTCTGAAACGATGGGTGCCTCCGGAACGCTGACGGTCGGACTTGATCCGGCAAAATGAACGGCACATTTCAACAAGGCGGTACCGCCGCCTTGCCTTTTCTTTGCCACTACCGCTGGATAGTTCCACTCCCATGACCGCTACCGATCCCGTTGCCAATCTTCAGACTCTGATTCGCTGCCCGTCCGTCACGCCCGCTGAAGGCGGCGCGCTTTCGGCGCTCGAGGCAATGCTGTCGCCGCTTGGCTTCAAGGTGGATAAGGTGAAGGCGACCGAGCCGGGAACGCCCGATATCGAGAACCTCTATGCGCGGCTCGGCGGCGAAGGCCCGCACCTGATGTTTGCCGGGCATACCGACGTCGTGCCGGTTGGCGACGAAGCCGCCTGGACGCATCCGCCCTTCGGCGCCGAGATTGCGGACGGCGAACTCTTCGGACGCGGCGCTGTCGACATGAAGGGCGGGGTCGCCTGCTTTGTCGCGGCCATTGCCCGCTATATCGAAAAGCATGGCGCACCGAAGGGCTCGGTCTCGTTCCTGATCACCGGCGATGAGGAGGGCCCGGCGATCAACGGCACGATCAAGCTGCTGCAATGGGCGGCCGAGCGCGGCGAGCGCTGGGATGCCTGCCTCGTCGGCGAGCCGACCAATCCGAACAAGCTCGGCGACATGATCAAGATCGGCCGCCGTGGCTCGCTCTCCGGCAAGATCACCGTGCATGGCGTCCAGGGCCATGCCGCTTACCCGCATCTTGCCGACAATGCGGTGCGCGGCATCCTGCAACTCACGCAAGCGCTGATGGACCCACCTTTCGACGCTGGCACCGACAATTTCCAGCCGTCCAACCTGGAAGTGACGACCATCGACGTCGGCAATCCGGCGACGAACGTCGTACCCGCCAAGGCAACGGCGAGCTTCAACATTCGCTTCAACGACACGTGGACCGCCGCGAGCCTGCAACAGGAGATCCTGCGCCGCCTCGATGCCGCGGCAGCGGAAGGCGTGCTGCGCCCCGGCCGTGCGCCGCTCAAATACGATATCGTCTGGGCCGAGCGCCCGAGCCACGTCTTCCTGACCCGCAACAACGCGCTGATCGCCTCGCTGTCTTCGGCCGTCGAAAGCGTCACCGGCCAGTCCCCGAAGCTCTCCACGACGGGCGGCACGTCGGACGCCCGCTTCATCAAGGATTACTGCCCGGTCGTCGAGTTCGGCCTTGTCGGCCAGACGATGCACATGGTCGATGAACGCGTCGCAGTTTCCGACCTCGAGCGACTTACGGTAATCTATGAAACCTTCATCGAGCGCTGGTTCGCTAATGCCGGGCTTTAGGGAAGTTCAGTACTATCTTGCCGGGATCTGGCTGCTGATCCGCATGGATCCGCGCGGCTTTCGCTTCCTCGACATGTCGGATCGCGGCGTCAACCGCTCGTTCTGGGCGATCTTCTGGTGCCTGCCGCCAATGGGCATCTCGTGGCTGTGGTGGCGCCAGGCCTTCCTGCAAACGATGCCGCCGCATACCGACGTCGGCGCACTCTTCTATTTCAGACTCGGGCTCGTCGAGGCCGCCAATTGGTTCGTGCCGCTGGTCTTTGCAGGCTTGCTGCTGCTGGCCTTCAAGAAGGGCGAGCGTTTTGGGCCTGTTATCGTCAGCGTCAATTGGCTCGGCGTGCCGCTGTCCTACGTCAATGGGATGCTGCTCGCGCTCGTCTTCTTCCTGCCACAGCTGGTTGGCCTCGTCTCGGTGCTGCTGCTGGCCTTCATGCTTGCGCAGGTCTTTGCGATCGCACGCATCCTGAGGATGATCTTTTACGGCCAAGGCCTGATGGTTGGGGCACTCACGCTGGTGCTGCTCGTGCCATCACTGATGCTGTCGGAATACCTGCAGCGCTTTCTCGGCATTTATCCCGTCTGATCAGCGAAAAAATCAGAAGTCCTCGCCGTCGTCGCCTTCCACCGGCGGGCGCCGGTCGACGATGACGTCGGGATAATCCACCTGCATGAAATAGAGTCCATCCGGCGGCGCGACCGGGCCACAGGCCTTGCGGTCTCGCGCATCTAACGCGGCGCGGACGTCGGCCGGCGTCCATTTGCCCTCACCCGCGAGCTTGAGTGTTCCCGCGAAAGAACGGATCTGGTTGTGCAGGAAGCTTTGGGCCGTAGCACGAATCTCGATCAGTTCGCCGTTTCTCGTCACGTCCAGCCGATCAAGTGTTCGAATCGGACTGTTGGCCTGGCAATGTGCGGAGCGGAAGGTGGAGAAATCGTGCTTGCCGACGAGCGTCTGCGCCGCCGCATGCATGACCTCATGGTCAAGCGCTTTTGGGACCCACCATGCCTTCCCGGCCTCCAGCGCCAACGGCGCCCGGCGGCTGATGATGCGATAAAGATAATGGCGCCGCAGCGCCGAGAACCGTGCGTCGAAGAACTCGCTCGCCGCTTCCACGCTGACGATCGCGACCCGCTCCCCGGCCATCTTGAGATGGGCGTTCAGCGCATTCTGCAATTTGAAGGCCGACCACACCCTGGCGAGATCGGCATGGATGACCTGGCCCATTGCATGAACGCCGGAATCGGTGCGCCCCGCGCCGCGGATCGACACCGTCTCACCGCTTGCCGACAGAATCGCCTTCTCGATCGCCCCTTGGACAGACGGTCCGTTCTCCTGCCGCTGCCAGCCAACGTAAGGACCACCGTCATATTCAACGATCATGCGGTAACGATGCATCAGGGAAGCCTCGTGCCTGATGGAAGCGGTGTCCCGCGCAGGAAATCAGCGGCCGGCAACGGCTTGCCGCCGGCTTTCTGCAGTCTGGTCAGGCGAACGGCGCCGGTTCCACAGGCAACGACCAGATCATCGGTCAACAACTCGCCAGCGCTGCCGCGGCCTTGTGCGATTTCCGAGGCCAGCACCTTGACGCGCTCAGGCTTGCCGCCGATTGCCACTTCGAACCACGCACCCGGAAACGGCGCCAGACCGCGAATGTGATTGTGGATGTCAGCGGCGTCCCGCGAGAAGTCGATCCGCGTCTCGCCCTTGTCGATCTTGGCGGCGTAGAGCACACCGTCCGACGGCTGCGGCGTCAGGGGAAGATCGCCCATCTCGAGCTTGACCATCGCCTCAGCCATTGCCCTGGCCCCGACATGCATCAGCTTGTCGTGCAATTCCCCGGCCGTGGTGTCGGGGCCGATCTCGACTTCACCGGTGAGAGCCACCGGGCCGGTATCGAGCCCCTTGTCCATCTTCATCACCATCATGCCGGTCTTTTCGTCGCCGGCCATGATCGCCCGCTGAATCGGAGCAGCACCCCGCCACCGGGGCAGGAGTGAGGCATGACCATTGTAGCAGCCGTGGCGCGTGCCGGTCAGAATCGCCTCCGGCAATAGCAGTCCATAGGCAACCACAACAGCGACATCTGCATCATGCGCCCTGAAGCGCTCGCGCTCTTCCGGATCCTTGAAATTCACCGGCGTAAAGACGGGAATGCCGAGCAGCTCAGCCGCCTGGTGCACCGGCGACTTCTGCAGGTCCAACCCGCGCCGTCCGCCCGGCCGCGGCGGCTGCGTGTAGACGGCAAGAATCGTGTGACCCGCGTCGATCAGCGCTCGCAGGGTCGGGACGGAGAATTCGGGCGTGCCCATGAAGATGATGCGAAGCGACATTTCTATCCCGCCATGTTTCTGGTCAGACGTCTTCAAACGGGCTTGCGAGCTTCAGATCAAGCCCCTTCAGGCATCCGGCCCGCGAAATCGCCTGTCCAGCAGGGCTGCGTCAGCAAAAGTCCGGTTAGAGCGCCTTCGCCGACTTCGCCGCCTTTGTGAACTTCTTGATCACCATGTCCCGCTTCAGGCGAGAAATGTGGTCGATGAAGAGTACGCCGTTCAGGTGGTCAATCTCGTGCTGCAGGCAGGTCGCGAGCAGGCCGTCGGCTTGCACCGTCTGCTCCTTGCCATCACGGTCGAGATATTTGACGGTGACGGTCGCCGGGCGTTCGACTTCGGCATAATAGTCAGGGATCGAAAGGCATCCCTCCTCATATACCGAACGCTCGTCTGTCGATGCCACGACCTCCGGATTGACGAATACGAGGGGCTGCTTTTCTTCGCCCTCGCGGGAAACGTCGATGACCAGCATGCGGCGCGGCACGCCGATCTGGATGGCAGCAAGGCCGATACCGGGCGCGTCGTACATGGTTTCAAGCATGTCGTCGGCAAGTCGCTGAAGATCGGCGTCGACGCGCTCGATCGGCTTGGAAACCTGACGAAGCAGCGGATCGGGGAGAATGATGAGTGGCTTGATGGTCATGGCGTTCCCATAACGCATCTTTTTCCAGGATGGAATTATCCGGTGGGCGGGCGGAGCGCTTTTTTACGCCCCAGCCCGGAATTTCGCCGCATTCCCGTCATGCGGCGCGGCGTGTCGTGGTCATCGAACGTTGCTCGACGCCGGTACGGAAGCGCTGCAGCAGTGCAACCAGATTGTCGACTTCGCCGCGCAGGCGCCGCGTCTCGGCAGAGGTGTTCTCGACCATTCCCGAGTTCTGCTGCGTGATCGTGTCCATGTTGCGGATGGCGACACTGACCTCGTTGACCCCGGTTGCCTGATCGCGCGCGGCAGCGGCGATATCGGCAACGAAGCTGTTGATGATATCGATGCGGTTGATCATGTCGTTCAGCGCCTCGCCCGTGCTGCTGACGATGTCCACCCCTTCGTTCACCTGGACCGAGCTTTCCGAAATCAGGTTCTTGATCTCCTTGGCCGCGTCGGCGGTGCGTTGCGCCAGTTGGCGGACCTCTTGCGCAACGACGGCAAAGCCCTTGCCCGCTTCGCCGGCCCGCGCAGCTTCCACGCCGGCGTTCAACGCCAGCAGGTTCGTCTGGAAAGCGATCTCGTCGATGACGCCGATGATCTTGGCGATCTCGGTCGAGGATTTTTCGATGCCCGCCATCGCGGAAACGGCGCTGGTGACGAGTTCGCCGGAGTTCTTGGCCTTCAGCTGCGTCTCACGGACAGCACCTGATGCCTTTTCGGCGTTTGCGGCAGTCTGTCCGACACTGACCGAAAGCTGTTGCAGCGCCGCCGAGCTTTCCTCGACGCCAGCTGCCTGCTGGGCCGTCCGCAAGGCAAGGTCATCGGAGGCCTTGGCGATCACGTCCGTACCCCTCAGGATCTCGCCCGAGGTTGCCCGCACCGAGCCAAAGGACGTGCGAAGAGCGGCGACGGCGCGGTTATAGTCGTCAGCCATGGCTTTGAAATTACCGGGGAGATCTGGCGGCAGCGTGGCCTCGAGATCGCCGTTCGACAGCGCCTCCAGACCGCGGCGAAGATGATCGAGCGCAACGGCCTGATCCTGCTCGGCCTTTACGCGCTCTTCTTCCAGCTTTCGTCGCCTCTCTTCGAGCGCTTCCAGATAGACCGAGATCGAATAGTCCATATCGAGCATCGCGGCCTTGATGACCGCTGAAAGCTTCTCGGCCAGCACCTTGCCCTGCTGCCTGGCGAACATGGAGGGCCACTGCTTGGCCATCAGGCCCTTCACGAGTTCGCTCATCAGCAGCGCGTAGCCACCGATATACCAGCGAGGCTCGAGGCCAATACGGGCATGGGTCTTGCCCACCGTGACCACGCCTTTGACGTAGGTTTCGTCGAAGTTGCCGCCAGCCAGATTGGCCCAGTGGTCTTCCTGGCGCTTCTTGGCGTGTCCCATATGCGCTTTATCGGCAAAGAAGCTTGCGACCTCAGACGTCCTTGCCAGCTTCGCGTAAAACTTGTCGAGAGCGCCGCCGAGCAACTCCGAGATTGCCGGGCGCATCTCACGCAGCGCCGCGCGGGCTCCGTCGTCCAGCTCGATGAAATCGAGGCGTTGCTTGAGCGTGCTGTCGGACTGCTGGCTGGTCATGATCTCTCTGCTTTGTAATTGATGCAAAAGGGAATTTGACCTGACCTTTTACGTAATATGGTTGAGCAAAGGTTAAATCAACTTGAGATTTGTCAACTGTCGTTTGTTCCCTCTACGAGCCAATCCTTTCTGAAGGCTTGCAAGTTGTTCACGTTTTGATCTAGCCATCCCACACGAGTTTGTTATGGTGGCAAAATGAACACCAACTCTGAGTCGTTTCTCCTCGCCCTTTCCCGTATCAGTCCTGCCACGCTGGCGCTCGCCGGAGGCGCGATCGCGGCTCTGGTCTTGTTGCTGATCCTCCTTCTCGTCCGCAGCGGGCAGGTGCGGCGCGAGCAGGCCGAGGTAGCGAGCCTCCGTGCCGCCGAGACGGATGCTCGAATGGCCGAACTTCTGAAAATCCAGGCGGAAATGCACGGGCGCATGTCGACAATGGCCGAAGTGTTCGGCTCGAGGCAGTCCGAGCTGAACCAGGCGATCAACCAGCGTCTCGATGGTATGTCGCAGCGCGTCAGTTCGACGATCAGCGAGCAGACCAAATCGACGCACGAGAACCTGCAGCGGCTGCAGGAGCGTCTCGCCGTCATCGATGCCGCCCAGAACAACATCCAGACACTGGCGAAAGATGTCGTCGGTTTGCAGGCGATCCTCTCCAACAAGCAGACACGCGGCGCTTTCGGCCAATCGCGCATGGAGACGATTGTCGCCGACGGCCTTCCGATGGGGGCCTATGCCTTCCAACAGACGCTTTCCAATGGCTCGCGCCCGGACTGCACCATTCGCATGCCCAACGGCGCACCACCGCTGGTGATCGACGCGAAGTTCCCGCTTGAAGCCTGGAACGCGATCCGGGACGCCGGCGGACCTGACGGAGCCAAGGTCGCCTCGCAGCAGTTCCGCCGCGACATGGAAACGCACATCCGCGATATCTCCGAGAAATATCTGATCCAAGGCGAGACGCAGGACACGGCCTTCATGTTCGTGCCGTCGGAATCGATCTTCGCGGAGATCCACGAGAATTTCGAAGCGATCGTGCAGAAGGCGCACCGGTCGCGCATCGTCATCGTGTCGCCTTCGCTGCTGATGCTCTCCATCCAGGTTATTCAGGCAGTCCTGAAGGATCAGCGGATGCGGGCCCAGGCACACGTCATCCAGGGCGAAGTCGCGAACCTGATGGACGATCTCGGCCGTCTCGACGAGCGTGTCCGCAAGCTGCAGAGCCATTTTTCCATGGCCCAAAGAGATGTCGACCAGATCCTCACCTCCACCGATAAGCTCACCAAGCGCGGCGCGAAAATCGAAGCTCTGGAGTTCGAGGGCGGCGACAACAGCAAGGCCGCGGCGCGGGACGGTGATGGCGCGCCAAAATCCGTCGACAGCCGCAGCGGGCTTCTGAAGCTCAGAGTGGTTGACGACGAGTAAGCCCTTCAGGCAGTGTCGCGCTCAAGAAAAAGCATTGGACAGGACACTCATGATCACAGTCTTCGGCTCCATCAACATGGATCTCATCGCCACCACCGCGCGCTTGCCGAAGCCCGGCGAAACGGTTGCCGGCAACGGCTTCTCAACGGCAGCAGGCGGCAAGGGCGCCAATCAGGCACTTGCGGCGCGACGCGCCGGCCGAACCGTTCACATGGCGGGAGCCGTCGGCCGCGACGCCTTTGCGGAGCCGGCGGTTGCTCTTTTGAAGGACGCCGGCACCGGACTTGAAACCGTCAAGCAGGTCGACGAGCCGACCGGAACCGCACTGATCCTCGTCGGCGGTGACGGCGAGAACATGATTGCCGTTGTGCCCGGCGCAAACGGCACGATGACGCCGGCCGATGCCGACGCCGCGATCGACGCGATGAAGGAGGGCGACATCCTGATGCTGCAGCTCGAGGTGCCCGTTCCGGCCGTCGAGCGGGCGCTGGCCGCGGCGCGCGCCAAGAGCGTCACGTCCATCCTCAACCTGGCCCCACTGATTGAAGACGCTCCACGCCTCGGCCGCCTTGCCGACATCGTGATCGCGAACGAAACCGAGTTCGAGCGTCTTGCCGGCCAGGAAAACATGGGCACGGCGGATCGCGAGGCCGCGCTGAAACGGCTCAATGCGGAGACGGGGCAAACCCTGATCGTGACGCTCGGCGCAGACGGCGTCATCGCAATCCGCGACGGCGTCATCTCCCGTGCGAAGGGATTGAAGATCGAGCCTGTCGATACGGTCGGTGCCGGCGACACCTTCTGCGGCTATTTCGCCGCGAGCCTGGACGAAGGCCTCGATTTCGAGGCATCGCTGCGACGGGCCGCCGTCGCAGGATCGCTCGCCTGCCTCAAGCAAGGCGCTCAGCCATCGATCCCATCAAGCGCCGAAGTCGCAAACGAGCTATAGGGCAATTCGCCCCGCGACATATCGGGGCGGTTTGCCATACGCAGCGTCTGTTTTCATTAGATTTCATTCAAATTTAATAGGTTTCCGGCGATGTTCCAGCCATCGCCGGCCTTCGCCAAAGGGGGCGGCTTCTGTCACGGCTGCTCCATGAGGGGGCGACGCCTTCGTCCCCTGTGCCGATGAATGCCCCGTACGGCACATCCTTGCTTCCCGAGGAATCCATGTTCATCTTTCGCATGAAATCGCTTGCAGCCAAGCTTATCCTCATTACGGGCGTTGCCATCGCCCTCGTCCTCCTCATTTCCAACTTCTTCCTCATCGGCGAGACGCGCAACCGCGTGCGGACCCTCACCATGGACCAGGCTAATCTCGAGGCGAAGGCTATCGCCAACGAGGTTGCCTCATCCGTCGGCGAGCTGGCAGGGGCCGCGCGCTCGATGGCCGGCACGATCGGTCATGGTCAAGAGGGCAAATATCTCGACCGCAAGGCCGTTCTGGACATGCTGAAGGCAAACGTCGAGCGCAACCAGTTTGCCTTCGGCAGCTGGTTTGCCGAAGAGCCGAACGCCTTCGACGGCCAGTCGCCGTCCATGGCCGGCAAGGCCGAATTCGGCGCAGCCAAGGATGGCACATTCAACCCGTACTGGACGAAGAGCAAGGACGGCGGCTTCAGCTTCTCCACCTTCGATTCCGACTATAAGGCTGCCTGGTACGCGCTCGCCGCAGAAAGCAAGAAGGGCGCGCTTTCGCCGCCTTATGCCGAGACGACGACCGGCGAGAATACCGCGATGACGTCCATTGCCTATCCGGTGTTCTCGGGTGGCAAGATGATCGGCGTCAGCGGCGTCGACATCTCCCTCAAATCGCTCCGCGATAAGCTTTCGACGCTCCACCCCTTCGGCTCTGGCCGCGTTACGCTGCTCTCGCAGACCGGCAAATGGATTGTCTCGCCGATTCCCGAGCTTTCCATGAAGGACTATGACGGCGAAGGCACAGATGCCGTGAAGAGCGCGCTTTCGACGCTACAGCCAGCCGTCGTCAAGGACCTGAGCTACGATAGCTACGAGCCCTTCGACCGCGTCGTCTATCCCTTTGCCCTGCCCGACGTGAACACGACCTGGGTCATCCTCGTCGACGTCCCGCACTCGGCCATCAACGCGCCTGTTCAAGATCAAACCTTCATGATGGTTGTCGCCGGCATTCTCGTGCTCGCAGCCGTCATGATTGCCCTCTACCTAGCCGTCCGTTCCCTCGTCCAGCGTCCGATCGGCGGTCTCGTCGCCAGCGTCAAGGCACTCAGCGACGGCAAGTACGAGCAGCCGGTAGCCGGTCAGGATCGCGCTGACGAGATCGGCGCCGTGGCCAAGGCTCTTGAGGGCTTCCGCTTCGCACTCGCCGACACGCAGCGTCTTGAGGCCGAGGCAAACAACCAGCGCGATGCAGCCGAAACCGAGCGTGGCCGCTCGGAAGCCGAGCGGCATCAATCGATCACGCTGCAGCGTCATATCGTGTCGATCGTCGGCTCAGGCCTGTCCGAATTGTCCCAGGGCAACCTCGGCCATCGCATCACCGAGGACTTCCCGGGCGAATACGCCAAGCTGAAGCAGGACTTCAACGCGGCTCTCGAAAGCCTCGAGGAAACCATCAACACGATGAACCTCAGCGTCGTGAACATCGGCTCCGGTACAAGTGAAATCAGCGGCAGCGCCTCCGACCTCGCCAAGCGTACGGAACAGCAGGCAGCAAGCCTGGAAGAAACGGCAGCCGCGCTCAACGAGCTCACCGCACAGGTCAACTCCAGCGCCGACAACGCCCGCACGGCGGCTGATAACGTCAACCTCGCCTGCGAGGATGCCGAAAAGTCAGGCGAAGTGGTGCGCAAGGCAATTGCTTCGATGCAGGGCATCGAGCAGTCCTCCACCGAGGTCTCGCGCATCATCGGCGTCATCGACGAGATCGCCTTCCAGACCAACCTGCTGGCCCTGAATGCCGGCGTTGAAGCCGCACGCGCCGGCGAAGCCGGCAAGGGCTTTGCCGTCGTCGCGCAGGAAGTCCGCGAGCTGGCCCAGCGTTCCGCGAACGCCGCCAAGGAGATCAAGACGCTCATCAACACTTCGGCCGTACAGGTCAAGGAAGGCGTCGATCTAGTCGGCCGCGCCGGCGATACGCTGCATAAGATCTCCGAGCAGGTCATGGGCATCAACGGCCTTATCCGCCAGATCTCCGCATCGGCCAGTGAACAGGCGATCGGACTGAAGGAGATCAACCAGGCCATGAACCAGATGGACCAGGTTACCCAGCAGAACGCAGCCATGGTCGAGGAGACGACGGCAGCCAGCATCACGCTGAACGATGAGGCCCAGACGCTGAAGCAACTCGTGACACGCTTCCGCGTATCCGGCATGAGCCACGCTTCCGCACTACGCTCGACGGCTCAGCAGATGCGCGGGCCGACTGCTGCACCGACGTATCGCCAAGCTGCAGCACCGGCACCGCGCCGCGCAGTTCCGCAGACTCAGGGCTCGGCAGCGCTTGCTCAGGACAACTGGGAAGAGTTCTAGAGTTCTAAGCCGAACTCGACGGCTTGAATGAAAAAAGGCGCCTGGGCAATCAGGCGCCTTTTTTACTGGCATGTTGAATGCTCAGGCTGCGTTCGAGGTCTGCTCCTCATTGAGGAACGCATAGATCGCCGAGGCGGAGTCGGTCGCACGCAGCTTGGCGACGAGATCGTGGTCGCGCAGCACGCGGGCGATGCGCGAGAGGGCCTTGAGGTGATCAGCGCCAGCGCCTTCCGGTGCGAGGAGCAGGAACACCAGATCCACGGGTTGATCGTCCAGGGCCTCGAAATCGACGGGCTGATCGAGACGCGCGAAGATGCCGACGATGGAATGGACGCTTGCCAACTTACCGTGCGGAATAGCGATCCCGTTACCGACGCCGGTCGAGCCAAGGCGTTCGCGCTGCAGGACAACATCGAAAATTTCCCGCTCCGAAAGCCCTGTGACTTTCGACGCCTTTGCAGCCAATTCCTGGAGGAGCTGTTTCTTGGAATTTACCCTAAGGGCGGGAATGATCGCATTTTGCTGCAGCAAATCTGCCAAAGCCATTTTATTTTCCTTCTGCGCCAAGAGAGGAGAGCGGCAGCCTAACTGCCGCCCTTCGCCTTGATCTCAGCTTTTGATACTGGCTGCATCGATCCAGCCAATGTTACCGTCGTGCCGACGATAAACGATGTTCAGTTGTTCCTTGCCTGGACTGCGGAATAGCAGCAGCGGCTCATCCGTCATGTCGAGCGCCATCACGGCGGTCGCGACAGACATTGTTTTTAGTTGCTTGGTGCTTTCGGCGACGATCGCCGGCGCGAAGTCATCCGGGATCTCGTCTTCGTGGTCCGACATGCCATCCATGACGGTGTAGGCAACTTCCGCAGAACCATTCTGGTGATTTCCGGCGTAGTGATCCTTCAGCTTGCGCTTGTAGCGGCGAAGGCGCTTCTCGATCCGCTCGGAAGCGGCATCGAAGGCCAACTGCGGGTCCATCGCCTCTCCGGCGGCATGCAATACAACTCCGCTATCGAGATGAAGCTTGCAGTCGGCGGAAAAACGGGCGTTGGCCTTATGCACGATCACTTGACCAGAATACCCTCCGTCGAAGTATTTCGTGACGGCGACACCGATTTGGTCCTCGATCCGCTGACGGAACGAGTCACCAATTTCCATATGTTTACCGGATACACGCACACTCATGGAGTTTCCCTTCTTACAGTGTTTGCGGGTACCAGTTTACGCCAAGGCTCACCCTCATCCAAGCACTTCGCGCGATCCCAAGCAAGATCGGCCGAAGTTGCCGGCTTCAGGCGCCCTGAGGATGATGGGGATAACTTCCAACGCTGTCCACAGCGCCAATTGCGGCGCGCTTCTAGCCAGAAGTTACCAAAATGTCAACAGACGCATGAATTAGAATTTATAAATACACGTATCGGTAGCTCCAGGCAGCAATCAAAAACCCGCAACCTTGGCCAAAGCGCGCTTCTCCCGCCGGCGCTGGACCGACGATGCGATGTTCATCGCTTCCCGGTATTTAGCCACCGTGCGACGGGCCAGGTCGATGCCGCCCTTCTTGAGAATATCCACGATATCGTCGTCGGAAAGCACGGATTCCGGGCTTTCCTGCGAAATCAGCGTCCGAATCTTGTGGCGTACGGCCTCGGCCGAATGGCTGTCACCGCCTTCGACGGCGCTGATCGAAACGCTGAAGAAATACTTGAGCTCGAAGAGCCCCCGCGGCGTCAGCATGTACTTGTTGGATGTGACGCGGCTGACGGTGGATTCGTGCATCTTGATGGCGTCGGCCACCGTCTTGAGGTTGAGCGGCCGCAGGTGATCGACCCCATGCATCAGGAAGGCGTCCTGCTGCCGAACGATCTCACTCGCCACCTTCATGATCGTCTTGGCGCGCTGGTCGAGGCTCCGGGTCAGCCAGTTGGCGGTCTGCAGGCATTCCGACAGAAACGCGTGATCCTCACCACTCTTGGTGACTTTTGAAAAATACGCCTGGTTGACCAGAACGCGCGGCAACGTGTCGGGATTGAGCTCGATCAGCCAGCCGCCGTCGGAGCCTGCCCGCACGACGACGTCAGGCATGATCGCTTCCGACATTCCGGTTTCGAAGCCGGCACCTGGCTTGGGATTGAGCTGCCGGATCTCGCCCAGCATGTCGAGCAGATCTTCCTCGTCCACGCCACACAGCCGCTTCAGCGTCGCGAAGTCACGCCGGGCCAGGAGCTCGAGATTGCTGACCAGCGCCTGCATGGCAGGGTCAAAGCGGTCTTTCTGCCGAAGCTGGATCGCCAGGCACTCCGCCAGATCGCGGGCGAATACACCGGGCGGATCGAGCGCCTGCAAGGCGGCGATTACACGCTCGACATCGTCGACACCCGCGCCCAGCCTGTCGGCTGCTTCCGTCGCATCGCCCTGGAGATAGCCTGCCTCATCCAGCTGATCGACGAGATGTTGCGCGATCAGGCGATCGGCCATATCGGGCAGGACAAAGGGCAACTGCTGGGCAAGGTGATCGCGAAGCGAGATTTGACCGGCAACGAAATCATCGAGATCGTAGCTCTCCGCCCCTTCGCCGCTGCCGGGCATCGACTTCCACTGGCTGATCAGCTCCGGAGCATCGGCGCGCTGCGGGACGCCGTCATCGGGAAACACGTTGGCATAATTGGCGTCGAGTTCGTCGCTGAGGCGGCTTGCCCCACCGCTGTTGCCACTCTCGTACCAATCGCCCGACAAGACCTCGGTTCGGCTATCGTAGCCGTCGTCGGAGGGGTCTTCAGCCTGATGCGCGTAGGCCTCGTCCTCCGCGCCCCCGCGCTCGCTGCCCGATTCCGCATCATTTGACGGAATCTCGAGCAGCGGGTTCTTTTCGACTTCCTGGGCAATAAACTGCGTCAGCTCGAAATGCGTCATCTGCAGCAACTGGATGGACTGCATCAGTTGCGGTGTCATCACCAGCGACTGGTTCTGGCGCAGGAAAAGATTGGCCGACAGTGCCATAGCGGACGCGAAACTCCCGTTCGTCTCCTCCGGGAAACCGCGTCCTGCCAAGGGCTCAGGCCACGGAAATCCAAGTTGGCCCAAAAATTGCTTTTTTATTCTACTTGGTCAAGCGGAACCGTCACAGAAGGTGAATTTCCGCGGCGCGAGAGCGCGTCAGAGGCTGAAATTATCGCCGAGGTAAAGGCGCCGCACTTCCGGGTTGTTGACGATGTCGTTGGCACGACCGTGCGTCAGCACTTCGCCGGCATGGATGATATAGGCGCGGTCGATCAGGCCCAACGTCTCGCGCACATTGTGGTCGGTGATCAGCACGCCGATGCCGCGCGCCGTCAGATGATGCACAAGATGCTGAATGTCGGCGACGGAGATCGGATCAACGCCCGCAAACGGCTCATCGAGGAGCATGAAGGTCGGATCGGTCGCCAGCGCGCGGGCAATTTCGAGGCGGCGACGCTCGCCACCGGAAAGCGACACGGCGGCGCTCTTGCGCAGCTTGCGAATGTGAAACTCATCGAGCAGTTCGTCGAGCTTCTTCTCGCGCGCAGCCTTGTCGTTGATGTGCACTTCCAGGACGGCGCGAATATTCTCTTCGACGGTCAACCCCCGAAAGATCGACGCTTCCTGCGGCAGATAGCCGACGCCCAGCCGCGAGCGACGATACATCGGCATCGTCGTGACTTCGTTGCCGTCGATCTCGATCGTACCTTCATCAACGGGCACAAGCCCGGTGATCATATAGAAGCAGGTTGTCTTGCCGGCGCCGTTCGGACCCAGCAGGCCAACGGCCTCGCCGCGTCGAACGACCAGCGACACGCCGTTCACGACACGGCGGGTGCTATAGGTCTTGGTCAGACCGCGCGCAATCAGCGTGCCCTGGTAACGGCTTTTGTCGCCGGCGGGGGCTTCAGCAGCTTGCTGCCCGGACCTGCCGAACATGGTCGATAGCGAGAATAACTTCACGTGGTACGGCCGGGGTCAGTTCTGTTTCTGCGATTTCGGATCAAGCTGAATCTGGACGCGCCCCCCGCAGCTCTCCAGCTGTGCCTGTCCCGTCTCCATGTGCACAGTCAGCTGGCAACCCGTAAAGACGTTGGGCCCATCGGTGAGGACGACCCTGTCACCCTTGAGGATGAAAAGCTGCTTGGCCATGTCGAACGAACCGTTGTCGGCGGTAGCTGTCTGCGTGCCCGAGGTCAGGTACACCTTGTCCGTCACCACGATGTGATCGATATCGGCGTTTCCGGATGAAATCGATGCCGAAGCATTCTTGGTGTCGGCGGCCTTGGCGTCGGCGGCAGGCGCGTTCGCATCGCCGGCCTTCGGCTTGTAGTAGACCGTCATGTGGCCGGCCTGCAGCGTCGTCTTGCCCTGCACGACCTTCACATTGCCAGTGAAATCGGCCGTGTGCTCCTTATCGTGGATCTCCAGCTTGTCGCTCTCGATCTGGATCGGTTCGTTACTGCTGAGCTTCAGCCCATCCATCTGACTGGTTGTTGCCTGCGCCAGGGCGCCTCCGGTCAACACGAGCAGCGCAACCGCGCCACTCAGAAATACTGCTCCCGCCTTGCGGGTAGAAATGCGACAAGCGTTTGTCATGGTGACCCGGCTGTTAAGTGCCCTGTTTGTGAATAGCTGAGGGATCGACGTTCATGCGTACATTTCCCTCGAATGTGATCGTCTGCCCCTTATCCGTCATCTTGACCGACTGCGCAACAATAGAGGCACCATCTTTCTGAATGCTTACGGGATCCTCGCTGGTGAGCTTCCCGCCCTTGATGTCGACCTTGGCGCTCTGGAAGTTGGCCGTCAGCCCATTGCTCAAAAGGATGGCAAAGGGAGATTTGACATCGAGATTGTCGGTCGCACGATCGTAGTCTGCGGCCGTCGCCTCGACGCGGGCGATCAGATCGTCCTTCATCGGGACGGCCGCCTTGATATTCTCAAGCGTCATCAGGTTGGGATTCTTGATATCCTGAAGCGCGCGTTCCGCCAGCATCGAATAGTTGATGCCATCCGAGTTGCGGCCGGAGATGGCGGGCTTTTCCATCACCACCTTGCCATTCTCGATCTTGGCGCCCTCGATCTTGATGTTCTCCGGCAGGTAGGTGCGGATCACGGATACACCAATGAAGATCAGCGACACCACAACGGCCGCGATCGGAAGGATGACCTTCAGGCGGCGCACCCGTGCCGAATGGAAGCGCGCAGCGACATAGGCGCTTCGCTCCGGCGTCACATAGTCAGCCTGTGCCGTTGTGTTCAAAGTATTGAGCATAACCTGGTCCGTGTAGGTGATGGAGCAGCGTATATAAGCATTCTCGCGCTCGATCACAGTTCGTTTCGCATTATTACACTGACTTGCCAATATGGATTTTTTTCTGCAACAAGCAACAAAGGCGCCGACGCGTGCAAAATCTACGTGTCCGAACGGCGCAGGAGCCCTAGATTTGCGGGATCACGCGTGCTCCCACCCCCTGGAGGAATGTATGGACAGTTCCATGATCGCCGATCGCCGCAGGCTTCGCCGCAAGGTCGGTTTCTGGCGCGTCGTCGCGGTGCTGCTGCTCGTGCTATTGGGTTACGCTGCTTACCGGGCACTCATCGGCGATATCGCGACCAGTCGGCCGCACGTCGCCCATGTGACCATTTCCGGGCTGATCACCGATGATGACGAGCTGCTGGAGCGGCTGAAGAAAATCGAAAAGAGCGATGCGGTGAAGGCCGTCATCGTCTCGATTTCCTCACCCGGGGGCACGACTTATGGCGGAGAGCGGATATTCAAGGCAATCCGCGCCATTGCCGCCAAGAAGCCTGTCGTATCCGACGTGCGCACGCTGGCCGCTTCCGCCGGCTACATGATCGCGACCGCCGGCGACATGATTATTGCCGGCGACAGCTCGATCACCGGCTCGATCGGGGTGATCTTCCAGTATCCGCAGATCAGGCCGCTGCTCGACAAGATCGGCGTTTCGATGGAAGAAATCAAATCGTCGCCCTTGAAGGCCGAACCGTCGCCATTCCATCCGGCGAGCGAAGAGGCCAAGGCCATGATCAACAACATGATTCTCGACAGCTACGGCTGGTTCGTCGATCTCGTCGCCGAGCGGCGCAAGCTGCCGCATGATGAGGTGCAGAAGCTTGCGGACGGCTCGATATTCACCGGCCGTCAGGCGCTCAAGGTCAAGCTGATCGACCAGATCGGCGGAAATGACGAGATCAGGGCCTACCTTGAGACGCGCAAGGTCAGCAAGAACCTACCTGAGGTCGATTGGGACAAGAGAAGAAACACAGCTTTCCTGCTCGCAAACAGCGCATCTCATATCCTCACGCTGCTTGGTTATGACGATCTTGCCAAGGCGCGCGACCTCGGCGGAATCCTGCCGCAGAAGTTGCTCCTTGACGGGCTCCTTTCAGTTTGGCAGGTTGGCAATGATTGATAAAAAATCAATAATTTAAGGGGGACGAAAGTGATCAAGTCCGAACTGGTGCAGATCGTTGCAGCCCGCAACCCGCATCTTTATCATCGTGACGTCGAGAATATCGTCAACGCGGTTCTCGATGAGATAACCGACGCGCTCGCGGCCGGCAATCGCGTCGAGTTGCGCGGCTTCGGCGCCTTCTCGGTGAAGAACCGCCCGTCCCGCTCCGGCCGCAACCCGCGTACCGGCGATACCGTTTTCGTCGAGGAGAAGTGGGTTCCCTTCTTCAAGACCGGCAAGGAGCTGCGTGAGCGCCTCAACCCGGGACAGGCCGACGAAGAGGATTGATCCTCTCCCTGATGCAGCCTGCGGCAGGCCCGCACTTGAACTTGGGTCTCGGCCCACTATCCTGCTGACCAGATCAAAGCGCTGCGTCAAAGTCGACGGGCGTTGATATACGGAGGCCGAGCATGGCGAAGAAGATCACCAACCTTTTGATTTTTTTACCACTCGGAATCATTTTGATCATCTTCTGCGTCGCCAACAGGCAGGTGGTGACGCTCGCCTTCAACCCGTTTCGGCCGGACGACCAAGTCCTTTCCTTGTCAGCGCCGTTCTTCGTGTTTCTTTTCATCACGCTGATCATCGGCATGCTGGTCGGCTCGGCAGCCACCTGGCTCAATCAGGGCAAATACCGCAAGCGCGCGCGAACCGAAGCGAAAGCGGCCGTTCGCTGGCAGGCCGAGGCGGGCCGCCACAAGACCCACGCCGAGGAAATTGCGGGCCATCTGCCGTCGAGGTGACGCGCACGCCAAGGGCGGACAGCGGGCCGAAATTCAGCTATGCAACCACTTGCAGCCATAGATCCGGCTTCATAGCTATATAAAATGCGACCCACTGCACATCTGCTAGGCGGCACAGTCGTTTCGCGGCATACGAGCCCTGCCTTGCGAGGATGAGACCATGAATATCGACGAAATCCTGCGGTCAGTCGTGGCCGTTCGCTCCTCAATTCCTGATGATGCCTTTACGGCCGGCACACTCGGCACGCGCCGGGAGGGAAGTGGCGTCGTCATCAAGCCATCCGGACTGGTCCTCACCATCGGCTACCTGATCACCGAGGCCGAGGAAGTCTGGCTGACCACGCTAGACGGGCGCGTTGTCGCGGCCCATCCTCTCGCCTACGATCAGGAGACCGGGTTCGGCCTGCTTCAAGCACTGGGTGACCTCGGCCTGCCGGCATTGGAATTCGGCGACGACATCGGCGCTAACCTCGGTGATCCGGTCGTGCTGGCGGATGGAATCGGCCAGTTCGTGGAAGCCAGGATCGTGGCAAAGCAGGAATTCGCGGGTTATTGGGAATATCTGCTTGATGAGGCGATCTTCACCACGCCTGCGCATCCCTCCTGGGGAGGCGCGGCACTCATTAATGGCGACGGCAAGCTGCTTGGCATCGGGTCACTGCGGCTGCAGATGAGTCAGGGCGGCGACGCCGTCGATATCAACATGATCGTGCCAATCAATCTGCTTCCGCCAATTCTGGACGACCTGATGACCCAGGGCCGCGTCAACAAGCCACCGCGTCCATGGCTAGGCGCGTTCTCCGCAGAAAGCAACGGCGATGTGATCGTTATGAGCGTCGCCGACGGAAGTCCTGCGGACGAGGCCGGCCTGCGCCGAGGCGACATCATTTCCGAGATCCGCGACGGCGAGGTCGATGGACTTGCCGATTTCTATCGCAAGGTCTGGAGCAGCGGCCCAGCCGGCGCGGAAATCCCGATGCGGGTGGTGCGCAATGGACGCGAGGCGTGGCTGCGCATCAGGTCCGCTGATCGCAATGCTTTCCTGAAGAAGCCGCAGCTTCAATAGGCGTGCGCATCCCGGGCGGCTGGGTAGAAACTCATCTCTTCGTAGTCGCCTTCCGCCGATGAGCCGGATCCCGTGACGATGAACCCCTTGGATCGATAGAAGGCGTTCGCACGCTCGTTCTTGACCAGGCATTTCAGCCGATACTTCCTGAGTGGCCAGTTCGGCAGCGCCGCGAGCAAGGCGGCTCCCGCCCCCTGCCCTTGCCAGGACTTGCTGATATAAAGCATGTGAATGAAATCGTCCGGCGGCCACAGGGTCATGAAGCCCGCGGTCTCACCGTTCGGCGCTTCTGCAATCCATAGGTCTTCGCCCTGTGTGTGGACGCTGAAATCCTCGTGGCGGAAGCTGGCCGGATCGACCCATTTGAATGTTTCGCGGCGGACGGCCAGATAGATGTCGGCCAGCCTTTCCAACTCCGACTGAAGTGGCGATCTGATGGTCCACTTCACGGATGGTGACGTCGTCTGAATGGAGAAATCTGTCAATTCCGACCCTTATTCTGCGGCTTTGGCACTGACGGCGGCGTTGAAGCTGGAGAAGAACTGCTGTGCCAGTTTAGCGGAGGTTGAGTCGATCAACCGCGCGCCGAGTTGGGCAATCTTGCCACCAACCTGGGCCTTTGCTTCATACTGCAGGACCGTTTCCCCGCCCTCGTCCTTCAATACGACATCAGCGCCGCCCTTCGCAAAGCCGGCAATACCGCCCTTACCCTCGCCCGAGATCGTGTAACTTTCCGGTGCCTGAATGTTGGAGAGCAAGACCTCGCCGTTGAACGTCGCCGAAACCGGACCGATCTTGACCTTCACCACTGCCGTGAGCTCCGTCGGGGACTTCATCTCCAGTTTCTGACAGCCCGGAATGCACTGCTTCAATATCTCGGGATCATTGAGTGCCGCCCATACGACATCCCGGGGTGCGGTAATCCGTTCTTCGCCGGTCAAGTCCATCCGAAAATCCTCCCCTTTTCGATGTGGCTCAATTTATCACAGCCCGAAAGCGCTTTGCCAAGATGAAACGGAATGCTATTTGCACGGACTCTATCGAATTGAAGCACGCGGAAGATCACGTTGAGACAGAAAGAACGCCGGCCAGGCCAGAAACCCGCCGCCGGCCCCTCCGGCGGACGCCGCGCCGACGATCGAGGCCCGCGCCCGGCAAAGCCCGCGGCGAAGCCGGCGCCGGCCCGTGAAAGGGTGCGCGAACCTGCCTCCGTGCCTACGGCAATCGACCGGCCGCTGATGGTGCGGACTGGCGAGCGTCCGGCTGAACGCGTGCCCGTCATCCTCGAATCCCTTGGCGCAGGCGACTTCCATCTGATCGACAGCGGCAATGGCGAGAAACTGGAGCAATACGGCCCCTACCGGATCGTGCGACCGGAGGGCCAGGCGTTCTGGCAGCCGTCCTTGCCGAAACAGGCCTGGGAGAAGGTCGATGCAGTGTTCACCGGCGATACCGACGAGGAAGGCACCGGGCGCTGGCGCTTTCCTAAGGAGGCGCTCGGCGAGACCTGGCCGCTCAATCTGCTCGGCGTGGATTTCCTCGGTCGCTTTACCTCGTTCCGCCACGTCGGCGTCTTTCCCGAGCAGATCGCCCACTGGACCTGGATGAAGCAAAAGGTCGAGGCCGCCAAGCGGCCATTGAAGGTTCTGAATCTGTTCGGCTACACCGGTGTAGCCTCGCTCGTCGCCGCCGCCGCGGGCGCCGAGGTTACGCATGTCGATGCTTCCAAGAAGGCGATCGGCTGGGCGCGCGAAAACCAGGCGATGAGCCGGCTGGAGAAGGCGCCGATCCGCTGGATCTGTGAAGACGCGATGAAGTTCATCCTACGGGAAGAACGCCGCGGCAACACCTACGACATCATCCTCACTGATCCGCCGAGCTTCGGCCGCGGCCCGAACGGCGAGGTTTGGCATCTTTTCGCGCACCTGCCGCTGATGCTCGATATCTGCCGTGAAATCCTGTCTCCGAAGGCGGTTGGACTTGTGTTGACGGCCTATTCGATCCGGGCCAGCTTCTATTCGATCCATGAACTGATGCGCGAGACCATGCGCGGGGCCGGCGGTGTCGTCGAATCCGGCGAGCTCGTCCTTCGCGAGGCCGGGCTGGACGGCAAGGCGCCGGGCCGCGCACTCTCCACCTCACTCTTCTCCCGTTGGTACCCAAATGAGCCATGAACACAGGGGCCACGGCCCGCATAAGGTCGGGCACGTGAAAGAGGTTACCTCGCTCGCCAATCCGATCATCAAGGACATTAAGGCGCTCAGCGACAAGAAGACCCGCGAGCAGAGCGGCACCTTCATGGCCGAAGGCTTGAAGCTGGTCATCGACGCGATCGAACTCGGCTGGACGATCCGCACGCTTGTCTATGCCAAAGCGGCCAAGGGCAAGCCGCTGGTCGAGCAGATGGCGGCAAAGACGGTCGCCTCCGGTGGGCTGGTGCTCGAGGTCAGCGAGAAGGTGATTTCCTCGATCACCCGTCGCGACAATCCGCAGATGGTGGTCGGCATCTTCGAAAGCCGCTGGAAGCCATTGCGCGAGATCCACCCAAGGCCGGGTGAAACCTGGATCGCCCTCGATCGCGTGCGCGATCCCGGCAACCTCGGCACGATCATCCGCACAGCCGACGCTGCCGGCGCCTCTGGCGTCATCCTTGTCGGCGAGACGACCGATCCCTTCTCGCTCGAAACGGTGCGCGCCACCATGGGCTCGGTGTTTGCCGTTCCCGTTGCACGCGCCACGGCGGAAGAATTCATTGCCTGGAAGAAGCACGCTGGAGCTTCCGTCGTTGCTACGCATCTGGCAGGGTCAGTTGACTACCGTACCATCGACTACAAGAAGAAGCCGGTGGTGATCCTGATGGGCAACGAGCAGTCCGGGCTGCCCGAGCATCTTGCCAAGGAAGCCGATGCGCTTGCCCGCATTCCGCAGCAGGGCCGTGCCGACTCGCTCAATCTTGCCGTCGCCAGCGCCGTCATGCTGTTCGAGGTGCGCCGCCACCTCCTCTCACTCGACGAGGCCAAATGACCGAACAGACGCTAGAACGACCGACGCTGCTTGCCCGGCCGCTGCCAATCCTGATCTTCATCGTCATCGCCGTCGCACTCGACCAGATCGTCAAGATCGTTGTCGACCACACCCTACCACTGCAGGAGCCGGTGCATCTTTTCCCGATGCTGGCGCTTTACCGAACCTACAATCTCGGCGTCGCCTTCTCGATGCTCTCGGGCATGGACGGCTGGTTCATCGTCGGCATGCGCCTCATCATCGTCGCTTTCGTCATCTGGCTCTGGCATCGCACCAACAAGCAGCGCACCTTCGCTCACCTCGGCTACGCGCTGATCATCGCCGGCGCGCTCGGGAACCTGATCGATCGCTTCCTCTACGGGCATGTGATCGACTACATCCTGTTTCACACCGAGACATGGTCGTTCGCCGTCTTCAACTTGGCCGACAGTTTTATCACGATCGGCGCGGGATGCGTGATTCTGGACGAGCTGATACAACCTAAAAACGCAGACCGTTAAAATCTTAGCGGTTTGCTGAAGGCATTTGGAACCGCCGCCGTGCTATTCCGGCGGGCATGCAAGGTCTCGGTCAATTGCACGACAGACTTGCCGCCGCGTTCGGGCGGCATACCGCTCATCGCCACGGTGAGCGGGACTCGGATATTGTTGCCTATCAAGCCGAGTTCGTTTCACCGCAATTCCAACGCAGCCGCGTCGGCCGCAAGCTTCTATCCTGGTGGTTGGGCGGTCTCGGCCTTGTTGGCGGCTTTCTCCTTGTTGTCGTGGCGCAGACGGGCGGCCCTCTGCTGCCATCGATAGGGCTCGGCGTTGCCGCGCTGTCCTTCGTTGTCCTGCTCGCGATGCTCGCAACCACCAGACAACGCCCGTTGCGGAAACACCTCACCGGCGTTTCATCCGCATGGAGCCAGAGGGCGGCTCTCTTTGCGGAGATCCACGATGCGCTTGGCGACATTACCGTCACACGGAACATGGATCGGCGCATCGTTGGCGCCAACGAGGCGTTTCGTCGGCTGACCGGCAGGCTCAATCCAGAGGGACTGACGTGTGAGGAGATTGGCATCGCCTTTCGACCGGGCTCGGCACCGCATCGCTTCGAGGTGGAGATCTCGACGCCGGAAGGCCAACGCATCTTTTTCTGGCGTGACGTCGTTACCCGCGACCCCGCCGACGGACGGCTCCTGCTGCAGAGCATCGCTCGCGATATCACCGACGAACGGCTGACCGCACAAGCCCGCGAGGAGGCCCGGCAGAAGGCCGAGTACAACAGCGCAGCCAAATCACGCCTGCTTGCCACGGTCAGCCATGAAATCCGCACTCCGCTGTCCGGCATCCTCGGCATGACGCATCTGCTGACCGAGACACGGCTGACGCAGGAACAGCAGAACTATCTGACGGGCATCCGCCAATCCGGCTATGCGCTGACGCAGCTGGTCGAGGACCTCCTAGACTTCTCGACCATCGAGGTCGGTCGTTTCCAATTGCGCCCCCGCGCAGAATCGCTGCGCAAACTCCTTGAAAGCGTCGTCGAAATGCTGGCCCACCGCGCCCATGAAAAGGGCATCGAGATTGGGACAACGGTATCCTCCGACCTTCCAGACATGATGAGCTTCGATCCGGCGCGCCTGCGACAGGTGCTGTTCAACGTGATCGGCAACGCCGTGAAATTCACGCAGGCGGGCGGCGTTTTCGTCCAGGCATCGCTGCAGGCGAACAACGTGCTGATCAGTGTCACCGACACCGGCCCCGGCATGACCGAGGAAGAACAAAACCGCATCTTCGGCGAATTCGAGCAGGGCGGAACGCTGGTCGAGAAGAGCGCCGGGACAGGGCTTGGTCTCTCCATCTCCGCCCGCATCATGCGCGAATTTGGCGGCACACTTACGGTGACAAGCGAAAAGGGAGCCGGTAGCGAGTTCAGCATCCGCTTTCCGATCGCCATTCCGGAGGAACGCCGCAGTCGCCACAAGGCCGTGCTTGCAGGCAGCGTCGTGCTGCTGCTGGCACCGGCCGGTTCGGCGCGCAAAGCGATATCGGAGACGATCGCAACGCTCGGCGGCGATTGCCACCTGGTCACCGACGGTGCGAGCGCCCGTGACATGTTGCTCGCCATGGCTGCGGGCGACCGCAGGCCAACCGACATCATCGTCGACCACCGGATGTCGACGGAGTTCGCCGAGCACCTTGCCGACCGTGCTGAAATCGCGGCACTGGGACTGCGCAAAATCTTCCTGGTCAACCCCGAGGAGCGCAACGCCCATCCCCTCGACCTATTCGACGCGTGGCTGATACGGCCGCTGCGCGAGCAATCGCTGATCGACGTGCTGCGTGGACGGATGCGCGGCATGGAGAAGCGCGATGCGTTGAACGATAACCAGCCCGGTTTCAGCGTTGCCATTCCGGAAGCGGGAATCCAGAGCGGGCTGCGTATCCTGCTGGCGGAAGACGACCCGATCAACGCGATGCTCATTCGCGCCATGCTCGAAAAAGCCGGTCATACCGTCGAGCACGTCGAGCACTTCGAGATGCTGCTCGACGCCGCGCTGTCGGAGGGAAGCGTGCGCCCTGACATTGTCATCAGCGACCTTTCCATGCCAGGAGGCGACGGCATCGACATGCTTGGCCGGCTACGCGGGCACGAACGCCGGCTCGATCTTCCGCCTGTTCCGATCCTCGTGCTCACCGCCGACAAGCGCGACGAATCCCGTAGACAAGTCTTGCTGAATGGTGCAAACCGCGTCATGGTAAAGCCGGTTGACCCGATAAGGTTGCTGACGGAAGTCCAAGCTGTTGCTGCGCTTTCGGCCCGCCGCGTGGAAGCGCGGTAGCCATCAAATAACCGGCACGCTTCTTGCGTATGGCGGCTGTATGATGTCACTTTCCTGTCGCATATAAGTGTTTTATGGCGTGTCAAAAGCCGGCAACGGGAGAATCGCCATGTCAGCAGACGCCCTCAACTGTGACGCTGTCGCCGAGCCCCCCCGGCCATCGACCACGCTTGCGCTAAAGGAAGGCGACGTTCTCGGCCGCATCGGCAATCTCGAAACTCGCCTTGCCCGAACGGCCAGCGAGATCGATGCCGCCCAGGCCGTCCGCTTCCGCGTCTTCGTCGAAGAAATGGGGGCACAGCTTTCGCCGGAGGCCATGCGCCGCAAGCGCGATTTCGATTCCTACGACACGTTCTGCGATCATTTGCTCGTGCTCGACCGCTCGATCGAGGGTGACAGCGAGGACCAGATCGTCGGCACCTATCGCCTGCTGCGACAGGAAGTCGCCATGGCGAACGGCGGCTTTTACTCGGCTTCGGAATTCGCCATCGACGAGCTGCTTGCTCGCCATCCGGACAAACGGTTCATGGAACTCGGCCGCTCCTGTGTGCTGCCCGACTACCGCACCAAGCGCACGGTCGAGCTTCTGTGGCAGGGCAACTGGGCCTATGCGCTGAAGCATGGCATGGGCGCCATGTTCGGTTGCGCCTCCTTCCCGGGCATCCACCCGGAAAGCCATGCGCTGGCACTGTCCTTCCTGCATCACAACGTCGCCGCGAAGGATGAGTGGGCCGTCGCCGCTCTTCCGCACCTTGCGCGCGACATGGATCTGATGCCGGCCGAAGCCGTCAACCCGAAGCGGGCTCTGATGGCACTGCCGCCGTTGATCAAGGGTTACCTGCGCCTCGGCGCCATGGTCGGTTCGACCGCCGTGGTCGACAAGGCCTTCAATACGACGGATGTCCTGATCGTGTTGCCGATCGCCAGCATTTCCGATCGCTACCTGAACTACTACGGCGCCGACGCCGGTCGTTTCGCGAGCTGACTTTCAAGCAGATGGAAGACGGAGCGGGAGGATGCCTCCCGCTCCGTTTTTGTTTCACGATCCAGCCGTATAGGCGGCGATCGCCGCCATGTTGACGATGTCGGAATCCTTTGCGCCCATCGAAGTGATCTGAACGGCCTTGTCGAGGCCGACGAGGATCGGGCCGATGACAGTCGAACCGCCAAGCTCCTGCAGCATCTTCGTGGAGATCGAGGCTGAGTGAAAGGCCGGCATGACGAGCACGTTGGCCGGGCCGGACAGGCGGCAGAACGGATACTGCTCCATGACCTTGCGGTTCAGCGCCACGTCGGCCGCCATCTCGCCGTCATACTCGAAATCGAGGCGGCGCTTGTCGAGGATTTTCACCGCCTCGCGCACACGCTCGGAGCGTTCGCCCGACGGATGACCGAAGGTCGAATAGGCAAGCATGGCGACGCGCGGCTGATAGCCCATGCGGCGCGCAAAGCCTGCGGCCTCGACAGCGATATCGGCGAGCTCCTCGGCGTTCGGCATATCGTGAACCGCTGTATCGGCGACGAACACCGTCCGGCCGCGGCACAGCGCGATCGATACGCCGATGACCCGATGGCCGGGTTTCATGTCGATGCAGCGGCGCACATCTTCCAGGGCCGTCGAATAGTTGCGGGTGATACCAGTAACCATCCCATCGGCGTCACCAAGCGCCACCATGCAAGCGGCGAAGTGGTTGCGATCCTGATGGATCAGACGCTGTGCGTCACGATGCAGGTAGCCTTTGCGCTGCAGGCGCGCATAGAGGTAGTCGATATAAGTTTCGACGCGGGTGGAGATACGTGCGTTGACGATTTCCAGCCCCGGCCGATTGAGGTCGATGCCGGCGCGCTCGGCGGTCTGGTGGATCAGGTCTTCGCGGCCGAGCAGGATCGCCGTGCCGAGCTCCTGGTTTGCGTAGGACATTGCCGCACGCATGACCTGCTCTTCTTCGGCCTCGGCAAAAACCACCCGCTTTGGACGGCGGCGAACGCGTTCGTAGAGGCTCGCCAGCGTCGAGGCGATGGGATCGCGGCGGCCGGAAAGTTCGCGGGCATAGGCCGCCATATCTGTAATCGGCTTGCGCGCTACGCCGCTGTCAATCGCTGCCTGTGCCACAGCAACCGGGATCGCCGAGATCAGGCGCGGATCGAACGGCACCGGAATGATGTATTGCGCACCAAAGCGCGGGCGGTTGCCCTGATAAGCGGCAACAACATCGTCAGGAACGTCCTCGCGGGCGAGATTTGCCAGCGCCTCAACAGCAGCGATCTTCATGGCGTCGTTGATGGTGGTCGCACGGACGTCCAGCGCGCCACGGAAAATATAGGGAAAACCGAGGACGTTGTTGACCTGGTTCGGATAATCGGAGCGACCCGTTGCCATGATGGCGTCGTCGCGGATGCGGGTAACCTCTTCGGGCGTAATTTCCGGATCGGGATTGGCCATCGCAAAGATGATCGGGCGATCAGCCATGGAGCGGATCATGCTCTCGGAGAACGCGCCCTTCTGCGAGAGGCCAAAAACCACGTCCGCGCCCTTCATCGCCTCCTCGAGCGTGCGCGCCTTGGTCTTGACCGCATGCGCCGACTTCCACTGGTTCATGCCCTCGGTGCGGCCCTGGTAGATCACGCCCTTGGTGTCGCAAAGGACGATATTCTCGGGCGCGAAGCCCATGGCCTTGATGAGCTCAACGCAGGCGATGGCTGCTGCACCCGCGCCATTGCAGACGAGTTTCGTCGTTTTCAGGTCGCGACCGGTCAGTTCCAGCGCATTGATGAGACCAGCGGCAGCAATGATCGCCGTGCCGTGCTGGTCATCATGGAAAACCGGGATGTCCATCAGTTCGCGCAGACGCTGCTCGATGATGAAACAGTCGGGCGCCTTGATGTCTTCGAGATTGATGCCGCCGAACGAGGGACCGAGGAAGCGGACGCAGTTGATGAACTCATCGACGTTTTCGGTATCGACTTCGAGATCGATGGAGTCGACGTCGGCAAAGCGCTTGAATAGCACCGACTTGCCTTCCATAACAGGCTTGGAGGCCAGTGCACCGAGATTGCCGAGACCGAGAATTGCGGTACCATTCGAGATGACCGCGACCATGTTGCCGCGCGTCGTATAATCATAGGCGGTGGCGGGATCGGCGGCGATTGCCTTCACCGGAACGGCAACGCCAGGCGAATAGGCGAGCGACAGATCGCGCTGGGTCGCCATAGGCTTCGTGGCGTTGATCTCCAGCTTTCCGGGCCGCCCCATGGCGTGGAACTCAAGAGCCTCGTTGTCGGTCACTGATGTAACCGGCCGCTGCTTCTTCTCGGTGTCGGGCATTTTTCCTCCAACGTCTTGTGGGTGACGCCTTGCTCTTCCTCAATCGCGGTTGTCATCTATAGCGGCGGGCGGCTAGGGTTGGCACCTCTTTTTTGGAAAAAATGCATCTCCGTGAACGAACGAATAGACACTGGAATAGAAGCCTTTTCGGCTGCCGAGCTGGCCACGGAAGAAAGCCGCGCCTCGGCAACGCCGATGATGGAGCAATTCATCGAGATCAAGGCCAACAACCCTGACTCGTTGCTGTTCTATCGCATGGGCGATTTCTACGAGCTGTTCTTCGAGGATGCTCTGGAAGCCTCCCGTGCACTGGGCATCACGCTGACCAAGCGCGGCCAGCACATGGGGCAGGACATTCCTATGTGCGGCGTGCCTGTTCATGCGGCCGACGACTACCTGCAGAAGCTGATCGCCCTCGGCTTCCGGGTTGCCGTCTGCGAGCAGGTCGAGGACCCGGCCGAAGCCAAGAAGCGCGGATCCAAGTCCGTCGTGAAACGCGACGTTATCCGCCTGGTGACGCCGGGCACGATCACCGAGGAAAAGCTGCTTTCGCCGTCGGAATCGAACTATCTGATGGCACTTACCCGGATTCGCGGCAGCGCCGAGCCGGTATTGGCGCTGGCTTGGATCGACATCTCGACCGGAATTTTCCGCCTGGCCGAGACCGAAAGCTCGCGGCTGCTTGCCGATATCCTGCGGATCGACCCGCGTGAACTGATCGTGCCCGATACGATCTTTCACGATGCCGAGCTGAAACCTGTTTTCGACGTACTCGGCCGCACCGCCGTTCCGCAACCATCCGTGCTCTTCGACAGCGCCACCGCCGAGGGGCGGATCGCGCGCTATTTCAATGTCTCGACGCTTGATGGCTTCGGCACCTTTTCGCGCGCCGAGCATGCCGCCGCCGCTGCAGCCGTCGCCTATGTCGAGAAGACACAGATCGCCGAACGGCCGCCGCTCGGGCGGCCGGAGCGCGAAAGCGCCGCGTCAACGCTGTTCATCGATCCCGCCACCCGTGCCAATCTCGAACTTGCCCGCACGCTTTCAGGCGATCGCAACGGCTCGTTGCTGAAGGCGATCGACCGTACCGTGACGGGCGGCGGGGCACGCTTGCTGGCCGAACGGCTGATGTCGCCGTTGACCGATCCCATCCGGATCAATGAGCGGCTGGATTCGATCGGTTTCCTGATGGAGGAGCCTTCGCTTTGCGGCGACCTGCGCCACCATCTCAAGCATGTTCCCGATATGCCGCGCGCGCTTTCGCGTCTTGCACTCGACCGTGGCGGGCCGCGTGACCTTGCCGCCATCCGTCAGGGCCTGAGTGCTGCGGGCGATGTCGCCCGGCTGCTGTCGGAAGCACTGCTGCCGGAAGAGCTGAAGCTCGCGCTTTCGCGCCTCGAGGCCCTCCCGGCCGGCCTCGCAACGCTGCTTTCCGAAACACTGGGCGACGAGCTGCCGCTGCTGAAGCGCGACGGCGGCTTCTTGCGGGACGGCGCCAACACCGAACTGGACGAGGTCAGGGCGCTGCGCGATCAATCGCGCCGGGTGATTGCCGGCCTGCAGCTGCAATATGCCGAGGAAACCGGCATCAAATCGCTGAAGATCAAGCACAACAATATCCTCGGCTACTTCATCGAAGTCACTGCCGGCAATGCCGGGCCGATGACCGATACGCCGGAGGCCAAGGGTCGCTTCATCCACCGCCAGACGATGGCGAACGCGATGCGCTTCACCACCACCGAGCTTGCCGATCTGGAAAGCCGGATCGCCAACGCCGCCGACAAGGCGCTTGCTATCGAACTGGCGGCATTCGACCACATGACCTCGGCCGTCGTCGCCGAAGCGGAAGCAATCAAGGCGGGGGCTCGCGCGCTCGCCGTCATCGACGTTGCCGCCGGCCTTGCGCTGCTTGCAGACGAGCAGGCCTATTGCCGGCCGCTGGTCGACGGCTCGAAGATGTTTGCGATCGAAGGCGGACGCCACCCTGTCGTCGAACAGGCGCTGCGGCGGCAATCATCTGGCCCGTTCGTTGCCAACAACTGCGATCTCTCTCCCGTCTCCGGCGGCAAGGATGGCGCGATCTGGCTGCTGACCGGCCCGAACATGGGCGGTAAGTCGACCTTCCTGCGTCAGAATGCACTGATCGCGATCCTCGCGCAGATGGGGTCCTTCGTGCCGGCGACGTCAGCCCATATCGGCATCGTCGATCGGCTGTTCTCGCGCGTCGGCGCTTCCGACGATCTTGCGCGCGGCCGCTCGACCTTCATGGTCGAAATGGTCGAAACGGCGGCGATCCTCAATCAAGCGACCGACCGGTCCCTTGTTATTCTCGACGAGATCGGCCGTGGTACGGCTACCTTCGACGGCCTTTCCATAGCCTGGGCCGCCGTCGAACATCTGCACGAAGGGAACCGCTGCCGCGGCCTCTTCGCCACCCACTTCCACGAACTGACGGTGCTGTCGGAAAAGCTTGCACGGTTATCGAACGCGACGATGCGCGTGAAGGAATGGGACGGCGACGTGATTTTCCTGCACGAGGTCGGCCCGGGTGCTGCCGACCGCTCCTACGGCATCCAGGTTGCCCGGCTTGCCGGCCTGCCGGCCTCGGTGGTGGCGCGTGCCCGCGACGTGCTGACACGCCTCGAGGACGCCGACCGCAAGAACCCGGCGAGCCAGCTCATCGACGACCTGCCGCTGTTCCAGGTGGCGGTTCGGCGCGAGGATGCCAGCCGTGGCCCATCGAAGGTGGAAGAAGCGCTAAAGGCCATGAGCCTCGACGACATGACCCCGCGCGAGGCGATGGACGCGCTCTACGACCTCAAGAAGAAGCTGAAGCAGGGCTAGCCGATGTTCATGGATCGGCTGCTCAACGAGACCCAGAGGCTTGCGGCGATCTTCAGCGCGCTTGAAGCGCTGCGGCTTGCGGATGAGCACGGCACCCCGCGCGGCTGGGCTTCTCCCTTCGGCCTGCTGCAGATCATCCGCTGCTGCGCCCGGATTCTGGAACTTTCCTCGTGTGTTGCCAAAGCCGGCTACCGCGAGTGCGACCAAGAGACGCTGGAGGCGATCACCAGCGAAACGCGGCAGGTGCTCTATTCCGTACAGGCTCAGATCGCTGCCTGATCGCCCGATGCCGCCGCTTTCGCGCGCGGCAACACCTTTTCGCCAAAATTAAAGGTTCTGCAGTATGAAAGCCCGTGTCATCGGCGGGCAAAGAGGCTATAGCGCATGCAGACGAAACGAGAGGAGCAGCAGCACACGGCTGCGCCACGCGAACAGGGAGCCGCCCCGCGCATGGCGACGACGAACGACATCGATTTCTCCGATATCCTCGACACCGATCATCTCTCGAAGACGTGCGACGCGGTGGCCGAGGCCAACAAGACGCGGCCCGACGTCATGCGGTCCGATCTGCTGGCGATCCTCAAGAAGGCGAGCAGCGAAGGTAGACAAATTGCGCGCGAGTTGCTTTCTGCCGATGGCAGCGGCATCAATTGTGCCCGCCGTATTTCCTGGCTGCAGGACCAGATCGTCACGGTCCTCTACGAGTTCGTCTGCACCCACGTCTTTCCGAAGCAGAAGGACAAGTTCGCCGTCACCGCCGTTGGCGGGTATGGCCGCGACACGCTGGCGCCAGGCTCCGATATCGACCTTCTGTTCCTGTTCCAGCCGAAGCCGGCGGAGGAGACGCACAAAGCAGTCGAATTCATGCTCTACGTCCTCTGGGACATGGGCTTCAAGGTTGGCCATGCTACGCGCACCCTGGAAGAGTGCATTGCGCTGTCGAAGTCGGACATGACGATCCGCACTGCGATCCTCGAGATGCGCTACATCTGTGGCCTGCGATCGCTGGAAACGCAACTGGAGACGCGCTTCGACAAGGAAATCGTCACCGGCACCGGCCCCGAATTCATCGCCGCCAAGCTTGCCGAGCGTGACGAGCGCCACCGCAAGGCGGGCGACACGCGCTATCTCGTCGAGCCGAACGTCAAGGAAGGCAAGGGCGGCCTGCGCGACCTGCACACGCTCTTCTGGATTTCGAAATACTACTACCATGTTCGCGACACGGCGGAGCTGGTGCCACTCGGCGTTCTCTCCAAGCACGAGTATCGCGTTTTCGAGAAGGCCGACGACTTCCTCTGGGCGGTGCGCTGCCACATGCATTTCCTGACCGGAAAGGCCGAGGAACGGCTGTCCTTCGACATTCAACGCGAGATCGCCGAAGCGCTTGGATATCATTCGCGACCCGGCCTTTCGGCCGTCGAGCGCTTCATGAAGCACTACTTCCTCGTCGCCAAGGACGTCGGCGACCTGACGCGCATCCTCTGCGCGGCGCTCGAGGATCAGCAGGCGAAGTCGACGCCCGGCCTCACCGGTGTCATCAGCCGCTTTGCGCACCGCAGCCGCAAGATCGCCGGCAGCACGGAGTTCGTCGAGGACCGCGGTCGTATCGCGCTTGCAAGCCCGGATGTCTTCAAGCACGACCCGGTCAACATCATCCGCCTGTTCCATGTTGCCGACATCAACGGGCTGGAATTCCATCCCGATGCGCTGAAGCGGGTGACGCGCTCGCTCAACCTCATCGACAGCGATCTGCGCGAAAACGATGAGGCCAATCGCCTCTTCATGTCGATCCTGACTTCGAAGGGCGACCCCGCGCTCATTCTGCGGCGCATGAACGAGGCCGGTGTGCTCGGCCGCTTCATTCCCGAATTCGGCAAGATCGTCGCGATGATGCAGTTCAACATGTACCACCATTATACGGTGGACGAGCATCTGATCCGCACCGTCGACGTCCTGTCGGAAATCGACAAGGGCAAGGCCGACGACCTGCACCCGCTCGCAAACAAATTGATGCCCGGCATCGAGGACCGCGAGGCGCTCTACCTTGCCGTGCTGCTGCACGACGTTGCCAAGGGCCGCCAAGAAGACCATTCCATTGCCGGCGCCCGTGTCGCCCGCAAGCTGTGCGCCCGTTTCGGCCTGTCGCAGAAGCAGACAGAGTTGGTCGTCTGGCTGATCCAGGAGCATCTGGTCATGTCGATGGTCGCGCAGACGCGCGACCTTACGGACCGCAAGACGATTACCGACTTCGCCGATGTGGTGCAGTCGCTCGACCGGCTGAAGATGCTGCTGATCCTGACGATCTGCGACATCCGCGCCGTCGGTCCCGGTGTCTGGAACGGCTGGAAAGGCCAGTTGCTGCGCACGCTTTACTATGAAACGGAACTGCTGCTTGCCGGCGGCTTCTCGGAGGTTTCGCGCAAGGAGCGCGCCAATTTCGCAGCCGAAGCGCTCTACAACGCGCTCTCCGACTGGAGCCAGAAGGACCGCAAGATCTACAGCAAGCTGCACTACCAGCCCTATCTGCTCTCCGTTCCCCTGGAAGATCAGGTCCGGCACGCCGGCTTCATCCGGCAGGCGGACAAGGCCGGCCAAGCGCTGGCGACAATGGTGCGGACCGACAGTTTCCACGCGATCACCGAGATCACGGTGCTCTCGCCCGACCATCCACGCCTCCTGGCCGTCATCGCCGGTGCCTGTGCCGCTGCCGGTGCCAACATCGTCGACGCGCAAATCTTCACGACGTCGGATGGGCGTGCGCTCGATACGATCCACGTCAGCCGCGAATTCAAGGACGATGCCGACGAGTTGCGCCGCGCCGGCACCATCGGGCGGATGATCGAGGACGTGCTTTCCGGCCGCAAGCGGCTGCCCGAGGTCATCGCGACCCGCACCAAGAACCGCAAGAAGAGCAAGGCCTTCGTCATCCCGCCGTCGGTCAACATCTCCAACAGCCTGTCGAACAAGTTCACGGTCATCGAAGTCGAATGCCTTGACCGGCCTGGCCTGCTGTCGGAAATCACAGCGGTTCTCTCGGATCTTTCGCTCGACATTCAGTCGGCCCGCATCACCACCTTCGGCGAGAAGGTCATCGACACCTTCTACGTGACCGATCTCGTCGGCCAGAAAATCTCGGGCGACAGCAAGCGCTCGAATATCACCGCGCGCCTCAAGGCCGTGATGGCCGAGGAACAGGACGAGCTGCGCGAGCGCATGCCCTCCGGCATCATCGCGCCGCCTGCTACGGCCAGCGCCGCGACGCAAACAGAAAAGAAGGCGGATTCGCCCGCATGAGCCCAAACGCATGAGCCTCGTTAGAAAATTCGCCACCGTCGGCGGCGCCACGCTCGGCAGCCGCATCTTCGGCTTCGCCCGTGAAACGCTGATGGCGGCCGCACTCGGCACCGGTCCGATGGCCGACGTCTTTTATGCCGCCTTCCGTTTTCCGAACCTCTTCCGGCGGCTCTTTGCGGAAGGCGCTTTCAATGCCGCCTTCGTGCCGCTCTTTGCCAAGGAGATCGAGGCGAACGGCACCGATGGTGCCAAGCGCTTTTCGGAAGAAGTGTTCGGCGTGCTGTTTTCGGTGCTGCTGCTCATCACCATCGTGATGGAGCTCTCCATGCCCCTGCTCGTGCGCTTCGTCATCGCGCCGGGCTTTACCAACGATCCGGACAAGTTCGACATTACCGTGCGCATGGCGGCGGTCATGTTCCCCTACCTCATGTGCATGTCGCTGACGGCGATGATGAGCGGCATGCTGAATTCGCTCCATCATTTCTTCGCCGCCGCGATTGCGCCCGTTTTCCTCAACGTCGTGATGATCGGCGCGCTGTTCTATGCGCTCTATATCGGCGCGGAGCCCCTGCAGACCGCGTGGTATCTCTCCTGGGGCGTGCTCGTCGCCGGTATCCTGCAGCTCGCCGTCGTCTACTTCGGCGTGCTCCACGCCGGCATGAGCATCGGGTTGCGTTTCCCGCGCTTCACGCCCAACGTCAAACGACTGCTGATCCTCGCGATCCCCGCGGCGGTGACTGGCGGCATTACCCAGATCAACCAGATGATCGGCCAGGCGATTGCGTCCTCGCGCGAAGGCGCCATTGCAGCCCTCCAGTATGCCGACCGTATCTATCAGCTGCCGCTCGGCGTCGTCGGCGTCGCCGTCGGCGTGGTGCTGCTGCCGGAACTCGCCCGCGCCCTGAAGGGCGGCAATCTGCGCGAGGCCGCAAACCTGCAGAACCGGTCGATGGAATTCGTACTGTTCCTGACCATCCCCGCTGCCTTCGCGCTCTGGATTCTCTCCGACGAAATCATCCGTGTGCTCTATGAGCGCGGTGCCTTCCATCAGGAAAACACCTCCATCGTCGGCTCCATCCTCGCCATCTACGGCATTGGCCTGCCGGCTTTCGTGCTGATCAAGGCGCTGCAGCCGGGATTCTACGCGCGCGAGGACACCAGGACGCCGATGCGCTTTTCCGCCATCGCCGTTGGCGTCAATTGCGCCTCGGCGCTGACACTCTTCCCGTTCCTCGGCGCTCCCGGCATTGCAGTCGCGGAAGCGACGGCAGGCTGGATAAGCACCGTACTGCTCTTCACCACCCTGCTGCGTCGTCGCCATCTCACCTGGGAATGGGCCTTGGCGCGGCGCACGGCGCTGCTCGTCGTGTCGGCGGCCGTCATGGGCGGCGTGATCATGTACCTGCAGCACCGCTGGGAGCCGTGGCTTGCCTCAAGCGCGCACCTGACGACGAAGGTCGGCACGCTCGGCCTTCTGATCGTGATCGCCATGGCTGTCTACTTCGCGACCGCATTCCTGATCGGTGGCGCAAATCTCGGCATGATCCGGCGCAATCTCAATCGCAAGCCGGCTGCAAAGGTAGACGGTTGAGGCTCAGCAATAGGTCCATCGTCGTTTGGGGCCCACGTCCACATGGACGATGCCGTTGCAGTAACGGCCGATCCCGCCGATTCCTGGTGCCGATTCAGCGATCGCAATGATGGTGCGCTCCGAAACGCCGGGGATCCGGATATCGGCGGCTGCGCAGTAGCGATGCTGGGAATGAGATCGACCGTGCGCCCGGAACCCCGAGGTTACCATTGGACGGCGACCGGTCTTGGCGGCGATATAAGCAAGAACGCCGCGTAGCCGCGGCGGGAAGCAGTTCGCCTGGACGCTGACGGTCTGCAGCGAGTAGGCAAGCGTTTCCTTATGCTTGAGCGGCGGTATTGCAACTCTTCTGACGTTCTGGGCGTCGGCACTGTCGAAACACGACAGACTGAACAGGCCGGCGAGTGCGATGGAAAATGCCGAATGCATGGTTCCCTCCCCTCGAAATGCGCCGGCATCGCTGGCGCAGTTTTTGGCGAATGGAACGCTCACCCCAAAAATGGCCTTTTTGTGAAATTCTTTACCTACCGTTACGGAACCGTAACACAATTTACGGCCAATTGATGAATTAGCTCTACCTCAGAGGTGGTATAAATTTCCAAGCTGCGCAAATTTTCTTGACATATTCACAGCAAGCAATTCATCGCCAAACTCCCATTCATAGCGTTTCTCGTGCAAATACCACCGCGAATCCCCGCCGGGTGCAATGAGTGTTCAAACGCTTGCTAGACCTCACGGTCGCGAAGGCGCTCCCGTCGGCGCGAGGAGCATGATCCTTGACCGAGCCCCCGCAACCGGCAACAACACGACACGACAAATCGGAGCCTGCAATGTCCCAATCGCTCTTCCTCGTAACGCTCGTCGTCGACGACTACGATCGCGCCAAGGACTTCTACTGCGGCGCGCTCGGCTTCGATTGCCTCCAGGATGACGTCCAGCCGGATGGCAAGCGCTGGGTCGTCGTCAGACCGAAGGGCAGCGACGCAGCCTTTCTGCTCGCGCAGGCGGCCAACGATCGGCAGATGGCGGCAATGGGCAACCAGACGGGCGGGCGTGTCGGCTTCTTTCTCAAGACCGACGATTTCGCAGGCGACCATGAGTCGATGCTGGCCAAGGGCGTGCAGTTTCTCGAGGCGCCGCGGCATGAAAGCTACGGGACCGTCGCCGTGTTTGCGGATCCTTATGGCAACACCTTCGATCTGATCGAACACGCCGCAGGCTGAACCCCTTGATTGCGGGAGCGCGCGCGTGCATAAGCGCGCCCGTTAGCAACATGGGTTACAGACCCTGGGGCCCTCCACCAGCCTAATCGAGGACATAATGAACGAATTCAAGAAAGTCGTTTTTTCCGGCGTCCAGCCGACCGGCAACCTCCATCTCGGCAACTATCTCGGCGCGATCCGCAAGTTCGTGGCACTGCAGGAAGGCAACGACTGCATCTACTGTGTCGTGGATATGCACGCGCTGACGGCGCAGCTCGTCCATGAGGATATGCCGAACCAGATCCGCTCGATCGCCGCCGCCTTCATCGCCTCCGGCATCGATCCGGAAAAGCACATCGTCTTCAACCAGTCGGCCGTGCCGCAGCATGCAGAACTCGCATGGATCTTCAATTGCGTCGCGCGCATCGGTTGGATGAACCGCATGACGCAGTTCAAGGACAAGGCCGGCAAGGACCGCGAGCAGGCCTCGCTCGGTCTCTACGCCTATCCGAGCCTGATGGCTGCCGACATCCTCGTCTATCGCGGGACGCATGTCCCCGTCGGCGACGACCAGAAGCAGCACCTTGAACTCGCCCGCGACATCGCCATGAAGTTCAACCTCGACTACGCGGAGCATATCCGCAAGACGGACTATGGCATCGACATCACCGTCGGCAACGAGCCGGTGCATGCCTATTTCCCGATGGTCGAGCCGCTGATCGATGGCCCGGCGCCGCGTGTCATGTCGCTTCGCGACGGTACCAAGAAGATGTCGAAGTCGGATCCATCAGATCTTTCGCGCATCAACCTAATGGACGACGAGGAGGCGATCTCGAAGAAGATCCGCAAGGCCAAGACCGATCCGGACGGCTTGCCCAGTGAAGTCGACGGTCTCAAGGGTCGCCCGGAAGCGGACAACCTTGTCGGCATCTACGCGGCGCTCGCTGACAGGTCGAAAGCTGACGTGCTTGCCGAATTCGGCGGGCAGCAGTTCTCGGTCTTCAAGCCGGCGCTCGTCGATCTCGCCGTCAATGTGCTCTCGCCGATCACCGCCGAGATGCGCCGCCTGATGTCGGACACCAGTCACATCGACGCGACCCTGCGCAACGGCAGTGAACGGGCTCGGGCCCGCGCCGAGGTGACGATGAAGCAAGTGCGCGACATCGTCGGCTTCCTGTACTGAGATAGGCCTCAAGAGCTTACCCGGGGCGACCTTTGCCGCCCCGGGCTTGTCGAAGCCAGACCTGCGGCGTAGTCTGTTGAAACGACCGTCAGGAGGCTTCGATGCGAGATCGCAACCTCATCCAGATCGGCACGATGGAGATCCGGTTTCTGATCGACGAGGATCAGAGTGCCGGCGGTCTCGTGATGTTCGAATTCACGGTCCCGCCCCAGGCACGCGTCCCCGCCCCCCATTACCACCGCGACGTCGACGAAGTGATCTACGGATTGTCCGGCACGATGTCGACGACGCTGGACGGGCGCAAACACGAGATCGCAGCAGGGGAAACCCTGTTCATTCCGCGCGGTTACGTCCACACCCACGAGAACCTGCATGGCGAAACCGCCAAGGCGTTGATCACCATGACGCCCGGCCTGATCGGCAGGCGCTATTTCGAGGAGATGGCATCGGCCATCAATGTTCAGGGCAAGCCTGACATCGAACACGTGAAGGCGATCATGCGTCTCTACGGACTGGTTCCGGCCTGACTACACAGCACGCAGGCGATCCTTCGAAGGCGACCAAACGAGGGCTTGCAAATCTTCAGGTTCAGGTGTCAGAGTCCGGCCCATGGTATCAAAACGACTCTCCCGGCTCGAAGGTCATCGCCGCAAATTCATGGCGGTCATTGACGATACGCCCGAATGCTCCCGCGCCGTCCACTACGCCGGTCGGCGCGCCAAGAACTCGAATGGCGGCCTTGTGCTGATGTACGTGATTCCGGAGGGCGACTTCCAGCAGTGGCTGGGTGTGGAGGAAATCATGCGCGCCGAGGCGCGCGAGGAAGCGGAAGCAGTGGTCGCCAAGGCGGCGCATGTGGTTCGCGAAACGATCGGCATCGACCCTGAGATCGTCATCCGCGAGGGAAGCGCCACGGAACAGATCAACGCCGTCATCGAAGAAGACCGTGATATCGCCATCCTGGTGCTGGCCGCAAGCTCGGCAAAGGAGGGACCGGGGCCGCTGGTGTCGTCGATCGCCGGGCGTGGCGCGACATTTCCGATCCCCGTCACGGTCCTGCCGGATACATTGACCGACGAGGAGCTGGATGCCCTCGCATAAAGCCATTTCTTGAGTGCCAGTCTCTTGAATAGAGTTGCCAATCGGCTTATTTTCTTTTTTGAAGAATTCTAAAGACGGCCTGGGCCACTGCCCGCCGCACGGAGAGCGACATGTTTATTCAGACCGAAGCCACACCGAATCCCGCCACGCAGAAGTTCCTGCCGGGTCGGGTCGTGATGGAAAACGGGACTGCCGAGTTTCGGAGCCCCGACGAGGCCCAGGCATCGCCGCTCGCGGCTCGTCTGTTCGAAATCCCGGGCGTGACCGGCGTCTACTTCGGTTATGACTTCATCTCCGTCTCCAAGGACAATGCCGAGTGGCAGCACCTGAAGCCGGCGATCCTTGGCTCGATCATGGAACACTTCATGTCGGGCAAGCCTGTCATGGGCGATGCATCGATTCTTTCCGAAGATCTCGATGCCGGCGGCGAATTCTTCGACGAAGCCGACGAGTCGATCGTGCTGACGATCAAGGAGCTGCTGGACACACGCGTGCGGCCGGCCGTTGCACAGGATGGTGGCGACATCACCTTCCGCGGCTTCAAGGACGGCAAGGTTTATCTCAACATGAAGGGCTCTTGCTCCGGCTGCCCGTCCTCGACGGCGACGCTGAAGCATGGCGTGCAGAACCTGCTTCGCCATTTCGTTCCGGAAGTCGAGGAAGTCGTCGCCGCCTGACGGCGACGCCCCTGTTCCGGCATTCGTCCTGGCGCAGCAATTGCAAGCGCGGCAGGGTGATTGTATGGACGCTGAGGAACGCTTTATTCGGAAATTGATGCCATGATCATACTGGCGCTCGACACCGCAGGTGTGGATTGCGCTGCCGCTCTCTATGACAGCGGCAGGAATACGATGCTGGGGGAGGCATCGGACATGATCGGCAAGGGGCATGCTGAGCATCTGATGGGGATCGTCGACCGCGTGATGGATCAGGCGGGCCTGGCGCTTTCGGCCGTCGATCGTATTGCCGTCACCATCGGTCCTGGCTCCTTCACGGGCATTCGCGTCGGCGTCGCCGCTGCCCGCGGCTTTGCGCTGTCGCTCGGCGTTCCGGCCGTCGGCATCACCACGCTTGCGGTGATGGCTGAAGCGCAGCGGCAAAAGACGCTCGGGCGCCCGGTGCTGACAGCCATGGATGCCAAGCGAAACGAGATCTACTTGCAGGCCTTCAATGCCGATGGCGAACCGCTCGACGAAGCGCGCGCCGTGACTGTCGAGGAAGCGCAGACGGTTGCTGCGGCATTCGATGGCGAAATAACCGGTTCGGCCACGCCCCTCCTGAAGCCGGACGCGACCGGCGACCATGCCAACCATTTCCCGATTTCTTTGGTGGCGCGCCTCGGTGCCGCCGCTGATCCGTCTGCTGGAAAGCCTAAACCTCTTTATCTGCGCGGACCCGATGCCAAGCCGCAGGCCGGATTCGCAATTGCGCGAGTATGACGATGTTGGAATCCTATTTGACCTTGAAGCCGGAATTTGAAATCGTCGCGATGGATGCCGATGATTGCCGCGCGGTCGCCGCGCTGCACGGCGAGCGTTTCGCCCGCCCGTGGGGCGATGGCGAATTCTACAGCCTGCTCAGCCAGGATACCGTCTTCGGATTCGTGGCCCGCCAAACCAATGCATTCCTCAAGAAGCCGTTGCCGGGCTTCGTGCTGGCGCGCCAAGTCGCCGGCGAAGCGGAAATCCTGACGATCGCCGTGCAGACAAAGGTCGCGCGCGCCGGCCTCGGCTGGCGGCTGATGCAGGCTGCCATGCGCGAAGCGAAACTGCGCGGTGGCGAGAGCATCTTTCTCGAGGTCGACGACGGCAATGCGGCCGCACTCGGGCTCTACGGCAAGCTCGGCTTCGAGAAGGTCGGCGAACGCCGGGGATACTACAAGGATGCCAAGGGCGCGGTTTCCACAGCGCTTGTCATGAAGCGCGTTCTTCGCTAGTTCCGTTGCTTGAACGTTGACTATCGGAAGGCAGCCCATGACTGACGTCGCCAAGACCCTCGAGGAGCTTTGCGCTGAACGCGGCATGCGCATGACCGAGCAGCGCCGTGTAATCGCACGCATACTCGAAGAATCCGCCGACCACCCCGACGTGGAAGAACTTTATCGCCGCTCGGTGAAGGTCGATGCGAAGATTTCGATCTCGACAGTCTACCGCACCGTGAAGCTGTTCGAAGACGCCGGCATTATCGAGCGTCATGACTTCCGAGACGGCCGCTCGCGTTATGAGACGGTGCCGGAAGAGCACCACGACCATCTCATCGACCTCAAGTCGGGTGTGGTGATTGAGTTTCACTCGCCCGAGATCGAGGCATTGCAGGAGCGCATCGCCCGCGAGCACGGCTTCAAGCTGGTCGACCACCGGCTGGAACTTTACGGCATCCCGCTCAAGCCGGACGAGCGCTGAGACATGATCGCAGCCATGGAGTCTTCGTCTTGATCGCCTGGCTGCGCGTCGCCTTTGCGGGTATCGTCATTTTCGTCGCCAGTCTCCTGCTCATGCCCTGGCAGCTTTTGGCGCTCCGCTTCGACTGGAAGCTGCGGCGCTGGCTGCCCCGCGTCTGGCATCGCATCGTCTGTTTCTGTCTCGGCATCCGGATTCGCGTCCATGGGAAGATGGAAACGCACAGGCCGTTGATGCTGTGCGCCAATCATTCGTCGTGGATGGACATCATGGTGCTCTCCGCGGTTGCCGACGTTGCCTTCATCGCCAAGATCGAGGTGCGCGACTGGCCGATTTTCGGCACGCTGGCGAAGCTGCAGAAGAGCGTCTTCGTCGTGCGCGAGGAAAAGCGCAAGACCGGTCATCAGGCGAACGAGATAGCGACCCGAATGGCGGATGGCGAGATCGTCGTCCTGTTTCCGGAGGGCACGACGTCGGATGGAAACCGGCTTCTGGAGGTCAAATCGTCGCTGTTTGGTGCCGCCGCCATGGCGGTTCCCGCTTCGCCGACCGGAGCCGTCGTCGTCCAACCGGTCGCGGTGGCCTATACCGGCGTCCACGGTCTGCCGATGGGGCGCTATCATCGCCCGCTTGCCTCGTGGCCGGGCGATGTGCAGATGTTCCCGCATCTGAAAGACATGCTGCGATGCGGCGCCTTTGAGGTGGAAGTCTGTTTCGGCGAAGCCGTCGAATATCGTGCGAACAGCAACCGCAAGGAAGTCAGCACGACCATCGCTCGTCGCATCCGCACGATGCTTGGCGCAGCATTGCGCGGTCGCAAAGCGGCCTGAGGCAAGATTTCCTTTTCTCGCGCATGAAAAACCACTAAATAGCCGCCCATGACCCAGGACAGTGCCCTACTTCATGCCCCGGAGACCGATCTCCGTGATGGCAGCAACAGCCGCAAGGTGTTCATCAAGACCTATGGCTGCCAGATGAACGTCTATGACTCGACACGCATGAGCGATGCCCTCGCGCGTGACGGATACGAGTCGACGGAAGTCTTGGAAGAGGCAGACCTTGTTCTGCTGAATACCTGTCATATCCGCGAAAAGGCTGCCGAAAAGGTCTACTCGGCGCTCGGCCGCCTGCGCGACATGAAAAAGGAGCGCAACAAGGAAGGCCGGGAGTTCATGATCGGCGTCGCCGGTTGCGTGGCACAGGCGGAAGGCGAGGAAATCCTGCGCCGGGCGCCCGCCGTCGACGTCGTCATCGGTCCGCAGACCTATCACCGCCTGCCGGAAGCGCTGCGCAAGGCGAAGGAAGGGCAGCGGATCGTCGACACGGAATATGCCCTCGAAGACAAGTTCGAGCATCTGCCGATCGCCGAGAGCAAGAAAATACGCTCTCGCGGCGTAACCTCCTTCCTGACGGTTCAGGAAGGATGCGACAAGTTCTGCACCTTCTGTGTCGTGCCCTATACGCGCGGTTCGGAAGTATCTCGGCCTGTCAGCCAGATCGTCGAGGAAGCACAGAAGCTCGTGGAAGGCGGCGTGCGCGAAATCACGCTGCTCGGCCAGAACGTCAACGCCTGGCATGGTGTCGGCCCGAATGGTCAGGAATGGACGCTCGGAGACCTGCTCTACCGGCTGGCCGAGATCCCCGGACTTGCACGTCTGCGCTACACCACCAGCCATCCTCGTGACATGGACGATCGCCTAATCGAGGCGCATCGGGACCTGCGCGCGCTGATGCCCTACCTGCATCTGCCGGTGCAGGCCGGCTCCGACCGCATCCTGAAGGCGATGAACCGGCGCCATACGGCCGCCGAATACCTGACCCTCGTCGAGCGCATCCGCGCCGCTCGCCCAGACATTGCCCTTTCCGGAGACTTCATCGTCGGTTTTCCGGGGGAGACAGAGCAGGATTTTGAAGATACACTCCGTCTCGTGGAGGAGGTGCGCTATGCGCAGGCCTTCTCCTTCAAGTACTCGACACGGCCGGGCACGCCCGGTGCGGAACTGAAGGACCAGGTGCCGGAAGAGATCAAGGCAGAACGGCTAGAACGCCTGCAGGTGCTTCTTCTGAAGCAACAGCAGGAATTTGCCGAATCCTGTGTCGGGAAAACGATCGAACTGTTGCTCGAAAAGCCCGGTCGCATGCCAGGACAGCTTATCGGCCGTTCTCCGTGGCTTCAGTCCGTGAATGTTGATGCAAAAGCATTGCAAATCGGTGACATTATTAACGTGCGAATCACCGGAACCGGAACCAACAGCCTGTTTGCCGAGATAGCAGAGGCTGAGGTCTAAACCCTAGGAGCTCGACCGCTTGAACGGACAAGAATTGGTTTCTTCACCGCGCCACCCACGCATTGCGAGCGACGCCAATCACTTTATTCTGACGTTCGAGAACAATCGGTTCGCCAGTGAGTTGTTCGGTCAGTTTGACCAGAACCTCAAGCTGCTTGAAGAGCGTCTCCACATCGACGCTCGAGCGCGCGGCAATTCCGTCGTTATCTCGGGAGACATTGTCGCCACCAACCAGGCGCGGCGTACACTCGATTACCTCTATGAGAAACTCCAGAAAGGCGGCAGCGTGGAGCGATCCGACGTTGAAGGCGCGATCCGCATGGCGGTCGCCGCAGACGATCAACTGAGCCTGCCGACGATGGAGCGCAAAGCCAAGCTCACCATGGCGCAGATTTCGACCCGCAAGAAGACTATCGTCGCGCGAACGCCGACCCAGGACGCCTACGTGCGCGCTCTGGAACGGGCCGAACTGGTTTTCGGCGTCGGTCCGGCGGGTACCGGCAAGACCTATCTCGCCGTCGCTCATGCGGCCCAGCTCCTCGAACGGGGTCTTGTCGAGAAGATCATTCTTTCCCGCCCGGCCGTGGAAGCCGGCGAGCGGCTCGGCTTCCTGCCCGGCGACATGAAGGAAAAGGTCGATCCCTATCTCCGCCCGCTCTATGACGCGCTCTACGACATGATGCCCGCCGACAAGGTCGATCGGGCAATCACGGCCGGTGTTATCGAAATCGCTCCGCTCGCCTTCATGCGCGGTCGGACGCTCGCAAACGCCGCCGTCATTCTCGACGAAGCGCAGAACACGACCTCGATGCAGATGAAGATGTTCCTGACGCGTCTTGGCGAGAATTCCCGCATGATCGTCACCGGCGACCCGAGCCAAATCGACCTGCCGCGTGGTGTCAAATCCGGACTGGTGGAGGCCCTTCAACTGCTGAATGGCGTCGAAGGCATTTCGATCGTCCGCTTCCGGGATACGGATGTCGTACGTCATCCGCTAGTCGGCCGCATCGTCAAGGCCTACGACTCGACCTATATCGCGGAAGCAGAGGAAGCCAGCCGGCAGGATTGATGGCCGAACTCGACATTCAGATCAGCATCGAAGAGGGCGACTGGCCCTCCGAGGATGCGTTGCATGCATTGGCGGATCGGGTGCTGGAAACAGCCGCCACCTATCTGCGTGAAACGGTCAAGCAGCCCTTTCCGAAGATGGTGCCCGAGGTTTCGCTTGTTTTCACGGATGATGCCTCGATCCAGGACATCAATGCCGAGTGGCGCGGCAAGGACAAGCCGACCAATGTGCTTTCCTTTCCGGCCTTCCCGGTCAAGCCGGGCAACGTGCCGGGACCGATGTTGGGCGACATCATTATCGCAAGAGAGACCGTTGAGCGGGAGGCAGTCGAGCTCGAAAAGAGCTTTGACGACCACCTGACCCACTTGATGGTGCATGGTTTCTTGCATCTCTTCGGCTACGATCATAATAATGACGCTGAAGCCGAGATAATGGAGGGGCTCGAGACTCGCATTTTGGCGGTACTCGGCCTATCTGACCCATACGAGGGTCAAGACCTTAAAATGGAACCATGAGCGACTTTACGACGAGACCGGCCGCGGAGGCCAAGGACGCCGACCAATCCTCCTCTTCTGACGAGGGTGGCAGTAGTAGTAGGCAGTCTGGACGACCCCAATCCTTCTGGACGCGCGCCGCGCGTATCTTGAGACCACAGCAGGGCTCGCGCCTTCGCGAGGACATCGCCGATGCGCTGCTGACCGACGCTGCCGACGGTGACGTCTTTTCGCCCGATGAACGGGCAATGCTGCACAACATCCTTCGCTTCCAGGAAGTGCGCGTTGCTGACGTGATGGTGCCGCGGGCCGATATCGAAGCCGTCGATCAGAACATCACGATCGGCGAACTGATGATCTTGTTCGAGGAATCTGGCCGTTCGCGCATGCCTGTTTATGCGGATACGCTCGATGATCCGCGCGGCATGGTGCATATCCGCGATCTCCTGTCTTACGTCGCCAAGCAGGCGCGCAACAAGCGCCGGGGCAGCACCAAGACAGTCAAGTCGACAGAGGCACTGGTCGAGGTTTCACCCGAACACTTGCAGAAGCCTACACGCGCTGCGAAGCCGAATTTCGACCTCAGCCGCGTCGACCTACAGAAGACGCTGTCGGAGGCCGGGATCATCCGCAAGATCCTGTTCGTTCCGCCGTCGATGCTTGCGTCGGACCTCCTTCGCCGCATGCAGGTCAACCGCACTCAGATGGCGCTGGTCATCGACGAATACGGCGGCACCGATGGATTGGCCTCGCACGAGGACATCGTTGAGATGGTCGTCGGTGACATCGATGACGAGCACGACGACGATGAAGTCATGTTCAAGCGCGTCTCCGAAGACGTCTTCGTCGCGGATGCCCGTGTCGAACTGGAGGAGATCGCCGAGGCGATCGGGCCGGACTTCGACATCACCGAACAGGTCGACGAAGTCGACACGCTGGGCGGCCTGATCTTCTCCGAGCTCGGGCGTATTCCGGTGCGTGGCGAGGTCGTGCAGGCTCTGCCCGGTTTCGAGTTCCATATCCTCGACGCCGATCCGCGCCGGATCAAGCGCGTGAGGATCACCCGCAAGCGTCAGGCCATCCGTCGCCGCGTCAAGATCGACGGCGACAGCACGCCCGGTTCGGATCACGGCGAGGAGAGGCAAACCGACGCCTCCACGTCGACCTGATGCCGCAACGCACGACAAACGGCGGCTTTTTTGAAAGACTGCGAGCGGGTTGATTCGCAGCTTGATGGGAGTGCGCATGGAGCGGCTTGCGGACAGGGTTATCCTTGCCTGGGGGTTCAAGAGGGTTGCGTTGGCGGTCCTTGCTGGCGCCGTCGGCGTTCTGGCCCTGCCTCCATTTGGCTTCTTTGCCGCAATGTTCGTGTCGTTCACGCTGCTCGTCTGGCTGATCGACGGCTCAGCTGCCGCTCCGGAAAGCGGGCTCATTGGGCGACTGTGGCCATCTTTTACCGTCGGTTGGCTCTTCGGCTTCGGCTATTTCGTCGCGGGTCTCTGGTGGCTTGGCCACGCCTTGATGATCGACGCGGAGGCCTTCGCTTGGGCGCTGCCGCTGGCGATCCTCGGGCTGCCTGCCGTGCTCGCCATCTTCTACGGCATTGCTGCGGCGCTGGCGCGAACCATGTGGTCCGATGGCATGGGGCGGATTGCGGCGCTTGCGGCGAGCTTCGGGTTGCTGGAGTGGCTGCGGAGCGTGCTTTTCACCGGCTTCCCCTGGAACGCTATCGGCTACGGCATGACGCCCGTGCCGCTCATGATGCAATCGGCGCACGTCATCGGCATCATGGGCATCACGTCGCTCTCGGTCTTCATCTTCGCCGCGCCCGCACTCCTCGGCACCCGGCAGGGCGCAAAGCTCGGGCTCTCGCTGGCAGCCCTGCTCTTCGCCGCACATATCGGCTATGGCGCCTATATCCTCCATGGCCCGCAACCCGCGCCTGCATCCGACTCCCCGAGCCCGGTCATTCGCCTGGTTCAGCCGATGATCGAGCAGACGGCGAAGATGGACAGCGACGCCGACCGCGCTGCTATCTTCGAGAAGCACCTGAAGCTTTCCGTCGAGTCTCCGAAGGACGGCGGGCGGAAACCGGACATCATTGTCTGGCCGGAAACGTCCATTCCCTTCATCCTGACCGACAATCAGGATGCGCTCAGCCGGATTGCGGACACGCTCGACGACAATCAGATCCTGATTGCCGGCGCTGTCAGGGTGGAGGACATGGGGCCTGGCAATCCGCCTCGCTACTACAATTCGATCTACGTCATCGACGGCCGTGGGCAGATTGCCGGCGCGGCCGACAAGGTGCATCTCGTGCCGTTCGGCGAATACGTGCCGTTCGAGAATATCCTCGACGATTTCGGCATCCAGAATGTGGTCGAGATGCCAGGCGGCTTCTCACCCGCCGCCACGCGCCAGCTTCTGAGTTTGCCCACGGGGATCAAGTTCTATCCCCTCGTCTGCTACGAGATCATTTTCCCCGACGAGATGACCGGCGACCTAGGCGCCGCCAATGCCATTCTCAATGTCACGAACGACGCGTGGTTCGGTGCAACACCCGGCCCCTACCAGCACTTTCAACAGGCTAGGTTGCGTGCCGTGGAGACCGGCTTGCCGCTGATTCGAAATGGCAATAGCGGAATTTCAGCCATCGTGAACGCCCGTGGCGAGGTCATTGCGGGTCTCGGCCTCAATGAAACTGGCTTTGTCGACGCAACCATTGAGCGTTTCGACGCCCAGCGCGATCCGGGTTACCCGCGCCAAACTTACTTCCGGTTGATCGAGATACTTCTGTTTGCAATTGCGCTGGTTTCGCGTTTTGGTTTAGTTTTCAAGCAGAATTGACCGAAAACCCCTAAAATTGCATAGTGGTTCGGATCGGCGTTCTTAGCGTATGTTTCAAGGTGGTTAATCAAGACTTTGCAACGTGGCGTTTTGGGGATGGGTTTGGGCATGCCGGTTTGAACAAGGTTGAAAATTTTTGTTAGGGCAGGACCATGATTGAGAACAAGAAGCGGCCGAACCCCATCGACGTCCACGTTGGTAGTCGCATTCGCCTTCGGCGAACGATGCTCGGAATGAGTCAGGAAAAGCTCGGAGAGAGCCTCGGCATCACCTTTCAGCAGATCCAGAAATACGAAAAAGGCACCAACCGTGTCGGTGCCAGCCGCCTCCAGAATATTTCCAGCATTTTGAACGTTCCGGTTTCCTTCTTCTTCGAGGACGCGCCGGGCGAACAATCCTCCGGCCTGTCCGGCATGGCGGAAGCCTCCAGCTCCAACTATGTGGTCGACTTTCTTTCGTCGTCCGAGGGGCTTCAACTCAACCGCGCCTTTGTAAAAATCACCGATCCCAAGGTTCGCCGCAAAGTCGTCGAGCTGGTGAAGGCACTCGCCGCCGAAGCCGACAGCGAATAAACGCCATTCAAAATTCGGAGCAGAGACAAAAGCGGTCGCAACGGCCGCTTTTGGCATTTTTGGGGCAAAATTTGCCACTTTGCAGCAGATATAAAGATATATTTATGTCCTTCTACGCTTGTTTTTCTGATGCGAACTGAGTACCTACTAGGCAGCTTTTGTTCTTTGAGGGGAATCCCGGAATGCGCGCGAATTACCTTTTCACCAGCGAGTCAGTTGCCGAAGGTCACCCGGACAAGGTGTGTGACCGGATCTCCGACGAGATCGTGGATCTGGTCTACCGCGAAGCCGCCAAGACCGGCGTCAACCCCTGGGGCGTGCGCATTGCCTGCGAGACCCTGGCAACCACCAACCGCGTCGTGATCGCCGGTGAAGTGCGCCTGCCGCCGAGCCTGATGAAGAAGGACAAGAACGGCAACGACGTCATCAACCCTTCGAAGTTCAAGGCCGCTGCCCGCCGCGCCATCAAGGACATCGGCTATGAGCAGGACGGGTTCCACTGGAAGACGGCGAAGATCGACGTGCTCCTGCACTCGCAGTCCGCCGACATCGCCCAGGGCGTCGATAGTGCCGCCGACCAGCAGGGTGACGAAGGTGCCGGCGACCAGGGCATCATGTTCGGCTACGCCTGCAAGGAAACGCCTGACCTCATGCCGGCGCCGATCTATTACTCCCATAAGATCCTGCAGCTGCTCGCGACTGCCCGCAAGAAGGGCGACGGCGAAGTTGCAAAGCTCGGCCCGGACGCCAAAAGCCAGGTGACGGTGCGCTACGTGAACGGCAAGCCTGCCGAGGTCACGTCGATCGTTCTCTCCACCCAGCATCTCGACGAAAGCTGGGATTCGAAGAAGGTTCGCGCGGTGGTCGAGCCCTATATCCGCGAAGCCCTCGGCGATCTGCCGATCGCCGGCGATTGCAACTGGTACATCAATCCGACCGGCAAGTTCGTCATCGGCGGTCCTGACGGCGACGCCGGCCTCACCGGCCGCAAGATCATCGTCGACACCTACGGCGGCGCTGCTCCGCACGGTGGCGGTGCGTTCTCCGGCAAGGACACGACCAAGGTTGACCGCTCGGCTGCCTATGCTGCCCGCTACCTCGCGAAGAACGTCGTTGCCGCAGGTCTTTCCGACCGCTGCACGATCCAGCTCTCCTACGCTATCGGCGTCGCACAGCCGCTGTCGATCTATGTCGACCTGCACGGCACCGGCAAGGGCGTGACGGAAGACCAGATCGAAGCCGCTATCCGCAAGAACATGGACCTGTCGCCAACAGGTATTCGCCGTCACCTCGACCTCAACAAGCCGATCTATGCCAAGACTTCGGCCTATGGTCATTTCGGTCGCAAAGCTGGCCGCGACGGCTCGTTCTCCTGGGAGCGCACCGACCTCGTCAAGGCGCTCAAGGACGCCGTCAAGGTCAAGGAAGCAGCATGACCGACATGGAGCGTCGCGGCCGCGCGACCGAAGCCTTCTTCGGTCGCCGCAAGGGAAAGGCTCTGCGCGAACATCAGGCAGAGCGACTGAACACCCTGCTTCCGGCGTTCCTCATCGATCTTTCAGCGGCTCCGCCCGAGCCGCTGAAGACCCTCTTTCCGGTGCCGACCGAAAGGCTGCGCCTGGAAATCGGTTTCGGCGGCGGCGAGCATCTGATCCATCGCGCCGTGGAAATGCCCTCGACCGGCTTTATCGGGGTCGAGCCTTTCATCAATTCCATGCAGAAGCTGCTGACGAGCGTCGACAAGGCAGGCGCCAAGAACGTTCGTGTCTACAACGATGATGCGACGCAATTGCTGGATTGGTTGCCGGACGCCTCGATCGACCAGATCGACCTGCTTTACCCGGATCCGTGGCCAAAGCGGAAGCACTGGAAGCGCCGCTTCGTGTCGAAGACGAACCTCGACCGATTCCACCGCGTGCTGAAGCCGGGCGGGCTTTTCTGCTTTGCGTCCGATATCGATACCTACGTCAACTGGACGCTGCTCAAATGCCGCGACCATGGCGGCTTCGAATGGCTAGCACAGAATGCGGCAGACTGGCTGACGCCCTACGAGGGCTGGCCGAGCACACGCTACGAGGCCAAGGCACGGCGTGAAGGCAGATCTTCCGCCTATCTCACATTCAAGCGCGTCTGAGCCTGCCTAGTGCAGGCTCACCGTTTTCAGCTCATCCTCAGCGGCCTTGAAGAAGGTGCTGGAGCGATTATCCGTCAAAAGGATCGGCGTGCCATCGGCGCCGAATAGCGCCCAGAGGTCAACGCTCGGATCGATGTCTGGCGCTTCCGGGAAGCACTTGGCAACTTCTTCGTTGCGCATCTTGCGGATATAGGCGACCTCGCCGTTGCCGATGCCGGCAAGTTCGGTTTTGGTCAGGTGCGAATTGGCTTCTTTCATCAACATTCCTGTACCTCCAAGAGAAGGGACCAACGGCTCAACATGCGCCGTTGTCCTACTGTGAGACCGAAATGTTAATTTTCTTCACCATGCGGCTCGGTTCGGGGCGGATGAGATCCACCGACAGCAACCCATTCTTGAGGCAAGCGCCCAAAACCTGCATGCCGTCGGCCAGAACAAAGGTCCGCTGGAACTGACGCGCGGCGATGCCGCGATAGAGATAATCGCGCTCTCCCTGCTCTGCCTGACGGCCGCGGATCGACAGCTGATTTTCCTCGACGGAGACATCGAGGTCGTCCTCAGCGAATCCCGCGACGGCAAGGGTTATGCGCAGCCTTTCCGGATCGCCGGAAGCGCGGTCAGGAGCAACGCGCTCGATATTGTAGGGCGGATAGCCATCACTCGCCTTGGAAAGGCGCTCCAGCGTCTTCTCCATGGCGTCAAAGCCCAAAAGCAGCGGGCTCGCGAAAGGCGTCATGCGGCTCATCTTTCAAGTCCTTGATTCAAGCGACCTTGCCGGACCTGAAATGCAGCATCCGACTGCCGACTATATGGGAATTGCCGAGCCCGGGCGCAAGGCGGACGTCCATGCTCGCTCCCCGGAAGCCAGCAAGGGTCCGACCTTGACAAAGCAGGCGCCGCCTCGCATCAAATCCTGCCCGCGCCGGCTGTGCCGATTTGCGACGGGAATATAAACAAACGGTGCATGCCACGAAGACGCGCACCACGAGGATGGGAACGATCGGAATGGCAAACCCTAGAAAGATCATCATCGACACTGACCCCGGTCAGGACGACGCAGCCGCCATCATGCTGGCCTTTGGCAGCCCGGAAGAGCTCGATGTACTCGGCATCACCACGGTCGCCGGCAACGTGCCACTGTCCTACACCAGCCGCAATGCGCGCATCGTCTGCGAGCTCTGTGGTCGCACCGATACGAAGGTCTTTGCCGGCGCCGACAAGCCGATTGCGCGCAAGCTGGTGACAGCGGAGCACGTGCACGGCAAGACCGGCCTCGACGGTCCGGTTCTCGACGAGCCCACGATGCCGCTGCAGACGCAGCATTCGGTGGATTTCATCGTCGAGACGCTGCGCAGCGAGCCGGAAGGCGCAGTGACGCTCTGCACGCTGGGGCCGCTGACCAATATTGGCCTGGCGTTCCAGCAGGCGCCCGACATCATCCCGCGCGTCCATGAACTGGTTATGATGGGCGGCGGCTTCTTCGAGGGTGGCAACATTACGCCGGCCGCCGAATTCAACATCTACGTGGATCCTGAGGCAGCCGACATCGTCTTCCGCTCCGGCGTTCCGATCGTGATGATGCCGCTCGACGTCACGCACAAGCTTCTGACACGCAAGGACCGCGTCAAGCGCATGGCTGATCTCGGCACACGCCCGGCCATCGCCATGGTCGAGATGCTGGAATTCTTCGAACGCTTCGATGTCGAGAAATACGGCTCGGACGGCGGCCCGCTGCACGACCCGACGGTTATCGCCTATCTGCTGAAGCCGGAGCTTTTCAAGGGGCGGACCTGCAATGTCGAGATCGAGGTGAAGTCGGAACTGACTGCCGGCATGACCGTCGTCGACTGGTGGCACGTGACCCACCGCAAGCGCAATGCGCAGGTCATACGCGATGTCGATGCGGACGGCTTTTTCGATCTGCTGATCGAGCGTTTCGCCCGCATCTGATTTCGGATTGTTTGACGGGGGCCTGAGGGATCAGGCGTCCTTCTGGTCGAAAACCGAATTGGTTTCGGGTTCGACCAGCTTCGGTCCGCCCTTGGCGACGCCGACCATGGCCGGGCGCAGAACACGCTCGCCAATCGTGTAGCCAGCCTGAACGACCTGAACAACGGTGTTGTTCGGCACCTCAGGGTTCGGTACTTCGAACATGGCCTGGTGGAAATTCGGATCGAACTTCTGGCCAACCGGCTCCAGCTTTCGGACGCCGTGGCGCTCGAGCGCCGACAACATCGAGCGTTCCGTCATCTCGACACCCTCGATCAGCGTTGTCAGGCCGGCATCAGCGGCAGCCTTTGCTTCCTCCGGAATCGCATCGATGGCGCGGCGCAGGTTGTCCGAAACGGCCAACATGTCGCGGGCGAAGCCAGCAGCCGAATAGGTCTTGGCGTCCTTGATTTCCCGCTCGGTGCGGCGGCGCAGGTTATCCATCTCGGCAGCAAGCCGCAGATAACGGTCGCGCAGCTCTGCGTTCTCGCCCTTCAGAAGTTCCAGCGGATCGGGCTGTGCGGTGGCTTCGTTCTCGACGTTTGCGGCAGCGTCCGCTGCGGCTTCGGCCGCGGCTGCGTCAGGTCCGTTCTTCGTCGTTTCGTCAGTCATGACGTTCTCCGGTGATTGGTGTCTTTTAGGATGTGCCCGATATCGAGCTTTGACGGGCAAAAATCAAGTCTGCGTGACTGAAAAGCGCGCGATGCGGGGCAACTCATGCCGGGTTGAGCGAGAGGGCCAGCTTGACTTGCTCGCGCTAAAGTTCTTTTATTTTAGAGCTACCTAAATCTTTCTCGCTTCGGCCTAATCCTGGGTCAGGGAGCTGCTACCATGAGCGATCAGAAAAGCTATTCCGGGCGCTGCTTCTGCGGCGCCGTGGAGATTGTTGCTACCGGCGAACCGGTGGCGATGGGATACTGCCACTGTGCCTCCTGCCGGCATTGGTCCGCAGGGCCGGTCAATGCCTTCACGCTCTGGCAGCCGCAGGCTGTCCGGGTCACTAAAGGCGGAGAGCATGTCGAGGGCTATCAGAAGTCCGATACCAGCGTGCGGAAGTTCTGCGAGCTGTGCGGTGGGCATCTCTACACCGAGCACCCGACCTGGGGCGTCACCGACGTCTACGCGGCACTTCTGCCGGATCTCGACTACACCCCGGCGCTGCACGTGAACTATCAGGAGAGCGTGCTGCGCATTCGTGACGGCCTGCCCAAATATAAAGACATGCCCGCGGAGATGGGCGGCTCGGGCGACACGTTGCCTGAGTAGCTGCGCTACTTCGCGCTGCGTGACAGTCGCGTCATAAGCTGAGCGGTATAATCGACCATCGGGACGATGCGCGAGTAGTTGAGACGCGTCGGCCCGATCACTCCCACGGCACCTACAATGCGGTCGTCATCATCACGATATGGCGCAACGATCAACGACGAGCCGGAGAGCGAGAAGAGCTTGTTCTCCGAGCCGATGAAAATGCGCACACCTGGCCCGCTTTCGGCCAGATTGAGGAGTTCCAGCAAGCTGTCTTTTTTCTCGAGGTCGTCGAACAGCATGCGCAGGCGGTCGAGATCGTCGGCACCGGCGAGACCGGCGAGCAAATTGGCGCGGCCGCGAATGATGAGCTGAGCCGGTTTGCCTTCGTCCGCGCTGCCAGACCACACAGCGATGCCGCGCTCGACGAGATCCTGCGACAGCGTGTCGAGTTCGCGGCGGACATCGTCCTTCAGTCGGCTCAGCTGATTGCGCAGTTCCGGCAGCGTCTGGCCGGTCATATGCGCGTTGAGGAAGTTTGCGGCCTCGGTCAATTGCGATGATGTGACGCCTGCCGGAAGCTCGATGATGCGGTTTTCCACCTGGTCGTGATCGCCAACGAGCACCGCAAGCGCCTTGGTCGGCTCGAGGCGAATGAACTCGACATGCTTGAGCACAGGATCGCTTTTCGAGGTGATGACAAGTCCGGCGCCGCGCGAAATGCCCGAGAGCATTCGGCTCGCCTCGTTCATCATCAATTCCATCGGATTGTCGCGGCTTTCGGCGCGCACCTGCCGATCGATGTTGGCACGATCCTCGGCCGAGAGATCGCCCACCTGCATGAAGGCGTCGACGAAGAAGCGCAGGCCGATCTGCGTCGGCAGACGCCCGGAACTGACATGCGGTGAATAGATGAGGCCGAGTTCTTCCAGATCGCTCATCACATTGCGTACGGACGCCGGCGACAGCGACATCGGAAGGATTCGCGAAAGGTTGCGGGAACCGAGCGGTTCGCCCGTTTCCAGATAGCCCTCCACGATGCGGCGAAAGATTTCCTTGGAGCGTTCATCCAGCGCAGCCACTGCCTCTGAAACCGACGTCGATCTGAACTCCATGAAACCTTGCGTACCCGTGCTGACGATGATCCGACAAAATATAGCCAATCTCTCCGCAGCGGCAAAAGGGAAATTGCAAATGGACGCTGCCAATCGTAGAAGCTCTCAACACCATAGCACGCATGATCTACCCGAAGCCTGCTTGGGTCTTCGGCACGATGATTAGGAGAATAGTATGCGGCCCTCAGGCAGAAAAACCGACCAGATGCGCAAGGTCTCTTTCGAGCGCAATTTCTCCAAGCACGCGGAAGGCTCCTGTCTGGTGAAGTTCGGCGATACGCATGTGTTGTGCACGGCGAGCGTCGAGGAAAAGCCGCCGGCATGGCTGCGCAACACCGGCAAGGGCTGGGTTACGGCCGAATACGGCATGCTGCCGCGCGCCACCGGCGATCGCATGAAGCGCGAAGCTGCGGCCGGCAAGCAGGGCGGTCGCACCCAGGAGATCCAGCGCCTGATCGGCCGCTCGCTGCGCGCCGTCGTCGACCTCAAGGAGCTCGGCGAGCGCCAGATCACCCTCGATTGCGACGTCATCCAGGCGGACGGCGGAACGCGCACCGCCTCGATCACCGGCGCCTGGATTGCGCTCTACGACTGCCTGAAATGGATGGAGAGCCGCAACATGCTCAAGGTCGAGCGCGTACTCAAGGACCATGTCGCGGCCATTTCCTGTGGCATCTTCGCAAACCAGTCGGTCCTTGACCTCGACTATCTCGAAGACTCCTCGGCCGAGACCGACGCGAACTTCGTAATGACCGGCACTGGCGGTATCGTCGAAATTCAGGGCACCGCCGAAGGCACGCCCTTTACCGACGAGGAGTTCGCTTCGCTGATGACGCTCGCCAAGGGGGGCATTGCCGAACTCGTGGCGATGCAAAAGCAGGCGATCGCCGGATGAACGACGTGCTGGAAGGCATGCTGGAGACGGCGCTCTATGCTGAGGATCTCGACAAGGTCGAAGCCTTCTATGAAGGCGTTCTCGGTCTTTCGAAGATCTCGCGGAGCGGCAACCGGCATGTCTTCTTTCGCTGCGGCCCCGGCGTGCTGCTGATTTTCAATCCGAAAGAAACGATCAAGCCGCCCTCACCGACCGCGCTGCAGGTGCCGCCTCATGGCACGACAGGTGCGGGACACGCCTGTTTCCGCGTCTCGGGCGAAAATCTCGATGCGATTGCCGCCCGGTTGATGTCCGAAGGTGTTGCCATCGAATCCGAAGTCACCTGGCCGCAGGGCGGCCGATCGATCTATTTCCGCGATCCAGCGGGCAACAGCCTTGAATGCGCTGAAGCCCGTATCTGGGGCATCGAATAGGACAATCATGCGCAAGCTCGAAACCAAGACCATTGTCGTTGCCAGCCACAATGCCGGCAAGATCCGGGAAATCCAGGACCTGATCGGCCCCTTCGGCTTCACCGCGAAGTCGGCGGCTGAATTGAACTTCGTGGAGCCTGACGAAACCGGCACCACCTTCGAGGAAAACGCAAAGATCAAGGCGCTCGCTTCTGCGGAAGCCGCTGGACTTCCGGCGCTGTCGGATGATTCCGGCCTCGCCATCGATGCGCTCGGCGGCGATCCTGGCGTCTATACCGCCAACTGGGCCGAGAAGCCCGACGGGACCCGCGACTTCGCGATGGCGATGGAGAAAGTCGAGGCGGCGCTGGACAAGGCCGGCGCTTCAAAGCCGGAACAGCGTACCGCCCGCTTCGTAAGCGTGCTCTGCCTTGCCTGGCCGGACGGCCATACGGAGCTCTTCCGCGGTGAAGTCGAGGGCGCTGTCGTCTGGCCGCCGCGCGGCAGCCAAGGCTTCGGCTACGATCCGGTCTTTCAACCCGAGGGCTATGACACTACCTTTGGAGAGATGAGCGGGGAAGAAAAACACGGCTGGAAGCCGGGCGACGCAGAGGCCCTGTCGCACCGCGCCCGCGCCTTCAAGATTTTCGTCGAAACCTGCCTGGAAGCCTAAGGGCACACGTGGACACTTTGGAACAGCCTGACCTGATGCGCTATGCCGCTCTTCTGCCCGATACCGGCGAACCCGGCTTCGGCGTCTACGTGCATTGGCCGTTCTGCGCCGCCAAGTGCCCCTATTGCGATTTCAACAGCCATGTCCGCCACCAGCCGGTCGATCAGGAGCGCTTCACTGCGGCCTTCCTGAAGGAAATGGCAACGGTGCGCCAATTGAGCGGGGTGAAGACGGTGACGAGCGTCTTCCTCGGCGGCGGCACGCCCTCTCTGATGAACCCTTCGACGGTTTCGGCCATTCTCAATGGTATTGCCAAGCATTGGCATATGCCAGACGGTATCGAGATCACCATGGAGGCGAACCCCTCCAGCGTCGAGGCGGAGCGTTTCCGGGGCTATCGCGCCGCCGGGGTCAACCGCGTCTCGCTTGGCGTCCAAGCCTTGAATGACCGCGACCTGAAGTTTCTCGGACGGCTGCACGACGTTGCCGACGCGCTGAATGCGATCAAGCTGGCACGCGACATCTTTCCGCGCATGTCCTTCGACCTGATCTATGCTCGCCCGAACCAGACTGTCGAGGAATGGGAGCGCGAGCTGAAGGAGGCGATCTCCTACGCGGTCGATCACCTCTCGCTCTACCAGCTGACGATCGAGGAAGGCACGCCCTTCTACGGTCTTCACAAGGCGGGCAAGCTTGTCGTTCCGGACGGCGATCAATCGGCATTGCTCTACGAAGCGACGCAGGAGATCACGGCTCGCGAAGGAATGCCGGCCTACGAGGTGTCCAACCACGCACGCCCCGGCGCGGAGAGCCGCCACAACCTCACCTATTGGCGTTACGGCGACTATGCCGGTATCGGCCCCGGCGCCCACGGGCGGCTGACGCGCGGCGCGATGAAGATCGCGACGGCGACCGAGCGGAAGCCGGAAAGTTGGCTCGATCTCGTCGAGCGCGACGGCCACGGCATCCTCGATCAGGAACAACTCGGCTACGAGGAGCAGGCGGACGAACTGCTGTTGATGGGACTACGCCTGAAGGAAGGTGTCGATCTCGCCCGCTGGCAACAGCTTTCAGGCCGCGATCTCGACCCAAAGCGTGAAGAATTCCTGCTGGAACACGGCTTCGTCGAGCGGATCGGCAATTCCCGGCTTCGCTGCACGCCGTCGGGTATGCTGATCCTCGATTCCGTCGTAGCCGACCTCGCCTGCTAGGCCGGCCGCTTTCGTCCCAGGGAAAACAACCGCCCGTCGATCGCCGCAAGGCCGATCGCGATCATCGCCATGCCGATCAGATGCTTGGCTTGCAGTTGCTCGCCGAGAATAGCTGCGCCGAGCAGGATGGCGCTGACCGGGATCAGGAAGGTCACGAGCATGAGGTTTGTCGCCCCTGCCGTTGCCAGGATGCGGAAGAACAACACATAGGCGATCGCCGTCGACAGCAAGGCCAGGCCCAGCAAGGCCATCCAGGTCTCGAGTGACGGGGCGGCCAAAGTCCAGGGTTGATCCACGACGAGCGCGATCGGCAGCATCAGGATGGTCGAAGCGGTAACCTGTCCGGCGGCGGGAATGAGCGGCGCCATGCCCATCTGGCGGAAGCGTCGGCCGAAGATCCCGGCGAAGGAGTAGGAGAGCGCAGCACCGAGCACGGCAAGCTGCGCCAGCACGTTCGAGCCGAGATCACGCAACACGTCGAAGCCAATCATGTAGGCAACACCAGCAAAGCCAACGAGGACGCCGAGCAGGCGGTTGCCGGTCATCTTTTCGTCCGCTGTCAGGAAATGCGCGACGACGACACCGAAGAGCGGCGTCGTGGCATTCAGGATCGAGGCAAGGCCGCTTGCGATGTGCGTCTGGCCCCAGACGATGAGGCAGAACGGGATCATGTTGTTCAGGATGCCCATGCCGAAGAACGCAGCCCAGGACCTAGCGTCGCGCGGCATCGCATGGCCGGTGGCTCGGACGATAAGGTTCAGCGCAAGTGCGGCAATCAGGACCCGGCCCGCGACGATCGTGAACGGCGGCAGGGTCTTCACCAGAATACCGTTGAAGAGGAAGGAGCCGCCCCATAACAGGGACAACACCAGCAGCATTCCCCACTCGGCAAGACCCATTTGTTTCTGCTGCATTATCTTCTCCCTAGTCAGCCTGACCGGAATACATCCAGCCGCTGGCTGCCACCACCCGATTGTTGCGCGTCTCGAACGCGGCCATTCTCGATTAATTCTCGCTCATCGCGCAGCTTAAATCAGCTTTTTCGACGGCTTTCATGCTGATATTATTGCGATGCCAGGCAGGAGACAAACGAGTCTTTCTCGTTACATGATATAGCTGAGCTAAACCATGAGCGACTATCTTCCCTCTCTTTCAGCACTTAGGGCCTTCGAAGCCGCCGCGCGACACCTCAGCATGACGCTTGCGGCAAAAGAGCTCAACGTCACGCCGGGCGCCGTCAGCCTGCAGATCCGTGACCTGGAAGCATCGCTTGGCGTCAAGCTCTTCGAGCGCAAGACGCGCGCGCTGGCCTTGACGGTTGAGGGCGCGGATTATTTTTCGACGCTTAGGGCAGCATTCCGTCTGGTCCGGGAGGCGACGGCAGCGATCACGGCGCGGGGACGCGGCACCGTCCTCAACGTCACCTGCACGGCGGGCTTTGCGACCTACTGGCTGGTGCCACGTCTCGGACGTTTCGAAGCCATGCACCCTGAAATCGACGTTCGCATCAGCGCATCGCACCGCGTGCTCGACTTTCAGCGTGACGGCATCGACCTCGCAATCCGCCACGGGCTCGGCGGGTATGACGGCCTGATCAGCGAGCGGCTCGTCGATGACGAACTCGTGCCGGTCTGCACGCCAAAGCTTGCCGCTGAACTGGGGAGCAATCCGTCGCCCGGCGCGCTCGCTGGTTTCCAACTGATCCATGACGTCTATCGCCATGACTGGCAGCTCTGGCTGGAAGCGGCCGGCGCAACGGGGGTCGATCCGTCGCGCGGGCCGATCTTCATGCATGGCAACGGAGCCTATGACGCGATGAAAGCCGGGCTCGGCTTTGCCTTGATGCGACGCTCGTTTCTGGAGCGGGACCTGAAGGAAGGTGCGGTGATCACGCCTTTCCCGCTTGGGATCGCAAGCCGCCTTGCCTTCCACCTCGTCTATCCGGGCCCTGCGCTCGAGCGACCGGCAGCGGCGGCCTTTCGCCGCTGGCTGCTGACCGAGGCACAGGCCTGACCTGACTGTGGCTGATTTGTCATGCTGATTAAAAAGTGGAGCATTTTAATCATAAAATAGGGTTTTCTTCGGGCTTTTTCTTGACTATTACACTCCAGATAAAATTCTGCAATGAGCCTTCCGGTGTGATAAGCTAATGAATAATCTTCAATTTTCTTCTCGATTCCTTTCCACATCAGCTTTGACGGGCGTGGTGCTCGCCCATCTTCTCGCGCCGGCTGCGGCACAGGATGCCGCGGGGCAGCAAGACGGAGCGACGGTTCTCGAAGATATCATCGTCAATGGCGGCAGCGGCGGCGTGATCCAGGCTGACGGCTATGTCGGCAAGAGCAGCGCGACAGGCACGAAGACCGACACGCCGTTCATCGAGATTCCTCAGTCGATTTCGTCCGTAACCGAGCAGCAGTTGAGGGACCGCAATCCGCAGAGCCTGCTCGATACGGTCGCCTACACACCGGGCACTCGTGTCGGTGCTTACGGCTTCGATCCGCGCTTCGATTCATTCTCGGTGCGCGGCTTCGACGTGACCTATACCGGGATCTTCCGCGATAACCTTCGTCAGCCCGGCGCAGGTTCGTCACTCTTCAAGACCGAGCCTTACGGCCTCGAAGGTGTCTCAATCCTGCGTGGACCATCCTCAGCGCTGTATGGAGCAACGGGCGCCGGGGGTCTCTACAACCTCATCACCAAGCGGCCGACGGAAGACGCTTTTCACGAAGTTCAGCTGCAGTATGGCACCGACCAGCGCTATCAGACCCAGTTCGACCTCTCGGGTCCCGTCAACAACGAGGACCCCTTCTACTATCGCCTGACGGGCCTCTACCGCGATGCCAACACGGAACAGGTCAGCGTTCCCGACGACCGCGTCTATATCGCGCCGGCCTTCATGTGGAAACCGGACGAAGATACCAAGCTTACCATTCTTGGGGAGTATTCCCGAACCAAGACCGGCGGCACGGCGGCCTACTATAACGATCCGGCCGGCAACGTAACCGACATTTTCGCAGGCAATCCGGCCTTCAACGATTCAGTCCAGAACCAGGCGCGCATCGGCTATGAATTCGAGCACCGGCTGAACGACGTCTTCGTGTTCCGCCAGAACGCCCGCGCATCGACGCTCAACATCGACGCCGACTGGGCCTTTGCCTACGCCCCCAACGCGGTCGATCCAAGTCTCCTCGACCGCAGCGCCGGCACGTTCGACGAGCGGCTGACGGCCTTCGTCATCGACAATCAATTGGAAGCCAAGTTCGAAACGGGGGCGGTCGACCATACGGTGCTTGCGGGCCTGGACTTGACCAAGCTGCGCTGGCGTTCGCTCGATGGTCGTGGCGTGTCGCCGCCGCTCGACACCAACAATCCGACCGCGGGAGCGCCCGTTGCACCGATCGACTTCGACACGCGCACCATCCAGGATCAATGGCAGGTCGGCACCTACCTGCAGGACCAAATCCGCTATGACGCATGGATACTCACCGTCGGCGGGCGCTACGACTGGGTTTCCACCGACACCGACAATACCGACCTCAGCACGAACGCTCTGACCAGCCTCTCGCAAAAGGACAAGGCATTCTCCGGCCGTGTCGGCTTGGGCTACGAGACCGATTTCGGCGTTGTACCTTATGCCAGCTACTCCACCGCCTTCGCACCCAATGCCGGTATCAACCAGGAGACGGACCAGCCCTTCAAGCCGACGGAAAGCGAGCAGGAAGAGATCGGCGTCAAGTACCTGCTCCCGAACAGCAACACGCTGCTGACGGCTGCGCTGTTCAATATCGACCAGAAGAATAGCCTCTACTACGAGGTCGTGAACCTGCCGACAGGACCGGCGAACATTCAGGTGCAGCGCGGCAAGATTCGCTCCCGTGGCTTGGAACTCGAAGCGAACACGAGCCTCGACAACGGCCTGTCGCTGGTCGCGTCTTATACCTACACCGATACCGAGATCCTGGAAGGAACGACCGGGACCGTTGGCAATTCCGTCTCGTCGGTTCCGAGGCACATGGCTTCGCTCTGGGCGAATTACACATTCCAGGAGAGCAGCCCGGTCTACGGCCTCGGCATCGGCTTCGGCACCCGTTATCTCGGCAAGAGTTACACCAGCGACGCCAACACGGCGCAGAACGGCTCACGCGTCCTCTTCGACGCCGCCATCAGCTATGATTTCGCGGCGCTGGACAAGAAATACGACGGCCTGAGCCTGCAGGTGAACGCCACGAACCTCTTCGACCGCCGGGAGGCCGTCTGCTCGGCGGGCTTCTGCTATCGCGACCAGGGCCGCGCCGTGATCGGCAGCCTGCGCTACACATGGTGAGCTGATGGAGAGCGCACAGCACCATGTCGCCGATCGAGGCCAGAGCGCCTCGATTCTCTCGCCGGCTTTCGCCGGCGAGCATGCGTGGTGCAGCGAGAAGATGGTACTCTCAACCGAGCTATCGGACGGGGTACCGCTGCCGCGCTTCTTCGGTGACGGCGGGTTCAGGCAGGCGATTGATCGCTATGCCGAGGCATGTGGAGACAGCGACAGGCGCGCCGTCGTCTCGATGTGGTCGTTATATTACTTCTCCACTCTTTCCATCCCCTACGTGCTGGCGCGCCGCCTCGCCGCGCAGGCGCTGCCGATCGCCTTCGATGAGATGACCATCGCATTGCAGGAGAACGGGCTGCCACGGGCGTTCGGCGTTCCACACCGGGGCGGGCATGCCGCGGTCGAGGAGGACGACGGGTTCGGGGCGATAGGTCCATTGTTGGAGCAACATCTTCCCGAGGCGGTCGCGAAACTCAACGCTTGCGGTATTTCGGCCAAGCTGTGCTGGAACAATGCCGCTGTCTATCTCGACTATGCGCTGCGATTGACCCGGCCAGCTGAAGGCCCCGATCTCACGGTGTTCGTGCGTGGCTGCCTGCCGGATGGCGGCGTCAATCCTCTTTGCGGCAGCGTCCGATATGTCGAGGAGGATGGTGAGCGCGTCGCCCGGCGGAAGATATGCTGCTTGCGCTACATGCTGCCCGGCGTGCCTAGCTGCGGCAAGCCTTGCGCTCTTCCGAGCCAAAGGAACGTACAATGACCCTTTCCACGATCACGAGACGTGGCTTTCTCGCCGCCGCGTCCACGACGCTCTGCGCGCCGGCTCTCTTGAAGGCCGAGACGCGCTGGCCGCTGACCGTGACCGACGCGGTCGGTCGAACGGTGACGATTTCAAGGAAGCCGAAGTCGATCATCCTCGGAACGGGATTCAATCTTTTCGCGCTGTCGCTGATCCATCCGGATCCGGTCAGCCTGCTTGCTGGCTGGGCGACCGACATGAAGACGGACAATCCGTTCATCTACGACGCCTTTCGCAGCAAGTTTCCGGCCCTCGACAAGGTCCCGCTCGTCAGCAATGGGCAGGCGGATGGCATGAACTTTGAGGCCGCACTCTCCTTGGAGGCGGACCTTGCAATCATGGGCAGGTGGCAGGCCGATGGCGAACAAGGCGAACGTGCCATCGACTATCTCCAATCGATCGGCGTGCCTGTCATCGTCGTCGATTTCAATCTCGATCCACTGAAGAACACCCCGCGAGACATTCGCCTCCTCGGCCGCGTTCTGGAATGCGATCGGCAAGCGGAAGATTATGCGCAGTTCTTCGAAAAGCGGGTGCAGCGCATCAAGGCGGAGTCGGCAGGGAGAGGCGAGGATGCGCCGCTGGTGCTGATGGACGCCTTCCCGAGCGCAACACGGGGCAGCTGGGCGATCGGCCGGACCGGCCTCGGCGAGTTGATCACGCTTGCCGGCGGACGCAACATCGCGGACAAGAACCTACCGCCGCAGGGCGGGCCGGTGACGGCTGAATACATCATCGCGGCGGAGCCGGACGTCTATATCGCCACAGGCTCGCCGGGTGGCGTCTACACCGTCTTCTCGATTGGCCCTGGCGTCGATCCCGCAGAAGCCCGTCGGTCTCTCCAGGAAACCGTTAAGGCACCCGCCCTTGCCCCACTGAAGGCTGTGCGCGATGGAAATGTGCATGGCATGTGGAACTTCTTCAACGCCGTGCCGCTGAATGTGCTGGCGGCGGAAGCCGTGGCATCCTGGGTAAGGCCTGACCTGTTCGGCGATCTCGATCCGGCGGGCAGCCTCGCCGAAATCAACGAGCGTTTCGCTGCGGTCCCGTTCGAGGGGGCATACTGGACTAGCTTGGCGGGCTAACGTCCAGGCGCACCGGTCTTGAAAAGACTGCCCGTCGGCGTGTTGAGGAACATCTCCAGCGGAATGTATTCCTGATGCAGGAAGCCGGTGGACGGCAGCAGATCCTCGCGCACCATTTCGATCACGGCAACCACCGAGGCCGATGTCGTCCAGGCAATCGCCGTCCGGCGAGCGCCTGCTATCTCTATCGGATAGTAGGCGCGCACAAACTCCTTGCGGCGCAGGTTGCCGTTCTCCGTGCCCTCCGCTGCCACGTGGACATACACAACATCATCCTCGACCGGCGGCTTGGCGTTGGTGAGGATTTCACCGGCAAGCTTGCGCCTGTCGCGCATCAGGAGTTCGTGAAAGAAGAAGTTCATCAGATCCATGTGTCCGGGATAGCGCATCGTCTTGTAGTCGAGGTTCTCGACCTTGCCGAGCATGGTGTCACACATGGTGCCGAGGCCGCCTGATGTCGTGAAGGCCTCCAGCTTCACACCCTCGACATAGATCGTCTCGTGCCATTCCATCGGCGAGACGAGCTTGCGAATGCCCCCCTCGATCACTTCGCAGTCGTTCAAATACTCATTGACCACGCCTTCGGGCGACCAGTTGAAGGCGTAGCCGAGGAGACCGGTCGGATGCTGCGGCAGGGCGCCGACGCGCATGCGAATGGAACGGCATTTGTCGAATCCATCCGCAAGGCTCGATCCGACAATACCGACGAAGCCGGGGGCGAGGCCACATTGCGGCGCCATCAGCCCGCGCGCGTTCTTGGATAGTTCGATGATGAAATTTGTGGTCGGCACGTCTTCCGTGAGGTCGAAATAATGGATCCCGGCAAGATGGGCAGCGCGCGCCAGGCCGATGTTGAGGTGATAGGGCAGGCAGGAAAGTACGGCCTCGACACTCGACAGCAGTTCGCCGATGGTGGTGGGGTCGGAAACGTCCCCACTCATGCACTGGAACGGAAGGCTCTCTGTCGGCGCCTGAATATCGATGCCGAGAACGTCGAAGCCCCCCTCGTGCAGGAGCGTCGCGGCCAACCGCCCGATCTTGCCCAGCCCGAGAACGGCAATCCTGTCGAAACTCATCAACTCCCTCCCCTTTTGCGCACGCGGCACACGCCCCTCACAGCCAGCGTACAGAAGATTGTGCGCAAAAGAAAACGGCCGGAGCAATGCCCCGGCCGTCAAAGCACAGAAGGTTTCCCGACTATTCGTTGATCAGGCGCTTCAGCAACTCGATCTCATGCGAGAGCTTCGTATCCTCAGCAATCAACTCCTCGATCTTGCGAACGGCATGCAACACGGTCGTATGATCGCGACCGCCGAAGCGACGGCCGATTTCCGGGAAGGACCGCGGCGTCAGCGTCTTCGACAGATACATGGCGATCTGGCGCGGCTTGACGATGACACGGGTGCGGCGGTTCGAGACCAGCTCCTGGCGCGACACGTTGTAGTGCCGTGCGACGATGCGCTGGATATCCTCGATGCGGACGCGACGCGGCTCACCCGAACCAACAAGGTGGGCAAGAAGCTCGTCCACGCGCTCTACCGTCAGGTTCGGCTCGAAGGAGCGACGGAAGAGCAGCTGGTTGAAGGCGCCTTCCAGTTCGCGGCCGCTCGCAGTGATGTTGCGGGCAACATGGTTGAGCAGTTCCGCCGGGATTTCCAGAGACGGATCCTCGACGCGAGCTACGGCGAGGCGACGCTTCAGGATTTCGAGGCGCATTTCGTAGTCCGGCGCATCGAGCTCGATGGCAACGCCGCCCTGCAAACGCGAGCGGACACGTGGATCGAGCGATTCCAACTCCCAGGGAGCGCGGTCGGCAGCGACCACGACCTGCTTGGCGCTGTCGAGCAGCATGTTCAGCAGGTGGCAGAACTCGTGCTGGATCATCTTGCCCTGCAGGAACTGCATGTCGTCGATGATCAGAAGGTCGATGTTGCGCAGCGAGTCTTTGAGCGTCAGAGCATCATTGTCGCGGATCGCGGTTGCGAAACGCCACATGAAATACTCTGCCGTCAGATAGACGACGCGCAGTGCGCGCGGGTTCTGAACCGCGGCATTGGCGATCGCCTGCAGAAGATGCGACTTGCCGAGGCCGACGCTGGAATGGACGAACAGCGGATTGAAACGGACAGCGCCCTGTCCGGCTTCCGCAATCGTCTTGGCGGCGGCAAGTGCCACGCGGTTCGAGCTGCCTTCGACGAAGGTGTCGAAGGTGAAGCGGGAATCCAGAGGCGAGCCGAAGAGCGGCTGGCCGGAGGTGGCCGGACGGGCTGCGGCAGCGGACGAAACCGCCTGCTGCGCAATCTGGCCGGCATGCTGCGCCACAGGGCGGCGCGTCTGCGCAGCGGCAACAGGCTCCGGGGAAACCGGCTCTTCAGCCGGCTTACCAACGCCACGCGTTGCCGTGCGAACAAGAATTTCGACTTTCAGGATTTCAGAGTCTTCGGCCCGGAACAGGCTGGTGATCAGCTCAAGATACCGATTGTTGATCCAGGACTTCAGGAAAGTTGTCGGCACCGTCAGGCGCACGACGCTCTTTGAAACCGAATGCAATTTCAGCCGTGCAAACCAGCTTGCATAAACATCCGGACCGACCTGCGCCTTCAGACGGGCGCTGACACGCTCGAAAAGTACACCATGCTTCATGTCTCCCTTTTCCCCTGCCGCCTCGGCGCAAATAGAGCCAAACGCCTGCGGTTCATTGTCCCCACTCTCCAGGACATCCGCCGTCATTGTATTCATCTGCATCATGCCGCCTTCCATTCGTCGGCCGACTTTGTTTCGTCGCCCGATTATTTCCCCGCTATGGCTAGAAAGTGGCACCCTCATGAGCCACTCGCCTGCCGGTTCACTCAAATACTGCCCCACTCGCAAGATGCTCCCGGGAAAGTGCGCGCCGCATCATGCGGTTCGACTGCGTTCCCTCGGACTGGATGCCGTTCCTCGTAACACCGGCTTCCAATCGTCCTGCCACGACTTCTCTTCCCATTCGGCTTCACGCAACGCGTGCAACCAACACACAAAACATCACCGTTCCGCGACAGCCACATCGCGGTCAAAAATGCCTAACTGCGTGAAAAACCGAAGACTTTGACTCTCCGTAACAAGTGGCACAGGATCATCGCCCTGCCGACGTGGCAGTTTCAGACCAAGCCTTTACAGGTGATGTCTGGACCCCTTGTTGATCGGCATTTAGGCAGGATCGAATGCGGGAATCAACGATGAATTTTACGCAAAATTAAGAGCGGGCCGTTGACTCCGGCTGCAGTTTTTGAGCGTCACATTGATGTCAAAAAAGAATCGCTTTTGAATCAAGGGGATTCCGATTCTGGGCATTTTTGACACGCATAAAAAGAAAAAAATAAAAAAGCTTCTTGACTCTGCTCAGACCGCAGATTGTAGGGCCCGAGTCGAGCACACCTGAAGTATCCTACAACAAGTATTTGTTTTAATTGCATTTTTCATGTCACACGCTCGACATGAAATCGTCGCCGAATTAACCATACGGAAGCTAGTCGGCGGAATCGAAAAAGCCCGACAAAGTTGCCGGGCTAATCATAATGCTGCGTTTATTAACGAAAGATTATGCGGTCGCAGAAACCGACAGAGCCTTCACACGAGCTGCGAGGCGCGAAACCTTGCGGGAAGCCGTGTTGGCGTGCACAACGCCCTTGCTTGCGGCGCGAGCCAGTTCCGGCTGCGCAGCCAGGAAAGCTTCCTTAGCCTTGGCAGCATCACCAGATGCGATTGCCTCTTCGACCTTGCGAACGAAAGTACGAACGCGCGAGCGACGAGCCTTATTGACGTCGGTACGGCGGGCGATCTTGCGGGTCGCTTTTTTCGCCGAAGTTGTATTGGCCATGGATGCCTCTCTAAGAATTCGAACAAACTCCGTCATCACCGCGGGCCTTGCGGCCACTTCATACAGCAATGCGGGAGCATAATCGGAAAACCGGAGTGGCTTCCCGAACCGTGGGCGGGCATATAACCCTAAAGCCGACCCACGTCAACGCGCATTTTCAAGGAAACGCCGCCTTTCTCCAAGGCTCAGCGGTTCTTGAAGGCAGGCTTACGCTTTTCGATGAAGGCCGTCATCCCCTCTTTCTGGTCTTCAGTGGAAAACAGGCTATGGAAAAGCCGGCGCTCGAAGCGCAGACCTTCGTCCAGGGTCGTCTCCAAGGCGCGGTTGACCGCCTCCTTCGCCATCAGAACGGAAGGATGCGATAGCGAGGCAATCTTGGCGGCCGCCTCCAGCGCCTCATCCAACAGGCGCTCGGCCGCCACCACACGCGAAACGAGTCCTGCGCGCTCCGCTTCGGCGGCATCCATCATCCGGCCGGTGAGGATCAGATCCATGGCCTTATATCTGCCGACGGCGCGCGTCAGCCGCTGAGAGCCGCCCATGCCGGGGATGACGCCGAGGGTGATCTCGGGTTGGCCGAACTTGGCAGTCTCCGAGGCGATGATGATGTCACACATCATTGCAAGCTCGCAGCCCCCGCCAAGCGCAAAGCCGCTGACCGCTGCGATGACAGGCTTGCGCACCTTGGCAACGTCGTCCCAGCCGCTCATCAGATCGCGGCTATAGACATCGACATAGCCGAGAGGCTGCATTTCCTTGATGTCGGCGCCGGCGGCGAATGCGCGCTCGGAGCCAGTCAAAACGATCGCACCAATAGCGTCGTCGGCCTGGAAGGCTTCATGAACCTGTAGAAGCTCCCTCAGCACTGTCGAATTCAGCGCGTTCAGCGCCTGCGGGCGATTCAATGTGATGAGCCCTACCGCTCCGTGGGTTTCGACGATCAGCGTTTCATAGGCCATGGACAATCCTCCCGTTATTTTTGGCAGTCAGGGCAGTAGAAGGTCGAGCGCCCCGCCTGAACGACGCGCGCGACCGTACCGCCGCAACCGGGCGTGCGGCAAGGTAGACTTTCGCGATCATAGACCGAGAAAGAGTGCTGGAAATACCCGAGAGACCCATCCGTCTGGATATGATCCCGCAGGGACGAGCCCCCCGCCTTGATGGCGTCGGCGATGACGTCGCGGATCGACGCAACGAGGAGGTCCACCTGCTTGCTCGGCTTACCGGTCTTGGTGACGACAGTCGCCGCTGCCCGGGTGGGGCGCAAATGCGCGCGCCACAGCGCCTCGCAGACATAGATATTGCCGAGCCCGGCAATATTCTTTTGATCGAGCAGCGCGCTCTTCAGCGGCTGCGCCTTGCCCATGAATCGTTCCGCCAGATAGGCAGCGCTGAGTTCGTTGCCGGTCGGCTCCGGCCCGAGGCCGAAGAGGAAGGGATTGAGATCAAGCTCGGAGCGCTGCGCCATATCCATGAAGCCGAAGCGGCGCGGGTCATTATAGATGACGCGGCTGATGCCATTTGGTCCTTCCAGGTGGAAGATCGCGTGGTCGTGCTTTTCATCCTTCGAACGGGCATGATGAAACTCGCCGGGAGCATCGGATAGCGGTCCTGCCTCGATGCGGAAGGAACCTGACATGCCGAGATGCGAGATGATCGTCGTGCCGTCATCGAGATCGATCAGCAGATATTTGGCGCGGCGACCGAGCGCGACGATTTCGCGACCGGTTGCCCGCGCCTCCAAACCGTCCGGAAAGGGAAATCGCAGGTCCTTGCGGCGGAGTTCCAGGCGGGCGATCCGCGCGCCTTCCATGGTGGGGGCAAGCCCGCGTCTGACGGTTTCGACTTCTGGCAATTCCGGCATCTTAACCCATCTATATCTAACATGTTTCAACCACGGGCGTTGTGCGCTATAGCGCCAAGGTGCCGCAGCTTTGACCGTGGCCCACAGATAGCGCTGCGCGGGTCCGTTCGCTATGGTCGCCGCGCCGATTTCAGATAGATGGAGTATTTCGATGTCAGAAAGCCGTACCTCCGCCGAAGGCGGCATGGAAACATCCTACGGCTTCCGCGAAGTGGCGGATGGTGAAAAGCAGGGCCTCGTCAACGAGGTCTTCCATAAGGTCGCCAAGCGCTACGACATCATGAACGACGTCATGTCGGTCGGCATGCACCGCGTCTGGAAGGATGCGATGATCTCAGCCCTCAATCCGCGCAAGGAACCCGGCTACAAGGTTCTCGACGTTGCCGGCGGCACCGGCGATATCGCGTTTCGCATCGTCGAGGCCTCGAACCGGCAGGCCCATGCAACCGTGCTCGACATCAACGGCTCGATGCTCGCCGTCGGAGCCGAACGCGCCGCCAAGAAGAAGCTCTCCGACAACCTGACTTTCGTCGAGGCCAATGCCGAGGACCTGCCGTTCGAAGCAAACAGCTTCGACGCCTATACGATTGCCTTCGGCATCCGCAACGTGCCGCGCATCGACGTGGCGCTCAGCGAAGCCCATCGCGTGCTGAAGCGCGGCGGCCGGCTGCTCGTGCTCGAATTCTCCGAAGTGGAGATGCCACTGCTCGACCGCGTCTATGACAGCTGGTCGTTCAACGCCATTCCGAAGTTCGGCAAGGCGATCACCGGCGAGGCCGAGCCCTATCAGTATCTCGTCGAATCCATCCGTAAGTTCCCCAACCAGGAGAACTTCGCCGAGATGATCCGCAATGCCGGCTTCTCGCGCGTGAGCTTCACGAATTATACCGGCGGCATCGCAGCCCTTCATTCCGGCTGGAAGCTCTGACGCATGGTTGAGGGCACATCGTTCACCCGCTGGCTTTCGCAGGCAGGCAATCCGGCATGAGCGCTCTGGGGGCATATTTCCGGCTCTCGCGCGTCGGCTGGATTCTGGTGCGCGAAGGTGTAATTTCGGCCCTGCCGTCGGAAGATCTTCCGCCGTCCGTCGGCATCGCCAAGTCGTTTGTCGGCTTGTTCGCGCGCAATCGTTCGAAATCGAAGAAGCGCAGCGACCGGCTGGCGCAGGCGGTGGAGCGGCTCGGCCCCTCCTACGTGAAGATCGGCCAGTTCCTGGCGACGCGTCCGGATGTCGTCGGCGTCGAGTTTGCCGACGATCTGTCGCAGCTTCAGGACCGCATGGCATTCTTTCCGCTCGCAGCGGCCAAGGCGAGCATCGCCGGGTCTCTCGGCCGCCCGATCGAGGAGCTTTATGCGAGCTTCGATGAGCCGATTGCAGCGGCTTCGATTGCCCAGGTTCACCCCGCCGAGGTCGATACGCCTGCCGGACGCAAGAAGGTTGCGGTCAAGGTCGTCCGCCCCGGCGTGCGCCAGCGGTTCACGCATGATATCGAGGCGATGTACCTCGTCGCTCACATGCAGGAGCGCTTCATGCCTTCTAGCCGGCGCCTGAGGCCGGTGGAGGTCACGAAAACACTGGAGCAGACCACCAAGGTCGAAATGGACTTGCGGCTGGAGGCCGCGGCCCTTTCCGAGATTGCTGAAAACACCGAGAAGGACCCGGGCTTCCGTGTGCCGAAGGTGGATTGGGAGCGCACCGGCCGCGACGTGATCACCATGGAGTGGATCGACGGCGTGAAGATGTCGGATGTCGACGGCCTGCGCGCCGCCGGCCACGATCTCAACCTGCTCGCGGACACGTTGATCCAGTCGTTCCTCCGCCACACGCTGCGCGACGGCTTCTTCCACGCCGACATGCATCCCGGTAACCTCTTTGTCGACGAACACGGCGATATCGTCGCCGTTGACATGGGGATCGTCGGACGCCTGGGGAAAAAGGAGCGCCGCTTCCTCGCCGAAATTCTCTTCGGCTTCATCACCCGCGACTATATCCGGGTCGCGGAAGTTCACTTCGAAGCCGGCTACGTGCCAGGCCACCACAATGTCGAGAGCTTCGCGCAGGCGATCCGCGCGATTGGCGAGCCGATTCATGGCCAGCCTGCCGAGACGATCTCGATGGGCAAGCTGCTGACGCTGCTATTCGAGGTGACCGAACTCTTCGACATGGCGACGCGACCGGAACTTGTCATGCTGCAGAAGACCATGGTCGTGGTCGAAGGCGTGTCGCGTATGCTCAATCCACGCTTCAATATGTGGAAGGCGTCCGAACCCGTCGTCGGCGACTGGATCCGCAACAATCTCGGCCCGAAGCGCATCGTCACCGATCTCAAGGACGGGCTGAAGGCGGCTGTGAAGCTTGCCGAAGCGGCGCCGGAGATTGCCGCCAAGACCGAGAAGTTTCACCATCAGCTGCTACAGATGAGCGAGAATGGATTGCGGTTCGACGCGGAAACGGCCGAGGCGATCGGCAAATCCGAGGCGCGCCACAATCGCTCTGGCCGGGTCGCCCTCTGGATTATCGCTCTTGCTCTTCTCTATATAGCCTGGGTGATCACCTGATCCATCACAGCAATGCATGCTGTGTTCGATATTTGGGATATCCCATTCAGTAGCGCCGTCGCATACTCTCACTTTTCAAGGAGATATGGCAGATGAAGCATGAACGCCCCCGCATCGAACTTTCCGGGCAGCCGCTCAGCTTTGCTGAGATGGTGAGGGTCGGATCGGGCAAGGTGGCGCTTTCAACTTCCGCGACCGGAATGGCCCGCATCGAGATTGCCCGGGGGATCGTCGAGGACGCGATCAAGGCCGGGATGCCCGTCTATGGGGCGACCACCGGCGTCGGCGCCATGAAGGATGTCGAGTGGTCTCCAGAAGATCTGGACGCCTTCAATCTCGGGCTGGTGCGTGCGCATCACTTCGGCACCGGGACACCGTTTTCGAGCTCGGTCGTGCGCAATGCGATGGCCATCCGCATCAATACCGCGCTGACCGGACAGGTCGGCTGCACGCGCGAACTCGTCGATGCCTATATGCGAATGCTGGAAGCCGATATTATACCGGTCGTCCGCCGCACCGGCTCGATCGGTTGCGCCGACATCGGTCTCATGGGACAGATCGGCGCCGTGCTGACCGGCGTCGGGGAAGCGGTCTATCGCGGCAAGCGCATGCAGGCTGCTGACGCCTTCGCCGCCGCCGGCATGAAGCCCTTTACGATGGCCCCGCGCGACAGCCTGGCGTCGCTCAGCGTTAACGCCGTCAGCTTTGCCGCGGCGGCGGACGCGACACGCAGCGCCGCGGCCTCCATACGCGTGCTGCTGGCCTCCGGCATGATGGCATCAGGCGCGCTCGGCGCTTCCCGCGATCCGTGGCTTTCCGTTCGCCATGTCGGCACCTCCCGGGAGGCCTTGATCGGCTCCTGGCTCTGCAATGCGTCGGACGCCTGGCAATGGCCAGTCAAAACTCATGTCCAGGATCCGTTGAGCTTGCGCATGATCGCGCAGGTCTTCGGGGCGGTGATCGAGAACCTTTTGACGACGGGCCACAAGATTTTGGCCGCCACCGGACGCTCCGACGACAACCCCGTCGTCGTCGAGGGGCGGGTGATGACCTCGGGCGGATCGCTGCCGCTCGACGTGACGATCCTGCTGGAATCGGCCGCTCTCTGCATGGCGCACGCCGCCCGCAATGCTTTTAACCGCTGCGTCCTGCTCGGCAACGGCCAGCGCCGCGACCTGCCGGTCAATCTCGTGCCGCCTGGCCGCATCGCCACTGGCTTTGGCCCGATCATCAAGCTGGCCGGCGAAATCTTCTCCCGCGTCCTGTCGATGTCGAACCCGGTTTCGGCGCAGTCGCTGGTGGTTGCGGCCGGCCTCGAGGATGAGGCTGCCTTCCTGCCGCTGGTAATCGAGCGCTTCGAGCGCCAGATGCGGGCACTGATGCGCCTCGCCGCTCTCGAGGCGCTGCTTTCGGCCCAAGCCGTGGACATTCTCGGCGACAAGCCGAAAGGTGTCGGCGGAATGCTCTACGACGTCGTTCGCAAGCATGCGGACTTTTACACGGTCGACCGGCCACTCTCTGCCGAGGTGGAAGCGATCGAGGAAGAATTCGGCTCCGACGCCTTCATGTCCAAGCTGATCGAAGAGGTGCCGATCGCATCCTTCGACGATTTCTTTGCGCTCGGCTCACTGGAGCGTATCGAGCAGCGTCTGACCCAGGAACCGGTCGCCATCTGATCCTTCAATATTTGCCACGGAGAAAGCGGCATGGCTGATTTCGATCTCGTTCTGCAAGGCACGGTCGTTCTGCCGGAGCGCATCTTGGAAACCGGCTACGTCGCCGTCCGCGACGGCAAGATTGCGGAAATCGGCCTCGGCGTGCCGCCTGCCGCCCGCGAACGCCATCTCCTCGGCAAGGCATTGATCCTGCCCGGAGCAATCGACGCCCAAGTTCACTCTCTGTCGCAGAAGAACCAGGAGGATTTCATCTGGTCGACGCGCTCGGCTGCTGCCGGCGGCGTGACGACGATCGTCGACATGCCCTATGATGAAGGCAATCTTGTCTGTTCGGCGGAAGCGGTAAAGAAGAAGATTGCCCATGCCGGCCCGCAGGCGCGGGTCGATTTTGCGCTCTACGGCACCGTGAATCCGGAGGAAGGCGCCAAGCGGGTCGCCGAAATGGTGGATGCCGGCGTTGCCGCCTTCAAGTTCTCGACGTTTGGTACGGATCCGAAACGTTTTCCGCGCATTCCCCCTGCCCTGTTGGACGAATGCTTTGCCGCAATTGCGCCGACCGGGCTGACCGCCGGCGTCCACAACGAGGATGACGAGGCCGTCCGCACCTACATGGAGCGCGTGAAAGCAAGCGGGATCACCGATTGGCGGGCGCATGGGCTGTCGCGGCCGCCGATCACCGAACTGCTGGCGATGCACACCATCTTCGAAACCGGGGCCAATACCGGCTGTCCGTCGCATGTCGTGCATTGCTCGCTCGGACGCGGCTATGACATCGCGCGCGCCTATCGCCGTGACGGATTCGAGGCGACGGTGGAATGCTGCATTCACTATCTGACGCTGGACGAGGAAAACGACGTCAAACGCCTCGGCGGCAAGGCGAAGATCAATCCGCCGATCCGGCCGCGTGGCGAGGTCGAGGCGCTGTGGCGCAGGGTTGCCGAGGGCAATGTCTGGCTGGTTTCGACGGATCACGTCAGCTGGTCCGAAAATCGCAAGACCAATCCTGACATGCTGGCGAACGCGTCCGGTGTGCCCGGGCTCGAGGTGATGGTGCCGCTCTTCATCAAGGGGGCCGCCGAGCGCGGTATCCCGCTGACCTGGGCGGCCAAGCTGATGGCAGAGAACCCGGCAAAGCATTTCCGCCTCGACCACGTGAAGGGAGCGCTCACGCCAGGCAAGGACGCCGATATCGTCGTGCTTGAGCCGCACGAAACGGTCTATGACGCAGCTGCGAGCGGCAACAACGTGGTCGGCTGGAGCCCTTATAACGGCATCCGCCTTCCCTGGACGGTCGCCGCGACCTATCTGCGCGGGGAGAAGATCACCGATGGCGCGACGGTGCTGGCTGAACCGGGGACCGGCCGATTTATGCGTCCGCTGCCGAGGCAGGTGATCGCGGGAGCCGCAGAATGACCAGAAACCTGCCGGTCAACGCAGGTCGTATCGCCGAGGATATCGACGCTCTGGCCGGGATCACCGAGCCCGGCCGTCCCTGGACCCGTCGTGCCTTCTCGCCGCTCTTTCTCGAGGGGCGCGCCTATATCGAAGCGCGCATGCGAGCGGCAGGCCTTGAGACCCGGATCGATGCCGCCGGCAATCTGATCGGCAAGCGGCGGGGCGCCATCGACGGGCGCGGCACGATCATGCTCGGTTCGCATTCAGACACCGTGCCGGATGGCGGGCGTTTTGACGGCATTGCCGGCGTGGTGGTGGCGATTGAGGTCGCGCGTGCGCTCAGCGATCGGGGCATCGAGCTCGATCACGACCTGGAGATCGTCGACTTCCTTGCGGAGGAGGTCAGCATCTTCGGCGTTTCCTGTATCGGCAGCCGGGGCATGACCGGGCAACTGCCGGAAGCCTGGCTTTCGCGCGCGACGGAAGGACGCGACCTCGCCGTGGCCATTGCCGAGGTCGGCGGGCGCCCGGGCGTGCTGCAGCAGCAAAACAGGCCCGATATTTCGGGCTTTCTCGAACTGCATATCGAGCAGGGTCCGGTCCTTGAGAACGACGAGAAGAACGATATCGGCATCGTCACGGCGATCGCCGGGATCACCCGCATTGAGATCATCGTCGAAGGCCGCGCCGACCATGCCGGCACGACGCCGATGGATAGCCGCTCGGATGCGCTGGTCGCCGCCGCACAACTGGTCCTCGATATCCGCAATGCCGCAGCCGCCCGCGGGAAGACGCCGGGGCATTTTGCGGCGACGGTCGGCGAGTTCCGGATCGAGCCGAATGCCGCCAACGTCGTTCCCTCGAAGGTCGTCCTGCTGATCGATGGGCGCGCCGAGATTCGCAACGACATGGAGGCCTTCTGCGAGTGGCTGGACGAACATGTCATAAAGTTAGCCATCGCTTACGGAGTGTCCATCAAAAGCCCGATGCGCGTCTCCGACAACTATCCGACGCCGAGCGATGCCGGGCTATTGAAGACGCTCGAAAGGGCTTGCGAAACCGTCGGCGCCAGGCACCGGCGCATGGCATCGGGCGCCGGACACGACATGGCCTGGATTGCCAAGGTAGCGCCCGCCGCGATGATCTTCGTACCCTGCAAGGAGGGGCGCAGCCACTCCGCTGACGAGTGGGCCGAGAACGACGACATCGCGCTTGGGGCGGCCGTGCTTTTCGAAGCCGTCATGGACATGGACAAGAGCTTGAAGCAGGAGAATGCCTGATGGGACGCATACTCGTTGAGAAGGACGTAGAAGCAGCGGTCAAGGGCGGGTCGGTCTATGCCGCCGGCGGCGGCGGCTGGGCGGATCACGGACGCATGCTCGGCTATGCAGCGGTCAACGTCGGCAAGCCGGAACTTGTGTCGATCGACGAGCTGAAGGACGACGACTGGATCGCGACGGCCGCCGCGATCGGCGCGCCCGCTTCCACGACACCCTGGGAGATGCAGGGCATCGACTATGTGAAGGCGGTGCAGCTGCTGCAGGACGAACTCGGCGAAAAACTGTCCGGCCTGATCATCGGCCAGAACGGCAAGTCGTCGACGCTGAACGGCTGGCTGCCCTCCGCCATTCTCGGAACAAAGGTCGTCGATGCCGTCGGCGATATCCGCGCGCATCCGACCGGCGACATGGGCTCGATCGGCATGGCGGGCTCGCCCGAGCAGATGATCCAGACGGCGGTCGGCGGAAACCGCGCCGAAAGCCGATACATCGAGCTTGTCGTGAAGGGGGCGACGGCGAAGATCTCGCCGATTCTGCGGGCGGCTTCCGACCAGTCGGGCGGCTTCATCGCCAGCTGCCGCAATCCGCTGCGCGCCTCTTATGTGCGTACCCACGCAGCACTTGGCGGCATCTCGATGGCATTGGCGCTGGGCGAGGCGATCATTGCGGCTGAGAAGAACGGCGGTTCAGCCGTGATCGATGCCATCTGCAAGACAACAGGCGGGCACATCCTGGCCGAAGGCATCATCACCAAGAAGGACGTCGTCTATACCAAGGAGGCCTTCGACATCGGCACGATCGTCGTCGGCTCCGGCGACGAGGCGGTGACCATGCATGTGATGAACGAATACATGGCCGTCGACGACATCGAGGGCAAACGGATCGCCACCTTCCCCTCGGTTATCACAACGCTCTCGCCCGAGGGCGAGCCGCTGAGCGTCGGTCAGTTGAAGGGTGGGATGCATGTCTTCATCCTGCATGTGCCGATGAGCATCATTCCGCTGTCGGCAAGCGTTCTCGACCCGACCGTCTATCCCCCGGTGGAGAAGGCGATGGGGATCGAGCTTGCCCGCTACGCGCTCGCGGCAAAGGCCTGATCGCATGCCGCGGGACGTCGGCCTCGAGGAATTGCTGAGGGAAGAGCTGGATACTATGTCCGGTCTCAGCGAGAAGCCGATGTTCGGTGGTTTGGCCTTTCTGCTCGACGGCAATCTCCTTTGCGGCGCCCGACAAGACGGCATGCTGGTCCGCCTCGGCAAAGGCAATGACGGCTGGGCGCTCGATTTGCCCGGCGCCGTGCAGATGCTTTCCGGCGGTCGCGCCATGCACGGCTGGATCCGGGTCGGCGCGGAGATTTACGGCGATGACGATTTGCGGCGCCGCCTCCTGGAGGCCGCGACGGCCTTTGTGCGCTCACTGCCCGCCAAGTGAACGGAGCTTAGGCCCAAGAGACCCAAAAAAGACAGAGATAGAGGAACGACCAAGATGCCGAAGCCCAATCCACGTCACCCGAAATTTCCGATACCGGGCGGGCCGGAGCTGCGCGCCAAGGGTTGGCGGCAGGAGGCGCTGCTGCGGCTCCTGGAGAACGTTCTCTCCGTCGGTGAGGACCCGGACAATCTCATCGTCTATGCCGCGCTCGGCAAGGCAGCGCGCAACTGGGCGGCGCACAAGGGCATCGTCAAGGCACTGACAGAAATGGACGAGGACCAGACGCTGCTGATCCAGTCCGGCAAGCCGATCGGCCTCGTGAAGACGCATCCGAAGGCGCCGCTTGTGATCATGGCGAACTGCAACATCGTCGGGCAATGGGCGAAGGCCGAGGTCTTCTACGAGCTGCAGCGCAAGGGGCTGATCTGCTGGGGTGGGCTGACGGCTGGCGCGTGGCAGTATATCGGCAGCCAGGGCGTCATCCAGGGCACCTATGAAATCTTCATGCGCATTGCCGAGCGCCGGTTCGGCGGTGATCTCTTCGGACGCTTCGTGCTGACGGCGGGGCTCGGCGGAATGGGCGGCGCGCAGCCGCTCGCCGGCCGCATGGCGGGGGCCGCCATCCTCTGCGTCGACATCGATCCCGAGCGCGCGAAGAAGCGCCAGGAGATCGGCTACTTGCAGGAAATCGCGCCGGATCTCGATACGGCGCTTGCGATGATCGATGCTGCCGTGAAGGACAAGCGGGCGCTTTCGGTTGGTCTCGTCGGCAATGCTGCGGAATTCTATCCCGAGATCGCGCGGCGCGGCATCGTGCCGGATATCGTCACCGACCAGACCTCCGCGCACGACCTCGTCTACGGCTACGTGCCGAAGGGCATGAGCCTTGCGCAGGTTCGCGAACTGCGCGAGGACGGTCAAGGACAGCTGATGGCGGCAAGCCGAGCTTCGATCGTGCAGCACGTCACTGCCATGCTGGACTTCCAGAAGAAGGGCTCCGAGGTCTTCGACAATGGCAACCTTATCCGCACACAGGCCAAGGAAGGCGGCGTCGCCAACGCTTTCGACATTCCGATCTTCACCGAAGCCTATCTGCGACCGCTCTTTGCCCGGGCAATCGGCCCTTTCCGCTGGATGGCACTGTCAGGCGCGGAAAGTGATATCGCCCGGATCGACGATCTGCTGCTCGAAATGTTCCCCGAGAACAAGATCATCACCAACTGGATCCGGTTGGCGCGCGAGTACGTGCCCTTCGAGGGCTTGCCGGCGCGCATTGCCTGGCTCGGCCATGGTGAGCGTACGATGCTGGCCCGCCGGGTCAACGAACTGGTCGCAAGCGGTGAACTGAAAGGTCCTGTCGCCTTCTCGCGTGATCATCTCGACGCCGGCGCGATGGCGCATCCGAACATCATGACCGAGCGGATGAAGGATGGCTCCGACGCCATCGCCGACTGGCCGCTGATCGATGCGATGATGCTCTGCTCGTCGATGGCAGATCTCGTGGCCGTGCATTCCGGCGGGGGCGGCTATGCCGGCTACATGACGAGCTGCGGCGTCACCGTCGTGGCCGATGGCACCGACGCTGCCGACGAGCGGCTCGACCATGCGCTTACCAACGACACGGCGCTTGGCGTCATGCGCTATGCCGATGCCGGCTATGACGAGGCGCTCGACGAGGTGGCCAAGAAGGACGTTCCCTACATTAGGCTCGGATAGCGCTAAGGCACCTGTCTCGGAAACATTTCTGTCCGATTACGCTATGGCGTGGCGCAACCGATCGATCGCAGGTCGTGCGCCTCTGATAGAGATCGAGTGTTGATTCGACGCTGCCCTTCCAATGAACGGACCCGCCATGCAGCCCCGCACCTACGGTATGCTCCTCGTCAGCATTGCTACGATCATGTGGAGCACCGCGGGGCTCTTCGTCCGCGCGCTCGATCTCGATGTCTGGACCGTGCTCGGATGGCGCTCGCTGTTTGGCGGCCTGGCGCTGACGATCATCATTCTGGCAAAGAAGCGGATCAGTGCGGAACCCGGCAAGGTACCGCTCTATTTCTATCCGCTGTTCGGTCTCATGGCCGCTATATCGATGTATGGCTACATCGGCGCGCTGAAGCTGACGACCGTCGCCAACGTGCTGGCGATCTATGCGACCGTCCCGTTCGTCGCGGCAGCCATCGCTTATGTCTGGTTGAAGGAGAAGATCAGCAGGCGCGTGCTCATCGCCAGTATGATCGCCTTCGTTGGCGTCCTGATCGTTGCAGGTTTCGGCGCGAGGCCCCAGGACATCGCCGGCAACGCGCTGGCGTTCTTGATGACGCTGACCTTCAGCATCCTGCTCGTCGCGGCGCGGCGCTACCCCGCACTGCGCTTGGCGCCGGTCAATGCGCTTGGATCCGGCTTCTGCGTGCTGCTCTGCCTGCCACTGATGTCGCACGCGATACCGAGCCTGCAGGAGATGCTCGTGCTTGCCGTCTTCGGGTCGACGACATCGGGAATCGCCTATCTACTGTTCATGACCGGCGGCCGCTATATTCCCTCGAGCGAGGCCGGGTTGATCGGTTTGCTCGACGTCGTGCTCGGCCCACTCTGGGTCTGGCTCGCCTTCTCAGAGACGCCGACGCTTTCCACGATCATCGGCGGCGTGATCATCCTGATCTCGGTCTTCTGGTATCTGTGGAGCGGCATGGCCCGGTCACAGCAGCCACGCCGCACGCTGAAAAACGTTTAGTCGGCTTATTTTTCGCAAATGATTACCGCTTCGCCAGCTTGGCGGCGGTGAGCGCCGCGACCATGCCAAGCGCCAGCAGCGACAGCGTGAAGGCAACGACGGCGTTCCAGCCATCGGCACCCCAGAAATAGCCACCGACCGAACCGGCAACACTGGAGCCGATGTAGTAGGACAACAGATAGAGCGCGGACGCGTGCCCCTTGGTGCCGCGGGCAAGGCGACCAACGAGGGCGCTCGCCACCGAGTGGGCGACGAAGAAGCCCGATGTCAGCAACACGATGCCAAAGACGATCAGCGGCAGCGAGGATGACAGCGTGACCGCGACGCCGACCGCCGCAATCGCAATGCCGGCCGGCAGCACGATGAAATGGCCGATGCGATCTCCAAGCAGGCCGGCGATCCAGGATGCGGCGATACCGAACAGATAGACCGTGAAGATCAGGCCGAGTTCCGTCTGGTTGAGATTGTATGGCGGCTGAACGAGGCGGAAACCGATGTAGTTGTAGACGGTGACGAAGCTGCCCATGGCGAGAAAGCCGATGGCGAAGAGCAATGGCAGCGCCGGGTTGCCGATATGGCCAACCCAGGCCCTCACGTGAAAGCGGACATCGAAACCCTTGCGCGGCGCAAAATTGCGCGACGCGGGCAGCAGCAGGAAGAAGCCGATTGCCGCGGCAAGGCCGAGCACGCCAAGCGAACCCAATGCAATGCGCCATGAGAAGAACTCAGCCAATGTGCCGGTGACGACGCGGCCTGCCATGCCGCCAAAAGCATTACCGGCGATGTAAAGACCCATCGAGGCGCCAAGACCGCGGGGATCGATCTCTTCCGAGAGATAGGCCATCGCCACGGCCGGCACGCCGCCAAGCAGCAGCCCTTCAAGCGCGCGGATGACGAGCAGCGCATGCCAGCTCGGCACCAAGGCGCAGGCAATCGTGCACACGGACGCGCCGAGCAGCGAGGCGAACATCAGGCTGCGGCGGCCGAAGCTTTCGGAGACGGCAGCGGCACAGAAGATCGCGAAGGCGAGAAAGCCGGTCGACAGAGATAACGACAGAGAGCTCGCGGCCGGGCTTACGCCGAAGTCCGCGGCAAAGATCGGCATCAGTGGCTGCACGCAATAGAGCAGCGAGAAGGTAGCAAAGCCGGAAAGGAAGAGGGCGAGGCTGGCACGTCGATAAGGTGACGTGCCGCGCAGCAAGAACTGCTTTTCCTGCATTTCCGCCGTCGTTCGCACGAGGTGGAGATTCGGACGGGGATGGGTTTCGGAGGCGTCTGGCGAGCTGTTTGCGGCGCGTTGCATTGGGGGTACCAACCTTTCACGCCTTTTGATCTAGCCAGCGGCGCGCCATTTGTCCAATATATGAAAATACCATTCTTCATAGCTTTTGGAGATACCGATGGAGTTGCGCCATATCCGCTATTTTCTCGCCGTCGCCGAAGAGGGAAATTTCACCCGCGCCGCAGCAAACCTCGGCATCGGACAGCCGCCGCTCAGCCAACAGATCCGCGATCTTGAAAACGAGATCGGGGCGGCACTGTTTCATCGCGTCCCACATGGCGCGGAACTGACGGAGGCGGGGAGCGCCTTTTTGCCGGAGGGTCGCGCTGCCATCGCGGCCGCCGAGAAGGCGAAGCTCGCCGCCCAGCGCGCCACCCGAGGCGAGACCGGTCGGCTGGCGCTCGGCTTCACGGCGTCCTCAGCCTTCAACACGGCGGTCAGCGGCACGATCCGTCGCTTTCGCGGGCAGTGGCCCGAGGTGAGCCTCTCCTTGACCGAGATGAACAGCAACTGGCTGATGGAGAAACTGCTGCGTGAGGAAATCGACGTTGCCTTCATCAGGCCCGGCCTGGAGGATCCGAAGAACGTCACGCTGAAACGCCTGGCGGATGAGCCGATGCTGATTGCCTTGCCGGCGCACCACCCGCTTGCGAAATACGAGAAGGTGCCCGTGTCGGCGCTCGCCGGCGAGCCGTTCATTCTGTTTCCGCGGACGGTTGGCCTCAGTCTCTATGATGATATCGTGCGTGGCTGCCGCGATGCCGGTTTCGAGCTTGTCGTGACGCAGGAGGCGCCGCAGATCCCATCCGTCGTCAATCTGGTCGCCGCCGATCTCGGCGTATCGATTGTGCCAGCCTCGATTGCCCACCTGACACTCGACGGGGTCGCCTATCGCCAGATCGAGGGGCCGCCGCTGGTGGCGCGTCTCGGGCTTGCGATGCTGAAGGCGCAGCGGTCGCGCGTCGCCGCAAACATGATGAGCCTCGTCTGATCAGCCGGCAGGATCCCAATAGGGCGGATCGCCGAAGGTCTTGCGCAGGTGGTCGGCGACAGCGCGCAGCTTGGCGGACGGATTGCGCCCCTCCGGATGCGCCATGTAGATGAACTCGGCTTCCGGCCTGTAGCCGACATCGATTTCCTGCAGCTTTCCCACACTGATCGCAGGCCCAGCAATGAAGGCTGGCAGAAGCGCGATACCGAGACCCGCAGCCGCGGCATCGCGGATCATGTCCCCATTGTTCATGCCGACGGCCTGGCTTGCCCGCACGACGATGGCTCCATCCGGCGTCTGGAACCGCCAGTCCGCAACGCCCCGGTTGGTGTAGAAGATGCCTTTATGGCCATCGAGATCGGCAAGGGTCTTCGGCACACCATGGCGGCTGAGATAATCCGGTGACGCGACCAAAAGCCGACGGCTGCGACTGAGTTTCCACACGACCAACCGGGAGTCGACGATCGGACCATGCCGGACCACGGCATCATACCCTTCCGAGGAGACATCGACGCGGCGGTCGTCGATGTCGAGCACCAATCGGATTTCCGGATGCGCGGCCAGAAACGGGTATAGCGCGGGGCCAAGATGCATGCGCCCGAAGGTAACGGGGGCGGCAATGCGCAGCGGGCCGGACAACGTGCCTCGGCGCACCGCCATCTCGGCGGTGGCGTCCTCGATTTCCTGAACGATCCGCGTCGCGCGCTCCAGAAAGGCCGTGCCGTCTTCCGTCAAAGTGAGTTTTCGCGTGGTGCGATGCAGGAGCACACCGCCAAGCGACTTTTCAAGCTCCGCAAGCCTCTCGCTGACGACAGACTTCGATAGGCGCAGGCGTCGGGCAGCCTCGCTGACCGAGCCGGATTCCACGATCGCCACGAAGGCCGTTATTCCCTCAACCCTGATCATCGTTCGGCAAATCCGAATTCGAGTTCCACCATTTGGAGACTAATCCGAACGAAAAGAAAATGCCATCTTCTGCCCATCGAAAGGGACGGCAATCGCCATCCCAACCCCCATACTGGAGATGGAACAATGAACCGCTTGAATGGAAAAGTCGCCATCGTCACTGGCGCAAGTGCCGGCATCGGTCGCGCAACGGCCAAGCTCTTTGCGGCCGAAGGCGCCAAGGTCGTCGTCGGCGCCCGCCGCCAGGCTGAACTCGAAAACCTGGTCGCAGAGATCAAGGCAGCCGGCGGACATGCCGTTGCTGTTGCCGGCGACGTCCGCTCGGAAGACTATCACAAGGCGCTGGTCGCCACCGCCGTCGAGCGCTACGGTAAGCTCGACATTGCCTTCAACAATGCCGGCATCCTTGGCGAAGCCGGCCCGAGCACCGGTGTTTCCGAGGCCGGTTTCACCGAAGCGCTGACGATCAACCTGACGGCCTCCTTCCTGGCTGCCAAGCATCAGATCGCGCAGATGGAAAAGGATGGCGGCGGCTCCGTCATCTTCACCTCGACTTTTGTCGGCTACAGCTTCGCCTTCCCGGGTGTTGCCGCCTATGCCGCCAGCAAGTCCGGCCTTATTGGCCTGACGCAGGCGCTCGCTGCCGAATTCGGCCCGAAGGACGTGCGCGTAAACGCGGTTCTGCCGGGTGCGGTCGATACCGACATGTATCGCGAGATGAACGACACTGAGGGCAAGCAGAGCTTCATCACCAACCTGCATGCGCTGAAGCGTGTCGCAGCGCCTGAGGAACTTGCGCGCTCCGTACTCTACCTCGCATCCGACGACTCGAGCTTCGTCACCGGTACGGCCTCGCTGGTCGATGGTGGCGCATCGATCACCCGCACCTGATCCTGCGTTCGACTATCCGCTCTGACTGGACAAGCTTTCCGGAAAAGGGCGGATTATCGCGACGGCATTTTCATCACATCATCGAAGGCATCAACGGGCGCTCGCCCAACGGGAACACAGGAACTCACGACAATGGCACGCTTGCCGAACAAGACAGCCCTGATCACCGGCGGCACCAGCGGCATCGGCCTCGAAACCGCCCGTCAATTCATTGCCGAAGGCGCTCGTGTTGCCATCACCGGCAGCAGCGCCAAAAGCGTCGAGGTCGCCCGGGCCGAGTTCGGCGACACCGCACTGGTCATCCAGGCGGACGCCGGCAACGCGGCCGGTCAGAAGGTCGTCGCCGATGCGATCAAGGAGAGCTTCGGGCATCTCGACATTCTTTTCGTCAACGCCGGCGTGGCGGAGTTCGGTGCGCTCGAACAATGGAGCGAGGAAGCCTTCGACAGGTCGGTCGCGATCAACGTCAAGGGACCTTTCTTTTTGATCCAGGCCCTTCTGCCGCTGTTTTCGAAGCAGGCTTCGATCGTTCTCAACACGTCGATCAATGCCCATATCGGCATGCCGAATTCGAGCGTCTACGCCCTGACCAAGGGCGCGCTGCTGACGCTTGCAAAGACGCTCTCCGGTGAACTGATCGGCCGCGGCATTCGCGTCAACGCCGTCAGCCCCGGGCCGATCGCGACACCGCTCTATGGCAAGCTCGGCATGTCGGAAGCCGACACCAAGGCAAGGGCGGCACAGATCCCGGTCGGCCGGTTCGGCGATGCCGGCGAAGTCGCCAAAACCATCATCTTCCTCGCCTCCGACGAGGCTCCCTACATCGTCGGCAGTGAGCTCGTTATCGATGGCGGGATGAGTAACCTCTGAGGACCGAGACCCATCAGAGGATGCCTGAGAAGGCCGCGGACCCTCTCCTCCGCGGCCTTTCCGTGTTCATCAGCCGGCGTCATGAGGACGACGGCGGGGAGGAGAAGCACCGGATCGCGTCCCTCACTTACGCCGAACGCTTCGTCCTGCTCCTGATATAGACCCAGTCCGCTGCCAGCATGACGACCAGCGACGGGCCAACGAGCGGGAAGAACACTCCGCCAACAGCGAGCATCGCGATCAGGCCGCGGACAACGCGCTTGTCGTCAGGCATCGGCGGGACGCCGAGCGAGCCCGCTGGGCGTCGCTTCCACCACATGACGGCCGCCGAAACCGCAAGCAGGATGATCGCCGCGCAAGCGGCAAGCAGCACCAGTTGGTTCGCAAGCCCGAACTGCTGACCAAGATGAGTGTTGATGCCCCATTCGAGCGATTTGCCGAGCGGACCGTAGTCGGCATAGCTCATGTCGATCAGCGGCGTCCCGGAATATTGGTCGAGATGCACGACCCGCTGCTTAGAAAGATCGTCGGGATAGACCGATCCGGTAAACACCCCATCCGCTGTGGTTGGTATGTTGACGGCGTAGCCCCGATGCAGGCCAAGACGATCAAAGGTGGCTACGGCGTCATCGAGGCCAATCGCCTGTACATGATGGGCGTGCCCTGACGAGTGCGGTACTTGCGCCTGCTCCAGCGACCAGGATGTCTTGGCGACGTGGTCGAGATGCTCGTCGGACATAGGTACGGCAACTCGCACGCCCGCGGGATAGCCGAAGTTGTTGCCATTGGCCCATTCGTTGACCTTGCCGCCCCAGACCCCCGACCAAGGCATGCCTGTGATGGCCAGGAAGACGATGAAGAAGCCGACGAAGATACCGGTGACCGCATGAGTGTCCCGCCAGAAGACCCGCCGCTTAGGGGTGCCGCGAACGGAGAGAACACCGCCTGTCTGTAGGCGTGGCCACCAGAGGTAGACGCCGGTGGCAACCAACAGGATCGACCATCCGGCGGCGATCTCGATCAGCATACGCGCGTAGTTGCCGAAATATTTGAGGCTGTGGAGGTAGCGGATCGTCCACATGACAGTGCCGCGATCCGGCAACGCGCCCAGCACCTTAGCGGTATACGGATTGACGTAGACGGCAAGTTTGCCTTCCGCCTCGGTGCCGATGGTGACTTCGGCAGAGACATCGGGCGTGGCAGGGTCGGTAAACTTGACTGCAATTCCGGGGTAAACAGCAAGGGCAGCAGCCACCATCGTGGAAGGTGCCGCGCGGTTTGCGCCTTGCTGCACTTCGACGCGCTTGAGTTCGGAATGGATCACCGCGTCAATCTCATCCTTGAACAGGTAGAGGCCGCCGGTGATCGCCAGCGTGATCATGAAGGGCAGGACAAGAAGGCCTGCGTAAAAATGCCAGCGCCAGACGGCGCGATAGAGGTCTGAGGCGGAGCGCGCGGAGGCGCTGACGCTCTCGCGACCGATGGTAAGATCGGACATGGAGGACTCCCAACGTAGGAAAATCGACCCTCGGCGTGACGCACGCGAGGTCGAGCGATGACGTCAGGCGGTAATGGGAGGTGCTCGCGGTTCAGCGATCCGCCCGCGTAAAGCGGGCGAAACGTCAGCATCGGTTCGGATCGCTGCGTCGATGGCAGTTTCGACTGCGACGTAGAGGACCGCCGCCTGCGCGGCGAGAACTGCCGGCATGGCAGCCGATGCCAGACGGCAGAGCGTGCCGCACGGGCACTCGGGCGCCTTCTTGGCCGGCAATTTGCCATGTCCGGCATCGTCGATAGAACCGTGTCCGCTCGAAGAGCAGATGATTGCGAAGGGATCGACGGCGGACGCCGCCATGGAACCCTGCACAGTGCCGCTCAGCAGTCCTTGGATCAGGAATAGACAGGCGACCAGCAGCGCGACGGCGCTGGCCGATACCCAATCCCGCAAGATGCTCCGCATGGTCCCCATGCTTCGCTCCATGCCACAGGGGGGCAGCATTGTCACTGCTACCGATGCGCTTTCGCTGCTGATTGCTTATTATTCCCCAAAGGCTTAGGGTCGGATACAACCAGATAGTCGATGGAAGAAGCCATGGTTCTCAGCGGCAAACGCATCCTCCTCATCATTTCAGGCGGGATCGCGGCCTATAAAAGCCTGGACTTGATCCGACGGCTCAGAGAGCGGGGTGCGTCCGTGCGACCGCTGATGACGACGGGGGCGCAGGAATTCGTGACACCGCTTGCCGTCGGCGCGCTCGCCGCCGATCATGTGTTCACCGATCTTTTCTCCCGCCAGGACGAGCAGGATGTCGGCCATATCCGGCTGGCGCGCGATTGCGACCTCGTGCTGATTGCGCCGGCGACGGCGGACCTGCTCGCCAAGATGGCGAATGGGCTTGCGGACGACCTTGCCTCGACGGTGCTGCTTGCGACCGACCGTCCGGTACTCGCCGCCCCCGCCATGAACCCGCACATGTGGGCGCATCCGGCAACCAAGCGCAACGTCGAGACCCTGCGCGGCGACCATATCCGTTTCATCGGACCGATGTCAGGCGAGATGGCGGAGAGCCGCGAAGCGGGCGTCGGCCGGATGGCTGAGCCGCTCGAGATCGTCGCGGCCGCGGAAGCGCTGCTCAACGATGGACCGAGGCCGCTTACCGGCCGCAAGGCGATCGTCACCTCGGGGCCGACTCATGAGCCGATCGACCCTGTGCGCTACATCGCCAATCGCTCTTCCGGCCGTCAGGGGCACGCGATTGCCGCCGCCCTCTCCGCCCTTGGGGCAGATGTGACACTCGTTTCCGGGCCAGTCTCGGTCCCTGATCCCATGGGTGTGAAGGTCATTCACGTCGAGCGCGCAGACCAGATGCGCGACGCCGTTCTCGCCGCGCTTCCCGTCGATGTCGCGGTGATGGTTGCGGCCGTCGCCGACTGGCGTGTTGCCTCGGCCGCCGACCAGAAGATCAAGAAGCATCCGGGCGAATCCATCCCGACGCTCGCGCTGACTGAAAATCCCGATATTCTGAAGACCGTCGGTCATCACACGCTGCGGCCGAAGCTGGTGATCGGCTTTGCGGCGGAGACCCAGGATGTCGAGAGCAACGCCATGGCGAAACTCGAACGCAAGGGGGCTGACATCATCGTCGCCAACGACGTTTCGCCCGCAACCGGCATCATGGGCGGCGTTCGCAACAGGGTGAAGATCGTCGCTCATAGCGGCATCGAACAGTGGCCAGACCTTGCGAAGGAAGAGGTTGCGACGAAGCTCGCGGCGATGATCGCTGAACGGCTCAAGCAGTAATCGCGACCGGGGCGGTCTTTGCCACGGCCAGCGCCGGACGAAACGGTGCGATATCGAGGCCAATGTCGGCAAGCGTAACGGCACTGCCATCCGGGATCTCCGCCCAGGCATCGACATCGTCGTTGAGCGGCTCGGACACCAGGCAATAGCCCCTGCCGACAGGAGACGCGTAGAGCGTCGGCGCCTTGCGGTCGGTCGCATAACGGATCGCATAGAGTAACTTGCCATCGGAAAAGGCGGCCGTGTAGCGCACCAAGACTGAACCCAGGACGTTTTCGGCAAGGCCCTCTACGAAGCGTATCATCTCCGCCATGGCTGCCATCGGCGTCTGGCGCAGGCCAAACTGCAGGGCGAGCAGGAACATCAGTTCGGAATCGGTGGTCCCGCCGCGCGCGTTGAAAAGCTCATCGTCTAGCATGGCCTCCATGGGACGGCGCAGCCGTTCGAAGCCTGAGATCTGGCCGTTGTGCATGAAGGACCAGTTGCCGAAGGTGAAGGGATGGCAGTTGTCGCGCCGCGTGCCGCCGCCGGTGGCGGCCCGCACATGCGCCAAGAACAACGGCGACCGGATCTGCCGCGCAAGGCTCTTCAGGTTGCAGTCGGACCAAGCCGGCAAAGTATCGCGGTAGCGCCCTGGCTCCAGCCGGTCGCCATACCAGGCGATGCCGAAGCCGTCGCCATTGGTGGGGGTTTTGGCGCGGGTGGCGCAATGCGACTGCTCGATCAAGGAGTGCGCGGGCGAGGACACCAGTTCCTCCAGATAGAGGGGGTCTCCACGATAGGCTGCCCAGCGACACATGCTCTTTCCACTCCCGAGCCCGCCCTGAGGCGGGAGAATGCCGAAACGCGACAGTGATTGTCGAATCCGATGGTTAATAAGACCTGAACGGCCGCGTGGCTTGCAAGCGGAAGATGACAAATTTCCGGCGGCGGACGCGATCACATTGCGCAATGGCGCATCTTCTTTTGTGAACAGTGCGTTGCCGGGCAGGCTGATTTCGCGGATGCCGGTCAGGCGGCTATAGTCCCGGGCAAGTTGAACCCTTCGAGAGGATGCCATGTCGATCCGTCCCGTAAAGCATATGAGCACCGCAACTCCGACGATGGAGGGCGCCGGCGTGAAGCTGCATCGCGTCTTCGGCTTCGGGGATCCGTCAATGACCGACCCGTTCCTTATGATGGACGATTTCCGCAATGACAATCCGGCCGAATACATCCGTGGCTTTCCCTGGCATCCGCATCGCGGCATCGAGACGATCACGTACGTGCTCGCCGGCACGGTCGAGCACGGCGACAGCCTCGGCAATCGCGGCCTGCTCGGCGCCGGCGACATCCAGTGGATGACGGCCGGCAGCGGCATCATGCACCAGGAAATGCCGAAGGGCGATTTCGCCGGACGGATGCACGGCTTCCAGCTGTGGGCCAACCTGCCCTCGTCGCTAAAGATGACGGCGCCACGCTATCAGGACGTCAAATCCGCCGACATTCCTGTCGTGGTCGACGACGACGGCACCGCCGTACGCGTTATCTGCGGCGACTTTTGGGGCAAGGCGGGCCCGGTTGACGGCGTAGCTGCCGAACCGATCTATCTCGACGTCTCGGTGCCGCCGGGCAAGAAGAAGCGCCTGCCCGTCGACACCTATCGCAACGCCTTTGCCTATATCTTCGTAGGCTCCGGCACGTTCCGCGACGCCTCCAAGCCGTTTGGCGTCCGCGTCGAGAAGGAGGTCAACGGGGAGGAGTTGAACATTCGCGATATGTCCGGCAACCGCACGCTCGTCGTCTTCGACAGCGGTGATGAAGTGACCGTGCAGGCCGGCGACGAAGGCATCCGCTTTCTGCTCGTTTCGGGCAAGCCAATCGAGGAGCCGGTCGCCTGGCATGGGCCGATCGTCATGAACTCGCGAGAGGAGATCATGCAGGCGATGCGAGAACTGCAGAACGGCACCTTCATCAAGGCCGCACATTGAGCCGGCTTATCCACAAGCGCTACCACTAAATCTGTATATCGACGCAACGAAACAACATTTCATTGTAAACGTTGGCGTATTCCCGACAGCGAGGAAATGAAATCGGGCATTCCTGAAGATGTGGCAGCGACTCGGCCGAGGTTTTTTCTTGCATCGCGGACGAATCATCCTACCTTCTTTCCATCGACAACAGAACGAAAGGAAGGTGATCCAATGTCTAATGAGATTTCAGACCTCGTAAAAGGCATGGAAGTGGTGATGAAAGCGAGGCAGCCCTCGCTCTAAGCCCCACCTTCCTAGGATCGCTTTGACGGTCCGGCCATTTACAGGCCAGAACTCATGGAAAGGGTCGCCTCGAGCGACCCTTTTCATTTTCCATCACAGGATTGACGACGCCCACGATCTTGGCGTATTCGTAAAGTCATCAGATGACTTTACGAATACCGATGATGCAACCACTCGCAAAAACGAAGCTTGCCGACACGGCCATCGAGGCAATCCGCGCCGAAATATTGGGTAAGCGTTGGGCCGTTGGGGAAAAACTGCCCAACGAGGCAACGCTGTCGTCCATGCTCTCCGTCAGCCGCGGCACCATACGGGAAGCCGTCCGCGTGCTGGTGTCGCAGGGCCTTCTCGAAACCAGGCAGGGCTCCGGAACCTACGTGCTGTCTACCACCGATACGAGGCTGCCGCTCACCATGGCGCGTCGTGCCGGTCTGCGTGATCTCTTCGAGGCCCGGTGTGCACTCGATGTCGAGGCGGCGCGGCTGGCCGCGGTACGACAAACTCCGCAAAACATTGCGGAATTGAGGGCGCTTCTCGCCAAGCGGGGCAATTTCGAAGGCGGCGACAAAAGCGGCTTCGTCGAACGCGACCTTGCCTTCCACCAAGCCGTCATTGCGGCTTCCGGCAACCGCGCGATGGTTGAGATCTATCAGTTCTTCTCCGCCTCGATCGCCGAAACGATCGCGGCGACTTTGGACAATGAGATTCCCGAGCCTGATCTGCAGGCGCATGCCGACATCATCGACGCGATCGCCACCGGCGATCCGCAACAGGCCGACGCGGCCGTTCGCCGCTTCATGGCTCCCATCATCAGCGCTCTCGACCGGATGCTCCATTCATGACCACCCCCCTTCAGGACTCCGCGGAGGTCTACGACCTCGCGGACGAGCAACTTATCGATGCCGAAGCCGATAGCGTTCCCCAACCACAACCCCCAGTGGGCAGCAGTGCAGCGGCACGCTTCCTTCTCGGGGTTAGTCTCGTCCTGATCGCCTTCAATCTGCGGCCGGTCTTCTCCAGCGCCTCCGCGCTGCTGCCCGAAATCAAGACGGAACTCGGCCTTTCGTCGCTCGGCGCCAGCTTACTGACCACCCTGCCCGTCGTCTGCCTCGGTGCTTTTTCGCCAGTGGCGCCGCGGCTTGCCCAACGAATCGGAGCAGAGCGTACGCTTCTGGGAGTACTGCTCCTGCTGGCCCTCGGGACAGCGCTCCGGGGCCTTTCATCCGTTCCGCTACTGTTTATCGGCACCGCGCTCGCCGGCGCTTCCATTGCTGTCGGCAACGTGCTGCTGCCTGGCTTGGTCAAGCGTGACTTTGCCGATCGCGCCGCGCTGATGACCGGCTTCTACACGATGGCGCTCTGCGCGGGCGCGGCAAGTGCTGCGGGCTTCACGTTGCCGCTCGAGCACATTCTCGGCGACTCGCTCTCCAGCGCACTGGCCGCCTGGGGGCTGCCCGCGCTGATTGTCGGGATCATCTGGTTGCCGCAAGTGCTGTCCACCAAGAGCCAGGTCAAGCGCAGCGGCTTTTCCGTCCAAGGACTCTGGCGAGACCGGCTGGCATGGCAGGTCACGCTCTTCATGGGCCTGCAGTCTGCTCTGGCTTATTGCGTATTCGGCTGACTCGTTCCCATCCTGCGCGAGCGCGGCGTTGACGGTTTCACCGCGGGAGCGATCGTTTCGGTATCGGTGATGGTTCAGGCCGCGGCTTGCCTTGTAGCTCCGCAGATCGCCGTGAGGGGCAAGGATCAGCGACTGATCAACGCGTCGCTCTGTGCCGTCGCCGTCGTCGCCTTGCTCGGCCTACTGTTCGCGCCGCTCTCGACGATCTGGGTCTGGGCCGTGCTGCAGGGCATCGGCCAGGGCGGCCTGATCGCCGTCGCCATGACGACAATCGTGCTGCGCTCCCGCGATCCGCATGTGGCGGCCCATCTTTCGGGCATGGCGCAATGCGTGGGCTACCTGCTTGCGGCGATTGGCCCGCTGGTCGTCGGGCTCATCCGCGGCTGGACCGGCAGCTTTGCGTGGTCGGCCGTGCTTTTCGTCGCGCTTGGCGCGGGGGCTGCGATCAACGGCTGGAACGCCGGCCGCGCGGAATATGTGAATGCGCAGACGATCGCAAAAATGGACTAACGCCCCCCTCACCATCTGTTGATTTCTCCCGCCAGACGGCGATGTTTAGGTTACGCCTCCAATACCGCTTCCGTCAGAGGACAAGTTTTGCGTTTCCTATCCGCCATCCTGCTTGCAACGGCCTTGCTGGCGCCACTCGCACCCGCCATGTCGCAGGAGGGTCGAGGCGAACCTGCCACACGGGCCTCATCGAGCGACGGCGTACTGAAGCTGCTGCCGGAGGACTCGGTCACCCAACACACACTGAAGATCGGCGACCGGACGCTCGACTATGTGGCCACGGCCGGAACGCTTGATCTCTTCGCGCAAGACGGCACCAAAACAGGCGCTATGTTCTACACGGCCTATGTCGCCAAGAACGGCGCCCCCGACCGCCCGCTGACCTTTGCCTTCAATGGCGGCCCCGGTGCGGCCTCGGCATTCCTGCATCTCGGCCTGATGGGGCCGCGTATCCTGGACTTCGGCCCGAAAGGCGACGATGGGGCCGACGCGAAGTTGGTCGACAACCCGCACACCTGGCTCGACTTTACTGATCTTGTTTTCATCGATCCGATCGGAACTGGCTGGAGCCGGACCGCCAAGGCCGACGACGCCTCCAAATACTACAGCGTCAATTCCGACGCAGAGAGCATCGCGAAGGCGATCGCTCTTTATGTCACTCACAACAATCGATCCGGTTCGCCCAAGTATCTTCTCGGCGAGAGCTATGGCGGCTTTCGCGCCGCCAAGGTGGCCGGCGCCCTGAAGGACAGCCAGGGCATTATCGTCTCGGGCGCGATCATGCTCTCGCCACTGCTCGAGGGGCAACTGATGTTCAATGCTGATCAGTTTGCGCTCGGCGCGGCACTCGAATTCCCCTCGCTTGCAGCAGCGTACATGGACAGACACAACGCTTTCGATGAAGGGCAGCAGCGCGATGCGGAGAAATTTGCGCTTGGCGACTATCTCACGACACTCGCCGGCCCGACGCCAACAGGCGAAGCCGCTAAGGCCTTTTACGAGAAAATTGCCGGCATGACCGGGATCCCCTCAGATGTCGTTGAGAAGAACCGTGGCTTCCTCGGAAATGCTTACGCCAAGCAATCAGAAGGGCAGGACGGGCGCGTTGTCAGCCCTTACGACGCGGCGTTCTCGACGCCCGATCCTTATCCGGAATCAGACTCCGATCGCGGCGACGACGCCATCCTCGACGGCTTCACCCGTGCCTATGGCGGGGCCTTCGCCGACTATGCGCGCAGTGAACTCGGATTCAAGACCGAGATGACCTACTCGCTGCTCGACAGCGATATCAATCGCAAGTGGGAATGGGGCGGGCGTGGCGGCGGTTCCATGCGGCAGGCGAGCGTTACCGACGATATCCGCCAGCTTCTCGCCTCCAATCCGAAATTCCGCCTGCTGATCGCCCATGGCTATAGCGATCTCGTGACGCCGTATGGGGTGAGCCGCTATGTTGTCGACCACCTGCCGGCGTCGCTTGCCGGCGAGCGCGTGGCGCTGAAGGTTTATCGTGGCGGCCACATGTTCTATACGCGGGCCGACCAGCGCGCTGCCTTCACCGCCGGGGCCAGGGCCTTCTTCGCCGGACGTTCCGCTGCAATGCCGGCTGAATGAACTGGGTATCCAACGCGAAAACCTGAGATTTTCTCGCGTTTTACGCCAAAATGGGTTGCCTTCGGCCGATGCCGACATAGGTAAGTCACCATGTCATACCCCAGTAAGCCATTTCCTGCCACGACGCCGCAACCGGCCTCGGGGCAGACGGAATTGCTGAGCGCCCTTTCGTCCTCCCCTCAAGACTGCGCTCTTTTTCTCGATATCGATGGGACGGTGCTTGACCTGGCCGAGATGCCGGACGCGATCGTCGTGCCGCCGTCTTTGCCGGCGGCGCTTGACGCGGTCTCGCGCAGGCTTGGCGGTGCGCTTGCCTTGGTAACAGGGCGAGCGCTTGCCTATGCCGACGCGCTGTTTGCGCCATTTCGTTTTCCGATCGCCGGCTTACACGGCGCCGAACTGCGCGGACCTGATGGCAGCGTCGCAAAGGCCGAGACCACTGCCGCATTCGAAGCGATGAAAGCGGATCTTCGCAGGGCGGCTGAAAGCCTGGACGGCGTCATCGTGGAAGACAAAGGCGCCGCCGTTGCCGCTCACTATCGCCTTGTGCCGCAAAGGCAGACAGAGGTGGAGCCGATCATGGAGGCGATGCTGTCCAAGGTAGGGCCCGACTGGACCTTGCAGCGCGGCAAGATGGTTCTCGAAATCCGACCGGCCAGCGCCGACAAAGGTCAGGCCATAGAGGCGTTTCTTTCGATGCCGCCATTTGCCGGCAGGCGTCCGATCACCATCGGTGACGACGTCACGGATGAGGCGATGTTCCGTGTCGCCAATCGCCAGGGCGGCCTCTCCGTTCGGGTCGGCTCGCCCTCCGACACCACCGCCGCCTTGACGCTGCCTTCGGCGTCGGCGGTGCGGGAACTGATCGCGCAGTTCGCCGTTTGATCCCAAGCACCACGTGCTGCCCTCCCAGGAAAGGAATTTTCGTGTCCCGTCTCGTCATCGTTTCCAATCGCGTGCCAGCTCCCGTGAAGGAGGGCGCAGCCTCGGCCGGCGGACTGGCGGTGGCGCTGAAGGCGGCGCTGGAAGAACGCGGCGGTATCTGGATGGGTTGGTCCGGCAAGTCGAGCGAAAACAACGAGCCCGGCCCGCTCTCCCTGACGGGGGAAGGCAAGATCACCTATGCGCTGACCGATCTCACCGGCAAGGACGTCGAGGAATACTACTTCGGCTTCGCCAATCGCGTGCTTTGGCCGATCTGTCACTATCGGCTGGACCTTGCGGAATACGGCCGCAAGGAGATGGCGGGATATTTCCGCGTCAATCGCTTCTTCGCGCATCGGCTGGCGCCGTTGCTCAAGCCTGACGACATCATCTGGGTACATGACTACCATCTGATTCCGCTGGCCGCGGAATTGCGGCAGATGGGCTTCAAGAACCGCATCGGCTTTTTCCTGCACATTCCCTGGCCGCCCGCCGATGTGCTCTACACCATGCCGGTTCACGAGGAGATCATGCACGGACTTGCGGCCTACGATCTTGTCGGCTTCCAGACGGACCACGATCTGGAGAACTTCGCCGGTTGCCTTCGCCGCGAGGATATGGGCGATGCCATCGGCGACGGCCGCTTCACGGCGAATGGTAAGGTCTTCAAGGGCGGAGCCTACGGCATCAGCATCGAGACGGCAGCCTTTGCCGAGTTCGCGAAGAAGGCCGGCAGCCATCACATGGTGCAGAGGGCGCGGCAGAGCATCAAGGACCGCGACCTGATCATCGGCGTCGATCGGCTGGATTACTCCAAGGGCATCACGCAGCGGCTGGATGCCTTCGAGCGCTTCGTCGTCAACAATCCGGCCCACCAGCGCAAGGTCACCTATCTCCAGATCACCCCGAAGTCCCGCTCGGAGGTGCCGGAATACGAACAGATGCAACGCACCGTCGCGGAGCAGGCAGGCCGCGTCAACGGTGCCTTGGGAACCGTGGACTGGGTGCCGGTCCGCTATATTAACCGCTCCGTCAGCCGCCCAATCCTCGCCGGTCTCTATCGGCTCGCCAAAGTCGGACTGGTCACGCCGCTTCGCGACGGCATGAACCTCGTGGCAAAGGAATATGTCGCAGCGCAGGACCCGGAAGATCCCGGCGTTCTGGTGCTCTCCCGCTTTGCAGGCGCGGCGCGCGAATTGAAGAGCGGCGCGCTGCTGGTCAATCCCTATGATATCGAAGGAACGGCCAACGCGCTGGCGCGCGCCCTGAACATGCCGATGGAAGAGCGCCGCGAGCGCTGGCAGCGGATGATGGACTATTTGCTTGAGCACGACGTGACGCGCTGGTGCGACGACTTCCTCAATGACCTGGCTGCCTGAGCGCGAGTTCAGACGATTCCCACCTCTGCCATAAGCCATGCCGTGAGCAGATCGCTTTGAGCGTCGCGTGTTCGCGGCGGCAACAGCCAGTAACCCCGGTCCGGCGCCTCCAGCGTCGGGCCTGCGGTTCTCAGCATCCCCGACGCGAGCAGCGGGTCGACGAGGCCCATCCATCCGATGGCAACGCCCTGCTCACCGATAGCGGCCTGCACGACCAGAGAGTATGTGTTGAAGCTCAGATCGCCCTGCCCCGCGTTAGGATTGCGACTGACCCCGAGTTGCGCGAAGTACCGCCGCCAATCGAACCAAGGCGAAGGCTCCGGCGCATCGAGATGGATCAGGCGTGCGCGGGCAAGGTCAACCGGCGTGGCGATAGCGCCATGGCGATCAAGGAAGCCCTGCGTACAGACGGGCGTGACCCTTTCCGGCAAGAGCAGAACGGCCTGGCGCTCGAACTCCGCGCGCGTACCAAAGACAACGGCAACGTCGCCGTCATCAGAGCGGTCGCCCTGCACTCTTTGCGTCGCGACAATCTGAATATCGACGTTCGGGTAAAGGGCGCTGAACGCATGCATGCGCGGAATCAGCCATAGCGCGGAAAACGCATAATCTGTGCGCAGCCGGATGATCGGCCGATCTGCTTCGTTGCGGAATCGCCGCGCCAGTTCATCGATGTCGCTGACACTCTTTGCCACGACATCGAGGAGACGCTGGCCTTCCGGCGTCAACTCCACTCCCCGATGCTGCCGCTTCAACAGGCTGACGCCGAGTTGCTCCTCCAAACGACGGATCTGATAGCTCACGGCCGGCTGAGTCAGGCCAAGAACACTTGCCGCCGCCGACAGGCTCCCAGTCTTGCCAATTTCCGCGAAGATGCGCATCCACCCAAGATCGAGACGACGGCTTTCCATAAAAATTCCTTAGAGGAGACGTCAAAAAATGCCTACTTCACAGGTCATTCGATATTGATAATCAATAAATCAAACAGATGGCAAACGTGAGCGCCTCTCGAACTCTAAGCAGTCGATGCCAACTGGAAGACCTCCGCAGACGCGGCTAAGTTCCCGCTCTCGCAAACTGAAGGACGATACGCATGGCGCGCCCGAATATTCTCATTCTGATGGTCGATCAGTTCAATGGCACGCTGTTTCCAGACGGACCGGCTGATTTCCTTCACGCGCCTCATCTGAAGGCCCTGGCAGAGCGTTCGGTGCGCTTCGCCAACACCTATACGGCAAGTCCGCTTTGCGCCCCGGCACGGGCGTCCTTCATGTCCGGGCAGTTGCCGAGCCGGACTCGCGTTTATGACAATGCCGCCGAGTTTGCGTCCGATATCCCGACCTTCGCGCACCACCTGCGGGCGGCGGGCTATCATACCGCCCTGTCGGGAAAGATGCATTTCGTCGGCCCCGACCAGCTGCATGGCTTCGAGGAACGTCTGACGACCGACATCTATCCCGCCGATTTCGGCTGGACGCCTGACTACACCAAGCCCGGCGAGCGCATCGACTGGTGGTACCACAATCTCGGCTCGGTGACGGGCGCCGGCGTTGCAGAAATCACCAATCAGATGGAGTATGATGACGAGGTCGCCTACAACGCGACCCGCAAGCTCTACGACCTCTCGCGCCGTCACGACGACCGCCCCTGGTGCCTGACGGTGAGCTTCACGCATCCGCACGACCCCTATGTCGCGCGCCGCAAGTACTGGGACCTCTACGAGAATTCCCCAGCGCTGGATCCTGAGGTCGGCACAATTCCGTTCGACGAGCAGGATCCGCACTCGCAGCGTCTGTTGAAAGCCTGTGACTATGATGCCTTCGACATCACGCCGGAACAGATCCGGCGCGCGCGACAGGGCTACTTCGCCAGTATCTCCTACATCGACGACAAGATCGGCGAGATCCTTGACGTGCTCGAGCGCGGGCGGATGGCGGACAATACGATCGTTCTGTTCGTTTCCGACCACGGCGACATGCTTGGCGACCGCGGCCTCTGGTTCAAGATGTGCTTTTTCGACGGTTCATCGCGGGTGCCTCTGACGATCGCGGCGCTGGGCTGGACACCGGCCTCTATCCGGCAGCCTGTCTCGACGCTTGATGTGACCCCGACGCTGGCGGCACTGGCGGGCATCGACATTGCCAAGCTGGCGCCATGGACGGATGGCGAGGACCTGACGCCACTTGCAACAGGCACTGGCGGTCGTGGCCCGGTGCCCATGGAGTATGCCGCGGAAGGGTCGGAAGCGCCGCTCGTCTGCCTGCGGGATGGCCGCTTCAAGCTGACGCTCTGCGACAAGGACCCGCCGATGCTGTTTGATCTGGAGGCGGACCCGAAAGAGCTGATCAACCTCGCCGGCGATACCGGGTATGCCGACGTCCTGGCGAAGCTCACAGCCCTGGCCGAGAAACGCTGGAACCTGCAGAATTTCGATGCCGCCGTGCGCGAAAGCCAGGCACGCCGCTGGGTGGTCTACGAAGCGTTGCGGAATGGGGCGTACTACCCTTGGGACTACCAGCCACTGCAGAAGGCGTCAGAGCGTTACATGCGCAACCACATGGATCTGAACGTACTGGAGGAAAGCCAGCGCTATCCGCGCGGCGAGTAAATTGCAGCAGCACACCTCAGCCACTACACTCCGCACGCAAAACAGGAGGCTTCGATGCAGATCAGTGCACGCAATCGCTTGAAGGGAAAGATCGTCGAGGTGAAGGAGGGTGCGACCACGGCGCACGTCCGGATCGATATCGGCGGCGGCTCCATCGTCACGGCCTCAATCACCAACGAAGCGGTCGATGAACTCGGGCTTGCCGCAGGCGGCGACGCCTATGCGGTCGTCAAGGCCTCTGATGTCATGATCGCCGTCGACTGACCGTCAGGCTTTCCTGCAATAATGTGCCTCGTCGTCGCCGGTCTGGAAATCGCCAGGCTGCGGCGGCGCGATCGGCTTGAACAGCGTGCGATCGGGCTTCAGATCGAGAAGCGGTGTCCCGTCCAGGCAATCCATACCCCGCACCAGCAAGACGCCGTCTTCGACCCCTTCCAGCTTGACGATCGAGGTACCGATCGGATTTGGCCGCACCGGCGAGCGAAGCGAAAACGTGCCATGGACTTTTCCGCTATTGGCGGGGCTTTGCAGAACAAGATCGCGCCGCGCCCGATCCAGCCAATAGAGTACTTCCAGCCGCTCGAAGGCTTCCACGCCCCTGAGAGCCTGTCTCCAAGGCTCGAATATCTCGATTTTGCAGAGCGGACCGTCGTGCCGCCCCTGGCGCGGTGTCTCCATGCGCGAGGTCCAGGGCGTCGAGATACGCCCGATGAACACTAGGCCAGCGTCGGTCGCCGGGGGCACTTCAACCGCGACCTCATTTTCCCTGATTTCATTCTCGCGAACCATGAACGCTCCCTTTCGGAACGGCATCATGGCAGATCGTTGTATCCAATCCAATATCACGCCGCCTTGACGGCGTGATATTCCTTGAGGGCGGCCATCTTGATCGCCGGATAGCGCTCGGCCTCGTAACGCAGCGAGAAGCTGTCCTGCGCCAGGAACACCGGATCATGATCCAGATCCCGCGCGATATCGCCGCGACGCGCGGTGATGAACTTTTCGAGCTCCGCCGGCTGATCGGCCGAAATCCAGCGGCAGACGGAAAAGCGCGACATTTCAAAGGAAACCGGCAGGCCATATTCGGCCATCAGGCGTTCCTTCAGAACATCGAGCTGCAGGGCGCCGACAACGCCAACGATAGCCGGCGAACCATCTTCCGGCGAAAACAGCTGGACAACGCCTTCTTCAGCCATCTGCTGCAGCGCTTCCTTGAGCTTCTTCGCCTTCATGGCGTCTTCCAGACGTACGCGGCGCAGGATTTCCGGCGAGAAGTTCGGCACGCCCTGGAACACCAGCGACTCTCCTTCCGTCAGCGTATCGCCGATGCGCAGCGTGCCGTGGTTGGGAATGCCGACGACGTCGCCGGCGTAGGCCGTATCGGCCAGCTGGCGCTGCGAGGCGAAGAAGAACTGCGGCGCGGTGAGACCGAGCTGTTTGCCGGTACGCGACAGGCGAGCCTTCATGCCGCGCTCGAGCTTGCCGGAGCAGATGCGGGCAAAGGCGATGCGGTCGCGATGGTTCGGGTCCATGTTGGCCTGGATCTTGAAGACGAAGGCGGTCATCTTGTTGTCGGTCGCCTGCACGGTGCGGATATCGGCCACCTGGTCGCGCGGCGGCGGCGCAAACTCGCCGAGCGCGTCAATGAGGTCGCGAACGCCGAAATTGCGCAGCGCCGAACCAAAGAAAACCGGCGTCAGATGGCCTTCGAGGAAGGCCTTCTTGTCGAAGGGTTTGCAGGCCTCGATCGCCAGCGTCGTCTCCTCGACGAACGCGTCGCGCTCGTTTTCCGGCAAGCGATGGGCAACCATCTCGGGATCGGTGACCTTCGTCATGATCTCCTGCGTGTCGGCACCGCGCACCTCGTTCGTTGCGAGGTGATAGGAGCCGCAGAAGGTCTTCGACCGTCCGATCGGCCACGTCACCGGCGCGCAATCGAGCGCCAGCTTTTCCTCGACTTCATCCAGGATTTCGAACGGGTCGCGGCTTTCGCGGTCCATCTTGTTGATGAAGGTGATGATCGGAATGTCGCGCATGCGGCAGACTTCGAACAGCTTCAGCGTCCGCGGCTCGATACCTTTGGCGGCGTCTATCACCATGACCGCGGCATCGACGGCCGTCAGCGTGCGATAGGTGTCGTCGGCGAAGTCTTCGTGGCCGGGCGTATCGAGAATGTTGAAGACATTGTCCTTGTACTCGAACGTCATGACCGAGGTGACGACGGAAATGCCGCGCTCACGCTCGATCTTCATCCAGTCGGAGCGCGTCTGCATGCGATCCTTCTTTGCCTTGACTTCGCCGGCAAGCTGGATGGCGCCGCCGAACAGCAGCAGTTTTTCGGTGAGCGTGGTCTTACCCGCGTCCGGGTGCGCGATAATAGCGAATGTGCGGCGGCGGGAGACCGCCTCGGCGAGACTTTCGGCCATGATGTGAATCCTGTGGAATTGCGGCGTATCTAGCGATTAAAGCCCGGCATTGCAATTGACCTTGGCGCATCGGGCGCAAACTAATGCCCCATGACAATCCATACCGATACGCGCCCGACGCTCAACATCATCCGCCTCGCCAATGGCCAGGGCCTCGATCTGCCCACTTACGAAAGCAAGGGGGCGGCCGGCATGGACCTGCGCGCCGCCGTTGATGCCGACGCGCCGACCATTCTACAGCCTGGCAAGCGTGCGCTGGTGCCGACGGGCTTCGTCTTCGAAATTCCGGAAGGATTCGAGGGCCAGGTACGCCCGCGCTCCGGCCTTGCCTTCAAGCACGGGCTCACCTGCCTCAATACGCCGGGAACGATCGACAGCGACTATCGCGGCGAGGTCAAAGTCCTGTTGATCAATCTCGGCGAAGAGCCGTTTGAGATCACAAGGGGCATGCGCATCGCGCAGATGGTGATTGCGCCGGCAATCCAGGCCCATATCTGCGAAATCTCCGAGGCGAGTGCCACGGCGCGCGGCGCTGGTGGCTTCGGCTCGACCGGCGTATGACCTCCAAGGGTATCGATCATTCCGGCCTGACCTTCCGCCGAGACTATTTCGGCGACCTCAAGGCCTGGCAGGCACTGGTCGATCTCCTGAAGGACACATTCGCTATCGATATCGGCCCGTTGCAGCAAATGGGCGGGCCGGACCCGAGCAGCATGCCCTTCGGCTGGTTTGACGGCGATGGCCTGCTTGCCGCCAATCTTTCGGCCTTTGCAATGCCGCTTGTTATCAACGGTCGACCGCTGAATGCTGCCGCCTTCCAGTCCGGTGCGGTTCGCCCGCCTTGGCGTGGGCGCGGCTTGTATCGCGACCTGACCCAAAAGGCGCTCGCCTGGTGCGAGGAGAAGGGTTTCGAAGCCATCGTGCTCTACACCGACAAGCCGGCGCTCTATGGACCTTACGGCTTTCGCGTGCTGCCGCTGCACGCTTATTCCGGCAAGGCACCGACGGTACCGAAAGCACAGAGGTCGGCCCGGCGTCTCAATCCGCGAGAAACGGCAGACCTGGAGATGTTAAGCGCCGTCTTGAAGACGCGTCAGCCGGTCTCGGACGTGCTCGCCGTTTGCGAGAGCGCCGCGATGTTTCTGATCAACACCCAGCTCGATCCTGGCGTCAGGATCAGCTGGCTGGAACGGGAACGGGCCGCAGTTGCATGGAAGATGGACGCGCCGCGACATGTCATGCTGCTCGACGTCGTCGGCGGCAGTATCCCGTCGCTCGCGACGATCATTGGTGCACTCGACGTCGAGGCTGAGATCGTCGATGTGCTGTTTTGCCCGGACAAGCTTGACTGGAGTGGACAGGCGAAGCCTCTTGAGAGCCACACGCGTCTGATGATCCGAGCGCCCGGCACCATCGCCTTCGATCGACCAGCCATGCTCTCGCCGATGGCCGACTTCTGAGCTACCGCTCGCGCGAAAGCGGAGGCAGACGCCGCTTGACCGGCGATGCCTTGACCATCGAGGTGCTTGTTTCGGCCTTCTCCGCAACCTTGTCGAGGATCGTGTCGAGCTCCGGCATCGAGCGGACGACGAGCCGGGCAATGAAACAGTCATCTCCCGTCACCTTGTCGCATTCCACGAACTGAGGCGTCTCCTGGATGATCCGCTGAACGACATGCAATTGCCCGGGCAGCGGCCGAACGCGCACGATCGCCTGCAGCGGATATCCAAGCGCGGCCGGGTCGATGCCGATCGTGAAGGCGGCGATGATCCCGCGCTCTTCCAGGCGGCGGAGGCGTTCAGCGGCACTGGGCGAGGACAGCCCGGCAGCCTGGGCCAGTTCCTTCAACGAAATGCGGGCGTTCTCCGCCAACGCCTCCAGGATCTTCTGGTCGACATCGTCGATCACATTATCATTAGGCGAAACAGACATTATCCCTCACAATGATAGGAAAGAGCCGCAACCAACCTAATGCAAACTATATAATGCAGCGCAGTGCCGCAATAGTCTTCATCCATCGAGATGGAGAGATGTGATGCAGAGCGAAATCCGCGCCGGCGCGACCCAGATGACCGCCGCAATGCTGATATCGGGGACAATCGGTTGGTTCGTGGTGATGTCCGGCCAGCCGGTGAGCGGCGTGGTGTTCTGGCGCTGCCTCTTTGGCGCGATCAGCCTGCTTGTCGTATGCGCGGCAATGGGGCTGCTGCGACCGGGCGTCATCAGCCTGAAATCGGCAGGCATCGCTGTCCTCGGCGGCGTGGCCATCGTGCTCAACTGGTTGCTGCTCTTTGCATCCTACGGCCACACATCGATTTCGATCGCGACGACCGTCTACAACACGCAGCCTTTCATGCTGCTTGGGCTGGGCGCCCTGTTCCTTGGCGAAAAGATCACCGCCGCAAAGCTGTTTTGGCTGACGCTGGCCTTTGCCGGCATGGCGGCCATCGTCGAGGCCAAGCCGGCCGCGGCGGGTGGCCATGAGGGATATGGCCTCGGTATCCTGCTGGCGCTCGGTGCCGCCTTTTTCTACGCTCTCGCGGCGATCGCGGCAAAATGGCTCAAAGGAACGCCGCCGCATCTTATCGCGCTGATCCAGGTGGCGACCGGCGTGCTGATGTTGCTGCCGACGGTGAATTTTTCTGAGCTGCCCACAAATGGCCAGTCATGGTCGATCCTGATTACCCTGGGTGTCGTGCATACCGGTCTGATGTATGTGCTGCTCTATGGCGCGATCCAGAAGCTGCCGATCCATCTGATCGGAGCGCTGTCATTCATCTATCCGATTGCGGCGATCCTGGTGGACCGTTTGGCCTTCGGACACGCCTTGCAGCCGCTGCAGCTCGTCGGCGCTGCCGTCATTCTGGTCGCTGCGGCCGGAATGAACCTTGGCTGGACGCCCGCGCAGCTGTTGCGTACGCGGGCGGGCTGATGATTTAGAGCCTTTCAGGTTTAAAGGACCGGCTACTTCTGCTGCCGGGTCGTTTCGAACAGGAACCAGGTGCGGCGCTCAGCCTCGTCGATCCAGACCTCCAGCAGGCTTGTCGTCGCGAAATCATTATGCTCTGAGCAGACATCGTGCGTCTCGCGCAACAGCGAGACCAGCTGCTTGTTGTCATCACGCAGTTCCGCCAGCATGTCCTCAGGCGTGACGTAGTCTGCATCGTTGTCGTTGATGCGTTGCAGGCGGCCGATATGGCCGATCGAGCGCAGTGTCGTGCCGCCGATTTTGCGGGCGCGCTCGGCGATCGCATCGGTGGTGGCGAAGATCTGCTCGGCCTGCTCGTCGAGCATCAGGTGATAGTCGCGAAAATGCGGCCCCGACATGTGCCAGTGGAAATTCTTGGTCTTCATGTAGAGCGCAAAGACATCCGCCAGCAGCGCCGCCAGGGCGGCCGAAATATCCTGAATGGCATTGCTTTTCAGGTCGGTGGGGGTGGCGAGCGGGGCGAGTTTGCGCTTTTCGGCGGCAGTGGGGCTCATCAGTGTCTCCTTTGGCGAGCGGCGGGTGGCAGGTGTCGGCGCGGTTGGGGGATGCAGGCTCCACCAGCCATAATCACCGCCTTGGAACTAGAACCGCGACAGGCAGCGTCAATAGCGACAAGCGACCGCAGCATGATGACAGAACGACGCTCCTTGAATGGAGCGAGCCGCAGGCGTAGAAGGCGGCTGAAGCAGGAGTCCACATCATGTCATTCACCGCCCTTTTAGCTTACGCTGCGGCGCTGTTCATCGCGGCGGCAATTCCGGGACCGGGCATCACGGCGATCGTCGCGCGCGCGCTCGGTTCGAATTTTCGCGAGACGTTTTTCATGGGCCTCGGCCTCGTGCTGGGCGACATGACCTATCTGACTGCCGTTATCCTCGGGCTCGCCTTCGTGGCACAGACCTTCACCGAGGTCTTCATCGTCATCAAGGTCGCCGGTGCGCTCTATCTCTGCTACATCGCCTACAAGCTATGGACCGCCGGGCTGCTGCCCCAGGACATCGCGGCCAAGAAGGCAAGCAGTGCCGGCATGAGCTTCCTGTCCGGACTGCTGGTCACGCTCGGCAACCCCAAGACCATGCTTTTCTACGTCGCCCTGGTGCCGACGCTGATTAATATCAACAGCGTCGGACCTCGCGAATACTGCACCCTCCTGGCAACCACCTTCGTCGTCCTGCTCGTGGTTCTGGTGCCCTATATGCTGCTGGCGTCGCGGGCGCGCATCATGCTCAAGCAGCCCCGCGCGCTGCAGGCGCTGAACAAGACAGCGGCAGGCATTCTGGCCGGTACGGCAGCCTTTATCGCCACCCGTACGGCGTGAAAAATTCAACCGGCAAAGTTCGGTTGTTAAAGGTTTTTTTCTCAAAGGATGGCCTCAAGCGGGTGAAGCCAGACTGGTTTCCATGCGCCTTTGACCCTATTCTCTCCGCACATTTCACCCAGGGAGAGCCTAATGTCGAAGAAACCTGGCCGCGGCCGCATCTATTCCTCGATCACCGAAACCATTGGCGATACACCGATCGTGCGGCTCGACAAGCTCGCCAAGGCGAAAGGCGTAAAGGCGAACCTGCTGGCCAAGCTTGAGTTCTTCAATCCGATCGCGTCCGTAAAGGACCGCATCGGCGTCGCGATGATCGAGTCTCTGGAATCGCAGGGCAAGATTTCGCCCGGCAAGACGACCCTCATCGAGCCGACATCGGGCAATACCGGGATTGCGCTGGCTTTCGCCGCTGCGGCGAAGGGATACAAGCTGATCCTGACCATGCCGGAAACCATGTCCGTCGAACGCCGCAAGATGCTGGCGCTGCTTGGCGCCGAGCTCGTGCTGACGGAAGGTCCGAAGGGCATGAAGGGTGCGATCGCCAAGGCTGAGGAACTGGCTGCGACGCTCCCGGATGCGATTATCCCGCAGCAATTCGAAAACCCGGCCAACCCGGAAATCCACCGCCGCACGACGGCCGAGGAGATCTGGAATGATACCGACGGTACGGTCGACATCCTGGTTTCCGGCATCGGCACAGGCGGTACCATTACGGGCGCCGGCCAGGTGCTGAAGTCGAAGAAGCCCGGCATCAAGGTGGTCGCCGTCGAGCCGACAGAATCTCCGGTCCTTTCCGGCGGCCAGCCGGGACCGCACAAGATCCAGGGCATCGGCGCAGGCTTCGCGCCGGCAATCCTCGACACCCATATCTACGACGAGATCGTTACGGTAAGCGGCCCCGAGGCTCTGGAACTTGCCCGCGAAGTCGCCAGGCTCGAAGGCGTGCCCGTTGGCATCTCCTCCGGCGCAGCACTGGCCGCTGCTATCCAAGTCGGCCAACGAGACGAGAATGCTGGGAAGAATATAGTTGTGATCATTCCGTCCTTTGCCGAGCGCTATCTCTCGACCGCGCTGTTCGATGGCCTTGGAAGCTAGGCAACGCCTTTTCTGCAGCATCTGGGGCGCCTCGGCGCCCCTTTCTGTTCAGGCAGCCGTGCTTAGCCGCTCACCGGCGATGCGATAGGAAATTGCCTCGGCCAGGTGAATGCGGCCCACCGTCTCGTTACCGTCGAGATCCGCGAGAGTGCGCGCCACCTTCAGTACACGATGGTACCCCGCGCCGAAAACCTCATTTTCTCGGCCGCGTCGCGGAGCAATTGCAGGCCGGCAGGTTCGGGCGCGGCGTAATTTCTCGATCATGGCGGTTGAGCAGCGAGCGTTGGTGCCGACGCCTCCAAGCCCGGCCGCCTCAAAACCGCTACGCTGGATATCGCGGGCACGGCCGACGCGGCGGGCGGCATCCGCGCTCCTTTCAGCCGGCATCGGCCAGATGAGATCGACAGCGGAAACGGCGAGCACATCGATGCGGATGTCGATACGATCCATCAGCCGACCTGATATGCGCGCCTGATAATCCGGCATGCAGCGCGGGCCGCGGGCGCGCCGGCCATGCCGCAGCGGCACGGATTCATGGCCGCAACCAGCTGGATGCTGGCGGGGTAAGCCACGCGATGATTGGCGCGTGCGATGCTGCACTCGCCCGTTTCCAGAGGTTGGCGAAGGGCATCCAGCGCCTGCGGCGAAAACTCCGGGAACTCATCGAGAAACAATACGCCATAGCGGGCAAGCGACGCCTCGCCGGGCTTCGCTCGAAGACCACCTCCGACCAGTGCCGCCATGTTGCCGAATGATGGGGGGTCCGGAAGGGGCGTCGATCCGAGAGCTTTCCGCCGGACAATTGTCCGGCCACCGAATGGATCATCGAGATTCGAGCAGTTCGGCAGCCGAAAGCGATGGCAAAATCGAGGGCAGCCGAGCGGCGAGCATCGATTTTCCCTAGCCGGGAGGACCGACCATCAGCAGATTGTGGCCACCAGCCGCAGCCACCACGAGCGCCCACTTGGCACTCTCCTGCCCTTTGATATCGGCTAGATCAGGCAGGTTCGCCGTATTCGCGCGGATCCCCGGTTCCGGACAGGCGGAACCTGGGTGCCACAAAAGTGATTGGCAAGCGCGATGAGGCTGCGCGGCGCGAGGATGTCGATATCGGGACCGGCCCAGGCTGCCTCCGCACCGCTCTCGGCCGGACCGATCAAGCCCTTGCCGATCGCGTTGGCGCCAATGGCCGCCGGCAGTGCCCCGGCAACGGGAGCAATCGTGCCGTCGAGATTGAGCTCGCCGATAACCACGTAGCCGGAGAGCGCGTCCGCGGGGATCGCGCCGAGAGCGGCCATCAAGCCGAGGGCAATCGGCAGATCGAAGTGGGAGCCCTCTTTCGGCAAGTCAGCGGCGCCAGATTGACGGTAATCTTCTTGGCTGGCAGAGCCAGGCCGGAGGCGTGCAATGCCGCGTGAACGCGCTCTCGACTTTCGGCAACGGCCTTGTCCGGAACCCCAACGATCTGGGTCACGACCCGCCCGGGCGCGACCATGACCTGAACTTCGACCGGAACACCCTCAATGCCCTGAAATGCAACCGTGCTGACGCGTGCGACCATGCCCCAATCCCCTGTGCCGCATCCCACTACACTACAGTTTAACGACGTGTCATTGTCGACAATTGCAATCTTTCATAGAAAACAGAATGGAACAAGAACAATAAAAGAGCGAATTCAAGCCTGCGCTGTAGTCAGGTTGTGGTTGGTTGCACTAGCAGAACAAAGTAAGGAAACGCCCGGATCGATGCCAATCCGGGCGCTCACAAACTCATTATAATTTTGCGGAAGAGCTCTCCTCACCGCGCATGAGGCGGCGAAGCCAAGCGCTAGGCGCGCTTGCGCTCAATCGCGTCCCAAAGAAGGGCTGAGATGTCGGCGCCGCCAAATTTGCGGACCTCCCGAATGCCCGTCGGCGACGTGACGTTGATCTCCGTCATGTAGTCGCCGATGACATCGATGCCGACAAAGAGGAAACCGCGTTCCTTGAGCGCAGGGCCGATACGCTTGCAGATTTCGATTTCGCGGGCCGTCAGGTCAGTCGCCTCGGCGCGGCCGCCGACATGCATGTTGGAACGGCTGTCGTGCTCGGCGGGGACGCGATTGATGGCGCCGACCGGCTCGCCGTCGACGAGCAGGATGCGCTTGTCGCCCTTGCGGACATCCGGGAGATATTGCTGCGCGATGAAGGGCTCGCGGAACAGCTGACCGAACATTTCGAGCAGCGACGACAGGTTGCGGTCGTCCCTGGTCGAATGGAAAACGCCGGCGCCGCCATTGCCGTAGAGCGGCTTCAGGATGATGTCGCCCATCTCGTCCCTGAACCGGCGAATTTCGGCCGCGTCCTTGGTGATCAGCGTCTTCGGCATCAGATCTGCAAATTCGGTGACGAAAATCTTCTCGGGCGAATTCCGGACCCACGCCGGGTCGTTGACGACGAGCGTCTTCGGGTGGATTCGCTCCAACAGGTGCGTCGAGGTGATATAGGCCATGTCGAACGGCGGGTCCTGGCGCAGCAGGATCACATCCATCGTCGACAGATCCACGCGTTCCGGCGCCCCCAGCTCGAAGTGATCGCCCTTGACGTCGCGCAGCACCATCGGCTCCACGGTGGCGTACAGATTGCCATCCCTGAAGCTCAGGCGCTCAGGCGTGTAATGGAAGAGCTTGTAGCCACGGGTCTGGGCTTCCAGGCTCATCGCAAAGGTGGAATCGCCTGCAATATTGATGCCGGCAACATGGTCCATCTGGACCGCTACATTCTTAATCTTGGCCATTTCCGTCCCTTAGCTGATGCCGGACAGATGTAGGCTGCAGATGCCTTGAAAGCAACGCCAATCAATGGCGTCCGGGGCGACGAGCGGGCGAATTCCTCAGGCCGCGATGCCGCTCTTCGGCGCCTCGCCGCGCAACAGGCTGCGAAGCCGGTAGACAAGCGCGACCGGCTTCGGAAACGGCTTTCTCAGGAATGCGACCTTGCGCACATAATTGTCGACGCGCCAGCAGGCCCAGGTGCCCGCCGCGAAGAACGCAACGTCGCCAGCCTCCAGCGTCCGCTCCGTGCCATCCTCGGCAACAATATGGACGCCGCCTTCAAGGATCATCACCGTTTCGTCCCAGTAGAAGTGCCAGCGGAATTCGCCGGCTGTGCAATCCCAGATCGCCGTATATGCCGCATCATCATTGCTGCGCGAATGCTCGCCGGTGCGGGCCTGCGGCTCGCCGCTGATGATCCAGTCCGGGTTGATGGGCGTCGCGTGCATGACGAAGTTATCCCCGGACTTCGCCACGAAGGTCTTTGCTGCCGGTTGCGGAAGACTCGGAAAGGGCACCACTCGTGCGGCCATCGCGACCACGCTCGCCAGCATCACATGAATACCCATGAGCAACCCCCGCTGCTATCCAGTCCTTGTCGGGATAGCAGAGAGTCGTAAAGGCACCGTACAGGCGGTCGGTACAATTTGAATGATCAGCCCAAGGCGTCAGGCGATTTCCGTTTTCACCTGGACGACCTGCGGAGACACGGTATCGCCGATGCGCTTCCCCGTTTCCTGATTGAAGAAATGCAGCTTCTCGGTAGCCACCACCAGGCGCAACTCCGACTTCAGCTCTGTCACAGGGGACAGGACTGCCGTCAATGATTGGTCGCCCAGATTTCCATGCACGAGACGCTGGGAACCAAGCTCTTCCACATAGTCTACCGCAACGGTCATGGCATGTTCGCCGGGACCGGCAAGGCGTAGGTCCTCGGCGCGAATGCCGACGGTGACCGGCCCCGATGTAGGAGCAAGCCCCGCAAGGTCGATCATGCTTGGCCCCAATGCGAGCTTGTCGCCATGCAGTTCGCCCTTGAGCAGGTTCATGGCCGGCGAGCCGATAAAGCTCGCGACGAAGGTCGAGGCCGGGGTGTGGTAGACCTCGAGCGGCGCGCCGATCTGCTCGATCTCGCCGCCGTTCAGAACCACCAGGCGATCGGCCAGCGTCATGGCTTCCAGCTGGTCGTGGGTGACGTAGATCGAGGTGGTGCCGAGCCGGCGTTGCAGGCGCTTGATCTCGCCGCGCATCGAGACGCGCAGCTTGGCGTCGAGGTTGGACAAGGGCTCGTCGAACAGGAAGGCCGCCGGCTTGCGCACGATCGCGCGGCCCATGGCAACGCGCTGACGCTGGCCGCCGGACAGGGCGCGCGGCTTGCGCTCGAGGTATGCTTCGAGTTGCAGCATGCGCGCGGCTTCCGCGACGCGGGCGTCGATCTCGGCCTTCGGCGTCTTGCGATTGCGCAGGCCGTAGGCAAGGTTTTCATAGACCGACATATGCGGATAAAGCGCGTAGTTCTGGAAGACCATGGCAATGTCGCGCTCGGCCGGATCGATCTTGTTGACGACGCGATTGCCGATCTTCACGTCACCCTTGGAGATCTCCTCCAGTCCCGCGACCATACGAAGCAGAGTGGATTTTCCGCAGCCGGAGGGGCCGACGAGGACGATGAACTCGCCGTCCTTGATGTCGATGCTCACGGATTTCACCGCATGCACGTCCCCGGTATAGATCTTGGAGACCTGATTGATTTCGATGGCGGCCATCGGCGTTTCCTTTACTTGTCGCTTTCGGTGAGGCCCTTGATGAACCAGCGCTGGAACACCACGACGATGATGACAGGCGGTAGCATCGCGAGGATCGCGATCGCAAAAGCTTCGTTGTAATCGGGGATCTGAGCGCCGACCCAGACCAGCAGGATCTGCTTGATGCCGCGCACCAGCGTGTAGAAGCTCTCGTCATTGGTCATCAGCATTGGCCAGAGATACTGGTTCCAGCCATAGACGAACATGATGATGAAGATGGCTGCCACCATCGTCTTCGAGAGCGGCACGATGACGTCGAAGAAGAACTTGATTGGGCCGGCGCCGTCGATGCGCGCCGCCTCGAGCAGCTCGTCCGGGATCGATTTGAAGAACTGCCGGAAAAAGAAGGTGCCGGTTGCCGAGGCGAGTAGCGGCACGATCAGGCCGGTATAGGTGTTGATGAGGTGCAGTTGGTGCATCACCTCGTAGGAAGGAAGGATGCGGACCTCGAGCGGCAGCAGCAAGGTCGTGAAGATCATCCAGAAAAACAGCGTTCCAAGTCGAAAGCGGAAATAGACGATCGCATAGGCGGCGAGCATCGACAGCACGATCTTTCCGACGGCAAAGCCGATACCGAGGATCAGCGAGTTCATCAGCATCCGCATGCCGGTCACCTGTCCGGTGAAACCACCTTCGCGGTTCAGGACCGCATTGTAGGTCTCGACGAAATGGTTCCCCCACCTGAGCGTCAAACCGTTGCGGTGAATTTCGGCCGCCTCGTGCGTCGAGGTGAAGAAGGCGACGACGACGGGCGCCATCATGACGAAGACGCCCAGGAGCAGGATAATGTGATCAGTTATCTTGAGACGATACATTGCGCCCCCTCAATTGTAGTGAACGCGCCGCTCAAGGAAGCGGAACTGGAAGACCGTGAGCACGAAGACGACAATCATCAGGATTACCGACTGGGCCGAGGAGCCGCCGAGGTCGTTGCCACGGAAGCCGTCCATGTAGACTTTGTAGACAAGGGTGATCGGATTGTTGGCGGCCTTGTCCTTCACCATCACGTCGACGATGCCGAAGGTATCGAACAGCGAATAGGTGACGTTGATGACGAAGAGGAAGAAGGCGGTCGGCGCCAGGAGCGGCAGGATGACGGTCCAGAAGCGGCGGAAGCCCGAACGGCAGTCGAGCGCCGCGGCCTCGCGAACGGAAACGGGAATGCCCTGAAGGCCAGAGAGAAAGAAGATGAAATTATACGGGATCTGCTTCCAAACGGAGACGACCACCATCGCAAAGGCCGTGTCGAAGTAGTTCAGGCCGATCTTCATGTCCCAGCCGAACAAGGCGGCGAAACGCACGAAGGGGCCTATGTGCTGGTCGAAGAACATCATGCCGATCAGGCCGGCCACCGGCGGGGCGATCGCATAGACCGAAATTAGCACGGTCTTGTAAGCCGAGCTGCCGCGAATGACAGCGTCCGCCTTGACCGCCAGCAGGAGGCCAAGCGACAGCGAGAAAAACGTGACAAGCGCCGTGAAGATCGCCGTAAAGCCGGCAATCGAGCGGTACTCCGCGCTTTCGAGGATGCCCTTGTAATTGTCGAAGCCCACGAAGCTGGAGCCGAAGCCGAAGGGATCCTCAAGGAAGAACGAGGACTTCACCGCCTGAACGGACGGCCAATAGAAGAAAATGAAAATCACCGCCATCTGCGGCAGCAGGAAGAGATAAGGCAGCGTTGGCGACGAAAACTGCACGCGCTTCATGGCGAGACCTTTTTGCAAAGCGGTTCCGGAGACGGCCAACGCCCCCGGAACCGTTGTCTTTCAGCAATGGGCTAGATCAGCCGGCAGTCTTGGCAAAACGCTCGAGGAGCTGGTTGCCTTCCTTCTCGATGGTGTCGAAAGCGTCCTTGACGGAGGTTTCGCCCGAGAAGATGCGGCCGTATTCGCGTTCCATGATTTCGCGGATCTGCGGGTAGAAGCCGAGGCGGTAGCCCTTCGACCATTCGCCATCATCAAGCTTCAGCTGCTTGATACCGACTTCGGCAACCGGCTCCTTGTCGTAGTAGCCTTCCTTCTTGGCGAGCTCGTAGGCTGCCTCGGTGATGGCGACGTAACCGGTTGCCTGGTGGTAGAACTTCTGGATCTCAGGCGAGGTCAGGAACTGGAAGAAGTCGGCAACGCACTTGTTCTCCTCAGCCGACTTGCCGGACATTGCGAAGAGCGCCGCGCCGCCGATGAAGCTGTGGGTGCCGGCGCCCTTGATCGCACCCCAATACGGCAGGAAGGTTGCCGAGAAGGGCATCGTTGCCGTCTTCTTCAGGCCGCCGAAGGAGCCCGAGGAACCGATCCAGAGAGCGACCTTGCCTTCTTCAAAGGGCTTCTGGTTGTCGTTCCAGCCGGCGCCGTAGTACTTGAAGTAGCCTTCGTCGGACCAGGCCTTCAGCTTGTCGAACATCATGATGAGGTTCGGATCGGTGACCTTGAGCTTGGTGTCGACAACGCTGTCGTAGCCGTTGTTGTTGGTGGCGAACTGGATGTTGTTGCGCGAGAAGAAGTTCTCGGTGAATTCCCAGGTCAACTGCGACTGGACGAGCGGGATATAGCCGGCCTCCTTGAGCTTCGGAGCAATTGCTTCGAACTCTTCCCAGGTCTTCGGAGCTTCGACGCCAGCCTTCTTCAGCGCTTCCGGATTGATGTACATAATCGGTGCGGAAGAGTTGAAGGGCATGCCGACGAACTTGCCGTCAGCGGCGGCGTAGAAATAGCGAACGCCGGGAATGAAGGCATTGCGGTCGAACTTGTAGCCGGCGTCCTTGATCAGGTCTTCGGCCGGAACGACAGCGCCCTTGGCGTTGATGATGGTTGCTGCACCTGCGTCGAAGACCTGCAGAATGTTCGGCTGTTCGCCCGAACGGAAGGCCGCGATGCCGGCGGCAAGTGCTTCTTCATATGTGCCCTTGCTGACCGGGGTCAGGGCGCAGGCGGACTGCGCAGCGTTGAACTTCTGTGCAACCTCATTGATGACTTCGCCGTTGCGGCCGCCCATGCCGTGCCACCAGGTGATGTTGGTCGCAGCAAAGGACGACGACGCCGAAAAGCTGGCCGCCATGGCGGCCATAGAAATTTTCTTGAACATGGCTAATCCCTCTCCACCAATTGTTGGGGTGAGGAGTGCAATAGAGGCCTTCCATGACGCCTCCTTGATGGTTTCATGACAGGACTGTTACAGCCGGATCCTTTTGCACGCGATTGCAATGACGTCAGAAGGCATTCGGAAAGTTCGCGGCAGGCGGCCGGGCAGGATGGCCACGATGTCGTAACGCCACGAAAGCAAAGCATAATCGCGTTGTCGCTGTAGCCACAGATCGCTGGCCGCTCTGATGCGGTTTTGCGCTGTAGGAGACACGGCGTCGATCGCGCTCATCTCCTCGCGCCGCGCCTTCACTTCAACAAAAATCGCCAGGTTGCGCTTTGCAATGATGTCTATTTCCCCGAGCTTGGTGCGATAGCGCAGCGCGACGATGCGATAGCCCTTCAGCATAAGATAAAGAGCAGCGAGATACTCGGAGACCTGGCCCCGACCGAGCGCCCTGCGGCGGTCGGCAGCAGCAGCCCTATCGCCCATCGCCGCCCTTCATGTCGAGAAGCCGCTGGTAGAGTTCCTTCTTGGAGACGCCAGTCAGCTTCGATGCCTCGGCTGCCGCTTTGGAGGTCGGCAGGGTTCTTGCCAGATGGGCCAAGATCGCATCGACATCGGCAGCTTCGACCACCCGTTCGGGAGGCGGACCTATGACCAACACGATCTCGCCTTTGACGTTGTCGACATCGGCGTAGTGGGCAGCCAGCGTCCCTAGGGTGCCGCGGCGAAACTCTTCGAAGGCTTTGGTCAGTTCGCGACAGACGCAAGCCGACCGGTCTGCACCGAGCACATCGGCGGCGGCGGCAAGGGTCGCAGCAATGCGATGCGGCGATTCAAAGAACATCAGCGTCGCGGGGGCCGCCTCTAACTCCGCCAGCCGATCGCGACGGGCCTTGTCCTTGGTCGGCAGAAAACCGGCGAACAAGAACGCATCATTCGGCAGGCCGGAACCCACGAGAGCCGCAAGCGGTGCCGAGGCACCGGGGATCGGCACGACGCGATAGCCGGCCTCGATGGCGCTCTGTGCGAGGCGATAGCCGGGATCGGAGACCAGGGGCGTTCCGGCGTCCGAGACGAGAGCGACTGACTTGCCGGCCTCCAGCGCCTGAAGGAGCCGCGGACCAGCCTCGTCGGCATTGTGTTCGTGATAGGCATAGGGGCGGTTCTGAATGCCAAAACGGTCGAGCAAGACGCGGGTGACGCGCGTGTCTTCGCAGGCCAGCACATCGGCGCCGGCAAGGGTTTCCAACGCACGCAGCGTGATGTCGCCGAGATTGCCGATCGGCGTCGCAACGAGGTAAAGCGCCGGCTCCAACGGTCGTGCCGGAACGGACATATTGTGCAGGCGGAAGCTGCGTTGCCTGCCGCCATCGGCCATCACATCGTCATTGCTCAAGGTATCGATACTCTCCTCTGGTTTCCGCTTTTATGGGCGAGACCCCGCCGTTCGGCAAGGCCGCAGCAATTTCTGTGTGCATTGCACCGGAAAACGGCAAATGCACTGGCGCGGCCATTCGCGCCTCTTGCAATCGGTCTCAAAATCCTGCCATTTTGCCTATCCACTCTATGGTCCCTTTTGGGCAAAGGCATTCCTTGCGGCGCGCAACATGCGCGCTCAAGCAGTAACGGTCGAAAGCGGTAGCATCCCATGCGTATTACAATTGAGCGGTCCAACCTTTTGAAGTCGCTGAACCACGTGCATCGCGTGGTCGAACGCCGGAACACGATCCCGATTCTGTCCAACATCCTGCTGCGCGCCGACGGCCAGAATCTGGACATGAAGGCGACCGACCTCGATCTCGAAGTGACCGAAGCGACGCCTGCGAATGTCGAACAGGCCGGCGCCACTACGGTCCCCGCCCATCTTCTTTACGACATTGTGCGCAAGCTGTCTGATGGCTCCGAAGTTCTGCTGGCGACCAGCACCGACGGCGGCTCGATGACCGTCCAGTCCGGTCGTTCCAAGTTCTCGTTGCAGTGCCTGCCGGAGTCGGACTTCCCTGACCTCACCGCCGGCACCTTCAGCCATACCTTCAAACTGAAGGCGACCGATCTCAAGATGCTGATCGATCGCACCCAGTTCGCGATCTCGACCGAGGAAACCCGCTACTATCTGAACGGCATCTTCTTCCACACCATCGAGAGCAAGGGCGACCTGAAGCTGCGTGCCGTCGCAACCGATGGCCACCGCCTCGCCCGCGCAGACGTGGATGCACCATCCGGCTCGGAGGGCATGCCCGGCATCATCATCCCGCGCAAGACCGTCGGCGAACTGCAGAAGCTCGTCGATGTGCCTGATGCGATGGTGACCGTGGAAGTCTCGGACGCCAAGATCCGCCTCAGCATCGGCTCGATCGTTATGACCTCGAAGCTCATCGACGGCACGTTCCCGGACTACCAGCGCGTCATCCCGACCAACAACGACAAGGAAATGCGCGTCGATTGCACGACGTTCGCTCAGGCCGTCGACCGCGTGTCGACGATCTCCTCTGAGCGCGGTCGCGCCGTCAAGCTCGCCCTCTCCGACGGCCAATTGCTGCTCACCGTCAACAATCCGGATTCCGGCAGCGCAACCGAAGAAGTCGCGGTCGGCTACGACACCGACTCGATGGAAATCGGCTTCAACGCCAAATACCTGCTTGATATCACCGCGCAGCTTTCTGGCGATGAAGCGATCTTCCTGCTCGCCGACGCCGGCTCGCCGACGCTCATTCGCGACACGGCTGGCGACGATGCCCTTTATGTGCTGATGCCGATGCGCGTCTAGCCGCGCGTCGCATCTACGGTGCAAACTTTGCCAATTGCGACGTCAGGCCTTGTTTTTCGGCGGAACTGACTGCAATTAGAGAGCGGGCTGCTTTGTTGCATATCTAGGAGGACGGGCATGGCGTTGCGCCTAAAGGAACGGCTGGGCAAAAAATTCGATGAAGAAATCCGCTTCTTCAAAGGAATGATGCAGGGGCCGAAGACTGTCGGTTCGATTGTTCCCACCTCCTCCATAACGGCCCGCAAGATGGCAAGCGTCATCAACCCGCATTCGGGACTGCCGGTCCTTGAGCTCGGCCCGGGTACCGGCGCAATCACCAAGGCCATTCTTGGTCGCGGCGTGAAACCCGAGAAGCTGGTCGCCGTCGAATATTCGACGGATTTCTACGAGCACCTGGTCCGGCTCTATCCGGGCGTGAACTTCATCAACGGCGATGCGTTCAATCTCGACAAGACGCTCGGATCGATGAAGGATCAGACGTTCGATTCCGTTGTATCCGCCGTCCCGCTGCTGAATTTCCCGATGCAGGCGCGCATCGCGCTGCTCGAAAGCCTGCTCGACCGCTTGCCGGCAGGCCGCCCCGTTGTCCAGATCTCCTACGGCCCGGTGTCGCCGATCATCGCGCGGCCGGATCGCTACCATATCCAGCACTTCGACTTTATCGTCCGCAACATTCCGCCGGCACAGCTCTGGATCTACCGACGCGGCTGACCCGGTGTTCGGCCTCTACGTCACCCATCCGCAGGTGAGGATCGACGCAGCGGTTCCCGTGCCGAAATGGGGGCTGTCGGAGATCGGCGCCGCACGCGCCCACAAGGCCGCCGAACGCCGCTGGGCAAAGCAGCTGCGCCGCATCGTTTCCAGCGACGAGACAAAGGCGATCGAGACTGCCGAGATCCTTGCAGCCGCAGCGGACGTGACCGTCGAGATCGTACACGACATGCATGAGAACGACCGCTCGGCGACCGGTTTCATGCCGCCCCCCCGAGTTCGAGAAGGCGGCCGACTGGTTCTTTGCACATCCCGAGGCGAGCTTCAAAGGCTGGGAGCGCGCGATCGACGCCCAGCGGCGTATCGTTTCCGCCGTCACAGATATCCTCGCGTCGCACAATCCCGCCCTTCCCATCGCATTCGTCGGCCATGGAGGCGTCGGCACGCTGCTCAAGTGCCACCTTGAGGGCCGCCCTATCCGGCGTGATGGCGATCAACCGGGAGGCGGTGGCAATCTCTACTGTTTCAGCCTTGCGGATCGACGCCCGTCGTGCGACTGGACGCCTATCGAAGAGTGGCAGGGATGGATGTGAGATGGACGTACGCGAACGCCTGATCGTCGGGCTGGATGTTCCAACACTTGGCGAGGCCGAAAGGATCGTCCATACGCTTGGCGACGACGTCGTCTTCTACAAGATCGGATATCAGCTGGCTTTTGCCGGCGGCCTGGAATTTGCGCGCGATCTTGCCAAGAGCGGCAAGAAGATCTTCCTCGACATGAAGCTGCTCGACATCGACAACACGGTTGCATCGGGTGTCGAGAACATTGTCAAGATGGGCATGTCGATGCTGACGCTGCACGCCTATCCGAAGGCGATGAAGGCCGCCGTCGAGGCCGCCAAGGGCTCCGACCTCTGCCTGCTCGGCGTGACCGTACTGACGTCGATGGACGAGCAGGACCTGGTCGCAGCCGGCTACGAATACGATCCGCATACACTGGTTTTGCGCCGCGCCGAACAGGCCCACCTCGCCGGTATGGGCGGCATCGTCTGCTCCGCAGAGGAATCGGCGGCTGTGCGCAAGATCATCGGCCCCGATATGGCGCTCGTCACGCCGGGCATTCGCCCCGCCGGCGCCGACAAGGGCGACCAGAAGCGCGTGATGACGCCGGCTGACGCACTGAAGGCCGGCTCCAGCCATCTGGTCGTTGCCCGCCCGATCGTGAAGGCAGCCGATCCCCGCGAAGCGGCTCGCGCAATCCTCGCCGAAATGTCGGCGGCCCTTTAATAATCTGACAAACAGGGAGGACCTGAAATGGCAAAGGCATATTGGATCGCACGCGTCGATGTTCGTGATGTCGAGCGCTACAAGGACTACGTCGCAGCAGGAAAGCTGGCCTTCGATAAGTATGGCGCCAACTTCCTCGCCCGGGGCGGCGCGATCACCGAGCTCGAGGGCAAGTCCCGCGCACGCAACGTTGTGATCGAGTTTCCCTCGATGCAGCACGCTGTCGATTGCTATAATTCGCCGGAATACCAGATCGCTGCGAAAATCCGCCAGGAAATCGCCGACGCCGAAATGATCGTCGTCGAAGGCATCTAAGACGAGTTCTCAGCCGTGAGATCTGCCGCGCGATGACCCTTTTCGTCGCGTCGTGATTGGTCTAAGACGAAACCAGATCGACCACACAACCGAGCCTTTCGAGGAGCCTGTCATGACCCTTGCCAACCTGCCGCCACTCGTTACCGTGTTCGGAGGGTCCGGCTTCATCGGCAGGCACGTCGTCCGTGAACTGGCAAAGCGCGGCTATCGCATCCGCGTCGCCGTTCGCCGCCCGGATCTCGCCGGCTTCCTGCAGCCGCTCGGCAATGTCGGCCAGATCTCCTTCGTTCAGGCAAACCTGCGCTACCGCAACTCCATCGACCGTGCCGTCGAGGGCGCCGACTTTGTCGTGAACTGCGTCGGCATTCTGCACGAAGCCGGCCGCAATTCCTTCGAGGCGGTTCAGGAGTTTGGCGCACGTGCTGTCGCTGAAGCCGCTCGCGGCGTCGGCGCCAAGCTGATCCACATCTCGGCAATCGGCGCAAACGCGCACTCCGATTCAGCCTACGCCCGCACCAAGGGCCGCGCAGAGGCAGCGATCCACGCGATCAAGCCGGATGCCATCATCTACCGCCCGTCCGTCGTCTTCGGTCCCGAGGACAGCTTCTTCAACAAGTTTGCCGACATGGCGCGCATCGCGCCGGCGCTACCGCTGGTCGGCGGCGGCAAGACGAAGTTCCAGCCGGTCTATGTCGTCGACGTGGCCGAAGCCGTGGCAAAGGCAGTCGAGGGCAAGGTGACCGCGGGCCAGGTTTACGAGCTTGGTGGCCCCGAGGTGCTGACCTTCCGCGAATGTCTCGAGGTCATGCTCAAGACAACCTGGCGCAAAAATCGTCTGGTTTCGCTTCCCTTTGGCATTGCCTCGCTCATCGGCAGCATCGCCTCGCTCATTCCGTTCGTCACACCGCCGATCACCTCCGACCAGGTGCGTCTGCTGAAGAAGGACAATGTCGTTTCGAAGGAAGCGGAAACCGAAGGCCGGACGCTGAAGGGTATCGGCGTCACACCGACGCTGGTGAACTCGGTCATCGGCTCTTACCTCGTGCAGTACCGTCCGCACGGGCAGTACACCGGATCGGGCAAGGCGGCCTGAGAGCTGCGACCTTCCCAAAGCAACACGCCGCTCGCGACCTTCACGGGCGGCGTTTCTCGTGGAAGGTTTTTTCAGAATCGCAGAAGTTGTGAACGCTTTTTTCCCTGTAGCAGACCGGCACTCGTTGCATAAAAGTCGCACGTAAAAATTAGCGGAATTAACACCAAATTTAGCAGGAACATTTATTGCTATTTGTCATTCCACTGACTACACACCCCGCGCGTTTCCCAATGGACTCAGCGCCTTGACGGCGCACTAACGACTTTTGAAAGGCTTTCTTCAATGGGTAGGTCAATCGCGCTCCTGTTTGCGTGTGCGGCGCTGGTTATTCTGGCAGGCTCCTTCATTGCGCCCGGATCGGTTGCAGCGGTGAAGGGTGAGTGCTCGCCGGCCTACGGTGTCGATCCCTGCGAGACCGGCTCGATTAGCCGATAATAAAAAACCGGCGCTCTTCACGCCGGTTTTTTCTTGCCTTGCTTTCGGTAGTGGAACTGATCCGCATCCGCGCCACAAGGACTCGGATGCGTCGATCAAGTGCGTCTCAGGCGATCATGCCTAATGCCGCCATGCCGAGCAGGATAGCGCCGAGAATGATGCGGTAGATTGCAAACACCGTAAACCGGTTGCTCCTGATGTAGGACAGCAGCCATTTCACGGCGATAAACGCAACAATCGTCGAGACGATGAAAGCGATGCCGAGGCTCGTCCAATCCTCGTTTGCAGCCCCGCCATCCTTGAACGTCTTCAGCAGTTCGTAGCCGCTTGCGGCATACATGGTCGGGATGCCGACCAGGAAGGCGAATTCGGTCGCGGCGGCGCGATTGCCGGTGCCGGCCAGCATGGCAACGAAAATCGTGGCGCCGGAGCGCGACGTTCCCGGGAAGACGCCGGCCACCACCTGGGCAATACCGACCAAGATGGCGACGAGCCAGGTAATCTCCTTATGAGGCGGTCGACGAGCGGCGGCCCATTCGGCAAAGATCATCCAGATGCCGCCGATGATCAGCGCCCAGGCAATCGGCGTCGCATTCTCCGGCAGTTGGAAGCCGAGCTTCTTGACGACCAGTCCGAGGATCGCCGTGATGAGAAACGCGACAATCAGCTTGGCCGCGTAAGTGCGATTGCGCGGATCACGCCAGCCCAGGACGAGATCCAGGAGGCGACGCCAGTAAATAATGGTGACGGCGAGAATCGCGCCCGCCTGAATGACGATGTTGAACATGTCCGACCGGTGGCCGAGCCATTGCTCAGCGATGATAAGGTGGCCGGTGCTCGAAATCGGCAGAAACTCGGTAATTCCCTCTATTATGCCTAGAATTATAGAGTTCACATAATCCATACATTCTCTCCGTGGAGTTTGGTCGGGCTTTGATTGGGGTTATGGCGTCCGGAAGTGACGAAGGCAGGGCGGGAAAACAAAAATCCGTTTTTCGAGCACGCCCACCTCCTTTGTCAGGGAGTTGGCTACCCGACTCGCTTGTATTGAAAGGGCCAAGCTCCTATAGCTTCAACGAATAAGTCATGACTAGGGCGCTATGATCATCGCGCTCCCGCAACATGCCACACACCTCAAAAAATCCGAGAATCAATGCCCACGCTCTATCATCATCCCATGTCATCCGCATCACGCTTCGTTCGGCTGATCCTGACGGAGTACGGCTATCAGGCGGACCTGATCGAGGAGCAGACCTGGGAAAAGCGCCGGGATTTCCTCGCGCTCAACCCGGCCGGAACCCTGCCGGTTTATGTCGATGACAGCATGCGGGCGTTGTGCGGCGCGGCTGTGATCTCCGAGTATCTCGACGAGACGCACGGCGTGCTCAAGCGTGATCGCCGGCTCCTGGCGGAAGATCCATTCCAGCGCGCCGAGATTCGCCGGCTGACGGAATGGTTCATGCAGAAGATGGAAACAGACGTGACCAAGCCGCTCGCCCGCGAGCGGGTCTACAAGCTGCAGATGACGGCGGACCAGGGCGGCGGCGCGCCTGATTCCAAGATCCTCCGCACGGCGCGGGCGAATATCCGCCAGCACATGAAGTATCTGGGCTGGCTTGCCGGCTCCCGACAGTGGCTGGCCGGCGACCGCATGAGCTATGCAGATCTCGCTGCTGCCTCGGCCGTTTCCATTCTCGACTATCTCGGTGAAATCGACTGGTCTGAAGCTCCTCTCGTCAAGGAGTGGTATCAGCGCCTGAAGTCGCGTCCATCCTTCCGGCCGTTGCTCACCGAGCGCGTGCGGGGCCTGACCCCGGTTTCGCACTACGCCGACCTGGATTTCTGACGAGGGCCTTCAATGGCCATGGAAAACAAGGACCAGAAACGCCGCGATACCCTCACCGCCTTCGTTCGGTCGGAGGCGAAGGCCTTGGGTTTCGACCTCTGTCGCATCACGCGACCCGACGCCATACCGGAAGCCAAGGAGCGGCTCGGCGAATTCATTGACGCCGGGCGGCATGGAACGATGGAGTGGATGGCGGAGACCCGCGACAGGCGCGGCGATCCACGCACGCTCTGGAGCGACGTCCGGTCGATCGTCGTCTTCGGCCTCAATTACGGACCGGATGAAGATCCGCGCGAGATTCTGACAAAACCCGACAAGGCTGCAATCTCGGTCTACGCGCGCAATCGCGACTATCACGACATCATCAAGGGGCGATTGAAGGAGATCGCAACACGCTTTGCGGCGCGCGCCGGGGCGGATGTGAAGGTCTTTGTCGACACGGCTCCGGTGATGGAAAAACCGCTCGCGGCAGCGGCCGGCCTCGGCTGGCAGGGCAAGCATACGAACCTCGTCAGCCGCGAGCACGGATCATGGCTTTTCCTCGGCTCGATGTTCACGACCGCGGATCTGAACATCGATGCGCCGGAGATTGACCACTGTGGCTCCTGCCGCGCCTGTCTCGATATCTGCCCGACGAAAGCCTTTCCCGGTCCCTACCAGATCGACGCACGGCGCTGCATCTCCTACCTGACCATCGAGCACAAAGGACCGATCGACCCGGCGTTGCGGTCCCTGATCGGCAACCGGATCTATGGCTGCGACGACTGTCTCGCCGCCTGCCCATGGAACAAATTTGCCCACGAGGCCTCCGAGATGAAGCTGCAGGCCCGGGAGGACTTGAAGGAGCCATCGATCGAGTATCTGCTCGGCCTCGATGATGCCGCCTTTCGCACATTCTTCAGCGGCTCGCCCGTCAAGCGTATCGGCCGCGATCGGTTCATCCGCAATGTGCTCATTGCCGCCGGCAATTCGAACGATCGCCGATTTGTCGAGCAGTGTCGGAAACTGTCAGAGGATCCCTCCCCGGTCGTACGCGGCATGGCAATTTGGGCCTTGTCGCGCCTTCTCGAGGCTGGCGAATTTTCTGCCTTTGCGGCACAAAGGCCAGATGAGTCGGATAGCGATGTCCTGAGTGAATGGCGCCTGGCGGGAGCAGTTTGATGCAAGTGATGATTTTCGGCTGCGGCTATTCGGGCACGGCGATCGCCAAGGCTTTCATGGCGGACGGCGCGCGTGTCTCCGGTACGACGCGCTCGGAAGACAAGGCAGCTGCCCTGCGTGGCCAGGGCATCGACGCTTTCGTGTTTGACGGCGACGTGCTGGACGAGAAATTGAGCGAGGCGATGCGGGGCGCGACCCATCTCGTCCAATCCATTGCGCCGCGCGATAATGGTGATGCGCTGATCAGGCTCGCTGGCGACCGTCTGAAGGAGATGATGCCCAAGCTCCAGTGGATCGGCTATCTCTCGACGGTCGGCGTCTATGGCGATCACAAGGGAAATTGGGTCACCGAAGAAATGCCCTGCACGCCGGTTTCCGGCCGCTCGAAGGAGCGGCTGGAAGCAGAAGACGGCTGGATGGCCATCGGCGCCGCCATCAATGTTCCGGCGGCGGTTCTCCGCCTCTCCGGTATCTACGGGCCAGGCCGCAATGCCCTTTGCAATCTGGAACGCGGTACCGCACGGCGATTGATCAAGAAGGATCAGGTTTTCAACCGGATCCGGGTTGAGGATATCGGCGCGGCGACGCGGTTCCTCGCCGACCGTGGGCTCGGCGGCATATATAATGTGACCGACGATCTGCCCGGCCCGCCTCAGGAAGTCATCGTCGAAGCAGCCCGGCTGCTGGGCGTCGAGCCGCCGCCGGAGCAGCCCTTCGAAACTGCCGAGCTCACCCCGATGGCGCGGTCCTTCTACGGCGAGAACAAGCGGGTCTCGAACGCCAAGCTGAAGGCGGCGGGCTTTATCTTCGCCTTCCCGACCTATCCCGCCTCGCTCGCGCAGCTGATGCAGAGCAACAGCTGGCGAGGATAGCGACGCCTCAAATCGAGACGCCGAGCGCCGGCTCGGCCTTTACCCGTGCGAGCGGCGGGAATGCGAGGGCTATTGCGGCTGCGCCGAGCCCGACCAGAGCGGATCCGATGAAGAGCCACGAGTAGTTGTCAAAGGTGTCGAAGATCCATCCGCCGATAAGAGGACCGAAGGCCATCCCGAGGCTGGAGAGCATCGTCGCCGCGCCGAACACCGTACCGATGATGCGCGGCCCGAAATATTCTCGCGCCAGAACAGCATAGAGCGGCATCACGCCGCCATAGGCGCTGCCGAAGATAATGGCGAGGGCGTAGAATTCGCCGAGCCTGCTGACGAAGAGGTAGGTCGCAAGCGCAATCGCCTGGACGAGCAAACCGGCGACGAGGACCGGCTTCACCCCGACCCTGTCGGCCAGCCCGCCATAGAGAAGCCGGCCGCCGAGCCCCGCAAGTCCCTCGACGCTATAGATGCTGACGGCGGCCATTGGCGCTATGCCGCAGATCGTCGCGTAACTGACCATGTGAAAGATCGGACCGGAATGCGCAGCGCAGCAGGCGAAGAACGTCAGCCCCAACACAATGAATTGTGGCGATCGGAACACCCGCGAGAGCGAAGGCTGTTCCCCGCTTGTTGCAGTGGCGGTCGCGCCGTCCCCTGCCTCTGCCGGCGGGCGCCGAACCAGCAAGGCTGCCGGAAGCAGCAGGACCCAGGCAGTGATGCCGATCAGCAGCATCGCGGTTCGCCAATCATAGGCAGAAATGAGCCAGCGTGCGAAAGGTGAGATCGTCATGGGCGCGACACCCATGCCGGCAGAGACAAGGGAGACGGCGAGGCTGCGGTTCTCCTCGAACCACCCGGTCGTCGTCGCGATCATTGGCGCGAAGAAGGTGCTGGCGGCAAGCCCGACCAAAATCCCGTAGGTCAGCTGAAACTGCAGAAGCGATTCCGCGCGGCTTGCCAACACAAGGGCCAGGCCAAGGCCGGCAGCACCGATCAGAACGACAACCCGCGCGCCGAAGCGATCGCTCGCAGTGCCCCACAGGAAACCGCCAATCCCCATGACAATGAAATTAAGTGTCATCGCGCTCGCAATGCCAGCGTGCGACCAGCCGGTCTCGGTCGCGATTGGCTCCTGGAAGATTGCCAGGGAGAACATCGCGCCGAGTGCAACGCAAGTCATCAACGCCCCGGCAGAAACAATGATCCAACGATAAGGTATGCTCATGATTTCGCAGCCTCCCTGCCCAATTTGAATGAGGCGCGCACTGCTTGCGCGCTTGCAAGCTAAAGACGTTTGAATGTCACCGTTTTGGACACGCCCGGGGCGTTTTTAATGCTATGCCGCAGCGACTTCCGTCGACTTGCATATCACGACTTGCCTGCGGGGCGAGAGCGGGCGGCAGACTTTTCGTCTTGCGATTGTATTTGTCGATCACAAATAGCGCGGTTTCAGGGTAGGAAATTTCTACTTCCTCCATTCGGCGCATATAATATAGCGCCGGATTATGGTTAACGGCCTCTGAATTTGCGCAAATGAGGCACTAATTATGGCAATCGCGCAAAATTATTTTCGTTAATTTTGTGATCTTTGGTTGCGTGGATCAGGCCTTGCAAAAAACGTTCTAATTTTACTTGATTTCATTATCTTTTTTCCTAATCATTCGATTTTCTGTGGCGCACATGCCGCGCATCTAGCCATCACGTATATTACACTTTGTAATATTCCGTGATAATTGGGGGCACTTTTTCGCCACACTTGGCCGGATTCAACCCTCCCACCGCCCACAAGGCGTGAGTTCAACAATTGAGGGGACAATCCGTTTTGAAGAAAATCTGCCGTTCTGTCATCGCCGCAGCAACAATTGCAGCTTGCTCTACTATCCTTCCCGTTGAAGGATTTGCTGCAAATGGTTGCGGTGGCGCTTCATGGTACGCACTTCGCTCCAAAACCGCCTCCGGGGAACGGATGAACCCGACCATCAATACTGCAGCACATCGTTCGCTGGCATTTGGCACGAAGCTGAAAGTTACCAACAGCAAAAACGGACGCAGCGTCGTCGTCCGCGTCAATGATCGTGGCCCATTCATTCGCGGCCGCGTCCTCGATCTCTCCCGCGCTGCCGCCCAGAACATTGGCATGGTCAGCAGTGGCACGGCAAAGGTCTGCTACGAAGTCATAGGCTAAGCGTTCGCCCGTACACGAACGGGTCGCTTGCTCTTGCCGCCAATCGCGTCTACGACGCGGTCTAGACTTGTGTACTATCCGCTGCGTCTGTCGCGCTTCCTGCGGATTGTTCACAAGCCCGGTATTTTGATCCAGGCGATAGGAGCTGTTTGAATGCGGTTGGGCGGTCGGCTCGAAGGGGCGATTTCGGTTCTTGCAGATATCGATGCCCGCAGACGGCCTGTCGCCGATGCATTGAAGGACTGGGGTCTTGCCCATCGGTTTGCCGGATCGGGCGATCGCGCCGCGATCGGCAATATCGTCTACGATGCCCTTCGCATGCGCCTCTCCCACGCCTGGCTGATGGACGATGACAGCGCATCCGCTATCGCCCACGCCGTGATGTTCCGGCAATGGGGTTTCACGCCAGAAAGCCTCGCCGCGGAACTCGCAGACGACAAGTTCGCACCAAGCCCGCTTTCGCAAGCTCAGCTTTCCGCTTTCAACAGCCGCCAGCTGGCCGACGCGCCCGCTCACATCCAGGGCGATATTCCCGAATGGGTCCAGCCCTCGTTTGAAAGCGCCTTCGGCGATCACTGGATCGTCGAGGCGCAGGCCCTCGCCGGGCGTCCGACCCTCGATCTGCGCGCCAACATCCTGAAGGCGACCCGCGACAAGACAGTCAAGGCGCTCGAAAGAGCCGGCGCACAAGAGGCGGCGATCGCGCGTTACGGCATCCGGATTCCCGCCGGCGAAGGCGCCTCAAGGCTGCCAAATGTGACCGCCGAGCTTTCGTTCCAGAAAGGCTGGTTCGAAGTGCAGGACGAGGGGTCGCAGATCGTTGCCGATCTCGTGCTCCCAAAAGACGGCGAACAGGTTCTCGACTACTGTGCCGGTGGTGGCGGCAAGACGCTCGCCATGTCGGCGGCGATGCACAACAAGGGCCAGGTTCACGCCTATGATGCCGACCGCAAGCGGCTCGCGCCGATCATAGAACGGCTGAAGCGTGCCGGAACGCGCAATGTCCAGGTGCACGATGACGCCAAGGCTCTGAAGAGCCTGAGCGATCGCTGCGACAAGGTGCTCGTCGATGCGCCATGCACGGGAACCGGGACCTGGCGGCGGCGGCCCGACACCAAGTGGCGCCTGACCGCGAAGAACCTCGACGAGCGCACGACCCAGCAGCAGGACGCGCTCAAGCAGGCGAGCGCCTTTGTCCGTCCGGGCGGAGAACTGATCTACGTGACCTGCTCGGTGCTGCCGCAGGAAAACGAGGCGCAGGTCCGGCGTTTCACCGCAGAAAACGGCGACTACGAGATTGTCAGCGCCCTGCCTGCGTGGGATGGACTGTTCGGAAAGGACAGCCAACGTCCTCGTTCGTCCGACGGCAAGACCGTCACGCTGACACCCGCCTCCACCGATACGGACGGTTTCTTCTTCTGCCGCATGCAGAGGAAAGGCTGAGCCCTCGCTCAGCCGGCAGACTTCTGACAAAGCCGTCAACTCAATTGATTTTCTGGGGGCGAGATACCCATCGCCGTCATACCGGCCTCGAGCCGGTATCCAGCGCGATCAAGTCCTTGATCGCGAAAAACTCTTCAGCCCCGCAGACGCGCGGCGGGCTGGATTCCGGCTCAAGGCCGGAATGACGGAGAAGCAGGGGGTGTCAAAACAACAAGAGGTTCGTCAGACCGCGCGAATACACTTAAAATCATTCCAAACTAGAGTGTTTGACACCAGTTTGCTTTTGGGCGAAGAGATTTTTCGTCGGACCTCAGACGGAAAGTCCGCACAGGAGAGGATCATGAAACTCAACAAGAATTTCCGCGCAGCCGTGGCGCTGGCGCTGGCCCCAGCCGCTCTGCTGGCCATTCCCGCTTACGCGGCCCCGGATGCTGCTGCAGTTGTAAAACACTACGCCGACGTTGCGCATGCCAAATACGAAGACTCGCTGACGACGGCCAAGGCCCTCGACGCGGCAATCGACGCCCTGCTCAAGGACCCGACCGACAAGACATTGAAGGCTGCCCGCGCCGCGTGGATCAAGGCACGCATCCCTTACCAGCAGACGGAAGTCTATCGCTTCGGCAACCCGATCGTTGACGACTGGGAAGGCAAGGTCAACGCCTGGCCCCTCGACGAAGGCCTGATCGATTACGTCGATGCGTCCTACGGCACCGAGAGCGACGAGAACGCGCTCTACGTCGCCAATGTCATCGCCAACAAGACGATCAAGATCGACGGCAAGGATGTCGACGCGTCCAAGCTGACTCCTGAATTCCTGTCCGGCACGCTGGCCGAAGCCGGCGGCGTCGAAGCCAACGTCGCAACGGGCTATCATGCCATCGAATTCCTGCTCTGGGGCCAGGACCTGAACGGCACCGGTCCCGGAGCTGGCAACCGCCCTGCCACGGACTACGACCTGAAGAATTGCACGCACGGCAATTGCGATCGCCGTGCCGAATATCTGAAGTCCGCCTCGACGCTGCTGGTCTCCGACCTTCAGGAAATGACTAACAACTGGGCTCCGGAGGGCGAAGCCACCAAGCATGTCGAAGCCGATCCGAAAGCCGGTCTCGTTGCCATTCTGACCGGAATGGGCTCCCTCTCCTACGGTGAACTGGCCGGCGAGCGCATGAAGCTCGGCCTGCTGCTGCACGATCCGGAAGAAGAGCATGATTGCTTCTCGGACAACACCTTCAACTCGCACCTCAACGACGCGATCGGCATCGCCGCTGCCTACACGGGCGACTACACCCGCGTCGACGGCACGAAGATGAAGGGACCGTCGCTGCACGATCTCGTCGCAGCCAAGGACGAGAAGCTCGACAAGGAAATGCAGGCCAAACTCGACGCGACGCTCAAGGCAATGAATGTCATGGCGAAGCGCGGTCTGAACGTCGAGAAGTACGACCAGATGATCGGCGAAGGCAACAAGAAGGGCAACGCCGTCGTTCAGGCCGCCATCGACGGTCTCGTCGACCAGACCAAGACAGTGCAGCGCGTTATTGCCGCACTCGATCTCGGCACGGTGAAGCTTGAAGGTTCCGACAGCTTGGATAATCCTGGCGCGGTCTTCCAATAAGTGAAAAGGCGGGCCGCTTCGTTCGACGCAGCGGCCCGAACTCTCGAATGCCTCCCAGACCGGCTCGTCGTCTTCTCAGTTGCGCAGCATTTTGCGCCGCGATTGCCGGATTCTCCGTTGCGCTGGCATCCGGGTTCGATCTTCCGACGAAACGAAGCGACCTTTCCGACGCGGATATGAAACGCGTCGCCGATGTCACGCGGCCGGCCACCGATTTTTCCAAGGCCGAGCAATACGAAGCGATGCAGGCCGGCGGCGCCACCTCCATCGATCCGGTCACGCAGGATTCCTTTTCGCATATCTCGGCGACAATCCCCTTTGAAGAAGAACAGCCGTTCCGGCTCGGAAATGCCCTTTTCAAGAAGCTCTGGGTCTCCGCCCCTTCCTCGACGCAGGCCTCAGATGGTCTGGGGCCGCTCTTCAATGCCCGCTCCTGCCTGAGTTGCCACTTGAACGACGGCCGCGGCAAGCCGCCGGAAGGTGGCGTCAGTGCCACCTCGATGTTCCTGCGCCTGTCGCGCCCGGCGACAACGCCTGATGAGCAGCGGGCGATTGCCAGCGCCGGAGTCGTCAATTTCCCGGACCCAATCTACGGCCACCAGTTGCAGGATCTTGCGATTCCAGGGCTTCCCTCAGAGGGCAAGATGGCTATCCGCTACACCGAGGAGCCCGTGACGCTCGGCGACGGCGAGACCATCTCGCTCCGCCGTCCGACATACGAAGTGACCGACCTCGGCTATGGGCCACTCGACCCAACAACGACGATCTCGCCGCGCGTTGCGCCGGCGATGATCGGGCTCGGGCTGATCGAGGCCATCCCTGAAGCGGACATCCTTGCCCACGCCGATCCGGACGATGCGGACGGCGACGGCATCCACGGCAAGGCGGCCATCGTACGCGACCATCGCACCGGCAAAGTTGCGCTCGGGCGCTTCGGTTGGAAGGCACAGAATGCGAGCCTGCGCGACCAGAGCGCGGATGCCTTCTCCAATGACATTGGCATTTCGACGCCGGACCGACCCGACCCGCATGGCGATTGCACAGAAGCTGAAGCCAAGTGCGGGAAGATGCCGACCGGCGTGCAGAAGCGGCTTGGCAAGGAGGAGGCCCCCGGCCCGATCCTCGACCTCGTCACCTTCTATTCGGCCAACCTTGCCGTTCCTGCCCGCCGCAAGACGAGCTTCCCCGCGACCCTTCAGGGCAAGAAAATCTTCTACCAAAGCGGCTGCATTTCCTGCCACATGCCGAAGTTCGTCACGCGGCGCGACAGCGTCGACAAGGCTCAAGCCTTCCAGCTGATCTGGCCCTATTCCGACTTCCTGCTGCACGACATGGGCGAGGGTCTCGCGGACGGACAACAAGTCGGGAGCGCGAACGGACGTGAATGGCGCACGCCGCCGCTATGGGGTATAGGTCTGACCCAGACTGTCACCGGGCACAGCTTTTTCCTCCACGACGGCCGCGCCAGAAATCTCACCGAAGCGATTCTCTGGCATGGCGGCGAGGCTGAAAAGGCGCGTGACGCTTTCGCATCCCTGCCCGGGGATGACCGGCAGGCACTGATTACATTCCTGGAGTCCCTTTGATGCGCCTTTGGCAACCTCTTGTCCTCTCCCTTGTCCTTGCTACTTCTGCCTTCGCCCAGACTCCTCCCGCACCGCAAGCCGGTCTGAACGAGGAGGCGGTCTCCGGAGTCATGCAGCGGGCGGTCGATGAGGTGATCCGCCCAGGCTATCGCAATGCCCAGCAATCGGCAGCACGCCTGACAACGGCGATGAAGGACCTCTGCGAGGACGCGACGCAGCAGAAGCTGGACAAGGCGCGGTCAGCACTCGACGACATGATCCGCTATTGGTCGGTCATTGAAATCGTTCAGACTGGACCAGTGATACAGGACAATCTCTTCGAGCACATCCTGTTCTACCCCGATCGCAAGGGCGTCGCCCTGAAGCAGGTTCAGGCTCTGATCGCCAAAGCCGATCCCAAGGATACGACTGTAGATGCAATCGCCGGCAAGAGCGTCGCGCTGCAGGGGCTGACTGCGCTCGAATACGTGCTCCACGGCACCGGTTCGGAAGACCTGACGACGCAGAAGAACAGCTTCCGATGCCTCTACGGCACTGCGATTGCCGGTAACATCCAGCGTGAGGCGGGCGAGGTCGTCGCGGCCTGGGAAAAGCCCGACGGCGTGCAGGGAAGCTGGAAGCATCCCGGCCCGCAAAGCGAAGACTTCATGGACAACAAGGAGGCCATAACCGCTTTGCTCGGCATCCTCGTTCATGGCGCGGAGACCGTTCGCGATCAGCGGCTCGAGCAGTTCTACAAGGGCAAGGACGCCACGCCTCGTCCACGCATGGCGATCTACTGGCGCTCCGGGAACACCTGGAAGTCGATGACGGCCAACGTCGAGGGACTTCGCACACTCTGGCAAAAAGCCGGAATGGCCGAGCTCTTGCCAGCCGACAAGAAGCCGATCGCCGACACGATCGATGCCAATTTGAAGTCGCTGCTTGAGGCGTTGCAGAAGGTCAACCCCGATATCGAAGTTGCAACAAGCGACGCCGAGAGGGCAAAGCTTGATGCTCTTCTGGTCAGCACGCGCGAGCTGATCACCAAGATCAGCGATGACTATGGCGCGGCAATCGGCCTTTCAGCGGGTTTCTCCTTCTCGGACGGCGACTGAACCCATGTGGAATAGCTCCGCGATCGATCGGCGCAGTTTCGTCAAGGCGGCCGGGCTGACTTTCCTGGCTGCCCTACAGCCGCGAGCGCTCATGGCACTTGAGCGCGCGGATGCGATCTATGCGTCAGGGATGCGGACCGCGAACGGATCCTACGCCGTTGCGACGGTCACGGAGCGCGGCGAGATCGTCGATCAAATTGCCCTTCCGGCACGCGCCCATGGCATGGCCTTCAGCAACGCGACGGGAAAAACCGTCGCCTTTGCGCGCCGCCCCGGCACCTATGCGATGATCTTCGATCCCCGCGGCAAAAACGAGCCGATCACCATTGCAGCCGCCGAGGGGCGCCACTTCTATGGCCATGGCGCCTTCTCGCCGGACGGCCGGATTCTCTATGCCAGCGAGAACGCCTTCGACGCCAACCGCGGCATGATCGGCCTCTACGATGCGACCGGGCGTTTTGAGCGCATAGGAGAGTTCGAGACCTACGGTGTCGGTCCGCATGACATGACCGTGTCCGACGACGGGCGCATGCTGATCGTTGCCAATGGCGGCATTGAAACGCATCCGGATTTCGGCCGCGCCAAGCTCAACCTCTCCAATATGCAGCCTTCGCTGACGCTGATCGATGCGGCAACCGGAGACCTGATCGAAAAACACTCCCTCCCATCGCAGTGGGTGCAGCTCTCCACCCGACACGTCGATGTCGACGCGAGGGGCCGCATCTGGTTTGCCTGCCAGTATGAAGGGCACCGCAACGACCTGCCGCCGCTCGTCGGCTCCTTTGCCAAAGGCGAAGACCTGCGCTTCGTCGATCTGCCGGAGGAGACGACACGCCGGCTTGCCAACTATGTCGGCGCGATCGCAATCAATCGCGGTGAAGGGCTCGTCGGCGTCACGTCTCCCAAGGGCGGCGCGTCCGTGACGATCGATGCGAAGAGCGGACGCGTGCTTCGTGAAGAGATTGTGCCGGATGCGGCAGGGATTGCCGCAGCCAAGGCCGGCTTTGCCGTGTCATCCTATGAAGGCGGATTTTTGTCGACGCAGAGCGACGTTACCTGGGACCAGCATATCGTGCGCATTGCGGCCGTCTGAATTGTGCGCAAAAGATCGCTAGCGATCTGGCTGGAGAGTCCAGCCGCCCTATTTCCGGCGAATGAGCAAAGCCCTGACCTACGTCGTCTTCGTCGCCATCGCGCTCGGCGGGGGGCTCGCCATCGGCGTCAACAATCTGCCGGAGGAATGGTATCAATCTCTCGCCAAGCCGCCGTTCAATCCACCTGATTGGATATTCGGGCCTGTCTGGCTCACCCTCTATGTTTTGATTGGTATTGCCGGGGCACGGACGTGGTTGCGCGGGCATCTGTCTGTCGGCATGCTTATCTGGGCCTGGCAGATGGTGCTGAACTTTCTATGGTCGCCGTTCTTCTTCGGCCTGCGAATGCTGTCGGCCTCGCTCGTCGTCATTGTGCTGTTGCTCGGACTGATCCTCGCCTTTGCCGCAAACCGCTGGAATTCGGATCGGACCGCCGCCCTGCTCTTCGTGCCATATGCAGCCTGGGTTGGCTTCGCGACCTTGCTCAACGCCGCGATCGTCTATTTGAACTAGCGATCAGCGAGAAAATCGAGCACGCGCCGTTCGAGAACGGCTGCCGCCGCTGGATCGAAGGCGGCGAGCGACCGATCGGAAAAAAGATGCGCGTCCCCCGGATAGAGGAAAAGCCTGACATCCGCCGACTCGGCAACCAACGCCTTCGCCGCCTCGATATCACCGTCTCCAACGAAGAACGGGTCGGCGTCCATGGCATGGATCTCAGCCCGCAAGCCTTTCGGCCAGGCCGAGCCGAATTCCGAACGCGGCAAGCAGGCGTGAAGGAAGATCGCACCCCGCGCACCGGCACGCGTCTGAGCCAGATATTGTGCCGGGAGCACTCCCAGGGAAAACCCGACATAGACGAGATCGGCTGCAAGGCCATCCACGGCGCGGGCTCCACGCTGGATAATCTCGCCGAAGCCGGTCTCCTGGGCGTGCTGCACGCCCTGTTCCAGCGTGTCAAACGTCCGGCCGGCAACCAGGTCAGGCGTATGTACGACGTGCCCGGCGGCCCGCAGATCGCCAGCAAAAGCGATGACGCCTCGCGTCAATCCAAGCGCGTGGTGAAACAGCACAACCTCTGCCATGGCGAACCTCCCGGTTGTTTCGCGCGGGCGAGACGAGCAGCACCTCAGTCCGATCTGGCGACCCAGTCGTGCCAGTCGGCTTCGCTGCCGTGGAACACATTCAGGTCAATGCGGCCATCAACGCCGTGCGAGATGCCGGAGCCCGAATACTGCCAGAATACCCACCGGCGTCCGGGATAAACCTTCGACGGGTGGGCTGCAACCGAACGCAGCCAGAAGGGATAGTTCAGGAAGGCGCCCTTGAGGTTGTCGCGATAGAAGTCCGGCGCGGTGTAGATGATCGGCCGCTGGCCATAGTGCTGCTCGAGCTTGTCCATGAAGACCTGCATCTTCTCACGAACCTTCTCGGGCGAGACCCGCCGCTTGCAGCTCGACTCGCCGTTCCATTCGACGTCGATGACTGGTGGCAGAGCCCCGGCTTCGCGGGGAACGTTGCGGATGAACCAGTCCGCCTGTTCGCCCGCCGTGCGGCACCAATAGAAGAAGTGATAGGCGCCCCGCCTCATCCCAGCTTGCTTGGCGTCGCGCCAGTTCTTCCGGAACATCGGATCGAGATGGTCACCGCCGTCGGTCGCCTTGATGTAGACGAAATTCGCACCCTGCGTTCTCAGCTTGTCCCAGTCGATGTCGCCCTGCCAGCGCGAAACGTCGACGCCATGGACGGCAAGCTTCCTGGGCGAGGAAGAGCCGAAATTGATCGGTTTGACGTCGCGGAAACGATGACTGTAGATCCGCGAACGTGTGCGCGGCGTCTCGTCAATTTCGGGCGCTGCGGGCGTCAGGACGGCTGGCACTGCCGTTGCCATCGGCCTTTCCGACGGCACGGGAGCGGTGGCCACTCCGGCCTGTTGTGTGAAGGCTTGCGGCTGAGGCACCGGGCCGGCCCAGGCCAATTCCTCCTGTTGCGGCGCGGCTGGCGTTGGCGCCTCGGCGACATCAGCTGAGGGAACAGGGCTCGCCGGCATGACGCTGGCCGGCACGGGCGCGCTTGGGCGTGCGACCGAGCTGGTCGTCTCCCGCGACGGGATTCCCGCGACAAGGCTGTCCGGTCCCAAACTGGACGTGCAGCCCGACAAGGCGAGACAAGCAAGGAAGAAAGCTGGCGCAGCCAATAGACGCATAAGAACCCGCACGCAAAACAATTGTCGACGACAGATTCGCTGCCGCCAGGGACCCATCGAAAAGCAATGGCTAACGGAGATTTACCAAAAAAGACTGAATCCAATCTTTACGCCCGGCACTTGCATGCGCGTCAGACAAGCGACCGCATGGCACGGGAGCACTCTGCCAACTGATTTCCGGGAAGCGCTTGTCTGATGCGGCGCAGCATGCCACTTTCGCGATCGCAAGAAAGGCGCGACGATGACCGACAACGACAGCGGCGATTTCCACGAGCGAATCCGCCAGAACTTTACCCGCCAGGCGGCGTTGCATACGCTCGGCGCCGAACTGACCCGCGTCGGGCGGGGGTTGGTGGAGATCGAGCTGCCTTTCGACGTCAAGCTCACCCAGCAGCACGGAATTCTGCATGCCGGCGTGATCTCCGCTGCCCTCGATTCCGCTTGCGGCTTGGCGGCCTACAGCGTCATCGACGCCGAGGCATCCGTTCTGACGATCGAATTCAAAGTCAACCTGCTGTCGCCAGGCCGTGGCGATCGCTTCCTCTTCAGGGGCGAAATCACCAAGCCGGGATCGAACATCATCGTTGCGGACGGGCGCGGCTATGCGATCGGCGACGGACCGGCAAAGCTGATCGCTTCCATGACAAGCACCATGATGATCATCCGTGGCAGAGAGGGCATTTCGGGATGAAGTTTGAGCTGAAATCGGTCGCCGGCAAATCCATTCTCTTCGTGATGGCGGCGGAGGCCGAGTACGGTCCGTTCCTACGCTCCCGCTTCGAGCCGCTGATGACGGGGGTCGGTCCCGTCGAGGCGGCAATCGTCCTCACCCGGGCGCTGGCGCAACTAGCGCAGGCCGATGAGTTGCCCGACCTCGTCGTTTCGCTCGGCTCGGCGGGCTCGGCAAAGCTCGAGCAGACCGAGGTCTATCAGGCCACCTCCGTATCCTATCGCGACATGGATGCATCGCCACTCGGTTTCGAGAAGGGGCGCACGCCGTTCCTCGATCTCCCTGCCACCATCGACCTGCCGCTTAGAATCCCAGGCATTCCGGAGGCAAGCCTGTCGACCGGCGGCAACGTCGTGTCCGGGCAGGCCTATAATGGTATCGCCGCCGATATGGTCGACATGGAGACCTTCGCAATCCTGCGCGCCTGCCAGGCTTACGAACTGCCGCTGATCGGCCTGCGCGGGATTTCCGACGGTGTCGAAGAGTTGCAGCACATTTCCGGCTGGACAGAATACCTGCACGTCATCGACCGCAAGCTTTCCTATGCCGTCGACAGCCTGTTTACGGCGCTGGAAGACGGCGTATTCTGGTTCTAACCCCTGCGGGATAGGGACAATCAGCACAATAAAATCCTCGGCCGGGGGATTTCGCGCATTGCAAGACCGGGTGCTTTTCATTAAAGGCTCGCCATGACCCAGACAGCACATCCAGACAGCGTCCTCATCGTCGATTTCGGCAGCCAGGTAACCCAGCTGATCGCACGCCGCGTGCGCGAAACGGGTGTCTACTGCGAGATCGTTCCCTTCCAGTCCGCCGAAGAAGGCTTCAAGCGCCTGCAGCCGAAAGCCGTGATCCTGTCCGGCAGCCCGGCCTCGACGGTTGATGAAGGCTCGCCCCGCGCACCCCAGATCATCTTCGACAGCGGCCTGCCCGTTTTCGGCATCTGCTACGGCCAGCAGACGATGTGCATGCAGCTCGGCGGCAAGGTCGAGAGCGGTCATCACCGCGAATTCGGTCGCGCCTTCCTCGAAGTCGATGAAGACAACCAACTGTTCGAAGGCCTCTGGTCGAAGGGCTCCCGCCATCAGGTCTGGATGAGCCATGGCGACCGCGTGACGGCGCTGCCTGAAGGCTTCAAGGTCGTCGCGACTTCGCCGAACGCGCCTTACGCCTTCATCGCCGACGAGAAGCGCAAATATTATGGCGTGCAGTTCCACCCGGAAGTCGTGCACACGCCCGATGGCGCCAAGCTGATCGGTAACTTCATTCACAACATCGCCGGCATCAAAGGTGACTGGTCGATGTCGGCCTATCGCCAGAAGGCGGTCGAAGCGATCCGCGAGCAGGTCGGCGACAAGCGCGTCCTCTGCGCCCTTTCGGGGGGCGTCGACAGCTCGGTCGCAGCACTACTGATCCACGAAGCGATCGGCGACAAGCTCACGTGCGTGCTCGTCGACCACGGACTGATGCGCAAGGACGAGGCGGCCAACGTCGTCGCCATGTTCCGCGAACACTACAATCTGCACCTCATCCACGTCGACGCATCCGACAAGTTCATCGGCGAGCTCGAGGGTGTTTCCGATCCAGAGACCAAGCGCAAGATCATCGGTCGCCTGTTCATCGAGACCTTCGAGGAAGAGGCCAAGAAGCTCGGCGGCGCCGACTTCCTCGGCCAGGGCACGCTCTATCCTGATGTGATCGAAAGCGTTTCCTTCACCGGCGGACCGTCGGTGACGATCAAGTCGCACCACAATGTCGGCGGCCTTCCCGAGCGCATGAACATGCAGCTCGTCGAGCCGCTGCGCGAACTCTTCAAGGACGAAGTGCGCGTGCTTGGCAAGGAGCTCGGCCTGCCCGACTCGTTCATCGGCCGCCACCCCTTCCCGGGTCCGGGTCTCGCGATCCGCTGCCCGGGTGGCATCACCCGCGAAAAGCTGGAGATTCTCCGCGAAGCCGACGCCATCTATCTTGACGAGATCCGCAAGGCCGGCCTCTACGACGCCATCTGGCAGGCCTTCGCCGTGCTGCTGCCTGTCCAGACCGTCGGCGTCATGGGCGACGGCCGCACTTACGAGTTCGTCTGCGCGCTCCGCGCCGTGACGTCCGTCGACGGCATGACTGCGGATTTCTATCACTACGACATGGAATTCCTCGGCCGCGCCGCAACCCGCATCATCAACGAGGTGCGCGGCATCAATCGTGTCGTGTATGATGTGACCTCGAAGCCGCCCGGAACCATCGAGTGGGAATGATTTGAGAGTCGCCTCAATCGAGGCGACATCCATCAGAAATCAAGTGACTGCTGCACCGGCTTTGGCGGCGCCAGGCTAACGCCTTCGAGCTCCAACATCCTCTGCTTGGACGTTGAGCCGCCGGGCGCGGAGAATCCTCCGATCTTGTTTCCGGCCGCTAGCACGCGATGGCAGGGGATGATCAAGGCGACCGGATTTTTCGCCATCGCCTGGCCGACGTCGCGGGCGGCCTCCGGCCCTACGCCGAGTTGTTTCGCGAGCGCACCGTAGGTGGTCGTGTGGCCCCAGCCGATCTGGCGGGCAGCATCGTAAACCTGCCTGAAGAAGGCATCCTGACCAGCGAGATCGACCTTCACGGTTGAGAAGTCCGTCGGCTCTCCGCTGAAATAGCGCTTCACTGCGGCAACAGCTTCGGCAACGGCAGCCGTCGGCTTCGCCGGCTCGGCGCCGGGAATGCGGCGAAGGAGCAATCGCTCGGTTGCGTCGGCACTCGACGTCGGCAGCTGAAACCGCGTAATGCCGACATCATTCCAGGCGATGCCGCAGAAGCCACCGCTCGTCTCGAAAATCAGATAGTGATGCATTGCCTGTTGCATGGGTCATTGCCTCCCTGCTGCTCTTCTCCGAAGATCGTGCCGTCGCGGCCCGAATTCAACCCGTTTCTTGCGTCACACGAGCTTGCTCCCGTCGATCGCTCGCCCGTATGTTCTCTTTTTGTTCTTGCCATTTCAAGATCAAATGTTAGCAGGCATCTTTCGATTTCGCTTCGCCGAAGACGCGCCAACAACCATCGCGCTTCGCCAGAGAGAGTCTTTTCTTTGCGATATTGCCGGATCCGCAATCGCTCGACGAATGCGTGTCGATCCAGCAGTGGCTACAGCGGGAACACCTTCCCCTCGCATCGCCGCGTCCGCCGGCGGCCGTGCATGTCTCGCTCTATTGTGTCGGCAAAAGCGCCCGCATTCGCGAGGGGGGTCATCGCGGCGGCACGCCAGGCAGGAACGGCGATCGAGGCGTGTCAGTTCGAGCTCGTCTTCGACCATATCATCACCTTCCTGCTGCCGCAGGACAACGCGATCGTACTCACCGGCAATGGCGGACAGGAACTGTTACGGCAACTGCATGTGCAAATCGCGATCGAGATGCATCGGTTGGGCGCAGACGCCAATCTGAACCCGAACTTTCAACCTCACGCCACGCTCCTCTACGACAAGGACGTGGTGCCGCGGATCGCCCTGCAGAGGCCGGTCGTGATGGCTGCGCGCGAATTCGTTCTGCTGCACAATCGCCGGGGTCAAGCAGGCTACGAAAAGGTCGGGCGCTGACCGCTTCATGCGCGCGGATAACACCTTGCCTCCGGCTATCGAACTCGCTTAAAGCTCCTGCGACAAGGCATCAAGCGGAGAACGACATGAACACGTCCGAGATCATTATTGCCGGTGACACGGCGGGTATCGAGTGGCGTTTGCCGGTTCTTCGTTTCAATGGCAGCGATCCCAAGGCACCGAAGGTCTACATTCAGGCGGCTCTCCACGCCAACGAGCTGCCGGGCACGGCGTTGGTTCACTTCCTGTGTGAAAGACTGCGCCAGTCGGAAAACGCCGGTCAGATCAAGAGCGACTTCATCGTCGTCCCGCATGCCAATCCGATCGGGGCGGCCCAGTCGCATTTCGGTGAACTTCAGGGCCGCTTCGATCTTGGATCGCGCACCAATTTCAACAGGGAGTTTCCGCTGATCTCGGTGAAGGATCGCGACGGGTTGCTTGAGGACCTCGAGCGCCGTTCGGCCGTCGAAAAACTGAAGCGCCAGCTGCTGCATATGGCGCTCGGCTGCGATCTGGTGATCGATCTGCATTGCGATGATGAATCCCTGCAATATGCCTATATCGACGAGGCATTCTGGCCGGAGGCGGCCGATCTGGCCTCTGCGATGGAGATGGAAGCCGTTCTTCTCTCCGATGGCGAGAGTTCCGCCTTCGAGGAGGCCGTCGGTTTTGCCTGGAAATACGAGACTCCAGAGAAACAATCGCGCCTGCCCGGCAAGCTGTCTGTCACCGTCGAGCTTCGCGGCCGGCGTGACGTCTATCCCGAGATGGCGAAGAAGGATGCCGAGGGATTGTGGGAATTCCTGGCAAGCCGCGGCGCAATCGATGCCCCGGTCTCGCTGCCCGCTTTCGATGGCCCCGCTGTCCCGCTCGACAATATCGAGGTGGTCCGCGCGCCGGAGGCCGGCACGGTTCTCTTCCAACGCAACATCGGCGAATGGGTTGGCGAAGGCGATGTGCTTGCCACGTTGATCACCCGCCCCGGCATGGCTGACGGCAGCATCGAGATTTGTGCACCACAGGCCGGCCTGATCGTGACGCGCAGCTCCGAACGGCTGGTTCGCCGCCGCGCCGACCTGATGAAGATTGCTTGCAAGACCGCCAGCAAGGCAACACGCAAGCCTGGAACGCTGGAGGACTAAGTGACCGTCACCATCTACGGCATCAAGAACTGCGACACCATGAAAAAGGCCCGAACCTGGCTGGAAGAGCATGACGTCGCCTACCAGTTCCATGACTACAAGGCTGTCGGGATCGATCGCGCGCATCTGCAGGCCTGGACGAAGGAAGCCGGGTGGGAAACGGTGCTCAACCGAACAGGCACGACCTTTCGGAAGCTGCCTGAGGCCGAGCGCGAAAATCTCGACGAGGGCAAGGCGATCTCGCTGATGCTGGAGCAGCCATCGATGATCAAGCGGCCGGTTGTCGAGGCAGACGGCAAGTTGCTCATCGGCTTCAAGCCCGAGATCTACGGCAGCTTCTTCAAGGCCTGATCGATGTCGAAAACCACACGCGCCACGCAGGTTCTGAGCCAAGCCGGAATTGCCTTCACGGTCCATACCTACGACTATGATCCGAATGCGGAGCGCGTTGGCCTGCAGGCGGCAGAAGCGCTTGGCGAGCAGCCGCATCGCGTGTTAAAGACGCTGATGGCGGAGGTCGACGGCAAAGCGGTCTGCGTCGTCGTGCCGTCGGATCGTGAAGTCAGCATGAAGAAGCTCGCAAACGCCTTCGGCGGAAAGTCCGCCAACATGATGAAGCCCGCCCATGCCGAGCGCCTGACAGGCTACCACGTCGGCGGCATCAGCCCGTTCGGCCAGAAGAAGCTCGTCCCGACAGCAATCGAGGAAACAGCGCTGACAGAGGCGCAGGTCTACATCAACGGCGGGCAACGCGGCCTGCAGGTTCGGCTGGACCCGAAGGACGCGTTGAAGACGCTGAAGGCTGCCGCCGCGCCCCTCATTGCCTGATCTCAGCTGAAGCGTGACAGCAGCGAGGTCAGCGTCGCGACGTCGACCTCGCTCAGCTTGGCGCCGAAGTTCTCCTCGATGGCTCTGGCATAGACCTTCCACATGCGCTTCTGCAGCGCGCGTCCCTCCTCGGTTACAACTACCCACTGCCCGCGCCCGTCCTGATCGAAGCTCTGGCGCTGCACCAGCCCTGCCTTCTCGAGGCGGTCGATCAGTCGCGAAAGATTGTATTGGGCTAGCAACGTTCGTTCTTCGATCTCGAATGGCCGCAACTTGCCCTGCGGCGACCGCACCAGTTCCCAGAGCACGTCGTACCAGCCGAGCGCTGGGAGCCCGGCCTGCTTGAGATCCGCTTCGATCTGACCGAGCAGTCGCTGCTGCGCGCGCATCAGCCCGATCCAGGCATCGATCACCGCATCGGAGGGCGTGGCTCTATTCGTCTTTTCACTCATACATGCATTTACATCTATCTTGAATCCTGGCGCAACAGCTATTACATGCAATTGCATCTACAATGGAGATTGCCAAGATGGATCATTTGCCACCTCAAATATCCGGTTCCGCTCTGCTGCTCGTCAGCCACCACCTTTGCCCCTACGTACAGCGCGCCGCGATCGCGCTTGCGGAAAAAGGAGTGCCGTTCGAGCGCGTGAATATCGACCTCGCGGACAAACCGCGCTGGTTCCTGGAGGTCTCGCCGCTCGGCAAGGTGCCTCTGCTTTGCATTCGCCTCAGCGACGGCAGTCAGGACGTGCTCTTTGAAAGCAGCGTAATCTGTGAATACCTGGAGGAGACGCAGGACGGCCGCCGCCTTCATCCATCCGACCCGCTGACACGCGCCCGCCACCGTGGCTGGATGGAGTTCGGCTCTTCGATCCTCTCCGATCTCTGGGTCTACGAAACGACGCAGGATCGCGCGCAGCTGGAGGCGAAGCGGCAGGTGCTCGCATCAAAGTTCGCCACCATCGAGGCGGAACTGAAGGATGGCCCCTACTTTGCGGGCGTGGACTTCAGCCTGGTCGATGCCGTGTTTGCGCCGATCTTTCGCTACTTCGACGTCTTCGACGCCATCGGCGGCAGCGGCATTTTTGCCGGCCTGCCCCGCGTCCAGGCCTGGCGGACAGCGCTGTCCGAGAGACCGAGCGTGAAGGCCGCCGTCGGACCTGACTATGCCGACCGGCTGATGGCCTTCCTGAAGCGCCACGACGCGGTGCTGTTGCAGCAGCCATCCGTTTCGGCGGCCTAATCCCGCGTGTGGGCCGATGGCGGCAAAGAGCTGCCATCGGTCGACAAGCGAGCTTCAATTTCGCCGTAAAGGGGTCTAAGTCTACCGGCCAATCCGTTTTGTTCGAGGAGTGACCGATCATGAATTTCATGCCGCAAAGCCAGACCTCCGTGGATCCCGTAAAGCTTGAGAAACTGGCGGAGGTGGCCGTCAAGGTCGGGCTGCAGCTGCAGACGGGCCAGGATCTCGTGATCACGGCCCCGGTCGTCGCCCTGCCCCTCGTGCGCCTGATTACCCAGCATGCCTATATGGCAGGTGCCGGGCTGGTGACAGCGTTCTATTCGGACGAGGATTCGACGCTGGCGCGCTACCGATATGGCAGTGATCAGAGCTTCGATCGCGCCTCCGACTGGCTCTACGACGGCATGGCCAAGGCCTATGCCAAAGGCACTGCACGCCTTGCGGTTTCTGGCGACAATCCGATGCTGCTTTCGGAACAGGATCCGGCAAAGGTCGGCCGTGCCAACCGGGCGAACTCGGCGGCCTACAAGCCGGCGCTGGAAAAGATCTCGAATTTCGACATCAATTGGAACATCGTCTCCTACCCCAACCCGTCCTGGGCAGCGCTCGTCTTCCCTGACGATCCGGAAGCAATCGCCGTTGCCAAGCTCGCCAAGGCGATCTTCGCGGCGTCGCGCGTCGATGTCGAAGACCCGATTGCGGCCTGGGCCGAGCACAATGCCAATCTCGCCAAACGCTCGCACTGGCTGAATGGCGAGCGCTTCGCCTCGCTGCACTTCAGGGGACCTGGCACCGATCTGACGGTCGGTCTTGCCGACGGTCACGAGTGGCACGGCGGCTCGTCGACGGCCAAGAACGGCATTACCTGCAATCCGAACATTCCGACCGAGGAAGTCTTCACGACCCCGCATGCGTTGCGCGTCGAAGGCCATGTTTCGAGCACCAAGCCGCTGTCCCATCAGGGCACGCTGATCGACAACATCCGGGTTCGCTTCGAAGGCGGCCGGATCGTCGAAGCGAAGGCTTCGCGTGGCGAGGAAGTGCTGAACAAGGTGCTGGATACCGATGAGGGCGCGCGCCGCTTGGGCGAAGTGGCGCTGGTGCCGCATTCCTCGCCGATCTCGGCCAGCGGCATTCTCTTCTACAACACGCTGTTCGACGAGAACGCCTCGTGCCACATCGCGCTCGGCCAGTGCTATTCGAAGTGCTTCGTCAACGGCGCAAGCCTGACGCAGGAGCAGATCAAGGCGCAAGGCGGCAACTCGAGCCTGATCCACATCGACTGGATGATCGGCTCGGGCCAGGTCGATATCGACGGCATCAAGCCGGACGGCTCGCGGGTTCCGGTGATGCGTCAGGGCGAGTGGGCCTGACCGACATCGTGCGCTGACTGAGCCAGACGCTCGCGAGCACCATCGCGAAGCCGAAGATCTGCGCGGGCGTCAGGCTTTGCCCGAGAGCCAGCCAACCGATAAAGGTGGCGGTGACCGGGCTCAGGAAGCCCAACGAGGCCGCAGCTGACGGTTCGATACGCGCGAGCCCCCGGAACCACAGCAAATAGGTGAACGCTGCGCCGATCAGGCCAAGATAGGCGATGCCCAGCACATTGGCCGCGGTCGGCACCGGCAGTGTGGGTTCGACAAAGAAGGCGACGGGCGCGAGCAGGATGCCGCCGGCCGTGAGCTGCCATGCGGTAAAGGCCAGATTCGAAACCGGCGGAACCCAACGTCGCGTCAGCACCGTGCCGAATGCCATCGAAACCGCCCCCGCAATGCCGGCGGCAACGCCGATCGGATCGAGCGCCGCATTGGGTGTGAGCACGAGAAGTGCCACACCTGTCATCCCGACCACGCCGGCCCCAACGGCAACGGCGTGGATCGGCCGGCCGAGGAAGATGCGCGACAGCAGGATGACGATGAGCGGCTGAATGGCTCCGACGGTCGCGGCAACACCGCCCGGCAGACGATAGGCCGACACGAACAGCATTGCCCAGAAGAACGAGAAATTCAGGCCGCCGAGCACGAAGGCGCGAAGCCACCAGATTCCCTGCGGCAGCTGCCGGACGATCGCAAGCAGCAGAAGCCCGGCCGGCAGAGCCCGCAGGAAGGCGACCGTCAGCGGATATCCGTGCGGAAGAAAGGATGTCGTGACGAAATAGGTGCTGCCCCAGATCGTCGGAGCCAACGCCGTGATCAGCACCTCAGAAAGCGGTGCTTGAGTTTTCTTCATATCAAGAATCTCTACATCAAGATAAATACAATGTAGCGCCATTTATCTTGACGTCAAGATACGCGATGATAACAGTCTTCGCAGAAGAACGGGCTGACCGATGGATCGCGTCGACAAGATACTTGCGCAATGGAAAAACGAGCGCCCCGACCTCGATACCGAGGCGATGGGCATCATGGGGCGACTGAAGCGGCTGACGACGCACCTCGCCCGCGAGGTCGACCAGGTGCTGCAGCAGCAGGGACTCTCCTCCTCGTCCTTCGATGTGCTGGCAACCCTCAGGCGTTCAGGCGCGCCATACCGGCTCTCCCCCGGCGATTTGCTCTCCATGACGATGGTCAGTTCCGGCACCATGACCAACCGGATCGACCAGTTGGAGAAAGCGGGCCTGGTCGAGCGCGTTCTCAATCCGGATGATCGGCGAAGTGTTCTCATCGCCCTGACCGAAGCCGGATTTGCCGCCGTGGAAAGTGCCGTCGGCCTCCACGTCGCCAATCAGCAACGCTTGACGCAGGGTTTCAGCGCGGAGGAGAAGGCCCAGCTCGACGCCCTGCTGCGCAAGTTTCTGGCGACATTCGAGTAGCCGGGCCAGCAGCCCTCCTCGTGTGTGCCGTGGCATCGACGGACGGCAGCCTCCCTGTCTTTGGCCTCAGATGTGCAGGTCAACCCAGATGGCGGCATGATCCGACGCCGCGTGTTTCGGCTCGGTGAGTTCCGGATAGGTCTCCCAGCGTTTCGGCCGGCTTCCGGGCCAGGCGCCCTTGCGGAAGACACCGCCTCGCTCGACCTTGTCAAAAAGCTTCGGCGACAGGAACAGGTAGTCGATCTTGTTTCCGGCGTTGCCAAGACCGAAGGTCCCAGGAAAGCCGCCGTCATCGAACGCGGGATGCGTAAAGGCATCCTTCAACGTGCTCTCCTTCAACGGCGCCAGCGGGGCGCTATCCGGCGTGTCGTTGAGGTCGCCGATCAGTGCGATGTGGTCGAATCCTTCCGCGAGACGCTTCTCGTAGATCTCGCGCGCCCGCTGCGCTTGCGCGTGCCGGCGAGCATCGGAGGACTGAGCGCTGCCGAAACCCTTGCTCTTGAAATGATTGACCATGACAAGCAGCGTCGTTCCCCCGGGCGTCGTCACGAAATATTCGGGGCAATCGCGCGAGAAGATCGGGTTGCTTGCCGCGTCCCTGTCATCGACGTGGCTGCGCATGATGTCGAGCGCTAAACCCTTTCGGGTCATCAGCCCGACATCGATGCCCCGCTCGTCATTTCCGTCGATCACCATGACCTGCGTGAAGGGGTTGCCGCCAACGGCCGGCAGCACCTGGGTGTTGAAAGCAGTGAGCACAGGCCGGCTCTCGACTTCAACGATGCCGAGAATATCGGCCTCGAGATCACTCATGACGCGCGCCGTGTTCTGCATGGCGATCTCGTTGATCGGCTCGTCACGCAATTCCAGCGATCCGACCCAGTCGATGCGACCGTTGGCGGTGATGACCACCCCGCCGGCTCTCGGCCGTTTCAGAAGACTGCCCCTATTGCGCCGAAGAATGACGAAGGGACCCGTATCACTCCCCTCCATGCCGAGCTCGATGATCAGCGTGGCCATGCGCGCCTTGTCGGCTTCGCTGTAGGTCACCTGCCCCAGCAATTTCTCCAGTTCGGCAAAGCGGTCGAGAACAACCCGGCCGTCGGCCCAGGTTTCCAGGTTCATCGCCTTTGCGCGGTCGAACAGGTTTTCGACATTGAAGGATGCAAGTCTCATGTCACGCCCTCCCGTTTATCGGGGATAATGACACGTATATGTTGCATTTCAATGATGTCGCCCCAGGATTGGGTCGTCAGCACCTATCTAGAAGAGAGTGCCTTGCTTTGGCGGCGCCTGCTCATCCTGTGGCTTTTGTGCTCGTTTCTTCAACGTGGATGAAGACGGGAGCCCCTCGGTGGTCACCGCGCCGACGCGACCATCCGCGAATTGGATTGAGATACCCGAGCCTGCGGACAACATTGCAGCCTGTGACACCGGCCTATTCTCATCGTCCCGGATAACTGCAAAGCCGCGCTTCAAGACATTCTCGTAGGACAACGACTGCAGCACGCGATACTGCGCCGCGACCTCGCCGCGTGCCCGCGTCAGCTGATGCGCCACCGCTGTGTCGGCGTGACGCGATAGATTGGCGAGACGGTCGCGCAGCCGCGATGTCTGCGTCTTCAGACGAGCCGGCAATGTCGCAAAAATAGCATCCGCACGACTGACTGGTGCTCTGGAACGCTCGATAAAACGCTCGATCGTGCGCTCCGCACGCGTGATCCGTTCGTTGAGATACTGGCGGCGCTCGGTGATGCGGTTCGAGAGGACATCGGGCCGCAAATGCGCCGCCGTTCGCTCGAAGCTGCGGCGCTTGTTGATCGTGTTGAGTTCGAGGCCGCGGCCGAGACCGGCGGCAGCCTCGTCGAACCGGCGACGCGGCAGCGCCAAGAGCTGATCCAGCGACGGCAGCGCGCGGACCAGCGCCCGGACGGACTGGCGATGGTGATCCATGCGGCGGCTCATGCAGCCCTGTAGGCGGGCGCCAAGAGCGGCCGTCTGCGCCTCCAGTTCGGCCTTCACGGGAACGGCCATTTCAGCCGCACCGGTCGGGGTCGGTGCACGCACATCGGCAGCGTAGTCGATCAGCGTCCAATCCGTTTCGTGGCCGACCGCAGAGATCAGCGGAATCTGGCTTTCGGCCGTCGCGCGTACGACGATTTCGTCATTGAAGCTCCAGAGATCCTCGAGGCTGCCGCCGCCACGCGCGACGATCAGGACATCAGGGCGGGGCATGTCCCCACGCGTCTCGAAGCTGTTGAAGCCTCGGATGGCATTGGCGATTTCCTCGCCCGAGCCTTCGCCCTGCACCTTTACCGGCCAGACGATGACATGAACCGGGAAGCGATCGGAGATGCGGTGGAGAATGTCGCGAATGACGGCGCCTGTGGGCGACGTCACGACACCGATCACCTTTGGCATGAAGGGAAGCCGCCGCTTGCGGGACGGGTCGAACAGGCCCTCGGCGCCAAGCCGGCGCTTGCGCTCTTCGATCAGCGCCATCAGCGCGCCGGCGCCGGCCGGCTCCAGCGTCTCGATGACGATCTGATATTTCGATGAACCCGGGAAGGTCGTGATCTTACCGGTGGCGATTACCTCCATCCCTTCCTCGGGACGGAATTTCAGCCTTGAGAAGTTGCCCTTCCAGACGACGGCATCGATACGGGCACGGTCATCCTTCAAGGAAAAATAGGCGTGACCGGAAGAGTGCGGGCCCCGGTATCCGGAAATTTCGCCGCGCACGCGCACCTGGTCGAAGGCTGTCTCGACCGTGCGCTTGATCGAGCCGGACAGCTCCGAAACCGAGTACTCGGTAAGATTGCTCGGCGAATCATTCTCGAAGACGTTGCTCATGATCCTGTTCTAGCCGATGAGGCGGCAAAGAGCAGCCTCCGAAGGGGGATGATTTTATGCGCTCTTCCGTAGCCAAAGCCGGCGGCACCCTCATTTTTCGTTCAGCATCAACAGCTTAGATCGGTCGAACCGGAAAGCAGGCGAATCGATCACCTCTCCGTTTTCCCCGGCAATCCTTGCGGAGCGAAGATCGGGCAACCGACAAGAGGAGTTTTCCATGTCCGACCGTTTCGCCTCCCATGCCCCTTCGCTCACCGGTCCCGCGAGCGCCGGTTTCGCCATCATCCCCAATGACAGTCTTGACCTCGTTGAGATCACGAGGGCAGTCTATGTCGGCATCGGTGGAGACCTTGTCGTGACCATGGCGTCTGGGCAGGCGCTCACCTTTGCTTCGGTTCCAGACGGCTCGGTCCTGCCACTTCGAATCTCTCGGGTCCACGCCACCGGCACCACGGCAGAGAGCATTCTTGGGCTGACCTAGCTTGCCTTTGTGCTGCAGGCCGGAATCGTGCCGGTTGCAACCACTGGGGAAAACGGTAATAAGCCGCGAGATTAATTGTTCGGTAAGATGGACACGCCTATGCTGCCGCGACTCAGGAGAGGCTGATGATCGCTCTGACGACCACAATACTTGGTTTCGCTACCGCGCCAATGCGCTCGATCTTTTCGATGGTGTTGGTCGGCTGCCTCATCTGCGTCGCCTATGCTGGTGCGGCCTGGGTCTCATCCACATCCATTCTTGATCTTGCGGCCGCCATCGTCTGCTATGACGCTGGTCTCATGATCTGCCTGCTTGGCCTCTACGCCTTCGATCGCAGCCGGGACCGCCGACGCTTCATCTAGGCCTTACGAGCCGGTGGGCACGTAACGGAAGAGCCGGATGGGCGCGCCCTCGGGCGTCGGTATGGATTGCAGGTAAGCCGGAACGACGCCCTTCGCCAGTTGCGCATAGAGGCCGTCCGGCTTCATTTTCGTAAGCTCCCTGGTCTGCGGATTGTCGGCGCAATAGGCAAGGACCGTAGCCCCGACTCCCTTCAGGAAGGCCTCGGCTTCCTGCGGTTCTGCCAGGCCAATATGTATTTCCGTCAGCATGCCGCCCTGGTTTCGATGATACGGCGCCGCCAGTATGCGATTGCCGGTAAAGCGAAGGATCGACACACCGACGTCCGACGGCGCGACCACCAGGCCGGCCGGCAAATCGGCCAAAGGCGCGATGGACGACTTCGACGAGCAGGACGGTTTTGCGGGTGCGGTCTGCAGGATGCTTTCACCATTCCCCATCTGCATGCCGATAAGCCCCCCCGCTAACCCCCACACCGCCGCCACGCTCAAGAGAACCGTGGAAAGGTAGCAAAAGGCGGCCGCGACATCTTCGCTGTCACTGGCCGATAACCGGCGCATGTCGATGATCAGCAATGTCAGCGGCAGGATTGCAAGAAGATTGGAAAACGCGGTGCCGCGCACTTGCACCGCGGCGATTGTCCAACTGACGGCGAGGAGGGACAGCAGAACAAGATGGACCCGCACGCGATCGCCGTAAGCGAGGCGGAACATGCAGACGGCAAGCGCAAAAGCCCCAGTCGAATAGTAGAAGCCAAGCGTAAAAGGGTCCTGCCAATTGGCGCCAAGGATCGACTGTGCCTCCTGCACGCGGTCCAACCAGAGCTCGACAAGAAGCGGATCGAGGTCGGCCAGCGGACTATGAAGGCACTGCGGAGCGATCGTGACGGCGGAGACGAGCACGACCGCGCCGATCCCGCCGACGGCCGCAAATCGCAGCAGTCGGCTCCGTCCGCTCGCGAACGTGGCGGCAAAGAGCAACAGCCCGCCGCCGATGGCCGCAAGACTGTAATAGCCGAGCGACAGGTTATCGCAGGTCACGGCCGAGTAAAGCCTTGGCGGAACGGTTCCGACGAAAAGCAGGCTGATGGACAGACCCAGGGCGAGCCCGAAAGCCTTGGCAGCGCGCGCGAACGGCTCGCCTTCCCAAGCCCACGAAACGGCGACGACAACGCATACCACCGCCACGAACGGCGTCGTTTCGGCCCCAATCGCGATCGCCATCGCGGCCGCCAGCCCGGCGACGGCGTAGCTGAGCGGCCGATGGTTTTCGTCGAGCAACATCGCCGTCATGATGGCGACCAGTGCAAACTGGACGTTGTGGTGGTCGATGGCGCCCGGCAGAAAGCGGTTGTTCGCAACCAGGAGCAGAGCGGTCAGCCCCAAGGCGACATGCATGCCGAACGTGCCGCCGATGCGCCGGCCGGCAAGTCCCATGGCCCACAGGCTCGGAACGATCAGCGACAGCGGCCAGACGGCCAGCGCAACCGCCTCTGCCCGCTCTTGCGGGAAAAAGAAGCCGAAAAACCGGATCAGCGTCGCGATCGGAAGGTCGATCAGCCGGGACCAGTGCATCAGCGTACCATCACCGAGTCCCATGCGGTATTGCATGAGGTCGAACCAGCCCTGCCCGTTCAGGAAATCACGCACTTCGACAAGCCGCATGCCGTCATCATTATCGGCGCCGACATAGTCGGTCGCGCTAGGCAGCTTCAGAGCGAGGATCGCGGCAATAAGGACAGCGCTGTAAAAAAGCACCGATGGCCATAACAGGGTCATCATGGCGCGCAGCTTGGCGATCGGCGATGCCGATGTGGAACCAGCGATCATCTGGGCTACATTCGTCATGAAGCGGATCTCACCGTTTGAGTGCCAAGATCCTACCGTTCGCCGGTCAAGAAACCGTAAAAGTCCTGCTCACGCGCAGTTTTCGCCGGCTCCATAGCCACTTGTTAACGCGCACCGTCTATTCTTGCCGAGATTTCTTCGCCGCGGGTGTGATCATGACCGGATCGCGTATCGACAATCTGAATATTGCCGTGCTCCTGCCCTGCTACAACGAGGCCTCGACGATCGGCGCCGTTGTCCGGGGATTCAAGTTTGCGTTGCCGGGCGCCCCCATCCACGTCTACGACAACAACTCCACGGATGGCACGGCACTCCACGCGATGCTTGCCGGTGCCCACGTGGTGCGCGAACGTCGGCAGGGCAAAGGTCACGTTGTCCGGCGCATGTTCGCCGACATCGACGCCGACATCTACATCATGGCCGATGGCGACGGCACCTACTCGCCCGACGATGCTGAGGAACTGATCCGCACCCTGCTGACGGAGCGCGCCGACATGGTCGTCGGCACACGGCGCGGCGTCCATGCGGATGCCGGCAGGCAGGGGCATGCCTTCGGCAACAAGATCTTCAACATGTTGTACCGGACGATCTTCGGTACTGATTTCACCGATATCTTCTCGGGCTACCGCGTCTTCTCGCGACGCTTCGTCAAGAGTTTCCCTGCCGTCTCGGGAGGCTTCGAGATCGAAACGGAAATGTCCGTGCATGCGTCGCGTCTGAAGCTGCCTGTCAGCGAGCTGGAACTGGATTACGGCCGTCGGCCGGAAGGTTCTCACTCGAAGCTTTCGACCTTCAAGGATGGCGCCAAGATCCTCTGGATGTTCGCGATGCTGATGAAGGAAACGCGGCCCTTCGTGTTCTTTGGCATCATCAGCGCGATTTTTATGTCAGCGAGTCTCGGATTCATGACGCCCGTCCTCTTCGAGTATTTTGAAACGGGTCTCGTCAGCCGAATGCCGACATGGGTCCTGTCTATGGCACTGATCATGGTGTCGTTCATGATGTTTACCGCCGGCGTGATCCTCGATTCCGTTTCGCGCGCCCGCGCAGAGCAGCTTCGCATCCACTATATGAGCCTTATGGCTCCGCGCCCGCGCGAGCACACACCCTTGCTGCCTGATGATCTCGACGATTATCATCAACAGTCGGCCAAGATCAGCACCAGATGAAGAAGCTGCTCCGCTTCGGGATTGCTGGCGGCCTTGGCTTTATGGTCGATGCAGGCGTTCTTGCGCTCTTGCTGCATATCACGCCGCTTGGCCCATTCATTGCTCGCGTGATCGCGATCGCTCTGGCAATGGCAGCGACGTGGATCTTCAACAGAACATTCACCTTCGATCGCTCGGGACACTCGCTCGCCGTCGAGGGATTTCGCTACGGCTCCGTCGGGGTGACGGCGGCGCTGGTGAACTATGGGCTTTATTCGGCGCTGCTGCTGCGGCTACCTGACCTGCAACCACTCGCGGCGATGGTTCTTTCCACCGCCGCGTCCACGGTCTTCAGCTTCGTCGGCTATTCCCGCTTCGTTTTTCGAGGCGACTGAGCTCAGACGGGCTCCCAGCCGTCCTTCTCGCTGGCGCGGTAGATCGCATCGATGAACTTCTGGCTGAGCTTCGAGCTCTCCAGCGTCACCACCTCTTCATTCTCACCCTTGGCAGCGCGCGCAAAGGCCTCGGCTTCGCGCTTGTACTGGCGGCTGTCGGGGAAGCGGAAGATCGTTGATTCATTGTGGCTGCGGTTGGTGAGTTCGATCTCCTCGGCGCCCCAGCGGTCAGCATTGAACGGTGACTTCACCTCGATGAAGCCGTCGGTGCCATGGAAAACCATGACCTGGCGGTTCGCCATCTGGGTAGCGATATAGAAGGTCAGTTCAAAATCGCCGAAATCGGCCTTGACGCTGGAATAGATGTCGGTGCCGAATTCCGGGTCGCGGCGGGTGACGGCCTGGACGCGCAGCGGCTCCTTGCCGGTGGAAAAGCGTGTGCCGATCGTCGGATAGACGCCGATATCAGGCAGCGCGCCGCCGCCGAGTTCGGGAATGTTGCGCATGTTGCCGGGGTCGCGGTTGAAATACGTGAAGGCGCCCTGAACATGCAGGAGTGTGCCAATCGCGCCGTCCGCTATCAGCGAGCGAACCTTCCGCCAGACCGGTGCGTAGGTGACCATGTAGGCTTCGGTGATGAGAACCTTGTTGCGGTCGCGGGCGGCAATCAGACTGTCGATCTCGTCTGCCTTGAGCGCGATCGGCTTTTCGCAGAGCACATGCTTGCCGGCATCGGCGGCCTTGATCGTCCACTCGACGTGCTGCGAGGTTGGCAGCGGAATATAGACGGCATCGATCTTGTCGGAAGCGAGCATCTCCTCGTAGGAGCCGAAGGCGTGCGGAACGGAAAAACGATCCGCCATCTCGCGAGCCCTCGCCAGATCGCGGCTCGCAACGGCCGTCACGACGCAGTTTTCCGCATCCTGAATGGCGGGTACGACGAGTTCACGGCCGATCTTTGCGGTCGAAAGAATACCAAAACGCAGCATAGCCTGGGTCCTCCTGGTTCGATTTTTGCGCACCTTAGTAAGCCGGCCACGGCGGCGCAATGGCGCGATCACAAATCGCGGAGTTGGTTTCCAATCGTTCGAAGCCACGCTAGGTTAGACTTCGGCGGTGTTCTGCCGCGTCAACGATTTCAATCAATCCGGCACTTTAGGAGAGCGCTATGGATATGCGCCGTCTTGGAAAAACCGGCCTTTCGATCGCCCCGATCGTCTTGGGCTGCAACGTCTTCAGCTGGACCGCCGACGAGAAGACGTCCTTCGATATTCTCGATGCCTTCTTCGACGCGGGCTTCAACACGATCGACACGGCCGACGTCTATGGAGCGTGGGTGCCGGGCAACAAGGGCGGCGAGTCCGAGGAGATCATCGGCAAGTGGCTGAAGCGCGGCAAGGTGTCCCGCCACAAGGCCGTCGTCATCACCAAGGTCGGCTCCGACATGGGTCAGGGCAAGACGCTGAAGGAGACCTATATCCTGAAGGCGGTTGAGGATTCGCTGCGCCGGCTGCAGACCGACTATATCGACCTCTATCTCTCGCATTGGCCGGACGAGAACACGCCCTATGAGGAGACGCTCGGCGCCTTCGCCAAGCTGAAGCAGCAGGGCAAGATCCGCGCGATCGGCTGCTCCAATCTCGACGCCACGCAGCTTCAGGCGTCCTTCGATGCCGCCGAGAGGGCCGGCGTGCCGCGCTACGATGTCATCCAGCCGGAATACAATCTCTATGCACGCGCGAGCTTCGAGGGACCGCTGGCGGATCTCTGCGTCAAGGAAGATATCGGCGTCATCACCTATTTCAGCCTTGCCGCCGGCTTTCTCTCCGGAAAGTATCGCACGAAGGCCGATACGGAAGGCCGCGCCCGCGAAGGCCGGGTGGCGCAATATCTCGACGACAAGGGACTGCGCATTTTGGCAGCGCTCGACAAGGTCGTGGCGGAAACCGGCGCCAAGCCGGCAGAGATCGCGCTTGCCTGGCTGCTCAGAAAGAAGAGCGTGACGGCGCCTATCGCCAGTGCTACCAGCCTGTCGCAACTTGAGAGCTTGACCAAGTCAGCGACGCTTTCACTCTCCGATGACGCGATGGCGCTGCTCGACAGGGCCGGCGCCTGACGGGAGGGACCGATGACCGTGACGATCCGCGATGCGAAGCCCGAGGACGAAGCGCGCTGGCGCGAGCTTTGGGCCGGCTATCTCGCCTTCTACGAGGTCACGGTCGATCCTGACATCACCGATGCGACATGGCGCCGGGTCTTCGATCCGGCGTCTGCGATCTTCATGCGTGTCGCCGAGGTGGACGGCAAGATGATGGGTTTCACCCTCAGCCTGACGCATGAGGGCACCTGGATCCGTGGCAAGGACTGCTATCTCGAAGACCTCTTCGTCGATCCGGCCGCACGCGGAAAGGGTGTGGGCCGCGCCTTGATGGACGATCTCGTTTCGCTCTGCAAGAAGAACGGCTGGTCGCGGCTCTACTGGCACACCAGCGAACAGAACAAGACGGCGCGGGCGCTGTACGACAGCTATGTCGAGAACGACGGGCACATCCGCTACCGCATCAATTTCTGAGCGGCGGGAAGCCCTCATACAAGCCGGCGTGGCTGCCCTCCCAGTTCCCCATGCCCGGCTTCGTCAGGATGCCGCGTGGCCTCACATAGCTCTGGATGACCCGGCGCGGCCGTTCGTGCCATTGGATGTTGAAGGCCCAGAGCTTCGGGAAGAAGCAGAGCGAGGCATAGGGCAGATGATCGTGGATCCACCATGCCAGCCTCTGCCAGTCCTCTTCGTTGCTGTAGTTGTCGACCATCCACGGGACGACGACACAGGCGGTGGCACCCATGCAGCCATCGAAATCGCGCAGGTCCCAGATGTGATCGGCGGCCGTGGCGGCATTTGACGAGCAGTTGAGGTTGTTGCGGTTGCCGAACTGGTTGACCTCAGGCGAGCGATAGCCGGAACGGACGTGCAGCCGGCCGAACGTCGCCTGCAGCGGTTCCAGCAACTCCCCGCAGAGCCGCCTTCCCGCTTCGATCGCCAGATCGGGATTTTCGGGGATATTCGGAATGCGATAGAAATCGGCGATTTCGGAATGCAGGAAATCACGGAGGAAGAAATTCTTCGAAAGGCGCGCACGCCCGAGTTCCTCCAGGCCCTTCATCGATCCAGGTTTCTTCACGAAAAGCTCCCGTTGGTTGAACGTCTCACTCTGCCTCCCCCGCCGATCAACGCAACCCGAAAACGACCGGAACAATTGGCTACCTCCTGTCTTTCCCTAGCTTCCGTAGCTCCCCGCCAAGGAAGCGCGGATCCCCCACACCCAGGAAGGAAGAGACAATGGCCAAAGAAAAGACCCTCGACGATCTATTCTACGATACGCTCAAGGACATCTATTTTGCCGAACGGCAAATCCTGCGCACCCTGCCGAAAATGGCGCGGGCGGCTCAATCGCAAGAGCTGAAGGCCGGCTTCGAAAAGCATCGCGAGCAGACCGAGGGACATGTCGAGCGCCTGCAGCAGGTCTTTGACCTCGTCGGCAAGCGCGCCCAGGGCAAGACCTGCGAGGCGATCCAGGGCATCATTGCCGAGGGCGAAGAGATCATCGATGAGTTCAAGGGCTCGCCGGCTATCGATGCCGGTCTCATCTCCTCTGCGCAGGCAGTGGAGCACTACGAGATCGCCCGCTACGGCACGCTGAAGACCTGGGCGCAGACCCTCGGCAAGAAGGACGTCGTTGCCCTGCTCGACAAGACGCTGCAGGAAGAAGCGGCAACCGACAAGACATTGTCGAAGCTGGCCATGACGGCTGCCAACCAGAAGGCCGCGGCCTGACCGTCGATCCGGCGGGATGCCCAACGGCATCCCTCCGCTTCACCCGACATAACGGAAGAAGTCGATGAAGGCACGCAGAGCTGGCCGCATCTGGCGCCGGCTCGGATAGTAGATGAATGGCCCCGGATAGGGCGAACACCAGTCCTCCAGCACACGGACGAGCTTGCCGCTTGCCAGTTCGTGCTCGACGCGCAGGTCGAACAGATAGGCGAGCCCCACGCCATTCAGCGCCGCGATCAATCCCAGCCTGTCCTCACTGACGATCAGGGGACCATCGACTCCCACAACCAGCTCCTGGCCGTCCTTTTCGAATTCCCAGCGATAGATCGTGCCGTTTGTAAAACGCCGCTTGATGCAGCGGTGGTGAACCAGATCGGAGGGATGCAAGGGTTTCGGGTGCCGCTCAAAATAGTCGGGAGAACCCGCAATCACCGTGGTCAGATTCGGCGAGGCCCGCACGGCGATCATGTCCGCCTCGAGGCTCTCCTCCAGGCGAATGCCGGCGTCGAAACCTTCCCGAACGATATCGGTGAACCCATCCTCATTGGCGATTTCGAGGGTGATATCAGGATAGCGGTTCAGGAATTCGCCAAGCCGCGGCGCAAGCAGGATATCCGAGGCAAAACGCGGCGCGGAGATGCGCAGATTTCCGGCCGGCCTTCCACCCGCCTCGGTGACCGCTTCCAGCGCGATCCCGATTTCATCAAGCGCCGGCTTCAGGCGCTGCAGCAGCAGACGCCCCTCCTCCGTCGGCGCGACACTGCGCGTCGTCCGTGCCAGCAGCCGGACGCCGAGGCTTTCTTCCAGGCGCGAGATCGCGTGGCTGACGGCGGATGGCGCAATTTCCAGCTCCTTGGCGGCCGCGCGAAAACTTCGTCGTTCGGAAACGGCGGCGAGAACGACGAGTTGGGCAAGCTGCGTGCGGTTCATTGATCGAATGATTAGAACAGCCTGTTACGGATTGCACCCATTTTTTGAAGGCTGATGGGGCGCTAGTTTTCATCAGTACCCGGCATCGACCGTGGTTTGACCTTTCGCTCACAAAGGAGCCCCGCATGAAAACCCGCAAACTCGGAAACGACCTTGAAGTCTCTGCCGTCGGCCTCGGCTGCATGGGCATGAGCTTCGCCTATGGCGCCAGTGACGAAAACGAGTCGATCAGGACGCTGAACCGTGCCGTCGATCTCGGTATCACCTTCTTCGACACGGCCGAAATGTACGGCCCCTACACCAATGAAGAGCTCCTCGGCCGGGCATTGAAGCCCGTGCGCGACCGCGTCGTCATCGCCACCAAGTTCGGCTTCAAGCTGGATCCGAATAAATCCGGCGCCGCAGCCCTGACCGGGGTCGACAGCCGCCCGGAAAACGTGAAGCGAGTGGCAGAAGCCTCTCTGAAACGGCTCGGCGTCGAAACGATCGACCTTTTCTACCAGCATCGTGTCGACCCCAATGTGCCGATCGAGGAGACCGTCGGCGCGATGGCCGAGCTGGTACGCGAAGGCAAGGTTCGCGCACTCGGCCTTTCGGAAGCCGGCAGCGCCACGATCCGCCGCGCCCATGCCGTCCACCCCATCGCAGCACTGCAGAGCGAATATTCGCTCTGGACCCGCGACCCGGAAAACGGCGTTCTCGACACGTGCCGCGAACTCGGGATCGGGTTCGTGCCCTATAGCCCGCTTGGCCGTGGCTTCCTGACGGGCGCTATCCAGAAGCCGGAGGATCTTGGCGCCGACGATTTCCGGCGCCAGTTGCCGCGCTTCCAGTCGGACAATTTCGACGCCAATGCCGCGCTCGTGGCAAAGCTCGAGGCAGTCGCTAAGGAGAAGGGCGTGACCACCGCACAGCTGGCGCTCGCCTGGGTCCTGCACCAGGGCGACGACATCGTGCCGATCCCGGGCGCTCGCAAGGTGAACCATCTCGAGCAGAACGCCGCCGCAGCCGATATCGTGCTGAGCAAGACGGAGCTGACCGAACTGACAGAGACCATCTCGCTCGATCAGATTGCCGGCAAGCGCTACTCCGACGCGTCGCTCGCGATGACCAACCTCTAGCCGAAAGGCGGAGGCATCGATTGCCCCCTGCCGCATCCGGCGATCTTGCCGCACCCATTCGCTGCACTATGCTATTGGGCATGTTCCTGGCGAGGTGAGACATGTCGGACCAGCAGGCAATCGAAGCAGTCGTCCATCTCTACGTCGAGGGCATGACCTTCGCCAACGAAGCTGCATTGCGGAAGGCCTTCCATCCGCAGTGCGACATCATCGGGCACTACGAGAACGCGGTCGAGTGGCTGAACCGGGAAGAATTCATTGCCGCGATCGTCGCCGAAGGTTCGGCACCACCCACAACCCAGCCGCACATGGACATCCAGATGCTTGACATCGTCGGCGATGCGGCGTGCGTGAAGGTCAGCGACGATTTCGCCGGCATGCGCTTCACCGATTATCTCTCGATGCTGAAAATCGACGGCCGCTGGACGATCGTCAACAAGCTCTACTATCTCCACACATAGAAAAGCCGGCGAGACGACCGCCGGCCCAGCTTGCTGACAAAGCCTTTAGCATATTGGGATGGAAGCTCTCTCCGTCGTCACCCCGACCGATGAGCCGGGGTCCAGCGCGCGCAAGTCCTTGCGCGCAAAAGGCCTTTCGCACCGCAGACGCGGTGCCGCTGGATGCCGGCACAAGGCCGGCATGACGGAGAAACCGAACGCTCCGCAAAAAGAACACTTCGTCAGCAGTCGGAGCCGGCGAAATGATCGTCGGCCCTTTGCTTCAGGAGATCTTGGCCTCAGGCTCTGAGAACGCCACCGGTGAACTTCGTCACGCTGGCAACGATCTTCTCAGTCAGCGCCTCGAAATCCTCGTCGGTCAGCGTGCGCTCGACCGGCTGGATCTGCACTTCGATCGCTACCGACTTCTTGCCTTCACCGAGTGACGGACCCTCGAAGATGTCGAAGACATTGACTGATGTGACCAGCTTGCGGTCGGCACCGGTCGCGGCCTTGATGATCGCGCCGGCTTCCACCGATTTGTCGACGACGAAGGCAAAGTCGCGCTTGACGGCCTGGAAGGCAGACAGTTCCAGCGCCGGCTTGGTGCGGGTGGCTTTCTTCTTCGGCTCGGGCATGGCGTCGACATAGACCTCGAAGCCGCAGAGCGCGCCCGAGACATCGAGCGCTTCCAGCGTCGAGGGATGGAACTCGCCGAAATAGCCGAGCACGACCTTCGGACCCATCTTGATCGTACCGGAACGGCCGGGGTGGAACCATTCGGGACCGCCCTGCTCGATCTGGATGTTGCCCATCGGCAGGCCGCAGGCTTCGATCACGGCCAGCGCATCGGCCTTGGCGTCGAAGACGTCCACCGGCTTGCCGCCGCCCTTGGCAGCGTTCGACCACATGCGGCCGGAGCCTGACATCGATGCCGTGCCGCGACGGACGCCGCCGGCAACGCGGCGCTGGCCTTCCGGCCGGTCGTTCTCATAGGTGCCGGACACCTCGAAGATCGCAACGTCGCCATAGCCCTTGTCGCCATTCCGCTGGGCAGCCGTCAGCAGGCCGGGGAGCAGCGAGGGGCGCATGTCGGACATATCGGCAGCAATAGGATTGGCAAGCTTGAGTGCCGGCAAGCCGCCGCCGAAGAGCTTTGCCTGATCCTCTGAGATGAACGACCAATTGACGGCTTCCAGCATACCGCGCGAGGCAAGCGCGCGCTTGGCGATGCGAGTGCGGATCTGCAGCGTCGTCAGGATCCTGCCGTTGACGGCCGCATGGCTTTCCAACGGCGCCGGCTTGATGTTGTCGACGCCGTGGATGCGCATGACCTCTTCGACGAGGTCGGCCTTGCCATCGACATCGGGACGCCAGGAGGGAACGGCGACGGAAACGCGTTCGCCCGAACCGGTAACCTTGAAGCCGAGGCGCGTCAGGATCTCGGTGCTTTCCTGCGTGGAAACCTCAAGACCCGTCAGGCGCTTGACCTCGGAGAAGGGGAAGTCGACGATCTTTGCGTCATAACCGTTGTAGCCGACGACCTCTGCCTTGGCGGCCGTGCCGCCGCAGAATTCGAGCACCAGCTCGGTGGTGCGCTCGAGACCGGGAACCATATACTCCGGATCGACCCCGCGCTCGAAGCGGTAGCGGGCATCGGTGATGATGCCGAGGCCGCGGCCTGATTTCGCGATGTTCATTGGATCCCAGAGAGCGCTCTCGATCAAGACGTCGGTGGTGTTCTCGTCGCAGCCGGAATGCTCGCCGCCCATGATGCCGCCGATCGACTCGATGCCATCGGCATCGGCGATCACGACATTATTCGGCCCAAGCTTGTACTCGCGCTGATCGAGCGCAAGCACCGTCTCGCCGTCCTTGGCGCGACGGACGGTCAGGTTGCCCTTGACCTTGGCGGCGTCGAAGACGTGCATCGGGCGACCCTGGTCGAAGGTCATGTAGTTGGTGATATCGACGAGCGCGTTGATCGGGCGAAGACCGATAGCGAGCAGACGCTGTTGCACCCATTTCGGGCTCGGGCCGTTCTTGACGCCGCGTACGAGACGCAGCGCAAAGCCCGGGCAGAGCTTCGGATCGTCAAGGTCGAGCGTCAGCCTCACCGGCGTCTCGCCTTCAACAGTGAAGGTCGGTGCCGGGCGTGTCTTCAGCGTGCCGAGGCCGGAAGCAGCTAGGTCACGCGCGATGCCGTAGATCGAAGTGCAATCCGGACGGTTCGGCGTCAGGTTGATCTCGATCATGGGATCGTCGAGATGCGCGTAGGCGGCGTAGCTTTCACCAACCGGCGCATCCTCGGGGAGATCGATGATGCCATCGTGGCTGTCGGAGATCTGCAGCTCCTTCTCCGAACACATCATGCCGTGGCTTTCGACGCCGCGGATGTTGCCGACGGCGAGCGTCACGTCGATGCCGGGAACATAGGTGCCGGGGGCCGCGAAGGCGCCGATCAAGCCGGCGCGCGCATTGGGAGCGCCGCAGACGACCTGGACGGGGGCGCCCTTGCCGGTATCGACGGAGAGAACCTTGAGGCGATCGGCCTGTGGGTGTTTCTCGGCGGTCAGGATCTTGGCGATGACGAAGGGCTTGAACGCCGCCTTGTCATCGACGTCCTCGACCTCGAGCCCGATCTCGGTCAGGCGGGTGCAGATTTCATCGAGGGTCGCATCCGTTTCCAGATGATCCTTCAGCCAGGAGAGTGTGAACTTCATAATCTCTATCCTCCCTTACGCGCTCAGGCCGCCGAACAGCGTCGGCATGTCGAGCGGGCGGAAGCCGTAATGGGTCATCCAGCGGACGTCGGCGTTGAAGAAGTCGCGCAGATCAGGCATGCCGTATTTCAGCATGGCGATGCGGTCGAGGCCCATGCCCCAGGCAAAGCCCTGGTATTCATCGGGATCGAGACCGCCGGCGCGGAGCACGTTCGGATGCACCATGCCGCAGCCAAGGATCTCCATCCAGTCGGTGCCTTCGCCGAACTTGACGATCGGACCGGAGCGGTCGCACTGGATGTCGACTTCGAAGGACGGCTCGGTGAACGGGAAGAAGGACGGGCGGAAGCGCATCGTCACACTGTCGACCTCGAAGAAGGACTTGCAGAACTCTTCGAGCACCCAGCGGATGTTGGCGACATTCGCCTTCTTGTCGACGACCAAGCCTTCGACCTGGTGGAACATCGGCGAGTGCGTGGCGTCCGAATCCTGGCGGTAGGTCTTGCCGGGGATGATGATGCGGATCGGCGGCTTCTGCGCTTCCATGGTGCGCACTTGTACCGGCGAGGTGTGCGTGCGCAGCACCTTCCGCTCACCGTTCTCATCCGGATTGAAGAAGAAGGTGTCGTGCATCTCGCGGGCCGGGTGGCCTTCCGGGAAGTTCAGCGCCGTGAAATTGTAGTAGTCGGTCTCGACATCCGGACCTTCGGCGATCGAGAAACCCATGTCGCCGAAGATCGCGGTGATTTCGTCGATGATCTGGCTGATCGGATGGATACGGCCGCGCTCGGCTGGCGAAGAGCGTACCGGCAGGCTGACGTCGACCGTCTCGGCCTTCAGGCGCGCATCGATCGCGGCCTTCTTCAGCTCCGCCTTGCGGTCGGTGATTGCGTCGGTGACGGCGTTCTTCAGTGCGTTGATGGCAGCGCCGCGCGTCTGGCGCTCTTCCGGCGTCATTGCACCGAGCGTCTTCAGGAGCTCGGAGACCGAACCCTTCTTGCCGAGCGCGCCAACACGCACGGCTTCAATCGCCGGCTCGTCGGCAGCGGCTGCCACATCAGACAGAAGTTGCTTTTCCAGGGTTTCGAGTTCGGTCATCTTTTCCTGCCTCACAGGGCGTCAGTCTTGTCGATAATTCACGAAAACATGCATCGAATAGCTCAAGCGCCACGATGAAGCGTCGCAGATCACTACCCATGTGCACGCGGCCAATCAACCGGGCACACCACAAAAAGCCCGCGACGTCGAGAGAGGAACGGCCCATCGCGGGCAATGCCGTCTCAATCGCCATCGCGCCAAATGCAAAGAACCCGCGCAAGCCTGGCCAGCGCGGGTTCTAAATCATCGAAGCAAAAGCTCTGACAGCGCCGGCTTAGTTGACGGCTGCTTCAAACTCGTTCTTCGTACCGGCGTCCTTCAGGTACTCGAGAGCCTTCTTGGAGGCAGCAACGAGTGCACCGAATGCTTCCGGCTCATGGATTGCCATGTCGGAGAGAACCTTACGGTCGACTTCGATGCCAGCCTTGTTCAGGCCGTCGATGAAGCGGCCGTAGGTCAGGCCGAATTCGCGGACAGCGGCGTTGATGCGCTGGATCCAGAGGGCGCGGAAGTTGCGCTTGTTGATCTTGCGGTCGCGGTAAGCATACTGCTTCGAACGATCGACAGCAGCCTTCGCAGCGCGGATGGTGTTCTTGCGACGGCCGTAAAAGCCCTTAGCGGCCTTCAGAACCTTCTTGTGCTTGGCGTGGGCGGTAACGCCTCTTTTTACACGTGCCATTTCATGATCTCCTTAATCTAAAGCGTTCGCGGAATAGTCTTAGAGACCGTTCGGCAGGTAGTTCTTCACGACCTTGCGGCCATCGGGTTCTGCGAGAACCATCGTGCCACGTGCATCGCGGATGAACTTGTTGGTACGCTTGATCATGCCATGGCGCTTGCCAGCAGCTGCAGCCTTGACCTTGCCGGTCGCGGTGATCTTGAACCGCTTCTTGGCAGCAGACTTCGTCTTCATCTTGGGCATTTTGCTACTCCGTTTCTGGACCCCCTGCTCTTCATCAAAGAAGCCTTCTCGCGATGCCCGGTTTCCGGCCGTCGCAACAAGGTGCGGGAGCGTTTGTTGTTGATCTGCGGCTCCGGTGATGAACCGTTCCGCAAGCATTCGAAACCGCCACGGCATGCCCTGCCGGTCAGTTCGGACGCGCGCTTATAACCGCAGCGTCATAAAAGTGCAACGGGGCGGCCAATGAATCTTCTAAGCAATGGCGGGAAGCCGGCTCGCCATGGCCGGAAGCATCAGTTTCACCTGCAGACCGCCCCACCGCGAGGCGGAAAGATCGAGCCGGCCGCCGTAAGCCTCAAGGATATCGCCCGAGATCGCCAGCCCTAACCCAGTTCCTGCCGTGCCTTCATCGATCCTGACACCGCGCTTCAGCATCAGATCGTAGCTACCAGGATCGGCGCCGGGTCCATCGTCGGAAACGCTGAGCACGACATCATCCTGCAAGCGACCGGCGGAAAGATCGATGCGCGTCCTGGCAAAGCGCACGGCATTGTCGAGTACGTTGCCGAGTGCCTCGGCGATGTCCGCGGGGTCCGCCTGAACCGTCAGGGCGGGGTCGATATCGAGATGCCAGTCGATTCCTTTCTCTTCGGTGAAAGGCGTCAGCACATTGACGAGCTTTCCTGCAATGCCGAGCAGCGACGTCGTGGCCATTTGCTCCACTCCCATGCGGGCGGCCTGCAGTTGTCGGTCGGCGCGCTGGCGGACCAGCTCGATCTGTTGCAGAGCCGTTTCGCGCTGGTCCTCGGGCAAGGCTTCAACCAGGTGAGACAACACCGTGAGAGGCGTTTTCAAACCATGGGCGAGGTCGCTGGCACGCGCGCGGGCGCGCTCGATCGCCGTCTCCCGCTCGCTGAGCAGCAGGTTGATTTCACGAACCAGCGGCTTGACCTCGCTCGGCCCCTCCGTGCCGATATGTGAGCTGCGGCCGGCCCTGATATCCGCGACGCGCTCGCGAAGCCGCACCAGCGGGCGCAAGCCCACCCACCCCTGCAAGAACGCCGCGAGGAGCAGCATGCCGCCGGTCGAAAGCAGCATCAGCCGCAACGGCCGGTGATAGCTTTCAAGCGCCGCTTCCATCTCGGGCTTGGAGAAAGCCGCATAGACGGTGAAGTTCTTCTTTGCGGCGCCTTCGCCAAGCGCCATCGTCTTCATCGACACCAGCAGCGGCGAGCCATCCGGCCCGTCCGTTTCCCGGAACCCGCAATACATGTCCTTCGACAGGTCATCCGCGGTGATCTCCTCGTCCCACAGAGAGCGAGACCGCAGCGGCTCCTCATTGCCATCGGGAGAGATCTGCCAGTAGCGGCCGCCGGCGGGGATCTGGAAGCGCGAGTCGGCAGGCTCGTTCTTCAATTCAAGAGCGCCATTCTCCACGCTGAGCCGCGCCGCCAGCGAATCCATCACCGACGTCATTTCGTTGGAATACTGGTCGGCCAGATAATCCGCGAACAGGTGGCTAAGCACCGCCCAGACGAGCATCAACGCCAGCGCGATCGCGACAAGCGCTCCGGCAGCGAGGCGAAAATGCAGCGAGTGGATCACCGAGGTCGCTCCGGAAGAACATAGCCGAAGCCGCGCCGGGTCTCGATGGCGTCGCTGTCCGTCTTCTTGCGCAGCCGCGCCACCATAGCTTCCACGGCATTCTTGGCGGCATCGTCATCACGGCCCTGAACCTGGCTCGCCAGTTCGGTCGGGCTCAGGACCTCACCGGGCTTGCCGATGAAAAGCGCTATCATCCGGTATTCGAGCGGACTGAGATCAAGTTCGCGTCCATCGAAAGTGACGCGCCTTGCGCTTTCATCGAGAGTGAAGCGGTTGGCGGATTTGACGCGCGATGCGATGGCGCCGGTGCGCCGCAGGAGCGCTCTCAGGCGAGCCAGCAGCTCCTCGGTACGAAACGGCTTCGGCAGGTAGTCATCGGCTCCCGCATCAAAGCCGTCGACACGCTCCATCCACGAGCCGCGGGCAGTGAGAACAAGAACCGGCGTGTTGATGCCCGCGCCGCGCCAGCGCTTCAGGATCGACAGGCCATCCATGCCGGGCAATCCGAGGTCTAGGATGATGGCTGAATAATCGCCCGTCTCGCCCTCTTCCCATACAGCAGGCCCGCTTGCAAATACCTCGACGCGATAGCCTTCCCGCCCAAGCTTTTCGACCACATGGCCGGAAATATTGGGATCGTCCTCCGCCAACAGGATACGCATAGCCCCTACCCCCCCAGCAATGCTCCGTTGCGGGCGTCGACACGCAATGTCCTGATCGCGCCCGTCCCGTCGCGAACTTTCACTTGATACACATCGCCGAACATGGATCGATGGAGATTGACGTCGATGACCCGACCGTAGCGTTTTGCGTCGATCCGCTGCAGAACGGTCTTCAGCGGCAGGATCCGGCCCTCGCGAACGGCGTCGCGCGCGCGATCGGAATCGGTGTTCCGGCCGCCACTGCCGCGGCCGCTGCTACCGCCGCCTCCGCCTCCGCCGTGGTCGTCGCCGCCGTCATCATCCCCGTGATCGTCGCGGCCGCCACGACCGGAATTGGAACTGCCGCTGCCCGAGTTGGAACCCGAGGATCCGGGCGAACCAGAGCCCGACGAGCCGCTGCCTCCGCTCGAACCACTCCCACCGCTGCTGCCGCCGCCATCATCGCTGCCACCATCCTTGGCCTCAGCATGGGAAACGAACATCGGGCCGGCCGCAGAGAGCGCTATGGCCAGCATCAACATCGTCATGAAACTGCGACGGCTTCTATTCATTGAACTTCAATGTACCTCAATGCTTCTGCAATCGCGGAACCTACACTGAACACTTTATCGCGACCAGACAAAGCTCCGACAAACCAGGAACTCCGCCGGGGCGCGGCGGAGTTCCTTCTTCCGAAGGGGTGGCCGGAAGACCGCGCCGGGCAGATTATTGCGCCGAAGCGGGAAGTATGTTGACGCTGGTGATTGCGCCAGGATTTCGAATAAAGTCACCTCTGTGAGGATGCGCGACCACCTCGTGTGCCCCATGCTCAAGCTCAACCTCGACCTCGAGGCGCCGGCCGAGTTGATCGACGGCGACAAGCGAACCGTTCAGCAGTCCCGTCAGGCTCGCTTCGGACACCGAAAGCGTCACTTCCGGGCGATTGTCGTTGCGGCCGCCGCGGTGCTCGCCAGGATTGTCGTCATTGGCGTCATGGTTGGCTCCGTCATCGCGTCCACGTCCACGGCCGTGATCGTCATCGCCGTCGTCATGACCGCCGCGACCGCTATGATCATCACCGCCACGCCCGCTGCCGCTGTTGTCATCACTGCCACCGCTATGGCTGGATCCACTGTTGCCGCTGGTGCTGCTTCCACCGCCATCATCGCTGCCGCCGCGAGCGAATGCCAACGACGAAAAATGGCCTGACGTGAACGTCTGCATTGTCGGGAGCGACAACGTCACCGCGATTGCGGCGACGGAAGCCAATAACGCGTGTGAAATGGTCTTCTTCATGATCTTTGCCTTCTGCTCTCTTCTTGTTGAGAACAGATTGCCAAAGTCTCTCTGACAGACTGTTGAGTGCGTTTGTCAGCATCCTGTCAGATTGGTCCGACCACAGCCCCAAAATACAAAAGCCGCCCTTACGGACGGCTTTGATTGGAGAGTGGCGACGCGCCTCACTTCGGCGCGAGTACCATCATCATCTGGCGGCCTTCGAGCTTGGGCTCGGCTTCAACCTTGGCATATTCGGTCGTGTCGGCCTTCACCTGCTGCAGCAGCTTCATACCAAGTTCCTGGTGCGCCATTTCACGGCCGCGGAACTTCAATGTCACCTTGACCTTGTCACCGTCTTCAAAGAAACGACCCATCGCCTTCATCTTCACCTCATAGTCATGGGTGTCGATGTTAGGGCGCATCTTGATTTCTTTAACTTCGACAATCTTCTGCTTCTTGCGCGCCTCGGCAGCCTTCTTCTGGTTGGCATATTTCAGCTTGCCCAGATCGAGGATCTTGCATACAGGCGGTTCGGCATTGGGGGAGATTTCCACCAGATCGAGGCCGGCTTCCTCAGCCATTTTCAGGGCCTGGTCGGTGGGCACAACACCCAAGTTCTGTCCTTCAGCATCAATCAGCTGAACTCGGGGGATGCGAATTTCCCGGTTCGAGCGCGGCCCTTCCTTTACGGGCGCGTCGGCTTTAAAGGGTCTGCGAATGGTCGTATTCTCCTCGCGTTGTTTCGGATCGCTGCAGCCCGGGCACTCCCGATGACGGAAGTACAAATGTCGTTTCACCATTGCTGCAACGGAGTCGGTACCATCCTTTAGCGGAAAAATCACCTGCTGTCAGCCTGTCAAGAATCTGTTTTATAGGCCAAAACAACTGGAGTTCCGCGATGTCTGACGCAAATCTCACTTACAACCAACAATATCTTACCGTCGGACAGGGCGAAGCTGCGCGCGAGATCGCCTATATTGCGCGTAGCCAACCTGGCCAAACGGCCGGCCCAACCCTCGTCTGGCTCTCCGGATACCGCTCTGACATGAGCGGCAGCAAGGCGGTGGAGCTGGACAGCTTCGCGGCCGAAAACGGCCTTGCCTGCCTGCGCCTCGACTATTCCGGCCACGGCCTGTCCGGCGGCAAATTCACCGACGGGACGATCTCGCGCTGGCTCGAGGAGGCGCTTGCGGTAATCCTCCACGCGGCGCCCGAGAGCATCCTCGTCGTCGGCTCGTCGATGGGCGGATGGATCGCGCTCAGGCTGGCGCAGGAACTCGCCAAGCGGCAGGACGGGCCGAAGCTCGCGGGCATGGTGCTGATTGCGCCGGCTCCCGACTTCACCTCCGATCTGATCGAGCCGAACCTCACGAAGAAGGAGAAGGCCTCGCTGGCCGAGCGCGGCTACTTCGAAGAGCGGTCGGCCTACAGCCCCGAGCCAAACATCTATACGCGAACCCTGATGGAGGACGGGCGCGACAACAGCGTGCTCAACGGCATCATCGAGACCGGCTGCCCGGTCCATATCCTGCAGGGGATGAAGGATCCGGACGTTCCCTATCAGCACGCTATGAAGCTCGTGGAACATCTCCCCGCCGACGACGTCGTGCTGACCTTCGTGCGTGATGGCGATCACCGGCTGTCGCGGCCCCAGGACATCGAGCGCATTCTCGCCGCCGTCAAAGGGCTTATCCGCTAGGCCAAACGATCCATGTGTGCCAAATCCTAACGGATTTTAACCATATTGGCGGGTAGTGGCACCTTCCCCAGAAGTAACGATTGACTCTCCGAGCCTCCGTCCGTTAACTTTTTATTAACAATACATGGGCGATGCAAGGGAACAGCGGGCGTGCGGATCAAGGGTTTCGTCGTGGCCATGATGGCCATGTTTGCTATGTCTACAGCCGCAACGCCGGCTTCCACCAACAACCTCTCGATGGTTACTGGCGCTGCGACGTCCCAGCCGATCGGCCATTACGACTTCTGCCAGAGCCATCGCAATGAATGCGGCCCAAACCGCAACGTCTCGCCGGCCGAGATGTCGGAAGGGAAATGGGGAATGGTGCGGTCCGTCAACACGATGGTCAACAACAGCATCACGCCGATGACCGACAAGGAAATCTACGGCAAGGATGAAGTCTGGGCTTATCCGACGACCGCAGGCGACTGCGAGGACTTCGCCCTGCTGAAGCGCCGCATCCTGATACAGCGCGGAATTTCGCCGGCTAATCTTCTTCTCACGGTGGTCCGCAAGCCCGATGGCGAAGGTCATGCCGTGCTGACGCTGCGCACCAGCAACGGCGACTTCGTGCTCGACAACCTGGCGTCCAACATCAAGCCATGGTTCGACACGCCCTACTCCTTCATCAAGCGCCAGTCGAGCAACAATGCCGGTCGCTGGGTCACCATCGAAAATGGCCGCGACGTTCTGGTCGGTGCTTTGCGATAAGCGATAGTAGATTGAACGAAAAAGGCCGGCGAAACGCCGGCCTTCAGACCGCTGACAAACCCGTCGATATTTTCGGCGGGTTTGTTTTTTTGGACGTTGGTTGTTTTAAGTTGGGTTCTGCGGCGCGGCGAAGTTGGCGGTCTCTGGCCCTCATGCCATGGCTGGTCTGGGTGGCTTGGTGAGCGCCATTGCGATCTTCTTGATGTTTTGGGCGGCTGCGGCCAGCAGGCACTGGCATGCGACACGGGTGAGACTTCGGAAGCGGGCATAGCGATGGCCGTGAAGCTGCTTGGCATCGGCAAACGAGCGCTCGACCGTCTCCTTGCGGCGCTTATAGATTGCCTTGCCCCAAGGGGTCAGGCGGTTGGCGTCGGTGCGCTGGCGGGCATCGGCCCAGACATGGCGGGTGATGGTGCGCACCGCCTTGGTGTTTGATGTGCAGGAGGCGAGCAGCGGACAGGTTTGGCAGATCGCCGGGTCGGATGTGTAGTGGCGATAACCGTTGCGGTCGGTGGTGGCATAGGCGAGCAGTTGGCCTTCGGGGCAGCGATAACCGTCCGTCTCGGGCTCATAGTCGAACTTCGACTTGCGCATCATGCCATCTTTGGGTGGGGTCGGATTGCGATAGCCGGTGACGCCTAGGATCTGGCGGTCCTCCAGCCCCTTGGCGATGCCGGACGTGGCATAGCCGGCATCCAGGCCGACGGCGCCGACCTCGAAGCCGAACCGCTCCCGCTGCCGGTCGAGCCGCTCGAGATAGACGATACTGTCATGCACATTGGCCGGCGTCACATGGGTGTCGGTGATGATCGCAAGCTTGCCGTCGACCGTGCGGTGGTCGAGATAGAAGAAGCCCTTCGGCTTGCCGTCGCGCACCATGTAGCCGCTGTCGGGATCGGTGCGCGACACCTTGATTTCCTTCACCTGCGGCTCACGCTCTTTGTCCTTCAGCGGCTTTTGCCCGTGCAGCGTCCGCTCCGCCTCGATCGCCCGGTCGAGATCGGCCCAATAATCGGCCCGCGACTTTTCGATCATCGCAAGATCGTATTTGCCCTTGTTGGCATTCGCCTTCAGATGCGTTGAATCCGTGTAAAGCACCGTGCCATCGACCAGCTTGTGGGCGATCGCCTGGCTGACGATATGATCAAAGATGTCCTGGGCCACCGACGTGTCGTTGAAGCGCCGGCGGCGGTTCTGCGACAGGGTCGAGGCGTCGAACACGGGATCCGTCAGCTTCAGCCGCAAGAACCAGCGGTAGGCGACGTTGACCTCGATCTCGCGCACCAACTGACGCTCCGAGCGCACGCCGAACAGGTAACCGATGAACAG
>NZ_LNCD01000086.1 GCF_001542405.1 Rhizobium altiplani
AAAAACGCTGTTCGCCCTTGAGCAGGGCCGCGTCGACATTGCCCGGCGCAGAGCCCGCTGGAAAGCCTGGCAAGACCGCTTCGATCCGAAGCGGCTCGTCTTCATCGACGAGACCTGGATCCGCACCAACATGGCGCCGTTACGCGGGTGGGGGCCGAGGGGCAAAAGATTGCGCGGCTTTGCCCCGCATGGCCGCTGGCGCACCCTGACCTTCCTCGGCGCCCTCCGCTGCGACAAGCTCACTGCGCCCTGCGTCTTCGACGGTCCCATTAATGGCGAATGCTTCCACGCCTATGTCCGCCAGCAGTTGATCCCGACCCTCAAACCTGGCGACATCGTCATCCTCGATAATCTCGGCTCTCACAAAGCCAAGGCCATCCGCGATGCCATCAGGGCCGTCGGCGCCAGGCTATGGTTCCTGCCGAAATATTCCCCCGACCTTAATCCGATCGAGCAAGCCTTCGCCAAGATCAAGCACTGGATGCGCCAGGCTCAAAAGCGAACCATCGAGGAAACGTGGCGCCACCTGGGCTTACTCGCCGACACCATAAAGCCAGAGGAATGCGCCAACTACTTCTCAAATGCCGGCTACGCTTCCGTCAAAACATGAAAGGCTCTAGAACATGCCCCCCCAAAGGGGACCGGGGCCGAGGCATCGGCAAAAGGGAAAACAGAACGCGGTAGCAGGCCCGCGCCAAACGTCCTGGTCTTGCCGCCGAACACGATATTGGCGATCCGCGACGGAGCGTCGTCAGTCTGTCGTTCTCTCTCGGCCCGCTCTCCAAATCCGGTACCGGATTTCCACGTCGACGGGTGCAAACACCACGAGGGGAAGCCTGCTGTTGTATCGCAAGAGCGGCTCGTCCGAGCTCCGCACGAACGTTTTCTTCTTGGTATTATCCGGGCACGCCATCCGCGTACTCGCGACCACGCCAACTCCGGTAACGACGTAGTAGTCATATCCCCAGCCATCGACCGTGCGCTTCTCCAGCTGGGAGCCAAAGGTATGTCGATTGCAGTCCACCAACTCGGTTCGACCGACGATCACGCCAACCCGGCGCGCATCTTCGTCGGAACGCTTCGCCAGGAAGATAACGTGTCGTTGCTGGCCCGCTGGCGCCTCGGGAAATGCCTTCAACTCGTCCCGCGCCTGACGGGGCTCCGCCGCAGAAGCCCCACTCACCGCAAGCGACAGAAAAACCAGAACTGAAATTGAGTATTTCGCAGCTTTACCCGCCCAAAATGAAGTTGCCATTCTTCACCCTTTTGCCCGCAATGGTGGTCGAGGTTGGGTTGCCGATAGAGCTATCGCTTTCACTTGACGCCCGTCCAGCTTGATGCCCAGACCAAGTGCCCGTAGATTATCCAGAAAGGCCATGTTAGCGTCGGGTTGTATTTCAGCGCCTTGAGATGGAAAAAGCAATGTTTCGTTTAGGCCGGAAGTATAATCGCTTAGCGTCATCGGCGAGTTGCGGATGTGCAAACCCCGAGCTCCACAGGGTCTCGAGCCACCTCCGGATTACTCTCGCAGAAGTTTTCTGAAGACTGTCGGTTCGGCCGCGATCGCGGCAGGCCTACCCGGTCTGGCAAGCGCGCAGTCCTCGCCCCCGCAAAAGCTGATGCCGCGACAGGCTCGTCTGTTCGATGGTAAGACAACTGCCCTGCGGGACTCAGTCCAAATACTGATCGAAGGCAATGGTAGTGTCGTCCATTGACGCGAACGGCAATCCTCCGCCCGCCGACGCGACCGTCATCGACTGCGCTGGCAGCGTAGTGATGCCGGGCCTGATCGATGCCCATTGGCATTCGATCTTTGCCGCGGTGCCATTGAACGTACTTCTTGCAGGTGATCCCGGTATAATTTACGCCGCGTCGACTGCCGAAGCAGACCGGACCCTCATGCGCGGGTTCACCACCGTGAGAGACCTGGGCGGGCCCGTCTTCACCTTCAAACAGGCAATCGACACCGGCATCATTCCGGGTCCCCGCATCTTTCCTCCGGGGGCAATGATCACCACGTCCGGGGGGCACTGCGACCTCAGGATGCCGTCGGAAATACCCGCGAAAGATGGCCAACTCAGTGTCGGCGAATTGCTTGGCGCCTCGGCGATCGTCGATGATATCAGGCTCCCTGAAGCGGCGCGTCCGCGAGCAACTCCTGCAGGGCGCGTCCCATATCAAACTGGTGGGCGGCGGCGGTGTCTCCTCGCCTCGCAGCCCTCTCGACATGACGACGTTCAGTGAAGATGAGATCCGGGCCGCCGTCGAGGTGGCCAGGGATTGGAACACCTATGTCACGATCCACGCTTACGCTCCCCGTACCGTGCAGCGCGCTATCGCGGGGGGCGTCGCCTGCGTCGAGCACGCCCATTTGATGGATGAGGACACGGCAAGAATGTTCGCGGACAAGAACGTCTGGCTGAGCACCCAGCCGTTTCTGAGCATGGAAGACGCCGCGTCGCAAACGGGTCCGGGTGTTGAGCGCGTCAAACAACTCTTTGCCGGCACGCCGAAGGTGTACGACTACGCCAAGAAGTACGGCATCAAGCTTGCCTGGGGATCGGATGTCCTCTTCTCGCCGCAGCTGACGCCCCGTCAAAACATCATGCTGACCCATTTGTCCAACTGGTTCAGCAATGCCGACGCGCTGAAGATGGCAACTTCGGTCAATGCCGAGCTGCTCGCTCTTTCAAATTTGCGAACACCCTATGCGGGGAAACTCGGGGTTATCGAAGAAGGGGCACTCGCGGATGTGCTGGTATGGAACGGAAATCCGCTTGACGATCTTCGATTGATCGAAGCGCCGGAAAAGAATTTGTCCGTCATCGTCAAGGATGGCCGTGTCCACAAGAACCTACTGTAGTCACGCCACATCGGCGGCGGAGAGTTTGAGCGTATCACTCGCCTCCGTTCTAGGCCGCTTTGCGCCGCCACAAGCAGACATCGTACCATTTATGTATGCAGGTCACTCGCGTAGCTATTGCTACGCCCGATTTCGGGCCGGCTCGCTCGCTCTGGAAAAAATGAGTTACAGAGGTGCAGCATAATTTGGATATCTTGCTTGGTGTACTCTGCAATTCGCTATCAAGGCCATCCCTATGCTTTTTCACTCGCTCAGCGGCGTCCTCCGGAGACTTTCCAATCTCAATGAGGCCATTCTTTCCTTTCTCGTACAGGAAGTTCGCCTCTGAGGTATGAAAGGCTTCGGCGTCCGATAAACCTGTTTTCCTGTAGACTTCGGCCAGCTTCATATGGACGGCCGCGCAATAGAAGAATTGATATTTGGCAAAACGACGCTTGTGTTCTTGCGCGGCCGAGACGGCCGGCAAGATAATTAGAAATACTGCAAGCAACCGAAATTTCACATCGCCTCTCGACGCGCAAAAGTGGAACGACCCGACGCGGCCGAGACCAGATGTCAACGCCCGCTGCGCGCGTTTGTCGCTTGAACCTTAACTTTCGATTGCGATTGAGGCGTGGCTTTTGTCTGATGCAAGTGGCGCGTTTGATGGCCGCAAAGGGCCGAAAGGCGACGCCGATACGGACATCTCTTTCGCGCTACAAGGGGACGTGTCGCCGTCGCAAGACTTCTGAAGCCTCGCACTCCACCCGATTGCACCGTGAACATAGCGAGTGGTGCCGTGGCGTGATAGGTGTTGGACTTGGATCAAGCCCAGCATTCACCTGAACTCCTAGCAAAGGACAAATGCCATGGGAGACCAGAAGCGCCCGCTCCAACCAGGGGAATACGCTCCCGCCTTCGCACTTCCGTCGGCAAATCAAAAAGGAACGGTCTCACTCGCGAGCCTCCACGGTCACCCTTTTCTGATCGCCTTCTTCCGCGGGCTGCACTGCCCGTTCTGCCGGCGTCAGGTGGGACAACTCGGTAGTCTACAGCCTGCCCTGCGCGCCGCGGGGGTGGAAACAGTTGCCGTGATCAACACGCCGGTAGAGCGCGCCCGCATATATTTCGAGCACCGGCCGACGCCGGCCGTGCTCCTATGTGACGAGGATTGCTCGACGCACCGGGCCTTCGGCGTGCCGCACGGTGAGTTCCTGCCCGAGGGCAGCGGCGAGAAACCAGTATGGCCCTATCGGGCAAGCATGGAGCAATTCGAGGCCGCTCGCATTAACCCGACGGGTGAATTGCCGGAAGCGTTACACCCGATGGCGGCCAACGCCTTACTCAACGCCCAAGACGGCTTCGAGCTTACTGAAATCGATCATGCCATCTTCGCAAGCCACCCCACACAGCTTGTCGGGCACTTCCTCATCGACAGCGATGGCATCGTTCGCTGGGTGCAGATTGAAGCGCGCGACGGGCCTGACAGCCTCTGCATCTTTCCAAACGCGGCGGAAATGCTTGCCGCTGCCAACAGCCTCCGACGCTGAAGGCGTTGCATCTCCGACATTCGTCACGCATTTGCGCCGCTACCGGACACCTCATGGTCGCAAGGCAAGCTCGCCGAGGTGACTGCGGACCCATTTCACCTCCTCTGAGGCGGTGCGGCGGAAGTGCCTTTTGAAGTCGCGGCTGAATTGGGCTGGGCTGAGGTAACCAACCGACAGCGCGGCCTCTGCGATCGTTTTTTCCTGGCGCGCCATGATCAGCCTTGCTTCGTGAAGCCGCATCGCTTTGACGTATTGCATCGGGCTGCTGCCTGTCAGCGCCTTGAAATGTGCGTGATAGGAGGGGACGCTCATGCCCGCTTCCTGTGCGAGCGCCGTCACTGAAATCTCCAAGCTGTAGGTTTCGCGCAATCGGGCGAGGCTTTGGACGATCTTGCCGGAGGTGCCTTTCTGCTGTAGCGCCGCAATCATCTGTGCGCCCTGCGGGCCGACGAGGATGCGATAGTGCAACTCGCGCAGGATGCCTGCGCCCAGAACCACAATCTCCATGGGATCGTTGAGCACTCGCAACAGGCGTAGCACGACATCCTCGATGTCGGGTTCCATTCTGCTGGACATAAGACTTCTCGCCGCGGTGCCCGCCGGTCCGGAACACCGTGCCTCGACGTCCGAGGCGATCTCGGCCGCGAGCTGCATGTCGAATTCGAAATAGACCGCGAGCAGGGGGCATTCTGCGCTGGCTACGGATTCCATCCGGAACGGAACCGGGACCGAGACCGCCAGATAATGCTCTTCGTCGTAGAGATAGACCTCGTCTTCAAGCATTCCCTGCTTGCGACCCTGCAGCACGAAAACCGCACCAGGCTTGTAGAGGACGGGGATGTCGTGGAGGACCTCTTCGGTCCTGAGGATGCGGACACCGTGAAGCCCCGTCGGATTGTAGCCGTGACGCGGGGCGAGGCGTCCGGCCAGTTCCACAAGCTCCCGGCGCCTTGATGGCGCACCCTTCGCATTTATAGGATTTAGCAAGACACTCATAGTTTCCGCAATCGATGAACCTGTATGGAAAGACTATCAGTCAAATGGTTCTCACCAATCAAGAAGAGATTGTCAAACATGTCACAGAAGACTTTCTTCATCACAGGCGCGAATTCCGGGTTCGGCCTGGCAGTCGCGACGGCAGCCAGCGAACAGGGACATACCGTCATTGGCACCGTCCGCTCCGAAGCCTCGCAAGCAAGGCTTGCGGAACGCCTGCCGGCGGTCCGTTCCGTCCTTTGCGACGTGACCGAATTCGACAGGATACCGGACGTCGTCGAGCAGGCTGAGATAGACCACGGCCCGGTCGACGTCCTGATCAACAATGCCGGTTACGGTCACGAAGGGCTCCTCGAGGAGTCGCCGCTCGACGAAATGCGTCGTCAGTTCGACGTGAACGTCTTCGGCGCTGTTGCGGTTGCCAAGGCTTTCCTGCCGCGGTTTCGCGAGAGGCGCCGCGGGTTCATCGTCAATGTCACGTCGATGGGCGGCATGATCACCATGCCCGGCATCGCCTATTACTGCGGCAGCAAGTTCGCGCTTCAGGGAATATCGGAGGTGATGCGTGCGGAAATGGCGCCGTTCGGCGTCCACGTCACCGCACTCTGCCCCGGCTCGTTCCGGACCGACTGGGCCGGCCGCTCGATGGTAAGGACTGAGCGGTCCATCGACGACTACGACGCGCTGTTCGATCCGATCCGAGAAGCGCGGCAAGCAAAAAGCGGCAAGCAGCTTGGCGATCCCAACAAACTCGCGGCAGCCGTGCTTAGCCTCATCGAGTCTGCCAATCCTCCACCGCAACTCCTGCTTGGAAGCGATGCGCTCAAACTCGTGTCTGACAGGATCGAGCGCCTGCAGCAGGAGATTGAGGCTTGGAAATCCGTCACGGTCTCGACCGATGGGTAATAGCGCAATGACAAAGGTGGCCGCGGTTCGAATTTCCGATCACGCGGTCTGCCGCTCTCCTCATACTGAGGAGCGTTTCGAGCCGTAAGCAGTCGTTTTTGGCACTCGTTGCGTGTTGCCGAGAACAAGGCGCGGCAAGAGAATCGGAAGATCGCCACGTGCTTTAGGGCATTGGCAGGCTGCCTATTTCGTCTTCCTGGACACCACCCCCACAGCCGGCGCAACCAGCGCGAATTCCTTCATCTCGTCGGGAGACAGGTAGTAGAGCCTGTCGGGGGGCGTTTCCATGGCGTGGATCCAGAGGTCCGGCTTGATTCCCATGTCGTCGAGATGTCGGGTGATATCGGCGGTGGTGCGTTGGGCTTCGGACATGGCGAGATCAGGCGACAGCTTCTCCCTGGTGGCGTTGAAGACCTGATGTACGCCGATGACAGCATCCTTGTCGGCCGTACGGACGACGCCGCCGGCCATGACGATCGGGCAGGAGGAAACACAAAGCGCGCCGCTGGCGACGCTGGTCGCGATCTTGCGTTCGCGGATAACCGTGGAGATGGCGATCGCGTCGCCAATCGATCCGCCCGGCGAATCGAGCGCGACTGTTTTGACGTACTCGCCACGGGCCCGGATTTCGGCGTCAAAGCGTGCGGCCGCGCCGGGTTCGATCGTGCCCTGCGCAAGGAGCACGCCGTCCGCCCGCAGTTCGAAGCGGATCGGCCTCATCAGGACCTCGGGGTCCGCGGTGATCTCGCCAGGTGCGTTTTGGGGTTTGCCCTGCGTGAGAGCCGGCGGAAGCATGGGCAGGGCACCCGGCGTAAGTGGATCGGAGGCCGGACTGTTGGGACTGTCGGAGCTGATTTCATGCCAGTCTATCACCACGAAGACGGCGGCTGCGGCGAGGAGAGCGTGGAAGGCATGCCGCATCAGCGTGCCGTCATCGGCGGAGAGCACGTAGTCCTTCAACCTTTGCCCCGCCGTTTCCAGTCTCATGCCGGCGGTCCTTTGCGTGGTCCTTTGCCTGACAGGTCGAAGCTCGCGACATTCGACTGGTCCGCCGCTTCACTGCGCTCTGCAGCATCCATGGCGGCCTCGACGTCGGCACCCTGCTGCTGGATCTCACGCCTCACTTCCAGGGCCTGCAACAGTTCGGCCGCGGTAATCCGTTCGGCGAAGGGCAGGCGCTGCTCCTGCTGGCGCGGCGTCGAGTGGACGATCGACAGCATGAAGATCAGCACCGCCGGCAAGATATCGATCGAGATGGCGCCGGCCCAGCTGGGGATGAAGTCGCCGGCGTAGCGCAGCACCGCTTCGGCCGAGGAGAGTGGAACGAACCGCCGTTCGGACACCGGCTTGCGCTCGAGGATCTGGTCGGCTGCCTGTGAGAGCACCTTCGATTGCGCCGCGACGGAGGATCGGATCGTTTCCATCACCTGGTCTTGCCGGGTGACAAGATCCGCCTCGCGTCCATCCGCCACCGGAGCGATGAAGCCGAGCGACAGGTCTTCCGCCGCGCGCTTGACCGACGGCGCGATCGAGGTCTGCTCCAGCGAGGTGATGACGCCGGAAAGCCCGACGACTTCGGCAGCGAACTGATCGGCGCGCGGATTGATCGCGCCCGGCGCCGACACCAGCGTCCGCATCGTCTCGAGATGCTTGCGGCCCGCGTCGAAGAGCGTCGTCACCCGTTCGCGCGAGGCGTTGATGCCGTTTTCGAGCTCGGTCAGCTGCGAGGCCATCTGCGACAGGAGCTGCACGACGCTGCCGGCCCCGGTCGTACCGGTCAGCGCGCCGGTCTCGCGTTCCTGGTCGGCGAGGCGCTGGAACCGTTCCTGCGTGCGCTGGATGTCGGGCAGCAGGCTCTGGGCGGCAAGCGCGTTCTGGTGCGCCTGGTCGAGATCGGCCGTGTAGTCTTCCAGCGTTTCGGCCAGATGCTGTTCGAGCGCCGCGGAACCCGCCAGCGCGGCCGCGTTGAGCCAGCTCGACATGGCGATGATCATCGCGCAGCCGAGCGCCATGACACCAAGCATGGCCGTCCGCCCGCCTGTACTGGTCACGTGCGGATAAAAACGGGCCATGTAGGTCCAGAAGGCGTAGATCGCCACCGAGACGGCGCTGGAATAGATGAGCGCCGCGAAGAACACGGCGGTTGCCGATCCGTCGAGGATGCTCCGCACGCCGAGATAGGTGTAGACGCCGGAGGCGAGCGCCAGGATCGCGAACGCGAACCGGGTCATGGTCTCGACGGATTCGATGCCTTCCTGCAAGCGATGCGACGTGCCGAGCGCCATGGTCTCCTCCGGGCCAATGCATGCCTTCCGAAAGCGCGCAGCCGTTCGAGGCAAGGACATGCACATGAACAAAGACCTAAGGCAGGTCGCGTAAGTCTTTGTTCACGCGATCGGCCTTAGCCCCTTAAGAAACCAATATAATACCGGCAAAAGCAAGGCTTGGCATCAGGCCGAAGCCTGACGCCGTCAAGCCTTATTCGGCGGGCGTGCTGTCGGCCGACGGCGCACGCAACGACTTTTCGGAGATGTCGATCATCGGTGTGAAGCCTGCTGTCGGCATGCGGACTTCGTCGCGTTCCTCGAGGGCGGCGGTGGGGACCACGACGCCCGGCCGTTCGCTGCGTGCGACTTCGAGCTGGCCGGTCAGGATGGCGCGCTCGGCGCGCAACTGCCGGATCTCCGACTTGGCAATCTCCAGGCTGGTGCGCAGCTGGCCGATTTCGTAGCGATCGGAATCCATGCGCGTATCGATGTCGCGGCGCAGCGCATCGGCATCCCGGTCGCGGCGCACGCGCAGGCTCTCCGCCTCACGCAGCTTCAGCGTCAGCTCGTTGGTCTGCGTGGCGAGTTCGCGGCGGGCGGACTCGCTCTCGGCGCCGGTCGTGCGTGCGCGCTGCAGTTCCTCGGCAAGGCGCTCCGAGCGGGAGAGGGCGGTGACGAGTTCCGATTTGACGCGCTTGAGATCGGCGCGGGCTGCCTGCAGTTCCTCATCCGTCATCTTGTTTCGGCCGTTTGCCGTGACGAGTAGCTTCTCCACGAGTTCGGCCTTGGAGCCGATCGCCTCGTGCTTCGTCGTCAGGTGGGCGATCTCGAGCGCCGAGGAGGCCTGCAGGGTCTCGTGCTCGACTTCGAGCCGCTTGTGGCGCTCCTCGAAGAGGGCGAGGTCCTGCTTCAGGCTCGCAACGGCCATCTGCAGGTTGCGCACCTGGGCTTCCTGTTCGATGAGGCTGGATTTCAGATGGCTGCGTTCCTCGTTGAGACGGGCCATTTCGCGCGCCTGGGTGCCGTTTTCGCGGCGCGAGGTTTCGATGAGCAGCTGGTGCGCCGTCGTCTCGTTGTCGAGCTTTTCGCGGGTGGCCGAGAGTTCGCGGCTGCGCTGGTCGAGCTCCGTCTGAGCGCGCTTCAGGAGTGTCGAGGCTTCATCGAATTGGATGGCGCGATCCGTCAGTTCACGTTCGGCATCGAGCAGCCGGTTTTCGATGATCGTGAATTCTTCGCGCGTGACCTGATGCACGCTCTGCAGCCTTGTCAGCTCGTCGCGGAAGGCGTCGATCTCGGAGCGAAGCTGCGCGTTGTCGGCGTAAAAAGCCTTGTTCTCGGCAGTCAGGCGAAGATTGTCCTGGTCAGCCTTTTGACGCGCATGGCTTTCGTAGTCGAGAAGCGAGCTGATGCGCGCGCATTCGGCGCGGAGCGCACCGGTCTCGTTCAGCGACTGGCTGTGAGTGCCGAGCAGCGAGGAAACGCGCTCCTGCAGCGATGTGAGGCTCGACAGCAGGTCTTCCGACGTCCGCTGGTTTTCCTCCAGTGCGGAACCGAAAGCAGCGAAATCGTTGACGTCAGGGATAGCATAGCGCAGCGGCTCTTCGGCGGCCGGGCGATGATCCGCTATCGAAGCGGGTCGGTATCCTGTTGTCGACAGCGACTTGCCGCCGTCTTCTGCGCGACGAAAAAAACTCATGACCATGACTTATGCCCCAAAAGTACTGTCAAAACGCCGGCGAAATATGGATTTCAGCTAATTAAGCGAACCTATCGAAAATTGCCTTGATTCCGTACACGCATGCTGTGCGTGCATCTAGAAACGGCGGCGCGGTCGCTGTCAAAATACGCAAGATGACAATCAACAGGTTCGAGGGGCTGACCTGTGACATTCGCGCAACAGCCGCCTGGCGACCTTATTCCTCAGGGAGAATCCGCATGCCGTCCGTCTCAAGCTCGCTACCGAGTTCGACACTTTTCGTCTGCTTGTCGTAGACGCAAAAGTAGCTAACGAAGCCGTTCGCGCCCTTCGGTTTGCCGGTTACAAGGGCGATGCCGTAGTGCTCGCTGCCGAACGGATCGACGACCGCATGTGGAAACTCGATCGAGGCGCGCGCCGCCTGTTTGCACTTGGCTTCAACCTCGGACGCGAACTCCTGCCAGGCGTCGCCTGAGGAGGCGCGGGCGGTTCCCGCCGCAGCGATTGCCATGGCAAGTATGCAAAAGCGGATTTTATTCCTCTGCATCTGAAAAGCCCGTCTTCCAGCTGTTGTAAAACTCGCCCATGATCAGCGATTTAGGGCTGCAAAGCCAAGTGCTTGGCGAAGGCAATTTTTCCTCTCTGCCCGTCTTTTTTGATATTTCGCAGGTTGCCTCTCCATGCTTGCGCTCCTATGTTCCGCCTCACCTGCCGATTACGCAAACTATTGCCAAGAGGAGACCCACAATGGCTTTCGAATTGCCCGAACTTCCCTATGACTACGAAGCGCTCCAGCCCTTCATGTCGAAGGAAACCCTGGAATTCCATCACGACAAGCACCACAAGGCTTACGTCGACAACGGCAACAAGCTCGCGGCAGAGGCAGGCCTTTCCGATCTCTCCCTCGAAGACGTCGTGAAGAAGTCGTTCGGCACCAATGCCGGCCTCTTCAACAATGCTGCCCAGCACTATAACCACGTCCACTTCTGGAAGTGGATGAAGAAGGGCGGCGGCGGCAACAAGCTGCCGAGCAAGCTCGAAGCTGCCATCAATTCCGACCTCGGCGGCTACGACAAGTTCAAGGCCGATTTCATCGCTGCCGGCACGACCCAGTTCGGCTCGGGCTGGGCATGGGTTTCCGTCAAGAATGGCAAGCTCGAAATCTCCAAGACCCCGAACGGCGAAAACCCGCTCGTTCACGGCGCGACCCCGATCCTCGGCGTCGACGTATGGGAACACTCCTATTACATCGACTACCGCAACGCGCGTCCGAAGTACCTGGAAGCTTTCGTCGATAGCCTGATCAACTGGGACTACGTCCTGGAGCGCTACGAAGCCGCAGCGAAGTAATCGGCTCGCACAAAAAAAGATGTCAGCACCCGGCGCCTCGAAACGCCGGGTGTTTTTGTTTTCGATGACTGTCACAAGCTTGTCATGCCGCGCGCCTAAAGCGCTGACATGACATCCTTTTCCGATCTTCCCATTCTCCGTTTCGGCGTCGTCGCAGATTCGCAATATGCGGCGAGGGAGCCGCATGTCGGAATGAACCGCCACTATGCCAGAAGCTTTGCCAAGCTCTCCGCGGCGGTCGAGGTTTTCAATGGCGAGGAACTGAGCTTCGTCATCACGCTCGGCGACATCATCGATCGGGACTTCGAGAGCTTCGACGACATCCTCCCCGTCTACGACCGCCTGAGACACGAAAATTTCTTCCTGCTCGGCAATCATGATTTTTCCGTCGCAGCCGATCGGTTGGCCGATGTCGCCGCCCGCGTCGGTCTGGCATCGACTTACTACAGCTTCGCCAGGCAGGGGTGGCGGTTCATCGTTCTCGATGGCAACGAGGTCAGCACCTTTGCGCCGCCGGAAGGGCATCCCTATCGGGACATAGCCGCCCGTCGGCTCGCCGAGCTTAGGGCAGCCGGCGCCGTCAACGCGCAGGAGTGGAACGCCATGCCGAGCGACGAGCAGGTCGCCTGGCTTTCCGACCAGATTAACAAAGCCCGTGCTGCAGGCGAGCGGGTTATCGTCATGAACCATTACCCCGTCTATCCGCCGAACGCGCACGACAGCTGGGACCGCGAGCGCATCATCACTCTTCTGACGGCGCACGAACATGTCGCGGCCTACTTCAGCGGCCACAACCACGCCGGCAATTTCGGCACGCTCGAGGGATGCCATTTCCTCAATTTCAAGGGGATGGTCGATACCGAGACCGAGAATACCTTCGCTATCGTGGAAATCTGGGCCGACCGCATCGAAGTTCACGGTTTCGGCCGTGAGGACAGCCGGACGCTGAAGCTCCGCTAGGCTGCTACCAATCGTTGCCTGGATAGGGCCGGCAAAGGGTGCCGCCTTCAACCCATCGGTAGGGCTTGCTGCACCTGCTGTGCTATCTCGCTTCGATCCATCGCGCTCAAAAGGCCGTCCTTTGTGTCGCAGCCATCTTGGAAAAGATCGAAGAGCGTTGAGGCGGCTCGGCAGCCTTCGAGGCTATTCGGGTCTCTCTTGTGCAGGTAGCACCACTCCGAAAGAGCCTCGAACACGACATTGATGTCATCTGTAAAGGAGATCACGTTTGATAGGTCTGTCATTTCATTCGATGCTCCGCTCAGGCAGAAGCACGAAACTCCCAAGCGGCCGTTGCCAACAGATGCCGACCGATCATGAATAATACTGCCTGCGACGCAGCATGGCTATTAATTAAGACATAGCGGACCTCCACCAAACGCGCTGGCCTCAGAAGTCCGGGGGAATTGATCTGATCTCTTGCAGATAATGTGCGATTGGCGCCAGTTCGACGATGCTGGGCATGCTTTGGACGATGTCCTCCGGTTGGCACCACGGATAGGGGAGCGATGTGATCCAATCCATGACCGCTCCCAAATGATCCGCCGAAATGATCTCCATCCGATCGATGCGAATGACTAGCCTTTGGACAAGGCCTTGGATGTCGGAAAAGTACCAATCGTAGCGGCCGCAGCCAATTCGGATGTCTCCGTTATTCTTCGCCGACATGCCGACGAGCCAATGGCATGGAAAATGGCGTCGATTGGCGTCTGTGGGGCGAGCCAGGCAGAAAGTATAGACATTTTCGAAGTCGTTCGCGAAACGCCGGCAGAGAGTCTGTTCGATCTCAGGCAGGCCCTTGGCTGAACTTGGAAAGGAGATGGCGTCGGTCTTGACCACCATCTCCAGCGCAATATCCTCGGAGAAGGCGTGGCGCATCAGGAACGGCCGGTTCCCGTCTTTCGCATGGAAGTACGCACTGACGGCTTCGAACGGACTTGGCATGGCGTAACCTCCGCAATAGACCCGCATCACCCTATCCTATTTTGCTGTTACGGTGGGCGACGGAGGCGCGGTCGTGGTCGTGATAACAATCCCGTCGCCCATTCAATCCGAAGCGGACGTTTTGGAGGCTGGACTTTAGCGTCTGGCTTTCCATTTCCCTTCGATCGAAACCCATCGAAACGTGCCTCGGCAATTGAAGATTGCGACCTACAACGTCAACGGCGTGAACGGACGCCTCGAGATCCTTCTTCGCTGGCTGAAGGAGGACAAGCCCGACGTCGTATGCCTGCAGGAACTGAAGACGGAAGACGCCCGGTTTCCACGCGGTGCGCTCGAGCGGGCCGGCTACGGCGCAATCTGGCACGGACAAAAGAGCTGGAACGGCGTCGCGATCCTATCCAGGGGCTCGACGCCGATACTGACGCGGCGCGGTCTTCGGAGCGATCCTGATGACACGCACAGCCGCTACATTGAGGCAGCCATCGACGGCATCCTTGTCGGGTGCCTCTATCTTCCGAATGGAAATCCGGCCCCTGGCCCGAAGTTCGATTACAAGCTCCGTTGGTTCCGACGGCTGCACGAATATGCAGCCGAATTGCGCGACCTCGAAATTCCGGCCGTTTTGGCTGGTGACTTCAACGTCATGCCGACGGAAATCGACGTCTACAAGCCGGAGCGCTGGCTGGATGACGCCTTGTTCCGGCCGGAGGTTCGCAAGGCCTATGCCGATCTGGTCGCACAAGGCTGGACCGACGCCGTAAGGCACCTGCATCCGAACGAGCGCATCTATACCTTCTGGAAGTACTGGCGAAACTCCTTCGAACGCGACGCGGGTCTCCGGATCGACCATTTCCTGCTCAGCCCGATGATCGCCCCATGGCTCAAGTCGGCGAGCGTGCGCAGGAAGCCCAGGAGCTGGGAACATACGAGCGACCATGCGCCAGTGATGATCGAGCTTGAGGTTCCCAAGCGCGAAGACGACGCGTGAACACGAGCGATGAAACTGGAAGGAACGCAAGATGGATGCCGACCTCGATACGATGTCGCGCAACGAATTGATCACGGAGGCGAAGCGCCTCCGCGACGCGATCAGAAAACACCGCGACGCCACAGGTCACGACCTCTGTTGGCATCATCCTCAGCTCTGGGAAATGCTGCCGGAAAAGCTCAATCCCGACATCGCGGTGCCTCCCTGGCCGAAGTTCCTCCGAGGTTGCGTCCGCTATCGTGAGAGTTTGGATCGGCAGAAGCCTGACGCCCCTGTCCTGGACGAAGAGTTCGAAACCTGATTCGCGCCAACTTCACCGACCGTGAAACTCGGGCAAAGCGGAGAGCACTGGCGCGCACCTTTCATCCACTCAGGCGGTTGCGGTGGCTGGCGTGTTCATCCACTCGCTCGTCCAGAGCTGCCGCAACCGGTCGCCTTCGCCTCGGAAATAGGCGTCTGCAGCTTCGCAATGCTCCACACGATCGCTGCGGAAATTGCGGATTGCCTGACGCAGCTCGCACCAGGCGACAATGTTGGCGGTCTGCGAGTAATAGATGAGGGCGATCGGCTGGATCCTGCGCTCCGTCGCGCGGCCGAGTTCGTCGCGGTAGTCAAGTTGCAGCTTCTGTTCGTCGCGGATGGCGCGACGAACCAGACCAAGATCGAGCCCGACAGGAGATTGGGCAACCGATCCCCAGGCGTAGAGCGCTTTTCGTTCCATCGCCTGGCGCAGCGGCGCAGGTACGGCGCCTGTTATCTTCTGGTTGACGCCCTTGGCCGCCTGCTTGAGTTCCTCGTCGCCGGTTCGATCGAGCAAAGCCAGCGACAAGACGATGGCCTCCATTTCCTCGACCGAGAACATCAGCGGCGGCAGGTCGAAGCCCGGCCGCATGATGTAGCCGATGCCCCGGCCGCCCTCGATCGGAACCCGCATCGCCTGCAAGGCGGCGATGTCGCGATAGATCGAGCGCACGGTCACCTCAAGCGTCTCCGCCATGGCCGCCGCCGTCATCGGTCTGGTCGCCAATCGCAGGATCTGGATGATCTCGAAAAGCCGTGAGGCCTTGCGCATTTTTCGCCTCCGTTGGTCCAGGCTCCTGACAATACACTGTCAGTTGGGCAGTCGTATAGCTTTCCCTATCGAATTGAAAATCAACACGGTCTTGGAAAACGACCTTGAATTGGATAGCGGGCAACTGACATGACTTACAGCGAAAATCTCTGGCTCTACTTCACCCTTCTCTTCGGCATCATCATTGTCCCGGGGATGGACATGCTGTTCGTGCTGGCCAACTCCCTGAGCGGCGGCAGGCGCACGGGCATTGCTGCGACCGCCGGCATCGTGGCGGGCGGGGCGGTGCATTCGCTCTATGGCGCTATCGGTGTCGGTGTGCTCGCCGTCCTCCTGCCGACCCTGTTCAACCCGCTGCTCTTTGCCGGCGCCGCTTACATGGCCTGGATCGGCTTCACGCTGATTCGCAGTTCGATCACCGTGGAGACCGTCGGGGCGGGCGGTCTGGGCTCGGGCTGGCGGGCATTCCGCCAGGGCGCGGCGACCTGCCTGATGAATCCCAAGGCCTATCTCTTCATGATCGCCGTCTACCCGCAATTCCTGAAGCCGATCTATGGACCGATCTGGGCGCAGGGCCTGGTCATGGGCTTTATGACGATGGCGACCCAAGCGGCTGTCTATGGCACTCTAGCGCTGACAGCGGCGCGAAGCCGCACTTTGCTGGTGTCCAATCCCAAGGCGACGATCCTCGTCGGACGGGTCGCAGGCGCCCTTCTGATCGCCGTCTCAATACTGACGGCATGGCATGGCTGGCGCGTGTCCCTATGAGGAGGGCGCCGCCACCTGACGGTCCATCTTTCCTGATGTCTCACCCACTTGTTACTTTTTTGGTCTGAAAAATTTGCAATGATGCCGCCCGTCCAGCGAAGCCGGGGCTTTGAGGACCTTTGGTAATCAAACAGGAGTGCAGACATGAGACTGAAAGCTATAACCGCGGCAGTGCTCATCGCCGGTCTGGGGGTGATAGGCGTTGCGATTGCAGCGGAGGACGGCACGCACGAAGCACGTTCTGCGCTGATGAAGAAGGTCGGGGGCGCGGCAGGGGCAATGACAGCGATCGCCAAGGGCGAGAAGCCTTATGACGCGGAAGCGGTGAAGGCTGCCCTGATGACGATCTCGGAAACGGCAAAGGTTTTCCCGGATCAATTCAAGCCAGGCACCGAAACCGGGGATAAGGCAGCAAGTCCGAAGATCTGGGAAGATCACGAGGATTTCAAGGCTCGTGCGGCGAAGCTTTCAGCGGATGCCGACAAGGTTCTCGCCCAGCTTCCGACCGACGCAGCCGGAGTCGGCGGCGCCCTGAAGACGCTTGGCGGCAACTGCGGCGGCTGTCATGAGAAATTCAGAATAAAGACCGAATAGCGATCCAGGCATTTTGCTCGAACGATCCGTGCCAGCCTTGCCGCCGGTGCGGATCGTTTTATGTTTTCCGCAAAGCGGTTGGCAACAGGAGCGGTGAATGATCCGCAGGTTCGTCCGGTATTTGCTCTGTCTCGTCGGTGTATTCGTCGTTGGCGGGGCGGTCTTCTATTTCATCACCGCGCCCACCGCGCTCCCCGAAAGCCACTGGGCCAACCTCGGCGACCCCGACCTGAAGAACGGCGAGATGGTCTTCTGGACGGGTGGCTGCGTCAGTTGCCACGCCGCGCCGGGATCGGAGGGCGATGCCAAGCTCACCTTGTCGGGCGGCCTGGCGTTGAAGAGCCCCTTTGGCACATTCCACGTGCCCAACATCTCGCCCGATGAGAAGGCGGGTATCGGGACATGGACGCTGGCGCAGTTCGGCAATGCGATGAAGCGTGGCGTCTCGCCGAACGGACAGCATCTCTATCCGGCCTTTCCCTACAATTCCTATGCCCGGATCAGCGACAAGGACATCAACGATCTCTTCGGCTATCTGAAGACGCTGCCGAAGAGCGGGAACGTCGCCCCGCCGCACGACTTGCCTTTCCCTTATAACATCCGGCTGGCATTGGGCGGCTGGAAGTTCCTCTATTTCAACGACGAGCCGCGCGTCGTGCTCGCGGCCAATGTCGACGACAAGGTCAAGCGCGGCCAGTATCTGGTCGAAGGCGCCGGCCACTGCGGCGAATGCCACACGCCGCGCGATCGGCTTGGCGGCTTCGTGGCAAACACCTGGCTGTCGGGAGCACCGAATCCGGAAGGCCGGGGCCGCATCCCTAACATTACGCCAGGCTCGAAGACCGTCGGCTCATGGAGCCAGGACGATATCGCCAACTATCTGGAAACCGGCTTCACGCCCGACTTCGATACGGCAGGCGGCTCGATGGCGGAGGTGCAGCGCAACCTCGCTCGTCTGCCGAAGCCGGAGCTCGAGGCGATCGCAGCTTACCTGAAGGCGGTTCCGAGCCATTAATATTAGCGATATCTCAAAAATGCCGCATTGCAGCACTCCACTCGGCTCCACGCACTGGAATGCCCTGTGGCGAACCCCGGTTCGCTTTCCGAACGACGCCCAAGAACGTCTTCCGAAAGGACAGCCGCATGCATGTTACGTCGGTCAACTCTGCGGATGATCTCGAAACTGTTGCCCGCAAGGGCGGCAAATTGCGGCGCATGGTCGCCCGGTTGCCGACCTACATGGCCGACATCCGCGAAAATCCTGCCTGGCTGCCGATGTTCCTGCTGGCGCGCACCGTCCCGGCGCGCAAGGTGCATTGGCTGACCGCGCGGCGCAGCAATGGTGCGATCGAGAATCTGCCGACGCTCTTCAAAGGCGTGAATCATGCAGATGCCGTCGCGTCGCTGCGGCGCGACGGGATATTTCCGAACCTGAGCCTACCCGAGGCGATCACCCGTGAAATCGCCAGCTTTGCAGGCGCGACCCCATGCTTTGGAAATTTCGATCGCAAGATCGAGTTCCTGGCGTCCGATCACCGAGCCGTGGAGCAGCAATGGGGGCGGTCGATCCTGAGCGGCCACCATTTCGAGCGAGCGCTTGATTGCCCAGCCGTTCGTGCTGTCCAGCGCGATCCGGTTCTGTCGGAGATTGCGCGCTGCTATCTCGGTGCGCAGGCCCGGCTGATCACCACCCGCACCTGGTGGAGTTTTCCGACGAGAGCAAGCGAAGCCGACCGCAGCCTGGCATCGCTCGACAAGTATCACTTCGATCTCGATGACTGGCGGATGCTGAAGTTCTTTTTCTATCTCGTCGATGTCGACGAGGGCACCGGTCCGCATGTCTATGTCAGGGGCAGCCACAACAAGCGGCGCCTCAAGCACCAGTTGACCCTTCTGGTCGGCCACCCCGCGCACGAGATCCTCGAATTCTACGGCAAGGAGAGCGTGATGACGCTGACCGGCGCGGCCGGCTTCGGCTTCGCCGAGGATCCCTTCGGTTTTCATCTGGGCACGGTTGCCAAGACGAAGCCGCGTCTGATGATGGAGGTGGGCTTCGGTGTTTCCAAGCCCTCACGCCGCCGCTTCCACGGTGAGCCGGTCCTTCGATAAGACAAGCGGCGCGTCGGCCTAGGCCGCCTTCGGCTGGTGCTCGGCGCCGAACATCAGGACATATTGATCGAGGTCGTCGCCGGCGTGCCCGAGGGCGCGGTAGATTTCAGCAGCAAAGGTCATCGGTGCCGATCCCGGCGCCGTCACCAGCTTTCCGGCGCGCACTGCCTGCGGGCTGTCCTTGTAGTGCGCCTGGCCGGCATAGCCCGGCGCGCTGGCGATGAAGTCGGCGGCGTTGCTGGTATGGTCGGTCGCATTCAATGCTCCGGCGCGCGCAAGCGCCAGAGTCGCGCCGCAGATTCCCGCCACGAGCTTGCCATGCGTAGTGAAGTCGTCGATCACAGGCTTCAGATCGGGTGCCTTTTCCGTTTCCCAGATCGTGCCCCCACACAGCACCAGCCCGTCGAAGGCATTGGCATGCAGGTTTTCCGCGACGGTGTCGGACGCAACGCGCATGCCGCCCATCGAGCGCACCTCAGCGCCGTCGGGCGTTGCGATCACCACGTCGAAGCCGAAATAGGAGCGCGCGGAGGCCGTCAGTTGGGCGACCTCCCAGTCGGCGAATCCATCGGTGAGGACGATTGCAAGTCGGGTCATCCGTTTCTCCTTGCAGGCTGTCCGGGGCGGTCAATGCCGCTCATGCCAAAGCTTGCATATAGCGCATGCCGGTGACCGGGCGAGGCACGAAGTCCATATTCTCGTAGAAGCGATGGGCCTGTACATTGCCGGTGGCGGCGCTGACTGAGAGATAGCCGCAGCCTGCACTGCGGGCCGTGTCGCGGGCGCGGTTGACGAGATGCTGACCGACGCCATGGCCGCGATGGCCGTCCCGCACGAAGAGATGATGCAGATCCATGCCGCGAGCACCGTCCTGCGCCCTGTAGAGCGGCACAAGAATGGCGTAGCCGATCAGGCCTTCATCGCTTTCGGCAACCAGGGCGCTGATCCATGGAACCGGACCGAACAGGTCACGCTCGAGCTGCTCCGGGCTCGAGGCGGCCGGATCGCCGTGGTGCTTGGCGAGCAGGCCGATCATTTCGTTGAGTTCGGGCAGGTCACGCGGCTTGGCGGCGCGGATATTGATCACCGGCGGGCGGATCAATGAGATTTCGGTGTCTTCGATTTCAAGCATGGTCTTCGCGTCCTTGTGTGGTGTTCTGCCGTCAGGACGCTGCCGATACAACAAAGCCGCCTGACGGCGGCTTGTTGACAATATGATCTGTCCGGCCGCCCCTTACAGGTACAGCCAAAAATACGAGCTGGTGATGTGCGCGTTCTTGATCATGTGTTGATAGATCAACCAGAACGCGGTGTTTGTCAATGGGTTTTATGAGCTCGCGCTTGGAAGCGAACAGCGTCGCCTGACGCAGCCGTCCGATCGCTCGGTCACCGACATCGAGAGCTAGATCGGCAAGTGTCATGCCGATCTGTTAGCCGCCGCTGATCACTCTTGGCGCCGAAATCGCGAGGCCGTTGATATCGCTTTTCATCTCAGGGATACTTGTATATAGGGTACCCCCCTATGCTAAATGGATAAGCTTATGTCCCACACCACGCACCAGAAGAAGAAGCTGCTGGCTCGCGTCAGCCGTCTGAAAGGCCAACTGGAGGCCGTCGAGCGCGCGCTGGAGGCGGAGCGACCCTGCGGAGAGATCTTGCAGCTGCTTGCCTCGATCCGCGGCGCCCTGAACGGCCTGACCGGTGAAGTGCTGGACGACCACCTTCACGAGCATGTCCTGCATGCCGCCGATGAGAAGGCCCGGATGGAGGCCGTCGAGGAAATATCCGAAGTTCTGCGAACCTACATTCGCTGAGACAACCGACATGAGGAGCGTGCGATGGCCGCACAGACCCAAACACTTGAGCACGACCACGTTTTCCTGGGTGCTGACCACGACCGCAACGCCCGGCGCGTTTGGTTCGTCATTGCGCTCACCGCCGTCATGATGGTGGTCGAGATCGGCGCCGGAACCTACTACGGCTCCATGGCGCTGGTCGCCGATGGCTGGCACATGTCGACGCACGCGAGTGCGCTGCTGATCTCGGCGGTTGCCTATCTCTATGCCCGCCGTCAGGCGCATAATCCGCGCTTCACCTTCGGCACCGGCAAGCTCGGCGATCTCGCGGGCTTTGCCAGCGCCATCATTCTGATGCTGATTGCGCTCCTGATGGCCTGGGAGAGCTTCCTGCGCATCACCCATCCCGTGCAGATCAGTTTCGCCCAGGCGATCGGCGTCGCTGTCGTCGGTCTGTTGGTCAATCTGGCGAGCGCCTGGCTCCTGAAGGACGACCATCATGGCCACAGCCATGGCCATTCCCACCATCACGAGCATCACCATCACGGCGATCATGCCCACCATGGCGACCATGCACATTCCGCACATGCCTCGGACAACAACATGCGCGCCGCCTACGTCCATGTCATCGCGGATGCGCTGACCTCGGTTCTTGCCATCGCCGCACTGCTGTTCGGCAGCCTCTACGGTTGGCTCTGGCTTGATCCGCTGATGGGCATCGTCGGGGGCCTTATCATCGCCCAGTGGTCGTGGGGCCTGATGCGGTCGTCCGGCCGCGTGCTGCTCGATGTCGTGCCGCAGGAGGCAGATCTACAGGACGAGATTCGTTCGGCGCTGGAAACGGGCGGCGAGCGGATCACCGATCTCCATGTCTGGCAGGTCGGTCCCGGCCACCACGCCGCGATCGTCGCTCTGGTGACCCCACAGGCGGAAAGTCCTGCCTTCTACAAGGCAAAGCTCGGACCCGTTGCCGGCCTCTCGCATGTTACCGTCGAGGTCACGCAGTCCGCAGCCGCTTGACGCGACTCATCGGGGCCACAATCAGTCTCTAGCCAAGTGTTCGTTGATTTGAGGCAGAGGAATTTTCATGCGTGGCTTTTCGATCCGTCGCCGGACCCTTCTCGGTTCGGCATTACTTTCACCTGCCTTGCTCCTGCCGCGCGTTGCGTGGTCGGAAGACAGCGACGATGAAATCAACCGGCGGATGGACGCGCTCGAAAAGGCGATCGGCGGTCGCATCGGCGTGTCGGCGATCGACACGGAGACCAACATCTCCTTCGGTTACCGCGAGACCGAGCGCTTCCCCCTCTGCAGCACCTTCAAGGTCCTGGCTGCGGGGTTGGTGCTGGCGCGTGTCGACAAGGGGCAGGAAAATCTCGAGCGGCGCGTCGTCTACGAGCAGGACAAGCTCGTCACCTATTCGCCGGAAACGGAAAAGCACGTTGGCGGCGAGGGCATGAGCATCGGCGAACTCTGCGAGGCGGCGATCACACCGAGCGATAACACGGCAGGCAACCTGCTGCTGGAGAGCTTCGGCGGACCGGCCGAGTTGACCAAATGGCTGCGCACGCTCGGCGATCGATCGACGCGGCTCGACCGCTGGGAAACGGCGCTCAACGAAGCCAAGGACGGCGACCCGCAGGATACGACCACGCCGGACGCGATGGTCGACACACTCGGTAACCTGACGCTGGGCTCGGCCCTGTCGGAACCGTCGCGTGACAAGCTGGTGGCGTGGATGGTGGCGAACACGACAGGCGGCGCGCGGCTGCGCGCCGGCCTGCCGGACACGTGGAAGATCGGCGACAAGACGGGCACCGGAAACAACGGCAGTGCTGCCGATATCGCCGTCGTCTGGCCGCCCGGTCACGGTGCGATCCTGGTCGCGGCTTACGTGACGCAGGCCAAGGCGCCGGTCTCCGAGATCAACCCTGTCTTCGCCGAGGTCGGAAAGATCGTGGCCGATATGGTCGGATAGCGCTTTCTTCTCAAAGAGATGCTACGGAAACGTGAATCTCCGTCGCATCGATCTGAATCAGTTTGTGAAGGCTTCATCGCCGAACTGAAGCGTTGTGCCAGGCACGTTTCGTGAAATGTGGCGCCACTGGTCCTTTGGCAACTCAACATGACCGCTTTGCGCCGAAAGCAGCCGCCCTGTTGTCGCCTATCGCCATACTCACGCGATCGTTGCGAGCAGATCCTCCACCGAGGCAACGCGGACGAAGGACTGCGCCGCCGCGGCAAGATCAGGGTCCAGAGTAACCAATGCGTCCGCTTGGAGCTGCGCGACGGCGATGTATTCGGCACAATAGGTATTCGTCCATTCGAGTTTGCTGGCGATGTTCCACGCGTACCGCTGCAACACGCGGTCGCCGAGCAGTCGAATTCTCAGACCGCGAAGATAGTCCAGCTGATCGTCAGCTTCCCTCTTGTCCAGATCGCCATTACGAACCGCCGAGTAGAGGCGGGCCAATACCTGGGATCGCAAGAGCGTCGGGGCAACCAAGGCGTGGCTGTCAGGGACCTCTGCGGCGTTCTTCGCGAGCAGGAGCGCAGCGTCTGCCGCGATCGCAAACCGCTTCTTCATCACGATCTTCCCTCCCTGGACGTTGATGCGGATCCAGCTTGTGCGGTTAGATCATCCTCCCTCCAGTGCCGACAGCAAAAAATGCCCCAATCCGTCATCGAGCCCGCTCTGCCGCCTTCTGGTCGTCAGAAACGGTCCGCCGGATCGACCGGATTGCAAAGCGCGACTACGCCAGCTCCGCATCTAGGCACCGATGATCGTGTCGGTGCTCGGCTGGTCCTTGCTGTCGCCGTCGCCGGTCAGCTGCCGCTTCAGCTCGTCGGCAATCTGCTTTTCGATGGCCTCGCGCTGTTCTGGCGGCATCGCCTTGAGATCGTCCTCGGTCAGGCCGAGCCGCTGAAGGACCTGGTCGCGGATCCGCTCCGCCGGAGTCTGGTCGGCGAGATCGGTAAACTCGGAGACAACAGCGTCATGGCGTGCTTTCGCGGGATCTTCGGTGCCGTCCATGGTCACGGTGGCGCTGCTCCGCAGCGCCCACATCGTGCTGGAGATCGACGTCGGCGTGCTGCTTGGCTGCAGTGCCGCGCCGCTCTGGCGAACGCTGAGTTCGATATCACCCGTCTGTTGCTTGTTGCGTTGGCCGGATTGGCTGAAGAGGTTGCTCAGTCCATAGGTGCTGGAAATGCTGCTGCCGATCTTCATGAAAATTCTCCTTTGAGCAATGCGCGGAGAATGGCGCGGCAGTCCTGCCCGGAGCTTGTGTCGGCGGGCTCGGATGGCCGGGACAAGTGGCGGCCATCCAATGGGTCTCGAGGCGTCAGGGCAGGGCGTAGCCGATCACATAGTCACCGGCCTTGGTGCCGACCGAGCCATGTCCGCCGGCGACGATGACGACGAACTGCTTGTTGTCGCTGGTCGTATAGGTCATCGGCGTCGCCTGGCCGCCGGCCGGCAGACGGGCCTGCCATAGTTGTTGGCCGTTGGTGACATCGTAGGCTCGCAGGTAGTTGTCGACGGCAGCCCCGAGGAAGGCGACCTCGCCCTTGGTTAGCATCGGGCCACCGATGCCGGGTACGCCGACCTTGAACGGCAGCGGCAGCGGCGTCATGTCGTGCACGGTGCCGTTCTTCAGCTTGTAGGCGATCTTGCCGGTGAGGAGATCGACGCCGGCGACGTAGCCCCATGGCGGCGCCTGGCAGGGGACCTTGAGCGGTCCGAGGAACGGTCCCATGAATACCCCGTAGGGTGCGCCGTCGTTGCGGTTGAGGCCCTGTTCGCTCCCTTTCTCATCCTGCCCCTTCGGCGGGATGTCGGAGGCGGGAACCAGCCGCGAGGTGAAGGCAAGATAGGTCGGCATGCCGAACATGATCTGCCGCTCCGGGTCGACAGCAACGCTGCCCCAATTGAAGGTGCCGAAATTGCCGGGGTAGATGATCGAGCCCACGAGCGAAGGCGGCGTATATCGCCCTTCATATTTGTATCGGTGGAAATCGATGCGGCAGGCGAGCTGGTCGAGCAGAGTCACCCCCCACATGTCCTTCTCCTGCAGCGGCGGCGGCGAGAAGGTGAGGTCGGAGATCGGCTGCATCGGCGACGTATGATCCTCAGGGATGGCACCTGATGGCGCGGGGATTTCCTTGAAGGGAATGATCGGCTCACCGGTACGACGGTCAAGCACGTAGATGTCGCCCTGCTTGGTCGGGCCTACCAGCGCCGGCACGACGGTCCCATCGGGCTTCTTCATGTCGAAGAGCACCGGCTGGGCCGGCACGTCCATGTCCCAGAGATCGTGATGGACGAACTGTTGAACCCATTTCAGCTGCCCGGTGTTGATGTCGAGCGCGACGATCGAGGAGGAGAATTTCTCGACGTTCTCGCTTCTGTTCATACCGAGCTGGTCCGGCACCTGGTTGCCGAGCGGGATGTAGACCATGCCGAGCCCGTCATCGACGCTGAAGACCGACCAGCTGTTCGGAGAGTTGGTCGTATAGGTCCGGCCTTGGGGCAGGGGGGTTGTCACATCGGGATTGCCGGAGTCCCAGTTCCAGATCAGAGCACCTGAATTGATGTCGAATGCGCGGATGACGCCGGACTGCTCTTGCGTCGAATAGTTGTCGTTGACGGCCCCGCCGATGATCAGCTTGCCGGCGACCGCGACCGGCGGCGAGGTCGAATAGTAGTAGCCGGCCGGATTGTACTTCATGCCCTGCTCAAGATGCAGCACACCCTGATCCGCAAAGCTCGTGCAGACCTTTCCGTCGAGCGCATCGAGAGCGATCAGCCGCGCATCCGAGGTCGGCAGGTAGACCCGATCGACGCAGGACTGGCCGGCGGCCGTCGCCGTATCGTGGTAATAGGTGACGCCGCGGCAGGTCTGGTGCTGCCGGTCAGGGTTCATGCCGGAATTGGCGTCGTATTTCCATTTTTCCTTGCCGGTCGTCGCGTCGAGCGCGATCGCCCAGTTATGCGGCGTGCAGAGGTAGAGCGTGTCGCCCACTTTGAGAGGTGTCACCTGGTAGGTCGTTTCGCCGACATCATCGGGTCGCTTCACGTCACCGGTCTGATAACGCCAGACCTCCTTGAGATCCTTGACGTTGCTAACATTGATCTGGTCGAGCGGCGAGTAGCGCTGGCCGAATGGGGTGCGGCCATACTGGTGCCATTCGCCGTCCTGAACGGTGCCGCCGAATGTCGTCGTGCCGGAAGCCTCGGTCGGCAGGTTGCCGTGCAGGTCATGCGGGTCGGTCGTCATCGAGAAGCTCGCAACGGCTATGGCGATCAGCACCGGAATGGTTAGCGGCCAGTGGCTGGACGCGTAGGACGTCCCGGTCGGACTCTGGAAGCCGAGGGGCCGACGGATCCAGGGCGTCAGCAGCCACAGTCCGAGCAGGATGATCAGACCGCCGCGCGGGCCGAGTTGCCACCAATCGAAACCGACCTCCCAGATCGCCCAGACAAGCGCAACGATGATCAGAGCCGCGTGGACCCACAGGGCGGCTGCACGACGCAGCAGAAGCAGGACGGCGGTGATGAGAAACATCGCACCGGCGAAGAGGTAAAAGAAGCTGCCGCCAAGGATGATGAGCCAAAGCCCGCCGCCGACCAGGGCAAGGCCGAGGAGCATGAAAAGAACGGAGGTAATGACGATTACTACCATTATGGGGAACTCCCGCTAAGGTTAGCCGGGTGCGGTCAGGCGCGAAAAATGCCTTCTAATCAGCGAGATAGAGCGGTCGCAATGGGCGTCAACTGCGACCATAGGTGTCAGAGGGGATAGGTTTGCATCCGATCACGTGCCGCAGAAGGTCTGCAGCACACGTTCTTCCGGCTTCGGCGGCTCCATGTAGGCCGCAAAGTCCGGTTGGTCGTCATACGGCTTGGCGAGAACGGCAAGCAACGCCTCGAACAGCGAAAAGTCGGCATCCTCGACGGCGGCGTTGATCGCCTGCTCGATGCGGTGGTTGCGCGGAATGAAGGCGGGATTGACAGAGCGCATGGCCGCCCTGCGCTCGGCCTCGGTCCGGCCCTCGTCACGGGTCAGGCGGTCGCGCCAGCGGGCAAGCCATTCGCGCGCCCCATCCGGTTCCCGGAAAGCCGAGAGGAACAGTGCCTCGCCATCTCCTGGACCGACGGCGTCGGAAAGGCGGCGGAAGGCGAGGGTAAGGTCGGCCTGGCTTGCCTGCATCGCGGCAAGCAGCGATTGAATAAGGTCCAGATCGCCGTCTTCGACGGTCGATAGGCCGATCTTCTCGCGCATGCCGCGCAGCCAGTGGATCTGGAAGCGCTCGCCATATTGCTGGATCACGCTGTTGGCGAGCTCGACGGCCTTTTCCGCATCCGCATCAAAGAGCGGCAACAGGGTTTCGCCAAGCCGTGCCAGGTTCCATTGGCCGATGCCGGGCTGATTGGCATAGGCATAGCGGCCGCCCTGGTCGATCGAGGAAAAGACCGTGCCGGGATGGTATTCGTCCATGAAGGCGCAGGGGCCGAAATCGATCGTCTCGCCCGAAATGGTCATGTTGTCGGTATTCATGACGCCGTGGATGAAGCCGATATGCAGCCACCTGGCGATCAAGGCCGCCTGCCGCTCGCAGACGGTCTCGTAGAGCGCGAGGTAGGGATTGTCCCTGTCCTTGAGTTCCGGATAGTGCCGGTCGATCACATAATCGGCCAGCGCCCGAACGCCGTCGGTATCGCCCCGCGCGGTGAAGAACTGGAACGTGCCGACGCGAATGTGGCTTGCGGCAACACGGGTAAACACTGCACCTGGCAGAATGTTCTCGCGATAAACGGGCTGCCCGGTCGAAACGGCGGCCAGCGCGCGGGTTGCCGGGACGCCGAGCGCATACATTGCTTCGCTGACGATATATTCCCGAAGCACCGGGCCGAGCGCGGCACGGCCATCGCCGCGGCGGGAATAGGCGGTCTGGCCCGCACCCTTCAGCTGGATGTCCCAGCGCTGGCCGTTTCGGTCGATCACCTCGCCAAGCAGGATCGCCCGCCCGTCGCCGAGCAATGGCACGAAGGAGCCGAACTGGTGCCCTGCATAGGCCATCGCCAGCGGATCGGCGCCTTCAGGCACGAGGTTGCCCGAAAAGATCGCCGCGCCGTCGCGCTTCAGCGCCTCGACATCGAGGCCGAGTTCTTCCGCAAGCGGTTCGTTCAGCTTGATCAGCCACGGCTCGGCGGCCTGCGAGGGCGCCTGGCGCGTAAAGAATTGCTGTGGCAACCGCGCATAGCTGTTGTCGAAGGCGAAGGGCCGCGAAGGGGATGCATTCTGAGCAAGGGTCATATGCTTTAGGTAGGGCTCCGGCACGCATGACGCAAGCCGGGAGCCCTTGCTCCGAGCTTGCGGCTGGTCGTGCGGCGCTCCAGTAGCCCAGCCATTCCCGGATGGCACGGCTGCCTTTCCATATAAGCATAACGACGCCACATTTGCGGGCGTATACAAGGATCTCTAATCCCCTTTTGGCATCACGCCATACCATACCGCGGCCATCGCTTCCGCGCCGGCCACGCCATTGCGAGTGATCCCTGACGATGTCGGATCAGATCTATCAGGCGGCTGCCGTCGGGCGCGCCAAGCCCAATTTCCGCGTGGTAGCGATGATCGTGGCGAGCGCCATGTTTATGGAGCAGCTCGACGCCACCGTTCTGGCGACGGCGCTGCCGACCATGGCACGCGATTTCGGCGTCAGCGCCCCGTCGATGAGCATCGCGCTGACTTCCTACCTTCTCAGCCTGGCGATTTTCATTCCGGCAAGCGGCCTGATTGCCGATCGCTTCGGCTCGCGCACCGTTTTCCGCTCGGCGATCGCCGTCTTCGTGACAGGCTCCATCTTCTGCGCGCTGTCGCCTAATCTCCTCTGTCTCGTGCTGGCGCGACTGCTGCAGGGCCTTGGCGGCGCGATGATGCTGCCGGTCGGGCGCCTCGTGCTGCTCCGCAGCGTCTCCCGCAAGGACATGGTCAACGCCATGTCGTGGCTGCTGGTGCCGGCGCTGATCGGCCCGATCCTCGGCCCTCCGGTTGGCGGCCTGATCGTCACCTATCTCGACTGGCGCTGGATCTTCTACATCAACGTGCCGATCGGCATCATCGGCTTCACCCTGGTCTCGATCTTCATCGAGGACTTCAAGGGCGAGGCGAAGCGCCCGTTCGATACGGTTGGTTTCATTCTCTCCGGTATTGCGCTCGGCTCGCTGTTGTTTGGTTTTGAAAGCTCGAGCCGTCCGGGCGAGGGTGCGTTCTCGCTGTTCCTCATCGCGGTCGGTCTGCTCTTCGGCGTAGCCTATCTCAAGCACGCCCGCCGCCACCCGGCGCCGATCATGGACTTTTCGCTGATGAAGGTGTCGAGCTTCGGCACGTCGGTCATCGCCGGTTCGCTGACCCGTATCACGCAGGGCGCGCAGCCCTTCCTGCTGCCGCTCTATTTCCAGCTCGGTTTCGGACTGTCGGCGGCCAAGGCCGGCCAGCTCGTCACCGCAGCGGCCCTCGGCTCGATGGCGATGAAGGCCGTCGCACCCAGCGTACTGCGCCATTTCGGCTTCCGCAGCAGCCTGGTCGCGAACGGCATCATTGCCACCTGCGGCTATGCCCTCTGCGCCGCCTTCCGGCCCGACTGGCCGCTGGGGCTGATCTTCGCGATCCTCGTCATGTGCGGCTTCTTCATGTCGTTCCAGTTCACGGCCTACAACACGGTGGCCTACGATGAGATCGACCGCGATCGCATGAGCTCGGCCACCAGCTTCTACACGACGTTCCAGCAGCTGATGCTGTCGCTCGGCATCTGCGTCGGCGCGCTGGCGCTCCACACGTCGATGACGGTCAACGGCAGCGAGACGCCGGAGCTCCACGATTTCTCCGCCGCCTTCCTTTTCGTCACCGCGATCTCGATCACGGCGACCTTCTGGAACCTGCGCTTTTCGCGCAGCGCCGGCGCCGACATCAGCGGTCATAACGCCGGCAAGGCTGCGCACACCGCAGAACACTGACCGCGACGCGGCAGAGAACTGACCGTCACGCGGCACTCGGAAGCGCCGGCAGGCAAGCCTCGCAGATCGCGGCAACATGCCGGTGATCGGTGCCGCAGCAGCCGCCGACGATCCTGATTTGCGGCATTCTCTGCATCAGCTCCCTGTACCGCTGCCCGAGATCGACCGGATCGCCGGCATCCAGCGTTTCGCTGTCGTCCAGTTCGGCATGGCTCATGCGCGAGGCATTTGCCCGCAGCCCATGAATGCGTTTTGTCCATCCCGCGCGATGATCCAGCGCCTCGGCAAAATGCGTCGGGTGCGCGCAATTGATCATGTAATAGGCCACCGAACCGCCCGTCGCCGCATCCGTCGTCTCGATTACCTCCTGCATGCTGCGCCCGGTCACCAGCTTGCCGTCGGTCTCGACCGTGAAGGAGATAACGCAGGGCATATCCCGGGCCGAGGCCGCCCGGGCGATACCGATTGCCTCGTCGATGTTGTTCAGCGTGACGGCGGAGATCATGTCCGCATCGCTCTCGGCAAAGCCGCTGATCTGGACGCTGTGATAATCCTCGGCTTCGGCCGCGTTCATCCGGCCGGCCTTGTACCCATCGCCGCGTGGCCCCATCGCGCCGCTGAGCACGATCGGCCGCCCCGGCTCCTCGTGCCGCTCGCGCAATCCCGCAAGCAGGGCAATGCTTTGAACGTTTGCGTCATGCAGCGCATCCGGCGTGTAACCCAGCTTTTCCGCCCAATCGGGGCTCGCCCTCCATGTCGGGCTGTCGAGAATGAAGCCGGCGCCATGCTTGCGGGCGATGTCGAGGTAACGGCGATAGTAGGCGCGCAGCCGGTCGCGGCCTTCTTCTGAAGCCATCATCACGAAGGATGCGAAGTGCGGCAGCTGCAGCCCGTCATGAAAGATGAAGGTCGTTTCCATGCCGCCGTCGGTGACGAATGCGCCGCCCTTGAGTTGCGGCAGGCTGTGTCTGTACTTGGCCATGACAATCCCTCTATGTGCAAGCAATTCTCACGAACAAGTTCTCCGCTTCCGGGCTGCGAAACTAGACGACTTGCGGTATAGTTGGGCATCGCATGATGTTTGCCTTTGATTTCAGCCGCTTCCGCGGGGCGGATGACAAAAGGCCTCCATATAGACCAGAGCTGGCGGGCAAAAACCGTACCGGCGGTACAGGGAATTTGATGCGCAAGGGCGAGGAGACCAGAACCCGCATCCTGGATGTGGCCGAGACTGCCGTCCTGCAGAAGGGCTTCGGCGGCACCTCGATCGAAGAGCTGATCGCCGAGACCGGCATCACCAAGAGCGGCTTCTTCTACCACTTCCGGGACAAGAACTCGCTCGCCAAGGCGCTGCTCGAGCGGTACATCGAAAACGACGAACGAATCTACGACGAGATATTCACCCGCGCCCGCGAGCTGACCGAAGATCCGCTGCAATCCTTCATGCTCGGTCTGAAGCTGCTTGCCGAACTGCTGTCCGACCTGCCGAACGGCCATCCGGGCTGCCTCGTGGCCACGGTCTGCTACTATGAACGCCTGTTCGACCGCGACATCCAGGAAATCAACAAGCAGGCGGTGCTCGCCTGGCGACGGCGGTTCCGCGGCATGTTCGAGGAGATCATGGTGGTCTACACGCCGCGCGAACCGATCGAGATCGACCAACTGGCCGACATGGTTTCGACGGTGCTCGAGGGCGGCATCGTCCTGTCGAAGGCGTTGAAGGAACCGCAGGGGCTCGCCGACCAGGTTCTCGTGCTGCGCAGCTTCGTGAAGCTGCTGTTTCAGCCGCAGATCGTTCGCCAGTGATCCGGCCTAGCGGTCGTCTTCCATGGCAGCCGCCATCTCGGCGAGCTTGCGCACGGTATTGAGATTGCGCGCCGTTCCTGGTTTCAAGGCCGGCAGCTTGAGCTTCGATTTGCCGGAGCCAACAGGGAAGTGGACATAGATTTCGCGCCCGGCGAGAACGGCCTCTTCGCCATCGGGGGCCACCATCTTGTCCAGTGCATCATCAGGCGCCGCTTCCGGTAGGAAGCTTACCAGGAGATAGTTGGGCTTGGCATCGGGGAAGGGCGCGTTGGCGGCAATCGCTTCCAACTCCTTGCGGCTGCGCAGCATCACGCCGGGTTTCTTGCCGAGCAGCTTTCCCAGCGCGTCGTCCAGCTTCTGCTCGACCTCGACCTCTGCTGCATCGGCGCGAAACAGCACGTTGCCGCTCTGGATGTAGGTCTTCACGTCGCTGAAGCCGAGCTCTTCGCAGACCGCCTTCAGCTCCGCCATGGGTAGCTTGCCCGTGCCGCCGACATTGATCGCCCTCAGGAGCGCCACATAGACCGTCACGGGCTCCTCCAGCCGATTATATCTTGCCCGCGACCTTGATCGCGAAAGCATATTCGAAGGCGATCTCCTCGAGGCGCTGGAAGCGTCCCGAAGCGCCGCCATGGCCGGCATCCATGTTGGTCTTCAACAGGATCGGTGCCGAGCCGGTGGTCTTTTCGCGCAGCCGCGCCGCCCACTTTGCCGGCTCCCAATAGGTGACGCGCGGATCGGTGAGGCCGCCGAGCGCCAGGATCGGCGGATAGGCCTTGGCGCCGACATTGTCGTAGGGCGAATAGGCGGCGATCTGCTCGTAGTCTTCCTTGCTCTCGATCGGGTTGCCCCATTCCGGCCATTCCGGCGGGGTCAGCGGTAGCGTGTCGTCGAGCATGGTGTTCAGCACGTCGACGAAGGGAACGGCGGCAATCAGGCCGGCGAACTTTTCCGGCGCCATGTTGGCAACGGCGCCCATCAGCATGCCACCGGCCGAGCCGCCCTCGGCGATGATGTTGGCATAGGAGGTGAACTTCTCCTGATTCAGATAGTCAGCGGCGGCAATGAAGTCCTTGAAGGTGTTGGTCTTCTTTTCCATCTTGCCGTCTTCGTACCATGCAAAGCCCTTGTCCTTGCCGCCGCGGATATGGGCGATGGCATAGACGAAGCCGCGATCGGCGAGCGACAGGCAGTTGGTGTTGAAGCCGGCCGGAATGGTGATGCCGTAGGCGCCGTAGCCGTAGAGCAGGCAGGGTGCCGAACCGTCGAGCGGCGTGTCCTTGCGATAGAGCAGGGTGACGGGCACCTGTTCGCCATCCCACGCGGGCGCGAACACGCGGCGGGTGACGTAATCGTCCGGATTGTGGCCCGAGGGCACCTCCTGGGTCTTCAACAGCGTGCGCTCGCGCGTCACCATGTTGTAGTCGTAGAGCTGCGACGGCGTCGTCATCGAGGAATAGGAGAAACGGATGACGTCGGTGTCGTATTCCGCGGCCCCCTGCAGCCCGAGCGAATAGGCCTCTTCGGCAAAGGCGATCGCGTGTTCCTCGCCGGTGCGACGGTCACGGATGATTATCTGCGGCAGGCCGTCCTTGCGCTCCAGCCAGAGCAGGTGGCGGACATAGGCCATGTGGCTGATGATCAAGGTTCCCGGCTTGTGCGGCACGACCTCGCGCCAGTTCGCCTTGCCCGGGTTTTCAATCGGCGCTTCCATGATCTTGAAATCCTTGGCGTCGCCGTCATTGGTCAGGATGTAGAAGACGTCGCCGCCTTCCGTCATCGAATATTCGATGCCTTCCTCGCGCTCGGCGACCAGCTTCGGCTCGGCCGTCAGGTCCTTGGTGGACAGCAGGCGGTATTCCGAGGTCTCGTGATCGTGGATGTCGATGTAGATGAAGTCGTCGAGCAGCGAACCGCCGACGCCCATGAAAAAGCCCGCATCCTTTTCCTCATAAACCAGCCGGTCTTCAGATTGAGGCGTGCCAAGAATGTGGTGGAACACCTTCGACGGGCGGTGGTTCTCATCGAGAGCAGAATAGAAGAAGCTCTTGCCATCGGGCGCCCAGACGCCGCCGCCGCCGGTGTTCCCGATCACGTCGGCCAGGTCCTCGCCAGTCGCAAGGTCGCGCACGCGCAGCGTATAGAACTCAGAACCCTTGTCGTCGTAACCCCAGATGCCACGGCTGTGGTCGGTCGAGTGATCGAGGCCGGCGAGCCTGAAATAGGCCTTGCCCGCGGCCTCCTTGTCGCCGTCGAGCAGAACGGTGCGGATAGCCTCGTCCTTGACGGCGCCGTTACGCGGAATCCGGAAATAGCGAGGCTGTTCGCCGCCGGTCACGAAGAAGGTACCGTAGGCGTAGTCGCCGTCCTTCATCGGCACGGAGCTGTCGTCTTCCTTGATGCGGCCGCGCATCTCCGAAAACAGCGTCTTCTGCAGCACCTTTGTGTCTTCCATGGCCGCGTTCATGTAGACGTTTTCGGCTTCCAGATGTTGGCGGATCGCGGGATCGAGGATCGCGGGATCCTTGAACATCGCCTGCCAGTTGTCGGCGCGCAGCCAGGCATAGTCGTCGGTGCGGGTGATGCCGTGGCGCGTATCGGAGATCGGCTTCTTGGCGGCGACGGGTGGGTTCGGCAGGTTCTTGAAGACGGTCAAGGAAAGCTCCGGAAACGTGATGTCAGGTGGGCAAGAGATAGAGAGGCGGATGCCTGGGATCAAGCGCCCAAGACGGCCCTGTGGCAAAACCGAAGGAATGCTCACGTTGCCTTGATGTCACCACATTGTTTAAGAAAGTCCGCTATGCCACCCGGAATTCGCCCCTCGTACGACCGTCAAACCACGGTTCTCCACAGGCGATTCCGGAATGAGAATGCAAAGGAATCCCACCGTAATGCCAAAACGTCTCGTGTTGCTTCTGTCCGCATTTAGCCTTGCTTTTCCAGCCTTCGCAGTCGATCCCGCCATCAAGAAGCAACTCGAAAAGCTTGATCCCGCGACCCGCCTCGAACAGAGCTGTGACACGGAGGCGATGAGCCGAATCAACAAGGACGAGACCGGCTACAAGCCCGACAAGGTCATCGCCTACACGTTCAAGGATCCCGTTCCGAGCGACGACAGGCTGGAGGCGCCAGGCGCGGTCTTCCGCAGCAAGGGCGACTGGTATCATCTCTCCTACACCTGCATTACCGGCCCGCAGCACATCAATGTCCGCGATCTGCAATACAAGATTGGTGAAAAGGTCCCGCGCGAGAAGTGGGAAAAATATTACCTCTATGATTGATCGCGGCGCGCGCCGTGAGTTGCCTTTCTGAAGCCTTAGTCCTCAGGCATCAGAATTGCCGCTGAAGCCGGCGGCGAATCGCAGCAGCGACCGCAGGCGGCATCAAACCACATGGCGCCTGAACGCGGTGTGCATTATGCAGCGCTTGAACCAAGAACGGCTTCTCTTTGGCATGAATCGTATTCTTCTCGTTTCGGCGTTGCTGATCGCATCCGCCTCGATTGTGTCCGCTGCCGCTCCTCCGCCGGAGGAAGCGCCGGTCGTCACCGCGCCCTCGAAGGTCGTGCAGGCCCCCAAGATGGCAGCAGGGCCGAAGCTGGTTGAGCCGCATCTGCGCATTGCCCGGTCGGGCATCAAGGGTCACGCGCGGGTGGCGCTGACTTTTGACGCTTGCATGGGTCAGGCCGACGACCGCATCCTCTCGGTGCTGGTCCAGGAGCGCATTCCCGCGACCATTTTCGTCACTGCGCGCTGGCTGAAGCACAATCCGCAGGCGCTGCAGGTCTTCCTTGAGAATCCCGATCTGTTCGAACTCGAGAACCACGGTCAGAATCACGTTCCAGCCGTCGACAAGCCGGTCTCGATCTATGGCATCGCGTCCGCGGGCTCGCCCGAGGCCGTGCGGCAGGAAGTGCAGGGCGGTGCCGATGCGATGCTCGCAGCCGGTATTGCCCCGCCGCACTGGTTCCGCGGCTCGACCGCCAAATACGACCTCTCCGCCATCGCCCAGATTCGCGACATGGGGTACCGCATCGCCGGTTACTCGGTGAATGGAGACGGCGGCTCGCTGCTCGGCGCCGCTGTCACGGAAAAGCGCATTGCATCGGCCAAAGACGGCGACGTCGTGATCTCCCACATCAACCAGCCGACCCACGCCGCCGGCGAGGGCGTCGCCAAGGCGATCGTCGATCTCATGGCCAAGGGTGTCGAATTCGTCCGGCTGCAGGATGTCGAGGACACCGGCGACGACCGGACGACGCAGTGAGCTAGCCAAGGGCGCTCTGTAGCGTTTCCTCACTCACGTTCGAGGGTAGGGGCACGTCGGGCGCGTCGCGATCCAGCGCGAAATCATCAAACCAGTCGCGGTACCCTCCGCCGATCAGTGCGCCGATAACCTGTGTCGCAAGATAGGAGAAGGTGATGCCGTTGCCGCCATAGCCATAGGCGGCGTAGACTTGTGGCATCGAGGGAACCGGACCGATCAGCGGTAGGCCGTCCGACGTCTCCCCGAACGTGCCGCACCATGCCGTCGCGACGCGGGTGTCGGCGCTGGACCAGAGCCGCTTCATCTTCTCCCGGATCGTCATGATCTTTTCGGCCAGCTTGGCGTCGCGGGCCGCGGGGTCGACGGTGTCGTCATCCTCGCCGCCAGCGATGATCCGCCCATCAGGCGTCGTGCGCATGTAGAGATAGGGGTGGCTGTCTTCCCAGATCAGCACCTGATCGCGCCAGAGCGCTGCCGGATCCTGCGGTATCGTCGCCAGCGCCCAGCTCGATGTCATCCGGTGCTGTTTTGGCATATCGATGCCCGGCATGGCGTAGCCGGTGGCGAGCACCGCCGTTTTTGCCTCGATGACGAACGCACCGTCTGTTTCGGCGCTGACCCGCCCGCCTTCGCTATGTAGCTTGGTGACCGAGGCGCTGATCAGGCGCGCGCCTTGCTTCACGGCAATGTCCAGAAGGCCCCAGGTCAGGAGCAGCGGATCGGCCTCCGCCGAGCCGCGCGACAGGATGCCCCCATCGCGGTCGACTTCGAACTCGGTAAAGAGATCGCAATGTTCCAGATACCGGCTTGGCAGTCCGGCACGACGACGCAGCTCGACCTCCCTGCGAAGATCGCCCGCGCCCTCCTGGTTATTGGCGAGGAACAGCGATTGCCGGGGAAGCAGGTTGCAGGCGATCCGGTGGGCGACGATCAGCTTGGAGAGACCGGTGACCGAGGCTGCGCTCCGCCTGTAGATGCCGGCGGCGCGTTCGAAGCCATGGAAACGCTCGAGTTCGCTGAGCGTTCGGTCTATCTCCCACTGCAGCATGGCGGTGCTCACTGCCGTGCTGCCGAGACCCGGCGTCTCGCGGTCGACGATGACCACGGAAAGACCTCGTTCCGCGAGGTGCTGGCCCATCAGCGCGCCGGTAATCCCGCCGCCGATCACCATGGCGTCGACTTTGAGATTGTCCTGAAGTGGCTGGTAATTGGGCTTTGTTCCTGCGTGGCTCCAAGGGGAGGTGCCGCTCTTCAGCCGGTTCTGGCTGGAATCTGCAAGATCGATTTCTGCCATCTGACGCTTCTTACCTCAATTATTTCGGCAATTGCGGTTGCAGTCTCTCTTCGATGAAAAGTTCATCGACGATGGTCATGACAATCAGCGATAGTGGTAGTGCCAGCATAGCACCAACTGCGCCCCACATCCAAGTCCAGAACAAGATCGCCAGAAACACCACGAAGGGATTGATTTCCAGGCGCTTTCCCATGACCGCCGGGAAGATCAGGTTTTCCATGACGAGGTGGACGATGAAGAATGCCGCCGCTGGCATAAGGCCCACCACGATGCCGTCATGCGTGATGATCCCCGCGATGGCGACCGCCAGCGTCATCATCGTAATGCCGAGATAGGGGATGAAGCTCGACAGGAACGCGAAGAAGCCCCAGAGCACCGGCGCCGACAGGCCGCCTACATAGGCGATCACCATCATCACGAGGCCAAGGCAGACGTAGATCAGCGACGCCGTCGCAAAATAAAATCCGAGAACCTGTTCCACGCCGTTGATCACGCGGATGGCGGCAAGCCGCTGCGAGCGCGACCGGAACACCATAATGATGGATTTGCGCAACGTCACCCGTCCGGCAAGGAAAAGCAGCAACGCGGCGAAGAAGATCAACGCCTGCACGAGGGCAGGGGTGAGATTGGTGCTGACGAGATGCACGACGTTGCCAGTGTTCTCCAGAAGCTTCTCACTCGACATTGGTCCGGTCTGGAAAGTCTCCGGCGTAATGTGCAGCCACTTGATGCGCTCGAGATAGGGCATGAGGCGGTTGAAGGTCTTCTCGACGAAGGCCGGGCCCTCGTTGACGAGCCTTGTCACCGGTCCGGCAAGCGAATTGGCGAGAAGCGCGATCACAAGCGCAACCGCAGTAGACAGGATGACCGCATTGGTGATGCGCGGCACGCCGAGCTTGCTGAGCTTTTCCGCCAGCAGCCCAAGGATCATGCCGACGACGACGGCGAGCGTCACCGGAATGAGGATCAACGACATCATGTAGATGGCCGATAGTGCAAGCACTCCAAAGATACCGATGACGGCCCAGGCCATGCTGACATCAAGCCCGTCCTTCTCCAGGCGACGCATCGGCGCTTGTGGCATCTCCTCCGTGTCCTGGGTCAGTTTTTCTGCCCAGGCGCTGACGGGAGTCGTGCCCACTGTCATTTTGCTGGCCTGCTTGCGGATGCCGTTGGCAATTCCCATCGATAGACGATCCCCGGAAGCCCAGTTGCTTCGCGACGGAAACGCGCGGAACCCCTTCAGGTTCCTAAGGTCAGGCAGACAGGGTCAGGCCGATGCCCCAGGGATCATGCAGGAAGACACCGCCATTGCGCGTTTCACTCTTGATCTCCAGTTCGTCGAGCTTGGTGACAGCTTTTTTGAGCGTTTCCTTGTCGTTGAAGCGTAGCGTGTAGTCGGAAAGGCCCGTTATGCCCTCGGCGCGGGTGCCGGCGCCGCGGCTGTTCCAGATGTTGGCGGCGACATGGTGATGGTAGTCGCCGGTCGCAAAGAAGCTGGCGCCGGGATAGCGCGCCATCAGCTCCAGGCCAAGAATATCGCGGTAGAAGGTGTCTGCTTCCGGAATGTTGCCGACCTGCAGGTGGATGTGGCCGATTGCCGTTCCGTCGGCCATTCCGTTCCAGGCATCGTTGGGTGCGCTGTTGTAGAGCGATTGCAGATCGAGGCGAAGCGTCGCCATTTCCACCTGACCGTCCGGCTGGAATTTCCATTGGTCGTGGGAACGGTCGGCATAGATCTCGATGCCGTTGCCTTCCGGATCGGAGAGATAGATGGCCTCGCTGACGAGGTGATCGGATGCGCCATCCAGGACGACATTGTTGTGCGCCGCGTGGCGCAGCCAGCGGGCGAGCTCGGTGCGGCTGGGCATCAGGAAGGCCGTATGGAAAAGGCCGGCTGCGTTGCGCGGTGCGACACGCACATCCTTGCCTGTCGTCAGCGTCAGAAGCGGCGTGCCGTCGACACCGAGGATTTCGCCGCTCGCGCTTTTCTCGATGACATTAAGGCCAAGCATCGATTGATAGAAATTGGAAACCAGCGGCAGGTCGGTGACGACGAGATGCGACTGATCGACATAGGCAGGACGGGTCAGGGCGTAGGACGTTTCAGTGGTCATGGGCGTATCTCCTGCCTTGGATGGGGGAGGCATACCGGCGGTAGCGGCGAAAGCGCCGCCCGTAGCAATACCAAGGAATTTGCGCCGGTTCATGTGCCTCAGAGGTTCCCTTGGTCGCTGTACTTGATCCCTATATGGCGCATTCTGATTGTTCACAGAAGATCCGATTTTGACGATTCAGCGTTCGATGCCTGTTGACAAGAATCCATCCTGATCTTGATCTTGATCAAAGCGCCTTATTTATCTCTTGAGAGGATGTGGCCGTAAGAAACGGCAGCGCTGGAGGGCCTGAATGTACAAGAGAATCATCGTTCCGATAGAAATAGGCGGGTTGGACAGGGGCGAAAAGGCGCTCCGCAAGGCATCCACGCTCCTTGAAAAAGGTGGCGAGATCATTTTGCTCAACGTTGTCGAGGACGTTCCCACCTATGTCGCGATCGATCTGCCGCCCGAGCTGCGGCAAAACGCGATCGACGATGCCGAACAGAAACTCGGCATGCTGATCCGCACGAGCGGCATACCGGCAATGATCGAGATCGGTCACGGCCGCCCCGCCCACAGTATCCTCGCTGCCGCCGAAGCGCATGATGCGGATCTGATCATCGTCGCCTCGCACATTCCCGACTTCAGCAACTACTTCATCGGTGCCACCGCCGACCGCGTCGTCAGGCATGCCAAATGCTCGGTGCTGGTCGATAGGCAGCGCTGAGAAGAACAACGGCAAAAGACCGATGGAGGAATATCCATGACCGACACGCAGACCTACGAGCAGATCCTACGCAACCGCCAGCGCGAGCTTCTATCGCGGCTGAGTCGCATCGACGTTGATCTCGGGCGCACCAAGGAGCAGGACAGCGACGACCGCGCGATCGAGAGCGAGAACGACGAAGTGCTGGAGGGGCTTGGCCAGGCCGGCCAGGAAGAGCTGCGCGCCATCGACGCAGCCCTCGATCGGATCACGAAAGGCACGTATGGCACCTGCGTCCGCTGCGGCGAGCCGATTTCGAAGAAGCGTCTCGGCGCCGTACCCTATGCCCCGCTCTGTGAAGACTGCATGAGCTGAGAGGCTCTCAGTCATTAAGGTGGCATGTCATCAAGGGTGGCCCATTTTCAGGCTACCCTTCTGCCTTCCACCTGTGTATCTCCACGCCGAAGCCAGAGCGTCCAAGGCTCACGAAGATGTAACGGCGTGCCATCGCTGTTGTGTTGCCTGCACACCGTTTCGGTGCGACGATCGGTTGGAAAGGTGAGGGGTTTCCCGGCATGACAGAATTCAACGGCATCGGCTGGGCTTACGACAAATATGAGCTGATCGCCGATGGGGTCGTCCATGGCATTGGGCTTGCTTTCGCGCTCATCGGCGCGACCGTTCTGATCTTCTACGCCACTCTCTGGAGTTCCAATGGCGAACTCGCGGCGGCATGGATCTACAGCGTAGGCCTCGTGCTGACGATCGGCATCTCCTTCTCCTATAACGCCTGGCCGGTTTCGCGGACGAAGTGGTTCCTTCGCCGGCTCGATCATTCCTCGATTTTCATCCTGATCGCCGCCACCTACACACCCTTCCTGGAGCGTGGCGCCGACAGCCCGCTGCTGTTCGGGATGCTCATCGGCATCTGGGCGATCGCGGGGCTCGGCATCTTCCTGAAGTGCGCCCTTCCAGGCCGCTTCGACAAGGTTGCCATCCTTCTCTACCTCGGCATGGGGTGGAGCGGCGTCTTCGTGGCCGGGCCGGTGGCGGAGCGCATCCCCTTTGTATCGATGCTCCTGATCCTCATCGGCGGGATCATCTATTCCCTGGGTGTCATCTTCCACGTCTGGGAGAAGCTGCGCTTCCAGAACGCCATCTGGCACGGCTTCGTGGTCGCCGCGGCGGCCGTGCACTACTCGGCGGTGCTCACCTGCTTCAGCATGGCAGGCTCCGGGGTCTGATCAGCCGGCCTGCGTGTCCATTTCGATCAATTCTCTGCTATCGCGAATGATCGCTTTCGTCCCGTCATTTCGTTGGTTTACAACGCTGAATGCCGGGCGTATGCCGCTTGCCGGAACCGAACTGAAACTGGACTTGATATGAACCACGCCGTTCTCGTGCGCGATGCCACCGAAGCCGACCTCCCGGCAATCCGCGATATTTATAATCACGCTGTCGAGCATACGACCGCCATCTGGAACGAAACTCTGGTTGATCTCGACAACCGCATCGAGTGGTTCAAGGCCCGCAAGGCAAAGGGCTTCCCGGTCATCGTTGCGGAGAAGGATGGCAAGGTCACAGGCTATGCCTCCTATGGTGACTGGCGAGCCTTCGACGGCTACCGCCACACGGTCGAACACTCAGTCTATGTCGACAAGGATTGCCGCGGCGCGGGGATCGGCGAATTGCTGATGCGGGCGCTGATCGAGCGTGCCGCCGAGGCCAACATCCACGTGATGATCGCCGGCATCGAGGCGGCAAACGCTGCGTCCATCAAACTGCACGAAAAGCTTGGTTTCCGCGTTGCCGGCACCTTCTCGGAGGTCGGCACGAAGTTCGGCCGCTGGCTCGATCTGACTTGCATGGAGCTTAGGGTCACGAAGTGAGCCTCATCGTTCTCACTGGCGCTTCCGGATCGGGCAAGACGGCGATTTCCAAGGCGATCGCCGCTCGGTTCGCTGGTGAAATCGACGTCTACCATTTCGATGACATCGGCGTTCCCCCGCTCTCGCGGATGGCGGCGGACTACGGCTCGCCAGCCGGATGGCAGCGGGCCATGACCTTCAAGTGGTTTGAGAGCCTCGCGGAGGCACAGCACTCCGGCCGAAATCAGTTGCTCGAAGGCCAGATGCGCCTTGCATTTCTAGAAGAAGCGGCAACAGCAACAGGCATTGCCTATTTGCCGCTGCTGGCCGACTGCGATGACGAAACACGAACGCATCGCCTGGCGGTCGAACGCCGGCAGCCAGAGCTTGCCAACACCGAAATGATGATCTGGGCATCCTTCCTCCGCCGCGAGGCCGTGGCAAAGAAATGCGCGATATTGGATACGTCCCGCTTGTCGCTGGATGAAAGCGTCCAGGCAGTCGTCGAACGCTTCTAAGCAGCTCGGACGCGAGCTTTTATTTCTCCGGCTCGAACACCATCGCGTGGCCGTTGATGCAGTAGCGCAGGCCGGTCGGCGGCGGACCATCGGGGAAGACATGCCCCAGATGGGCATCGCAAGTGCCGCAGCGGATCTCCGTGCGGACCATGCCGTAGGTCGTATCGCGGAGTTCGGTCACCGCGTCGGGTGAGACAGCTTCGAAATAGCTCGGCCATCCGCAACCGGCATCAAACTTCGTGTCTGAGCGGAACAGCGGTGCATTGCAGCCGACGCAACGATAGAGTCCGGTTTCGAACGAATCCCAATAGGGGCCGGTAAAGGCACGCTCGGTGCCATGCTGGCGGGTGATCCGGTATTGCTCGGGAGTCAGCTGTTCCTTCCACTCCGCGTCGGTCTTGCGAACTTTGGCGATTGTCGTATCGGCCATGGCTTGTTCCTTTCGCGCCGGGGGCGGCTTTGATTTTCGACAGCAATGTGGTGCGAAAGGTCGCATGGATCAAGGGATGCCGAGCTCGTCAAAGCGTCATCCCGTTCCGGCGAAAACGGCGATGCCGTTGATATTTCGTTGATAAACCGATCGCCCCGGAGGTTTGAGGCGCCCTGGACAGAGTCTGTGACTATCGCTTCAATAGACGCTTCGAAGATACTGCAAGGGGCTGACCGACCCGAGATGATCCGTTCCCTGTGAGTATCCTGCCGCTGCCGGTTGCTCCCGGTCGAACAAGACTTGTGACCGCGCTCCTGTTCTCGTAAACCTGACGGACTTCCGGCTTTCGCCGGCTCCACGAAGCACTGCCAGCAGAGGAGGGCACATGGCCGGTGTCACGGCTTTGACATTTGCGGCCTTGTGTCTGCCACTTCTCGGCGCCGTTCTCGCTCCCTTTCTCGTTCGCGTCCTTGGGGCGAACGCCGCTTGGCTCTTGGCGCTTGCGCCGCTTTTGGCCTTTGCGCACTTCGCCAGCCTGCTGCCGGTCATAGCGGGCGGCGAGGTGATAACAGGCGGCTATGCCTGGGTGCCGAGCTTCGACCTCCGCTTTTCCTGGCTGCTCGACGGTCTTTCGCTGACCTTCGCGCTGCTGATTACCGGGATCGGCACGCTGATCGTCCTCTATTCGGGCGGATACATGAAGGGGCATCCGGATCAGGGGCGCTTCTTCTCCTTTATCTTCCTGTTCATGGGCGCCATGCTCGGCCTCGTCGTCTCGGACAGCCTGCTGATGCTCTTCATCTTCTGGGAACTGACGTCGATTACCTCCTTCCTCTTGATCGGGTTCGACCACGAGCGCGAGGCAGCGCGTCGCGCCGCCCTGCAGGCGCTCGTCGTTACCGGCGGTGGCGGCCTGCTGCTGCTGGCGGGCCTGCTCCTGATCTGGAGCACGACAAACGCGACTGATTTGTCGACGCTGCTGCAATCCGGCGATCTGCTGCGTGGCAATCCATATTATCTGGCGATCCTGATCCTCATCCTCTGTGGCGCCTTTACCAAATCGGCGCAGTTTCCGTTTCACTTCTGGCTGCCGAACGCGATGGAGGCGCCGACGCCGGTCTCGGCCTACCTGCATTCGGCAACGATGGTGAAGGCGGGCGTCTATCTCCTGATGCGCCTCAATCCCGTCATGGGCGGGACACCGGCCTGGGAGACCTTGCTGCCGCTCTTCGGCGGCGTGACGCTGGTCGTCGGCACGCTGCTTGCGATCCGCCAGACCGATCTCAAGCTGCAACTCGCCTATACGACCGTTTCCTCGCTTGGCCTTCTCGTGCTGTTGACCGGCTTCGGCGCGCCCTATGCCATAGAGGCCGCGGCGCTCTACCTCATGGCGCATTCGCTCTTCAAGGGTGCGCTGTTCATGGTTGCTGGCATCATCGACCATGAGACCGGCACGCGCGACATCACCAGACTGCGGGGCTTGAAAGCGGCGATGCCGCTGACCTTTGCGGCAGCACTCGCCGCGGCTATTTCCATGGGCGGTCTGCCGCCGTTCTTCGGCTTCCTCGCCAAGGAAGAGATTTACGCCGCGCTGGCACATGCGGACCCGCGATCGATTGTCTTTACGCTGGTTGCGGTCGGAGGTAATGCGCTGATGTTCGCGGTCGGCTTCGCTGTGGCGCTAAAGCCGTTTCTCGGACCGGTTCTTGCAACGCCCAAGCACCCGCATGAGGCACCGCCGTTGCTGTGGGTCGGTCCTGTCTTGCTGGCGCTATTGGGCCTGATGACTGCGGTGTTCTCCGCAACGGCGCACCATTACATCTCGTCTCCAACGGCATCCGCCATCCGTGGATCGGCGAGCGTGCTCGAGATTTCCCTTATCCCGCATGTCGGCCTGCCGCTGCTTCTGTCCGCTCTTACGATTGCGCTAGGCACGCTCGCTTATTGGCGGATAGACCAGGCGCGTCTGGCCATGGCGACGGTACTGCGCAAGCTAGGACCGGGACCGGATCGTGGCTTCGATTACTTCATCGTGGGTCTGATTAGATTATCGATGCGCGTAACGCGGTTCGTCCAGCCGGGGCGACTTGAACTCTACATCACCTGCACCTTCCTCTGCCTTGCCGCAATCCTGCTCGTTCCCCTCTGGCTCTATGGCGAAATGCCGACGCTGCCTGTCTGGCCACGGCAGGTGCAGATCCACGAATGGGCCATCTTCCTGCTCGCCGTTCTTGGCCTGTTCAGCGTTGTCATTGCGCGCGACCGGCTGACGGCGATCGTCTCGCTTGGCATCCAGGGTTTCTCCGTCGCCATCATCTTCCTGCTGTTCGGCGCGCCCGACCTGTCCTTCACGCAGTTCATGGTGGAGACCCTATCGGTCGTGATCCTGGCGCTTGTCATGACCCGCCTTCAATTGTCGCCGACCGATCGGCGGCCGCTCGGCCAGAAGATGTTCGACGGCTGTATCGCGATCGCCTGCGGCTCTGGCTTCGCGCTGCTTCTGATGAAAGCCACGCAGGGGCCGTTCAACAATGCGCTGACGGAGTTCTTCAACACTTACTCAAAGACCATCGCGCACGGCGCCAACGTCGTGAACGTCATCATCGTCGATTTCCGCGGCACCGATACGCTAGGCGAGATCGCGGTCGTCGCCATCACCGGCCTTGCGATCCTCGCCCTCATTCGCATCCGCGCGCAGACTGAGCGCAAGCTTGCCGAAAACGATCCTGACGCGCCCGAGGATCTGGGAGTCGAGCGCCCATGAACACGCTGATCTTCCGCACGATCACGCCGGTGTCGACGGCTCTGATGCTGCTCTTTTCCGTCTTTGTGCTCCTGCGCGGCCACAACGAGCCGGGCGGCGGCTTCATCGGTGGGTTGATTGCCGCCTCGGCGCTGGCGATCTTCGGCATTGCCCGCGGCGTCGGCGCCGTGCGCCGCGCCATCGTCTTCCATCCCCTGGCGATATCAGGGGCCGGACTGTTGATGTCCTGCTCCGCCGGTCTGCTGTCGGTCGTCTTTGCCGTGCCGTTCATGACCGGGCTGTGGATCTATCCAGAGATAGCCGGTGTCGAGGTGCCGCTCTCGACCGTCATGCTCTTCGATATCGGGGTCTACCTGGTGGTCGTCGGTGCCATCACCTCGATCGCGCTGGCGCTTGAGGAAAGGGAGATCGAGTGATGGAGCCGCTGTTTGCGATCCTCGTCGGCCTGTTCTTCGCCGCCGCGATCTATCTGATGCTGTCGAAATTCTCGATCCGGATCATGCTCGGGATCGCCGTCCTCGGCAACGCGGTGAACCTGTTGCTGTTTACCGCAGGACGTTTGACGCGCGAGGTGCCGCCGATCATCGCGGCAAACCTCGATACGCTCCCTAACGGCGCCGCCAATCCGCTGCCGCAGGCGCTGATCCTGACGGCGATCGTCATTTCGTTTTCCTTCCTCGCCTTCCTGCTGGTGCTGACCTATCGCGCCTATCAGGAAATCGGCACCGACAACACCGACGAAATGCGTGTCGCCGAACCCGTCGATCCACCGCTGCCGCCGATGGGGTACTAGATGGCGGCTCCGGTAAGCACGATCACCGATCTCTCGTCTGCGATGGTCACGGCACCTGTGCCGCTCGCCAACTGGCTCGTCATTGCACCCGTGGCGCTCTGTATTACATTCGGCGCCGCGCTGCTGATGATGCGCGGTTCGCTGCGGCTGCAGGCGCAGGTCGCCATTCCGGGCCTCGCTGGTCTGGTGTTGCTGGATGCCGCGCTATTGGCAAAGGTCGTCGCGGATGGTCCGCTGACCATGGTCATGGGGCGTTGGCTTCCGCCGTTCGGGATCGCCTTCACCGTCGATCTCTTCGGCGCTCTGATGGCCCTGGCCGCCGCCATCGCCGCGCTTGCCGGCGGCCTCTTCGCACTGAAGGACGTCACCGAAAGCGGCCGCCGATACGGTTTCTTTCCCTTCCTTTTGCTTCTGATGGCAGGCGTTTCCGGCGCGTTCCTGACAGGCGACGTCTTCAACCTCTATGTCTGGTTCGAGGTGCTTCTCATTTCGTCCTTCGGGATGTTGATCCTCGGCTCCGAGCGCGGGCAGATCGACGGGGCCATGAAATATGCGGTGCTGAACCTGATCGGCACGACGCTGTTCCTGATCTCGGTCGGCATCGTCTACGCTGTCTTCGGCACGCTCAACATGGCCGATATCGCTGGCAAGGTGGAGAGTGTGCGCGACACCGCGCCGCTGATGACCCTGTCGGCCCTCTTGCTGCTGGCCTTTGCCATGAAGGCCGCTGCCTTTCCTGTCAACTTCTGGCTGCCGGCCTCCTATCATACGCCGCGCATCGTCGTGTCGGCACTGTTTGCCGGTCTGCTGACCAAGGTCGGCGTCTACGCCCTCATTCGCGTCATGGTCATGCTGCTGCCGATCGAGCGCGAACAATTGAGCCTTCTGATTGCGGCGGTGGGGGCAGCGACCATCGTCGTCGGCGCGCTTGGGGCGCTGGCGCAGGACGATATCCGCAAGCTCCTCGGCTATGTCGTGATCTCGGGCATCGGCAACATGCTGGTCGGCATAGCGCTAGGCACGCCCGGCGGCCTGTCCGGCGCGATCTTCTACGCGCTGCATTCGATGGTGCTGATGACGGCGCTCTATCTTCTCGCCGGGCAGGCTGCCGCCCTTGCCGGCAGTTTCTCGCTGACCGCGCTCGGCGGCCTCTATCGCAAGAGCGGCGGTTTTGCCGCGTTCTCTTTCATCCTCTTCGTCGCCGCGTGTGGGTTGCCGCCCTTTTCCGGCTTCTGGCCGAAGGTGATTTTGGTCAGAGCATCGATCGACGTCGGCGCCTGGTGGCTGGCCGCCGCGATCCTGATCGGCGGCTTCCTGCTGACGGTCGTATTCGGACGCGTCTTCCTGCTCGCCTACTGGCGACCGGCAACGGCACCGCAGGCGGCAGTGTCAATCAGCTGGCAGGCGGGGCTGCCGCTTTTCATCCTGACAGCTATTGTCGTTGCTTTCGGCATCCTGCCCGAACAGCTGCTGGACATGGCGCAGGCTGCGGCGACCGGCCTCATCGATCCGACAGCTTATCTGCAGTCGGTCTTCCCGGATGGAGGGATGCCATGATCGCCCTGTTGCTGAACGTGCTGCTCGCCATTGCCTGGGCGACCGTTACCGGCAGCGCGTCGCCGCACAACCTCCTCTTCGGTTTTGCGATCGGCGCCCTGTGCTTGTCCATCATCCGCGAACCCTATGGCAGCCGGGGATATCTTCGCCGGTCCTTCGCGATCGTGCGGCTTGCCCTTCTGTTTCTCAAGGAGTTGGCGATCTCGGCCTGGAAGGTCGCCGTCACGGTGCTGACGCCCAACATGCGGCTACAACCCGGCATCTTCGCCTTTCCGCTGACCGTCGACCGCGATTTCGAGATCACGCTTCTAGCCAACATGATCACCCTGACGCCGGGCACGCTGTCGGTCGATGTCTCCGACGATCGCAAGACGCTTTACGTGCATGCGCTGGATTGCGCCGATCCCGAGGCGACCAAGCGCGATATCGCCAACGGTTTCGAGCGCCGGATCATGGAGGCATTTCGATGATCTCCCCGTTTGCCATCATGTCCACGGCCGCCGCGGTTGCCCTGGTCATCCTCGGGGTTGCCTTTCTCCTGGCGGGATGGCGGGTCCTCGTCGGGCCGACGCTGCCCGACAGGATCCTGGCGCTCGATACACTGTCAGGCACGGCAATCGGCTTCATCGCCGTATTGGCGGTCAAGACGGGCTTCAGCCTCTATATCGACATCGCCATTTCGCTGGGACTCGTCGCCTTTCTGGCAACGGTCGCCTTCGCGCGTTTCGTGATGTCGCGCGCTCCTGTCGCGGAACGGCACAGCGAAAAAAAGGCGCGTGCCCCGAAAAAGCCCAAAGTCGCGGCCAAACGCAGCGACAAGAATGGCAGGAAGGGCAAGAAATGATGGACTATGCGATAGCGCTTGTTGTCGCTTTCCTTTTGCTGGCCGGTTCGTTGTTTGCGCTCGTTGCCGCACTCGGCGTCGTGCGGTTGCCGGATCTCTACACGCGCATGCACGCCGCTTCCAAGGCTGGAACGGTCGGTTCCGGCATGCTGCTTTTCGCCGCCGGTGTCGCCGCGGGCGAGGTTTCGGTCTTTGCGCGGGCGCTCGCCGGTTTCGTCTTCTTCCTGCTGACGGCGCCGGTCGCGGCGCACCTCCTTGCCAAGGCCGCGCACCAGTCTGGATACCGCCTCGGCCCCCAATCGGTGCGCGATGACCTCGCCAAAAGATGAGAGCGCTTCCGATTCAGTATTTTAAGTTGATTTTTGCACCCTTTTGCAGATTTCTTAATGGTTAATGTTTGGGTTTGTGGCAGGCAATTCTTGCGAAATAGACATTTTTCGGTAGATATATATGAAATAATAATTGGCGTTTTCGTAAAACGGTGATAATTGGTGATCAAGTAGAGTTCTGATATTGAATTAGAATCACGTTGCTTATTTCCTCGTTGGCTTTGGATTTCAGTGTTTAATTGAGGAAGAAGGCTGCGTGGTAGCGTACTAATTCGAAATCGGGCAGTATAAGAACGGGTTTCGGCCTCAGGAATCTAGGGGTGGATTTCAGTTTTTCGAAACAGGTTGCCGTAGCCTGGGTTTTTTGCTGTTGGCTCTACGATGACGGTCTTGGCTGACGAGGCTTAGACCTTTGGAGCATTGAAACAGGAGAAACGTATTATGACGGATACTGCAGCCGGTAGCGGGCCGGAGTTGCTGGTCGAGCTCACCGCAGATATTGTTGCCGCCTATGTCAGCAACCACGTGGTCCCGGTTGGCGATCTCGCTAACCTGATTTCTGACGTGCATTCGGCACTTAGCAATACGTCGACGCCGCAAGCTGCAACGGCGGTTGTCGAGAAGCAGAAGCCGGCTGTATCGGTGCGTAAATCCGTTCAGGATGAACAGATCACATGCCTGGAGTGCGGCGGCAACTTCAAGTCGCTCAAGCGTCACCTGATGACCCACCACAATCTCTCGCCGGAAGAGTACCGCGAGAAATGGGAGCTCCCCGTCGACTACCCGATGGTAGCGCCGGCCTATGCCGAAGCGCGCTCGCGCCTCGCAAAGGAAATGGGGCTCGGCCAGCGTCGCAAGCGCGGCCGCGGCTGATCGTTGCCAAGGATTTGATCCTGTAGAGCCGGGCGGAAGCCCGGCTTTTGTGTTTTTGGTCGGGGAAGAAATGGGGAAAATAATCCTATTTGTTTTCGCCTGTTAAAGAAAATGAACAATGGGATCAGCAGAAAATTGCGCCGTCGCGTTTTTGTTCGTACTCGCAGCCGTGTAGAGCATAGGAAATAAGTCCTATTCGTAGGAGTGTTCATATGCCGATTGCCAATTTCACTTTGCCAGGCGCCTCCGCGCCATCCTTTCCCGAGGCGGTCACCGAGATGGTCATGCTTGCCAGCCATCGGATCCAGATGCGTCGGGACCGGCGCCGCACGCTCTGCCATATCAGGCAGATCGCCATGTATGTTTGCCATGTCGCCCTTCAGATCCCGCTTTATGAGATCGCCGCAGCCTTCGGCCGTGACCGTACGACAGTTGGCCATGCCTGCCACGTGGTCGAGGATCGCCGCGACGATCCAGCGTTCGACGAATTCGTCGCGGTCGTCGAGCGGACCGTCACGTCTGTATTTCGTTCGAACGGAGTGCTCGGCAATGAGTGATGCGAACAGAGCCATGGTAAAACTTCTGAGGTTTCTGGCACGTGGCCAGGCGCGGGAGCAGGCATGCGAGGGTTCTGCCCGGTCGCTGCAGTCAGATGACGCCTCGCTTCACATCGTTTCCGAGGGTCTGCTGGCCGAGGCCGTGTCTGCCGGGCTGGTCCGCCGGGCAGGCGGGCGGAACGGCTTATGTCCGGCCGCACGCTCCTATCTCAGGCGTGCCGCCTCCATGAGGGAGGAAGCCTTCATCGAGCAGCACGGCGCAAGCGGCCATGCCGTGGCAGATGTGGACGGCGGCCCGCAGCCCTTCGGATCAACCGGGAGGAATCGCCGCTTTCAAGCCTTGTGCGACTGAAGGAGAGGAGTGGCCGGCCATTCCTCCCGAATGAGGCGCTTGCAGCCGGGGAAAGGCTGCTTGCCGGTTTCACGCGCGGCCAGCTGCAGCCGCGCATCACTGCCTCCTGGGAACCGCAACAGGCAAGCCGTGCGAAAGGAGAACGCGGCGGCATGGCGGACCTTGCCGATAGCGCCATCGCCGCCCGCGTCGCGGTCAATCGTGCGCTGGAAGCGATGGGACCGGAACTTGCCGGCGTGGCGCTTGATGTCTGCTGCTTCATGAAGGGGTTGGAGACCGTCGAGCGCGAGCGCCAATGGCCGGCGCGATCGGCCAAACTGATGCTGCGCACGGCCCTGATGGCGCTCTCCCGGCATTACAAACCGCCGGCGCCCTCGCGCCGATCGCGCGTGGAGCATTGGGGTGCGGAGGGCTACAGGCCCGAACTCTATTCGTGATGAGGCGGGTGGTTGCTTAGGCCACCGCGCGTACGCGGGCTTCCTCGCGGATGCGGTTGACCATCGAGCGCAGGCCGTTGGCGCGCTGCGAGGAGAGATGCTCGACGAGGCCGATCTTCGAGAATACGTCGAAGGCGTCGAGGGCCGCGATCTCCGATGCCGTCTTGCCGGAATAGGTTGCAAGAACGATGGCCACGAGCCCGCGCACGATATGCGCGTCGGAGTCGCCCTCGAAGGTCATGACGGGATTGTCCGGATCCCCCGCGGTGTGCGTTACGAGCCAGACCTGGCTGGCGCAGCCCATCACCTTGTTGGCCGATGTCTTCTTGTCGTCGGGAAGGTCCGGAAGCGCCTTTCCGAGCTCGATCACATAGCGATAGCGATCTTCCCAGTCGTCGAGGAAGGAGAAGTCGTCAATGATCTGCTCGAGGGACGTCATGTATTGTGGCCTTTCGTTATCAGGTTTCATATAGGTGAAACGCGGCCAGATTTGAACCATTAAAAAGAAACGCCGCGGAGGATGGGCATCCTCGCGGCGCAGCAAAAGCTGGAAATAAACAGGGCAGGCACGTCAGGCACGGGACATTCCGCGGCTTGCGGATCTCCGGTGCAAGCTTGGTCGCGGAAAATCCCGCGGAATTCTCAGGTGGCCGGACGCGGCGTCGGCAGCGGAATGGTGCCCGTCGTCACGGTGTCGGAAAGGCTTTCATCGCCGTCGTCAACCGGCGGGCGATAGGGCATCGGCTGGTTCAGCGCTGCGGTGCGTTCCTGTGCCTCGGCCTGAGCCTCGGCATGGGAGGGCGCAAGTGCCGCGACGGGAGTGATCGGCGCATTGGGTGCGACAGCAGGCTTGGCGGCGTTGTCGTCACCGAAACGGCTGTCCAGCAGCTCATAGGCGACACGGGCGCCTTCGCGGGCCCGGTGGCCGAGCGCGGCCATGGTCTCCGCACCCTTGACGCAGACCTCCGGCTTCTCGCCGCACATGCCTGTCACGTAGTCATAGGCGCCTGTCGCCGCGACAAAGGCGTCGGAAAACTGCAATGTCGGCTGCGAGCGGGTCGAGCTCTCGCCGCTGAAGAACGACAGCAACACGAGCACAAGCCCGAACCAGAATGATCCTTTGATCAGAAACCACATCGTCGTTGCCATCCTGTTTTCCCGTTCGGTCTTACCGCCGAATCGGTCCGGTCTTCCGGTGTGCTTGACCTTAGAGCGGAGTTGCGAATGCCAGTTTTCAAAACTCGTCGGCATTTGCCTCAAATTTAGTTCGAATTTTAATGAACGGGATTTGCACCGCATTTCGGTCAAATTGTAGCGACCGCTGTTAAGCATGTCATCGGCCTCCTCCTGTAATTGCAGGCAAACCTTGCGGCAGAGCTGCCACAAAGGTTAACAGCAAGCTGAAATGTGAGCGAAATCCGTCGCTTACCGCCCGTTAACCGTAAAAAACAAAGCCGCTTCCATATGTCCAAAAACGGGACATTTCGCTCTTCTGCGGTGTGGAGGCGGCTTTTCCCTTATCCTTTCCTTAAGCGCCCAAGGCCTATTGTCGGCCCTGGTAAAAAGCCTTTTTTGGGCGGGTATTGCGTGCGTGTAATGAGTAAGATCGCAGAGCGGGCGGCAGCCCTCGTGGACCGGGCGGTGGAAAGCTGGCTCTCCCGGACAGGAGGGGGCACAGCCGTGCGCCAGCGTGAATTGATGATCCTGCGCCGCTTGGCGCTGCTTTCGTCGGCGGCTCTCGTCGCGGTCCCCGTTGGGCTCTCTTCTGTGACCAGTCCTGCCATTGCGCTACCCGTCGGTGTCGCAACCGTCTGCGCGGCCTTCCTGTTTTCTGCGGTGGGCAGCATTGCCCTGTCGCGTCAGGGTACGGCAACAGCGCCGATTGCCGCGCCTGTCGCCGAAGACTTTTTCATGGAAGCAACCGCCGGTCTCGCCTTCTTCCTGGATCCGCAGGGCAACGTCACTGCCGTCGGCGGTCGTGACAAGCGCGAATATCTCGCCTGGATGCGTGATCCGATCGACAAGGGCTTTGTCGATCAGATACATGTCTCTGACCGCATCCTTTTCCTGCAGGCGCTGGATCAGCTTCGCCAGGGTGAGGCGACTGCCGCGGTCGATCTGCGGCTGGAGCGCCCTTCGGTTTCGCGTGACAACAGGCAGTTTGCCTACCTGCGTATGGATATGACCGCGCGGCAGGACGGCGAGGGCACGCTCTTCAGCGTGATTGCCCAGTTACGCGATGTCTCGGTGGAGCAGCAGTTACGGCAGGAGGCGCAGAACCGCGCCGCCGACGCCCGCTCGGCAAACGATGCAAAATCGCGGTTCCTTGCCGCCGTCAGCCACGAATTGCGCACACCGCTCAACGCCATCCTCGGCTTCTCCGACATCCTGCTCGGCGAGTATTTCGGCAAGCTCGAAAACGACCGCCAGCGGGAATATGTCGGCCTTGTCAGGGAATCCGGCGCGCACCTGCTCTCCGTCGTCAACACCATGCTCGACATGAGCAAGATCGAAGCGGGGCGCTATGAGCTTTGTCTCGAACCCTTCGACATTGCATCAGTCGTTCGTTCCTGCGAGGCCATGCTGGCGCTGCAGGCGAAGTCCAAGGGTGTATCGCTGACAAGCCGAGTGCAGCGCGGTCTCGACGAGGTCGTGGCCGATCAGCGCGCGATCCAGCAGATCCTGATCAATCTGGTTGGCAATGCCGTGAAATTCACCGATGCGGGCGGTGCGATCTCGATCGACGCGTCGATGCGCGACGGCATTCTGAGCCTCTGCGTGAGCGACACCGGCATCGGCATTCCCGGCGACAAGCTGGAAACGCTCGGCCAACCTTTTGTCCAGATCCAGAACGACTATAGCCGCCGATTCGAGGGAACGGGACTCGGCCTGTCGTTGGTGAAGGGCTTGGTGGCGCTGCATGGCGGCGACTTCGCAATCGCCAGCACGCCGGGCGCCGGTACGATCATTACGATTTCCATTGCAGCGGATGGCTCTGGCATTCCGGCTGTGGGTTCTGCCCGCAACGATCTTGTCGAGTTTCCGCCGCGACTGAAGGCTGTGCCGGCGCTAGCGGGCGTTTTGGAAGAGGGGCTTTTCGATGGCCGCGAGCAAGCGAAAATCGCCTAAGGGACGGAGAGGCCGACAGAAACGGCCGAGCCTCCTTCTCACAGGGGCAACCATGGTCGGCGGTATCGGGCTGCAGGGCGCAAGCGTGCTTGGCGGCGTGATCGGCCGCAACCCGTCGGTTGCCGGCGGTACGGCAGCCTTCCTTGTCATCTTCAGCTTCGTCGCCGCAAACGCGCTCTGGTATCAGCCAGGGGCGCATCCGCACCCGTTCCTGCGCACCCGCGATCCGCTCTTTCCGAATGTGCTCGGCGGTCGCCCGGTCATCGAGGAGCAAAGCGGGAATGTCACCACCTTCAAGATCCAGCGGCAGGACGAGGCCGACGTCACGCAGACCAATGCGACGCCGCCAGTCGCTCCCGGCGGGCAGCAGCCGAGCCAGATCGTCATGGACATCCAGACCGAACTGGTCCGGCGTGGCCTTTACAACGGCACTCCGGATGGGGTCATCGGCCCGCGCACCAGTGCGGCGATCCTCTTCTTCGAAGAAACCGTGGGCATGCCGCAGACGGGCGACGCAACGCCAGATATGCTGGCAGCGCTCAGAACCGACTCGGTCGGCCCCTCGGCGATCCCGCTGGAAAAGCCGCGCGAAGACATCACCTCGAAGGCATCCGCCGAGGATCCTGTCGCCGCCGCCATCCGCAGCGCCGAAAAGAGTGTGAAGACCGCGCCGACACTTGCAAAGAAAGCCGCACCATCCGCGGAGTTGTCGACTGTGGATCTCGTCCTGAAGATCCAGAAGGGCCTCAGCAACATGGCCTACGCCAATGTCGGCGTTGACGGTGTGCCGGGAGAACAGACCCGCACCGCCATTCGCCACTTCCAGAAGCACTACAACCTTCCCGAGAATGGCGAGCCGAGCGAAGCGGTCTTGAAGAAGCTCAAGGAGATCGGCGCGCTCTGAAGCCCGGCAATGCCAAGCATTGCCGCTTGCCGTTTGTCTGCTATAGCTCGCCGATGAGATTACGCACCGATATTTTCGTCTCCGCCCTCCTGCGCCGGGTTTTTGCCAAAGGTGATTTTGCCGCTGTCGAGGCAAAGGGCGCCGACGAGGCGGGCGCCATCTTCATTCGCCAGCACTTCCGCGATGGTCTTGAGACGCTCTACGGCCCAGCGCCGCAAAGCCTCTTCGACGACGAGACGAGCGGGGAGCGCCTATTCGAGAAACGGCTGACGCGCGAAAAGCCTGATCGGGTCAGGGAAATGCTCGAGCGTGAGCGGAAGTTCGACCCGGACCTCTGGATCGTCGAGCTTGAAGCCGATGAGCTCGGGGATATCGTTCCGCTTGGCGACGGGCGCGAGAACCCGCTCTAGTCAAAGTCAGCGTGTACGGATGATGCGCCTGTCCTGGGCGGGCGGTTCCTCATGGGCGGCTTGCGCCGTTTCTGTTCCTTCGGGCAGGTAGGTATAGCTGTCGGCGCGGCGCCAGGCGTCGACGCGGGCGTTGCACTCTTCCAGATCGAGACTGTCCAGCACCATCCATGCGCGCGTGACGCCATGCTGCGGTTCCGCAAGGTGCGGGTAGAGCTTTTCGAGCACAAAGACGGCGTCGCGGAAGTCCAGGCCGAGACTGATGAGCGTGGTCGCCAGTTGCTGACCGGAGATATCGAGCATAATGCGCTCTGCAAGCCAGCGGCTTGCCGAAAGCCCGCTGGCAAGCGCCTTGGCAAAGAGCGCCGCTTCGCGATTGCGGGCAAAGCGGACGAGGAGTGCGGCCTGGATCGGCGACAGGTTACGCAGCCCGAGGCGATCGCCTTCCGGGCGGCTGACATGACGTGCCAACTCCCGGATTCTATTGCGTATCTCCTCTTCACTCGCGCGGCGCGCTGCAGCCTCGGCTTCCTCGAGGGAAGCCGGAACCGGCGGTTCGGATGGTACGATGCCAGTTTCGACCTCAGCCGGAGCTGCCAGACGCTGTTCCGCCTGACGCAGGCCGACCAGCGCGTCGATGACCCGCGGGGAAAGCGCATCCCGGCTGACGATCGCCTTCATGTGTGCGCTGCCCTGGGTGCGCGCAATGGTGATCAAGGTCTCGTCGTCGATCGCCGGCGAGGAGGTGAGGAACGGCGCTGCAATGTCGATCGACTGGCAGCCGACGAAAAGCGCGACGGCGGCTGGAATCTGCGGGCATTGGGAAAGGGCTGCCACGGCCTGACGCTTTGCCTCGAGAGAGGAGGCCTGGAACAGCGGCGTGAAGAGTTCGGCGAATTGGCGCAGTTCGGAGCGGGTTGGCGGCTGCAATCCCTCGAAGCTGCTGACGGTCGCCATGAGAACCACGTCCTTCTTCCGGCTGGCGGATGGGGCCTCTAGGTCTCGGAACCGGTCACGCACAAGAACACACCCTGGAAACGCAAAAAGGGATGTCGCAGGACTGGACGTGAAGGGACGCCCCTTACCCCACATAGGTTATGAACAAATCCTACATGGGCAGGGTTAACGCTTGCTAAAGACTTTATTCAATTTGTACCGAAAGGCTTCACCGTATGACGACCGCGGGACGGAGTGACTAAAGCCCCTTGTGTCCGCGCAGCGCCGCCAAAAGCCTCTCGGCGCTATTGTTCCCGGACTGATAGAGGTCAAGCGCAGCGGACGCTGCCATCTGGGCTTCGGCGCTCTTGATGTCGATCCGCTTTTCCGCACACCACGCATCGAGGGCATGGCGCAGCACGTCAAGGTCCTCGGGAGAGAATGTCGAACCGATAAACAAAGACATTTTAACCCCTCCCTGTCCGCAATAAGCGGAAGACGGCGCCCCGCCGCCTGGCCACGGACCCGTGGCCGATGACACAACTTTACCGGTATTGGTGAGGATCGCAATTGATATTTTTGTGACGAGAAACCACGGAGCTGTAATGGGGCCGCCATCGCCGACACAACCTCCGTTAAGTATATGAATTAATGCTAATATCGGCGCGACATTGTCGGTTGAAACTTCTTATGAGAAGTTTGAAACCAAATGGGGACTCAGCGCGTTTATAAGACGTCGTGCAAATAGCTAACGTCCAGGCATGAAATTAACGATCTGTTAACTGTCGTATGTCTCAATTCGGGTATGAACGGCGATCGAGTGCTTCGGTCGTCCGGTTTCACATCACGGTATTTCAAACAGGTGCCGTGAGAAAGGCGCGAATGCCTCGGAGCCCGGTTTCGGGTTCTACAGGACGCGCTGGCTCGCATAGGCGGGCAGGGTGAGATTCCGCAGTTCATCCGTCTCGGGCCGTGCATGGAGACGAGAATGGCAATAGTCGTCGCATTGGCGGACCGTCTGTCTCAGACGCAACGCCGCAAGGGCAGGAAACCAGTCGAGGCACAGATCCTCCTTTTCACGGGCGTGCGTTACGAGCGCCTGACGGAAAGCTCGAAGCGTTCCCCGGCGCCTCGCATTTCGCGGGCAAAGAAATAGACTTATTGCTTCAATCCGAGGGGCCGGCATATTCGTCGCAGCCGGCCTCCGCGAGGAAGTTCCGCGCGGCTGCGTCGAAGCTCGCCTGGGGCGCCAATGTCCTCAGCACCACATAGCCTTCCGAACGCGTGCTTTCCACGAGAATGGTTTTCTGCAGGTCAGGCGGCAAAGCCTTGCGAAGCTCTGTCAACTGGATCGGCGTTCCGACCAGAATGTCGAGCGCTCCCCCCACAGACGTTCTGTCGTTCATGCTGAAGACCTCGTTCGAAGCCTCGTCATAGAGCGCGACAGACCAGAACGGCACATTGCCCTTGGCCGTCAGGCGGACCGGATTTTCCTCAATGTCGAACGAGCAGACAGCAGTGCGGACAAAAGGGTCATCGTTGGAAAGTCCCGCGGCATCGTCCGTCGACCCAAGCAGGTAGAACTTGTCGAGATCGCCCTCGGAGGCGACGCGGGTGGCGGCGTCCTTGCCGGTAAAGTGCGGCAGCGAAAGAATGATGACGAGGTGCAAGAGTGCCGCCCCGAAAAGTCCCGCGAGGATGGCAAACAGGATCCTAAGCATTGCCGCATCCGGTTTTCTGAAGCTTCGGCATCGCAAGGTCGATAACGCCGGAGCTGCCGGCTGTCGGGGTATCGAAGAGGGTCAGGACGAGTTGGAAGGTACCCGCCGCCGGCAGCGCTAGCCAGTTTCCCGGTCGGGCGTGCGCGGAAATGTCGATCGTGAAGCTGCTGTCGGGCTGCCGCAGCACCGTCCAGGAATTCAGCGCGCCGGGAAGCCCTGGTCGCAGCGAGGCAGGATTGCCGCTGTTGTCTGCGGTAAACAGCGTCCAGATGCGGGCGGGCGGCGTCTGCCCCGTGATACGGTAGCTGCAGCCGGCATTCAGCCGGTCGCCGGCGTCATCGACCTTGGCGGTAAACATCAGGCCTTCGGCGTTTCCGTAAAGCAGGCGTCCGGCACGCGCCCGGTGCGATTTCGCATAGGGGTCGGCGCTTTCGGTTTGTAGCTCGGGGAAGGCTTCCCAGGCGCCGAGCTTGATCGCGCCGAAGCCGGCCGTCGCATCCAGCGCGTAGAGCGAAATCATGATCCCGCCACCAAAGGCGATAATCAGAGTCATCGCTATGAAGAGAGGAAACCGAAACACTATGCGCCCTTGAGAAACAAATCAGTTGAAAGGGTTACCACTGATTCTAGCTAGGCGGAATGGTGCAGGGCGGTATCGGCGGCATATCCCGGCCAAAACGGATCAACGCTGGACCATTCGAAAGGCCGACTGATTTTCGATAGCTGGATCAGCGTCCAGACTTTTGGCATCAAGCGATTTTCAAAGATCGGCGCCCGCCGCGACGACTTTTCCGGAAGCTATCAGCGCCCGCACAGCTTCGTGCACTGCCTCCAAGCTCGTGTACCGCGGTGTGTAGCCCAGGCGGTTTCGGCTCTTTTCAATTGAGTGGCACGAGCTTCGGATCACGTGCCCGCGACTGCTTTCGGCATACTCGCCGAGATCGGCAAACCATTCTTCAAAGGGCTTGTAAGCGATGCGCGGCTCCTTTCCGAACCAGCGATAAGCCGTTTCCGCGTAGCCCCGCAGGGTCAACGCTTGTTCCGATACCGTGTTGAAGACTTCGCCGATTGAAGCCGACCGGTTCTCGATCGCACACATGATCCAGCGAGCCACGTCATCAGCATGGACGTGATGGACCATTTCAAGTCCGAGGTTCGGCAAGACGAGTTCATCGCCACGGGCAATCAGCGAAAAGACTTCCGGATCCGCGTTTCCGATCGGGTTGATCGGATTCCAGCCTTCGCCGACGATATGGCCAGGACGGAAACAGGTCGCGGGAAAGCCGGTGACGTGCGCCTCCCGCGTGAGCCAGGCTTCGCACTCGGCCTTGCCCCTCCCGTAGGCGTCTATCGGATTGGGCGGATCGGTCTCGGTCGAGGGGATCGCAAAAAGGCGGCCATAGACCCAGATCGAGCTACAGAACAGGTAATGGCCAACCTTTCCTCGGAGGGCCTCCACCACGTGCCGTGTACTGGATAGGTCGAACGATATCATATCGACGACGATATCAGGCCTTAGATCTGCGATCTTGGCGCCGAACCGGCCGGCTTTCTCCTCGGCCGCGCGATCGAGCGCGACGTTCTCGATCTCACCCCATGCGTAGTGGGGGCGATAGGGTTTTGCTGTGCCACGGCTCACATTGACGACCTGATGGCCGCGCTCGACAAGCGCTGGCACCAGATAGCTTCCGACGTGGCCACTCCCTCCGATGATGACGATGCGTGACATGATCGGCCTCCCTCGCTCTACGAAGCAGTTGCTGCTGATGCCCTTAGTCGGCGCTCGCCACCTTTTGCGCGGCAAGCGGGGGCGCCGCCTTTAGCGCCTGGCCAAGGTCCTTGAGAATGTGCGTGGACTCGACCGAGAGCATCCGGGGCCGGACGAGGGGCGGCGGGCTGCCCTCCGCCGGCTTGGCGGCGGCGACCGTTTTTGCCGTCTTGTCGGGTGGCAGCGGCTGCGTGCCGGGGATCTGTCGAAGCGTGATGCCCTGGTGCGCATAGTCCATGGCACGCTTGAAGGTCATGGCCGGCAGCGAGCCACCGGTCATCTCGTTGGTCGAGGTATAGTCGTCGTTGCCAAACCAGACGGCGCACGTGTAGTTGCCGGTGTAGCCGATGAACCAGGCGTCGCGGTACGCCTGCGTCGTGCCCGTCTTGCCGGCTGTCAGAATGCCGTTGTCGAGCGCTGCCTTTCGCGCCGTTCCGACATAGGGGACGCGGGACAGCATCTGGTTCATGTAGGTGTCGGCCTTCTCGGAGAGCACCCGCTTGGCGGGCGGCTCGTCACGGTCGAAGTCGTAGAGGACGTCGCCGCCGTAATCGAGGACCTGCGTGATGCCGTGACGGCGCGACTGGTAGCCACCTGCCGGGAAGACGGCATAGGCGGTCGCCTGGTCGAGCACCGTCACCTCGGAGGTGCCGATCGGGATCGTCACGTCGTCGCGCACGGGCGACTCGACGCCGAGGTTCTTCGCCATGGCCCGGATCGGCTGGATGCCGAGCTTTTCCTTGGCAAGGCGCACCGGAATGGTGTTAATCGACTGGGCGATGGCGGTCGCAATGGTGACGCGGCCGGCGTACTTGTTGGCGTAGTTGCGAGGGGCCCAGTTGCCCCAGTAGATCGGCGCGTCGACGACGATGGTATCGGGCGTCATGCCGCTCTCCATCGCCACCGAATAGGTGTAGACCTTGAAGGATGAACCCGGCTGCCGCAGCGCCTTGGTGGCACGGTTGAACTGGCTTTCGCCGTAATCCCGGCCGCCGACCATGGCCCGCACCGCGCCGCCGTTTTCGATCACCACCATCGCGCCCTGTTTGGCGTGATAGCGCTCGCCATATTCGCGCAGCGACGTTTCCACTGAATCGTCGGCCGCGCTCTGCAGCCCCATGTCGATCGTGGTCCTAACGACGAGCGAATGCTGGGGGAAGCGCGGCGACAGGCGCATGACCTCGTCAAAGGCCCAGTCGAGGAAGAAATCGGGTGATTCCACCTGGTTGCGGTCGACGACCGTCGCCGGATTACGCCGGGCGGCGATCACCTGGCCCTCGGTCATCAGGCCGCTTTGCACAAGGTTGGTCAGCACCTCGTTGGCGCGACCGCGCGCCGCCGGCAGGTTGACGTGCGGCGCATATTTCGCCGGCGCCTTGAACAGGCCGGCGAGCATTGCGGATTCAGCCAGATTGACGTCGGTGATGCTCTTGCCGAAGTAGAACTGCGCCGCTGCGGCAGCGCCGAAGGTGCCACCGCCCATGTAGGCGCGGTCGAGATAGGTGGAGAGGATTTCCTTCTTGGAGAGGTTAGCTTCGAGCCACAGCGCCAGGAAGGCTTCCGTAATTTTTCGGTCGATCGAGCGTTCGTTGGAGAGGAACAGGTTCTTGGCGAGCTGCTGCGTCAATGTCGAGCCGCCCTGTACAACTTCGCCGGCCTGGGCGTTGGTAACAAGCGCGCGGAAGAGACCGATGACGTCGATGCCGAAGTGATCGAAGAAGCGCCGGTCCTCGGTCGCAAGCACTGATTTGATCAGCGCGTCGGGCAGTTCGTCGATAGGCACGGAGTTCTGGTGGATGACGCCGCGATGGCCGATGACGTTGCCATAGCGATCCAGGAAGGTGACGGCGTAGTCGCCGCGATTGCGCCAATCTTCCTTGGTAGCTTCAAAGGCAGGCTGGGCGAGGGCGAGCATCAGGACGGCGCCGACGGAACCCCATGTCAGGCCTTCGCCGGCCAGTTCGAAGACAATGCGCTTCCAGCCGCGAACGCGGAAGCGGCGGAAGAAGATGGTGATGTCTTCCCAGATTTCGGCCGAGCGAAAACCGGCATTCCAGATGGTCGAATCGATCCACGAGTCGATCTTCAAAAGCAGGTGGCGTTGCTTGCGCGGCCGTTTTTCTGGATTGTCCGGATCCGTCACGTCTTATATTCCCGCCCGATCAGTCACTTCGACGTCGGAGGAACCTGACGCCGGACTATGGCAAATCTGCCGACAGTGCCCCGGAGTAACCGGAGCTTGGTGAATCATTGGTTGATTTGGCTGACAAGAACAAGAGAAATGGAAGCTCTCACGCGATTTTGCACGGAGCTGTTGCAAGAACGGAATGATGGAAGAAGTACCCTTCTGGAAGACGAAGACGCTCGCCGAGATGACGACGACCGAATGGGAGAGCGTATGCGACGGCTGCGGCCTCTGTTGTCTCAACAAGCTCGAGGAGTGGGATAGCGGCGACATCTACTTCACCTCGATCCGCTGCAAGCTGCTCGACGACCACAGCTGTCGCTGTTCCTCCTACGAGAACCGCTGGGATTTCGTGCCCGATTGCGTCCAGCTCACCAAGGAAAACGTCGACGAGATCGCTTGGCTGCCGCCGACCTGCGGCTACCGGCTGATCAACGAGGGGCGCGATCTTTACTGGTGGCATCCCCTGATTTCTGGCGATCCCGAGACTGTCCATGCCGCCGGCATTTCGGCGCGCGGCCGGACGATCGACGAAACCGAGGTCAAGGTCGACGACTTTGAGGATTATGTGGTGGATTGGCCGCTGACAGTGGGCGACGAGGCGCAGGCCCAGCAGCCGGAGGCGGCTAAGTAGTCGCTGGTTGAGCGACCGTCTCAAGGAATTCTCTCAGCTCAGCGCGAACATAGTCTTCGATCGAGCCTTGCGGCTCGAAGCCCCACCAGAGCAGGCAGCCCTGCCATTGCGACAGCATCAGCCGTCCGAGCGGCGTTTTGCCTTGGGCGCCGAGGGATCGGTCGAGCGCTGCCGCCAGTGTCTTTCCCCAGGCAGCCCCACGAGCACGCAAGGCCGGGTCGCGCAGATCTTCCCGCAGTACCAGCAGGCCTTCAGCGTAGGACGTGGCATCGTCGCCGTAATCCCTGGAAAGTCCGGCGAGCAGGTTGATGGCGCCTTCGGGTGTCTCGGGAAGAGACTGGATCTGCTGGGCCGTCTCCATGTCCAGCCGGTCCCAGGCGCGCAGCAGGCAGGCCCGCAGCATTGCAGCCTTGGTGCCGAAGCGCTGTACCAGCGTCGAGCCGGAAAGGCCGCTGATCTTCGCCACCGTGCCGAAGCTTGCCGCGTCAGGACCTTCCGCATGGACGAGGCCGAGCACCATGTCGAGAAGCTGTTCGTCGGAAAGCGTACGGGGTCGCGGCATGAAAATTCCTCTTGTGTTCGCGACGAATATGAACGAACGTTCGTTTATATTCAAGTGCAATGGCGAACACCCATTGCGCCTGGTCCAGCGTGGAGGACAAGCACGTGACAGCAGCCCTTTCAGGAAAGATCGCCCTTGTGGCCGGAGGCACGCGCGGCGCAGGTCGCGGGATCGCCTTGGAACTCGGGGCCGCCGGGGCAACGGTCTACGTTACCGGCCGCACGACGCGGGAGAAGCAATCGGAGTATGGCCGCCCGGAGACGATCGAGGAGACCGCCGAGATGGTAACCGCTGCGGGCGGCGAGGGGATCGCGGTTCGCGTCGATCATACCATGCCTTCGGAAGTCGAGGTGCTGGTCGAAAGGATCCGCCGCGAACAGGGCCGGCTCGATATCCTGGTCAACGATATCTGGGGCGGCGAACATCTGACGGAATGGAACAAGCCGGTCTGGGAGCACTCGCTCGACAAGGGGCTGCACATGCTGCGGCTGGCGATCGACACCCATCTGATCACCGCGCATTTCGCGCTGGCGCTGATGGTCGAGCGCCCCGGCGGGCTGCTGGTCGAACTGACCGACGGCACGGCCGAATACAACGCCACGCATTACCGCCTCTGCCCCTATTACGACCTCGTCAAGACGGGCGCCATCCGCATGGCCTGGGCGCATGCCAAGGATCTTGCGCCGCATGACGCGACGGCTGTGGCGCTGACGCCCGGCTGGATGCGCTCGGAAATGATGCTCGATATCTTCAATGTGCGAGAGGAGAACTGGCGCGACGCGACGTCCGTGCAGCCGCATTTCATCATCTCCGAGACACCGCGCTTCACGGGCCGGGCGGTGGCAGCCGTTGCCGCCGATCCAGAACGCGTCCGCTGGAGCGGCCAGTCGCTGTCGAGCGGCGGGCTCGCCAAGATCTACGGCTTTGACGATGTGGACGGCTCGCGGCCGGACTGCTGGCGCTACATGGACGAGGTCATGGACGCAGGCAAAGCCGCCGACGCTACCGGCTATCGTTGATTCGATCTAGCCGGATGGAATGACAACGAATTGTCTTTGCAGGGTTTTTGGCGCGGCGTTCTGCCATGACTTGCGCACGAGGCCATGCACGAGTTCGTCGCTCGCCTTGCCGTAGAAAAGCCGGGTCGAGCCGCGCAGTCCCCAGCCGCCCGGCACCGCGGCCGTGTCGTCGGCCGCCACCGCCAGCGTCATGTGTTGCTGGTCGGGCGTCAGGCGGACGACGCAATAGTCTTGTTCCGGCATCGTCAGGAATATCTTGCTGCGCACGCGAAAATCGCGCGTGCCATGATGCGCGCTCTCGACCGCCTCCGGCAAGCTGAGCGCAAAGGAAATGAGCTCTTCCTGGTTCATGGCGATAAAATTAGCACATGCTGATGGATGTGGACCAATCAGAAAAACTCAAGCAGTCCGGTGGCTTTGAAAAATGTTCACCTGATAGGAAAATAATCCTTGATGACGTGACGGTCGTTTGATAGGGTTATGGCATAGTCGGAAAGTTGCGGGCGCGGCGGAGTGCCGAGGCAAAGCTTTTCGGATCTGAAAGCCGGGCGTTCGACCCGGCTTTTGTGTTTCTGGCCGCCAGGGAGAACTGGTCGCCCGAGAGGGTCCCGATGATCGATATAGAGAGTTTCGAACCGGAGCTGTATGGCTACTGGCCACAGAGGCGTGCCTATGGCGATGCCCTGCAGCTTGAAGCGGATGACGCCGAGGCGAGGGCGGCGGCTGAGGCCTACTTCCTTGAGATCAAGTCCGGTCCGGCCGCGCCCGCCGAGGAGTTGCGGGTGCTGCTCAACGAGATGACGGCGGAGATGCGCGACCAGTTCAGCGCCTTCCGCGAATTGCGGCGGGCCGCGGAAGCGGCGTCCGCAGGCGGCGACGAGGCGGCGGCAAAGCTCGCGCTGGCCGACCTGAAGGCGGCGACCGATGCCATGTCGCTGATTGTGCGGACGCTGGAGAAGGTCGATCAGCTGCAGCGGCAGATCGCGCGCGATCGCGAGCTGGCCGCGGAAGAGAACGACGCTGCGATGGGGCTTGAAGATGCGAAGAAGCGGTTTCTTGAGCGCATCGCTGGCGAGCGCCGAACTGCGCATCGCCTTGGTGGCCGAAACGCTCGGCGATGCGCGCGAGGTAATAATCGACTGCGTCTCCGGCATCTGCCGCATCGCGCGGCGGGGATGTCCGGAGTTCGAGATTTCGCGGCGCAGGCTGGTCTGGCCGAACGGCGCGGTGGCGCAGATCTTCTCGTCGGAAGATCCGGAAAGCCTGCGCGGCCCGCAGTTTCATTTCGCCTGGTGCGATGAGTTGGCGAAATGGAAGCACGGGCAGGAGACCTGGGACATGCTGCAATTCGGCTTGCGCCTCGGCGGTCATCCGCGCCAGCTGGTGACGACGACGCCGCGGCCGGTGCCACTGCTGAAGGAATTGATTGCTGACGCAGGTACGCGGCTGACGCGGATCAGCACGCTTGCCAACGCTGCCAATCTGGCGCCGGGCTTCATCGATGCGCGGAAGCATCGCTACGGCGGCACGCGGCTCGGGCGTCAGGAACTCGATGCCGAGCTGATAGAGGATCGCGAAGATGCGCTCTGGCGGCGCGAGATGATCGAGGCAGCCACGATCCGCTTCACGGGTGAGTTGAGGCGGGTCGTCGTTGCGGTCGATCCGCCGGCGGCGGCCGGTGCGCAGTCCTGCTGCGGCATTGCTGGGTTGGAGGCGTCGAGGCGAGCGGTGGTGCTTGCCGATTGTTCGGTCCAGGGCGCAAGCCCGGCCGGCTGGGCGAGTGTGGTGGTGCGTGCCTACCGCCGCTTTTCGGCGGACCGGGTAGTGGCCGAAATCAACCTGGGTGGCGACATGGTGGCATCGATGCTGAAAAGCATCGACGAGAGCCTGCCGGTCTCGACCGTGCGCGCGACGTGCGCTAAGTACCAGGGCCGAACCGGTTGCCGCACTCTACGAACAGGGGCGCGTTGCCCATGCCGGGCGCTTCGTCGCGCTGGAAGACCAGATGTGCGACTTCGGCCCGGACGGGCTTTCATCCGGCCGTTCGCCCGACCCGCTGGATGCGCTGGTCTGGGCGCTGACGGTACTGATGCTGGAGGGATACGGAGAACCCCGGGTGAGGGGTGTCTGAAGACTAGCGTTGAGGTTGCTGTTGTGCTGGGCGTGGCGACTGCGGCTCCGGGCGAACTTGACGCCACTCGTTTTCGAGCTGGTCGACGACATGCTGGGGAATGGTCGGCTGATTGCTGTTGGCCGGCTGCTGCATGCTCTCCTCCGAGGCTGGATTTAACGGTGAGTTAATCACTGGCACGGCTTAAACTACGTGTAAATCAGGCGCTTAAACACTTTAAACGATTGAATTAATTTTAATCGATTGAGACGTAGAACGCCGTACCACTTTTTGAGGCTGGTATTATGGTTATCCACATCGACAGGCCCTTCTTTTTCAACACTGTGCGCCATGCGCTCTTTAAGGGAGGGCTTAATCAGCCGCAGGTGGAGGGCATGACCGCGATTCTCGATTTCTGGGAAGCGCGAATGGCTGAGGCCGATCCGCGCTGGCTCGCCTACATCATGGCGACCGCCTACCACGAGACGGCCTATACGATGCAGCCGGTGCGCGAGACGCTGGCGACGACCGACGCAAGGGCGATTGAGATCCTGGAAAATGCCTATGCGTCCGGCAAGCTCTCCTGGGTGAAGACGCCTTACTGGCGGCCAGACGAGGAGGGCAAGTGCTGGCTCGGCCGCGGCCTGGTGCAGCTCACCCACAAGCGCAATTACGAGGCGATGAGCTTGCTGACCGGCATTGATCTCGTGGCCGAGCCCGACCGGGCGATGGAGATGGACGCCGCCGTTTCGATCCTGATCGAAGGTATGGTCCAGGGCTCGTTCGCCACTCATAAGCTCGCCGACCACCTGAACGAGACGACGGAGGACTGGGTCAATGCGCGCCGCATCGTCAACGGTACGGACCGCGCGGAAAAGCTCGCCGGCTACGGCAAGACCTTCCTTGCGGCCATCCGTCGCGAACGGCCGGCAGGTGCGCTTGCGCGGTTGAAGGCCTGGCTCCTGCGTGCTATCGCGCGGGTCTTCGGCTAGACGCTCACAGGAGTTCCGCGTGATCCGCCACATCGTCTTCTTCACAGCGCCCGCGGACCAACTGGAAAAGGTGCGCGCCGGCCTGTCGATCCTGACGGCGATCCCGCACGCCCGCCTGCTGGAGATCGGCACCAACATCAAGACCGACCAGCTAGGCACCGATGTCGACCTCGTTGTCTACGGCGAATTCGAGGACGAAGCTGCTCTTGCCGCCTACAAGGCGCATCCAGACTACCAGCGCTCCATCGACCTCGTGCGCCCGATCCGCGAAATGCGGATGGCGGCGGATTACGAGAGCAACACGGCTGTGAAGCGGCCCGTGCGCTGATGCTGCAGCCTGCCCTCCAGCGCCCCAGTTAGGGATGCGGTTGGACGGCAGGCCTAGCTGAGAGCGCTCTGCGCGGCGCAGATCCTGTCGACCAGAGCATCGAGTTCACCCTTCGGTGGGCGATTTTTGGCGAGGCGCTGCTTCAGGTGCATGATGGGCTCGGCGAGGATCTCATCCAGGCTTTCAGCACAGGTGAAGTCGCCTGCGACCTGCTTGACCTTCGAATTGTCGAAGATCGCAGTCCAGGCCTTGTCGCCGATCAAGGGACCTTCCCAGGCCGGACTATACTTGATCAGGGTGTCGGTCGGCACGTGAACGATCTTGGCCTCGACGCCGAGCAATCTGCCGATCGCCCTTTGGATATCGTTCCAGATATGCGCGCGGTCGGAGGTGATGTGGAAAACATCGCGAAGCGCCTCCTTCTTGCCGAAAAGCCTGACGAAAGGCACTGCGAAATCGACCGAGCGGGTCAGTGTCCAGGGCGTGTGGCCGTCGCCTGCCACGATGGTGGGCTCGCCGTCCAGCATGCGCCTTGCCATGATGTCGCTATCGCCCAACATCATCGGCACACCGGTGCGTACCGTGTGGCTGGGGCGGACGATCGTCCAGGCCAGGTTCTCGGATTTCTTGAGCAGTTCCTCGCAGGCAATCTTGGCCTGGCTGTAGGGCCAGTACGGATTGATCGCCGGTGTCTTCTCGGTAATCACATAGTGACGTGGCGGCTTCTCATAGACCGAGGCCGAGGAGATGAAAATGTACTGACCGCAATGCCCTCTAAACACCTCGATGTCGCGCCCAATCTGGTCGGGCGTGAAGGCGATGAACTGGCATACGACGTCAAAGTTGGCCCTGGCGAGATCCGCGTAGGCGGTCGATCCAAGTTCACCCACGATCGAGGTCACGCCTGCAGGCAAAGGGTCTTGTCTCAGGCCGCGGTTGAAAACGCTGACATCATGACCCTCGGCAACGGCGCGCTCGACGCATGGGTAAGAGATTTGGCCGGTGCCGCCAATGAAAAGGACTTTCAAAGCCATTTGGAAACCTCGGTATCTGACAGGCGGGATCTAGGGTCCCCTTCATAGCGTGAAAGGACCCGGGCGTCTCGCGTAAATCTGGCTAGGCTATGACGCCCCCAGACGGCAAGCGGGGAGGCCTGCATCTCCCGTCCCACTCTGACAAGCCATCGATAATGTGATGGGGAAAGCGGTATTGAATTTCTTCACGAATGTATGAGACGCATGCTATCTCAGCTGGGCTAGGAGCGATGCTGCATGGTTGTTGTGAGGGCTTTCGGGACGTCGTGCTTGGACGCGAAAAAGCGGGAAATCGAGCGTCTCGCGGCGCTGGAGCAGCTTGACCTCCTCGATACCCCGAAGGACGAAGGTTTCGAGCGCATCGTGCGGCTGATCAAGGAGATCTTCGCGGTCGAGATCGGCCTTGTGTCCCTCATCGACGCGCATCGGCAATGGTACAAGGCATGTTCTGGGCTGGCGGCGGACGAGGTTCCGCTCGAAGATACGTTCTGCCGTTACGTGGTCGACCATGAGGAACCGATTTTCGTACAGGATGCGACCCGCGATCCGCGGTTCGCGCACAACCCGGCCGTAACGGGAGAAAGCCACGTGCGGTTTTACGCCGGGGTGCCTTTGAAAACCAAGAGTGGCCACGTTATCGGAACGGTATGTGCGATCGATCGCCGCCCCAGATCGTTCGGGTCCAGGGATCTTTCTGTTCTCCACGAACTGGCGGGCGTGGCGATGGACCGGATCGAGCTGCTGCAGTCAGCCGCGACCGATGGCCTGACGGGCACGCTTACCCGCCGTGCCTTCCGGCAGGAGGCCGATCAACTTCTGTCGCTTGCCCTGAGACACCAGCATGACCTGTCCTGCATTGTTCTGGACATCGACCGCTTCAAGAGCGTCAACGACACCCATGGCCACGCCGCGGGGGATCAGGTGCTTCATGCGGTCACCGAAACCTGCAAGGCGAACCTGCGGGCGGGAGATCTGTTCGGCCGGCTCGGGGGAGAAGAATTTGCCATTCTCCTTCCGCATATCAATCGCGAAGAGGCGTTCGCTGTCGCCGAAAAGGTAAGGATGGCGATCGCGTCCCGGCCGATCCGAGGAGCTTTCGGCGACTTGAACGTGACAGCAAGTTTCGGCATTTCGGCGCTTTCGATCATCACCAGGGATATCGAGACGCTGTTGGCTCAGGCCGATGCCGCAATGTACCACGCCAAGCACAACGGTCGAAACCGATGCGTGTCGTGGAACTCTATCGGCGCCGATGGTCCGACTGGTTCGCGCCGTCGCGTCCTGAAAGCGGGGTCCATCATGTTCAACGACCGCCGCTCGACGATCGACTGCACCATACGCTCGCTCGGTACCGACAGCGCCGGGCTCTCCGTCTCCAATTCCGCTGGCATACCTGCGGAATTCGTCCTGATCATCAAGGGCGAGGGTTTCGAGACCAAGTGCCGGATCGTGGCGCAGGACCGGCAAACCATAGAAGTCGCCTTCAAGGCCTGATCGGGCTCCACCTGCGATTGGCTGTCGCCACGCCGCAGGCTTGAGAGTCCGCCTAACTCCGGGATACACCAACCATGAGATTGAGATCATTGCTGCCGTGGAACTCCGCGGCGGGTCGCAGGACCGTGCCCGAGAGGAAGGCCGCAGGTGGCTTCATGTCGCTTGCCGCAGGGGGGCGGGCGAGTTGGACGGGGCGCTCCTATGCGGCACTGTCGCGCGAGGGCTTCATGAAGAACCCGGTCGCACACCGCAGTGTCAGGCTAGTGGCGGAAGCCGCAGCCTCGGTGCCGTGGCTGCTCCACGAGGGCGATCATGAGCGGCCGGATCATGCCATCCTCTCGCTGCTCGGCCAGCCAAACGGACGCATGGGTCCCCGATTTCTTCGAGGCGCTCTATGGGCACCTGCTGCTGTCGGGCAATGCCTATGTCGAGCCGCTGATGGTCGGCGGAAATGTGCGTGAGCTGCACCTGCTGCGGCCTGATCGCATCGGTATCGTCGAGGGCGGGGATGGGTGGCCCGTGGCTTACGACTATCGCGCCGGCGGTTCCGTGCGCCGCTTTCCGGCGGAGACGGAGGGGCTGGGGCTGCTGCATTGAAGCTCTTCCATCCACTCGACACAATCTCGGTTTCCCGCCGCTTGCGGCGCCCAGGTTGGCGCTCGATCTCTCCAATGCGGCGGCGATACCTTTAACAAGGCGCTGCTCGACAATTCGGCCCGCCCGTCAGGCGCGCTGGTCTACCAGCCGAAGGAGGGCGGCAATCTCTCGCCCGACCAGTACGAGCGGCTGAAACAGGAACTCGACGAAGGCTATTCCGGCCCGATGCGCGCCGGACGCCCGCTACTCCTCGAAGGCGGGCTCGACTGGAAGTCGATGGGGCTGTCGCCGAAGGACATGGATTTCGTCGAGGCGCGCAACGGTGCTGTCCGCGACATCGCGCTTGCCTTCGGCGTGCCGCCGATGCTGCTCGGCATTCCCGGCGACAACACCTATGCCAATTACCAGGAGGCGAACCACGCCTTCTATCGGCTGACCGTGCTGCCGATGCTGACCCGCACCGCGGCCTCGCTTTCCGCCTGGCTCTCCGGACGTTACGAAGACCGCCTGCGGCTTGAGCCCGATCTCTGCAAGGTGGCCGGGCTTGCGGCGGAACGCGATCAACTGTGGACAAGGTTGGGAAGCGCGGCGTTCGTCACGGACGAGGAGAAGCGCTAGGTGGTGGGGTATTGAAAGCCTGCGCCGGCGCATGAATCAAACTCTGAGCGCCTGGATTCAATGTTCGAGCAAACGCACCCAAGCGATTCAAAAGATTCGCTGAAGTGCGAGGACGGCACCCCGAATACGGCGGCGCGAAGTCGTGACCGCCGGTCGGCTGTCGTTCTTCGCCAACCAAGGATCCCTGCGATGACAGACCTTTCCAACGATGCCGGGCTCTGGGCGACCAGGGCGCTCGGCGCGTCGGCGGGGCAGCGGTGTCGCTCGTCTATCTCCTGCCGAAAAGCCGACGGGAGGCTGCGAGCCGTTTCTTCACCGGCCTTGCCTGCGGGACGATCTTCGGCGGCCGACGGGTATCTGGATTGTCGAAAGGCTGGCGCTGGCGGATCGCCTCTCGGCCTCTGAGGTCGTGCTGTCCGGGTCGGCGGCGGCAGGCCTCTGTGCCTGGTGGGTCTCGGCATCCTATCGCGCCTCGCCGGACGATACGGCGCGCGCGGGCGCTAGCCGGAATAACAGTTTCCAACGAGGAGAATATCATGACCGCAAGCCGCGCGCTGGCGCGATCACCCATGGGCGCGGATACGCGCAAGTTCGCCAATCTGGAGCTAAGGGGGCTGAAGCGCGACGGCAGATTCTCCGGCTATGCCAGCGTCTTTGGCGAAGTCGATCTCGGCAAGGATGCCATCGAGCGCGGCGCCTTCCGCAAGTCGCTGGCTGAACGCGGGGCGGGCGGCGTGCGCATGCTCTTCCAGCATGACCCGGCAGAGCCGATCGGCGCCTGGAAGACCGAGGATAGCCGCGGTCTCTATGTGGAGGGCATGCTTGCCGTGGGTGTGGCCCGGGCGCGCGAGGTGCACTTCGACGAGTTCATGGAGACGTTCGAGGCCTTCAAGGACACCAACGACCGCCGCTTAGGCGAGATCGAGGAGAAGCTGACGGCCGATGTCGTCACCCGCGACAAGATGGACCGCATCAGCTGGGCGATGGACGAGCAGAAGAAGGTGCTCGACCAGCTGGCGCTGAAGAAGGCGCGGCCGCCGCTCGGACGTTTGCGACCTCGGGCATGGCGGCCGGCTGGGTGGCCGAAACGGCGGCCTGCCCGCAGACATCGAGCACCCAGCTTGCCACACTTTCCTTCCCGACGATGGAGCTCTACGCCATGCCGGCGGCGACATAAGCGCTGCTTGACGATGCCGCGGTTGATATCGAGGCTTGGATATCCAGCGAGGTCGATACCGTCTTTGCTGAGCAGGAGGGTACCGCCTCCGTCAACGGCGACGGCACCAACAAGCCGAAGGGCTTCCTTGCCTACACTACAGTCGCCGACAGCGCCTGGAGCTGCGGCAATCTCGGCTATATCGCGACGGATGCGGCCGGCGCCTTCAAGACCACGGGTGCTTCCGACACCCTGATCGATACGATCTATTCGCTGAAGGCGGGGCGTCGGCAGAACGCCAACTTCGTCATGAACCGCAAGACGCAGGCCGAGGTCCGCAAGTTGAAGGATGGTGACGGCCGCTATCTCTGGCAGCCGCCGGCAACGGCAGGCGAGGCGGCTTCGCTCGTCGGCTTCCCTGTTGTCGAGGCCGACGACATGCTCGATATCGCGGCCAACGCGCTGTCGATCTCCTTCGGGGACTTCCGCGCCGGCTATCTCGTCGTCGACCGCACCGACGTGCGCGTGCTGCGCGATCCCTATTCCGCCAAGCCTTACGTGCTCTTCTACACAACCAAGCGAGTCGGCGGCGGAGTGCAGAATTTCGAGGCGATCAAGTTCATCAAGTTCGCCGTGAGTTGATCGGGGCAAGGCGGGTGCGGCCACTATCCGTATCCGCCTGCCGAATATGCCTGCGTCAAACCAATCCAGGATCGTCCATGACTTATCCACTGATTACCCCACCTTCGGCGGAAGCGCTGACGCTTGCGGAAGTGAAGGCCCGTCTGTGGCTTGATGACGGCAGCGAAGATGCGCTGCTGGCCTCGCTGATCAGCGTCGCCCGCGAGCATCTGGAGCGCACGACGGGCCTCTGCCTGATCACCCAGGTCTGGCGCCTCCATCTTGAATCGATACCTGAAGATCGCGTGATTCAGATTGCCAAGGGACCGGTGCAAGCGGTTGAAAGCCTGAGCATTTACGATGAGGGGCGAGGAAGTGGTCTTGCCCGCGGCCGGCCATGTGCTTGACGGTACTGCCCGGCCGGTGCGTCTGGTGCTGGCTCGAAACTTGAACCCTGCCATTGCCGCAAGCGGCATCGAGATCGATTTTTCCGCCGGCTTCGGCGAGAGCGGCGCCGAGGTGCCCGACACGCTGAAGCGGGCGATGCTGATGCATGTCGCCCAGATGTTCGCCTTCAGGGGCGCCGTCGCCGTCGAGGACCAGCCAGCAGACATACCCGCTGGTTACGACCGATTGGTGCGCCGTTCCTGATGCGGAGGCTCTGATGCGATCCGTCTTCTTCGATCCCGGCCAGATGACCGCGCGCTCGACCTGGAGGCGCCGGAAGAAGCGCCGGACGGGCAGGGTGGCGCGACCGTACCTTTGCCGCAATTGCTTCTATGTGGGCGCGGATCGAGCCGGTGAGCGAAGTGCGCGAGGAGCGGGCGGGCGCGGATGTTTTCACGCTGACCCACCGTATCTGGCTGCGGTTCCGCAGCGACATCAGGGCCGGGATGCGGCTGCGCAAGGGCGATCGGCTGTTTGCCATCGGCACCTGGCGCGATCCGGATGAGACCGGCCGCTACCTCTGCTGCCCCTGCGAGGAAGAGGTACGATGAGCAATGCTCTTTCGATCACGCTCCGCGATCTGGCGGCGATCCTGGCGCGGCTAGCTAAAACTAACTAGAGATACCGCAGGTAATTTGCCGGCAAACGGAGGCGAGAGCCATGAGCGCAGCCAATGAACTGCTGACGGCTATCCATGCACGCCTGACCGGCGACGCAGAGCTTCTCGTCATGATCGGCGACGACGGTATCCGCGATCGGCTGGTGACCGGGCGAAAGCTTCCTTGCGTGCTGATCGGCGAACTCGTCAGCAACGACTATTCGACTTCGACCGAGAGAGGCGAGGAGCATCTCGTGTCGCTCGAAATCTGCTTCGACGTGGGTGGGCGAAGGCAGGCGCAGCTGGTGGCCTCGCGTCTCCACGCCCGGCTGCAGGATGTAGCGCTCGATCTTGGAGCGTATCACCTCGTCAGCCTGCTGCATCTCAGGACGCAGAGCCGCCGCGAACCGAAGACGAAGCTCTATATCGCCGAGTCGCGCGTTCGGGCTGTGACGGAGCCGCCGCTGCATAGCGGCGCAACCTAGGCCTCGAAGCGGCTCGTGGCGTCGCGGTCGCCTTCGTATCGTCTCGCCAGCGGAAACGACGGCAGCCACGACTCGCGGCGGATGGTCCAGAGTTCGTAAGTTGGCTGTAACTGGTTGGGAGCATCAAGCGATCCGAGGTTCACTTCGACCTCATCCCCGGAGCGCCCGAAAACCGGGGAGCCGCAGCGGGGGCAGAAGAACCGCCCGTCGTACTCACCTGTCTCGCCTTCGACCGTAACCGCATCCTGAGGAAAGATCGCGGATGCGTGAAAGAGTGCGCCATGATGCTTGCGGCAGTCGAGACAATGACAAATGCCGACCCGATAGGGGCGTCCAATAGCCACGAGGCGGACATTGCCGCAGCGGCAACCGCCAGTGAACCGGTCCATGTTGTTTCTCCTCCAAGATCAAGCGGTGGGCTGCTTATGAAGAAGATGGGACGGTGACCTGAAATGTCCCGCCCATCGCAGCAACTGCCTGCATCTTTCAGGCAGGTTCGTATACCCTGGTCGCTGCCTTGACCTGCGCAGCCAGCGTCAGCACGAAGCCGAGCGAGATGACGGCGAGCGCGGCGCATGTCGCGATTGCGGTTCCGGCACCGGCGCGATCGAGGATCGCCGTGAAGACGACGGGTGCGATGGCATTGGCGAGGTTCTGCGGCAGCGACAGGCGGGCTGATTGCAGCCCGAATTCGCGCGGCGAGAACAGGGCGAGCGGCAGCAGGGTGCGGGCAACGGTCATGACACCGGAGCCGAAGCCATAGAGCAGGATGAAGGTGACGAGCAGTGGCGTCGAGGGCGGGATCAGCAGCATCATCACGAAGCTTGAGACCATCAGGCTCACGCCCATTGCGGCGCTGAGGATCGGATTGCCGCGGCGCCCGAGGAGCATGTCCAGGAAGCGGGCGGAAATGCCGATCACGCCGCGTGCCGAACCGAGCTGCAGCGCCAGCGCAGGCGAGGCGCCTGACTGACGCAGTATTTCGAGCAGCGATGGCGACACCCCGAAAGTCACGAAAGTCGATATCGTCGTTGCGGCGGCAATCAGCAGGAAGGCCTTGCGCTGTCCCGCAGGCGAAAGCGGCACCGGCGTTTCCTGTGCGGCGCTGCCGTCCGCAGTAAAGGCGATCGGCTTCGGCAGGGCGAAAATATGCAGCGGCAGGCAGACGAAAAACTGCAGCGCCGCGCAGATGAGAAACGTCATGCGCCAGCCGACGCTCGCGTTCAGCTGACTGAGGATCGGCCAGAAGATCGCGCTCGAAAGGCCGGTGAACAGCATGAGGATGGCAATCACCCGTTTGCTGTCAGGTCCGGCTCGCTCGACGACGGCGGTATAGGCCGGAGCGGAAAGACCGAAGGCGCCGCCGGCGCCGATCGCAATCCAGGCAAGTCCATAGAGGACGAGGCCGTGGGCGGCTGACAACAGCAGCAGGCCGATCGTGAAGGTAATCGACGCGGCGGCGAGCACGCGGGCGGCCCCATGCCGGGCGAGCAGGCGGCCCGTCGCAGGGCCGACAAGGGCGCTGACGACCATCATGATGCTCAACCCGCCGAAAACCACCTCGTTCGGCAAGCCGAGATCCGGCGCGATGACGCGCCCCATGACACCGAGCATGTCGAAGGTACTGCCCCAGCCAATCAGCTGGGTGACGGCAAGCACGGCAATCGTCTGCACCGAGCGCAGGGGGATGGATCGAGACATGGAGGGCTTTGACGCGAACGGGGTAGGGGCGGGCAAGGTCGTAGCAGCTTCGCCGGCTGGTTGAAAGTGACAAGTGGATGACACCAAGGGCGCTGGCTGCGCCTGTTTCCTCGAAGGGATCGGACAATGGTGGCGCAGAAGGGCAAGGACCTGCTCCTGAAGATATTCAACGGTACGGCTTACGAAACGGTGGCGGGGCCGTTCCAGGCGAGCGCGCTCGAATATTCCGGCCAGTATAATGGCAAGGTGATGTTCGAGCTGGCGCTGGAATCGGCCGGCGTCATCAGCTTCGAGGCGCTCTGATGCGGGCGGCGGGGGCAAGGGCGAACCGGCGCCGCGGCGAGATCGAGGCTGTCATCGATGGTGGACAGCGGATCCTCTGCCTCATGCTTGACGCGTTGGCGGAACTGGAGACAGCGTTCTCCGCGGAACAATCTCGTCGGTCTGGCCGAGCGCTTCTCGCGCGGACAGCTGAAGGCAGCCGACATGATCCGTATCATCGGCGCCGGTCGTCGCGGCGGCGTCGGAAAGTGCAGCTCCCTATTTTTCCAACCGAAGCTGAGCCGACACCATGCAGCGGCGTTTCCTGGAGGCGCATCACGCGTCGTGGAGGCCTGCGGGCACTGACGCCGCTTGCCCCCGTCCACATCAGATGCGCGCGCAACGACGATGGCGTGAAGGTCCCTGGATCCGGCGCGGGCGCGACAGCGCCTACAACTGGCTCGCCGCCGAAATTCCGCTGGATGAGCCGTTTGAACGCTACCGCGTCGAGATTATGGACGGTGACGCGGTTCTGAGAGTAAGCGAATCCGACAGGGCGGAGTGGGTTTATCCCACCGCTGACGAACTCGCCGATTTCGACCATCCGCAAAACAGCCTCAGCTTGCGTGTTTGGCAACTTGGGGAACGTGTGTCGCTCGGCATTCCGGCGCACGCGACATGTGTTGTGTGAATTTCATCTTGAAGGAGAGAAAATGATAGATCTGAAGAATTGGTACAGTTCGAAGACCATTTGGGGCGCGCTGATTTCAATCGTCGCATCTGTGTTGCATTTTGCCAGTATCGACCTTGGTGCGACGGACAAGAGCCAGTTGGTCGACGCAGTCGTCAACATAGCTGGCGCACTCGGCGGCCTGCTCGCTGTTTTCGGGCGTGTCACCGCCTAGGCGACCATCAAGTCCGTTTCTTGAATCCGGCGCGGCGAGCGGAAAGCTTCGTTCGCCGACCGGACTTTCGAACACGCCTGGCGTGAATTCGGAATTGTTCTAAATATCAAGGATTACAAGGCATTCATTTGCCATTCAGGTCTCTTGAGTACATAGTCTGGGCCAAGTTAGTATCCATTGAAAGCATTGCACATGGCCTCTCCCTTGAGCGTCGCAGCGCTAGCCGCCGGGCTGGCGATAACGTCGCCCTCACCGGATAATCCGCGTACCCTGACGGTGCGTGTTGCAGGCGATTGCAGCGAGGCCGCGCGTGAGGTTGTGGAAAAAACGGGAGGTCAGCTCCTTTCCGTTCAGCCTGCTGGCGACAGCTGCATCATCACCGTCCTCGTCCAAGGCAACGGACAGCGCCCGCGTAAAGTGACCGTCAAGGTTCCGATGTAGGCAGAATCGCCCTATCTAGACGCCAAGAGATCAAGCGGAGCAAAGCGGACCGATGCGCATTCTGGTAGTCGAAGACGATGTCAACCTGAACCGGCAGCTCAGCGACACGTTGAAGGAAGCCGGTTACGTCGTCGATCAGGCCTTTGACGGCGAGGAGGGCCACTTCCTCGGCGATACCGAGCCTTATGACGCGATCATTCTCGATATCGGACTGCCTGAACTGGATGGCGTCACGGTGCTCGAAAAGTGGCGTGGCGCAGGTCGCGGCATGCCCGTGCTGATCCTGACGGCGCGCGACCGCTGGAGCGACAAGGTCGCGGGCATCGACGCCGGCGCGGATGACTACGTCACCAAGCCGTTCCATGTCGAGGAAGTGCTGGCACGCATCCGCGCCCTGATCCGCCGCGCGGCGGGGCATTCCTCGTCCGAGATCATCTGCGGCCCCGTGCGGCTCGATACCAAGAGCTCAAAGGCGACAGTCAATGGTGTGGCGCTGAAGCTGACCTCGCATGAGTACCGGCTGCTGTCCTATCTCATGCATCACATGGGGGAAGTGGTTTCGCGTACCGAGCTGGTCGAACATATGTACGATCAGGATTTCGACCGCGATTCCAATACGATCGAGGTTTTCGTCGGGCGCCTTCGCAAGAAGATGGGCGTCGATCTGATCGAAACGGTGCGCGGGCTCGGCTACCGCATCCAAGCGCCGAACAATGCGAATTAAATCGCTTACTGCACGCGTCCTGCTGCTGACCACGATCTGGTCGACTGTCGCGCTTGTCGTCATCGGGTTGCTGATCTCGACGCTCTACCGAAAGAGCGCGGAACGCGGCTTCCAGGACCTTTTGCGCGCCCAGCTCTATAACGTCGTCAATTCCGTTACGATCGGCGACCAAGGGGCGCTCAGCGGCAGCCCGCAACTTGGCGACCTGCGTTTTGCGCAGCCGAAGACGGGCTGGTATTGGGTCGTCGAACCACTCGGCACCTACACGGCGCCGCCGCTCGTGTCGCCCTCGCTGGGTTCCGCGTCGATCCCTGTACCCTCTGTTCTCGAAGCGCCCTTCGACAAGAATTATGAGCGCTACTATCAGGTGACGGATGCTGCGGGGAATCGGATCCAGGTTGCCGAGACCGAGGTCGTGCTGGATACTGACGGTCGCGCCGCCCGCTTCCGCGTGACCGGCAACGTCGATGTTGTCGAGAACGACGTTCGCAATTTCTCCCATAGCCTTTACCTGGCGCTCGCCGGCTTCGGTGTCGGCAGCCTGATCGTCAACGCACTGGCGATTCTCTACGGCCTCAAGCCGCTCGACAAGGCGCGCGCCGCGCTCGAGCGCATTCGCGCCGGCGAGAGCGAGCAGTTGAAGGGCGATTTTCCGCGCGAAATCCTGCCGCTCGCCAACGAGGTCAACGCGCTGATCGACAGCAATCGCCGCATTGTCGAGAGGGCGCGCATGCAGGTCGGCAACCTTGCCCACTCCCTGAAGACGCCGATTGCCGTGCTGCTCAACGAGGCGCGCGTGCTGGAACGCACGCACGGCGATCTCGTGCGCGGCCAGGCGGAGGCGATGCAAGGCCAGGTGCAGTCGTATCTGAACCGTGCCCGCATTGCGGCGCAACGCGAATCCGTGCTTGCCCGCACCGACGCCGAACCCGCTCTTGAGCGCCTGGTGCGCGTGATGCGGCGCTTGAACCCCGACAAGCAGTTTGAACTCACGGCGGCGCAGCCACATGTTGCGGTCGCCATGGAACAGCAGGACCTAGAAGAGATCGTCGGTAACCTTTTGGAGAACGCCGCCCGTTTCGCGGCGACCAAGGTTCGCGTTTCCGTCGCGGAAGCACCGGAGGAGGTCAAGGGCACGGAAGGCAGCGGGCGTCGCCACTGGGTCGAGCTCGTTGTCGAGGACGATGGGCCAGGGCTTGAGCAGGATCAGGTTCGCGAGGCGCTGAAGCGCGGCAAGCGGCTGGACGAAAGCAAACCGGGCACCGGCCTTGGACTTTCGATCGTGACGGAGATTTCCAACGAGTATCAGGGGCGGCTCGAATTGTCCCGCGGCGAATGGCAGGGATTGAAGGCCCGGCTTATTTTGCCTGGCATCACAAAGGATGTTGCGTGAGCATTTGCTTGATGTCACATAGACATAGGCGATTGCATAGCATGCTTTGCCTTATTGCCGACACGGCTTGGTGCGCGTGTGGCTGCGTAATTGACACCTAATTCTGGTTCGGCTGAATGATGCTACGTTCGCAAGGCATGATCGTTTCCTCGCTTCTTGTCGCCATCACGCTGTCAGCGTGCCAATCGACAAAAAGCGGTGGCTCCGGCGGTCTTTTCTCGAGGAAACCTCCTGCTTCGGCTACCTATATCGCGGCATTGCAGGGCGGCATCATCGGTCGCAGCGGCGTGGATATCAGCGACAGCGACCTCCAGCGCGCCCTGGAAGCCGAGTATCGCGCGCTGGAAAGTGCTGCAGTCGGACAGCCTGTTGTCTGGAGCGGGCGCAATGTCAGCGGCAGGGTCGTCGCGTCTGCACCCTACCAGGTCGGCTCGCAGAACTGCCGTCAGTATACCCATAGCGTGACGATCGGCGGCAAGGAAACGGTGGCGCGCGGTTCCGCCTGCCGAAACGATAATGGCAGTTGGTCGCCCCTCGGCTGAGCGACGGCAGAATTAACTGCTCGGGCCATGTTGCGGCCAAACGCCTCAAATAATCGTCATTGCGGCTTTGCTTGTTGGAATAGATGTTCGCTTCGAGTATTTGGCATCTATGCTTTTCTGGATTCTTGTGGCCGCTCTGACGGCCGCCGTCGCTGCCGTTCTGCTTTACCCGCTTCTGCGTGACACGAGAGCGATCGATGACGCGCATGCCGGGGAGGCTGCCGTCTATCGCGATCAGTTGCGGGAACTCGATCGCGATCTCTCTGGTGGGCTGATTTCAGAGGATGAGGCCGATTACGCGCGAGCCGAAATTGGCCGGCGCCTGATCACTGTCTCGGCCGCGCCGGTCACCGATCGCAAGGCCTCGAAACATCACCGTCTTTCCGAGGCGTTCGTACTGCTGCTCCTGCCGATGGTGGGGCTCTGTCTTTACATTTTTGTTGGGCGACCCGATTTGCCGTCGCAGCCGCTGCAAGCCAGACTTGAGAATCCCGGCAACGATATGGCGATCCTGGTCGCCAAGGCCGAGCGGCACCTGGCGCAAAATCCCGATGACGGCAAGGGCTGGGACGTCCTGGCACCGATATACTTCAACACTATGCGTGTCGCCGATGCCGAGAATGCTTATCGCCGCGCGATCCGTCTGCTCGGGCCGAGCCCGGTGCGGCTGGACGGCCTTGCCGAGACGCTGATGGCGATCTCGGACGGTGTGGTCACCGAAGATGCGCGCAAGGTGTTGGAGCAGTCGCTTCAGCTAGATCCCGACAATCCGAAGGCCCGGTTCTACATTGCGCTTAGCATGGAGCAGGCTGGTCAGGCAGCAGAGGCCAAGGTCGCCTTCGAGGCGCTCGCGAAGCAATCGCCGGCCGACGCGCCCTGGTTGCCGCTGGTCGCCGAACACATTGCGAAGAATGGCGGCGCGCCGCCGAGCGGTGCCGCGCGCGTGCCGGGCAATCCGACGCAGGCTGAGGTTGCCGCTGCGGAGAGCATGAGTCCGGGCGACCGGCAACAGATGATCCGCGGCATGGTGGAGAGCCTTGATGCCAAGCTGACCCAGGACCCGAACAATCTGGAAGGCTGGCTACGGCTTGTCCGCTCTTATGTCGTATTGAAAGACACGGATCGCGCAGTTGCGGCTCTGAAGCGCGGACTGGCAACGTTTCCGGCCAGCAGCGGACAAGGCAAGCAACTCCTTGCGCTGGCGCAAGAACTTGGCATTGCGATGGATGGCGGCGTGTCGCCCAGCGGCGCCGCGAGCGCGCCCGGTAATCCCACCCAGGCTGAGGTTGCCGCAGGCGAAAGCATGAGTGCCGGTGACCAGCAACAGATGATCCGCGGCATGGTGGAAAGCCTTGATGCCAAGCTGACCCAGGACCCGAACAATCTGGAAGGCTGGCTGCGGCTTGTGCGTTCTTATGCCGTATTGAACGAAAAGGCACACGCGGTCGACGCGTTGCGGCGCGGGCTAGCGGTCTTCCCTGCGACGGGCGAGCAAGGCAAGCAACTGCTGGCGCTGGCGCGAGAGCTCGACATTGCGACAGAAGGAATGACGGAATGACGCGCAAGCAAAAGCGCCTGGCGGTGATCGGTGGCGGCATGAGCTTCATCATTGCCGCGGTGCTGCTCGTCATGTTCGCCTTCAGCCAGTCGGTGGCCTATTTCTATATGCCTGCGGATATCGCCAAGAACCCGGTGCCGCCTGGAACGCGCATACGTCTCGGTGGCCTGGTGGGCGAGGGCAGCATCGTGCGCGGGGGGGGATCGACGGTGCAGTTTGCGGTGACCGATGCGACCGGCGATCTGGTCAGGGTACGATATACCGGCATTCTTCCCGATCTCTTTCGCGAGGGCCAGGGCGTGGTGACCGAGGGGCGTTTCGAAACGGGCAGCGACGTCTTTACCGCCGATACGGTGTTGGCCAAGCACGACGAGAAATACATGCCGAAGGAAGTCGCCGACAAGCTGAAGGCCCAAGGGCTTTGGAAGGAAGGAGAGGCGGTGCAATGATCATCGAGATCGGCCACTATGCCCTGATCCTGGCGCTGGCGACGGCGCTCGTGGTCTCCGTCGTGCCGGTGATCGGTGCAAGGCGCCTCGACCGTGCGATGATGGATCTGGCCTCCGTCGGGTCCCTGGCTATGTTCGCGCTGGTGGCGTTCTCCTTCGGAGTCCTGACCTACGCCCATGTCGTTTCCGACTTTTCGGTCGCCAACGTCTGGGAGAACTCCCATTCGCTGGTGCCGCTGCTGTTCAAATTGTCAGGTGTCTGGGGCAATCACGAGGGCTCGATGATGCTCTGGCTGCTGATCCTGGTGCTGTTCAGCGCCCTGGTCGCGCTCTTCGGACGGAATTTGCCCGATACGCTGCGGGCAAACGTGCTCGCCGTGCAGGCCTGGATATCGGTCGCCTTCATCCTGTTCATCCTACTGACCTCCAATCCCTTCATGCGGCTGGATCCGGCTCCGGCCGAGGGGAAGGACCTCAACCCGGTGCTGCAGGACGTCGGTCTGGCGATCCACCCGCCGCTGCTCTATCTCGGCTATGTCGGCTTCTCCGTCTGTTTCTCCTTTGCCGTGGCTGCCCTTCTCGAAGGCCGCATCGATGCCGCCTGGGCGCGCTGGGTGCGGCCCTGGACGCTGGCCGCCTGGACGTTCCTGACGCTTGGCATCGCCATGGGCTCCTACTGGGCCTATTACGAGCTCGGCTGGGGCGGCTGGTGGTTCTGGGATCCGGTCGAGAATGCCTCCTTCATGCCCTGGCTTGCCGGGACCGCGCTGCTGCATTCGGCGCTCGTCATGGAAAAGCGCGAGGCGCTGAAGATCTGGACGGTGCTGCTTGCCATCCTGACCTTCTCGCTGTCGCTGATGGGCACGTTCCTCGTGCGCTCGGGGGTTCTGACCTCGGTGCACGCCTTTGCCAGCGATCCGACCCGCGGCGTCTTCGTCCTGTTCATTCTGCTGATCTTCATCGGCGGGTCGCTGTCGCTCTTTGCCTTCCGTGCGCCGCAGCTCTCGGCCGGCGGCCTGTTTGCGCCGATCTCGCGCGAAGGGGCGCTTGTCCTCAACAACCTGATCCTCACCGTCGCCTGCGGCACGGTGCTGACAGGCACGCTCTATCCGCTGCTTTTGGAGACGCTGACCGGTGACAAGATCTCGGTCGGGCCGCCCTTCTTCAACATGACCTTCGGCCTGCTGATGGCGCCGCTGCTGGTCATCGTTCCCTTTGGCCCGCTGCTCGCCTGGAAGCGCGGCGATCTGCTCGCTGTTCTGCAGCGGCTCTATCTGGTCGCGATCCTGGCTTTTGTTGTTGCGGTGGTCTTCTTCTATGTCCAGCACGGCGGTCCCGTGCTTGCCGTGCTCGGGCTGGCTGGAGCGCTGTTCCTGATCTTCGGCGCGATCGCCGATCTGTGGTATCGCGCCGGCGTCGGCAAGGTCGCGGCCTCCGTCGCCTGGAGACGCCTTGCCGGCCTGCCGCGCTCGGCCTTCGGCACGGCGCTCGCGCATGCCGGGCTTGGTGTTGCCGTCCTCGGCATCGTCGCGGTGACCACCTTCGAAACCGAGCATGTCATCGAGATGAAGTCCGGCCAGAGCGTGGAAGCCGGCGGCTACGCCGTGCGGTTCGACGGCATGAAGCCGGCGACCGGACCGAACTACAGCGAAGAGCGCGGTCACTTCACCATCAGCCGCGGCGGCGTCGAGGTTGCCGATGTCTGGTCGTCCAAGCGGATCTACACGGCGCGGCAGATGCCGACGACGGAAGCCGGCATCGTGACGTTCGGGCTGAGCCAGCTCTATGTGTCGCTCGGCGATCCGACGAACGACGGTGGCATGGTCGTGCGCATCTGGTGGAAGCCCTTCATTCTCTGCATCTGGGGTGGCGCGGTGATCATGGCGATCGGCGGCTTCGTGTCGCTGAGCGACCGGCGCCTGCGTGTCGGGGCGCCGAACCGCAGGGCAAAGCCGCTGCGTCCTGCCATGGAGCCGGCCGAATGATGAGGCGTCTGCTCCTGGTGATAGCGATAGTTCTGTCGGCCGCGCCGGCCTTTGCCGTCAATCCGGACGAGGTTCTTGCCGATCCGGCGCTCGAGGCGCGCGCCCGGGCGATCTCCGCCGAACTGCGCTGCATGGTCTGCCAGAACCAGTCGATCGACGATTCCAATGCCGAGCTTGCGAAGGACCTGCGCCTGTTGGTGCGCGAGCGGTTGACCAATGGCGATACGAACGAACAGGTAATGAACTACATCGTCTCGCGCTACGGCGAGTTCGTGCTGTTGAAGCCGCGCTTCGAAACGAAGACGATCCTTCTGTGGGGCGCGCCGCTCCTGCTCGCCGTCGCAGGCGGCCTCTCGCTGATCGTCTTCGCACGG
>NZ_LNCD01000087.1 GCF_001542405.1 Rhizobium altiplani
GAAGGCTATATTAGCTGGGCCGAGTTTGAAAGGAATCAGCATCTGATCGCCGAGAATGCGAATGGAAAAAGCTACATGGGACGCGGTTCGATAAGGCGTGGCGAAGCTTTATTGCCTGGACTATTTCGTTGCGGTCGCTGCGGTCGTCGACTGCATATTCAATATTCTGGGAAAGGCGGCAACACGCAGCGATACGTTTGTCGCGGCACATTCGGCGACATGGCGGCTGCAAACTGCATCGGGTTCGGTGGCATGCGCGTCGATCGGGCCGTCGCGCAGGAAGTTCTCGAACGACTGCAACCCCTCGGGATCGAGGCGGCGTTGCAGGCAATGGAGGCGCACACTCAGCGTCATAGCGATAAGCGTCAGCAACTCGAGAACTCAATCAAGCAAGCACAATATGAGGCTGCTCGAGCGCGACGCCAGTATGACGCTGTCGATCCCGACAATCGGTTGGTCGCGGGCGAGTTGGAAAGACGCTGGAATGAGAAACTGATCCAATTGCGTGACCTGGAGATCGAGCTTGAGACGCTCTCGACCGACCGCGACATGCCCGCGCTATCGGCAGATGACCGTGCAAGACTGATGAAGCTCGGCAGGGACCTGGGGCAGGCATGGGACAGCCCCAGTGTATCCACCGAGACGCGCAAAAAGATCATTCGGCTACTAATCACGGAAATTGTCGTCGATATCGTCGACGACACATTGGCGATCATCATCCATTGGCAAGGTGGCGATCATACCCGGATGACAGTGAAGAAGAACAAGATCGGCCAGACCCGGTGGGCAGTTAAGGCTGATGTTGTCGATCTCGTGCGCGCCTTGGCAAGGCAGTTACCTGATTTGTCAATCGCAGCGATCCTGAACCGCTCCGGCAAGCGGACTGGGCATGGCGCCAGCTGGACACGAAGCCACGTCTGCAGTCTTCGCAACACCTACGGCATCCCCGTCTATCGGGAAGGCGAACGGGCTGAACGCGGAGAGAGAACCCTCGACGAGACCGCCGACATTCTGAAGGTAAGTCGAGCTACGGCTTATCGGATGGTAAGCAGCGGCGTCCTTCCCGCTCGACAGCTATGTGCTGGAGCGCCTTGGATCATCCAACTTTCCGACCTTCAAGACGACACTGTTCGCCGCGAAGCAGATGCCAGGCGATCAAGACGTCCGATATCTCAGGATCCGGTTCAAAATCCCCTTTTATTTTAAGGACATCGTCAGATGAGCAGTATGTCGCGCCAACGTCACTGCCTGCAAATAGTGAGTTCTTGCGCGTGATTGCCTGGGGCCTGATTGCCCGCTCGACGATGTTGGAGTCGATCTCAACGCGACCGTCTGTCAGGAAGCGCTCGAAGATATCGCGACGCGAGATGGCATAACGCAGAGCCTCTGCAAGTTTCGATTTGCCGGAGACCCGCGGCAGGGTCGCCTGCCCGAGAGTGAAGAGGTCACTGACGATCGCTGCGGAGATCTCCTGACGCGCGGCGACACGAGCCTGAGGGCTTTGACTCCGAACGGTCTCCTCAATCTCCCACAGCCTTGCCATCCGCTGGACGGTATCTGTAGCGAACCCAACTGGGCCGACCTTGCTGTCGAGCTAAAAAAGCCCGGCGTCACGCTGCTCATCCTGTGGGAGGAGTATCGAGGGTCGCATCCGGACGGTTACGGCTACAGCCGTTATGTTGCGGCCAAATTTATGTTGCGCAAGCCTCTCAGTTGTTAGGGCGCTTAGCCGTCGTGGGGTTCTTGACGCAACATAATTCAATGGGTGGGTAGCAAGCCTTTTCCAATGGAGGTTTGCTATGGATCTGACGACTGATACCGACCATCCGGTCGGCCGCTACTATGATGACGCGCCGTTTGCCGAAGAGCGGGACCGTTACCTTCGCCACTGTGCGGAATGCGGGGCGGCTCCCAGCTCGCTGACGATAGAGCGCAACGAGCTGTTGTGGATTGCCAAGCGTCTCGGCCCGGATGCTTCTTCAGAGGGCATCGACATCGAGGCACTCCGACGGATTGCCATTGAGAGGGAACAAGCCCACGGAGCCGTCACCGCAGCGCGAAGAGTTGTCGATATCGGACGACCTTGGCTTCGATTTCTCGGCTGGTGGCGTGAACCGAGCGCCGGGGTTGAGCATCAGAGCCAACTCGACGAGTATGTGAGATGGATGCGCGATGAGCGCGGCTTCACATCATCGACACTCGAGCAATGGACCCGTGTGATCGGTAGGTTCCTGCGCTGGTGTGACGAGACAAATCGGCATCTCTGCAATCTTCGCGCCGGCGACATCGACGCTTATTTCGTTACCCAGGCGACGGGACGATGGTCCCGCGTGTCAGTCGCCAACACCGCTTCGGCTCTGCGCGGATTTCTACGCTACGCAGGAAAGCGGGGAATGTGCGTAGACGGTCTGGCTGGATCGATTTGCCGTCCCCGGCTCTACCGACAGGAGTCTCTGCCGTACGCCCCGGACTGGTCAGACGTGCAGCGCATGTTGGTCGATGCCGAGACCGACAAGCCGCGGGACATCCGCGATCGTGCAATCCTGCTGCTGCTTGCGGTCTATGGAATGCGCAGCGGTGAGGTCGTTGCATTACGCCTAGATCAGATCGACTGGTCCGGTCGGACCCTAGGGCTTTTCCGTCTGAAGCGCCGCCAGCCGCAGATTTATCCGCTCGTTTCTTCTGTTGCTGAGGCGCTTGCCCGCTACATCGACACGGTTCGGCCGTCGTCGTCCCACCCGGAAGTCTTCCTCTGCATGCAAGCGCCCCGTCGGCCGTTGAAGGCGGGGAGCATCTATGATGTCGCGAACCGCAGATTTGTCGCGCTTGGAATCGCAGCGGCCCATCGCGGGGGGCACGCGCTGCGGCATGCCTGCGCCTCTCGGCTTCTTGCCGAAGGTCTGTCGATAAAGGAAGTTCCCGAACCTTATCAATGAGCGCCCGTAATGTTAAAACCAATGCCAGACAGGGTGCGCGTGCTGCCTCCGTCAAGTTCGAGCTATCGTCTTCAACCTGGCTGATGAGAATACCGACATGCGCAGTGGAACGGTAATCCCGAACTCTGCCATTAGACCACGAAAAGCATTGATGATTTGAGTCTTTTGCCGCACGAGAAGGTCACGTACCTTGAATACTGTCGCCGCAGCTTGCTTCTCCTCACTTTTGACTGCGACGAAACGCATAGTTGGTCTCATTGCCGCCTCGCAGATGGCTTCAGCATCGGCCGCATCATTCTTCTGACGCGCTTGACGAACGGTTTGACGTAAATTGGCGCGATCAGCTTGACTTGATGACCAAGCTTGCCAATCTCGCGACCCCAATGGTGGCTGCCCGCGCAGGCTTCCATCGCTACAATACAAGGATCAACGCCTGAAAGGAACGCGAGCAACTTCTTGCTCGAAATCTTTCGCCGAGAAAGCACCGAGCCATTAATGCTTGCTGCGTGAACTTGAATTGTGCTCTTGGCCAAATCCAGGCCGATTATGCTAACCTTTTCCATGGACGCTGTCTCTCTTGTAATGGTTCCGACACAACCATTCTGGCACGAAGATGCCGTTGAGTGGGAGCGTCCACATGGGGTAATCGCGGGAGCGAGTCGCCCCTGATGCAGTCCCGACAATGGAAGCTGGTGGCTGTTCCCCGATAAGATGAAGTGCGGGCTCAAGACTGGCAGTCAGGCCCAGGCATCTAACGGAGAACAACCATGGAAGAGTATATCGGGCTTGATGTGTCGTTGAAAGAGACAGCCATTTCCATTCGGCGCGGTGGCAGAAGGATCTGGCGCGGTAAATGCAAATCCGACCCGGACAGCATCATAACCTTGCTCCATAAGCATGCGCCCGACGCCAGACGGGTCGTCTTTGAGACTGGTCCCCTTTCGATATGGTTTTATCATGCGCTGACCGATGCAGGGGTTCCAGCGATTTGCATCGACGCGCGGCATGCCAAGGCAGCGCTCGACATGGCTGCGAACAAAACAGATGCGAACGATGCCGATGGCCTTGCGCATCTTGCTGAGGTCGGCTTCTACCGCGAAGTCCGGGTCAAAGGGTACGACAGCATGCTCACCCGGACGCTTGTGGCGGCACGAACGCGGTTGGTGACGATCTGCACGGAGCTGTCAAATCAGATCCGAGGCTTGATGAAGACGTTTGGCTTGGTCATTCCGAGTGGCAAGGGTGCAACCTTCGGAAACAACGTCCGTATGCTCCTAGACGGCCACCAGTCTCTTTCGCGGATCATTCTCCCACTCTTGAAGGCTTGGTACGGCACGCGCGAACAGGCGGCCGAACTCAGTAGGCAGTTGATAGCAATCGCGCGGGCGAGCCAATCGTGCCGGCTACTCATGTCGGTGCCCGGTGTTGGGGTTGTCACTGCAACTTCGTTCGTGACCGCCATTGAAGATCCGGAGAACTTCAAGAAGTCACGGTCCGTAGGAGCCTGGCTGGGGCTAACGACACGCCGCTATCAA
>NZ_LNCD01000088.1 GCF_001542405.1 Rhizobium altiplani
AAAAACGCTGTTCGCCCTTGAGCAGGGCCGCGTCGACATTGCCCGGCGCAGAGCCCGCTGGAAAGCCTGGCAAGACCGCTTCGATCCGAAGCGGCTCGTCTTCATCGACGAGACCTGGATCCGCACCAACATGGCGCCGTTACGCGGGTGGGGGCCGAGGGGCAAAAGATTGCGCGGCTTTGCCCCGCATGGCCGCTGGCGCACCCTGACCTTCCTCGGCGCCCTCCGCTGCGACAAGCTCACTGCGCCCTGCGTCTTCGACGGTCCCATTAATGGCGAATGCTTCCACGCCTATGTCCGCCAGCAGTTGATCCCGACCCTCAAACCTGGCGACATCGTCATCCTCGATAATCTCGGCTCTCACAAAGCCAAGGCCATCCGCGATGCCATCAGGGCCGTCGGCGCCAGGCTATGGTTCCTGCCGAAATATTCCCCCGACCTTAATCCGATCGAGCAAGCCTTCGCCAAGATCAAGCACTGGATGCGCCAGGCTCAAAAGCGAACCATCGAGGAAACGTGGCGCCACCTGGGCTTACTCGCCGACACCATAAAGCCAGAGGAATGCGCCAACTACTTCTCAAATGCCGGCTACGCTTCCGTCAAAACATGAAAGGCTCTAGCGTGACGGCTTCGCAGTATCTTCCGAAATGCGCATGTCCTTGCAGGGACCGGCCGAGCGGCGCTCGATAATGCGCGAGGCGATATTGATGCGGCGAGCGGGGTCGCCTGGCCGCCGCGGCGTCTCGATGCGCTCAAGCAGGAGGCGCAGGCCGACCGCCCCGCACTCCTGACCCTCCATGCGCACGGTGGTTAGCGGCGGCGAGATTTGTGTTGCCGGGGAAAAGTCACCGAAACCGACGACGGAGACGTCGTCGGGAATGCGATAACCCTGACCGAGCAATTCGGAGACAACGGTCAGGGCAAGACCGTCATGGGCACAGAAAAACGCGGTCGGCCGCACGCCACTCTCCTTCAGCGCATGAAAGGCATCGGCGAAGGCTCCCTGTTCGTCGAACTGCATCACGTGAAGCGCGACGTCAGCATGACTTTCGGCGATCTCGCGAGCGCCGTAGAAGCGCTCACGGCGTCCCCTGTATCCGGGCGCACCGGACACGTAGGCAATCGAGCGATGGCCGAGATTGATCAGGTACTGGATGACCGCCTGGCCTGCCTCATGGTCCGTGCCAGTGATCTGATCGGCCTGCTCCAACGGGTCGATCCAGCCGAACCGGACGATCGGAATGCCGGTCGCCGTGGCAGCCGCAATCGCCTCGCGATCATGGGGGCCGACGAGAAGCAGCCCGGCGCAGGCACGGGCCAGATCTTCCAACTGACGAGCGCTATGCGTCCAGTGCACGCGCAAACCCATGCCGAGCCTTTGGGCCTCGCCCTGCATTCCATTCTGGACCTGCATGTAGAGCTCGCTGTTAACTGGATCGAGATCGTGAAAAACAACGGCGATATCGGTGGAGCCCGCCTGGGCCGCCGGTTTGGCATAGCCGAGACGTACGGCCATCTCGCGAATGCGCTCGCGCGTTTCCTCGCTGACGCCGCTCTTGCCCGCCAGTGAACGCGAGACCGCATATTTCGAGAGGCCTACCTCCCGCGCGATCGTCTGCAACGTCACTCGTCCCCTGCTCCCCACTGCGCACCTCTGCGTTGTCGTTCCATCTTCGCCTCGCCTACACTGGCTCATCTAAGAAAGCAAACTTCTTCGATAACGAAACATAACGCTTTACCTAACAGTATCCAAGTGTAATCTTCCCGTCATCCAAGCCTGGGAGCAGAACAACAATAAAGGGGCGCGGATCTTTGGAGGAGATATCCATGATCAAGCTGAAACGTCGTGCGTTTCTGGCCGGGACCTCGGCCGTTCTGATTTTGCCTGCACTGCCGGCTCTTGCGACCGGCTACACGGAAGCGTCCGTCCTCAAGGAAAAGGTTTCGAGCGGCGCGCTGCCACCGGTTGCGGATCGGCTGCCGGTAAACCCGCTCGTCGTCAAACCGGTAGAAACTGTCGGAAAATACGGGGGCGACTGGAATATGGCACTGGTCGGCGGCGGATCGCTCTCCATGCTCTTCCGCTATCAGGCCTATGAGCCGCTGCTTCGTTATACGCCCGATTGGTCAGGCGTCACCCTCAACGTCGCGGAAGCCTTCGATGGCGATGCCGAATCCAAGGTCTATACGATTCGCCTTCGCAAGGGCATGAAGTGGTCGGATGGCCAGCCCTATACGACGGCCGACGTCAAGTTCTGGTATGATACAGTCCTGACGGACAAGCGCGTCGCCGTTACCAGCCAGGGCCACTGGAAGACCGCCGGCAAGCCGGCCAAGCTTGAGGTGGTCGACGAACAGACCTTCAAGGTGATCTTCGAAAGACCTAACGGTATGTTTCCGCTCCAGGTGGCCTGGGCCAACAACGACCACACGACCCGCTGTCCGAAACATTATCTCGAACAGTTCCATATTGACTACAATCCGAAGGCCGACGAACTTGCCAAGCAACGCGGCTTCGAAAGCTGGATCGCAGCCTTCCAGGCGGCGTCCGGGTTTCAGGATGACAACGCATTCTTCCTCAATTCCTCGAAGAAGCCCTGCCTCAACGCCTGGATGTTCACGACGGCGCCCGGCGAAAATACCGAACGCGTCATTGCCGAACGCAACCCCTTCTATTGGAAGGTCGATACCGCGGGCAATCAACTGCCCTATATGGACCGGATCGTCTACCAGATGGTGGCGGATCCGCAGGTGTTGCTCCTGAAGGCCATGCAGGGCGAAATTGACCTGATGGACCAGTATATCGCGACGCCGAATAATAAATCGGTGCTTTACGATGCCCGTGAGCAGGGCGGCTACGACTTCTACACGCTGACCTCGACAGAGGCCAACGTGATGAACTTCATCTTCAACCTGAACCATAACGACGCGACCAAACGGAAGCTTTTCCGGAACAAGGATTTCCGCGCGGCTCTTTCGACAGCGCTTGATCGCCAGACGCTGATCGATGCCGTCCTCGTCGGCCAGGGCGTGCCGGCCCAGCCCTCGATCAAGCAGGGAGATCCGCTCTATAACGAGCAGCTCGCCACGCAGTTCACCGCGTATGATGTCGACAAGGCGAATGCCATGCTCGACCAGATCATACCGAAGCGCGATGACCAGAACTTCAGGTTGGACGACCAGGGCCGGCGCCTGACGATCATCTTCGAGATCGACCAGGCTCGTGCGATCTTCCTCGATCTCTTCCAGTTGGTCATCCCGATGTTCCAGGCAGTCGGTATCGATGCGCAGATGCGCACGATGGACCGGTCGCTTTGGGAAACACGCGTCCGCCAGGGCCGCGATTTCGATGCCACGGCCCACCAATTCGGCGCCAATGGCGGTGTCGCCGCAATGCTCGACCCGCGCTACTATGTGCCGACGGATTCAAACGCGATGTATGCCCCGGCCTGGCAGCTCTGGTATCTCGACCGAAACAATGAAAATGCGGAAGAACCGCCGGAAGAGACCAGGAAGCTGCTCGAGCTTTACGACAAGCTGAAGGCGACCGCCGACCCTGCAGGTCAGCAGGAAGTCATGAAGAAGATCCTGCAGGGCGCTGCCGACAACTTCTACGTCTTCGGTATTTCGCAGCCCCCGGACGGCTACGGCATCGTCAAGAACAACATGAAGAATATCACGCGGACCATGCCGAATTCCTTCGGTTGGCCGACACCCGCTCCCACCATGCCGGAGCAATTCTACAAGGCCTGACGGTCTTTCAGGATCAGACAAGTATCCGACGCCGGCCGACCTGGGCCGGCGCCAGATCCCTCGTTGCCTTTTTGCCAAACGATTGGATGAACCGATGCTCGATGCCAGAAGACAAAACACCGGAACGCTCCGGACACCGGACTGGTTCAAGGACGCGACCCGCTGGACCCAGCTGACCTTCGTCGAGGACGACCCGGAGAAGTACGACCCCGCCTTCTGGGTCGACGTCTTCAAGCGCACGAGATCCAACGCAGTCTGCCTTAGCGCCGGCGGCTACATCGCCTACTATCCGAGCGACGTGCCCTATCACTATGTCAGCAAATATCTCGGCGGCAAGGATATCTTCGGCGCGCTCGTCGATGCGGCCCGCAAGCTCGACATGCATGTCATGGCTCGTGTCGACCCACACGCAATCCATGACGATGCCGCCAGGGCCCATCCGGAATGGGTGATGATCAACGCCGACGGGACGCCGCGCCGCCATTGGGCCTATCCCGATGTCTGGGTGACCAATGCCTATGGCGACTACAATACCGTCTTCATGCCCGAGGTCGTCAAGGAGATCGTCCGCAAATACGATATTGACGCGGTCTTTGCCAATCGCTGGCAGGGGCATGGCGTCGACTATAGCGAAGACAGTGCCCACCGCTTCAAGGACATGTTCGGCCATGCCCTGCCAAAAAAACCGGATGCGGAAGATCCGGCTTGGCAGGCCTGGGTACAGTGGCGGCGCCGGGTCCTCACCGACATGATCGCCCAATGGGACGATGCGGTAAAGGCGATCCGCCCGCATGCAAGCTTCATTCCGAACATGGGCGGTGCCTCGCTGATGGAATTCGACCTGTCGGTCATTGCCCGGCATTGCCCCTTCCTCGTTGTTGACCACCAGGGCCGCAAGGGCCTGGAACTCGGCTGGTCGGCCGGACGCAACGGCAAGCGCATCCGCGCCACTTTTCCGGATCGCCCTGTCGTCCTCATCACCTCGATCGGTCCGGAGGAGGAATATCGCTGGAAGGATGCGGTCACGTCCGGCGAGGAGATGCAGCTCTGGATCAATGACGGCACAGCGCATGGCCTCTATGCCTGGTTCACCAAGTTCAACGGGGTGGTCCCGGACGAGCGCTGGGTCGAGCCTGTCGCCGACGCCTTCGCCCTGCAGGCGGCAGTCGAGCCGGTGCTCGAAAGCATGAAGCCCGCCGCCGAAATCGCCGTCATCGACCCCTCCACGACGTTGCGCCACTGGGCGCCGGAGGAGCGGCCCAACGCCGAAAAGCACGATCTCGGCTTCTACCACGCCCTCGTCGAGGCCCGCCTGCCCTTCGAGCTTCTCTCGGACCAGGTTCTGACGAAGGAAAATCTCGACCGTTTCAAGCTCATTATCCTCGCCAACGCCTCCTGCCTGTCGGACGAGCAGAACGCTGCGATCCGCGCCTATGCCGAACGCGGCGGCAGCGTGATCGCTTCCTACGAGACCTCGCTGCGCGACGAAACCGGCAGGCAGCGCCAGGAATTCGGTCTCTCCGAGTTGTTCGGCGCCAAATTCGTCGCCGGACCGCGTGGCATCGTCAAGAACACTTATGTGGCGCTCTCCGGTGATCATCCGATCAACGAAGGCTACGAAGGCGCCGAACGCATCATGGGCGGTACACGGCTTCTCCACGTCGAGGCCACGAACGGCTCCAAGACCCCGTTCCTCTACGTGCCCGACTTCCCGGATCTGCCGATGGAAGAAGTCTATCCGCGCAAGGCGCCGGAGGGGGCCGCGGTCATTGCGCGCGAGACAGGCACGGGTGGCCGCGCGGTCTATATTCCCTGGAACATCGGCGAAATCTTCTGGGAGGTCTTTGCCGTTGACCATGCCCGGCTGATCGCCAATGCCGTCCACTGGGCACTTGGCAAGACGCCGCGCGTCACTGTCATGGGTCCTGGTGTCGTTGATCTGGCCCTTCGTGAAAATTCCGACGGCATCGCCCTCAGCCTCTTCAACCTCACCAATCCGATGATGATGAAGGGGCCGATCCGCGAAAATTACCCTCTGGCGGCGCAGACCGTTTCGGTGGAAATTCCTGCCGGCAAGTCAGTGGCGCGGGCCTGGCTCGTCGTTGCCGACCGTGCCGCAAACGTCAGCGTCAAGGATGGCCGTGCACAGGTGGAGGTGCCGGGGATCGAGCGGCTGGAGGTGCTGCACCTCTCCTGGAAATGAGGTGCAGTGCGCAGAGGAGCGCTTTCGGCCGCTGCTGGCCGGGAGTGGATGAATATCCGACGAAGGCGCAGGGGCGCTCTCAACGGGAGGAGATACATTCCGATGCTTGGCTATATCTTCAGGCGCGTGCTCTACATGATACCGACCCTGTTCGGCATGTCGCTGATCTCGTTTCTGATCATCCAGCTACCGCCGGGTGACTATCTCACCTCGATGATCGCGACGATGAGTGACAGCGGCCAGGCCGTCGATCCGGCGCAAATCGAACGGTTGAAACAGATCTACGGCTTCGACGACCCCTTCTACGTCCAGTACCTGAAATGGATGTGGGGAATTGTCAGCCGCGGCGACTTCGGCTGGTCCTTTGAATGGAACCAGCCCGTCTCGGGACTGATCTGGGCGCGCATGGGCTCAACGCTGGTCATCTCGTTGCTGAGCCTCCTCTTCGTCTGGATCGTATCACTGCCGATCGGAATCTATTCTGCCGTGCGCCGCCATTCCATCGGTGATCACGTCTTCACTTTTTTCGGCTTCATCGGGCTTGCCGTCCCAAACTTCATCCTGGCGCTGACGCTGATGTATATTGCCTACAAGTATCTTGGCCTGAGTGTTGGCGGGCTGGTCTCGCCCGAATATGCAGAAGCACCCTGGAACCTCGCCAAGATCGGCGATTTTCTCACCCATCTCTGGATCCCGATCATCATCATCGGCGCATCCGGAACGGCGGCGATGATTCGCATCCTGCGCGCCAACCTGACGGACGAACTGCACAAGCCTTACGTCATTACCGCCCGCGCCAAGGGCCTGCCGGAATACAAGGTCATCCTCAAATATCCCGTTCGCATCGCGCTCAACCCCTTCGTGTCGGCGATCGGTTGGGTGCTGCCGCATCTTGTCTCGGGCGTGACGATCACGGCTATCGTTCTCAATCTGCCGACCTCCGGTCCCCTGCTTTTCCGGGCGCTGGTCGCGCAGGACATGTACCTCGCCGGCAGCTTCATTCTGCTGCTCTCCGCGCTGACCCTCGTCGGCATGCTTTTGTCGGATCTGCTGCTTGCGCTGCTCGATCCGCGCATCCGGTTCGATTGAGGAGAGGCTGATGAGCACGCACGAAACATTCGGAGCCCATACCGGCCCTCTTCATATCGTTGCCGATGGTCCGTCGATCAGCCCGCTGAAGCAGGGCAAGACGGTCTCGACCGCCGCAGTCGGTCCCTGGCGGTTGATCGCCGGCAAGCTGATCCGCCAGAAGGTGGCGATGGTCGCCGGCGTTATCATTCTCCTGCTTTATCTCGTCGGCCTCTTCGCCGAATTCCTGGCCCCCGGGCTGCCTTCGACCTCCAAGCCGCAATTTACCTATGCGCCGCCGCAGGGCTTGAGTTTCTTCGTGACCAGGCCCGACGGCAGCTCCGAGTTCAACTTTCATGTGAAGGGCTACAAGGTCGAGATCGACAAGGTGGCGCTCAGGCGCAGCTTCGTCGTCGACGATACGAAGGTCGTGCCGATCGGCTTCTTCGTCAAAGGCTCGGCCTACAAGCTCTGGGGCCTCATCCCGATGAGCAGACGCCTGATCGGCCCGATCAACCCGAACGATCCAATGTATCTCCTCGGCGCCGACCGCCTCGGCCGCGACGTGCTCTCGCGGCTGATCTACGGCACCCGCGTCTCCATGTCCATCGGGCTTGTCGGCGTTGCCATGTCGCTGATCCTGGGTGTCGTACTTGGCTCGATCTCCGGCTTTTTCGGCGGCTGGGTCGATACACTGATCCAGCGCATCATCGAGGTGGTAAGTGCCATGCCGACCATTCCGCTCTGGCTTGGGCTCGCGGCGGCGATCCCGCTGACATGGTCGCCGGTCAGTGTCTATTTCGTCATCACGATCATCGTCTCGCTGCTTGGGTGGACAAGCCTTGCCCGCGAAGTGCGCGGGCGTTTCCTGGCCCTGCGCAGCGAGGATTTCGTGACTGCGGCAAGGCTCGACGGATCAAGTGAAGCGCGGCTGATCTTCCGCCATATCCTGCCGTCGCTGACGAGCCATATCCTCGCCGTCGTGACGCTCGCCGTGCCGACGATGATCGTCGCGGAAACGTCTCTCTCCTTCCTTGGCATCGGTCTGAAGCCGCCTGTGGTCAGCTGGGGCGTGCTGCTGCAGGACGCTCAAAACATCCGCACCGTCGCCACTGCACCCTGGCTGTTGATCTGGCCGTCGCTGGCAGTGGTCGTCGCGGTGCTCTCGTTCAACTTCTTTGGCGATGGGCTGCGCGACGCCGCCGACCCCTATGACAATTGAGGAGGAAGCAATGACCGACCTTCCCGATGACGTTGTCCTGTCCGTCGAAAATCTCTCGATCGATTTTCGGCTGCGCACCCATATCCTGCACGCCGTCGAAAATGTGAGCTTCCAGCTCAAGCGGGGCCAGACACTTTGCCTCGTTGGTGAAAGCGGCTCCGGCAAGAGTGTCACCGCCCGCTCGCTGCTGCAGATCGTCGACAGCCCCGGACGCGTGGTCGGCGGCCGGATCCTGCTTCGCAATGGCAGCGCCGTCACCGATATCGCGACGCTTTCACCTGGCAGCAGCGCCATGCGGGCAATTCGCGGCCGACGCATCGGCCTGATCTTCCAGGAGCCGATGAGTTCCCTGTCACCGGTCCACACCATCGGCTCGCAGATCGTCGAAGCCGTACGCCTGCACAGCAACCTCGACAAGGCGGCGGCGCGCGCCCGTACAGTCGAACTGCTGCGGCAGGTCGAAATCCCGAATCCCGAAAAGATGGCCGATCGCTATACGTTTGAATTCTCGGGCGGCATGCGCCAGCGCGCCATGATCGCCATGGCACTTGCCGGCAATCCCGATATCCTGATCGCCGACGAGCCGACGACGGCGCTCGACGTCACGACCCAGGCTGAAATCCTCGATCTCATCAAGCGCCTGCAGGTGGAGCGTGGCATGGCGATGCTGCTTATCACCCATGACATGGGCGTGGTCGCCGAAGTCGCCGACGAGGTCGCTGTCATGCGTTTCGGACAGATTGTCGAGCGCGGCCCGGTCGACCCGATCTACCACGCGGCGGAACATCCCTATACGCGCCAGCTCCTCGCCTCGACAGTCAAGCTCACCCATCACGTCGAAGAAAGGTCGCCGGCAATCGCGCTGTCGGCTGAGGCGCCGAAGCCGGTCCTTTCGGTGCGCAATCTCGGCAAGACCTTCGGCTGGCACGGCAACGCCAACACGCTGCGTGCCGTCGACGACGTCAATTTCGATCTCTATCCCGGCGAAAATCTCGGCATTGTCGGCGAAAGCGGCTCCGGCAAGACAACGCTCGGCCGGCTCATCCTGCGCACTGTCGAACCGACCACGGGCAGCGTCATCTACCGCGGCAAGGGCGGAGAGGAGGTCGAGGTCACGAAGCTCGGCAAGAAGGAACTGCGCGGGTTCCATCGCGAAGTACGGTTGGTCTTCCAGGACCCCTTCGCCTCGCTCAACCCGCGCATGACGGTAAAGGAGGTGATCGGCGATCCCCTCATCGTCAACGGGCTTGCCAAGGGCAAGGCGCTGGAACAACGGGTCGCCGAGCTCATGCGGCTCGTCGGTCTCGATCCATTGGGCATGGAGCGCTATCCGCATGCGTTCTCCGGCGGTCAGCGGCAGCGTATCGGCATTGCCCGCGCACTGGCGCTCGATCCGCGCATCATCATCGCCGACGAGGCGACATCGGCGCTCGATGTCTCCATCCGCAGCCAGATCCTCGATCTGCTGCTCGATATCCGCCAGCGCCTGAATCTCAGCTTCATCTTCATCTCGCACGACATTTCCGTGGTTCGCTACTTCTGCGACCGCGTCGCCGTCATGCATCGTGGCAGGATTGTCGAACTCGGCGAAGCCGAGCAGATTTGCACCGCTCCGCGGGAAGCCTACACCAAGAGCCTCATCTCCGCCGTTCCCAATCCCGATCCACGCGACAAGCGCATGTTGCACCGGCATCGTTTCATCGCGCCTGCCAATGCATAAGGACCTTCCAGTGCCGAAATTCTCCGCCAATCTCTCCTTTCTTTACCAGGAGCTTCCCTTCCTCGACCGCTTTGCCGCCGCCGAAAAAGACGGCTTCTGCGCGCTCGAATATCTCGGTCCCTACGCCGAGCCGAAGGAGAAGGTAGCAGACGCCCTGAAGGCAAGCGGTCTGAAGCAGGCGCTCTTCAACGTGCCCTCCGGCGACTGGGCTGGCGGCGAGCGCGGCATTGCCTGCCTGCCTGATCGCATCGACGAATTCCGCCACGGCGTCACGCTCGCACTTGATTATGCCAAGGCCCTCGACTGCCCGCAGGTCAACGTCATCTCCGGTCTCGCGCCGAAGGGCGCCGATCCCCAAGTGCTGGAGAAGGTTCTGGTCGACAATCTGAAATATGCTGCCGCACGCGCCGCCGATGCCGGCGTGAAGCTGCTGATCGAGCCGATCAACCTGCGCGACATTCCCGGCTTCTTCCTGTCGACGACGGAACATGCCGAACGGATCCTCGACAAGGTCGGCTCCGAAAATCTCTACATCCAGTACGATTTCTACCACATGCAGATCATGCAGGGTGACCTGATCCCGACCTTCACGCGGCTGCGCGACAGGATCGCGCATGTCCAGATCGCCGACAATCCCGGCCGCAATGAACCGGGCAGCGGGGAGATCAACTACCGTTTCATCTTCTCCGAACTCGACCGCCTTGGCTACGACGGCTGGGTCGGCTGCGAATACAAGCCGAAGGCCGGCACCAGCGAAGGTCTCGGCTGGATGAAACCCTACCTCGAGTGAGCCGAAGTGGAGATGATATGAATATCGGATTTATCGGACTGGGTGTCATGGGCCGCCCGATGGCGGAGCACCTGATCGATGCCGGCCATACTCTGCATCTGAGCCGGGTGAAGGAAAACTCCCAAAAGCTCGTCGCCAGGGGTGGCAAGTCCGCAGCCAGCGCAAAGGCGGTAGCGGAAGCCTCCGACATCGTCATCCTCATGCTGCCGGATACGCCCGATGTTGAGGCGGTGCTTTTCGGTCCGGACGGCGTGGCATCCGGCCTGACCGAGGGCAAACTCGTCATCGACATGAGCTCGATCTCGCCGGTGGCCACCAAGGCTTTTGCCCGTCGCATCGAGGCACTCGGTTGCGACTATCTCGATGCGCCCGTCTCCGGCGGCGAAGTCGGCGCCAAGGCCGCCTCCCTGACGATCATGGTCGGCGGTCAGCAGCATGTCTTCGAGCGCGCTCGACCGCTGTTCGAGAAGATGGGCAAGAATATCACATTGATCGGTGGTGTCGGCGATGGCCAGACGGCCAAGGTCGCCAACCAGATCATCGTCGGGCTGACAATCGAGGCGGTTGCTGAAGCCCTTCTCTTTGCCCGGTCCGCCGGTGCCGATCCGGCCAAGGTTCGCTCTGCTCTGATGGGCGGCTTTGCTTCCTCACGTATCCTCGAGGTACATGGCGAACGCATGGTCACGGAAGCCTTCGAACCGGGGTTCCGCATCCGTCTGCACCGCAAGGACATGACACTGGCCGTCGATGCTGCCCGTGCCCTTGACCTCTCGCTACCCAACACCGCTGCAACGCAGCAGCTGATGAACGCCGCGATTGCCAATGGCGACGGCGAGCGTGACCATTCCGCCCTCATCCGAACGCTGGATCTTCTTGCCGGAGGTCCGCGCTAAAGGAACCGCTCAAAACTAACCCCGGACATCATCGTCGTTTGCCCTGACCGGAGGAGGCCTCCGGACGCCGAAGGCATGTCCGGACGTGATCGAAAAGGACAGGACAATGCTCAGAAACGATATCCAGTTCCCTTATGGCGCCGTCTATTTCCGCAAGTCCAACCCGCCCCCCGAAGATTGGGAGCGCGACTACACGACGGCCCGTGAAGACGGCCTCAATATCTTCCGCCACTGGTTCATGTGGAGCGCGATCGAAACCGCACCCGGCATCTACGACTGGGAGGAATACGATCGCCAGATGGACCTTGCCGCAAAGAACGGCATCAAGACGGTCATTGCCGAACTGATCCATGCCGTGCCCGACTGGGCGGTGCGCAAATATGCCGATGCTCTTCAGGTCAATGCCGACGGCACGAAACTCGGATCCTACATGGGCGTCTCGGCGGCAACCGGCGGCTTTTCCAACAATGGCGGCGGCGCGGGCGCCTTGACGCTCAACTGCCCGGAGGTAAAGGAAGCGGCTGGTAAATTCCTGACGGCGCTTGCCTCCCGCTACAAGGATCATCCAGCGATCTACGGCTACGATGTCTGGAACGAGTGCAACTATTCCGCCGAAGTCGATTACAGTTCCTACGCCAAGGCTGCCTTCCGCATCTGGCTGGAGAAGAAATATGGCAGCCTGAAAGTGCTGGCGAAGGCCTGGAATCGCTACAGCTATGCCGATTGGGCGGATATCGAGCCGCCGGCTCATATGGCGCCCTACCCCGAATGTGTCGACTGGCTGCAGTTCAAGCGCGACAATTTCTACGACCAGATGCAGTGGCGCATCGACACCATCCGCGCCGTCGACCAAAAGAACGTCATCGCCGCCCACGGCATCTCCGGCTCGATCCCCAACATGGCGTCGAACGGCTGCGACGACTGGCTTGCCGCCTCCAAGGTCGAGGTCTACGGCTTCACCTGGATCCAGGCGCGCAAGGGCACTGAGCCCTGGAAGACCTGGTACGGTGTTGACATCAATCGGGCCGCGGCCCGTGGCAAGCCCTTCTGGCACGCCGAGCGTCAGGGCGGGCCGCTCTGGCTGCAGCCCCAGGTGATCGGCCGCGACAAGGAGGACGGCCGCGTTGCCGAGCCCGAGGATATCCGCATCTGGAGCATGACCTCGCTTGCCGGAGGCGCGCGCGGCGTGCTCAACCTGCGTTGGCGCCCACTGCTCGACGGCCCGCTGTTCGGCGCCTTCGGCGCCTATGGCATGGATGGTTCGCGCACGTCCCGCTCGGACATGCAAAGCGCCATGGCAAAATGGGCGAACGACCCGGCGCGGGCCGCCCTCTGGGAAGCCAAGCCTATACGCGGCGAGATCGGCATCCTCGTCGTGCGCGAGACCCAGGAATGGGATTATCTGCTGAATTACGACCGCAAGGAAAAGCCCTATCCGGAGGCGATGTGGGGCGCCTATCGCGCCTTCCTCGACAGCGGACTCCAGCCGGACTGGGTACACATCGACGATATCGACGCCCATGATTTCCTCTATTTCCCCTACCCCATCATGTTCACCGCGAAACAGGCGGAGCAACTGAGAGCCTGGGTGGAAAAAGGGGGTACGCTGATCGCCGAGGCGTGTCCCGGTTATTTTGGCGATCGCGGTCGTGTGGGCACCGTGCAACCGAACCTTGGCCTCGACGCGGTCTTCGGTGTGCATGAGGAAACGGTCGAGTTCATGCCCGATATCGGGGACCGCATCCATTTCGACTTGGACGGCCTTCCGGTAGACGGCGGCGGCCTCCTGCAATCCTACGGCCTGACCGGCGGGACCGGCCGCGGCCGTTTCACGGACGGCCGCCTTGCCATCGTCGAGAACAGATATGGCAAGGGCCGTACGCTTCTGATCGGTACCAATCCCTCGGTCGCCTATTACCGCACCGACGGAAGGAAGAACGGCGCATTCTTCGCCGCCCTGCTGGCCTGGAGCGGCCGCGCGAAGCACGTGACACTCGATAACAGCAATCTTTTTGCCAGAGTACACACGGGTGAGAAAGGCAGCTTCCTCTGGCTGGTCAATCCAACACGGACATCTCAGTCAACGAAAGTGAAGCTCGCCGAAGGCCTGGGCCAGCCCGACTTCGCCGGACCTGTCTGGCCGGTCGACCATATCCATGGTGACGGCAATATCGAGGTGTCGGCTCGCGACGTGTTGATCCTCCCTCTCCGTCCGAAGTCCGTTTCGCAATGGTAGCCGGGTCGTTGGCTACCGCGGGTCGGCCAGCAGTTCGAGGAAGTCGCAGGGTGGGCCTGTTGTAAATCGGCCCATGACGATCTTGCCCCGCGTCCTTTCGCTGGTCGGAAGGACGCGCCGGTGCCCTATCGAACATCGGCGCGATCGCCGTCCTTCTCTATGACCTGTAGTCTGGCGCCGTGACATCAAGCCTGCGCTTGAGGCTTTCCAGGTGCAGGCGGGCGCTTTCTGGGTCGCCTTCCCGCATCTGCCTTGCAGTGGCAGCGGCAATTTCCGGCTTTACCGGCAGCAAGGGTCGTCCTGTGCTCATGGCCTTCAACTGAGCCTCCGCCGCCCGCTCGAGATAATAGAGATCGTCCCAGGCCTCCGCGATGTTGGGCGCGCAGACCATGACGCCATGGTTCTTCATAAAGAGAATATCCTTGTCACCAAGAACGGTCGCCAGACGATCGCCTTCCCGCTCATCGAGCGCAAGACCGTGATAGTCCGTGTCAACCGCGGTGCGTCCATAGAACTTCAACGCGGTCTGTCCGGCCCAGACAAGCGGTTCCCCTTCGATCATGCTGAGCGCCGTCGCATTCGGCATATGGGTGTGAAATGCCGCGCCAATGCGCGGCGCCATCTTGTGCAGGCGGGCATGAATGAAGAAGGCCGTTGCCTCCGGTTCACCATCGCCGGACAGCACATTGCCGTCGAAATCACAAATCAGCAGTCTGGAGGCCGTTGCCTCCTCGAAGGCCCAGCCGAGCCGGTTGACAAGAAAGAGGTCGGCATGTCCCGGCACGAGAGCCGAGAAATGATTGCATATCCCCTCTTCGAGGCCATGCCGTGCGGCTGCCCTCAGACAGGCGGCCAAATCCACACGCGCCTGCCATACCTCCTGGGCGTCGAGGTCGGTGTTTCGCAGTATTGCCGGTGCCGACTGTCCGCGCTTGAGTTCATGGGCCATGACAAAATCTCCTTAAAAACAATTGGCCCTATTCCATCCAGCCTGCGGCGGAAAGCAAGTCGGGAAGCTCGTCAAGTCGGGCAATAATTGCGTCCGGCGCGTAGTCGGCAAGCGGCTTGCGGCCGGTTCCGCGGTCGACCCATACCGTTTTGAAGCCAAGCTCCCTCGCCGCAGCGAGATCGAGATGAGGGCTTGCACAAACATGAACCAGTTGTTCCTTTTCGACGCCAAGCTCTTGCCAGGCATATTGGAATATCTGTCTTGTCGGCTTGTAGGCTCCGGCCTGCTCTGCCGTGATCACCCGATCGACCCAACCGCCGAGTTGCGCAACATTTCCGGCTATGATCGCATCGTCCGTATTGGAGATAATGGCAAGTTTGAACCCCGCCGCCTTCAGTCTGGCCAATGTCTCAACCACCTCCGGAAAAGGCGGCATGCGGCTGATGGATGAGGTGAGAAGATCCGCGTCGCCGGGCGATACCTCGAGGGCGAATTCCTTCATCGCCAGCGCAAGAGCGGTTGCGCTTACATCCTGGAACGAACGGTGTGGACGCTCCGCCTCGAGCCGATGCTCGTGCCGGTCGTACACGGCAATGAAAACATCCCGGTCGATCGATCGCCTATTTCCTGCGAGGATCCTGTCCATTGCCGCAAGCAAGCCTTCGTCCCACTGGATGAGGGTGCCATAGCAATCGAAGGTCAGCCATTTCGGGTGCGGTCCTGAAAGTGTCATCTCGGTCTCCTGATTGTTTCCAGGCAGGATTGACATCGGGCGCCATGATTTGGAAATTAAATGTCACCATGTTTATTATTGGAAACGCAAATGAGCTTCGGTTTCGACCTCGACCTTCTGCGCACTTTTACCGCCGTCGTCGAGACAGGCGGGTTTACACGGGCGGCTGAGCGCGTTCACCTCACGCAATCAACGATCAGCCAGCAGGTCAAGAAGCTCGAGACCAATCTTGGACGCACGCTTCTCATCCGCGACCGCGCCTCGGGCCGTGTGCGAACGACAGAGGAGGGTGAACTGCTGATGAGCTACGCCCGGCGGATACTGTCGATCTTGGCGGAGGCAGACGAAGCTCTGGGCCGCTCGGTCCCGGTTCCGAAGACCGTGCGGCTCGGCGTTCCGGAAGACTTTGCCGGGCGGCGGATGATTGACCTGCTCTCCGGCTTTGCGCGGACCACTTCACATACGAGGCTCGATACGATCAGCGGCTGGAGCGTCGAGTTGCGAAGGCTTCTTCAAGCGGGAGAGCTCGATCTAGCCCTAATCAAGCGCGAGCCGGGCGATGGCAGCTGTATTGCCAAGTGGGAGGAACCGCTGAGTTGGGTGGGTAGCCGAACCCTTTCCGGCGGGACCGATCCGATCCCGCTCGCGGTGTTTCCACCCGGGTGCATCTATCGCGAACGGGCCATCCGGGCGATCGAGGAAAGTGGAAGACGTTGGCGTATCGCCTATTCGAGCCAAGGCCTGATGGGAGTTCAGGCGGCGGTTGCATCCGGGCTTGGCATCAGCTTGCTTCCCGTCGATGCAATACTGCCCGAGCATCAGCCGTTGAATGATGCTGACGGTTTTGCGCAGGAACCGGCGTCCGAGCTTGCGCTAATCGCGGCCACAAGGAAGCTGGAACCTGCGGTCAGGGAGACGGCCGATTTTCTGATAGCGAACCTGACCGCGCTGAGGCGAAGCACCAAAACGCCGATCGCCCGCGTGAACTGATTTCGGCCCTGATTGCTGCGAGCACACACAAGGCCGTTTCGCTCTGACCAAAATCTGGCCCACCGTCGGGAAAAACGAAACCCTATAAGACCTGGCGATACCGGCAAAGACGGGATCGAACACCGGCCACCGGCAACGTCGAACTTTGCTGCGCAGGATCGAAGAGGTTTCAACTAGCAAACAAGCTCGAACACCTCGATCTGTTCGAAACGGCCCTTGGCTTGCGCCAGTCCAAGAGACCGAAAACGGAATGCATCTCCCGCCTTTGCGGTGATCGCCCTGCTTGCGAGGATAGAGGTGCCGAACTCCTTGTTCATGCCTTCCAGACGGGAAGCAACGTTGACCGTGTCGCCCATAGCTGTGTACTGGCGACGGGTCTGGGCACCAACACTGCCGACAACCGCCGGCCCGGTATGAAGACCGAACCGGGTGATGAATTCCGGGCGTCCCGAGGCCCGGCTTGCCGCATTGAATTCGTCGATCGCCGCCTTTAGCGCCAGGGCGCAACGACAGCCGTTCTGCACGTGCTGAGGATCCGGCACCGGTGCGTTCCACATGCCGAAAATCGAGTCACCCAGATATTGGACGATAACGCCGTTATGCTGCTCCACGATATCGTTCATCAACTGGAAATAGGACGAGAGCAGCGCAGTCACGCTTTCCGGGGAATACTGTTCCGAAATTGTCGTAAAATCCCGGATGTCGGTAAAAAGCAGGGTGACGTCCTGACGCGAGGCAACCCCGGTTTCGACTTTCCCGGCGCTCACGATCTTGCGGACAAGTTCCCGCGGCACATAAAGAGAAAAATTACGGATCGCGTCACGTGCTGCGGCAAGTGCGTTTGCGAGAATGTTGATCTCGGCGATCATGGAGCGGTAGGCTCCCTGTCCCTTGAAATCCAGATCCCCAATCTGCCTGGCTTCGGCAGCCAGGGAAAAGAGCGCATTGCTGATGAGCCGCGCGACGACGAGCGCTGCCACAATACCCGCAACAAGAACACCACCGGCAATCATCAGCGTCTTGATCAGCAAGCGGTTGCTTGGACCGACAAAGTCGTCGACAGGTGCCGCAATGACGAGCGTGTTGCCCTTGAGCAGCCCGGAAAACTCGACCGGCGAGATCTGGGCCATGTATGGCACCCCCGCAACCGAAAAATGCGCCACACCTCCCCTGGTGCCGGCTTCCGTCAGCAGCAATTGCCTGACCGCGTCGAAGGCCGGATCCCCTGAATAGGGTGCAGCAACTTCATCGCGCGAGGTATTGGAAAGCGTTTCGAGGATTAGAGCCATGATCGACGGGTCAGAGTGGACGATCAGGCGCCGGTGATCGTCGAAAACATAGCCACGTGCATGTGTCGATATTGCTTCCTCGTTCAGCAAGCTGCTGATGGTTTCCAGAAGCACGTCTGCGCCCGCCACGACGCGCCTGTCCTTTTCCATGGGCGTGGCGAGCGTCAGGCTCAGTGACTGCGTCGCGGCGGTGACATATGGGCCAACCGAGGCGGGCCCATCTTTTGCAACGGCAGCGCGATACCAGAGCCGTTGCCGAGGATCGTAAGTCACGTTTTTGCTGTCGCGCTCGGCGAGCAGGTTGCCGTTGACATCCAGGAACCGCCAGGTGGACGTCATCCCATCCGTGGATTGCCCAATGGTAATCAGTGCAAATGCAGTGCCGGACGGTGCTGAAAGGACTTGGCTCCATTTCGGATTGGTGAGGACACTGGCTGCCTGAATAAAGGAACCGTCCGGATAGCCGGCATACAAGCTGTCCAGTTTCGGTGACCCCTGCAGCGCCTTCAGCAGGAAGTCGCGCTTTGCGTCGACCTCCGCCGGCGGCGCCGATACCATTGGTGCCAGGGCCGAGCTTGTCTCGATGGCGGAATAGCCGCTGTCGAGGACGCTGCGATAGTGATCGAGCGCATGCAAGCTCAACAGCCGCATCTTCTCCTGCGCGGCTTCGATCGCGGATGAGCGCCCATGTTGGTATGTAAGCCACATCAGCGGCGTGCAGACGCTTACGAGCAGGAATACGATCACGATGCTGAGGTGCAGGCGTAGCGGCTGGGACCAAGGCATCTCGGGATCGTTTCGCGAGGAAGACACTTTCACTTCCTCCACTTAAGGCCAGCCTGTCTAAGTCTTATGGCGTCTTTGCCCTTGGTCATTTCTGAGGTCGCCGTATTCGTTCACGGCCTTATCTTTCACCGATTTCGGGCCTGAGCAAGATGGATCGGCCACAGCTTCTCAGGCGTTCTTCACTGTGGCGAATGTTATGCTTGCGTCGCTCACGATGGCAACGTGCGAATAGGCTGCCCGACCGGCAGCCGCCGAATCTCCACGCATGATCGCTGTCACGATGACATCGTGCTCGTCATAGGATTTCGCCAGGCGGCCGGGCAGGCGGAACTGCGCCCGGCGGAATGGTGCCAGTCGTGCGCGGGTTTGCGTCACCAATTCGAAGATGTGCTCGTTATGGGCGCCACGATAAAGGCGAGTGTGAAACTCCGTATTGTGCGCGGCGTAGGCTTCTTCGGCTCCAGCGTGCACCAGCCTTGCCGAGGCCCGATGCTCGAGTTCGAGGGAGCGCCGCTCATCGACCGTCATGCGTTCGGCCGAGAGCCGTGCGCAGATCGCCTCCAATTCCGACATCGCCTCGAACATCGAATGCAGATAGGCCTCCGTCACGTTCGCGACGACGGCACTGCGGTTGGGCTCGCGATCGACGAGCCCCATGGCGCCAAGTTCGCGCAGCGCCTCCCGGACCGGCGTGCGGGAGACATCGAAGCGGGCGGCCAGCGAGATCTCATCCATCCTCTCGCCGGGGACGAAAGTGCCGGTCACAATCATATCCGCGATGGCGCGAACCATCTGCTCGACGGTCGTACCCGCCCTGATTACCTGCCTGCGCTTGATCTCTGTCACGATCCTGATTCTTGCTACGTCAACTGCATACAGATGCGACCGGTTAGCCGACAAGTCAATTATCTTCTTGTTTCTAGAGGCATTGCGTTGCCCCAGCGAGTTTTTGTGAAGGGCCAGACGACAAGGGAATGAGTGAATAGTAATCATCGATTAAATTTTGGTCATTCCGACTGTTAAACTGCATACAGTTTGGACAGGCGGAACAGTACGGCGAATAATGGTGCTATATTTCAATGACTTAGAATATGGCACGGTCATTGCATACACTTTTCTGCAACGTTTTTTTCGAACCGGCCCTGGCCGCAAGGAGCATTCCGATGACCAAACTCCTTTCCATGAACCGCCGCCACTTCCTGCAGGCTTCCGCCGCCGGCGCACTCGCCTTGACGCCAGGCCTGCTGTCGGGCCGCGCTCTTGCCCAGACCGCACTCACTGTCGGCTTCATCTATGTCGGCCCCAAGGACGACTACGGCTACAACCAGGCCCATGCCGAAGGGGCGGCGGCGCTGAAGGCCCTGCCGGGCGTGACGATCGTAGAAGAAGAGAATGTCCCCGAAACCGTCGATGTCCAGAAGACGATGGAGTCGATGATCAACCTCGATGGCGCGACGCTGATCTTCCCGACGTCGTTCGGCTACTTCGACCCGCATATGCTGGCGATGGCGGCAAAGTATCCGGATGTCCAGTTCCGCCATTGCGGTGGCCTCTGGCAGGAGGGCAAGAACCCCTTAAACACGGGTTCCTATTTCGGCTACATCTTCCAGGGCCAATACCTGAACGGGGTCGCGGCTGGCTACACGTCGAAAAGCAAGAAGCTCGGCTTCGTCGCGGCCAAGCCCATTCCGCAGGTGCTGCAGAACATCAACGCCTTCCTGCTCGGGGCACGCTCGGTCGATCCCTCGATCACCTGCCAGGTGATCTTCACGGGCGAGTGGTCGCTTGCCGTCAAGGAGGCCGAAGCGACCAACGCGCTGATCGACCAGGGCGCGGATGTTATCACCTGCCATGTCGACAGCCCGAAGGTTGTTGTCGAGACGGCAGCCGGTCGCGGCGCCTTCGTCTGCGGCTACCACGCAAACCAGAGCCCGCTGGCGCCTGAAAAATATCTGACCGGTGCCGAATGGGCGTGGGGCAACGTCTACACCGATTTTGTCAAGAAGGCCCAGGCCGGCGAGAAGCTCGGCAATTTCGTGCGCGGTGGCCTCAAGGATGGCTTCGTCAAGATGAGCCCGCTCGGACCTGCCGTGCCAGCCGAAGGACGGACGAAGTTCGACGCAACGCTCGCCGAGATGATGACGGGCAAGTTCTCCGTCTTCAAGGGGCCGATCAAGGACAACAAGGGCAACGTCGTCGTCACGCCCGACAAGAGCTATGCCGAAGATGCCATCGAGCTCGAGAGCATGGCGTATCTCGTGGAAGGCGTCGTCGGATCCACGGCCTGACCCGGAGGGAGAAGCGTCATGACAGTCGAGGCGAATACCTCAGCAATAGCCATCGCTTCCCAACGATCGTCCGTAGTTAGACCCATCCTTGAGTGGGTCGCACGACGCGCGGAACCTGTCGTCATCAGTTGCGGCGCGATCCTGATCGGGCTGGCGCTCTTCTCCATCTTCATTCTGGTGATCGGCAAATCGCCGGCCACCTTGTTCCAATTGATGTACACAGGCGGTTTCGGCAGCTGGTTCTCGATCCAGAACAGCCTCAGCCGCGCCGCCCCCCTTCTCCTGACGGCGCTTTGCGTCGCCTTGCCGGCGCGTCTCGGGCTCGTCATCATCGGCGGCGAGGGCGCGGTCGTATTGGGTGGCGTTGCTGCGGCGGCGGCCGCATTACCGTTCGTCGGAACGCTGCCCGCCTTCCTCGTTCTGCTGCTCATGGCGGCGGCGGCGATGCTCGTTGGCGGCATCTGGATCGGTCTTGCCGGCTTCCTGCGGCACTATCGCGGGGTCAACGAGACCATTTCTTCGCTGCTGCTTGCCTATATCGCCATCGCCCTCATGAACCAGTTCGTCGAAGGGCCACTGCGCGATCCGGCGAGCCTCAACAAACCCTCCACCACCCCCCTGCCCGCCGAATACATGCTCGGCAAGATACCCGGAATGGATGTGCACTGGGGGCTCGCAATCGGCGTTGTCGCCTGCATCGTCTCGTGGGTGCTGATCGAGGTCACGAGCTATGGCTTCGCGGCGCGCATCGCCGGCGGCAATGTTCGCGCCGCGCAGATACAGGGGTTGCCGGTCGGTCGCCTGATCGTCGGCTTCACGGCGATCGCCGGCAGCTTTGCCGGCCTTGCGGGCATGATCGAGGTCGCCGCCGTCCAAGGCAGCGCCAATGCCTCGCTGGCGGCGGGCTACGGCTATACCGGTATCCTCGTCGCCTTCCTGGCGCGGCACAATCCACTGGCGATCATTCCGGTCGCCATCCTGCTTGGCGGCATCGATGCGTCGGGCGGCCTCATCCAGCGCCGCATGGCCTTGCCTGACGCAACGGTCCTGGTGCTGCAGGGCATGCTCTTCGTCGTCATCCTCTTTTGCGAGACCTTCTACGGTCGCTTCAAGATCTTCAATCCCGACCTCTGGAAAAGGAGCCCATGATGGAAGCGAGCGGCATCGGCATCTGGGGTGTACCCCTCGCCGTCCTTGCGGGCGCGATCCGCGTCTCGACGCCCTTCATCTTCGTCAGCCTCGGCGAGACCATCACCGAACGCTCCGGCCGCATCAACCTTGGCCTCGAAGGTACACTGGTCTTCGGGGCCATGACGGCCTACGCGGTCGCCGTGCTTACCGGCTCGCCCTGGCTCGGCGTGCTGGCGGCCATGGGCTCCGGCACCGTCTTCGGCCTCATGCACGGATGGATCTGCAAGTGGCCGAAGGTAAACGACATCGCGATCGGCATTGCCATGATGCAATTCGGGCTGGGACTGGCCTTCTTTCTCGGCAAGCCCTTCATTCAGCCGGCAGCACCGCATCTGCCGTCGATCCCGCTCGGTGGGTGGTCCAACCTTCCGCAGGTTCAGGCGGCACTGAACATCAATGTGCTCTTCATCGTGGGCGGCGCGCTGGCTCTCTTCCTGTGGTGGGGGTTCAAGAACACCCGTGTCGGTCTCGTATTGCGCGTTGTCGGCGACAGCACCGATGCGGCACGGGCGATGGGGATCAATCCGGATCGTGTCCGGCTGCTCGCCACCGGCGTCGGCGGATCGCTCGCCGCCTTGGGCGGGGCCTATCTCTCGCTCTACTACCCCGGCTCCTGGAACGAAGGCATTTCTTCCGGACAGGGCCTGATGGCGGTGGCGCTGGTGATCTTCGCGCGCTGGAACCCGATGGGCTGCTTCCTGGCCGCCCTTCTCTTCGGCGGCGCCGGCGCACTGGGTCCTGCCTTGCAGTCGGTCGGCGTCACGCAGGGCTACTACCTGTTCTATGCGGCTCCCTACGTGCTGACGCTCGTCATCCTCATTGCCACGTCCTCACCAACACGTTCGCTTGCCGGTGCCCCCGGCGCATTGTCGCTCACGAAATAGGGGATCTGCCATGAATGGTCTCGGCGGCCTTAACAAATCGGAACATGGCGTCGGCATTGGCCTCGTTCAGCTTCAGCTTCCTGTCACGGTCACCAGGGAGGACCTTGCAAGGCAGACCAAGGTTATCGTCGACCTCGTTGGCAAGGCCCGTCGCAACCAGGCAGGTATGGATCTGGTTGTCTTCCCCGAGTATGCGCTGCATGGCCTCTCGATGGACATCAATCCCGAGATCATGTGTTCGCTCGACGGGCCGGAGGTTGCTGCCTTCACGAATTCCTGCCGCGAAAACCGCATCTGGGGCTGTTTCTCGATCATGGAATTCAATCCGGATGGGATGCCGTACAATTCGGGCATCGTCATCGACGACAGAGGCGAACTGAAACTCCATTATCGCAAGATGCATCCATGGGTGCCGGTCGAGCCCTGGGAGCCCGGCAATTTCGGCATTCCGGTGATCGAGGGACCAAAAGGCGCGAAGCTCGCACTGATCATCTGCCATGACGGGATGTTTCCGGAGATGGCCCGGGAGTGTGCTTACAAGGGCGCCGAGATCATGATCCGGACGGCCGGCTATACCGCTCCGATCCGCGACAGCTGGAAGTTCACCAACCAGTCTAACGCCTTCTGCAATCTGATGGTGACCGCAAGCGTCTGCATGTGCGGTTCGGACGGCACGTTCGACTCCATGGGCGAAGGCATGATCTGCAATTTCGACGGCACGATCATCGCCCACGGCACGTCCGGTCGTCCGAACGAGATCATCACCGCCGAGGTCCGCCCCGACCTGGTGCGTGAGGCGCGGCGCAGCTGGGGCGTCGAGAACAATATCTACCAGTTCGGCCATCGCGGTTATGTCGCCGTCGCCGGCGGCGCGGGGGACGCGCCTTACAGCTACATGCACGATCTCATCGCGGGCCGGTACCGGTTGCCCTGGGAAGATGAGGTCAAGGTCGTCGACGGGACGTCCTGCGGCTTCGACAAGCCGGCGCGACGCTATGGCGAAACTTTCAAACTTGCGGGCGAATAGGAGATGACGATGGATGCGATGGTCGAAAACAAGGGACGCTACATCAATGCCGATCCCTATGCCTGGCCCTACAACGGCGCGCTGAGGCCGGACAACACGGCGCTCGTCATCATCGACATGCAGACGGATTTCTGCGGTCCAGGCGGCTACGTGGATCATATGGGCTATGATCTCTCGCTCGTGCGCGCACCGATCGAGCCAATCAAGAGGGTCCTTTCGGCCATGCGCGCCAAGGGCTATCACATCATACACACCCGGGAGGGTCATCGGCCCGATCTCGCCGACCTGCCGGCGAACAAGCGCTGGCGCTCGCAGCGTATTAACGCTGGCATCGGCGATGCCGGCCCTTGCGGCCGCATCCTCGTTCGCGGGGAGCCGGGCTGGGATATTATAGACGAGCTGAAACCGATCGAGGGCGAGACGATCATCGATAAGCCCGGCAAGGGCTCTTTCTGTGCCACGGATCTGGAGTTGATCCTCAACCAGAAGCGGATCGAGAACATCATCCTGACAGGCATCACCACCGATGTCTGCGTTCACACGACGATGCGCGAGGCCAACGATCGCGGCTTTGAGTGCCTGCTGCTCGAGGATTGCTGCGGCGCCACCGATCATGGCAACCACCTCGCGGCCATCAAGATGGTGAAGATGCAGGGCGGCGTATTCGGATCTGTGTCCAACGCGGCTACCCTGATCGAGGCCCTTCCCTGATGCCCTCCTTGCGTGCTCATGTCTTTCGCGTCCCGGCAGGCAGTCCGGACGATGTCACCGGTGTCGAAGCCCTGTTTGCCGGCCTAGTTGACGCCTCCGACGTGGTCGCCGTGCTTGGCAAGACCGAGGGCAACGGCTGCGTCAACGACTTCACCCGCGGCTACGCCACACGCAGCTTCGAGCGGCTGTTCGATGAGCAGGATGTAGAAGGCGTCTCCATCGTCATGTCCGGCGGCACGGAAGGCGCGCTCTCGCCTCACTGGACCATCTTCACGCGCAAACAGGTCGAGGAGCCCGGAGAAGGGGCTCTGGCAATCGGCGTGGCGCGCACCCCTGCCCTGCCGCCTGAACAACTCGGCAGGCGAGAACAGGTCCGCATGGTGGCGGCGGCGGTTAAAGCCGCCATCCGCGATGCCGGGATCGAGGACGCCGCCGATGTCCACTTCGTGCAGATCAAATGCCCGCTGCTGACCTCTGAGCGGATTGCCGACGCGGAATCAGCCGGCAAGACGACGGCGACGCGCGATACGCTGAAATCAATGGCGCTGTCACGCGGCGCGTCGGCCCTTGGCGTTGCCGTTGCACTTGGCGAGGTGGATATCGACGCCATCGACGACACTGACATCTGTAGCCGCTTCGATCTCTATTCCCGATGCGCCTCGGCTTCTTCAGGCGTCGAGCTCTTGGATCATGAGGTCATTGTACTCGGCATGAGCGCAAAATGGTCCGGGCCTCTCACCATCGACCATGCCGTCATGCGGGACGCGATAGACACTGGATCCGTCCGCGCTGCCTGGGATCGTCTGCCGGCGGAAGGAAGGCTCGCGGCCGTGCTGGCCAAGGCCGAACCGGATCCGTCCGGTCACGTTGGTGGCAGGCGCCATACCATGCTGAACGATTCCGATCTCGCCGGCACACGCCATGCCCGCGCGTTTGTGGGCGGCGTACTCGCCGGCGTCTTCGGCATGACCGACTTATACGTATCGGGCGGTGCCGAACATCAGGGACCGCCAGGTGGCGGGCCGGTGGCAATTATCGTCGAAAAAGGAGACCTGAAGTGAGCATCGTACGCGACACGCCTCTTCCCCAGGCTGGCAAGGCCGTCGGCATCCAGACGCTCGACATGACGATGCGGTTTGCCAGCTTCACGGCGCTCGACCACGTATCGATCGATATCCCGGCCGGAACCTTCCATGCGCTCCTCGGCGAGAACGGCGCCGGCAAGTCAACGCTCGTCAAGTGCATCATGGGCTTCTACCATCAAACCTCGGGTTCGCTCTCGGTCGATGGGCGCGAAGTGGCGATCGCCTCTCCCAGGGATGCGGCAACCTATGGGCTCGGCATGGTCTACCAGCATTTCACGCTGGTGCCGTCGCTGACGGGCGCGGAAAACCTCGTCATCAGCCGGGCTGCCGTGCCCGCGGTGATCAACTGGGTCAAGGAGCGTAGGGACCTTGCAGCCTTCATGGAGCACATGCCGTTCAAGATTCCGCTCGATCGCCCCGTCAGCGAGCTGGCCGCCGGCGAAAAGCAGAAGCTCGAAATCGTCAAGCAGCTCTATCTCGGCCGCAGTTTTCTGGTGCTCGACGAACCGACATCCGTGCTGACGCCAGCCGAGGCGGACGAAATGCTCGGACTGGTGCGCGGCATGACGGATCGCGGCGAGCTGACCGTCCTGATGATCTCACACAAGTTCCATGAGGTGACGAAGTTCGCCGACGCAGTTTCGATCCTGCGGCGCGGCAAGCTGGTCGGCGGCGGCGGGGTCGGCCAGCTGTCGACCTCAGAGATGGCGGCGATGATGATTGGCGACGTCAAGCTCGCCCAGCTCGACACACGCGTGCCAGTGTCTGAGATGGCAAAGCCTGTTCTCAAGGTGGAAAAGGTCAAGGCACCGGATCGCTCGGGGTTGAAAACCATTGAGATCGAGACGCTGACGGTTCGCTCCGGCGAAATCGTCGGGATCGCCGGCATATCGGGCAGCGGCCAGAAAGAGCTGACGGAGATCCTGGCCGGCCAGCGGCCGACCGAGGCGGGCAGCGTGCTTGTCAACGGCGACGCCTACGGCGCGACACGGCCCGAAACGCGCCGGAACAATGTGCGCTTCATTCCCGAGGAGCCTCTTCAGAATGCCTGCGCGCCGCGCATGACCGTCAGCGAGAATATTGCCTTCCGTACATTCGATCTCAAAAGCGACGGAAAAGATGCGATATGGCTCAACAAGGGCAGGATGAAGAAGCGGGCGACGGATCTGATCGCCGATTTCAAGGTCAGGACCGCCTCCTCCGCCTCGCCGATCGCAGCCCTTTCCGGCGGCAATGTGCAACGCGCGGTGCTGGCGCGTGAATTGACTGGCGAGGTCGATCTCCTGATCGTTTCCAACCCGTGCTTCGGCCTCGATTTTTCGGCTGTGGCGGAAATCCGTGCTCGCATCATGAGGGCGCGCAACTCCGGAGCTGCCGTGCTGCTGCTGTCGGAGGATCTCGACGAACTGTTGGAGATGTCCGACCGGATCATGGTCATCTCGGACGGCAAGCTGGTCTACGAAACCCCGGCGCGCGCGGCCGATATCTCGGTCATCGGCGCGCATATGGCAGGACATCACTGATGGCAGACATCAAGGCACAACCTTTTGCCTTTCCGGCCAGGCCCGACCAACTGGCGCTGATCGTCATCGACATGCAGCGTGACTTTGCCGAGCCAGGCGGTTTCGGCGCAAGCCTCGGCAACGATGTCAGCCGCATCACCAGGATTATTCCCGACGTCAAACGGTTGATTGAGGGATTTCGCGAGGCCGGCCTGCCTGTCATTCACACCATGGAGTGCCACAAGCCGGATCTTTCCGATCTGCCTCCCGCCAAGCGCAACCGCGGCGCTCCAACCCTTCGGATCGGCGATGACGGGCCGATGGGGCGGATCTTGATTGCCGGAGAGGCTGGGACGGCGATCCTGGCGGAGCTCGCCCCCGTCGAGGGCGAAATCGTGATCGAGAAGCCGGGCAAAGGGGCATTTTACGCGACCGAACTCGGCGACATCTTGAAAGCGAGGGGCATCAGCCAGCTTGTCTTTGCCGGCGTCACAACCGAGGTCTGCGTTCAGACGACCATGCGCGAAGCCAATGATCGCGGATACGAATGCCTTCTCGCCGAAGAAGCTACCGAGAGCTATTTTCCCGAGTTCAAGGATGCCGCCATCGCCATGATCCGCGCCCAGGGCGGGATCGTCGGATGGACTTCACATGTGGACGACATATTGGAGGCGATTGGTCATGCCTGAGACTACACGCGAGCTTCTGACGCTAGGTGGCTGGAAAGAGCTGACTTTCTCTCCATTTCGTGAGGATGTTTCGATCCACTGGATCCGCCCTTTCGAAAACGATCAGCCGGGGGTCGCCCTTTTGAAATACGAGGCCGGGGCCTCCGTACCGCGGCATCGACACGAGGGGCTCGAAACCATCCTGGTCCTGGAAGGCACACAATCCGATGAGGCCGGCGACTACGGCCGCGGCAGCTACGTCGTGAATGCGGCTGGAACCGAGCATTCCGTGTGGAGTGACACCGGCTGCGTGGTGCTGATCCAATGGGATCGGCCCGTAAGGATACTGGAAGAGGAAATAGCATGACCGGCGCACCGGCTTTCGACATCGCATCGCTGCACGCATTCTACGCTTTGGGTGGAACCCCCGACACGATCATTGGCCGGGTGTTTGCGCGCCTGGCCGAAGTCAACGATCCGGGTATCTTTCTTCACATCTCCGATCGCGAGGCGCTGCTTGCCGAAGTGGAAGCGCTGGGTCCGTTTGATGCCGAGGCCAAGCCGCTCTGGGGCATCCCCTTTGCCGTGAAGGACAACATCGATGTCGCCGGCATGCCGACAACGGCTGCCTGCCCTGACTATTCCTATGTAGCGGCTGTTGATGCGACCGTCGTTCGCTTGCTCAAACAGGCCGGGGCCCTCGTCATCGGCAAAACAAACCTCGACCAGTTCGCCACGGGCCTCGTGGGCGTCCGCTCGCCCTACCCGATCCCTCGCAACGCCATCGACGCCAACCTCGTTCCCGGCGGTTCCAGCTCCGGCTCGGCCGTCGCCACCGCCCAAGGGATCGTCAGTTTCGCGCTCGGAACGGATACGGCCGGGTCCGGCCGTATCCCCGCAGGACTTAACAACATCGTCGGCCTCAAGCCGAGCGTCGGCGCCCTTTCGACAGCGGGGGTGATACCGGCCTGCCGCACGCTCGATTGTGTTTCCATATTTGCCCTTACCGTCGATGATGCATGGCGTGTCTTCGACACCACCGCGCGCTACGACGCGGCGGATGCTTACTCGAAGGACATACCCGCATCCGGCTATGGTTCTCTTCCGCCGGTCCTGAGCATCGGGGTTCCTGCAAAGGCAGACCGCCGGTTCTTTGGCGACGCCACCATGGAGGCTTCGTATGAGAACGCGCTCGCGATGCTGACGATGCTCGGCCATCGCGTGGTCGAGGTGCCGTTCGGAGATTTCTACAAGGTTGCCAATCTGCTCTACGAAGGCGCCTGGGTGGCGGAACGCTATGCCGCGGTGAAGCCCTTCTTCGATGCCAACGAGGCAAGTTTCCATCCGGTCACACGCAAGATCTACGGTGGCGCGAAGGCGCTGAGCGCAGCCGATGCCTTCAATGGTCTCTACGCACTTCAGGCTCTGAAGCAGACAGTGCAGCTGCTCATCGACGCTGTCGACGTCTTCTGTGTGCCGACGGCCCCGAGCCACTACACGCTGGCCGACCTCGCCGCCGAACCGATCCGCGAGAACTCGCGGCTTGGGACCTATACCAATTTCGTCAATCTGCTCGATATGTGCGGGATCGCCGTGCCGACTGGCAAGCGTGCCGACGGCCTCCCGGCGAGCGTGACCCTTTTGGCACCGTCCGGCCGGGATGGCCTGGCGGCGTCCCTTGCCCGAGAGATCCACCAAGCAGCCGGTGTCAGTCTGGGAGCGACAAGCTGGTCTCTGCCACCGGCTTTTCCGAAGCCGGCGAGAATTGATGAGGATGGGATGATCGATCTCGTTGTCGTCGGTGCGCATCTCTCCGGCATGCAACTAAACGTCCAACTGCGCGACCTCTACGCCGTTTTCTCTCGGCAGGCGCAGACATCGGATGCCTACAGGCTCTATGCCCTTGCCGGCCAGGTGCCCGCCAAGCCAGGGATGATCCGTGTCGAGGCCGGCAGAGGCGGCCGCATCGACGTGGAAGTCTGGCGCTTGACGCCCGCTGCCTTCGGGCAATTCGTGGCGGCAATACCCTCCCCTCTCGGAATTGGCTCAATCAGTCTGTCAGACGGAACTGTAGCAAAGGGCTTCCTTGTTGAGCCCGCAGGGATAACAGGGGCCACCGACATCACCAGCTATGGCGGCTGGCGCAACTATGTGGCGGCGGACACCGACCGGAGAGCGCGAAGCGCAGGCTGATCAATCCCGGCGATTGTGGATCGCAGAGCCGGGGAGTTCTCACTCATCTGTTACGGCAGCGCCAGCTGCCAAGATAACCGGCTGCGTTGCCACGACGCCAATGCGGTCGCTCTCTGGCTCCGTTTCTGAGGTAACCGCGGTCGGTTCAACCGGCAGCAATGATCTTGTGGCCATGGGCGCAGGTAAGCATGGAGGTCAGCAATTGCTGCGGAGCAACAACGATTGCCACTTGCAATGTTTATAAAAATATCTATCACTAAACATCTTGCTAAACATGAGAGTTGAGGAGTTCATGTAGGCATTCTCGCAAATGGGTGAACTTGCGCGGTCGGCGGGGAGCCGGCCTTTGGTTCTGGGAGGAACTTATGCAAAAGAAATCGAAAGCCCTTCTCGGGCTGGCCTCGGCGTTCATCATCTCGTCGGCGCTGCCCAATCTCGCCAAAGCCGACCAATTGACGCTCTGCTGGGCCGCATGGGATCCGGCAAACGCACTGGTCGAACTCTCCAAGGATTTCACCGCCAAAACCGGCACTGAAATGAAGTTCGAGTTCGTACCGTGGACGAGCTATGCAGACCGCTTCCTCAATGAACTGAACTCCCATGGCAAGCTCTGCGACCTGATCATCGGCGACAGCCAGTGGATCGGTGGCTCGGCTGAAAACGGCCACTACGTCAAGCTCAATGACTTCTTCGACAAGGAAGGCATCAAGATGGATGACTTCGTGCCGGCGACGGTTGTCGGCTATTCGGAATGGCCGAAGAATACGCCGAACTATTGGGCGCTGCCCGCCATGGGCGACGTGGTCGGCTGGACCTACCGCAAGGACTGGTTCGAGCGGCCGGAACTGCAGAAGGAATTCAAGGCAAAGTATGGTCACGATCTCGCGGCGCCAAAGAGCTACGACGAGCTGAAGCAGATCGCCGAGTTCTTCCAGAAGCGCGAGATCGATGGCAAGACCGTCTACGGCGCCTCGATCTATACGGAGCGCGGCTCTGAAGGCATCACGATGGGCGTGACCAACGTCCTCTATGATTGGGGCTTCCAGTACGACAACCCAGACAAGCCCTACGAGATGGAAGGCTTCGTCAATTCGCCCGATGCGGTCAAGGGACTGGAGTTCTACAAGGCGCTCTATGACTGCTGCACACCGCCCGGCAGCTCCAACGTCTACATGGTTGAATCCGCCGACGCCTTCAAGTCCGGCCAGGTGGCCATGCAGATGAACTTCGCCTTCACATGGCCGGGTCTCTACAAGGATGAGAAGGTCGGTGGCGACAAGATCGGCTTCTTCCCCAACCCGGCGGAAAAGAAACATTTCGCCCAGCTTGGCGGACAGGGTATCTCGGTCGTCTCATACTCCGACAAGAAGGACGCGGCGCTGCAGTACATCAAGTGGTTCGCCCAGCCTGAAGTGCAGGCCAAGTGGTGGCAGCTCGGCGGCTACTCGTGCCTCAAGTCAGTTGTGAACGCCCCGGACTTTGCGTCCAGCCAGCCATATGCCCAAGCATTCCTGGACTCGATGGCGATCGTCAAGGATTTCTGGGCCGAGCCGAGCTACGCAACCCTCCTGCAGGACATGCAGAAGCGCGTTCATAACTATGTCGTGGCTGGCAACGGCACGGCTCAGGAGGCGCTCGATGGCCTCGTGAAAGACTGGACCGAAGTCTTCAAGGACGACGGCAAGATCTAGTGTCCGGCTGGACGCAAAACATTCTTGCCAGAATGGCGGCCCGGATCGCCAAGACTGCCGGGCCGCCACGTGTCTCACATACGCAAAGACCAGGTGATATCTTGAACATTTCATCTTCCTCCATGGTCGAAAAGGCAGCTGACGCGACTGCGAGGGCGACGCCGATATCAGTCGCACGCCGTGTCCGAGGACTATCCGACCGAGCGATTGCCTGGTTGTTCATTGCACCGGCCATCATCCTGCTTCTCGCCATCAACATCTTCCCGCTCATCTGGGCGATCTATCTGTCCTTCACGAACTATCGTGCCAACCGCCCGAATGCGCCTGTTCTGAACGTCGGATTTAGCAACTACCAGCGTGTCCTGAACGACCCCGATATCTGGCAGGCCATGCAGACGACGGCGCATTTCGTGTTTTGGACGATCCTGCTGCAGACGGTTATCGGCTTTACGCTCGCCTATCTGATCGATCGCAAGTTTCGTGGCCACGCCTTCTGGACGACGCTCATCCTGATACCGATGATGCTGTCTCCGGCTGTTGTCGGAAATTTCTGGCGCTTTCTCTACGAGCCGCAGATTGGTCTTTTCGCCTACGCGGTTTCGCTCATCACCGGCATTCCGACTGCCGACATCCAGATGCTCGGCAGTGTCACGCTGGCGCCTTGGGCCATCATCATTGTCGATACCTGGATGTGGACGCCTTATGTCATGCTGATCTGCCTGGCGGGCCTGCGCTCCATCCCGGACTACATCTATGAGGCAGCCGAGGTCGACCGCGCCTCCCCATGGCGGCAATTCTGGTCGATCACCGTGCCGATGGCCCTGCCTTTCATCATGCTCGCCGTACTGTTCCGCGGCATCGAGAACTTCAAGATGTTCGACATGGTTACACTGTTGACGGGGGGTGGCCCGGGTTCGACCACCGAAGTGGCCTCGATCACCTTGAAGCGCACGGCCTTCGAGAGCTGGGCAACAGGTCGGGCCTCTGCCTTTGCCATCATACTCTTCGTTGCCGTGTTCGGCCTCGCCAACATCTACGTCAAGGCACTCAACAAGGTGAAGCAACGATGAGCTCCGTCACCTCAGCCCATTCCGTCGTCGAACCGAGCCGGGCCAACAAGCGGATCGCCGGCACCATCGTGATCCTCTACGCCCTGATCACCATGATCCCGCTCGTCTGGATCTTCCTGACCAGCATCAAGTCTCCGCCGGACTCCATCAGCTATCCTCCGAAGATCATCTTCACACCGACGCTGGAAGGCTACTGCAACCTCCTGACAACAAGGACGCGGCAAACGCCGGAATACATCGCCTCCCTGCCCGCGCCGACAGGCACCTGCGACGAGGTCACCCGCAAGCGCAACATGGTGATCGCCGGTCCCTCGAATTTCCTGCCGCGCTTTGCCAACTCGCTGGTGATTGCCTTCGGCTCGACATTCCTGGCCGTCTCATTGGGAACGCTGGCCGCCTATGGCTTCTCGCGTTTCAGGGTCCCCCTTGCCGACGACCTGTTGTTCTTCATCCTGTCGACCCGCATGATGCCGCCGATCGCCGTCGCCATCCCAATCTATCTCATGTACCGGGAGCTTGGTCTTTCCGACACGGCGCTGGGCATGATCCTGCTTTACACCGCGGTCAACGTCTCTCTTGCAGTCTGGCTCCTGAAGGGCTTCATAGACGAGATCCCGCGGGAGTACGAGGAGGCTGCGATGATCGATGGCTACACGCGGCTGCAGGCTTTCTGGAAAGTCGTCCTGCCGCAAGCAACGACCGGCATTGCCGCCACCGCGATCTTCTGTCTGATCTTTGCCTGGAACGAGTATGCCTTTGCGGCGCTACTGACATCGGGCGAAGCCCAGACGGCACCGCCCTTCATTCCGACCATTATCGGCGAAGGCGGTCAGGACTGGCCGGCGGTCGCGGCGGGAACAACGATCTTCCTGATCCCGATCCTCGTCTTCACCATTCTCCTGCGCAAGCAGCTCTTGCGTGGCATCACCTTCGGAGCGGTCCGCAAATGACCCACCTCGTAGAAACACCGCGCCGCCCACCTCGCCCGAAGCGCCCGTTCTTTCTGCGTCGCGGTCCAATGGAAAATATTGCAACCGCGTTGATTGCCATCGGCTTCCTCATGCTCTTCCAGCCATTCCTGTTGGTGCTCTACACCTACTCGCTGGTGACGCTGCTTGCGGGCACGGCCATGTTCATCATCGTCTCGAAGTTTCCGGAGTGAGCCATGGCGGACATCAGAATAGAAAATCTCCGCAAGCAATTCGGCAGCTTCGTCGCTGTGCAGGATTCAAGCTTTACCATCCATGACGGCGAATTCCTGGCACTGCTCGGTCCGTCCGGCTGCGGCAAGACGACGACACTGCGTATGATCGCCGGTCTGGAGCTGCCGACCAGCGGCAAGATCTATCTTGACGGCGAGGACGTCACCTTCAACCGCGCCAGCGCGCGCGATATCGCTTTCGTCTTCCAGCTCTTTGCGCTCTATCCACATATGAACGTGCGCAAGAACATCGGCTTTCCGCTGCTGTCGCAAGGCATGCCGAAGGCCGAGATCCGCCAGCGCGTCGAGGAAACCGCGCGGCTGCTGCAGATCGATCATATCCTTGACCGATCGGTCTCCGGTCTTGCCGGCGGTGACCGGCAGCGTGTGGCGCTCGGTCGCGCCATCGTACGCCGTCCGAAATGCTTCCTGATGGACGAACCGCTCGGGACGCTCGACGCCGAATTTCGCGAGGTCATGGTTCACGAACTTCGTGAACTGCACAACCGCATTCAAGCGACGACGGTGTACGTCACCCATGACCAGCATGAGGCGATGGCAATGGCCGACAAGATTGCCGTCATGAACCACGGGGTCATCGAGCAATTCGGTACGCCCCAGGAAATCTACAGCAAGCCCGCCACCATGTATGTCGCCGATTTCATCGGCTCGCCGTCGATGAATTTCATGCGCTTCACCTCGGGGCTGCAGACAGGCGCGCGATCCGTCTCGCTTGATGGGGTCGATGTCGCCGTTCCCGAGGTGCACCAGGACCTGGCCGAGGCCGAACTGGCGCTCGGGGTTCGGCCCGAGCATATTCGCCTGAGCGATACGTCGCCCTTGAGGGGAGCGGTCTATGGCAGCGAATACCTCGGGACCAATCAGGTCGTGACGATCGAGACGTCGAGCGGCGTCATCAAGGCGCGAGTTCCGGCAAACCGCAACTTCCGTATCGGCGAGACGGTCGGTCTTGACTTCAATTCGGCCAAGCTCGCGCTGTTTGACTGCCAGTCTGGCCGCGCCATTGCTTCGGCACTCTACTCGGAGGCCGAGCATGGCTGACATCGTCCTCAAGGGCCTCGACAAGCGTTTTGGCGATACGCAGGCTCTGTCTGATCTCAACCTTTCCATCCGCGATGGCGAGTTCGTCGTCCTGCTTGGGCCGACCGGTGCCGGCAAGACGACGACGCTGCGCCTCATTGCCGGCCTCGAACGACCGGATAGCGGACGCATCGAGATCAATGGTCGCAACGTCTCGGGCGAAGCGCCCGCCGAGCGCGACGTCGCCTTCGTCTTCCAGCAGTATTCGCTCTATCCGCACATGACGGTTTACGACAACCTCGCCTTCCCGCTGCGAGCGCCTGTGCGCAAGCTAGGGGCTGAAGAGATCGACCGTCGCGTGCGCGAAATTGCGCGTATGGTCCGGATCGACCACAAGCTTGAGAACCGTTCGACGCGTCTGTCGGGCGGGGAAATGCAGCGTGTCGCGATCGGCCGGGCGTTGGTCCGTCGGCCCGCCATCTACCTGATGGACGAACCCCTCTCGTCGCTCGATGCGAAGCTGCGTGCCGAACTGCGCCTGGAACTCAAACGGATCCAGAAGGAACTCGGTTCCACGTTGCTTTACGTGACCCACGACCAGGTCGAAGCCATGACGATGGCGGATCGGATCGGCATTGTTGCGGGAGGCAGGCTGTTGCAGGTCGGAACGCCGCGTGAAATCTACGGCAATCCCACCAGCCTCGATGTCGCTGCCCGGCTTGGCCAACCGCATATCAACTTGCTGCCTGCCGATCTCCTGCCAGGTGCCAATCCGCCCCCAGGTACCAGGACGATCGGTGCGCGAACCGAGCATCTCGATATCATGGTCGAAAAGAATGCCAATGCCGAAATCGACTGGATCGAGCACCTTGGCGACCAGAACCACCTTCACATCCGGGTGCGCGACCACAAGCTCGTCACACTTGCCGATCCATATCTCTCTATCCGGCCGGGTGATCGAATCAGCCTCACGTTACGCGATCCGCTCTATTTCGACGCCAGCGGCCAGCGTCTGGGCTAGAATTGAACGATACAAAACACACTGCATAAAAGACGGGTCTCTCTCCATGAAACATTTCTTCAATCGCCGGGAAACCATTGTTACCGAAGCCCTCGATGGTCTGCTCTTGACAAGCAGTGCCGGTCGTCTTGCCCGTCTCGATAGCTTCCCCGACATAAAGGTGATCCTGCGCGCGGATTGGGATAAATCGAAGGTCGCGATCATCTCCGGCGGCGGCGCGGGTCACGAGCCCTCGCATGCCGGCTTCGTCGGCGAGGGCATGCTGACAGCGGCTGTATCGGGCGAGATTTTTGCTTCGCCGAGCGTCGATGCCGTGCTGACGGCCATCCGTACGGTAACAGGCCCCAAGGGCGCCCTGCTGATCGTCAAGAACTATACGGGCGACCGGCTCAACTTTGGCCTCGCTGCCGAAAAGGCCCGTGCCGAAGGCTTCGATGTCGAGATGGTGATCGTTGCCGACGATATTGCGATCCCCGGAATCAACCAGCCCCGGGGCGTTGCCGGTACCTTGTTTGTGCATAAGATCGCCGGCTACCACGCCGAAGCAGGAGCCGGCCTGAAGACGGTCGCCGCACAAGCGGCTGCCGCAGCCCGAGATATCGTTTCGCTCGGCATGTCGCTTTCGACCTGCAGCGTTCCCGGTCAGGCGCATGAGGATCGGCTTGGCGCCAATGAAGGGGAGCTTGGCCTCGGCATCCATGGCGAGCCCGGTGTCGAGCGGATCGCCTTGCAACCGGTTGTCGACCTTGTCGCGACGATGACCGAACGACTGGCCGCAAGACTGGATAGTGCGCACGACCACGCACTGTTGATCAACAACCTTGGCGCAGTGCCGCCACTTGAGATGGGCGTCATTGCCAATGCCGTGTTGTCCTCGCCGGTCACGCGCCGCGTGCGCCTGATCGTCGGACCGGCACCGATGATGACCGCGCTCAACATGAACGGTTTTTCGCTTTCGCTCATTCGGCTGGACGCTGCTCGCGAAGCCGCGCTGAAGTCCGCAGTCGGGCCGCATGCCTGGCCACCCGTCGCCGAACGGCACGAGATCGCCATCGTTCCCGCCCCGGATAAGATATCTGGCCGGGATGAAGTGGCCTCGGCTAGCGATGACAGCCGGAGCCGTCGCCTTTTGACGGCGGTCTGCGAGCATCTGATTTCCCTCGAAAGCGAGTTGAATCGCCTCGATGGCCGCGTCGGCGATGGCGATACCGGTTCCACCGTGGCAACAGGGGCGCGTAGCGTTCTTTCCCGCATTGACACGCTGCCGCTGAAGGATGCTGGTGCCACCATGGCCTCGATCGGTGAGATCCTGAGCACGAGCATGGGCGGCTCCAGTGGCGTACTGCTCTCGATCTTTTTTACGGCTGCCGCAAAGGCCATGGCGGAAAAGGCTGATATAGCCGCTGCCCTGCTTGCCGGGCTCGATCGGATGACGTTCTATGGAGGCTCCGGCATCGGCGATCGCACGATGGTCGACGCGCTGGCGCCCGCACTCGCGGCCCTGGCATCAGGTGATGTCGCGGCCGCGGCGAAGGCTGCGGCTACCGGTGCTCAATCGACAAAGGCGATGCTGAAGGCGAAGGCCGGCCGCGCCTCCTATGTCGGTGAGAAGGATCTGGAGGGAGTGCCGGATCCGGGGGCTGTCGCTACGGCGGGCGTGTTCGAAGTCGTTGCAGCGCTGGCATGAATTGGCGATTGGAGGATATCGGATGCAGGCAGAACCGGTTCTTCTGACGGGACTGATCGAGACTTGCCGGGCAACGATTGCGGCAAACAGCGAACATCTCTGCGCGCTTGATCGGGCGATTGGGGACGGTGACCACGGAACGAATATGCGCCGTGGCTGCGACGCAGTCAGCGCCGAGGAAGCCTCTGTTGCAACTCTTCCCTTGGCCGACGCGCTTGAAAAGATCGGACTGACGCTCGTTATGAACATCGGTGGAGCGGCCGGCCCTCTCTATGGCACACTCCTCATGGAGATGGGTCGCGAGCTCCGTGCATTGAACCAGAACCAAGATTTTCCAGCGGTACTGAGGCAGGCAATTGATGCGGTCGCCCGTCGTGGCCGCTCGCATGCCGGGGACAAAACCCTTCTCGATGTTCTCTATCCGGTTCAGGACGCACTCGCGCATCGTTCATCTTTGACGGACATCGCACGTCAAGCCGAAGTTGCCGCCGAGCGGACGTCTGCCATGAGGGCGATGCGCGGACGGGCGTCCTATCTCGGTGACCGGTCAATCGGCCATGTCGATCCGGGCGCTTCAAGTTGTGCGCTTCTGACAACCGCGATCTGCCGCTATCTCGAGGAGCACCGCAGCGCATGAATGTGAAGACGCCAAACGTCGGAATTGTAATTGTCTCCCACTCGCCGCTGATTGCGCGTGGCACCGCCGATATGGTGCGGCAAATGGTGGGCGACAGCGTGCCGCTGGCCTGGTCCGGTGGCAATAGTCACGGCGAGTTGGGAACGGATGCCGGCGGAATTCTCAAAGCCATCGAAGAAGCCTGGTCGGACGCCGGCGTAGCCGTCTTCGTCGATCTGGGTGGAGCTGAAACCAACAGCGAAATGGCAATCGAAATGCTCGGCTCGCCCCGGTCGAAGCGGGTATCGATCTGCAACGCCCCTATCGTTGAAGGAGCCGTTATCGCCGCTGCCGAGGCCTCCGGTGGCGCATCACTGACCAAGGTGGTCGCAACGGCAGAGGAGCTCTCACCCTGATGAGCAGTGGATTGCGCATAGGAACCCATGAGGCCGGGCAGGTCCATGCCAGTTGCCAGACGGAGGTCGAGGTCAAGCATGGCGTCGGACTGCATGCCCGGCCTTCGGTGACGTTCACGCGGTTGGCAAAGTCGTTCCCCTGCTCCATCGAGGTCGCTGTCAATGGCAGCGACGTCTGGCTGAACGGAAAGAGCATCATCAAGATCATGGGCGCCAAGATCCGCAAGGGCTCGGTGCTTAAGATTCGCGCCGACGGAATCCTCGCCGAAGAAGCGATCCGGGCATTGAAGGGCCTCGTCGAGCGCAATTTCGATGAGGAAAAGAAGCATGGCCGCTCCGCTTAGATTGAAAGGCACGAGCGCGGCGCCAGGTGTTGCCAACGGACCGGCCTTCGTCGCCGAACCAATGGCCCCTGCCCCGTCACCGCCATCAAGCGTCTCCGGCCATGCCGAACTCGCCAGCGCAATCGACACCGCAATCCGCGAACTACAGGACCTTGGCACCGGGGCAGACCCCGAGGGCGGCGACATCGTCGAGTTTCAGATTGAGGTGCTCCGCGATCCAACGCTGACCGAGATGGCCGGCGCGCGCATCGATGCGGGTGAAAATGTCGCTTTCGCCTGGATCGGAACGCTCGATGGATACATCCGGGAACTGGAATGCTCGGAAGAAGATCAATTAAGGGCGCGTGCCGTCGATATACTGGACATCAAGAACCGCGTACTTTCCGTACTCACCGGAACGCCCGTCGACGACTTTCCAGCCGGATCCATCTATGTCGGAAAGGACATGGAGCCCAGCCGCTTCCTCGCCCATGACTGGTCGGCAGGTGGCGGTATCGTTCTCTTCGGAGGGAGTGCCGTCGGTCATGTCGCCCTGCTTGCCAAATCCCGGTCCGTTCCGATGGTGATTGGTACCGGCCGTTTCGCGACGGGGGGAGGGCAACACATAGGCGTCGACGGTGATTCAGGTGTTGTCATTCTCAAGACAGCCAGGGACCATGCGACGTCGACGCAAGTCAGACGTCCGCCAACAAGCACCGCACCGCCACTCGACAGCGGAATCCTGCATACCGCGGACGGAGCGCAGGTCCTCTTGTCCATCAATGTCAATGCTCCCGACGAAATCGATGCGATCCCGGTCGCGACAACCGCCGGAATAGGGTTGGTGCGCTCGGAGTTCGCGGTGACGTCGCTCGGTGATGCCGCAAACGAAGAAAAGCAATTCGAGATCTATCGCCACCTCCTGGATTGGGCGGATGGCCGGTCCGTGACAATCCGTATGCTGGATATCGGTGGCGACAAGCCGCTCTCCGGCCTCACGGAAATGTCCTTGTTGCGCGGGATTCGTCTTCTGCTAGCCCGGCCCGAAATTGCGCGGGTTCAAGCGCGAGCGCTTTTGCGCGCGGCCGTCTTCGGCAATCTTCGCATCATGCTGCCGATGGTGACATTTCCGTCTGATGTCGACGATATCAGGCAGATCTATCGCGAGGAATCCAGCCTGCTCGCAAGCCGGGGTGTCCCGCACCGTATTCCCCCTGTTGGCATGATGGTGGAGGTCCCGGCGGCAGCCCTGATGCTCGATCAATTCGAAAACGCAGACTTCTTTTCGTTTGGCACAAATGATCTTTCGCAATACCTGGTCGCTTCCGCACGCGAGCAGGCCGACTTTGCTCGATATCAAGCCCACGCAGTGCCCGCAGTGCTGCGCCTGGTGGCACATGCGGTCAAGCTTGCCGGCGGCAAACCGGTCAGCATTTGTGGAGACATGGCCGGCGATCCATCGCGTATCTCTGATCTTCTCGCCGTCGGTCTGCGGCATTTTTCCGTGGCGCCAGATCGGCTTCCCACGATAAGATCGGCCATAGTCGGCCTGAATGCCGATGGGACAAGGGCAGCCGGAGAATAGGGATGGCGCGCGAAGACACCGAAGACGCCATTATCGCCTATAAGAATATTCTGGCGCAGATCATCGAAAACCGGCCTTCGGGAACCCGTCAGCGACTGGCGACGGAACTCGGCAAGCATCGCAGCTTCGTCACCCAGATAACCAGCCCCATTTATGCGACGCCTCTTCCGGCGCGGCATCTTGCGACGATCTTCCGGGTTTGTCATTTCAGCGCCGCCGAACAGGAACGCTTTCTCGACGCTTATCAGATCGCCCATCCCGGCAAACTGCCGGAATTTGGCGCCTCGGAGAAATTGCGTCACCTTTCCATCATGGTGCCTGACTTCGGTGACGAACGACGCAACCGGCTGCTTGAAGAGGCCATCACCGACTTGGTGCAAAAGATCGCTGCAATTTCGGGATCGCCGGATTGAATGGGCCATTGCGCGCGACGAGGCGCTAGATGATCATCGCCTTGGGAGGGGCTTGATGAAGAAATTCATGAATACAGCGGAAACAATGGTCGCCGAAAGCCTCGACGGATTTGTGCGCGCCCATGAGGAATTCGTTGTGTTCGGCGCTGATCGTAAATTTGTCCGCCGTCGTCACCTCATTCCCGGCAAGGTGGCAATCATCTCCGGCGGTGGCGCGGGTCACGAACCAATGCATATCGGCTTCGTCGGCCGCGGCATGCTCGATGCGGCATGTGTCGGGCATATCTTCACCTCTCCTACTCCGGACCAGATCGTTGGCGCGATCGAGGAAGCGGATACCGGGGCTGGCTGCCTGCTCGTGGTGAAGAACTACGACGGCGATGTCATGAACTTCGAAATGGCAGCAGAGATGGCATCGAGCCGCCACAAGATTGAAATGGTGATCGTGAGCGACGACATCGAAACGGCGCGGACGCAGGACGGGCGCGGCCGACGCGGTGTTGCCGGTACCGTCATCGTTGAGAGACTTCTCGGCGCTGCAGCCGAAAAGGGCATGGCGCTCCCCGCATTGAAAGCCCTTGCCGGTGATCTTTCGCCCCGCGTCAGATCGATGGGTGTCGCATTGACTGGCGTAACGGTGCCTCACACGCAACGATCAACCTTTGCGCTCGGCCCGAGTGAGATAGAAATGGGCGTCGGCATTCACGGGGAACCAGGCCACGAGAGAGAGCCCTTCTCCAGCGCAGATGCGATCATCACGCATCTGAGCGAAACAGTCTTCAAGGAAGTCGCCCCGGTTGCGGATAAGGCACTGCTTTTCGTGAATGGACTTGGCGGTACGCCACCGGCCGAACTCTATCTCGCCTACAATACTGCGCACCGCTTCATGACGGATCATGGCCTGAGGATCGTACGCTCGCTGGTCGGCCCTTACGCCACTTCCCTCGATATGCAGGGCCTTTCCGTCACGCTCGCCATCCTCAGCGAGGAAGAACTCCTCCTATGGGATTCGCCGGTTGCGACGGCGGCGTTGCGCTGGGGGTGCTAGGGGCGGTCACTGATCGCAAGCGCGAACCGGAGAGAATCATGGATGCCAAAGCTAAGGATTTTGCCCTTTTCAGGCCTGGTTAACAAACCCTTGTCACCTAATATCCTTGCACGACACTCTTGTACGACTTTTCGAAGCGGCAGTCCGGGAGAATATGGAAGGGTGCGGAAACTATCTCCGTGTAGGCAGCATGCGATGCAGTCGCCGCGGCCAACTCGGAAGTGCTGGAAAACCACGATTCTGGCTTCAGAAGGGCAACTTGGCTGGGGCGCCAGGATTCCCAGCTAAGGATTTTGCCCTTTTTCAAGCCTTTGAGAAGGTTAACAATTCCTGATCACCTAATATGCTTGTACGACACTCTTGTACGACATTCCGGAGCGGCAGTCCGGGAAAATATGGAAGGGTGCAGAAATTATTTCCACGTAGACTCGATTGTCGCCCTTCCCATTCCTTCTGCAGCCCGCTCAATCTACGTCGCCTGGCTAGCCGAATAAAATAGCGCATACAGATGATGTGGCAGCCACTTCCCTCGCGTGAGGCGTTTGCGAACGTGGGCGATATGATCGGAGGATGACAAGGGTTCCTTTCTTCGATGTCGAGCTCGATTGCAAAACTGGCAGGCGGCGACAATGTTTGCCTGACCATTGTGTCCCCCTTGGTGGCGCGCAACAAGGTGCTCCGCTGTGCAGCGAAAGCGTTGCGCCTCCTTTCGCGATACTCCGTACCGCCGGGCGAACAATTGGGGATCGCGTTCCCACATCGGCAGCCCGCAATAGTAACAAAGCCACCCTTGGCGGGAAGCGGCCCTGGTTCTTGCATTCGTCAGTGTCAACAGGTGTCCCTCACCTCTTCTCTAAATCCGAAGCGCTATTGCCGAAAAGATCGTCTTGAGAATCGTCGAACTGGCCGCGAGGATCGCTGCGCGCGAGAGGAAGTAGGTCGTAGCTCGCAAGGTTGGCCATATCCAAAAAATACCGGCTCTTGCGTTTCGGCGCTTTACGAAGCCAACCTGCGAGTTCCGACTGGGATTGCCGTAGCCATGGGGGGAAGGCCTCAGGGCTATCGTATTCGCCGTTGATCAACCCAAGCAAAGCACTTAGGTAGACGGAACGTCCAACACCGGGAAACTCGTAGACCTCGACGCCGCGGTTCCCGCTTAGTCTTTGCTCCAAGAGTTTGTGTCCGAGACCCAAGATCAGCTTATCTTCGGGATAACGCTCATCGGGGAGAAACCAGTTCGCAATCTCTCGTCTACGCTCAATGTCAGCTGAGCCATGGAACGCACCGAGCCCCATATTGCAAATGGTGCAACAAGGAACCAGCTTACACTGGCCAAATTGGTTCCGTATCTCTCGTTTGGTGACGAGCCCACCTTTGGCGAAGCGGTGAAGAACATAGACCGGCGGCTGGTGGTCAACTCTGCCGTCGCTTGGCATGCCGCAATAAGTGCATTGGTCCCCGGTAACGGGCACATAAACACTCGAAAACCGCTTCTCAGCAACACGCCGACTGTACTTTAGCACGCCCCTGGCCCAAGCTCTTCAGGAAATGCAATACACCAACCTGAAGAGGTTCCCTTCAGTTCGGGATAAATTACAGTACATCAATCAGAATCGGCGAATATTTGTTTGGAATGATTAACAATCATCTATTCAGTATATTCGCAGCATCCGGGCCCCATAAGAGGAATGATGAGCCAAGAATGGGATGCGGCAACCGGCGGCACTCGTGCAGCTGTCATCGGCATAGACGCTGCGTGGACTTTGACACAACCGAGTGGCGTCGCGCTCGCCGTCCTAATTGGCGATGAATGGCAGCTTCGAGCAGTCGCTCCGTCGTATCAACGCTTTCAGGCTTTGGCTGATGAAAGTCTTGTTTGCGAACCCAAGCCTCTCGGACGAACACCGGATGTCAATGCACTTCTCCAAGCTGGCAGGAAAATGGCTGCAGCGCCGATCGACATCGTCGCCGTAGACATGCCCCTGTCAAAATCTCCGATTGTCGGCCGGCGCCGGTCGGATGATGCGGTATCACGAGCCTATGGCAGTCGGAAATGCAGCACGCACTCACCGAGTGACGTCCGCCCGGGCGTCATCAGCGACACGTTACGCGCGCAGGCTGAAGGTGAGGGCTACGCCTTGGCCACAGAGGCAATTTTCCCACGAGCTCTGATTGAAGTTTACCCTCACCCCGCCTTGGTTGAGCGTGCTTGTGCTGAAGAACGGTTGCCTTACAAGGCGCAGAAGGCTCGGAAATATTGGCCGAGCATCAATGCCCAACAACGGCGAGAAAGTCTTCTCTTTCAATGGTACGAAATTGTTAGTCTGCTCGAAGCCAACATCTCCGGCGTTGGGCGAATGTTGCCGCAAATCGAGCCGAAGGCCAGTGCAGTGGAGCTAAAGGCCTTCGAAGACATGCTGGATGCAATCGTCTGCTGTTGGGTTGCCATCTGCGCGCTTCAGGGACGCGCGATCCCATTTGGAGACGACACGTCCGCAATCTGGATACCGACACCCCTTGCCTCGACGACAAACGCAACCCCTGCCTTGGGGAAATAATTTCCGCATCAAGCGTCCTGTCTGGACACGCTGCCTACCTGTGCGCCATCTTTGGTTACATTGAAAACCTATCATCTAACGGATAGGTGGAAAGGCGAGCGTGACGGGCCACAATCACTATAGCGATTGCACCTGCGGCTGGTGCGTGAATTACGGTCGGTCAAGAGCGGCGATTGCGGACTACACACAGAGCTTTCGCGAGCGTGATGCTCGGCTTCTTCTAAAACAGCACGGAGCAAATTCGTTATCAGGATGCTACGTCAACCCCAACGCACGTTGCTTTCGCTGCGGCGAGCCCGTTTTCTTCTACGCGAATGCCGCGGGGAGCCGCGTCTATTTCGATGATCTCGGCCCCCCTTGGCCAAAACACCCGTGCACAGATACCGCCCGAGCGTCGGTCTCATCGAGCACCGGGCCAGTAAACCGGCCAACGCGCCGCAACAAAGGGGAAGTAAAGGAGTTACTCAGCGCCTCCAGCACCGCGGGCCTCTCCAAGTTCCGGACTTTCGGCCGGCGATACGAAGGCGAGTGGACACTTGTTGTCGTTCTAGCGGTTGACCGACGGGGCCACCAAAATAGAGTTGAGGGCGAGTTCCTGAACTCCGACACAAATGAAGCATTCAGGTTCACCTGCCACTCGGAAATGCCGCTCTTCGAGGTCGGCGAGTTTATCAGTGTCAATGGCGATCGAATCTCGTTTGTCGAGCGAGAGACTTTGCTGCCTGTGGTGTTCACCGCGGGCACAAGGGTTACGCCGGCGCCGGCACGGTCAGCGGTCGCGCGGCCCGCGACCAAATCGCGCCCAGTCTCTCAGCCAGCTAGTAGGTCGAACCAACCGCAACTGATCCGGAAGAAGCAAAAGCCCAACAGCGCCAACGGTTCGAAGTATGACATGACCAAGGCGGAGATGGTGCATTTCAATAACAAGAAGGTCGAACTTGCTGATTTATTCGGCAAGCTGGAGCCAGTCGTAAGGACGTACGCCAGAGAAGGGACGAGAAAGCCGAGAGATGTGGCCGTTCGCCTCAACGCACAAGGCTACAAAACAGCGTCAGGCTCAAAATGGACGCCCCGTCTCGTCTATTTCTTGTTGGGCTTAATGTTCAATGACAAGCCGGCAGCACCCACAGACAACGAACCGCATGGCAAGACCCGGCAACCTGGGAAACCGAGGCCAGACGCCACTCCAATGGCAGCGTCAGGAGAGATGTCTGTTGATGAAATCGCGAGCCGTCTTTCCCGCATTGGAAGGGTTGTGAGAAGCGAATCCGCCGAGTGAACGCCGAGACCATTACCACAATCAAACACAGCCTTCGGCTGTTTCACCTTCGGATGCGAACCCTGTACTGATAGGGCGCGCCTTCTTCGACCAGTACACGATCCCCGGGCCTAGCAGCGTTATGGCGGAAGAACGATCCTATCCAGCCCCTCGCTCGGAAAAACTTCTTCGATCCATCCAGATCGGTGACAACCAACGGACCGCCATCCCACACGATCGATATCTCACGAGAGGCCCTCTCTGATTTGTTCGAGCCACCCACGGCCCCCTTTGGAAATCGATCAAAAAATTCACGTAGATAAATGTGATTGTGATCGATGTTGCCTTGGGTAAGAACGCTTTCGCCGATTTGACGCCACACAGGGTCCGGGTGCGTGCCATTTGCGTCCAGGTTCATCACCGGCGCCGGCTCCGGGAGGGGTTCAGCTAGCGCTGCAATCTGATCCCTAATGGCCAAGCTTACGCTTTCGCTTAACTCGACCCAGGTCACGGCACCGTTCGGATGCTTGTAACGCACTGGCGAAGGAAGCCTTACAACATCAGCCAGAAACCAGGGCCTGTTCCATTTAGCAACCGCACCCGAACGGATCATCTCTTCTGGAATACGGTGGTGTTCAAAAGCCTCGATCATTTCCTGCGGGCTCATAGGACCGCCGGCGCCGGCCAATCGTGCGACGCCATAGACGCTCCCCATCCCTTTCCAGATCAAGCCAAACCATCCGCGGTGGCTTGTACCGGTGGAGCGCATCTCCCAATCTTTCTGGCCACTCAAGATCAAACTGATCCAGGGCGCGTCGATGACCAGCCCTTTGCTCACCCAAATGTCATTCATGAAAATCTGCCATTCTGTATCAATGGATGGGGTAGGAACCGTCGGCTTCTCGCGGCGGCAACTCCAGCTCGTCGCGAGCAAACATGGCCGCCATGGTCTTGCCAAGAGGGTCAGCCTCCATGCCTAACCGCTCGGACGCCATGCCCTTCTGAAGGCCAGCAACGTCGTCATCGACGTCCCCCATCGGCCAAAGCGCCGAACTGGCGAGCCGACGCTTGCGCATCATCAAGCTCTGGAGGAGGCAGTCGAAAGACTGCTCCCGATAGCCTTCATGAATGGCCATAGGCAAATGCACTGTAACAGGCCGCGTCTGGCCAATCCGGTGTACGCGATCGTTGCACTGTTCCTCAACTGCCGGATTCCACCATCGAGACAAGTGGATGACGTGGGTCGCCGCCGTTAGCGTCAGCCCGGTGCCCGCTGCCTTCGGACCGAGAACTAGAAGGTCGAACCCCTGGTCGTCATCCAGATGGCGCTGGAAACGGTTCACAATTGCCTGACGTTGAGGAATGGGCGTGTCGCCGTTGATGAGGTCAACTCGCGGCAGACCCAATTCACTGCGAACCAATTCGATAAAGCGATACTGCATCTGCCGGTGCTCGATGAAGACAAGGGCACGTTCGCCATTCGCTTTGATGCGATTCAGGATATCCATGGCAGCCTGTAGCCGCGCAGACGATACGACGAACTCATCGTTACTTGCTTTGATTTCCAGCGCCGGGTGGACGGAAACGCTGCGAATGTGATGAAGCATCTTGAGCTGCGCGCCCATGCCGCCTCGCGCAAGCTTCAGTCGGGCATCGTCATATGCCAAGGCCTGAACATCCGGCATCAGGCGGGGATGAATACGACGGGATTTGGCGGGCAGATCGGTTGCGACCGTTTCCTTCAGGCGGCGGACAGCAAGAGGCGGCGTGCCGCCACGGGGCAGAAAAACCCTGCCGTGCAGCTCGGCCATGTTGTCTTCCTCTGGCTTCGCATAGCGTTGACGGAAATCTTTGAGGCTGTCGAGCGATCCCGGTGCCAGTTGGTCCATGATTGCCCAGAGGTCAACAGTGGCATTCTCGATAGGAGTACCTGTGAGGCCAATTCGAAAATCAGCATTGATCGAACGGGCAGCAACTGCGCGGAGGCTGACAGGGTTTTTCAAGGCCTGGATTTCGTCAAAGACAACGGCGGAAAAGGGTATGCGAGCCAGCGAATGCTGATAGTTCGTCAGCGTCGTATAGGTGGTGAGAAGCCAGTAGCGATGCGCCCGCCCCTCTGCCACGGCTTCATGCAGCGCGCCCAAGTCAAGCTTGGCCTCCCCATCGTCCGTGTCCTTTCCCTTCGCTCCCGTCAGCTTGCGTCCACCGATACTCGACCCATAGAGGCGGATCAGATGACCCAGCCCAGGCTCGTGCATGTGTCGGGCGACTTCCTGCTCCCAATTTTCGAGAAGGGATGTTGGCGCAACAACGAGAACAGGCCCCCGGCTCTGGGCTTGAGGACGAGCGATCACTTCCTTGAGCCAGGCAAGGAAAGAGATGGTTTGGAGAGTTTTGCCGAGGCCCTGCTCGTCGGCATTGAGGACGCCCGGCAATCCGGCCCGCCACGCGCCAACCTGCCAGCTGAAACTCTCCTTCTGATGCCCTTTCAACGGCGTTCGAATGCCCTCGGGTAGAGTGTCCGGCAACTCGGACATGCGCGGCCTGAGCTTAGCGAGCCATTTGAGATCGTCGTAGTTCACTTCGGTATCGAGAACGAATGGGCCCACCTTTTCTGGTTTTGCCTCATCCTCGCCACCGTCGTCAGCGTCTCCCGACACCATCCGCTCGTCGATGAGCTGCAGCATTTCCGGTCGAGCGGGGACCTCCAAATCCTCGAAATCGACGGTCGGCCTTCCAGCCTCAATTGCTTCCTGGACGCGCTCGCGCAGGGTGTGCAGCTCGGCAGTACCCTGCCTGTCGAGGATATCGATCAGGCGCGCGCTGAAGTCCTCTGGCAGCCAGCTTGTCCCGCTATCCTCGAACTCGCCGAGACCCGGCTTTTCATACTTGACGACACCAGTAACCCGTTCGGAAAACTCACGGGTTTCAACAAGCACGGGACCAACCGCTGCCTCTATCGCTTCCTGCTCGGCCTGGGGCGACAAACCGTCCAATTGTCCGGAAGAACGGAGCTGCGCCTCCATCGCTTCCGTTACTCGTGGCAAGGGATTACGGATGAACGCACGCCGCTCATCTGGTGCTGCCTTCTGCATTTCAGCCATCACGGCAAGGGCTGGCGACGCTGACTGTTCCACCACCACATAGCGTCCGGGAGATAGGCGATAGGCAGGCAGCGCCCCCCTTCCCCTTACCAATGTCTGAAATCGCTGCAGGTCCAGTCCCTGTACCTCGCTCATGGACTCGGAAACCTCAGCGGCTTCAGAAGCGCTACCATGCGCCTCCAAAGTATCACCAGAGAATGGTACTACGTCGAAGTCCGTCTCCCCCTTTGGCGAGAGTGAGAAGCGGTCGACGAGACGCACCTCCAGACCGCTCAGAAAATCTGTCATCGAGATACGCGACGCCTCATCCGAGGCTCCGCTGACAGCACCAGGATCGAGTGCCTTGCGGAAACGTCCTAGCGCCTCCCAATCGGCGGCGTCGTTTCCATCCGGCCGGTAGGCGTCTGCGATGGCGATGGCGTCCATCATCCACACAGGAATTCGTCGCAAACCATTTGCCGTTTCGAGAATGGCTCCAGTTCGACGTGGCATTTGCCGTTGGCCGTTGCGCGACCATTCGTACCTGAGCCGGAAACCTGACGAACCGACAATTCCCTCCGCATCGGTCTTCAGCGTCATCTCTACCAAAGGCGGCAGACCGAGCACTGCGCCCGTTTCACCGGTGACGGACGCAGCGATGCGATGAGACATGACGATGCGATCAGAATCGATCGAAAGCTGTTCGCCGAGCGTGTCCGCTGCCGCCCGTAGATCGGCAATAGCATAGGCCAGCGAACGTTCGTCGGGACTCAGGTTCTGAAGATCAGATTTGACACTACGGCGCACCAACCGGTGCAGTAGACCCGCGCGCTCGTTCTTTGCGGACAGAGTGATTGCATCTGGAGAGAAAGAAGCTTCCAAGTTCATTTTTTCACCTAGATGTGTTCCAAGACCCAACTCTGCCAATCGCCGTTGTGCGATTTCGCATTGGAGCCGGGAATGAACCTGATTGCTTCACAGTCATATCGCCACTGGTAGAGCGCAGGCGCACGCTGGTTGGACTCGTCGAAAATGTGGACCTTATAGCTGTGAGAGCCCTCAACGACGATCTTCCTGCCGATCTTCAGTATGAGCAGTGATGTATTCGCGCGACCGTAGCCTGCCGTTTGAACGCCAAATCTCAACGTCCCCTTACCTCCCGCCCCGCGTCGCCTTGCCTCTTTCGCGGCGGAATCGCTGAAAGCAACCCAGGCTGCATCGATACGGCCACGATCATGCAGGCCGAGCCAAAATCTCCTGCGAGGCTCCCACATGTGGCTGTCTTCCACCTCAGAGACGACATCAAGGAAGAACCGGATGTTCTCGCCCGTCAGCCAGCGCAGGATAACCGCCATCCTGTCTTCCGGTACTGCTGACCAAACGCCGCCACGCTGGACACGAGGATCACCGTAAATGCCGATGATGTTCTCTGTCAGGTAGCGTAGGTCATCGGGCTTCGGAGAATGCTTGACCCAGTGTCCAAGCAGAGCCGAGATCGCTTCGCCGGCGCCGGTCGTCTTCGCCTCCCTGCCCTCCGGCTTCAGCCACTCGATCAGCCGCTCCATCTCCACACGCTGATCGAGATGCGGCTCGATCTGCTTCACATAGGCTAGGTGGACGGCATTCATCAGACCAGGTGCATGGGGGCTGCGAATACCAAGCTTCTGTAGGCCGATCCAGAGATCGTCCATCAGCACCATCTGTCGCGCGACGGCATCGGCCACTGCATCGGGCGAGAGCATCTCGGGGATGGCATCGAGCATCATACGCCAGCGAGCTCCGAGACGCCCTGCCGCTGCCGACAATGCACCGGCCAGTTGCCACGTATGTTCCGCCTTGGCATCAAAGCTGTCCATGTAGATGGAGAACATTCCGCCGAGAAACCCCGCCCGTGTCGAGGCGCGGGTCTCGCTGTAATAAAAATCTCGCATCTCCGCCAAATCAGGTCTAGTGCGACGATCCTCGTCGAACAACGCCCTGCCAGCGCTTGTAATCAGCGAGAGCTTCGTGTCCTCCCAGCTATTATTCTCCAGTTTGTCCCGAACAATGGCCACGAGTTTTTCACGGTCTTTCTCGGGTGGATTGGCGACGACGTCCGGCCAACGGGATAGAATTCGCTCTGTCCTAGATGCAAGTGAGTTCAAAGCCGGCAAGGCGGGCCTGACGAACTGACGGTTCTGGGAGAGGCTCTTGCTGAGGGTCAATTCGCGATACCCCGGGAGCTGTCTTGACTCAACGCCTGACGAATGCGGTCGATTTCCGCCGACTGGCTAGGCGTGTACATGATGATTCGCAGGTCGACGCGGCGGTTCGCATCTCGTCCCTCCTTCGTCGAGTTGTCCTTAACCGGACGCATTTGGCCGTATCCGGCGACGGACAAAACTGGTTGATTTCGGAAGTTCAGAAAATCGACTAGCTCACCGGATTTGCCGAGAATTGTAGAAAAAGTGCTGTTTGCGCGATTAGTGGACAGGGCCAGGTTGGCCGTAAAATCCCCGGTTGAGTCGGTATGTCCTTCAATCTGCAAAGCTTCAATAATCGCATTGCCTGGATTACATTCGGCCGTCCACTTCGAACGCGGGCCAATCGTATAGCAGGGCAAAATCTGCGATAGCCTCGTTGCGACAGTTTCAACGATTGCCCTCCGGTCGGGGCGCAACGTGGATGATCCGGTTGCAAATAGGCCGTCGCCCTGAAAGCGCAAAGCGTCGGTTTCTTCACTGATAACCACCTCGAGATCAGGAAAATCAATCTTCAGCTGATCGCGTAGAGTTTCGAGAATTCGTCGTCTCTCGATCGCCGACGTGGCTAGGTAGGCTTCCAGTGGGTCAACTTTCCGAAGCTTTTCAAGCGCCTCTCTTAGCTCTTTGAGCTCGGCCTGCAGCTTCGCGATCTCAGCCTGTAACCGCTCGATCTCCACCTGCTTCCTGTTAATCTCCTCCTTGAGGTTAGCGATCGTCTTCTCATGAACAGCGATGATTGCCTGCAGTCGGACTATCTTCTGTTGCGCGACATTCCTTTCTTTAATGACCTCCTCATGTATAGGCCTGGGTACGGTGTCCTTTTCGCTATATTGCTGGGCGAAGTAAGCCAGCAAAAGGATGATGATGAAGAGGAAGCTGACAGTCATGTCCGTCATGGACACAAATGCGCTCTCCTCCTCTTCCTCTTTGTAACGCGTCCGGAAACCTCCGCGCATCAGGCTCTCCGGGACTGCGGAGCGAATTGCTCGGCCTGTTCAACGATTTCACGCATGGTGTCGAGCGCAGGATTTAGCCTTTCCTGCAGATCGCGCACGTGACCGAACATGCCCTGGACGGACTTCTCCACATTTTCCGTGTAGAGATCGAAAGCCTGGCCGAGCTTTCCATCCATTTCATCGAGGCGGTCGCCCTGCCCCTTCAGACGTTCCAGCATCACAGAGACACCGCCCAGCGCGTTCTCGATGGATTTCGCTTCCGCCTGGAGGATTTCCTTCGCAGCGGCAAGAGCAGAGGCAGCGGACTCGGCGGTCGCCTCCGCAGACCTCGATACGGTGCTCGCCGCGTGTTGCGTGCTGTCAGTGAGTTGCCGGATCGAACCTTCCATGCGATCCACGACGGCCTTCACGGGAGTGACAGCAGCCACAAGTGAGCTTGCCGCCCCGTTAAAGGTACCCGCAGCCTTTTCCGAAGCATCGGCACCAGCCTTCACTCCGTCGGCCATGCGCCGCATGTCTGACGTGCCGTCATTGAGCTGCTTGACCAGACCTTCGAACCTGTTGCCTATTTCAGCCAGAGGAGCGAGCAAGCCGGCGCCGGCTTTCTCGGAAACCTCTTCCGCGACCCGAGCAATCTCCGCGCTGGTGCGGCTGAACACGTCTGCCACGTCCTTGCCGGCATCGCCGATAGCCGAGCTCACCTGCTGACCTGCAAGTTTCATGCGTTCCTGCGCGGCTTCTGTTCCTGTTCGCGCTGCGGACTCGATCTCCTGCTTGAAGGATTCGGCCGCCTGGCGCATGTCCTCAGCCGCTGCCGACATGGCGCGCGCACCTTCGCCCGTATTATCGCGAATGCCCTCAAGCGTACGGTTCATGACCGCAAGGAGCTTCTCGGCACCTTCGTTAAACGTCCCCCCGGTTACCTCGGCCGTATTCGTGATAGCCGCACGGAGGTCTTCCACAGCTTGGGCGACACGCTCCGTAACGCCTTCCATCTCCGAGCCTATCCGCCCCGAGCTTTGATCGAGACGGTCAGCAAGCAACCCAAGCCTTTCACCTGCATCCGAGATTTTCTGGCTAGCCTCGGTTAGCGCAATACCGATTGAATCTGTAAGCTTGTCCGAAATTCCGGACACCATATCTCCCACGCCCTCTGCGCCGAGTTTGCCCACTCGCTCTACGATCGGTGCCATTGCACCGGCGATCGAACTCTGGATTGCCGCCGGGAGCTCCTCTCTCAAGGGACGGCCAATCTCCGCGACCAACTCCATCCCAATCAATCGGAAATGCTCCCGCTGTTCCCGGGTTGCCTTCAGCTGTTCTGTGGCAAGGGCCTCCAGACTGATGTAGGTGAGACGCTGCTCAATGGCGGCACATAGTTCATGGATCGACTGCTCCAGTCGCCCGTAGATGCTTCTAAGAAGGATCGTGAAGACGATCGAGCAGAAAAGCCCCGTCAACGACATAATAAACTTCGCCGAGGCCACAGAAAGCAGCTGTCGCATGACACCGCTATCGATCTCTGCTCCTTGCGCCATCGTCGAGAGAGCGGCGATCAACCCCAGGAACGTCAGAAAAAGCCCAACCGAAACAAAGAGCCCGGGTACGATGCGCCAAAAGCCAACCCCAAAACCCAAGTCCTCTGGATTGAGAAACATGGACGGTCGGACGGCATTGCGAAGCACGACCTTGCCGTCTTCCTCGTGAGGTACAAGGGTCTCTCTGTATTTCTCCCACGCAGCCGCCAATTGCCGGCGATACCTGTTCGTGCCCGTTTTCTTGATGGAGGCGGACAGAACGTCGATGTCACGGCTGAAATCAGCGCCTGTCGGGCTGTTTTGAATTTCACGTCTGAGCCACTGAACTGCTTTCTGGCGCTGAAAGACTTCTCGAAAGAAAGCCGCAGTAAAAACCACCAGAAGAACGACAATTCCTAGAGCGACAATACCTGGAGCAGCCGCATCCTTTACAAGATAATTCGCCGCGCCAAGAATCGAGGCAACGACGAAACTTCCAATTTCCTGAATCACTTAATCCCATCCCCAACCACTACCCATGAGTGGTAACGGATTGGAAACTATTAGAGGCGCGGCCGGGCAATCAAGCGTACCCGGGCGGTTTGGCCAAATCTCCACAAAATTGAAATGCGATGTGATTTATTTTCCACAACTTGTGAAAGAGTGGCGAATCTCCGTTCGGAAGTGTGTGAGACCGGAGATGCCCATCCGGGACGCTCGCGCAGTAAATCTTCGGCGTCGTGCATGCTGTTGCAATACGGAAATGATTTCCGTGTGCAGTTCTCGCGAAGCACAGCAATGAGCATCACAGGAGTTGCATTGCCCTCGTTGGGCCGATTGAATGGCGATACCGATTCTGGGACCGATTGCATGACCAAGGTCTTTTACGCCGATGAGCTGCATAGATGATGCCAAGGCGTAATACCTAGCTAGCGAGGGTGTTCGTTTGCTACAAAACCATTCACATATCGACGTCATTCCCGACATTCACGCTGATCTGGATCGCCTAACAAAAACTCTCACTTACCTCGGTTATCGGGAATCAGCTTCATGCTGGGCGCATCCTGAGGGCCGAATTGTCGCCTTTCTCGGGGACTTCATTGATGGAGGGGATCAAAACTCCGTAGTGATCTCTCTCGTGCGCGCAATGCAACTGCGCGGTCACGCGATAGCGATCATGGGCAATCACGAACTCAACGCGTTACTCTATCATGAGCGAGGTGAAAATTCGGAGCGCACTAGCGACGGGTTCATGCGCGCTCACACGCTAAAGAATACCGCACAGCACGAAACGTTCTTGAAAGAATTTCCGGTTGGCGCGCCTCATACACAAGACGTGCTCGATTGGTTCATGACGCTTCCGCTGTTTATCGATCTGCCGGGGATAAGACTTGTCCACGCATACTGGGACGATCGTCACATAGACACCATTCGCCATAGAACCGGCGATGCCCGCTTGAAGCGAGATGATCTGCAAGAGTTGGCATTCGAGAAGGATGCCACTCGGTTTGCCGACGCGGTCTTATCCAGTCTAAAGGGGCCAGAGGCCGAGCTGCCGCACGGCCATTCGTTCACGGATATAAAGGGGCATACCCGCACTGCGGTCCGGCTGAAATGGTGGCAGGCAGGCGTCCGCACGTGGCGAAGCTCTGCGCTGTCTGTGCCTCGTTCAGACGACCTTCCGGATACGCCCGTGATCGAATGTGGCGATATCAACTTTTATGGCGCGCAGGAAAAGCCTGTGTTCTTCGGGCACTACAAAATGCTCAGTCAGCCTGAAATTGCTGCACACAATGCCCTCTGCCTTGACTACATAGAAAGGCCCTGCGCGTATCGGTGGAATGGAGAGCGGTTGTTAAGTACGGACAATCTTATCCTGGTGCCAAAATAACAACGACAAAGACGCATCCAACAGACGGTTATCGGGCTACAATGCGGAAATAATTTCCGTGTGCAATTCTTTGCTAAACACAGCAATCCGCATCGTAGGAGTTGCATCACCCTCGCGGGGGCGATTGAATGGCGATGCCGATTCTGGGACAGATTGCATGACCAAGCCATTTTACGCCGAGCCAATTCTTAATTCGCCATACGAAGTTCCCACGCGCCATCATGCGCTGTCCGAAAGTGGCGAGCCGCTCAATCAACCGCCCATCGAAGGCCGGCGCCGGTCGAAATACGTGGCACCCGTTCCGAAGAGCCGCAAGATCAAAGCAGATGCCAAAAAGCAGGCTACGCTTGATCTCGACCAGACCAAGGACGGCAGCAGCCACTACAACCCTACGCCGATCATCAACGAAATTCGCGGCCACATCGCGTCATGGCGCTCAATTCCCAATCCCAACGACTGGGGCGTCACGCCCGTTACCCAGCGATTGCTCCAATATTGGCGAAGTGACAACTTCTCCGGCCCCCGCCCCTTCTATTGCCAGGTGGAAGCCGTGGAAACGGCGATCTGGCTTGCCGAGGTGGCCCGAAAGAACAAGCAGTACGCTCATATCTTCCGGCATCTCGAGGAGGCGAACCGCGACGCCAACCCCGAAATCTTTCGTCTAGCGCTGAAACTGGCCACCGGCGCCGGCAAGACAACCGTCATGGCCATGCTGATTGCCTGGCAGGCAATCAATGCCGCTCGGCAGCCGAACTCCAGTTTGTTCTCGAGAGGGTTCCTCATCGTTGCGCCCGGTATCACCATCAAGGACCGACTGCGCGTACTGAAGCCTTCTGACGGCAATAGCTACTATCGTTCCCGGGAACTTGTTCCACAGGACATGATGCCCGACCTGAACAAGGCGAAGATCGAAATCGTCAACTATCATGTTTTTCAACGGCGCAAGGCTCACGAGCTGAACGCAGTAGGTCTCCGCCTGATGAAGGGCTGGAAAGGAGAAGCAATCGAGGAACTCGAGACCGAGGGACAGATGCTTCAGCGGGCCTGTGGCGATCTCCTGCAAATGAAAAACGTCGTGGTCATCAACGACGAGGCGCACCATTGCTATCGCGAACGTCCGGGAAGCCACGAAGAAGATGAACTGAAGGGGGAGGAAAAGGACGAGGCGAAGGAAAACAACGAGGCCGCGCGGCTTTGGATTTCCGGCATCGAGGCTTTGAAGCGGAAAGTCGGCGTTCGCGCGGTCTATGATCTCTCGGCGACACCGTTCTTCTTGCGCGGGTCGGGTTATGAGGAAGGCACCCTCTTCCCCTGGGTGGTCTCCGACTTTTCGCTCGTCGATGCTATCGAGTGCGGCATCGTCAAGCTGCCCCGCGTGCCGGTGTCGGACAATGCCGTCAATGCCGCCACCCCCGTGTTCCGCAATCTATGGGACCACATCGGCAAGAAGATGCCGAAGAAGGGGGCGGGCAAATCCGGCGATCTTGATCCCCTTAGCATACCTGCCGAATTGCAGACCGCGCTCTACTCGCTCTACTCCCACTACGAGAAGGAATACGATGCCTGGCAAAAGGCCGGCATCGGCGTTCCGCCCGTATTCATCGTCGTCTGCAACAACACCGCCAGCTCAAAACTGATCTTTGAATGGATTTCCGGCTGGGAACGCGAGGTTGAAGGAGAGCGCCAGACAAAGCACTACGGGCATCTGGAGCTCTTCCGGAACTACGATGACCGCAACGGCAATCCGCTGCCGCGCATGAACACGCTGCTGATCGATTCCCAGCAGCTCGAATCCGGCGAGGCGCTTGATTCCAAGTTCCGCGACATGGCCGAGGCGGAAATCGAGCAGTTCCGTAGGGAGATCAAGGAGCGCGAGGGTGCCGCGGCGGCCGACAAGCTCTCGGACTCGGAACTCTTGCGTGAAGTGATGAACACCGTCGGGCAGAAGGGCCGGCTCGGCGAGCAGGTGCGGTGCGTCGTCTCCGTGTCGATGCTGACGGAAGGCTGGGATGCCAACACGGTCACCCATATTCTAGGCGTTCGCGCTTTCGGTACGCAATTGCTCTGCGAGCAGGTGATTGGTCGAGGCCTGCGCCGCCAGTCCTATGAGCTGAACGACAGGGGGCTGTTCAACACGGAATACGCCGACATCCTCGGCATTCCCTTCGACTTCGCCACCGAGCCCCAGGAGGTCACACGAACACCACCGAAGCCGACCACACGTGTCCATGCGCTGAAAGAGCGCAACGACCTTTCCATCCGCTTTCCGCGCGTTGCCGGTTATCGCGCCGAGCTTCCCTCCGATAGCTTTTCGGCGAATTTCTCGGCGGACTCAGTCCTCGACCTGACGCCAGAATTGGTCGGCCCCTGTACAGTCCGTCTCGAAGGGCTGGTCGGCGAAGGCCATGACATTTCTCCGGATGCGCTCGATGACATGCGGCCGAACACCGTCGCGACGCATCTCACCAAGAAGCTCATCGAGATGTATTTCCGTGAGCCGGATCAGGACGTTCCCTATTTCCTTTATAATCAACTCCAGCCCATTACGCGGCGCTGGATGGCCACTTGCCTGAAGCTCACTGGTGGCACCAGGGCGGGCATGCTGACCTATGCCGAGCTGGCGGAGAAAGCATCCGAACTCATCTACCAAGCCATAGTCCGCAGCGCCGGTGAAGATGGGGAGAGTGTCGTGAAGGCCATGCTCGATCCGTACAATCCGCACGGCTACACCGATCACGTGTCCTTCATCACGACCAAGCAGACGCTCTGGGAAACCCGCCTTTCCCATGTGAACTACGTCGTCTGCGATAGCGATTGGGAGGCGGAATTTGCCCGCGTCGTGGAAGCGCACCCAGCTACGATCTCCTACGTGAAGAACCAGGCACTCGGTTTCGAAGTACCCTATCGCTCAGGCAGCGTGCCGCGCCGCTACCTGCCGGACTTCATCATACAGGTTGATGACGGTCACGGACCGGATGACCCGTTGAACCTGATCGTCGAGGTTAAAGGGTTCCGCGGTCTCGATGAGCAGATCAAGGCTGAGACAATGAAGAACCTCTGGGTTCCCGGCGTCAACAATCTCAAGGCTTACGGCCGCTGGGCGTTTGCCGAATTTCGAAACGCCTTTGCGATGGAGGAGGATTACGGAAAGTTGGTCAAATCGTTTGCAGCACGCGTCGGGGAGAATGCATAGATGTCGGGGTCAACGTTCAAGACAAATCCGATCGCGCTGCAAGAATTGCTGAAGAAGTGCGACGATGGGAAGCTTCAGCTACCGGACTTCCAGCGCAGCTGGGTGTGGGATGAGGATCGGATCAAGAGCCTGATCGCATCCATTTCGCGGGCCTTTCCGGTTGGTGCACTTATGACCCTCGAGACCGGAGGCGGTGTTAACTTCAAGCCGCGGCCTATCGAAGGCGCGCCCGAGACGGCGAGACGAGTCGAACCCGCAGAGTTGCTCCTCGACGGCCAGCAACGAATGACGTCGCTCTATCAAGTCACGTTGCGCGGCCAAGTCGTGAAGACTATCACGCCGAAGAAACAACCCGTAGAGCGGTGGTTCTTCATCGATATCAAAAAATCGCTAGACCCTTCGGTCGATCGGGAAGAAGCGATCATCTCGGTTCCTGCGGACAAGATCGTACGTTCCGACTTCAACCGAACGATCGATCATGATTATTCCACCACCGAGCGTGAATTCGAGAACCTGGTTTTCCCCCTCTCCCGCGCCTTCGACGGAATGGCGTGGCAGATGGAGTTCGTGACCTGGGCCAACGCCAACGGCCGCATGCAGGAGCTTTGGCCAACCGTCCAGCAGTTCTATACGGAAATCCTGGCGAACTTCACCGGTTACCATGTTCCTGTCATCGCACTCGACAAGACGACAACCAAGGAAGCTGTGTGCACGGTCTTCGAGAAGGTCAACACGGGTGGCAAGCCACTCGATGCGTTCGAGCTTGTTACAGCCATCTATGCCGCTGATGGACATGAACTTCGCAAGGACTGGTACGGCGAAGGTAGAGACAACAAGGGCCGACACGGAATTTTCGTCAGTGCTCAGAGGCTGGCGGATGCCGAAAAGGGTATCCTGGCCAATGTGGCCAACACCGACTTTTTGCACGTGATCTCCCTATTCCACACACGCGATCTTCGGCGCGCTGCGGTGGCTGCCAACAAGGAAGGCAAGGACCTTCCTCAAATTACGGGCAAGAGGGGGGCCCTGCTGAATCTTCCGCTCAGCGCCTACAAGAAATACGAGAAATTGGCTGAGCAGGGTTTTCTCAAGGCCGCGAAGTTCCTCTTCACACAGCGCGTCTACCGCTTGTTCGATCTGCCCTACCAAACGCAGATCATTCCGCTTGCAGCGATCCTCGCGGACATCGGCGACGCCTGGGAGCTCGAAGGCAACCGCGAGAAAATCCAGCAGTGGTACTGGTGCGGCGTTTTGGGCGAGCTCTATGGGTCGGCCGTCGAAACCCGGATTGCACGCGATTTCCAGGAAGTGCCCGCTTGGCTAACCGGGGGCAAGGTCCCTGCGACAGTCTCGGAAGCCTCCTTCCGCCCAGATCGGCTAAAGACGATGCGCATGCGGCTCTCCGCGGCCTACAAAGGCGTGAACGCGCTCCTGATGAAGGGGCGCGCTCAGGACTTCCGCTCAGGTCAGGAATTCGATCACACTGTCTTCTTCGGCGAGAATGTCGACATCCATCACATCTTTCCGAAGAAGTGGTGCGAAGACAACAAGATCAAACCGGACGTCTACGATTCCATTATCAACAAGACGCCACTCTCCTATCGCACGAACCGCATCATTGGCGGCGTTGCACCCTCCGCGTATCTGGCAAAACTCGAGAATGGCAGCGCCGAGGCGACACCCGTCGATCCTGTTCGTCTGAATGGTTTCTTGGCCTCGCACCTGATCGATCCGACGCTCCTTCGCACAAACGAATTCACGGCCTTCATGGAGGCTCGTCAGCAAGCGCTACTTAGCCTGATTGCGCAGGCAATGGGCAAGCAGGTGGAAATGCCGAGCGCAGCAGTGGATCAGGAATATTCCGACGAACTCGATGAGGACGAGGCGGAAGCGGAATTTACGGTGGCAGCGGAATAAGACAAGCCGATGGAGATTAGTGGCTGAAATGCGGGATAAATCGCTGATCTACTGGGCAACCATCGAGCATCACCGCTGGTGGCTCTGCTATGATCAAGTGTATCTGAACTTGATTGCAAAGGAGGGGCAGCTTTCCCCATGGATAGTTCGATTGATTGCCAAAGCGTACGGGGTCAATCGCGGTATTCCCCGTGCGACTGATACTGGCCCAAGCGATCCTGCAGCAACTGCAATCGCTGATGCTTTAGGCAACGCTGCACAACAATTCTCCGGCACCCTTCCCCAGCGCTTTTCGGTTTGCGTCAACATATTGCGGCAACTGCCGCCCGGGATTCGGGGGGCCGAATCCGCAACCCCGAAGTTCGTTTCCGGGACAACGAAGCTCATGTGGTTTCTCAAGCCCGCAGGATGGACGATGTTTGATAGCTTTGCTGCCAACGCGCTCGGTATCGCGCGAGGAAAGAGCTCAGATCGCGCCCGTCTTTTCTACGCGGCACTAGAGAAGCAGGGATTTGCTCAGAAATCAGAGGCGGGCAATGCGGTAATTCGGGCTTCAGGAATTCCCGAGCTCTACGCCGAACGTGTGATCGACAAGTACTTGTGGCTGGCCGGGTGCACGCAACAAGCTCAAGAAAAAGCCAAGGCCATTTGCGAAGCCTACCACCAGGGCTTGCCGTCCAAACACGCGGAGGACCTTCAAGCGCTTGCATCTGCTCTAGCGAATCTGCTCGGCGAAAATCCGTTCTCTGAAAACGGAGGCGAACCTTATGCGACCTGAGCCGCCGGCAGAGTGGACTAGAGCGGCTGTCGACGCAGCGCGCACCTTGAAGGCCCAAACGCGGTGGGATGCCAAGGAATGGCTGAAATCAACAAACGGGCGAAAAACGACCCGGAGTATCTATGCCATCCTGCTGCATAACCCCAATCACGAGGACCCATTCGGTGTCTACGTGGGGCATACCCATCACAGGCCGTTCGAGCGATATGCCGAGCACAGGAAAGGTGAAGGGTTCGCAGACGTACAGAAATTCCATGTTCGTCTTCTCCCGGAACTCTATCAGCATCTCAACCCAATGAAACCTGCCGAAGCCAAGGAAATGGAAAAGGCCCTCTGTGCCGCGCTACGGAGCGCAGGTATTGGATGGGTCACGATGGGCAGCAAGCGTCGCGCCTCAAAGGAGAAGAAACAATAATGGCCAAGACCCCGCGCGAAAAAGAGGTCTCCACCCTCACCCACGACCAGGCGGTGCGGCTGAATAACCCCACGGCCGAGATGGCTGGTCTTTATGAGCAGCAGGAGGAAATGCTGGGCGATGGCGGCCGCGAGATGCGGATTCCGCGCGACCGACCGCTGCCGCATGGCGAGGAACGGGATCGGGACATGGACCGCGATCCGCAGATCATCTGGAACGGCGCGAAGATCAGGATCACGCAGGCGCAGATGAAGAAGCTCGCCGAGACGGGCGAGATCGAGATCGGCGACGCCCAGCTCGTCTGGCGCGGCAAGGACCGGCAGGACTGGTCCGATCTCGTTGTCAATGCGCCGCCGCTCTACATCCAGGAAAAGGTGCATCCGAAGGCGATCATCGACGATCTCAAGCGCCGCACCAACAAGGCGCGTGAGGAGAAGTCGGACGCGCCTGATCTCTTCGCCGATTTCAACGGCATTGCCGATCCGGAGGCGCGGGCGGAGTTCTATCAGCACACCAAGCACTGGCAGAACCGCATGATCCTCGGCGACTCGCTGCAGGTGATGGCGAGCCTCGCCGAGCGCGAGGAGATGCGGGGCAAGGTGCAGTGCATCTATTTCGACCCGCCCTATGGCATCAAATTCAATTCGAACTGGCAGGTCTCCACAAAGAATACCTCGGTCAAGGACGGCAAGAAGGAGGATGTTTCTCGGGAGCCGGAACAGGTGAAGGCGTTTCGCGACACCTGGAAGGACGGCATCCACTCTTACCTCACCTATCTGCGCGACCGGTTGATGGTCGCGCGGGAACTGCTGACGGAGAGTGGCTCTGTATTCGTCCAAATCAGTGATGAAAACGTGCATCGCGTTCGTGCATTGATGGATGAGGTGTTTGGTGAAGAAAACTTTGTGATTCTGATTGCTTTCCAAAAAACAGGGGGAATAGAGGGGAAGTTTCTTAGCAACACGGTTGATTATATAATATGGTACGCGAAAAATATTAACTTAACAAAATATCGACGACTCTTGGCGAAAAGAAAAGAGGGGCATACTTCTCTCGACAGGTATGATCAATATTTGGAGAATTTCGTTGATGTCCGCCCTCTTACTCGCGACGAGAAAGAGGATGGTAAGACTCTCGATATATTTAAGCGCTATCAATTGTTTCCTCTTTATTCGGATGGTGAATCAGCATCGGCAAGCCGTAGGTTTGAGGCCTACGGCACTCATTTCGACATTCGACCCGGCACCCATTGGAAGACCACAAGCTCGGGCCTGCGGAGGCTCTTGAGGGCGAACCGAATTGAACGGACAGCGAAAACTATCCGCTATCGGCGGTTCGTTGGTGACGTGCCCATGCTACCACTGACTGATCGTTGGGAATCTACGCAAATAGGAACAGAACGCATCTATGTCGTTCAGACGGCTAGTGAAGCTATTAAGCGCTGCATTCTAATGACAACCGATCCCGGCGATCTGGTGCTTGACCCAACTTGCGGTTCGGGCACTACCGCCTATGTCGCCGAGCAATGGGGACGACGCTGGATCACAATGGACACATCCCGCGTCGCGCTGGCCCTCGCGCGCACGCGGCTGATGAGTGCCCGCTATCCCTATTATCTTCTAGCCGACTCAAAGGAAGGCCGAGCCAAGGAGCAGGACGTTTCGGGCAAAATCCTCGCCGACGCCACTGTGACAGATGATATTCGCCAAGGCTTCGTCTACGACCGTGCGCCGCACGTCATGCTCAAAGATATCGCTGCAAATTCACAGATCGACGATATTTGGGTGAAGTGGCAGACCGTTCTTGAACCGTTGCAGCGACAACTCAACGAGGCGCTTTCTACGAAGTTCGAGGAATGGGAAATCCCCCGCGACCTTGACGCCTGGCTGAACAGCAAGGACGGGCAGGCCAAGGTGCACCTGGCAACCGACGCGGCGCGCAAGCTGCATGCGGGGTGGTGGGAAGGCCGCATTGCACGGCAGAAGGAGATCGATGCTTCCATCGATCGAAATGCTGATGTCGATCTCCTCTATGACCGCCCCTATGAGGACAAGAGCAAGGTGCGCGTCGCCGGCCCCTTCACCGTCGAGAGCCTGTCGCCGCATCGCGTCGTCGCCGCCCGCGAGGATACACTGGGCGCGGACCTGGCCGCCGCTGGCGCGATCACCTCCCGCGCCTCCACTCCCGCCAACATGCCGGAGGCCGATTTCGGCGAGATGGTGCTCGCCCATCTGCGCAGCGCCGGCGTCCACCAGCAGGAGAAGCGCGACACGATCCACTTCAATTCCATCGAGCCCTGGCCGGGTAACTACATCGCCGCCGAGGGCCGCTATGCCGATGGCGGCGCGGTGGAGAAGCGCGCGGCAATCCTGATCGGACCGGAATTCGGTACGCTGACCCGCAGCCAGATCACCGCCGCCGCCCGTGAAGCCTCCGACGCCCGGTTCGACGTGCTGATCGCCTGCGCCTTCAATTTCGACGCCCAGGCGACCGACCTCAACCGCCTCGGCCCTCTCGCCATCCTGAAGGCGCGCATGAACCCTGACCTGCACATGGCCGAGGACCTGAAGAACACCGGCAAGGGCAACCTCTTCGTCGTCTTCGGCGAGCCGGATGTCGAAGTTCTCGACGCGCCCGGCGGCGAGATCAAGGTGAAGGTCCACGGCGTCGACGTCTTCGACCCCTCGACCGGCGAAATCCGCTCCGACGACGTCAAGGGCATCGCCGCCTGGTTCATCGATACCGACTACGACGAGGAAAGCTTCTTCGTCCGCCACGCCTATTTCCTCGGCGCGAACGATCCCTACAAATCGCTGAAGACGGCGCTCAAGGCGGAGATCGACCCGGATGCCTGGGAGACGCTCCATGCCGACACGTCACGACCGTTTGCGCGGCCAAGCACGGGGCGGATCGCGGTGAAAGTAATTAACCATTTTGGCGATGAAGTGCTGAAGGTGTTTGGGGTGTAATGCGTGGCTTGATCGACGCATCGAAATAGTCTCGCAATTTCCGACAGATAATGGATACAGTATGCGCAAACACATCACAGACCTGATATTGTCAGGCGAAATTATGAACTACGGGAAATGGCTTTCTACAGTAGTTGGCGAATTGGCATCAAGCATTGACGACTTGGACAACATGTCACCCATCGCCATGCTGCCACTCGCGGGAATAGCTGCCAACAACGGCATCAGCGCAAGTCGATTGGCAATCGCCTGCGACATGGAGCTCCATGAAGTCGAAAAGCAAATAGACTCGCTCTGCGAGTTTGGATTCATCACGAACGAGGATGATACTTTCAACCTTACGATAAAGGGCGAAAAAACATTCAACGCATTTGGCAGAAGCATGATCCTTTATGAGAAATTTCAACTTGGAAGACGAAAGGAAGAGGTCGATCGCATTTCCACGATAATGAATGATGTTGATAAGTTTTGATATTTCGCGTCTAGGAACAGCCTGATGCCAACGATCCTCGCCGACAGCTTCACCGCCGCCCTTGCCAAGCTCACCAATGAGGAGCAGAAGCAAGCCAAGCTGACGGCATTTGACCTGCAGACCGATCCCAACCGGCCTGGCCTGCAGTTCCACCGCATTGACGCCTCCAAGGACCTGAACTTCTGGTCCGTCCGCGTCAATCGCGATCTCAGGATCATCATCCACAAGACCGGCTACAGTGTGATGCTCGCCTATGTCGATCACCATGACGCCGCTTATGCCTGGGCAGAGCGGCGGCGCATCGAGGCCCATCCGCGCACAGGCGCGATCCAAATCGTCGAGGTGCGCGAGCGTGTCGAGGAGATTGTGATCCAGCCGGCGCCGGCACAACAGCCAGAGTTGCCGTTCCCCGTTCCGGCCGCGCCGTCCGTATCTGCCCTGCCGCTGTTTTCGAAACTGTCCACCGACGACGTACTGTCGATCGGGGTGCCCGAGGACTGGATCAAGGATGTCCTCGATGCAAGCGAAGACAAATTCTTTACGCTTGCCAATCACCTACCGCAGGAAGCAGCCGAGGCTTTGCTGGAATATGCTGCAACGGGTGTTCTCAGTAAGCCGGCGCCGGTTACCACCGATGCCTATAGCCATCCCGATTCGCAACGGCGGTTCCGTATCCTGGAAGGGCATGAGGAACTGGCCGCCGCGCTCGACCAGCCGTTCGAAAAATGGGCGGTGTTCCTTCATCCCTCGCAGCGGGTTTTGGTGGACCGGAATTTCTCCGGACCCGTGCGTGTGGTCGGCTCGGCCGGCACGGGAAAAACCGTGGTCGCCTTGCACCGTGTCGCTCGCATTCTCCGCCACGAGCCGCAAGCGAGGGTACTCCTGACGACTTTCTCGGAGCCGCTTGCCACCGCGCTGAAGCGCAAGCTTGGCGTGCTCCTTGCCGACACCCCCTCGCTCGCCGACAGGGTGACTGTATCGTCCTTCGAACAAGCGGCAACTGACCTGTTCGCGCTCATGACAGGTCGGAAGGCCTATCTGGTCGGCCGAGAAAAACTGAGGGCACTTATCAACGACGCGGCGACGCCGGGCGGCATAACGAAATACACGCCGCAGTTCCTGAATTCCGAATGGGAGCACGTCATCGACGCCTGGCAAGTCGATAGCGCCGAAACCTATGCAACTGTGCCGCGGATGGGGCGTAAGAACCGACTTGGCGCGAAACAGCGCGAGGAACTCTGGACAGCGTTTGCGGAGGTCCGCAGGCAATTGCGCGCAAAGGCGCTGTTGACCGCTGCCGACCTGTTCACTGTGGTTACCGACCACTTCCGGGACCGCGCAGACAGGCCCTATACGCAAGTAGTCGTCGATGAAGCCCAGGACCTCGGCGTCGCCGAACTGCGGTTCCTGAACGCCATCGTGCCCAACCGACCGGACTCGCTTTTCTTCGCCGGGGATATCGGCCAGCGCATTTTCCAGCAGCCCTTTTCCTGGAAGGGGCTGGGTATTGACGTGCGTGGGCGCTCTTTCACGCTCAAGGTCAACTATCGCACCTCGCATCAGATTAGAAGGATGGCGGACAGGCTGCTTCCCGAAAGTGTCCGAGACGTCGACGGTGAGGAAGATCAACGCAAGGGAACTGTGTCTGTCTTCGATGGCATCGAGCCGGTTATCGTCGTTGCACCGACAATCGAGGAGGAGGCGACGGCTGCGTCGCAATTCCTTCGCAGCCTCTTGGAACAGGGAATACGAGCCAACGAGATCGGCATCTTCTGTCGATCAAACGATCAGATCGCTCGTGCATCGAAGGTCGCCGAACTGGCAGCCGTCGGCACAGTTTCATCGCTTGCCGGGCGAGGCCCCGAAGAGGCAGTGCTCATCGGTACGATGCATCTAGCAAAAGGTTTGGAGTTCCGTGCTGTCTTGATCGTCGCCTGCGATGAAGGGGTCCTGCCGCTGGCGGCGCGGATCAACGACGTCTCCGACGAGTTCGAGTTGGACGAAGTCGTGGCGACAGAGCGACAATTGCTCTACGTCGCCGCAACCCGCGCCCGGGACCATCTCTTCGTCTCCGCGGTTGCCCCCGGCTCTGAGTTCCTCGAGGACTTGGCTGACGCCTGATCAGGACGGCCTGCCTATTGCCGTTTCGAACAAGGGCTGGGCTCGTTCGGTTTTTCAATTGGAGCGCGATTCAAACGCAAACGGCGTTATCAGGAGTAATGGGGGGAAAACTTATGGGTAAATTTGAACGCCGTTTGCAAAGTTGGTTCTTCGGAAGCTCTGGCAGCCGGAAAGTAGGATAGCTGCGCAAAACCACCATGTCACAGTTCAGAGGCCGTCGAGTGGGACATCAGATGACGCTTGGGCCGGAACGGAAACAGGCCACCTGAGTACCGATCGGCTAAGTCTTCGAAGACATCCTCGCTTTCCCGGACATCGAAACCTTGACGTTCCAACTCTTCGACGATGGCTTCAGAAAGCTTGTCCAGTGCCGCCCGGGCATCTTCGCGTCGCTGAGCGGCCGTGATCATCTGCCAGAGCAGCACCCTCGCCAGATCGTCCCGTGACGGCCGACGCTTGGTCTTAGCGTTATCCCTCACGCGCTGTTGACGTGCGAGCTGTTCTGCATTGCGTTGTTTCTTAGATTTCCGGGGCATTGCCTAACTCCTTGTTGAGCAACCTTAGCGTCGCCGCCGTAGATGCAAGAAACAAACGCCACTTCCTATGTTGACAATCCGGAGAGAGATGACTGGCTCGCCCTCGTCAGGGATAACATGGCGCTCGGGCCGCAAACGCGGTTTGCCTCGGAATCGAAGAATTGGAAACGGGAAACGAAAAACGGGACTCATGAATCGCGGAAGGGTAAATTGAGTTGATGTGTTTCAAGTTGCCCGGAACGCAATCCAAGGCATAGGTGGATGGTCTGCAGTTCCTCGGTTGAGAAACGTCCACGCTCGTTTCTGACGTCACCCTTCCTTTTGGTTCGCAGACCGGAAACGCCCTCGAAATTCCCGAATGGAAATCCGGCGTGTTTGCAGATGTCCACGATGTTGCCCATTTGGGTCATGTAGCGATTTATCGTCGCGGGCGACAAGCCAACCTCCTCGGGCGGCAACGTCGTGGCACGAGCCAGAAGCTCGCTCAGAGGCATGATATGGTCGTTCGGCGACTTTCCGTGATTTTTCGGAAGCCTGAACAGCATGCTTCGGAACTCCGAGATGTTTCGCTGCCTCAAGCGTGCCGGCTGGTCGTGTCCGACGAATCGAACCAACAACTCGGCAATACTCACGTGTTGCTTAATCATCTTGTGTCGCCATTCTTTGGTTGCGACCCGTTCCTCCGCTGCCAGTTGGACGATTTCGACAAGTCCCTTGTCCGAATCCTGCAGTTCCAGTTCCGCTTCATCCTCATCCTCATCCTCATCCTCATCGTCGAGATCGAAGCCGTCCTCGGTTTCAACCGGAGGGGCGGCAACCGCGATCGTACGAACCGATGCAGGCACCTTCTCAAGAGGTGCAATAGGTTGCGAGGACGACGGTACCGTTCGACTTCCATATGGCGCTGCCGACGTTCGCTGCGACACGGATTGAGACGAAGCAACGTGCGATACAGCAGTCGCCGCGGTATCGCCGGCAAGCGCCGCATTCAGGAGGGCAATATCATCAGGTCGGACGCCGGACCATCGCCGCTCGGTATTGAGCAACGCTGCCGACATGCCACGCAAGCAAAGCTGCTCTGCTTGGAGGATGTGCGTTTCCGCCGGTGCGATGTTGTGGTCCTTGGGGATAAGCCTCCAGTTGGCGGCGACCGATTTGGCCGAATCCATTGGTGCTGAGGAATGCCATTGTCACACGAACGCCCTGGATCATCACATCATCAAGGCCGGCAGCGCGCATCTCGTGCTCTTCGTCGGGGCCAACCCTTGCATTGTGAGCGTCCGGCGAAGGCATTTTCGCTTGGTCGAGAGGCCGATATTATAGGCCGCGTTTCATTTCGTCTGCCATAACGCGTTCGACCACATCCGGATCGCATTGTTCATCGACGAGAAACTGGCGGATTCCACCATCCCATGTCCGTATGTCGGCGAGGAGATTTTGGAGTTCGTCCACGCCGTTCTCGGTCAGGCCCTTTGTGCCGAATTCGCTGCCGTCGCGGACATAAAGCAATTCGCCTTCGCTGATATTATCCGAGTTGGCGGTCACCTCTTCGATCAACTCGAGGTTCTCGCCGATCATCTCAGCGACCTCTTTGAGGGTATAGATGATCCTTGAGCGTGCCATCACGCAGCCTCGTACCGGTCTTTTGCCGGAGTCCACTGCCACGGGAGCAGTTCCTCAAGTCGATCCTTCGGATGGCTCTGGATCCTGGTCAGGACGTCTGTCAGATAGGTCTCTGGATTGTGGCCATGGAGTTTAGCTGTCTCGATGATGGTCAGGATAGTGGCGATGCGCTCGCCGCCCTTGTCTGATCCAGCAAAGAGCCAATTTTTTCTTCCAATTCCGAGTGGCCTCATAGCGCGCTCAGCTATGTTGTTATCGATTTCGACACGGCCATCGTCAATGTAGACGCTCAATGCTGCCCATCGCGAGAGAGCGTATCGCATCGCTTCGGCAAGCTTCTGTTTCTGCGGCAGCGTCGAAAGCGCCGTTTCAATCCAGGCCTTGAGGTCCGCCAGAATGGTCTGGCGTGTTGCTGGCGCAGTGTTCGCCTCTCGTCAGCCGACATGCCGCGGATACGATCCTCGATATCGTAGAGGGCACCGATGCGCGACAGAGCCTCGTCGGCGATCGAAGATGGCTTGAGCTTGATCACATCATGGAACTTGCGGCGCACATGCGCCATGCAGGCAGCTTCGATGATCTGGTTGCCGTAAAGCTTGCTATAGCCAGCATACCCGTCCGCATGCATTACGCCGTTGAAGTGAGCGAGGTGTTCAGCCGGATGCACGCCCTTTCGGTCGGGGCTATAGTAATAGGCGATCGCTCCGGGCGTGGGATCCTGGCAGCCGCTGCCATCGAAGACATAGACCCAGACCCTGCCGGTCTTCGTCTTTCCTCGTCCTGGGTCGAGAACATCGACCGGCGTGTCGTCCGTGTGTATTCGATCGATGGCCGCGAGATGGGCTCTGATCAGCGAGATGAGGGGCGAGAGCAGAACGGACACACGGCCAACCCAGTCCGCCATGACAGACCGGGAGATGTCTATCCCCAGCCGGTCGTACATCTCGGACAAATGGTAGAGCGGGATATGATCGTCAAATTTGGCGACCATGATGTGTGCGAGCAGTCCTGGTCCAGGTTTGCCTCGCTCGATCGGCAAGCTCGGCATCTCACCCGATACCATTGTATCGCAGTCCCTACAGACCATGCGCTTCTCGATATGCCGGACGATCTTCACAGAAGCCGGCACATGCTCCATCACCTGGACCACCTTGTCGGCCGCCTTCAGGAAGGACATGCCACCACAAGTCGGGCAACTGCAGGGCGCTGCATACACCCGCTCTTCAGTTGGAAGGCCATCCGGCAGAGGTCTGCGTTTCGGCTTGTCGGGGGCATCGTCCAGATCTGGCAACAGGCCTTTTCCGGAACGAGCATCAGCCTCGGCGCGAGAGGCTTCGATCTCCTCCAGCATCAGTTCGAATTGCTCAATCTTCCGATCGATCTTTTCCGAAGAAGCGCCATGCTGCCGATGGCGGAGCAGTTCCAGCTGCGCACGCAGAAGCCCGATAATGGAGTCTCGTTTGCTGACTTCGGCTACTTGGCTCTCAAGCTTCGCCGCCTGTTCAGCGACGAGCGCGCGCAATGCCAATAGCTCGTCCTGACTGTCCAGCGGCGGTGCTTTCATGCCCAAAAACATAGCCGATTTGCAGCGAAAGCACTAGCGTTTTGCCCCGGATGTCCCTGTAAAATATAGCTTTTAACCCGTGCGGCCAGGGGCGGAAGTCCACGCTGGTCGGCGCCAGTCAATCCCTTCAACAAGCATCGACAACTGCGCCTGCGTCAGATGCGCAACGCCATCTTTCGCCGTCGGCCAAGGAAAGTATCCGCGCTCGAGAATCTTGTAGAATAGGCAGAACCCCTCGCCATCCCACCATAGAAGCTTGATCCGGTCGGCGCGCTTTCCACGGAAGCCGAAGATCGCTCCGGAACCCGGCGCTTCCTTGATCACCGCCTCGACCATAGCGGACAGACCATCGATACCGCGCCGCATATCGGTCACCCCGCAAGCCAAGTAGACCCGCACATTTCCTGTCGGCCCGATCATGCAGCCTCAACACACGCGATCAACGATGACAGC
>NZ_LNCD01000089.1 GCF_001542405.1 Rhizobium altiplani
CTAGAGCCTTTCATGTTTTGACGGAAGCGTAGCCGGCATTTGAGAAGTAGTTGGCGCATTCCTCTGGCTTTATGGTGTCGGCGAGTAAGCCCAGGTGGCGCCACGTTTCCTCGATGGTTCGCTTTTGAGCCTGGCGCATCCAGTGCTTGATCTTGGCGAAGGCTTGCTCGATCGGATTAAGGTCGGGGGAATATTTCGGCAGGAACCATAGCCTGGCGCCGACGGCCCTGATGGCATCGCGGATGGCCTTGGCTTTGTGAGAGCCGAGATTATCGAGGATGACGATGTCGCCAGGTTTGAGGGTCGGGATCAACTGCTGGCGGACATAGGCGTGGAAGCATTCGCCATTAATGGGACCGTCGAAGACGCAGGGCGCAGTGAGCTTGTCGCAGCGGAGGGCGCCGAGGAAGGTCAGGGTGCGCCAGCGGCCATGCGGGGCAAAGCCGCGCAATCTTTTGCCCCTCGGCCCCCACCCGCGTAACGGCGCCATGTTGGTGCGGATCCAGGTCTCGTCGATGAAGACGAGCCGCTTCGGATCGAAGCGGTCTTGCCAGGCTTTCCAGCGGGCTCTGCGCCGGGCAATGTCGACGCGGCCCTGCTCAAGGGCGAACAGCGTTTTTATGGAATGGCCCGCCCACCTCTCCGACATCGCGTAAGATGCCGGTGCTTAACAGAGAGGAGCGAGCCATGACCATTGTGATGATTGGAATCGACTTAGGCAAGAACAGCTGCAGTGTCGCAGCGCTTGATGAACTCGGCGCGGTCGTACTTCGCCGACGCATGCGGCCAACGAGCATCGTGGAGTTTGCATCAAAATATGCGCCTTGTATCGTGGCTATGGAAGCCTGCTGCGGCGCCCATCATCTCGGGCGTCAGCTTGTTGCACGGGGGCACACGGTGAAGCTTATGCCACCAGAGTATGTGCGCCCCTATGTGAAAGCGCAGAAGAATGATGACCGCGACGCTGAGGCAATTGCGGAGGCAGCAACTCGACCGACGATGCGCTTTGTCGAACTGAAGAGTCAGGAGCAACTTGATATTCAATCATTGCATCGCGTGCGATCGCGGCTGGTGGGTACGCGAACGATGCTGATCAACCAGATGCGTGCCCTGCTTCTCGAGCGCGGTATCACTGTCGCCCAGGGGCGTCACAAATTTGAGAAGGCTCTGGATAAAATCCTCATGGAGGAAGCTTTGCTGGCTCCAGGTCGACTCCGTGACCTCCTATGCGAGATGCGTGATGAGTGGTCTGTCCTTGATCGCCGCGTTGAGGCGCTGGACAAGGAGTTCGCGCAGCTTGCCCGTACTGACGAGATGGCAAGACGTTTGACCTCCATACCAGGTGTCGGTCCTCTCAATGCAACAGCCCTTGTCGCCGCTGTTGGAAAAGCTGAAGCGTTCGAACAAGCGCGAGATCTCGGAGCTTGGCTTGGGCTAGTTCCTCGACAGTACACAACAGGAGGTAAACCGCGGCTACTCGGGATCAGCAAGCGAGGAAACACCTATCTTCGGACGCTTTTGATCCATGGCGCCAGAGCTGCCTTGCCCAGTCTGGCGAGAACCAATACGGCGCTGGGAGCGTGGCTGCGGGGCCTCCAGGCGCGATGCCATCCTAATACAGTGGTTGTTGCCCTTGCCAATAAACTGGCGAGGATCGCCTGGGTGCTCATCCGGCGAGAAACATTGTTCTCGCTCGAGCGTGCTTCGACCGCCTAGTGTGATCGGTCCTCGGCGGTAAAATCGCCGGCTGACCCACCGAATGTCTGCGGGAGGAATTTTGAAGATGGCCTGACGGTATACCGGCGTTCCAACAGCCTGGCTTTAAAAATGGCACTTCGATGCCGTCGTTTTTATGAGGCTTGGGACGCGCGGCTCTCCATCTTGGCAACGGCTCCGCCGTATGCCGTATACGTTGATGCAGACTTGTCAGTTGCCATGCGAATAAAAACTCTTGCGGACCGGGCGGGCCATACGTTTTAAAGCTCAAGCCCTCGCGGCGCATGAACTGCCAGATGGCATTGTGGGAGACGCTCACGCCGCGGGCGGCCAACTCATCCTTCAGCCGATGTAGCGTCAGATGTGATGTCTGCTCGATCTGCTCGACGATGAAGGCGCGGTGCGGCTCTAGCACACGTCGGCGATGGCCGCCCATCTTGCCGGGCGACACACTACCGGTGGTCCGATAACGCTGCGACCACTTCACCACGGATGAGACAGCTATGTCGAACCGCTCCGCCACCACCCGGCAGCTCTGACCGTCCACAACCGCTGCAACGACTCGCTCACGAAGATCATTCGAATAGGGTCGCGTCATGGATGCTGGCCTCCATTCCAGCATCCATGATGAATCACAAATCTGCTGATTTGATGTTGTGGAACGGCTCTGCTCCCACCCTATCCTGAAAAGAGGCCGAGCATCCTGTTCGGTAAACAGCTTGGAGCGTTCTTATGACTTTGATCACGACAATCGGTCTCGATACGGCCAAACAAGTCTTTCAGTTGCATGGAGTAGACAACGAAGGGACGACAATCCTTCGTAGGCAGCTTCGACGCTCTGAGGTTTTGAAGTTCTTCAGGAAGATCCCGTCGTGTGTCGTTGGATTGGAGGCATGCGGAGGCGCTCATTATTGGGCACGAGAGATCAAGGCTCTCGGACATGAAGTTCGGTTGATCCCACCTGCTTACGTGAAGCCCTATGTCAAAAGAGGCAAGAATGACGCGGCAGACGCTGAGGCGATATGCGAAGCTGTAGGTCGACCGTCGATGCGTTTCGTGCCGCTCAAGACCGTCGGCCAGCAAGCGACGGCTATGCTCTTGAAGGCAAGGGACCTGCTGGTTCGGCAGCGCACCCAAACGATCAACGCTTTGCGCGGTCATCTTACCGAACTGGGCATTACCACATCCAGAGGTGTGGGCAAGGTCGACGACCTTGCCGCAATCGTCCGTGACGAGGATGATGCCCGCTTGCCACCCTTGGCCCGCATCGCCCTGTTGCCCCTGACCCATCAGATAGAGGCCTACACGTCGGAGATCGTTAAGTTGGAGAAGCACATGATCCGCGAAAGCCGACAGGATGCGACATTGAGCCGGCTGACCTCAATTCCAGGTGTGGGTCCAATCACTGCCAGCTCCATCGCGGCATTTGTACCCGACCCAAAGGCCTTCAAGTCTGGGCGTCACTTTGCGGCTTGGATAGGCCTGACCCCGAAATCAAATTCCACAGGCGGGAAAACCAGATTGGGAAGAATCTCAAAAATGGGAAACCCGGTCTTACGATCTCTTTTGGTTGTGGGAGCGTCCGCCGTTATCCAGCACGCACGTCGAGGCGCAAAGGTCTCAGCCTGGCTGACTGAGTTGCTGAGGCGCAGGCCATATAAAGTCGCCGCCATTGCGCTGGCCAACAAGATGGCCCGCATTGTTTGGGCTCTTCTAGTGAGAGGTGGTCAATTCCATAGCACGGCGAACGAAACGATGGCGGCCTAGGACCGAATGCAGATCGCTTGTCGTCGCTGACAAGCTGAGGCCCAAGGTGCAAGATCAATGATGACCCCGAGGAAAGACATCCGGATTGGATCAAGACCGTGATTCCCAACGTGCTTCGAGCTCGCTGATTTGTTTAGGTCACTCCAGTCGCGAACGTCATCAAGGCCAGTAGCCCAATTGCTGCGCGAAAAGGCCGGACATATGGGCGCACCAGCCCTCGGAATATCAACGATTGAACACCTTGACCGCAGAGCCGTTCCACATATGGGAATCCCGCACCGATTCCGATAAGCAATGATCCGCTCTAGAC
>NZ_LNCD01000090.1:0-307 GCF_001542405.1 Rhizobium altiplani
TTCGAATACAGGCAAACCCCACTGCCATCCCACCAGACGATGCGAATACGGTCGGCCCGTTTCGAGCGGAAGACGTAAAGCGCGCCATTGAAGGGATCGAACCCGCCATCCCGCACCAGCGCCATCAACGAGGCGGCTCCTTTGCGGAAGTCGACCGGCTGGCATGACACATAGACCACCACACCCGAAGCGATCATGCCTTGCGAACCGCCCGCAGAACCTTCACCAGGTGATCAGGATCGAACGCGCCGCAGACGCGCACCACCATATCGGCAATGGCAATATCGACCGAGCCGCTGCTTACCGT
>NZ_LNCD01000090.1:344-653 GCF_001542405.1 Rhizobium altiplani
GTCAGGGGCGCAACAGCGCCCGATGCCAGTGCCGTGCGACGCCATCCATAAAGCTGTGACGGATCTAAGCCTTCAGACCGGGCAACCGCCGAGACGTTCGCTCCCGGCTGCAGCGCCATGGCCAGGATCCGCGCCTTTTCGTCGTCCGACCACTCACGTGGCTTGCGTCTTCTTCGCACCGGCTCCGCGGTCAAACCTCAAAGGTTCGAGGGTGATTCACACTGTCGCTCATAAGATTCTCCACATGACTCATGCAGAAAATCGCCGATCACCAGTTCGAAAGATACGTGGGGTGGCCTACGCGCTTAC
>NZ_LNCD01000091.1 GCF_001542405.1 Rhizobium altiplani
GCCTTCGAGACGACCCGTGAACGCGGCGTCTTCGATGCCTTCGCGCGGGTGTTTGCCGAACGCGGATTGCCGCTTGCCATCCGCTCCGACAACGGCCTGCCCTTCGCCAGCCCGAACGGGCTCTACAATCTCTCGAAGCTGTCGGTCTGGTGGCTGAGGCTCGGCATCGTCTTCGAGCGCATCCGCCCCGGCCATCCGCAGGAGAACGGCCGCCATGAGCGCATGCATCTGACGCTGAAGAAGGAAGCCACCCGCCCGCCGGGACGCAATATCCTGCAGCAGCAGATGCGCTTCGACGCATTCATCAGCGAATTCAACACGGAAAGACCGCACGAGGCCCTGTCGATGAAGGTGCCGGCCGAAGTCTACCAGACCTCGGCCGGCACCTATGAAGGGCTGCCCGAGATCAGCTACCCCTTCCACGACCGCGATGCCATCGTCACCAATTGCGGCCGTCTGTGCATCCATCGCAAGAAGATCAACATCTCAACCGTCATGGCCGGCCAGAAGCTCGGCCTCAAGAAGTCGACGACGGCATTTGGCTCGTCAGCTTCCTGCGCTATGATCTCGGATATATCGACCTCGAACAGAGGACATTGCAAACAATCGACAACCCGTTCGGCACGAGGTTGTCACCGATGTCTTAGGTACCGATTGTGACCTATGTGTCCGGGTCGGACAATCATTTGACTGGTAGCGGAGGAGGGATTTGAACCCCCGACACAAGGATTATGATTCCTCTGCTCTGACCTACTGAGCTACTCCGCCACTGGTCAACGGTGCCGTTCGCGATGCGCTCGGCCCGTGGGATGAGCGGCTTATAAGGTGCGCTTCGGCTTTGTGTCAAGCGCATGATCGAGAAAATACCACAGGCTTTTTCAGGCCGCGACCGGGCTGGCCAACAGCGCCTTCAGCGAAGCTTCCGCCGCCGGTTCGCGCTCGGAGCGTTCGATGAAACCACCGCCATACACGCGGGCGTCGTCGCCGGGTGACGAATAGAGCGCACAGGCCTGGCCCGGCGCAACGCCAGCCTCGCCAACCGCGAGGTCGACATAGATGCCGGTCGCATCGGCATGCAGGACGGCAGGCGTCGGCGCACGCGTCGAGCGAACCTTGGCAAAGCACACGAAGCCCTCGCCCGAAGCCGCCTCGACAAGCGGCTCGTCACCCAGCCAGTTGACATCCCGCAAATAGACGCGGTGCGTCTCCAGCGCCTCCTTCGGCCCGACAATGACCCGGCGCGAGCGGGCATCGAGATAGACGACATAGAGCGGCTCGCCGGTGGCGACGCCGATGCCGCGGCGCTGGCCGATCGTGTAGTGCAGGATGCCTTCATGCTGGCCCAGCACGCGGCCGTCGAGATGGACGATCTCGCCTGCGAGTGCCGCATTCGGCTTCAGCTTGTTGATGATGTCGGAATATTTGCCCTGCGGCACGAAACAGATGTCCTGGCTGTCGGCCTTCTTGGCGACGACAAGCCCCATCTCTTCGGCAAGCTTGCGGGTTTCTGCCTTGGGCAGACCGCCGAGCGGAAAGCGCAGGTAATCGATCTGTTCCTGCGTCGTCGCGAAGAGGAAGTAGCTTTGGTCGCGATCGGCATCAGCAGGGCGATAAAGGGCGCGGCGACCGGGATTGCCGGGGGCCGGATTGGCGCGGGAGCGAATGTAGTGGCCAGTCGCCAGCGCGTCGGCGCCAAGCTCCTTGGCCGTTGCCAGGAGATCCGCGAACTTGACCGTCTGGTTGCACGAGACGCAGGGGATCGGCGTCTCGCCGGCCACATAGCTTTCCATGAAGGGGTTGATCACCGTATCCCGGAAGCGCTTTTCGTAATCCAGGACATAGTGAGGAATACCGAGCGTTTCGCAAACGCGACGCGCATCGTCGATATCCTGGCCGGCGCAGCAGGAACCGGCACGGTGAACGGCCGCGCCGTGGTCGTAAAGCTGCAGCGTAATGCCGAGCACGTCATAGCCCTGGCGCTTGAGAATGCCTGCCACCACGGAGCTATCAACGCCGCCGGACATGGCGACGACAACGCGGGTATCTTCCGGCCTCTTGTCAAAATCCAGTGTATTCACAGGTGGCTGCCAATTCTAAGCTTGTTGCGGTCCGCCCATCTGAGCCGGCGGATTTCCTGCGTCAGAGCGGGATCGGCCGCCGGACTTTCGTTGGCGAGGATATAGAAAGGATTGGGGTCCGGCGCAAGAGGAAGCAAGTTTCATCACTCGCGCCGCCCTGGTTCGAAGCGCGGCTCGATCAGAACGACGCGATCAGCCTCCACGCCATTCCGGCAGCAGCACATCCAAGCAGTGTGGGGATCACCGACATCCTGAACCGGAAGATCGCAACCGCTGCGGCAAGGCTGAGAGCCAGCGACGGCAGGGCGAGCGACGACCAGACCGGCAGTTCGACCCATAGTGGACCGAACTGATGGACGCGAGCCTCGACAAATAGAAAGTGCAGACCGAACCAGATGGCGAGGTTCAGTATCACACCCACCACGGCAGCGGTGATCGCCGACATTGCACTTGCGAGCGCCGCATTTCCCCTGAGCTTTTCAATGAAAGGCGCACCGAGAAAAATCCAGAGGAAGCACGGCACGAACGTGACCCAGGTCGTCAGCATCGCCGCCAGCGTGGCTGCGGTCATCGGATCGAGGCCAGCCGGGTCGCGATAGGCGCCCATGAACCCGACGAACTGTAGAACCATGATCAGCGGCCCCGGAGTCGTCTCGGCCATGCCGAGTCCATCTAGCATCTCCATCGGCCGCAGCCAGCCATAGTGCTGCACCGCCTCCTGCGCGACATAGGCGAGGACGGCGTATGCGCCGCCAAAAGTCACCACGGCCATTTTGCTAAAGAAGATGCCGATCTGCGTGAACACGTCATCTCCGCCACGGAAAACGTAGAGCAGCAGAAGCGGCCCGAGCCAGAGTGCCAGCAACACAGCCGAGATCTTAAGCGACCACACCAGGTTTGGCCGCGCATGAACCGGCGTTTCCTCACCAAGCGCGGAGTCGACATCGGCAAGGATGTGACCCGCCGCAGTTTTGTGGCCATTACCCACCTGGAAGAGCCTTGAACCGGATTTGGAACCGAGGAAGCCTGTTATCGCCGCTGCCAGAATGATGAGCGGGAATGGGACGTGGAGCACAAATATCGCCAAGAATGCCACTAGCGCGATAACGACCATCGCGGGATTTTTGAGCGCCCTGCCCCCGATCCGAATGACCGCTTGCACGACGACCGCAAGCACGGCGGCCTTGAGGCCGAAGAACATGCCTTCGACGGCCTCGACGTTGCCAAATATCACGTAGACGTAGCTTAAGGCCAGGATGGAGAGGAAGCCGGGCAAGACGAAAAGGATGCCGGCCACAAGGCCTCCTGCCGTCCTGTGCATGAGCCAGCCGATATAGATGGCGAGCTGTTGCGCCTCTGGCCCGGGTAACAGCATGCAGTAGTTGAGGGCGTGCAGAAAACGGTGTTCGCCGATCCACTTCTTTTCGTCGACGACGATCCTGTGCATGACGGCGATCTGCCCGGCCGGGCCGCCGAAACTCAACGCCGCCACGCGCAACCAGACGCGAAAGGCCTCGCCGAAGGAGACACCGTGACCCGTCCCGCCCGTCGTGTCGTCGGCGGGCCTGTTCGTGGCAAGATTGGTCATCTAACTTCCCTTCTTCGCGGAGGGCCAGTTGTGCGTTTCGTCGGTCGCGTCGCGGCACCATCGGTAGAAGGCATCGTAAAGGGTCATGCCGGCCTGCAATTGCTCGAGGTCATCGGCAAACATCCGCGAGAGCCCGAGCGAAGCCGCCAGCAATCCCGCTGCTTCGGGTGCAAGATCGAGCCTTGCGGTGTCGGCAGCCCGGACGATCGTCGCAAGCCTGAGGAGCGGCTGGGATTGAAGGGTGAACTCCTCCAGCATGATATCGAAGGAGCAACGCTCGCCACGATGGCTCCAGAAGACATCCTCGATGTCGAACGGTGTTGCGCCGAACCGGTCGGCGACCATCAGCACTTCAGCGGTCGGAACGAACAGGAAGACAGCCGATGGATCGACGAAGCGGCGGATCAACCAGGGGCAGGCGATACGGTCGATCTTCGGGCGCGCGCGCGTGACCCAAACCGTCCGCCCCTTCGCGTCCCGCGGCGGCAGCTTATCGTCCGGCACGGCGAGACCGCCTGCCTTGATCCATGCCTCGAACCCGCCTTCCAGTGTTTCGGCCTGCGTACCCATGACGCGAAGATGCGCGGCAACGCCGTGGCTAAGCTTGGCGCCGTGGTGGCAGACAATGACGGCCGGGCCGTGGGTTTCGGCACCCCACTCCTCCACATCCTTGAATGGCTTGCGGATCGATCCGGGAATGAGACGAGGATCGGCGGAAAAGTCCTCGTCATTGCGCACATCGATCAAGACAGGCGCACCCGGCGTGCCGATGAGGCGGTTCAGTTTGTCGGCTGAGATTTCGGTGAATGACGGCATCGCGCGTCCTCCGTTTTAGCGGCTTCGTTGGACGCGACTCTTCGGCTGGCGCCTCGTGGGGTGATCGCGACCCCATGGACCATATGATCCACGCGTGAATCGGCTATGTCAACATTTTCCGCCTGCTTGCGCTGCCGGCAAACAATTGAGATGTAACGATTGATCCCGCAGCGGCTAGACTGAAGTGTCCGAGCGCACGAGGAGGACGATATCACGCTAGGCTTCGGACGCTTTTTCAGGTCGCCGTCAGATTTCGAAAGCAGAAGACCCTGGCGGGTTCGTTTGTGAAAGGTAGTTCGATATGGTCGACGTTGCCGGCTCGCGACCCGCAGCCCTGCGGGCGATCCCGAAAGGCGTCTGGGCTCTCGGCTTCGTTTCGCTGTTCATGGACATCTCCTCCGAGATGATCCACGCGCTGCTTCCGGTGTACATGGTTGCCATCCTCGGCACTTCGGCATTTGCAGTCGGCGTGATCGAAGGCATTGCCGAGGCGACCGCCGCCATCACCAAAGTGTTTTCCGGAGCGCTCAGCGATTGGCTTGGCAAGCGAAAGCTGCTCGTGACCCTGGGCTACGGAATGGCCGCGCTGACAAAGCCAGTGTTTCCCCTGGCACCGTCGCTGGGCTGGCTCGTAACCGCGCGTTTCGTGGACCGCGTTGGAAAGGGCATCAGGGGCGCACCGCGCGACGCCTTGATAGCCGACATCAGCCCGAAGGAAATCCGCGGCGCAAGTTTCGGTCTGCGTCAGTCGCTGGACACGGTCGGCGCCTTCCTTGGGCCGGCACTGGCCTTGGGTCTGATGTGGTGGACCGCCGACCACTATGCGACGGTCTTCTGGATCGCCGTCATACCGGCGTTCTGCTCGGTCGCGATCATCCTCTTTGTCGTCAAGGAACCGCCGCATGCCGACCAAGGGCGCGCTCGGGTGCCGCTCCGAGCCTCGGAACTCGTTCGACTGCCTGTGATCTACTGGCTGGTCGTTGCCGTCTCTGCTGTCTTCACCCTTGCACGGTTCAGCGAGGCCTTCCTCATCCTTGATGCTCAACAGATGGGACTTCCCGTCATGTTCGTTCCGATCGTCCTGATCGTCATGAACATTGCCTATGGATTCTCGGCTTATCCGGTAGGCGTCATGGCGGATCGTGTCGACAGGATAACCCTGCTGATGGTCGGGCTGGCGCTTCTCGTTCTCGCCGACCTCAGCCTCGCGTTTCTTCCCGGGCTGGCAGGCCTCGGGATTGGAGTACTGCTGTGGGGGCTCCACATGGGCTTTACACAGGGCCTGCTGGCGACCCTTGTTGCGGATGCCGCACCCGCCGAACTGCGCGGAACCGCCTTCGGCATCTTCAACCTGATTGCGGGTGTCGCCCTTCTCGCCGCGAGCGTGCTCGCCGGCGCCCTCTGGGATTGGGGCGGACACCAGATAACCTTTCTCGCTGGCGCAGCCTTTGCCTCGCTCGCCGGCCTTTCGCTGCTGCCGTTGAAAAGGCGGCTTAGAACTGCTTTATAAATCAGGAGCTTGCCCCGTCAGCGATCCACGCAGCAAAGCTGACACCTTCGAGGTAATGATTTCAGGAGCCGGTCGCGGCAAGCAAGGGAGAGGCTCCGCCGTGTATCAGGGCCTCCGCCTCGGCCTGCTGCATAGGCGTGCCAAGCAGGAAGCCTTGTACTTCGCTGAAGCCTTCGGCGCGCAATTTCCGTAACTGCTCTTCGGTCTCGATCCCTTCCGCAAGCGTTGTCGCGTTGAAACCGGAGCCGATGCCGACGACCGCGCGCACGATCGCCAAGTTACCCGGATCCGTTTCGATGCCGGAGACAAAGCTGCGGTCGAGCTTGATCTTGTCGAAGGCAAAGGCGCGCAGATAACTGAAGGAGGAATAACCGGTGCCGAAATCGTCAATGGCGATGCGGATGCCGAGTTCCTTCAACGCCCGCAAGAGCGGCAGGCTCTGCTCAACGTCGGCGAGGAAGACTGACTCGGTGATCTCGATCTCAAGGCGTTCAGGACGGAGACCGGTCTCATCCAGTACCGCAACAACGGTCGCAAGCAGGCTGTTGTGGCGAAATTGGCACACGGAGAGATTGACGGCGATCTTGAGGTGATCGGGCCAGGCCGCCGCCGCCCGACAGGCTTCGCGCAGCACCCACTCGCCGATCTGAATGATAAGGCCCGTCTCCTCGGCGATGGGTATGAATTCCATCGGCGGGACCAGCCCTCGTACGGGATGGCGCCAGCGGATCAAGGCCTCGAAGCCCGCCAGACCATCGTCATCAAGTTGCACGATTGGCTGGTAGTGCAGTTCAAACTGGCCCTTTAGCAGCGCCTCGTGAAGCTCGGCCGTGAGCATGTGCCTGCGCTCGGCTTCGAGGCGCATTTCAGGAAGATAAAAGCGATAGGTCGAGCGACCACTTTCCTTCGCTGCGTAGAGCGCAAGGTCCGCGTTTCGCATCAGGACATCGTCGTCCTCGGCGTGCTCCGGCGCAAGCGCAATGCCGATGCTGCAGGTAACATGCTCGTCGACGCCATCAAGATCAAATGGGGCCGATAACGATCGGAGCAGCCGTTCGGCAAAGCGTTCAATGTTCTCACGTCGCTCCAGTCGGAGCAGCAGCGCAAACTCGTCGCCGCCGAGACGCGCGACGAGGTCGCCATCGGCGACAAGCTGCATCAGGCGCCCTGCGACCTGGCATAGCAGCGCATCGCCCGCGGCATGCCCTTTGCTGTCATTGATATGCTTGAAGTGGTCGACATCGAGGTAAAGCAGCGCCAGCGGGTTTTCCGTCGTGGCGACCGGTGCCTCCCGCTGGATATGATCGGCGAAAGAGGCGCGGTTCGGCAGGCCCGTCAGCGCATCGTGCATTGCCATGTAAGCGAGACGAGCCTCGACCGATCGCTCCTCGGTTACGTCCTGGGAAATGCCCAGGACATAGCGCGGCACGCCGCCGTCCGGTGCGGGCAGAGCCCGCTTGATCGTCCGCAGAATCCGCGGCGTCCCATCGGCGCGCTGCATCGTCTCTTCGAAGCTGATGGTTGTACCTGCCCCGAGAGCTCGGGAATCCTGCTCGCGAAAGATCGCCGTTTGCTTCTCTTCGAAAATGATGGAGTCGCTCTGACCGATGATACCTTCTGGATCGTGGCCGACGATGACCCCACACGCTTCGTTGAAAAGGATGTAGCGTCCGTCTTCTTCCATGTCCTTCACGAAGACGCCTACGGGCAGGTTGTCGACGATACTGTCCAGCATTGAGCGTGTATCGCTCACCTGCCTTTGGGCTGCGTTGACCTCGGTCCGGTCCTGCACGATCGCGAGGATCGCATCCCGTCCGTCGAAGCGAACCGCCCGTCCGTAGGTTAGCACTTCCAGGGTTTCGCCATTGGCCTTCAAATGCGTCCAGCGCTCCGCACGCTCCATATCCGTACGGGCCTGCACGGCATCGAGCATTCGCTTGCGCTCTTGCTCCGGCCTGATGTCGAGGACCGTCATGCGCGCGTAGTCCTGGCGCGAATAGCCGTAGAGATCGGCGGCAGCATTGTTGACGATCAGGAAGCGAAGGCTGCCGGGATCGTAGACCCACATCGGCGACGGATGGGTTGCAAACAGCGACTGAAAATCATCGTTCGGCGCATCGATCGGAGCAAATGCTTTCTGGAAACCGGTCATACTAGATCACAAGAAGTAATGGCAGCGGATCGACGGGTTATAGGTCGAAAAGCTAAACAAAAACAGAATCATAGTTCGCACAAACTTTAGGCGCAACGCCTTTGGATTGTGCATTGCGGTATTCCTGCCTCCCCTCCCCATCAGTGATGGGCATGGCTGCACTGGCCGTGATCCGCCAGAACCTCGATGACACGGCACTGATCGACACGGCCGTGACCGCAGCCTTCCACCATCAGCTCCAGCTCCGCTTTCAGCGCCATCAGGCTTCGGATCCTCTGCTCGACTTCGATTAGGCGCGCCTTGGCGATCGCGTCTGCAGAGGCGCATGACTGGTGCGGGTCGTCCTGCAGGGTCAGGAGGGTGCGGATCGCCTCCACTTCGAAGCCAAGCTCGCGGGCATGACGGATGAAGGCGAGCCTGCGCAGATCCGCCGGCTCGTAGGAACGTTGGTTGCCTTCGCTCCGGTTCGGCTCCGGCAGGAGGCCGATGCTCTCGTAGTAGCGGATCGTCGGCACTTTGACGCCGCTTTTCCGGGAGGCTTCGCCGATCGTGATCGTTTTCATGATTTTCCTCTTGCACCTCTAGTCGCTAGAGGATGTAGGGAGGATGCTTCTGTCTGACAAGGAAGCGGATCATGGGTGAAACGGTCGAGAAACGTTACAGGGTTGGCGGCATGGATTGCGCCAGCTGCGCAGCCAAGATTGACACCGCCGTCCGACGCATCCCAGGTGTCGAAGACGTTTCTATCTCCGTGACCGCGGGGACGATGACTGTACGTCACGACGGCAGCAGCGATCTTGTCGCCATCGAAAAGAAGGTGATGAGCCTTGGCTATTCCGTCTCACAGGTGACCGGAAGGATGCCAGCGGATACACAGCCGGCAGACCATTCCCACCATGACCATGACCACAGTAATCACGACCACGCCGGGCATAATCACGCAGGTCATGAGCATGTAGCGGAAAGAGTGCCTGACGCGCTGGAAGGGCTCCACGGTCACGAGGCCCCTATGGCCGGACCTTGGTGGCACAGCAAGAAGGGCCGGCTGACAATTCTTGCCGGCGCAGCCCTCGTTATAGCTTACGTCATCGGCCACCTCGTGCCGGCAATTGCGCCCTACGTGTTCATCATGGCAGTGCTCGTCGGCCTTGTTCCAATCGCCCGACGCGCAATCGTCGCTGCCTTCGCTGGCACGCCCTTTTCGATCGAGATGCTGATGACGATCGCGGCGGTTGGCGCGGTGATCATCCAGGCCAGCGAGGAAGCCGCCGCCGTGGTCTTCCTGTTTCTGGTTGGCGAACTGCTGGAAGGCATCGCCGCCGGCAAGGCACGCGCGAGCATCCAGTCGCTGGCGACCCTTGTCCCGAAACGCGCCTTCCTCGAAGAGGATGGCAAGACCCGGGAAGTGCCCGCCGAGAGCCTCGCCGTCGGTTCGACGATTCTGGTTCGTCCGGGCGACCGCATCGCGGCGGATGGCACCATCCTGTCCGGCGAAAGTGCAATCGACGAAGCGCCGGTCACCGGCGAAAGTACGCCCGTGCAAAAAGGCGTGGGCGACACCGTTTTTGCAGGTACCGTCAACGGCGACGCGGCTCTTCGGGTCAAGGTGACGGCAGCGGCGGCGGACAACACGATTGCGCGTGTCGTCCGGCTGGTCGAAGCGGCGCAGGAATCAAAGGCGCCGACGGAGCGCTTCATCGACCGTTTCTCTCGTTACTACACGCCCGGCGTCGTCGTGGTTGCCGCCCTTGTCGCGATCCTGCCGCCGCTTCTTGCAGGCAGCGCCTGGAACGAATGGATCTACAAGGGCCTCGCCATATTGCTGATCGGCTGCCCCTGTGCCCTCGTGATCTCGACCCCGGCCGCGATTGCCGCCTCGCTTTCTTCTGGAGCGCGCCGCGGTCTGCTGCTGAAAGGCGGCGCGGTTCTCGAGACCCTCGGCAAAGTCACTGCCGTAGCATTCGACAAAACAGGCACGCTGACGGAAGGCAAGCCGCAGGTGACCGATGTGATCGCGATTGGAAAGGACGAAGGCGAAGTCCTGAAATATGCCGCTGCCCTTGAGACAGGATCCAGCCATCCGCTGGCGCTTGCAATCCTGGCGCGAGCAACCGCCGCCGAGATCACCCTCCCCGCGGCAAGCAATGCCAAGGCTCTGGGAGGAAAAGGCATCACCGGGACCGTCGAGGGCCAACCCGTATTCTTCGGGTCTCCCAAAGCCGCCAGCGAACAAATCCCTCTTTCATCGGATCAGGTCGCGCGCATCACGGCGCTCAACGACGATGGAAAAACAGTTTCGGTACTAATCGTCGGCGACACGCTGGCAGGAGCCATCGCCATGCGTGACGAACCGCGCGATGACGCCGAGCCCGGCCTTGAGAGATTGACCGAGGCAGGCATCAAGACTGTCATGCTAACGGGTGACAATCACCGCACCGCAAAAGCGATTGGCACACAGCTCGGCATCGAGGTACGCGCCGAACTGATGCCGGAGGACAAGCAACGCATCGTGACCGAGCTGAAGCGCGGCGGCCTGATCGTTGCCAAGGTTGGCGACGGCATCAACGACGCCCCTGCCCTTGCGACCGCCGATGTCGGTATCGCCATGGGCGGCGGCACCGATGTGGCGCTCGAAACTGCCGATGCCGCGATCCTGCATGGTCGCGTCAGCGACGTTGCGGCGATGATCGCGCTCTCCAAGCGCACCATGCGCAACATCGTCCAAAACATCACCATCGCGCTCGGCCTGAAGGCGGTATTTCTCGTGACCACCATCGCAGGCATAACTGGCCTCTGGCCGGCGATCCTGGCCGATACCGGCGCAACGGTGCTGGTCACCATCAATGCGCTGAGACTGCTGAAGCCGGCCAGGTAAGGGGTTAAGCAGGCACCGCTCTTTCGCTCAGCGTTTTTCTCCGAGGTACTGAAAGATCGTTCGTTTCCAACGCGGATCGTGAATCGCCTGAAGGACGGCGACGTCGATTGCCTTTCGATACGGTCTGCCGAGCGGCATGGCGAGCCCGTAGCTTTGGGGCTCGAAATCGACATCCAGGACTTGCACGCTGCTGGAGAAATGCTGCTCCACAGTCCACGCTAAAAGCGGCTTGTCGTAGACGAAGGCATCGATCGATCCTGTTTCGAGCGCCTTCAGCCCGTCGGCAACCTGGGCAAATGTGCGGTGCTTGATGCGCTCGCCGTCCAGGAAGCCGATGGTCGCCGAATTGGCAAGCGTGCCAACGCGCACGCCCGGCAGATCCTCCACGCCATTGACCAGCCCGCGCATCTGCCTCGTCGTCAGTGCGGAAGTGACGCTGGCGGTGAACACGGCGATCGTGATGATCGATACCACCATCCAGATGATCGCAAGCGCCCTCCCCGCAACGGTGATCGGCCCGCGATGCCCGGTGCTTGCCTGCGTCATGGCCTCCGCGGACCACCAGATGCTCGCTCCCAAACCGCGTCCGACCGGTCCGCCGAAGTCGTCGTTGTGGCGCCGCTCGAACAGCCACACCAGTGCGCCGACCAGCAGAGAGATACCGATCAGCGCTCCCGCCGCCTGCAGGAATCCCGCTGAGATCATTGTCCGGGTGATTTCGCGCCACACCGACACGCTGTTGACTGACACAGCGATCCCCAGGCCGGTATCGTAGAAGGGCTGACTGAAATCCACGCGGCGTTCGCGGTCGGCCGTGATGGTGATCGCTGCGACGGAAACATCGTAGTCGCCCCGCGATGTGGCTTCGATGAGTTTTTGAACATCGGGCTCTTCGGCGAGGCGAAACTGCAGCCCTAGCTTCTGCGCGACCTCGCGCCAGAGCTCTATGGAAATGCCGCTCCAATTGCCATCGGCATCCTTCATCGCAAATGGCGGTGCCTGCTTGGTGCCGATAACAAGTTCGCGCTGAGGGAAATCTTGCCTGTCGGTCTGCTGCGGAACCTGCCCATAGACATAGGCGCAGCCGACTGCAGTTCCACTGAAGGCCGAGAAAGCGATAAGCGCGCCCCGGATATGGCGGCCCGCAGTGCGCACCCACCCACGTATGCCAGTCGCAAACGCTGCAACGGAGACTGCCACGATACCCGTTCTCACCAGCCTCCAACTCCGAAAAGAACCGCGCGCCAAGGCTGCCTAGTCCTGGGCAACGGCCTGGGCAGCGGTCCGAAGCGAGCCACGAAAGAACGCAAATTAGAAGTACGTTACGGTAAAATTTGCGCTTCGCCCGCCCTTCATACGCCTACGATTTTCAAAGGCACTGGGTCAGGTACAAAACCTCTGCGTTAGTCTCGCTGCGCAATTTGCACGCAGTGGGAACATTTCGCTCGCTGGGGCGTTAACGTTGAGAGGAGGAGTAACATGACGAATGACTTCAACAGACCAAACCCGAATACCTCGGCGTCCAAGAGCAGGACGCTGTGGATTGTTTTGGCAGCCATTGTCGTTATCGTAGCATTAGCAGCCACTTATTGGCCGAGAACACAAACCGGTTCGACCGCGACGGCACCGAACGCACCGGCTCCGACCACTTCCGAGCCGGCGTCACCGCCACCTGCATCGACTGCACCCGCGACACCGCCAGCAGCTGGGACTCCTGCCGCTCCAGCTCCTGCTGCCCCGGCTACCGAGACTCCGGCCGCCCCGGCGCCAGCCGCTCCGGCTCCAGCGAACCCGCAGTAGCCGCGAGCCCGCTTGCTCAGGCGGGTTTAACCTGCAAACATAAAGGCCGGCCGCTCGACTTAGTTCGCGCCGGCCTTGAGGATGCGATGCGTGCTGACATCCAGCGCATTGCCCGCTTCCCTGCCGTCCTTGGCAAGACCGTTCGCCGTGTTTGCGCAAGCTGACAGGCTGATGAGTGAGGCGAGCGCAAGGGCGATAGCGACGACTGACTTTGTCATGAAAGCTCCCAAATTGGTTGTTCAACAACCGTAGAAAGAGACCGATGGTCGCCCCTGACAGTGATCAACGTGGTCGACCGAAAGACAAAACGAGAAAACCCGGCGCAGGTTCCCACGCCGGGTTTTCTCATTGCCTGGGGAGCAAAACTCAATCGACTGCGAACACCAGCGGCTTTGCCTGGCGGATCGCCGAGTGTGCTGTCAGCTTGGCCAGAACCTCATCGCCAATCGGACCATCGACGTAAAGCAGCGCGATAGCATCGCCCCCCTGCTTGTCGCGGCCGAGCTGGAAGTTCGCAATGTTGACGCCAGCGGCGCCTAGCGTCGTACCGATGAAGCCGATCATGCCGGGTACGTCGGTGTTGGCGATGTAGACCATGTGCGAACCGACATCGGCATCAAGGTTGATGCCCTTGATCTGGATGAAGCGCGGCTTGCCGTCAGAGAAGACCGTGCCGGCGATCGAACGCGTCATCGTGTCGGTCTTGACGGTAAGCTTGATGTAGCCGTCGTAGACGCCGGTTTTGTCACGCTTGACCTCGGATAGCACGATGCCCTTTTCCTTGATCATGATCGGCGCCGAAACCATGTTGACGTCGGCGACCTGGTTGCGAATGAGGCCGGCGAGCAAAGCCGAGGTCAGCGCCTTGGTGTTCATCGTGGCCGTCGCGCCATCGTACAGGATCTCGATTTCCTTGATCGGATCTTCCGACACCTGGCCGACAAAAGCACCGAGAACGTCGGCAAGCCGGATAAACGGCTTCAGGATCGGTGCTTCTTCAGCAGTGATCGACGGCATGTTGATGGCGTTGGAGACCGCACCCTTGACGAGGTAATCCGACATCTGCTCGGCGACCTGAAGGGCGACGTTTTCCTGTGCTTCCGTGGTCGACGCACCCAGGTGCGGCGTGCAGACGACGTTCGGCAGGCCGAACAACGGGCTCTCCTTGGCGGGCTCGACCTCGAAGACGTCGAAGCCGGCGCCGGCGACGTGGCCGGACTTGATGGCTTCTGCGAGCGCTGCTTCGTCAACCAGGCCACCACGGGCGCAGTTGATGATGCGAACGCCGGGCTTCGTCTTGGCGAGGTTTTCCTTGCCGAGGATACCGCGGGTCTTGTCGGTCATCGGAACGTGCAGCGTGATGAAGTCGGCCTTGGCCAGCAGCTCGTCGAGCTCAACCTTGGTGACGCCCATTTCCTGCGCGCGCTCGGCCGACAGGAAGGGATCGTAGGCCAGAACATGCATGCCGAGGCCGATAGCCTTCTTGCAGACGATGCCGCCGATGTTTCCGGCGCCGATGACGCCGAGCATCTTGCCGGTGATTTCGACACCCATGAACTTCGACTTTTCCCACTTGCCGGCCTGCGTCGAGGCATCGGCCTGGGGCAGTTGGCGGGCAACGGCGAACATCAGCGCAATGGCATGCTCGGCCGTGGTGATCGAGTTGCCGAACGGCGTGTTCATGACGATGATGCCTCGCTTGGAGGCGGCCGGGATATCGACGTTATCGACGCCGATGCCGGCGCGACCGATGACCTTGAGATTGGTCGCAGCGGCGATCAGCTTTTCCGTCGCCTTGGTGGCGGAGCGGATGGCGAGACCATCGTAGTTGCCGATGATTTCGGCGAGCTTGTCCTTGTCCTTGCCGAGCTGCGGCTGGAAATCGACTTCGACGCCACGATCACGGAAGATCTGGACAGCGGTTTCCGACAGTTCGTCGGATACGAGAACGCGAGGTGCCATTGCGGGGCTTCCTTCAAAAAGTTCAGCGATGGATGAAATCAGGGATGCGAGGCTCCGCCCGTTCGGCGGAGCCGGATGCTATCAGCTCAGGCAGCAGCCTGGGAAAGCGTCGCCTTCTGGGTCGCGAACGCCCAGGAGAGCCACGGCATCAGCTTCTGCATGTCGGCAGTCTCGATCGTGGCACCTGCCCAGATGCGCAGGCCCGACGGTGCATCGCGATAGTGGCCGATATCATAGGCGACACCTTCCTTGTCGAGCAGGCTGACGACGCCCTTGGCGAAGTTCGCCTGACCATCGGCGTCGAGCGCCAGAACGTCCTTGTCGACGATCTTCAGGCAGACGGACGTGTTGGATGCCGTCTCCGGCTTCACCGCCAGGTTGGCGATCCAGTCGTTGGCAGTAACGAAGTCCGCAATTACCTTGGCGTTGGCATCGGCGCGGGCCATCAGGGCCTTGAGGCCGCCGACTTCCTTCGACCAGAGCAGTGCATCGATATAGTCCTCGACGCAGAGCATGGACGGCGTGTTGATGGTCTCGCCGCTGAAGATGCCTTCGATCAGCTTGCCGCCCGAAGTCATGCGGAAGATCTTCGGCAGTGGCCAGGCCGGCGCGTAGGTGAGCAGACGCTCGACAGCGCGCGGAGACAGGATGATGACGCCATGTGCGCCCTCGCCGCCCAGAACCTTCTGCCAGGAGAAGGTGACTACATCGAGCTTGGCGAAGTCGAGATTCTGTGCGAAAGCGGCCGAGGTGGCGTCGCAGATCGTCAGACCCTTGCGATCAGCCGGAATGAAATCGGCGTTCGGAACGCGAACACCGGAGGTGGTGCCGTTCCAGGTGAAGACCACGTCGCGGTCGAAATCGATGGTGGAAAGATCCGGCAGCTCGCCGTAGCCAGCTTCGATCTTGCGGACGTCTTTCAGTTTCAGCTGCTTGACGACGTCGGTAACCCAACCAGCGCCGAAGCTTTCCCAGGCGACCATGTCGACGCCGCGCTCACCGAGCAACGACCAGAGGGCCATTTCAACGGCGCCAGTGTCGGAAGCGGGAACGATACCGATGCGGTAATCCGCCGGCACTTCCAGAACGTCACGGGTGAGATCAATGGCCTGCTTGAGCTTCGTCTTTCCGATCTTCGCGCGGTGCGAACGGCCAAGAGCCGCATCGGAAAGGGCTTCGAGCGACCAACCGGGGCGCTTCGAGCAAGGGCCAGAAGAAAAATGAGTATTGTTCGGACGTACGTCCGGCTTTGCGGTCTTCGCCATGTGCTATCCTTCCAGATAGATAGCTCCTCGTTGGGGAGGAGTGTCCCGCCGCCGTCGTTATAGGGCGGTGGGATCGAAGTCAAGCAGCCGCTGTCGCTAGGAGAGAGATTTTTAGCGTATGCGCGTCATTGCGCCGCGGACTTACCAGCCGGCGATCCGCAAGCCGACACGGATTTCGTATCGCGTCAGTCCGTCGTCGCGACCGCTTGATCCCGAAGGACCCGTAAACATGCTGCCGCCGGCAATGTCGGAGAAGCGGTAGCCGACATCGATCTTGATGGTATCCGTAACCTCATAGCTGAGGCCGGCCATCAGCGCATAAGTGAAGCGCCAGCTGCTTTCGCCATTGAGTTCTTGCTGGGAGAACGCCGCTCCCGAGCAGGTCGAAGCACCATCCGTGCACGCGGGTTGCGCATGCACGTTCCCCCATTTTACATTGGTCGCCCCGATCCCGGCACCGACATAAGGGGTGAAACCGGCAATCGTCGCGAGGTCGGCATAGCCGTTCGCCATCACGCCATAGGCCCGAAGATCGCCGCGCGCACCGAAGGCGCAGCCGGTTCCGACGGCTGCGGATGCAGCACAAGGCAAATCGGTGCGGGCTGTTCCGGTGAACGTGCTTTTGAAAAAGTCGCCCGTGAAGTCGGCGCGCCAGATGTCGGTGAATTGATAGCCGATACCGGCACCGCCTGAAATCGGCCTGGAAAAACGTGCCGGATCGAATTCGCCGCCAGCAGTGGCGCCCCCGGCGTCAGTAAAGCGGTAGGCCGGCGCTTCGTTTCCTGTCCACGGCGCATAGCCAAGATCACCGCGAAGATACCAGCCCCTTGCCGATGCATCGCCGGCAATGGTGACCTCGGGTGCCTGCGTAATCGGGGGTTCCTCCGCCATCGCCGGACCGCCGAACAGAGCGAAGCTTGCCGCCGTGGCGCGGATGATGGTGGACGATTTCATTGCAATTCCCGACCGGGCAGAGAAATGCCCGCATGACTGACCATCCGGGCATTATTCCAACCAGATGCTAACGCGCGGTTAACTATGTTTGTTAACTTCGATCGGGGACGGGGAGAAACGAAAAAGGCCGACCTGACGGCGGCCTTGAAGTCGAGGCGCTCGCAACAATGGGGTGTCGGCTATTGCAGCGAATAGCGCAGGCCGAGTTTGAAATCGTGCGAGGTAATGTTGTCGAAGTGCATCGGGCCGGTGTTCACCGTGTTGTCGTAGGAACGGAGCGGGCCGGTTTTTGCGTCGCCAAGATCGACGTAGCTATAGCCAAAATCGACGGTGAGGCGATCTGTCACTTGATAGCCGATGCCGGCATGGAGCGCCCAAGCAAAGTTCCAAGTGGATTCACTGTCACCATAAGCAACGCCTTGGGTCGGGACGTTGACGTCCCTGAACCGAGAGATCGTGTTGCGTGAGGCACCGATGCCGGCGCCGACATAAGGCGTAATGCCTTCCCATGTGCCGATGTCGACATAGGCATTGGCCATCAACAGCCATTCCGATTTGGCAGCATCGTAGTCATTCGTACCATCCCAGACGGGTCCCGTCGCATCGGTATGACCGTAACGATCGAGCGCGGAAAAATCGGTCTTGCCGCGATACTGAACGATCGCATCGCCGCGGAGCCACTGGTTGAATTGATAACCGACGCCCAACCCACCGAGCAGGCCACTGTCAAATGAGCCCTCATCCGGAAATTCGTGGAGTTCTACGTCGTCAAACAATTCGTGCTGCATACTGCCAAGACGCTGGTTAGTCATGCCCAAGTCCCCGCGCAGGTACCATCCGCCGAAGGCGGGAGGGGGCGGAGGAGCCGGATCGACATAAAGATCGGCAGCGAGAACCGGGCCACCTGCCGTCAACGCCGCAGCCAGGGCAATCAAAAATCTCTTCATAGTATGCTCCAGAAACAATCGATGCCCGGGCGTGCGTCATTCGACCACGCCCGGCTTTTATTCATCCCGGAGTCTTACAAATTAGAGTTAATGTCAGATTAAATTCAGAAAATCTTTATCATGATCTTGCGCACATGGCCGGACGCCGAAACAACGCCCGCCATGTTGACAAATACGGACGTCACGCGGCGTCGCGCGCACCACCGATTATACCAACCAGATCATTGACGATGCGTTCGATCTGGCCGCGGTCATCGCCTTCAGCCATGACCCGGATCAGCGGTTCGGTGCCGGACGGGCGGATAACAAGGCGGCCGCTATGACCGAGCTCGGCTTCTGCATCGGCGATTGCCTTCCGCACACGGGCGTCTTCAAGCGGCTTGCCGCCGGAAATGCGCACATTGCGAAGGAGCTGCGGCACTGGCTCGAAGCGGCGGCAAACTTCGCTCACCGTCTTGCCGGTCCGCTTGACCGCAGCAAGGATCTGCAATGCGGCCACCAGACCGTCGCCCGTCGTACCGTAGTCCGACAGCACGATGTGACCGGACTGCTCGCCACCGACGTTGTAGCTGTGCTGGCGCATGTGCTCGACGACATAGCGGTCACCGACCATCGTGCGTACGAGGCCGAGGCCCTTATCCTCGAGGAAGCGCTCCAGCCCGAGATTCGACATCACCGTCGCAACGATACCGCCGCCGCGAAGCTGCTGGCTTTCGGCAAAGCTCTCGGCAATGACAGCCATCAGCTGGTCGCCGTCGACAACAGCGCCGTTCTCATCGATGATGATCACGCGATCGGCGTCGCCGTCGAGCGCAATGCCGATATCGGCACGGACTTCATCGACCTTCTTCTGCAGAGCAACCGGGCTGGTCGAGCCGCAATTGAGATTGATGTTCGTGCCGTTCGGCTCGTTGCCGATGGTCACGACGTCGGCGCCGAGTTCCCAGAGAACAGCGGGCGCCACCTTGTAGGCGGCTCCGTTTGCGCAGTCGATCGCGATCCTTAAGCCTTGTAGCGTGACGTCACGCGGCAGCGTGCGCTTGGCATGCTCGATATAGCGGTCGTGCACGCCGTCAACACGCTTGGCGCGGCCGATGTCGTCGGCCTTGGCAAGCTGCGTCGAGAGATCCTTTTCGAGCAGATCCTCGATCTGCGATTCCAGATCGTCCGACAGCTTATAGCCATCTGGCCCGAATAGCTTGATGCCGTTGTCCTGGTAGGGATTGTGGGACGCCGAGATCATGACGCCGATGTCGGCGCGCAAGGACCGCGTCAGCATCGCCACGGCTGGCGTCGGGATAGGACCGAGAACAAAGGCATCGACGCCCGCAGCAGTGAAGCCTGCGACCATCGCGTTTTCGAGCATATAACCAGAAAGGCGGGTGTCCTTGCCTATGACAACGCGATGACGGTGGTTGCCTCGGCGAAAGATCGTTCCGACTGCAATCCCGACCCGCATCGCAAGGTCGGGTGTCATTGGGAACACATTGGATTGACCGCGAATACCGTCTGTACCGAAATAGCGTCTTTTCATATGCACCCCTGTGCCTTAGCGCGCCTTCAGGCTGCGCATTATTACTTGCAAAAATCACGTCGCCACGGGCGAATGTCGTTACAAGAGCTTCGAGTGAAGCCTCCCTATGTCACCGGCATGACATAAATCGCTGTCACCATCACGTAAATTCGCGAGAAAATCCATTACATCGCGTTACCGACGCGAAAGGCCGGAGTCCAGACTGGACCCCGGCCTTTCAGGCATTCTCAAGATAAATCAATGCGGCTGCGGCTCTAGGCCGGCTTCAGGCTCGTCACCCTTAGCCACCGGTCGGCTACCGGTCTTCGGAACGGCCGAGCCACGGCTGGGCGGCGCGTCGTCGCCGAGATCGCGCGAAGGCTTTTCGCCGCGAATCAGCGCCTTGATTTCCTCGCCCGTCAACGTCTCGTATTCGAGCAATCCTTCGGCCAGCGCGACGAACTCGTCATGCTTGTCGGTGAGGATATCGCGGGCCTGGGTATAGGCCTCGTCGATCAGGCGGCGAACTTCGTTGTCGATCTTCTGGGCGGTGGCCTCGGAGACGTTCTTCGACTGCGAAACAGAGTGGCCGAGGAAGACCTCCTGCTGGTTCTCGCCGTAGGCCACCTGGCCGAGCTCGTCGGAGAAGCCCCATTGGGTGACCATCGCACGAGCAAGCTTGGTGGCTTGCTCGATGTCTGAGGATGCACCCGATGTGATGTTCTCCTTGCCGAAAGTCAGTTCCTCAGCAACGCGGCCGCCCATCATGATGCAGAGGCGCGAGACCATCCACTTGTAGCTCATCGAGTAGCGGTCGCCCTCGGGGAGCTGCATCACCATGCCAAGCGCACGGCCGCGGGGGATGATGGTTGCCTTGTGCAGCGGATCGGCGACCGCCACATTGAGTGCGGTGATCGCGTGACCGGCTTCGTGATAGGCCGTGAGCTTCTTTTCAGCCTCGGTCATCGCCGAAGAGCGGCGCTCGGCGCCCATCATGATCTTGTCCTTGGCGTCCTCGAATTCCTGCATGGTCACGACGCGCTTGTTGCGGCGCGCAGCCATCAAGGCAGCTTCGTTAACGAGGTTCATCAGATCCGCGCCGGAGAAGCCGGGCGTACCGCGAGCCAGAACCTTGAGATCGACGTTCGGTGCCAGCGGAACGTTGCGGGCATGAACCTTCAGGATACGCTCGCGACCGACGATGTCGGGGTTCGGCACGACCACTTGGCGGTCGAAGCGGCCCGGACGCAGAAGTGCGGGATCGAGAACGTCAGGGCGGTTCGTCGCCGCGATCAGGATGATGCCCTCGTTTGCTTCGAAGCCATCCATCTCGACCAGCAACTGGTTCAGCGTCTGCTCACGTTCATCGTTACCGCCGCCGAGACCGGCGCCGCGATGGCGACCGACAGCGTCGATTTCGTCGATGAAGATGATGCAGGGCGCATTCTTCTTGGCCTGTTCGAACATGTCGCGGACACGGCTTGCGCCGACGCCGACGAACATTTCGACGAAGTCGGAGCCCGAGATCGTGAAGAACGGCACATTGGCCTCGCCTGCAACAGAGCGGGCGAGCAGCGTCTTGCCGGTGCCCGGAGGGCCAACCAACAGAACGCCACGCGGAATCTTGCCGCCGAGGCGCTGGAATTTCTGCGGATCACGCAGGAATTCGACAATTTCCTCAAGGTCTTGCTTGGCCTCGTCGACGCCTGCGACGTCATCGAAGGTCACCCGGCCATGCGCTTCGGTCAGAAGCTTGGCCTTGGATTTGCCGAAGCCCATCGCACCGCGTGAGCCTCCCTGCATCTGCCGCATGAAGAAGAGCCAGACGCCCAGTATCAACAGCATCGGCAACAGCGTACCGATATAGCTCAGGAAGCCCGAAGAGCCATCGGTTTCCGGGCGCGCCGAAACGAGGACATTCTTCTGCTGGAGGCGATCGAGCAGGCTGCCGTCAACAACAGGCGTATAGGTCTGGAAGGTGGTGCCGTTTTCAACATAGGTGCCGGTGACGCGGTTGCCCGTGACGACGACTTCCTTGACGCGGCCCGCATCCACTTCCCGCAGGAACTGCGAGTAAGGGATCTCGCGGGAGCTGGTCTGCGCCGGCGACGTCTGGAACATGCTGAACAGGGCAATCAGCAGAAGCGCAATGATTGCCCACAAGGCGAAATTACGTAAGTTAGGGTTCATCGAACTCCCCAGCACTGGAACAGCCACCTCATGGCGACCGTCTTATTTGGTCTCTAACATAGGATTGCCTTGGGTGAATGCCAAGGAAAACTGGACTGTTAGATAGATTTTCCGTCAATAAGACCTAAAGGCGGTTTTGGATAGGGGCGCGTTCCAAAGGCAGCCGCAAGCCTGTCAGCGAAGATGAAGTCAAATCGTGTCAAAAAACGGTCGAACGGCGAGAAATAGGGACTGATCCTGACTTTCTTGGCAACACGATCGGGAACTTCGGACCCAGCAGCGTCGACGACGCATGGCGCCGCTGACCGGGCCCGCCTGAGCACGCCCCTCGGTAGCCGGTCGCTCTGCATCTCAGCTCCGCCGGCAACGACGCCGATATCCATCGGGGCTGCATTTTCAACCAGGAACCGCCTGTCCCAGACGCCGCGCGTGCCCGGCGCCAGCGTCAACGGCAGGATCCCACGGTTTTCACGAACGAGAAAAAGCCCGTCGCGCCGAAGGTCAAACACTACCCTGCCCGCGGTCATCCGATCTGGCTGATCGCTTTTGATAAGCGCCAGCACATCGTCCGTCTGCTTGCGTCCGAGCGGGAACGCCTGCCCGCCGAAAACCGCAGCAAGGCGCGCAATGGCATAATCAAGAATGCCCCTCTCCGAGGTGAGTCCGGCCGGGAGTACCTGGCCGACCAAGGGAGAATGCATAACGAAATGCTGATCCAGCCATCTAGCCGCCGAAGCGGCGACGCTCGTGCGCAAGTCACCGGCCTCGCCCGCATCCGGGACGGCATCCACCTCGTCGGCGAGGCGGGATCGCATCCGCACACGTTCATAGGTCGGGTCATCATTGCTTGGGTCGTCGATCCAGCCGACATGTCTCGTGCGAAGATATTCGCGGATCGCCTCTCGCCGACAGCTAAGCAGCGGTCGGGCAACCCAAATGCGGCGATCAAAGAGCACGAGATCGGCGATGCCGGTGCTTGGCTGTTCTGAGCGCTCCGACCGCATGGCGAGCGTCTCGCGCTGATCGTCTGCCGTATGCGCGGTTACAACGATGTCGGCGTTGAAGTTCTCGGCGGCTTCGGCAAGCAGCGCGTAGCGGGCGTCGCGCGCAGCCGCCATGAGGCCGGCCTTGGGCTTTTCGCCCTGCCAGACTTTAACGACGTGAGGGATATCGAGCGACCCGCAGAGGGCAGCAACCTGGCGCGCCTCTTCGGCCGATTCTGTCCGCAGTGCATGATCCACTGTAACAGCGCAAAGAGAGATTTTCGAGTTGGGTACAGCCTTGCTCGCTTCGGCAAGAGCCAAAAGCAGGCCTGTTGAATCGCTTCCGCCCGAAATCGCAACAAGGATGCGCGAGGGCCCGATCAGCGAGTCAAGGAAACGGCGCGCTGCCGTCTCAGGTAGGAGGGGGCTATCCGGGCGCAAACCGGAAGGCCTTAGCAGGCGAGACGCTTTTGCTCGCTGGCAACCTTGGTTATCACGGCACGCGAAGCCTTGGGGTAACGCTTCGAGACTTCCCGCAGCGTGGCGCATGCGGTTTCCGTATTGTCGAGCGCCGCAAGCGACATGCCCAGCTTGAGAAGCATTTCCGGCGCCTTTTCGGAGCTGCCATACTTCTTGTGAGCATCGAGGAACGTCTTGGCGGCCTCATTGTACTTGCCCTGCGAGTAGAGCGCTTCGCCAAGCCAGAAATTGGCATCCGCCGCGCGGGCGCTGCTCGGGTATTGAGCGATGTACTGGGTGAACTCCTGCTCGGCCGTCGAATAGTCCCCGGAAAGCACGTGGCCGTAGGCGGCCTTGTATTGGTCGGCTTCGCTGCCGAGCGAGGCCGTCTGCGACGAACGGCCGGAATCGACGCCAGGAACCGGGCCGGATCCGACCGTGGCATTCTCGTTGACCGAGCCTCCGACCGGATTGCCGCTCTGGTCGAACTGCATCGAACCGAGCTGCTTCGGCGGCTGGCCGAGACCATCATTTGCAGGAACGTCGGTCGAGGGAGCCGTTTCGGCTCCCTGCGGTGCTTGGATTACGCGGGCGACATCGTCACCACCGCTCCGGCCCTGCGCCGGAGGAGGCACATCGGCTTCGCTCTTTTTCATCGTCTTGGAGCTGCTGCCGGCACTACTGCCGCCGCCCTTTTCCAGCTCCTGGAAGCGGAATTCGTTGTCTTCCTGCGCCTTGCGGATCGTTTCCTGCATCTGCAGGAGCTGGAAGCTCATCTCTTCGATGCGGCCGTTCAGCTGGCGCAGCTGTTCTTCCAGCTGCTGGATGCGAACCTCAGGGCCGCCCGCCTGCACGTTTACAACCGGTGCCTGCGGTTGCCGATTGGCAGCCTTGCCGCCGATCTGCCACCCGAAAAGCGACGTCGCATTCGCCGATTGGCCCGCCCCGGCCACGGCCGCGAGGCACAGCATGCCCGCAACGACAAATTTCTTCATATGGTTTGTCCTGTCCCTGTGATTCTTCGCACCCATTGGCACGAACAGGAGATTTTTCCAATTGCTTTCAAAAAGCAACGGAAACTGGCCAAAGTGTGTTCAAAAAGAAAAGGCGGCCCGCGTTGGAGCCGCCTTTCGAAATTGTAATATTTCCCGGCAATTACATGCCGGCGCCACCGAGAACGGTAACGGCCCGGCGGTTCTGCGACCAGCAGGAAATATCGTCGCAGACGGCAACCGGGCGTTCCTTGCCGTAGGAGATCGTCTTCATGCGCTGTGCCGGAACGCCGCGCGAAGCAAGGTAATCCTTGGTGGCCGCTGCACGGCGAGCGCCGAGAGCAAGGTTGTATTCGCGCGTGCCGCGTTCGTCGGCGTGGCCTTCGATGGTGATCGCGTACTTCGGATAGCGGGCAAGCCACTGAGCCTGGCGGTCGAGGGTCTGGGAAGCGTCCGCGCGGATCGAGGTGGAGTCGGTGTCGAAGAAGATGCGATCGCCGACGTTGACGGTGAAGTCCTGTGCAGAACCAGGCGTTGCGGCGCCGGCACCGAGGCCCAGGTCACCAGCGCTGTTCGCCATGTTCTTCTTGTTGGCGCAACCGGCCAAGGCAAGACCGGCGACAAGCGCGATCATGACGGGGTTACGGGCGAAATTCTGCATGCGGCTCATTGCCGGGGTGTGAATTCGGCTCATGGCCGGTCTCCTTGCGACTTGATTAAGGTTGCCGGACTGTAACCTCGTTGGGTTAATCGGCATTCAAGAATTATGGTTAACAGATGGTTGATTTGTCCCTCAGTCGCCCCAATCAGGGATTTTTGCGGCGACAAAAAGGCACATCCACAGGCTTTCCTACTCGAGAAGCGGCGACCAGGCCGGGTCCGAAGCGAAGTTCGGCGTCTTGATGAGCTGCTCGTTGTAGCCCGTCAGATCGATCGAGTAGAGCTGCGGGCCGCCGGCACCAGCTGCCTGGCGGAAGAACATGATGACGCGGCCGTTCGGCGCCCAGGTCGGGCCCTCGTTATGGAAGCCCGTCGTCAGGATGCGTTCACCCGAACCATCAGGCTTCATGACGCCGATCGAGAACTTGCCGCCCGACTGCTTGGTGAAGGCGATCAGATCGCCGCGCGGAGACCAGACCGGCGTCGAGTAGTTGCCGTCTCCGAAGGAGATACGGGTTTGGCCGGAGCCATCGGCATTCATCACGTAGATCTGCTGGTGGCCGCCACGGTCGCTCTCGAAGACGATGCGGTTGCCATCAGGCGAATAGGACGGCGAGGTATCGATCGCAGCAGTGGACGTCAGGCGCGTCGTGGTGCGCGAACGCAGATCCATCGTGTAGATGTTTGCGTTGCCTTCCTGCTGAAGGCTCATGACGACTTTCTGTCCGTCAGGCGAGAAGCGCGGCGAGAAGGTCATGCCCGGAAAGTTGCCGACCACTTCGCGCTGTCCAGTTTCCAGTTGCAGCAGGTAAACCCGCGGCTGCTGGTTGGCGAAGGACATGTAGGTGACTTCCTGGCGGTTCGGCGAGAAGCGCGGCGTCAGCACGAGATCGCTGCCGTTCGTCAGCATGCGCACGTTGTAGCCGTCCTGGTCCATGATGGCGAGCTGGCGCTTGCGCTCCTGCTTCGTGCCGGACTCGGATACGAAGACGACGCGCGTATCGAAGTAGCCCTCTTCGCCGGTGATCTGCTTGTAGATCGCATCGGCGATAATATGGGCAACGCGACGCCAGTTCTCAGGCTGGGTGTAGAACTGCTGGCCCGTCATCTGCGTGCCGGCAAATGTATCCCAAAGGCGGAACTCGGCGCGCAGGCGCCCGTCGCTTTCCTGCGTCACGCGACCGGTAACGAGGGCCTGCGCATTGATGACCTTCCAATCTTCGAAGCGCGGAGCGGCATCCGGGTTGGAGATCTTCTCGATGAAGGCGTTCTTGTTGATCGGCGCAAAGAGGCCGGAGCGCTGAAGGTCGGCGGCAACCACCTGCGACACCTGGGCGCCCATGTCGCCTTGCAGGAAATCGGTGATCGCGATCGGCAGTGGCTCGACATTGCCCTTGTTGATGTTGATTTCGACAAGCGCGTTGGCCGGCGTGGCGACAACCGCAGTGGTTATCATGCCGACGGCGACCATCAAGGCGCGAATGAGGGAACACTTGGTCATGGAGGACAAGCCTTTCAGCATTTTAAAGTGCTAGATCGCTGGGATCGAAGTTGACGATAACTTCGCCCCAGGCGTCATATTTGTCTTTCGGGAGATTGGTGAAGGGCGACGACTTCATCACGGCACGCTTGGCACCGCTTGCCAACGCCATGCGGGTCGCCTCGTTGGTGCCGCCAACCGCTTCGACCTCGGGTGAGCCGATGATGTTACCGTCAGGGTCCAGCTTCATGTGGACCTTGATGCGAACGTCGCTAGCACCTTCCATCCCCGGGATAACCGACCAGTTGCCGGCGATCGCGCTACGCAGCGCATCCATCTCGCTCATCGAGAGCTTGGAGCCACCGGTGGCCTTCTTGGCACCGAGCGAAGCAACCTCGGTCGAACTTTTGGCTCCGCCATTCGACGGGTCCTGCTTGTTCAGCAGCGCCGCGATATCGTCGGCGTTGAAGTCGCTCTGCTTAGAGGAGGCGGACTTCGCTTTCTCCTGCTTCTTGTCGGCCTTCTTCTTGTCCGTCGGCTTTTCGTCCGCCTTCGCCTGATCCTCGGTCTTTTTCTCCGGGGGCTTTTCGGCCGACTTCTGTTCCGGCGGCTTGGCTTGCGGCTTCACGACCGGAGTCGGAACCTTGTCCGGCAGCGCCTCGGCGTCCGGCTTCGGTGGCTCCGGCTGTTCCTGTGGCGTTTCCTCAGGCTTTGGCGGCGTCGGCGGGGTGATTTCCGGCTTCGGCGGCGTAATGGACGCGACCTGCTTCGGCTCGACGTCCGTCTCCTCCTTCATTATCTCCTTCACCTCGTTGGGGACGGGATCATTCTGAGGAAGAGGCTTTTCGACGGCCTTGGGGGCAGCAGCGCTCTCGTTATTGCTGGGCTTGGCGTTCGGGACCGGCGGCGTCTTGAGGTCGACCTTGTTCTCGCCCATGTTCTCGGCGTTTTCGACATTGGTCGGCTTGGCCGTCGGCTTCGGCGCCGGCTTTTCACTCGGCTTGGCCGTCTTGTCGCCCTGCTGCATCTGCGTCATTTCTTCGACGGGCACGAGGTCGACGGGCATCGCCTCGAAATCCTCGACCTTGAACTGCTCCGGGGAGCCGATCGAGATCAGCGCCCAGGCAAGCAGTGCACAGTGCAGAGCCGCAGATGTGACGATACTGGCCTTCATAGCGTTCGCTATTGGTCCTTCTTCTGCTGCGTCACGAGGCCGATGTTCTTGTAGCCGGCACCCTGGATGCGAGCCATGACGTCGGCGATCACGCCATAGGGCGCGGTCGCGTCGCCGCGAACGAAGATGCGTTCATTGTAGCCCGTCGTTGCGATCGCCTCGAGCTTCGCGGCAATCTCTTCGACCGGGATCGGTGTTTCCTGCAGGAACACCTGGCCGTCGTTCTTCACCGAGATCGTGATCGGCTGCGTTTCGGAATTCAGCGCCTTGGCCTGTGTTTCCGGCAAGTCGACGGGCACGCCGACCGTCATCATCGGTGCTGCCACCATGAAGATGATCAAAAGCACCAGCATGACGTCGACGAGCGGCGTCACGTTGATTTCGGAGATGGCACCACCTCTGTGGCCACCGCGACGACGACCACCGCGACCACCGCCGCTACCGCCACTGCTTGGAGCACCCATACCCATATCGTTGACTCCGTTCCCGTCGATTACTGCGCGGCCTGGCGCGGCTGCAGTTTTTCGTCGATCTGGCGCGAAAGGATGGCGGAGAATTCATCCGCGAAGCCTTCCATACGGCCCGAAAGCTTGCCGGCGTCGGCAGTGAACTTGTTGTAGGCGATAACGGCCGGGATAGCGGCAACAAGGCCGATTGCGGTTGCAAGCAGCGCTTCGGCGATACCGGGAGCAACGACCGCGAGGTTCGTCGACTTCGAGCCGGCGATTGCCTGGAACGAGGTCATGATACCGACGACCGTACCGAAGAGGCCGATGAACGGGCCGGCCGAACCGATCGTTGCCAGCGAGCCGAGACGGGCGGAGAGAAATTCGGATTCACGCGCCAGCGTAACGTCCATGGCGCGGTCGATACGCATCTGCAGACCGATCGGGGAGCGCGCACCGCGCTCGAACGACTTCTTCCATTCGCGCATCGCCGCAACGAAGATCGCGGCAAGGCCGGTGTTGTTGCGCTCCGATAGCGTGCGATAGAGCTCTTCCAGCGACTGGCCCGACCAGAACACCTGCTCGAACTTCTCGAACTGGCGCCGTGCGCGACCATACGCCAGATACTTGTCGATGACGATCGCCCAGGTCCAGACCGAGGCTGCGATGAGCCCGAGCATGACCAGCTTGACGACGAGACCTGCCTGCATAAACAGCGACCAGAGGCTGACGTCGGCCGTTGCTGCTGCCAATCCTACTTGTTCCATTGATCCAAAATCCCCGAATCCAAACGCCCGGCACTTGACCGGGCGGCACAAAGTGATCTCGCAAGAAGTGTCTGGCGGCCGCCGCCCAAAGCCCTGGTCAAGCTTCCAAGCTCTTATCCGCCTTCCTTGCCGTCAAATTTGGTCAAAGGAAGGCGTGCACCGCACAAACTCTGACAATCCGAGTAAGACACTATTATGGTTAATAGTTCGTTAGCGCCGGATCATGACAGCGAAACTATCGGCGAAAGATTTATCCCTTGGATTACTTGGTCAGAACTAGGTCGATGACCACAACAGCGCTTATCTTCCAGCGCGCGAATTCCTTCACACAAAACTCATGTTTATGCAAGGTCGGAATCCCGCGTCTTTTCAGCGTTCGCGATCAACCCGGGCGAATCGCCGCACGCAAAAGGTGTTAATCGCACTGCTCGTTGCGAGGGCTCAAGGTCCGCGGAGCGGCTTGCTGCCTTCCAGAAATTTCGCGGCAAGAGTCTCCGGCAGTCGTCGCGGCCTTGCATTGGCGTTGATGACGGCGATGATCACCTTGGCGGCGATCAGCAGCGTTTCGCCGCGCCGGATTTCCTGATTGAGGACCATCTTGGCGCCGCCTGCTCTTTCGGTGTGGGTCAGCACCGTCAGGATGTCATCCATCCGTGCCGGCTGCTTGAAGTCGATCTCCATGCGATGGACGACGAAGACAAGTCCCTCCTCGTCCGCATTGATAAGCTCTCGTTGCTCGACGCCGAGGCACCGGAGGTAATCTGTGCGGCCGCGCTCGAGGAAGTGCAGGTAGCGGGCATGGTAGACGAGGCCGGAAAAATCCGTGTCCTCGTAGTAAACCCGCTGCAGGAGCCGGTGACCCGTTTCCGTGAGTTCACCCGAAATCGAAAAACCGTTGTCCGCCATAATTTTCTCCAAAGCCACGCGCCCTCTTTGGCGGAAGACTTTCCGCCTTGCAAGCATTGAACAATTGTCACGCTTCCTAAGTAATTTTTGACAGAGACATTCAAGCAGGAGACACCGCGATGAAGATTGCAGTGATGGGCGGGGACGGATTCATCGGCTGGCCGACATCATTGCATCTTTCGGACGCGGGGCATGAGATCCATATCCTCGACAATCTTTCGCGGCGGTGGATCGACACCGAACTCGGGGTCCAGTCGCTGACCCCGATGGACTCGATCCAGGAGCGCACGCGCATCTGGCACGCCGAAACTGGCCGGCGCATTCATTTCAACCTGATCGACCTCGCCAAGGACTACGAGCTCCTGAAGAAGTGGCTCGCCGAGAACCGTCCGGATGCCGTCATTCACTTTGCCGAGCAGCGTGCCGCCCCCTACTCGATGAAGAGCGACCGGCACAAGAACTACACCGTCAACAACAACGTTAACGCCACCCATAACCTCCTGAATGCGCTTGTCGAACTCCAGCTCGACGCACATCTCATCCACCTCGGCACGATGGGCGTCTATGGCTATTCGACGGTCGGGGCGGCGATCCCCGAGGGGTATCTGCCCGTTGGCATCGAGACGGCGAGCGGCGAGACCGTCAGCCAGGAAATCCTCTATCCGTCCAATCCCGGCTCGATCTATCACATGACCAAATGCCTGGATCAGTTGCTTTTCCATTTCTACGCCAAGAACGACCGCCTGCGCATAACCGACCTGCACCAGGGAATCGTTTGGGGAACGCATACCGAGCAGACACGCCGGCACCCTCAACTCGTCAATCGCTTCGACTATGACGGCGACTACGGCACCGTGCTGAACCGCTTCCTCATCCAGGCGGCGATCGGCTATCCCCTAACCGTCCATGGCACCGGTGGCCAAACCCGCGCCTTCATCCATATCCAGGACTCGGTACGCTGCATCGAGCTTGCCTTGAACAACCCGCCTGCCCGCGGAGCCCGTGTCGAAATCTTCAACCAGATGACCGAAACGCATCGCGTGCGCGATCTCGCCGAAATGATCGCAAAGATGAGCGGCGCCGAAATCGCCTGGCTACCGAACCCGCGCAAGGAAGCACCGGAAAACGAACTCATCGTCAAGAACGAGAAATTTCGCCATCTCGGCCTCGATCCGATCACCCTCCAGGCAGGCCTTCTGAGCGAGATCGTCGATGTCGCCAAGAAATTTGCCTATCGCGTTGACCGGTCGCGCGTGCCTGCCGTTTCCGCTTGGACGAAGGACATTGCCGCCACGATCAACCATGATCCGGAAGGCAAGAGGCTGAAGTCCGTTTCATGAGTGAGCCCCGGTACGCCTATGTCACTCTCATCACCAACGACGATTACGCCAAGGGTGCCAAGGCGCTTGCAACATCCCTGCGCCGAACCGCTACCCCAGCGGTCATCGTCGTCCTCCATACCGCGGGCGTTGACCAAGCCAGCCTTGCCCCACTCCTAAAGCTCGACTGCCGCCTGGTGCCGGTCGAGCATCTACCGCTGTCAGCCGAGTTCAATGAGCGTCATGCTCGATCCAATCTGCACGCCGCGGCTCCCTTCACGAAAGGACGCAAGCCGGCGTTTCACTCGCCGCTCGACAATTTCTGCAAGCTGCGCCTCTGGCAGCTGACCGAATACACCAGTTGCGTCTTCATCGATGCCGATGCGATCGTGTTGCACAACATCGACAAGCTCTTCCGCTATCCCGAGTTTTCGGCCGCCCCGAACGTCTATGAATCCCTCGAGGACTTCCAGCGGCTGAACTCCGGCGTCTTCGTCGCGCAACCGTCCGAAGACACTTTCCAACGCATGCTGGAGCGACTGGATCAGCCGGGAGTGTTCTGGAATCGCACGGACCAGACCTTCCTGCAGGAATTTTTCCCGGATTGGCACGGCCTGCCGATCTATTTCAACATGCTCCAATATGTCTGGTTTACCATGCCCCAGCTTTGGGATTGGCACAGTATTTCCGTCCTGCACTACCAGTATGAGAAGCCGTGGGAGACGAATCATCCGAAGGTCGATAAACTGCGGCCGCTGATCGACCTTTGGCATGCATTCTATGCCGGCGATGACCTGCCGGATCTATCGACCATGGCGAACCCGGAAGAGGCAGCATGAAGGTATTGGTATCGGGGGGAACAGGTCTCGTCGGGCGCTATATCGTCGAAGAACTGCTCGCCGCCGGCTATACCGTGATCATCGGCGGCCGCCACGCTCCCCTGCCCCGCTTCTTTTCGAGACCGGTCGAGTTCGCCCCGCTCTCGCTCGATCCTGCGCACGATTATATCGAAGCCTTCGAGGACGCCTATTTCTTCGTGCACGCCGCCTTCCACCACCTGCCCGGCAAATACCGCGGCGGCGAGGGCGACGACCCGGAGACGTTCAAGCGCTTCAACCTCGACGGCAGCGTCCGGCTTTTCGAAGCAGCCAAACGCGCCGGCACGCGCCGCTGCGTTTTCATTTCCAGCCGCGCCGCCTACGGAGAGCATGCACCGGGAACCATGCTGAAAGAGGGCATGCCTGGAAAGCCCGAGACCCTCTACGGCCAGGTCAAGCTTGATGCCGAGTGCAGTCTCGCACACCTCGCGTCGCCCGGCTTCGCGACGGCCAGCCTCCGATTGACCGGCGTCTATGGCGACCTCCGACCGAACAAATGGGACAGACTGATCGAAGATTATCTAGCCGGCCGCCACCTGCGATCACGCGCCGGAACCGAGGTCCACGGAAGAGACGTCGGCAAGGCCGTACGGCTGATGCTGGAAGCGGACGCCGCGCGTATCTCCGGCGAGACCTTCAACGTCTCCGATGTCACGCTGGATACCTGGGACATCCTGGAACACATTCGCTGGGAGCGCGATTGCGTGAACAGGCTCCCGCTTCCCGCCGACAAGGCGCAGCTTACGCCGATGGACACGGCGAAGATCCGTGCTCTCGGTTGGTCGCCTGGCGGCATGCCGCTGTTCAATCAAACGATCCATGCGCTCGCTACGCTTGCATAGGCGGCACAGGCCCACGCAAGCGTGAAGTTGCAGACTGCACCGGATAGTGCAATCCGGAGAATAGTATGCAAGTCGGTTCCGCATCAGCGCTCAACATCCTGCGCAACACCTATTCCGCCCACAATCTCAATATGTCGGCCGACAGCACCAGCGCGCGCCTGAAGATATTGCAGAATGCGGCAAAGGCACAGGAAAGCCTGCGCGAGAGCATGGCCACCTCGGCCGAAGCGGCGAAGGCCAGAGCGGCGCGCAAGCTTGAGGAAGCCAAGCAGCAACTCGAAATGCTGAAGAGCGGGGGCTACCCGCCGGAGGTCGTCGCCCGGCTTGCGGCCGAACTTGCCCACAAGATCAGCGCCGCTGCCGCGGAATTTGCCTCGGCTGTTGCGGCCAGTGCAACAAACATCGCTTCCACAGCCAATGCCTCTGCGGCAACGGCCGATACCGGAGCGGCGTCGGCAGATGCCGCAACCGATACATCAGCCACAGACGCGGCCGCGGCATCGGACAGCTCCGACGCGAGCGCCGCCCAAGCGGACGAATCCGACGGCGCAACTGCGGCGCGCAACGCCTACCAGAGCGTCGTCGAAGACGGACAGCAGGCGTCCGCCGGCATCTCCACCGAAGACCGCAAGACAATGGAAGAGTTCAAGGCCATCCTGCAGGAGGTTCGGCAGCTCATGGACAAGGCGATGCGCGACTTGCGCGCAAGAACCGGCCAGCAGGCATCAGGCGTGAACGCCTACTCGTTTGAGGCACAGGCCGACGCCTCAGCCATACCGACCAGCATCACGATTTGATCCGATTGGCTAAGGCGGGCGGTCAAAGGTCGCATTGTCCCGTTGAAATGATCGGCAGGACCTTTATCGTCTGCTGAAAAAAGCGCGATGGACCGTATGACCCCGAAAGAAATGAAAGCCGAAATGCGAGCCGGCCGGCTTGCACTGCGCGACGCCATCCCAGAGGCCACGCGCATCGAGATGAGCCTGGCCATGGCCGAGCATGCCGGCGAGGCCGTCGCCTTCGATCCGGGCACTGTCGTCTCCGGCTTCCTGCCGATCCGTTCGGAGGCCGACATCCGGCCGCTTCTGGCACGCTTCCAGGCACGTGGGGCCCGGCTCTGCGTGCCTGCCATCCTCGACAAGCAGACGATCGCGTTTCGCGAACTTGTGCGCGGCGTGCCGTTGGTCAGCACAGGCTTCGGCACGTCCGGCCCGCCGGCGGACGCCGCCGTGCTCGATCCCGAAATCATGCTGGTGCCGCTCTCCGCCTTCGACAATCGCGGCCACCGCATTGGCTACGGTGCCGGCTATTACGACCGCGCCATCGAGCGTTTGCGGCAAAAAGGCCAGCATCCCAAGCTGATCGGCATTGCATTCGACTGCCAGGAAGTGGCACATGTGCCCGACGAGCCGCACGATGTCAGCCTGGACGCCCTCCTGACGGAAAGCGGGCTTCGCCTTTTTGCCTCTTGGATTGGATAGCAATGCGACTGCTTTTTCTGGGTGACATGGTGGGTAAGACCGGACGCACCGCCGTCTGGAACCGCCTCCCCGGCCTCATTTCTGACCTGAAGCTCGATTTCGTCGTCGTCAACGGCGAGAACGCCGCCGGCGGTTTTGGCATCACCGAGGATATCTTCCTCGAGACGATAAACGCCGGCGCCGATGTCGTCACGACGGGCAACCACGTCTGGGATCAGAAGGAAGCGGTCGCATTTGCCGGGCGTCACGACCAGTTCCTGCGACCGGCCAACTATCCGCAGGGCACGCCGGGCCGCGGCTCGGGGCTGTTCTACGCCCGCAACGGTGCACGCGTGCTGGTCGCAAATGTCATGGGTCGCGTCTTCATGCATCCCGAACTCGACGATCCCTTCAAGTCTGCAGAAGCGATCCTCGATGCCTGCCCGCTGAAGGAACAGGCCGATGCGATCATCTTCGACTTCCATGCCGAAGCGACAAGCGAGAAGCAGTGCTTCGGTCATTTCGTCGACGGCCGCGCCAGCTTCGTCGTCGGCACCCACACACATGTGCCGACCGCCGACCACCAGATCCTGAACGGTGGTACCGCCTACATGTCGGATGCCGGCATGTGCGGCGACTACGACTCCTCGCTCGGCATGGATAAGGAGGAGCCGCTGAACCGGTTCATCTCCAAGATGCCGAAGGGCCGCATGGAAGCAGCGACCGGCCCTGCCACCATCTGCGGTGTCGGCGTCGAGATCTCCGATGCGACCGGCCTGGCTGAAAAAATCGCTCCGCTGCGTCTCGGTCCCCGGCTTGCCGAGACTATTCCGGAGTTCTGGCGCTAGAGCCTTTCCCGCCATGACGCAAACGTGAGAAGCGACTCCGGATTTCAACTGGACCGCTGCTGCGCCTTGCCGCATCCTCCCGAGCCTATCCGTGAGAGCGCTGGAGGAAGTGGCATGAAGCCGCGTTTTCTTGTTTTCGCAATCGCCTGCCTGATGGTCCTGGTTGCCGCGGAAGCGGCCGCCGCTCAGGAGGAACAGCGAAACGTCAGCCAGTGCCAGGCCATCGCCCAATCGATCCCGCAAGCGACCTTTGCCAGCTTCACGGGCTCGGCACCGATCATCGATGCCACCGCCACCGACCAATCGGTTACGCTGACCTACATCGGGCACTCCACCTTCCTCATTGAAACGCCAGGTGGCGTAACGATCGCGACCGATTACAGCGGCTGGTACTCGCCGCCCCAGGCGCCGATGGTCGTCACCATGAACCGCGCCCATTCCTCGCACTATACTCTGGTGACCGACCCGGCCATCAGATACGTGCTGCATGGATGGAGCGACGTCCCGGGCGAGAAGGCCAAGATCAACCTCATGGTCGGCGACACCTACATCCGCAATGTCACTACCGATATCAGGGGCGGCTTCGGCGCGCCGCAGCAAGATGGGAACTCGATCTTTATCTTCGAGGTTGCCGGTCTCTGCATCGGTCATCTCGGCCATCTGCATTACGAACTGACGGAGGCTCACTACACGGACATCGGCCGGCTGGATGTCGTGATGGTGCCGGTGGATGGTGGGCTGACGATGGGTTCCGACAGCATGAGCCGCGTCATCAAGCGCCTGCGCGCCTCGCTGATCCTGCCGATGCATCAGCCGCGCCCACTGCAAAGCTTCCTGTCGATGTTCGGACCCGATTTCGACATCAGCTACGCGCCGACGAACACGATCTCCGTCTCGCTGCGCACCTTGCCGAAAAAGCCGCTGATCTATGTCGCGAAGGGCATGCAGTAAAAGACCCGGACTGCGCCGGGCCTATTCTTCTCAGGCGAACTGCAAGTGCTGCCTGATGCCGACATCGGGCATCTTGTCATCGTCGAGGTTGGCCTTCGCGATCTCCCAGCCGAACTTCAGCTTATTGCCTGTCGAAACCCAGATCTCGGCGTCGTCGACATGCATGGCGAGCATCGTGAGCTTCGGATCCTTCTTGCCGTCGTCATACCAGGCGGCGACGAGCGAGTTCCAATACTCGTCTACCTTTGACGGGTCGGGCCGCACCTCGATCTTGCCGGCAAGGCAGGCATGGTAGTCGTGATCCTTGCCGACCACGCAGAAATGCGCCCGAGTCCCCGGCTTGATCGCACGTACGATCGCCGCATCGGATTTCGTATAGAACCAGATCGTGTTGGTCTTCGGATCGGCGTTCGGCGCCATCGGCTGCATGTGCATGTCGGCCCCGTCCACGCCGAGCATGCCGGCATGAATGTCGTTCACCTGGTCCCAGAGCTGGCGTGCCGGGTGTTCCCGCGCCTCGTTGAAACTAGCCATTGCACTTCCTTCCATTTCGAGGGTCCGTGGGCGAAACGTCAACTTCCTGGGGTTTGTTCCGCCATTCCGGATACACGAGCGACCGGCGCGACAGAGCCGTTTTCCCTTGAATGCGGCCAATTTCGCTCTTATAAGGCGGCCCATTCCTAACAATACGACGTGAACAGGGGTGCCATGGCTGGCCATTCACAGTTTAAAAACATCATGCATCGCAAGGGCCGTCAGGATGCCGTGCGATCGAAAATGTTCTCCAAGCTCGCACGTGAAATCACGGTTGCGGCCAAGGCCGGTCTGCCCGACCCTTCGATGAACGCCCGCCTGCGTCTGGCGATCCAGAACGCCAAGGCGCAGTCCATGCCAAAGGACAATATCGACCGCGCCATCAAGAAGGCCTCCGGTGCCGACGGCGAGAACTACGATGAAGTCCGTTATGAGGGTTACGGCCCGGGCGGCACGGCGATCATCGTCGAAGCCCTGACCGACAACCGCAACCGCACTGCCTCCAACGTCCGCTCGATCTTTACGAAGGCCGGCGGCGCACTTGGCGAAACGGGCTCGGTATCCTTCTCCTTCGACCACGTTGGCGAGATCACCTACAAGCTATCCGCTGGCGATGCCGACAAGATGATGGAAGCGGCGATCGAAGCCGGCGCCGACGACGTCGAGACCGACGAAGAGGGCCACTACATCACCTGCGCCTTTGAGTCTCTTGGCGAAGTCGCCAAGGCCCTCGAGACCTCGCTCGGCGAAGCCGAAACCGTCAAGGCCGTCTGGCGCGCCCAGAACAACGTGCCCGTCGACGAAGAACGTGCCCAGTCGCTGCTGAAGCTGATCGACAGCCTGGAAGACGATGACGATGTCCAGAACGTCTACTCGAATTTCGAAGTCGACGAAGAGGTTCTGGCCAAGCTTTCGGCCTGAGACCTGCAAGGAAGCATCATGTTATCGCGCCGGCCGGATTGTTCCCGCCGGCGCTTTCGTTTCAAGGACGCTCTTCCTCGGGCGCCAAGCCGGCCTGCGCTATAAAATTCTTGCGGAATGCGGCAAGATCTTCGGCGCTGGCATCGGTTATCGCCCAGAACACCAGTCCGCCGCTCGACCATCGACTAATATTGTATCCCTCGCGTTCCGCACTGCCCGGTGCCGTCGACGTACCCGGCCATATAAAGAGATTAATCACGTGTCCGCGGAGCCGATAGATCAGAGCCGCGACGACCCGTCCGCCAACGTAGTCGACCCTGCCCCCGATCAGGGGAAACCCCTGGGCCGCGAGATCGACGACTGGCGGAGAGAAGTCGATCTTGCCGTTGAACCAGGGCTTGACGGTGTGTCGATCCGAGGTCTGCACATCAGCCAGGTGATCGGCAAGCAGCGAGCGGACATGGCTGGCGACGATCTGATCTTGGATATCTATCCCACGCGGCAGATTGACGAACAGGAAGAGACTTGCGGCCAGCGCAGCAAACGACGGCACAAGGCTCCATTGCCGGATGAACGCGAAGATCCGCGGCCAGATGCCGTTTTCGGCCGCAGCCGCCTTCTCCTGATCCACGGTTGCGGCAGTCTCGAGGGACAGGCTACTTAGGACCCGAGAACGCACTTCCTCCGGCGCGCGCCATTTGACCCCGTTTCCACCGATGACCTTCCGTATGGCAGTCACCCTTGCCAGCGCGGCGCTGCAGGAGGCGCAACCGGCAAGATGCGCCTCGAATTGCGCCGAATGGACCGAATCGAGCTCACCGTCGACGAAACCGTGCAGCATGTCGCTCCATTCGGGACAGGCTCGATGGCTTTCATCGCTCATGGCGCCACCCCGCTCTTTTCCAGGGCCAGCCAGGCTTTGCCGAATTCCTCCCGTGCCCGCGCGAGCCTGGACATGACGGTGCCGATCGGCGCGTCGATGATTTCGGCGATCTGCCGATAGGACAGGCTCTCGAGTTCCCGCAGCACCAGCACCTCCCGCATCGGGTCGGAAAGATCGCCGATGACCCGCCGTACGCGCTCGGACTCGCTCTTGCGGATCACGGACGCTTCCGGCGTGTCGTCGTCGGACGCGATCTGGCAAGTCGCGATATCCGCTTCACCGGTCGAGACGTCCTCGGCCATCGGCACTTCGAAATGCGCCTTCCGGCGGCCGTCGAGTAGCCAGGCGCGGTAGCAATTTCTGACGATCGAAAACATCCAGGCGCGCGGATCGCCGCCGCGATAGCCTTCGAAGCTCCGATAGGCGCGCAGGAAGGCTTCCTGGACGATATCTCCAGCAGCATCGGGATCGCGACTGAGGAAGCGGGCGAAATTGTAGGCGTCGTCCAGCTGCGGAAGGATGGCCTTCTGGAAGCGTTGCATCGTTTCGGCCGATGCGGCAGGCGTCCTCATCGTGGCCGCTTGCGGGTCGAGCAGCGGCCGCGTCATCGCCAACGACATGCCGATCATGGCGGAGAGGGCTTTCAGAAGGCGAGCCGCCATCCGCCCGGTACCGGCAATCGCCCGATCGGCACCTAATGGCGTGCGCTGGCATTCGAATGAAAGGAAATCCGCGATCTCAGCCTCTGTCATCGTCTTCCCCGGGTTCGGCCGACCGCATCGGATCGCCCTTATGCCTTCCGCAAGATAGATCGCCCTGACCATCATTTTATTCCGTCCCGGCGCGATTTTTTTCGAGGAAAAGCGTTCACGGGAAGGGTTCTGGATGCCGTCGCGAAAAATCTCCCATCGGTTTCATCAGCTTAGGAAGATTGCCCGGCATGCCGGGAATAACTGCCGGCCGGCCTCGATCTTGTCTGGCAGCGGCGGCACCCATTGTCGTGTTGCCGCTGCATCATAGCACCCGACAAGAGGAGACTTGCGATGTTCACCATGACACGCCGTACCGTTCTCGGCACCGCCGCCGCGGGCGCCGCCTTCGGCCTTGCCTCGAAACTGGAATTCGTTTCACCGGTCTTTGCCGAAACGCCCGACGAGCCGAGCGTCGGCTTCTACAGATATAGGGTCGGATCGGTCGAGGTCACCGCCATCTATGACGGTATCTGGCGAAAGCCGCACGACCCAGGCTTCATCAAGAACGCCTCAATTGAAGACACCAAGGAGGCGCTTGCCAAGGCCGGCCTGCCGACCGGTTTCATGCCGATCCCCCTCACCGTCGTCGTCCTCAAGATGGGCGACCGGCTGATCATGATGGATGCCGGATCGGGCGTCGGCCAGTGGCAGGCGAATGCGACACACCTACCCGCCAACATGGCGGCGGCGGGCATCGACTACAGGAAGATCAACACGGTCTTGCTCTCACATTTCCATCCGGACCACGTCTGGGGCCTGATGGACAAGGGCACCAATGCGGCCGTCTTTCCCGATGCCGAACTGATCGTCAACGCAGCCGAGTATAGCTGGTGGACGGAGTCTGGCCGCGTCGAAAAGCTTGCGGAAAGCCGTAAGGCGGCCGGCCAGCGCATCGCCAATGTTTTCCCGAAATGGCAGAACTGGAAACTCGTCGAGGACGGCGCCGAGGTAGCGCCCGGCATCCGCATGATATCAGCGCCGGGACATACGCCCGGCCACTCCGTCTATCTCGTCGACGGCGGAAACGAACAGCTGATGGTGTCGGCCGACATCATGTACGTGCCGGCCTTGCTCGCCCCGCATCCGGAATGGCAGGGCGCCTACGACCAGGACGGGCCGATGGCGATCGAGACGCGCCGCAAGCTGATCGACCGCGTCATCGCAGACAAGATCGCGATCTGCGGCTCGCATTTTCCGTTCCCGGGCTCCGGCACCTTCGTCAAGGACGGCAACGTCTACGGCTTCACCCCCAAGATCCAGGCATGAGAAACTGAAGGAGAAACGATCATGAAGAGACATGTTCTGGCAGGTACGATCGCCTTGATCGCGGCAACCGCTGCCCTTCCCGCGATCCAAGCCGTTCCGGCCTTCGCCATCGACAATATCGAATCCACCAATGCGCCAGATTTGACGTCGGTGCGCGCCAAGATCGCTGCCGGGGATTATCAGGGGGCGCGGGACGAGCTTCGCGGCCTTGCCGAGGATACGCAGCAGGCAGACGTCTACAATCTGCTTGGCTTTACCCTGCGCAAGACCGGAGACTACCGGACCTCGCTGACCTATTACGCCAAGGCGCTGGAACTCGAGCCCGACCACAAGGCCGCCCGCGAATATCTGGGCGAACTCTACGTCGAGACCGGCGACATGGCCAAGGCGAACGACCAGCTCGCACGACTGACGACGCTTTGCCCGAACGGCTGCGAGGAGCGTGACGATCTTGCCAAGGCGATCGCTCAGAAGACGGTGCGGCAGACAGGCAACTGACATCCGGAACATCAGGCGAAGAGGGGCCTTGGGCCTGCGGGCCGGCCATGGAAGACATGACCGGCCTTTCGTTTTGGCCGTCCATTCACATCAGGTGATCGATCGGTCACACGTTCGTTACCCCCAGCCCGCCGTTAAGGTCTCGGTAACCCTCGCCGACTTGAATGCGCCGCGTTCGCTCCAGCCGGTCTGTTCCAAGACCAGCGTCTCTCACACTTTCGGCGGGGAAAATGCCCATGAAAAGAATAGCTCTCGTACTCTCCTTCACTCTTGCCGGTGCAATTGCCGCCCATGCGCAGCCGACAATGGTCAAGCAGTTCGAGGACTGGGGCGTCTATTCCTACAGCAAGGGCGGCGAGACGGTGTGCTATTTGCTGACAGTGCCGACAAGCAAGCAACCGGCAAGCGTCGATCATGGCAGCAATTACTTCGTGATCGGTCGGGCGCCGGGCGCCGGATATGAGCCACAAGCGATCATGGGCTACGAACTGAAGCCCGGCTCCCGGGCCAAGATCGCAATCGGCGACAAGACGTTTACGATGTTCACCAGGGGCAAGTCCGCCTGGGTGCTTGAAGAATCGCGCGAGCATGACGTCATCAGCGCCATGCGCTCCGGTAGCGACATGACGGTCGAAGCGGTCTCCCAGCGCGGCACGGCGACCACCTATACTTATTCCCTGAACGGGGTGACCGCTGCCCTGAAGCGCATGGCATCCTGCAACTAGGCCATGGCACGCCGTCGATACCGTGCAGCACACCGGCTGGGCGTGCTGGCTGCCGGCTGCTTGCTCGGCATCGTGCTCCCCAGCCAAATGACATCCGCCGATGGCATCTCCGGCTGCATGCATCGCGCGCTGCTATCCAGCCACCGCACTGTGCTGATCGGCCCCTGGATGGCCTCGCCGGTGCCGATCCGCGCTACACCGCGCGCGTCAGCGAATGCCGTTGCAAAGCTCGCGGCGCGCGTCCGGGTCGCCGTCCGCTCATGTGATGGTACATGGTGCAATGTCGAGGTGACTGGCCATGACGTCGGCGGGTTCGTTCGCCAGTCCGCCCTATCGGGCGTCTATCCGAACGAGAAGATCATGTAGCCCTTTAACGGCCGACTCAGGGACCGGCCCCGCCGAGGAAGGCAAGCCGGGTGAAGATCGTGTAGTGCGACTCCGACGCCATCATCGCCACGAAGACGAGGACGAGCAGTGGCGGCAGCAATATCGCGTAGACGAGCGCCAGCCGTTCCCAGGCCATGTGCATGAAAATGGCAACGATCAGTCCGGCCTTCAGCATCATGAAGACGATGATGAGCGTCCAGCGGGGATAACCCTGGATGCCGAGATAATCGACGAGATAGGAGAAGGTGCTGAGGACGAACAGCAATCCCCAGACGACGAGGTAGAGCCTGATCGGATGCTGTTGGCCGGAATGTGCTTGTGCCTGTGCCATGGATGCGACCTCACCACAGATAGAAGAAGGCAAAGATGAAGACCCAGACGAGGTCGACGAAGTGCCAGTACAGGCCCATGATCTCGACGTTCTCATAGCTACCCCTGCGGCTTGTGAAGAAGCCGCGCTGGCCCGTATCGAAGTCCCCGCGCCATACCTTGCGCGCGGTAACAAGCAGGAAGATTACGCCGAAGGTCACGTGCGTCCCGTGAAAACCGGTGATCATGAAGAAGGATGATCCGAACTGTGCCGCGCCCCACGGGTTTTCCCAGGGGCGCACGCCTTCGGTGATGAGCTTCGTCCATTCGAAAGCCTGCATTCCGACAAAGGTCGCGCCAAGCGCGGCGGTCAGAAGCAGCAAAGCGGCCGTTTTCCCGCGCTCGCGGCGATAACCGAAATTGACAGCCATGGCCATCGTGCCACTGCTGCTGATCAGGATGAAGGTCATGATCGCGATGAGGATCAGCGGGACCTCCTGGCCGCCGATATTGAGCGCGAAGACCTCGCTCGGATTAGGCCACGGAACCGGCGTCGACATCCGCGCGGTCATATAGGCCAGCAGGAAGCAGCCGAAGATAAAAGTATCGCTGAGGAGAAAGATCCACATCATGGCCTTGCCCCAGGAGACGTTCTTGAACGCCCGCTGGTCCGAGGCAAAGTCGGCCGCCACGCCGCGCAGGCCGGCGGGCGGCCCCATGGCGACGTCGTCAGTTTGCATTCGGGTCAGTTCGGCCATCGTCCACCCCTTAAGAAACGAGTTGGCGGCAGAGATCGACGAAGTCGTTTGCCCAGCCGGTAAAAAGCGCGAAGAGAAGCAGCCACACGACGAGCATGAAGTGCCAGTAGGTGGCGCAGAGCTCGACACCGAGGCGCAGCCTGGCGGAAGCGGCGGTGCCGCCTGCGAGCAAGCGCAATCTGGTTCGCGCAAGCACTGCCAGCCCACCGAGGATATGCAGGCCATGCAATCCCGTCAGCATGTAGAAGAAACTGTTTGCCGGGTTATCGGCAAGGACATATCCGGCCGCGACCAGCTGCAGCCAGGCGACGACCTGCCCGGCAAGAAAGAGCACTGCGGTCGCCAGCGCTATATCAAGCGCAAGCCGCAGGCCGTCATCGGCGCCCCGGCGCGCTTCAACCACCGCCCATTGCAGAGCCGCGCAGCTGGCGATCAAGACAGCGCTATTCGCCCAAAGAAGCCGAGGAACGGGTATTGCCCACCAATCCGCACCGCTCATTCGCGAAAGATAAGCACTGGCCAACAGGGAAAAGAGCGCGCCGACCACCGCGAGGAAAATGCCGAGGCCGATCTTGGCGGTCGGGATCGGCGGCTTCGCCGGTCCGCCGATATCATCAAGCGTGCCGACCTCCATCCATGGCTTCGACATCATCCTCTGCCCGGACAGCCACCAGATGACGATTGCGGCTATTACCGCGAGAAAGACAAGAACCACACTCATGTGTGCGCCCTCGACACTCCGGCCATAGGCGGCTGGTTCTGGGGTATGAAGTCTTCGGGAGCGCCGGGTACACTGTAGTCGTAGGCCCAGCGATAGACGATCGGAAGCTCCTTGCCCCAGTTGCCATGGGCGGGCGGCGTCTGAGGAGTCTGCCACTCGAGGGTCGTCGCTCGCCACGGATTGCCACCGGCCTCGCGGCCGCGGAACAGACTCCAAATGACATTGAACAGGAACACCATCTGCGCCGCCCCGACGACAAGCGCCGCGACCGAAATGAACATGTTCAGGTCATGCACCGAAGGCGGAATGAAAACCGTGTCGCCAAGCTCGAAATAGCGCCTCGGCACGCCCACCAGGCCTACATAATGCATGGGGAAGAAGATCGCATAGGCGCCGATGAAGGTAACCCAGAAGTGGATCCGACCGAGAACCTCGTCGAGCATCCGCCCGGTAATCTTCGGATACCAGTGATAGATTGCGCCGAAGACCACCATGATGGGCGCGACGCCCATCACCATGTGGAAATGCGCTACCACGAACATCGTATCGGACAGTGGCACGTCCACCACGACGTTGCCGAGGAACAGTCCGGTCAGCCCGCCATTGACGAAGGTCACGATGAAACCGATGGCAAACAGCATCGGCAGCGTCAGGTGGATATCACCCCGCCACAGCGTCAGCACCCAATTGTAGACCTTGATCGCGGTCGGCACGGCGATGATCAACGTTGTCGTGGCGAAGAAGAACCCGAAATTCGGGTTCATGCCGCTGACATACATGTGATGCGCCCATACGATGAAGCTCAGCGCCCCGATAATCACGATCGCCCAGACCATCATGCGGTAGCCGAAGATGTTCTTGCGCGCATGCGTGCTGATAAGATCGGAGACGATGCCGAATGCCGGAAGCGCGACGATGTAGACTTCCGGATGACCAAAGAACCAGAAGAGGTGCTGGAACAGGATCGGGCTACCGCCATCGGATTTCAGCTGCTCGCCCATTTCGACAATCGCAGGCATGAAGAAGCTGGTGCCGAGCAGCCGGTCGAACAGCATCATGACGGCGGCGACGAAGAGCGCCGGGAAAGCCAGCAACGCCATGACGGTTGCTGTGAAAATGCCCCATACTGTCAATGGCATCCGCATCAGCGTCATGCCGCGCGCCCGCCCTTGCAGCACGGTGACGACATAGTTCAAGCCACCCATCGTGAAGCCGATGATGAAGATGATGAGGGACGAGAGCATCAGGATGATACCCCAGTCGCGCCCGCCTGGCGTACCTGACGTCAGTGCCTGCGGCGGGTAAAGCGTCCAGCCGGCCCCCGTCGGTCCGCCAGGAGCGAAGAAGCCCGCAACAAGCACGATCACGGCCAGCAGATAAAGCCAGTAGCTCAGCATGTTCGCATAGGGGAACACCATGTCGCGAGCGCCGACCATCAACGGAATGAGGTAATTGCCGAAGCCGCCGAGGAAGAGCGCGGTCAGGAGATAGATCACCATGATCATTCCGTGCATGGTGATGAACTGGTAATAATGATCCGCGTCGATGAAGGAAAAATAGCCGGGAAACCCGAGCTGCAGCCGTATCAGCCACGACAGCACCAGCGCCACCAGACCGATCGAAAAGGCCGTCACCGAATACTGAATGGCAATGACCTTGGCATCCTGACTGAAGACGTATTTCGTCCACCAGCTCCTCGGATGATAGAGCTCAACATCCGCCACCTCGGCGGGTGGGATAACATCGCCGGCACTGGTTGGAATATCAACCATCGCATGCCTTCCTTCCTCCTCCCGTTACGGCCGCTCCCCCGGCCGCAACGCCGGCCTACTTGGCCGGTTCAACCGCTGCCATCAGCTGCGAAAACGTCTGCTGCTGCGCGAGCCACGCCTGGTAGGCGTCCGGCTCGTCGACAACAACAGTCCCTCGCATCTGCGGATGTCCGACGCCACAAAGCTCCGCGCACAGCACTTCGAACGTGCCCGTCCGCGTCGGCGTGAACCAGAAATAGGTGACCGAACCCGGGATCATGTCCATCTTCGCCCGGAACTCGGGAACGTAGAAATCATGCAGCACATCGATCGAGCGCAGGTGTACGCGGACCGACTTGCCGATCGGCAAGTGCAGTTCGGCGCCTGAGATGATGATGTCGTCGAGGCCAGCCGGATCGTTCCTGATCACGCCGAGCGGATTGTCGGCCGTCACCGCTCGATTGTCTGCCCTGCCGAGCTTGCCATCGGCGCCCGGCAACCGGAAATTCCACAGCCACTGCTGCCCTACGACTTCGATTTCGCCAGCATCCGGCGGCACCGTCACGAACTGGTTCCACACGACGAGGCCAGGCGCCAGCATCGCTGCCACACCAAGGGCCGTGCTGCCGGCAAGCCACCATTCCAGACGCTTGTTCTCGGGCTCGTAGGCGGCCCGATTGCCCGGCCGATGGCGGAAACGAAAGATGCAGTAGGCCATGAAGGAGATCACCGCGACGAAGACGATGCCGGTGATCCAGAATGTAATGATGATGGTATTGTCGATGTAGTTCCAGTTCGAAGCGATCGGAGTCCACCACCACGGGCTGAGCAGGTGGAAAACCACCGACCCGATGACGATCAGACCGAGAACCAGCACGACAACCATGCGTTCCTCCCAATGCCCGGCCGGCTGTGGAAATTACCCGCAATCCGCTGGCACTTGCGTTAGGACTATCTCATAAACAAAACATCACGGCAATGGCGCGAAATGACGCCAACGAGCCGTCTGCCTCTACATCAATAAGCTGATTTCATTTCGAGAATTGCTTGAGATAAGCTAGCAGATTGGTGATATCGCCGTCGTCCTTCAGCCCGACGAACACCATCTTCGTACCCTTAACCTTCAACTTTGGGTCGTGAAGATAATCGCGCAGAGTCGCTTCGTCCCAGACCAACCCGGCTGTGCCCGCCGCCTTCATCGCCGCTGAATAGGCAAAATCCGGATGCGTCCCGGCTGTTCGGCCGAACAGGTGGTTTAGCGACGGCCCGACCTTGTTCTTGTCGGTGTCGGCAATATGACAGACCGCGCACTTCTTAAAGACCGTTTCCCCGGCCGCCACGTCGCCCTCTTGGGCGATTGCAGCCGAGGCGGAAAGACAGATCAGTGAAATCAAAGCAGCAAGACCATGGTAACGCATAGCAATCCTCATCCTCCAAAGGTTGCTCGAAACCGGCCGCGCGCGCGATTTGCGGCGTGCGCCGTCCATCACACTTGTGTCGCCACAACGCCGTGCAAACGACATGTATGATCAAGCAAAGCTATGGCCCGACTGCGCTAAGTCAATTCGCACAAATGGCTGTGGGCCGCGAAGCGCCCACGATGCGCGGCATTACGCCGCAGCGCGAAGGAAGTTTCCAAGCCCGGCGAAAAGCTCGACCGATTTCAATCTCGCCTCGATATCGTGGATCGGCATGGAGATGATCACTTCATCCGCCTGCGTCTCGGCAAGGAATTCGGTGAGCTTTGCCTCCGCGGTCTTCGGCGACCCGACGACGGCATAGCGCAGCGTGTGCTCGACCGTCAGCTTCTCCATCGGGGACCAGAAGCTCCCCATATCGGCGACCGGCCGTGGAAACTGGCCGCGCACATTGCGGCGCAGATTGACGAACTGCTGCTGGGCCGAGGTGAAATGGTATTGCGCCTCCTCATCCGTTGCGGCAACGGACCCCATGACACCAACCATGACATAGGGCTTGTCGAGCACGGCGGACGGTGTGAAGCGGCTGCGATAGATGTCAATGGCATCAAGCAGCGAGTCCGGCGCGAAATGCGAGGCGAAGGCATAAGGCAGCCCCAACATCGCGGCGAGCTGCGCGCTGTAGAGGCTGGAACCCAGAAGCCAGATCGGAACGTTGGAATTCATGCCGGGAACCGCAAGGATCGCCTGGTTCTCGATCGGCGTGCCCAGCAACTGCTGCAATTCGACCACGTCGTTCGGAAAGCTCTGGGCCCCCGCATCGAGATTGCGCCGCAGGGCCTGGGCGGTCCGCATGTCGGTGCCGGGCGCACGCCCGAGGCCGAGATCGACGCGGCCCGGAAACAGCGCTTCCAGCGTTCCGAATTGCTCTGCAATGACAAGCGGCGAGTGGTTCGGCAGCATGATGCCGCCCGAGCCGATGCGGATCCGCTTGGTTGCCGCGCCGACGTGGCCGATCACGACCGCCGTCGCCGCGCTGGCAATCCCCGGCATGCCGTGATGTTCCGCAAGCCAGAAGCGGTTGTACCCGAACTCTTCGGCCTTCTGCGCCATGCGCGCCGAACTCTCGAGCGACTGGCGGATCGTCCCGCCTTCTGGAACAGGAGAGAGATCGAGAATGGAGAAGGGAACCATGACGAAGCCTGTCGGTAATTGGAAGGACAGGTCTATGTAGGTGGCCGCTCGGCCCATTCCAAACGAGCGGGAAATAAAAAGGGCCGGTCTCCCGGCCCTCGTTCATCTGCCGATTACCGTTCAAGCCCGACGTCGCAGCAGGTGCACCTCGGTGCCCTGGTGATGTTCCGCCTGCGCCAGCGTGAAATTCGCCAGCTGCCGGTCCATTTCGACCGCTTCGGTCGCGAGCCGATGGATCGCAGCCGTCGTTTCCTCGACCATGGCGGCATTCTGCTGCGTCATCGCATCAAGCTCTGAGACCGCGGAGTTGATTTGACGCAGGGTGTCGGCTTCCTCGCGCGTCGTTTCCATGATCTCGCTGATCTGGCCGTTGATTGCCTCCACATGGCTGCCGATCCCCGTCAGCGCGTCGCCGGCACGCTCGACGAGCGACACACCCATCTCCACTTCATGCGTGGACTTCTGCAAGAGGCTCGAGATTTCCTTTGCGGCACTCGATGAACGCTGTGCCAGTTCGCGCACTTCCATGGCGACCACGGCGAAGCCCTTGCCGGACTCGCCTGCCCGTGCAGCCTCGACGCCGGCATTGAGCGCCAGCAGGTTGGTCTGGAAGGCGATCGCATCGATAACGGCGATGATCGAATTGATCTGGCGCGACGACGCCTGGATCGCCTCCATCGCGGCAATTGTCTCGCGCATGATCTGGCTGGAGCCGGTCGTCTCCCGCTTGGCGTCGCGGGCGATGCGTTCGGCCTGCTCCGCACGCTCGATCTGAACGCGGACCGACTGGGTGATCGCATCGATCGCATTCGCGGTCTCGGTGATAGAGGCGGCCTGCCGCTCGGTCCGACCGGCAAGCTCATCGGCACCGGTGCGCATTTCCTCGGAACCCGAACGCACGGCCATCGAGTTGCCGCCGATCGCCGTCATCGTTTCGCTGAGGGTAGCCAGCGCCTCGTTGAAGTTGACCCGGAGGCCTTCGAGTTCGTTCGGGAAGCGGGTCTCGATCTGATAGGCAAGATCGCCGTTGGCAAGGTGATGCAGGCCCTCGTCGATCGCCTTGACGACTTCCTGCAGGGTCCGTGCTTCCGCCTCGCGCTCAGCCATGTGCTGCTGGCGATCCCGCTCCGCGCTAGCCCGCGTTTCGTTGCTGGCAGCTTCCAGGTCGCGGCTCTCGACAAGCGACTGCTTGAACCGCGCCAATGCCTTGGCCATCGTGCCGATTTCGTCGCCGCAGTTCTGGCTGCCGATCTCGACTTCGAGGTTGCCGTCGGCGACGTCACGCGTGACGTCCGCGAGCCGGGCAAGCGGCGAGAACAGCAGCTTGGTGATGGCCCAGGTTGCCACGGCCATGATGATCAGAACACCAAACGCAATCATCGTCAGGAGCGTGGCGATCTCCAGCGAGCCAGCATTGAGTTCGCTGATGCGGACGCTTTCCACGACGAGGAAGCGGGAGCCCTGATAATCGATGCCGCGAACATAGGCTCGTGCCGAGCCATCGGCGCGATCGAAGTCGTCGACCGTCATACCCTTGGCCGACAGCGCGTCCTTCGCGAAGGTGAAAGGCGTGGGATCGAGCGTTGCCAGCTGGCCGGACGAGTTTACGCCGATCGCCGATCCGTCATCCGAGATGATAGCGGCTTGCGCCGTGCTACCGGACACGATGCCCTTGGCGAGAATGCTGGTGATGATGTTGTCGCGGACCTTGAAGAGCATCACGCCCTTCGCCGCGCCGAGCTTGACGATCGGCACGGCATAGAAGATTGCCGACTTGCCGTTCGCCGCGTCGACGCGAAGACCGGAAAAGCCGGTGGGGGCGGAATCGTCAGTCGCCTTCGCGGTGTTGGCGATCGCCTTGGCGAAGGCAAGGCCGGCGCCGGTCGCCTTCCATGCATCGGTCTTCAGGTTCTCCGCGAAATCGTCGTTCTTCTTGTAGGAGTAGAGGACGTTGCCATCGAGATCGGCGATCAGCAGGTCGCTGAAGGCGGTATTCTCCAGGTCGCGGGCCACTTCACCCTGCGTCGTTTCATGGTTGGAGTAGTAGAAGCCGCTTGGTGCCTGCGGCTTCACCAATTTTTCGCGCTGGTCGGCCGGGTTCGGATTGTTGGTGATGAACACCTTCTTCAATTCGGCGCGCGCATCACCCGACGTCTTCTCGATTGTCTTCCAACCGCTCTTCAGGCTTGTAATCGACATCTGCAACGCTTCGATGCGCGCAATCGAGTTCGCCTGGTTTTCCAACTGCTCAAGCTGATCCTGCAGCATGTCGCCGCGGAAGATCAGGACGCTCTCCTTGGCCTTGAGTGCCTGCTCACCGGAAATGCGGCTGCTGGCGAAGTAAGCAAGCACGTTGATGACCGCAATCGACAGTGCGGTCAGCAGTATAAAGGTCGCGATGACCTTGAAGGACAGGGATTTAAATCTCTGAACCATGAACGATGAACCCTTCCGGAACGGCTCATACCGGCAGAGCGTGGAACATCCTGCCGGCTGACCTGAAAACAGAAAACGGGAACCTTGCCTTCCTGAGAAGGGAGTTCCTCTGACATTTTGTGGATCAAAAGTCGGTTATGGAGCTTAAATTGCCGTAAACAGCGCGTGGCAAAAACAAGGAATGTTTTTGTTTTGTTCACATATCGATGGCAGTTATTTGGCGAGTGCAATAGGGTGAAGCATGCAAAATACGATTCGCATCATCGGCGTTGATCCGGGCCTGCGCCGCACGGGCTGGGGAATTATCGACACGCTCGGCAATTCCTTGCGCTTCGTCGCGTCCGGTACGGTCACCTCGGACGGCGACCTGGACCTCGCCTCACGCCTTTGCCAGCTGCACGATGGCCTGGCGGAAGTCGTGCACAGCTATCAGCCTGATGAGGCTGCCGTCGAACAAACCTTCGTCAATAAGGACGCCGTTGCAACGCTGAAACTCGGGCAGGCACGCGGCATTGCCATGCTGGTCCCTGCCCGCGCCGGTTTGCCCGTCGCCGAATATGCGCCAAACGCCGTCAAGAAGGCGGTCATCGGCGTCGGCCACGGCGAAAAGCAGCAGATCCACATGATGCTGAAAATCCTGATGCCCAAGGTCGAATTCAAGGGCAACGACGCTGCCGACGCGCTGGCCATCGCCATCTGCCACGCTCATAACCGCGGCAGCAGCCGCATGCGGCAGGCAGCGCTTGCCGGCTAATCTTCACTGAAAACCCACCGAACGGACCATTTGCATGATCGGCAAGCTCAAAGGCACCATCGAAGAAATCGGCGACGACTACGTCCTCGTCGATGTCCACGGCGTCTGCTACGTCGCCTTCTGCTCGGCGCGCACCCTGTCTCGCCTCGGCTCGGTGGGCGAGGCCTGTGTGCTTTTCATCGAGACCTATGTTCGCGAAGACCAGCTGAAGCTCTTCGGCTTCATGACCGCGCTCGAGAGAGAGTGGTTCATTCTCCTGCAGAGCGTACAGGGCGTTGGTGCAAAGGTGGCTCTCGCCGTCCTTTCGACCCTACCTCCAAGCGAACTGGCGAACGCCATCGCGCTGCAGGATCGCACGGCAGTCGCCCGCGCTCAGGGCGTTGGTCCCAAGGTTGCCGTGCGCATCGTCACCGAACTGAAGAACAAGGCGCCGGCCTTCGCCGGAGAAGCGTCGGGCACCATCGGCCTCAAGCAGGAGCTCGGTGAAGGTGTTGCCGCTGCCCCTGTCGCCGACGCGGTATCCGCGCTGACGAACCTCGGCTATTCCCGCGACCAGGCTGCCAATGCCGTTGCCGCCGCCATGAAGACCGCCGGTGAAGGCGCCGACAGCGCCAAGCTCATCCGCCTTGGGTTGAAGGAACTGGCTCGCTGATCCAATTGCCCGAGCGGGTGCCAAAAGCGTTCGGCTTGGTGTATTGGTCACGAGCGTTTGAAGATTGGGAAATGCCAGCATGAGTGAAGCCGCGCGCCTGATATCGGCAGAGAAACGAGGCGAAGACCTGGATGTGACGCTTCGGCCGCAGTCGCTGGACGAGTTCACCGGCCAGGCGGAAGCGCGCGCAAACCTGAAGGTGTTCATCGAGGCGGCGAAGAACCGTGGCGAGGCGCTGGATCACGTCCTTTTCGTTGGCCCGCCCGGCCTCGGCAAGACGACGCTCGCGCAGATCATGGCGAAGGAACTCGGCGTCAATTTCCGCTCTACGTCCGGTCCGGTTATTGCCAAGGCGGGCGATCTCGCCGCTCTGCTGACCAATCTCGAAGAGCGCGACGTGCTCTTCATCGACGAAATTCACCGGCTCAACCCGGCCGTCGAGGAAATCCTCTACCCCGCGATGGAGGATTTCCAGCTCGACCTCATCATCGGCGAAGGACCAGCCGCGCGTTCTGTCAAGATCGACCTGTCGAAATTCACCCTCGTTGCAGCAACGACCCGCCTTGGCCTTTTGACCACGCCGCTTCGCGACCGTTTCGGCATTCCCGTCCGCCTGAGCTTCTATACCGTCGAGGAATTGGAGCTGATCGTTCGACGCGGCGCACGCCTGATGAACCTGCCCATGACCGACGAGGGTGCACGGGAAATCGCCCGGCGCGCTCGTGGAACGCCGCGTATTGCCGGTCGCCTGCTGCGGCGCGTGCGCGATTTCGCGGAAGTGGCGAAGGCTGAAGCCGTCACCCGCGAGATTGCCGATGAGGCGCTGACCCGGCTGCTCGTCGACAACATGGGCCTCGACCAGCTCGACAAGCGCTACCTCAACATGATCGCGGTCAATTTCGGCGGCGGCCCCGTCGGCATCGAAACCATCGCCGCAGGGCTTTCCGAACCACGCGACGCGATCGAGGACATCATCGAGCCCTACATGATTCAGCAGGGTTTCATTCAGCGCACCCCACGCGGCCGCGTCCTGACCGCGACGGCCTGGAAGCACCTCGGCATGCAACCCCCAAAGGATCTGGAAGCGGCACAGTTTCGCTTGTTCCAGGAAGACGACTGACGCTTGCGGGTTGCCCGTCAAGAAACGGAGTTACCGATGCCGACTTTCGACCCATGCAGGACCACACGGAAGCTTGCGTACAACAACGCGCTTGCGAACTATCGCCTGCATGAAGCCTGCAGCAGGTTGAAGCCGGGAGAATTCGAGGCGGCACGCGCAAGCTTCTTCCCGTCGATCAAGGCAACGCTCAACCATATTCTGACCGTCGACTGGTTCTACGTCGATGCGCTTGAAGGCGGCACGCTTGGCCCTGCCGCCTGGGACGTCGAGGAGCCATTCGACGATATCGCGGCGCTTGCTGCCGAACAGGCGAAAGTCGATCGCAGGCTGGTCGCGCTTTGCGAGGCGGCAACGCCGGAAAAGCTGGCGTCGACGACCGAGATCCATCGTGCGGGGCGCATTCAGCGCGAGCGGATGGAAGACGTTTTGAACCACCTGTTCCAACACCAGACGCATCATCGCGGCCAGATTCATGCGATGTTGGCAGGAACGAGCGTACATCCACCGCAGCTCGATGAATTCATCGTTGCCGATGATGGTCGCTTCCGGAGCGGCGATATCGCCGCTCTCGGCTGGAGTGAAGAGCAGTTGATGCGCTAGCCTGGGGCGGCGCGACGCAGCCTAGTCCTGAAGCCGTGCCTTCAGCCCGTCGATGATCGTCTTGCTCAATAGCTCATAGTTCTCATCGAAGTGGTGATCGCCGGCAAGGGCAATCACATCGGCACCGCTGCCCTTGAGATCAGGGCAGGCCACCTCGTCGTCATCTTCCTTTCCGTAGATGCACTGGACGATCTTGGGATCGACCTTCTTCAGGTCATCAACCGGATCGCCGCCCGCACCTTCCGTCTTCTGGCCGAGCCAGCCCATGACGGAGATCTGGTAATCGACCTCATGCGACAGGGACAGGAGCGACATCTGCGCGACGGTTGCCTTGGCGGCCGGCTTCAGGCGCGTAAACGCGGCAGGCACGACATCGGCGCCGAAGGAATAGCCGATCAGCAGAACGTGCTTCACCTTCCACTGCTTGCGATAAAGCTCGATAATCTTGCCGAGATCGTCCGCCGTCTGCTGCGGCTGGCGCTCCGACCAGAAGTAATGCAGCGAGTCGATGCCGACGACCGGCACACCCTGCTTCTGCAGCGCCGCACCAACCTCCTTGTCGATATCGCGCCACCCGCCATCACCGGAGTAGATGACCGCCATTGTGTCGAAAGCCGGCTTGGCATCGAGAATGGTGAGCGGGAGGCCGAGCGGATTGTCGGCACTGCCGGAGGCGTCGATCAGGTCCGAGAGCGTGTCGGCAAGCGTCGTCTGGGCATCGTCCCCGGAATCGCGGATATCGATGTCCGAGTGCTGCTTCTTGAGTTCTTCGACATGCGCACGGCCCTCCTTTTGTGCTGCCGCCGTAAACGAGGCGATGATCGGGTCCGGCAGCGATGTTTCGCTGAGCCCATAGATCATGCGGTCGCCGACCGTCTGCTTCTTCGCCGGCGTGCACAGTTCCTTGGTAAGCGGAATCCCGGCAACTGGATCGATCGCCAGCGTCTGGCCGATCGTCGCATCCGGGGTCTGCGCCGCGATCGCCAGCGCCAGCGCACCGCCCTCGCCGACGCCGGCAACGATCGGCAGATGGTATGCACTGTTGCCCGCCGCGCGCTGTACCTGCTGGCTCAGCGATTCAAGATCGGACACCATGTAGATGCAGCCGTCATTCTGGCTGACGTCGTAGTTTCTGAGCGCCTCCATATAGGCCACGAAGTCGATGCCAATGACGACGGCTCCCTGCTCGACGAGACGGTTTGCCTCTGCCTTCTCATTATCGCCCCAGCCGGCGCCATCCGAGATCAGCACAACGGCGCCTTTCACGTCGCCTTCGGGCAGGAAAATATGCGGCGAAGGAATGAGCCCTGTCTCGAAGCTCTGTGTCGTCTCGGTCGCCGCCATTGCCGCCGGAACGGACAGCGACAGGGCGCAGACGGCTGCAAGAAGGTGTCTTTTCATCATTTCCTCACTACCCCTCTCAATCCGCCGCCGATCAGGAATGTTGCGTCCATCAGAGCGATCATCGGATTGCCTCCACCCGAAACCGCAAGATACCGCGGATGCCAGTGCGGATGGAACTTTGATTTGAAGGCCCTGAGGCCCTTGAAGTTATAAAACCGCTCGCCGTGTTCGAAGACGGTGCTGCCGACGCGGTCCCAGACCGGCGCCATCTCGCGCTTCGACATGCCCGAAAGCGGCGCCATGCCGAGATTGAAATGCGCAAACCCCTGGTCGCGCAGATATTCCATGATCTGGACGAAGAGGAAGTCCATCGACCCTTTCGGCGCATCCGGGGAGAACCGCATCAGGTCGATGGTCCCCTCGTCCTTCGCGGCGGTGATCAGGATGTTGGCGAAGGCCACGATCCTGCCTTCGCGCTTCAGGATGCCGACGGGTTGGGCAACGATATAGTCTGGATCGAACGCACCGAGCGAGAAACCCTTCTCCTTGGCATTGTGATCCTCGAGCCACGCATTCGAAACCGCGCCAAGCTCATCCATTGCGACGGGAACGTCTTCCGGCGCGATAACCTCGAATTCAAGGCCGTCGCGTTGCGCGCGGCTCGCGGTTTGCCGCAGGTTTGCCCACTTGCCGCCCTTCATCTCGAAGGTTTTCAAATCGGCAACGGCAAGCTCGCCGAGCTTGAAGGCACGCAGTCCTGCATCGGCACAATGCGAAAGAAGCGCCGGAGAGATCTGGTAAAAGACTGCGCGGCAGCCGGCGGCGCGTGCGGATTCCACGAAACGCCAGACCAGCTCTGGAATGGCGCTGCGCTCCCCGATCGGATCGAAAAGAGCGATCCAGGAGCGCCCCTGCCTTCCATACATGATGAAAGCGTCGCCTTTCTCCGAGAACATGATGCTCTTGTCGCCCATGCGCACCAAATTGGCGTCGGCAAAGCGCTGCTTCTCGACGATACCGACCGCCCGCTGCAACGCGTCGGTGGAAGCAGGTTCCGGCTTGACCGTCGCCGGACGGAGCAGACTGAAGATCGCAATCGCCGAGGAAATGATCGTAAGGCCGAGCACGGCGCGCAGACCGCGCGGGGCCTCGCCGGCAAATTCGAACTGCCACCAGAGCTCGTTGCTGTATTCGACGTCACGATAGACGAAGAGCAGGATCACGATCGCACCGACGCAGATCACGGCGATCGCCGTCAGCCACGAGGCCGTCAGCGTCTGGTTGAGAAGGGACGCATGTCTGCGAAACAGCCGGCGGCTGACGAACAGGCCGAAGATCAGGAAACCGAGGAAACAGGCCTCGACCAGTGCAATCGCCTTCAGCAGCGACAAGGTCAACGCCGCCGCGGCCGACAGGATCGACACCCACCAGGCACCGTCGAGCTTCTGGCCGAGACCGCGTGCCGCAACGACCAGTGTCAGCCCGAGCAGGCTGGAGAGGAAATGCGCCCCCTCGACGAGCGGCAACGGCAGGTAGTTCGCAAGAAACTCGAGATTCTGGTCCGGCGTCGGCGTCACGCTCGAAAAGATCAACATGACGCCGAGGAGCAGCGATAGGGTCGAGAGCAACTGCGGCATCAGCCGGATGCCGATCCGTCGGATGCCGGACGCAACCGGGTGATCGGCAAACCGGCGAAGCTCGGTTGCCGAGACGGCCAGCACGGCGATCAGCAACGGCAGAACGTGATAGATCAGGCGGTAGAGAACCAGCGAACCAAGCACTGCGTCGATGTTCACTGCGCTGCCAAGCGAAGCGATGATAACGGTCTCGAACACACCGAGGCCGGCAGGTACATGGCTCAACACTCCAAGCCCAACCGCAATGGCATAGACAGCCAGGAATACCGGCCAGCTGATCGCGGCCTGTGGCAGCAAGACATAAAGGACGGTCGCCGAGGCGGCGATGTCGAAGGCGGTCACCAGGAACTGCCGCGACCATGTGCGCGAGTCCGGCAATCGGACCGAGACGGGACCGAGGTGGACCGCGCGCCCCTCGCGTCCCAGAAACATGATGACTCCGAGGCCGGCAATGACCATACCTGCCATCAGCCGCAGGGTCACGCTGCCGACATTGATCAGAGGCGCGATTTCATCGGCGATGATCAGGAGCGAGATAGCGGCAACGCCCGCAAGTCCGAGGCCGAACGACAGCGTCACGAATGCGATGACCCGGCCAATCTCCTCAGGCGTCAGGCCGAGGCGCGAATAGGCGCGATAGCGGATTGCACCGCCGCTCAGCGCCCCGAAGCCCGCCGTATTGCCGACCGCATAGGCGCTGAAGGCGGTCAGCGCCACCTGCGGAAATGGCAGCTTGCGGCCAACATATTCAATGGCATTGACGTCATAGAAAACGAGGGCAAGAAAGCTCATGCCGGTGAACAGGAGGGCTAGAAAAATCGAGCTGACCTTGGTGTCGGCCAGCGCCTGAACGACGTCGTCATATCGCACTTCGTTCGTCAGTTGCACGATTGCGAAGCCGACGAAACAGAACAGCGCGAGCGTCGCCAGTGCCGTCAGGTGCGCACGGTAGCGCCTGAAGAATCCACGTACCGAAGATTCGTCGGCGTCTTCGATTTCTTCTAACTTGCCGTGTCCCGACATCTCGTACCGCCGCAATATTCCAGTTTGGTGGGAATCATGTCCGAAACACGTAACATGCGCGGCACGCAAGCTCTATGAGTGCGCAGCCTGCCCGACCCTGCCGATCTCGCCTGCTTCATCTCCAATTGGGGCAAATTTGGCGCAGGGCGCGCCGCCGCACATTGCAATTTCGTAACCTTGACAGGGTTGGAGCGGCAAAAAAGCACTGAACGAGGCTAGCCCGCTCCGATAAGCGAGTCCCGGATGCTACGCCGCGGGCTCATCTGAATTCGAGCGTTGCGAAAGATGGCGGGCGGCGGCTGCATGCGCCTCGGACTCGTGCCCTTCGCTCGAAACCTGCACCGTCGGCACAGCAAACTCGATGCCGTTTTCCTTGAAGGCGTTGCGGATCATGGCCAGGGCGTTGCGTCGGATGACGAATTGCTCGCCGGGCTTGGTCGTCATTGCCAGCCGGATGACAATCGCGAACTCGCCGAACTGTTCCACGCCCTTCATCTTCAGCGTCTCGATGATGTGCGGACTGTAGTCGGGATTATCCAGCAGTTGCTGTCCGATCTGCTTGATCACCTTCTTCGCCTTCACGAGGTCGGTGTCGTAGGTGACGTTCAGGGTAATCTTGTCGATCGTCCAGTCTCGGTTGAGGTTCCTGACCGCGCCGAGTTCGCCGAACGGCACCGTCGTCAGCGGCCCGCGGTGATGCCTCAGCCGCACCGAGCGCAGGCTGAAGGCTTCAACAACGCCCTTGTGGCTACCGCTCTCGATATACTCGCCGACACGGAAGGCATCGTCCCAAAGATAGAACATGCCGCTGATGACATCCTTCACGATGGTCTGTGCGCCGAAGCCTACGGCGACGCCGACCACGCCGGCACCGGCGATCAGCGGGCCAATTTCGACCCCGAGGCCCGACAGCACCATCAGTACAGCAATGACAGCAATGACCACGGCGAGGATATTGCGGAAGATCGGCAACAATGTCTGCAGGCGGGCGCGGCTGGCTTTTTCCTCATCCGTTATCGCGCCTTCGATCCTGGAGTCATCGAGCTTGCCGTTGATGTATGCGCGCGCCAGGTGCCACAACAGATCGGCAGCGAGCAGGATGACGATGCCGCCAATCGCGCCACGGGCAAGCCGATCGAGCATGGTCTCGCCGGCGGCCATGCGATCGGCCGCAAGCCCGATCATGCGGCCAAGCCAGAAAGCCGCGGCCGTGATGATAAGGGCTCGAACGCCACGGTCGAGAAGCACAGTCGCAATCCGGCGCCCGGCGAGAAAGCCCGCCTCGGCCTGGTGCAGGGAACGAACGGCCAGCGTTGCAACCGAGAGAGCACGCGGCAGGAGCACGACATAGATCCCGAGCCAGAGCAACAGGTTGAACCCTGAAACCCAGAGAAGCCAAAGGAAAGCGAAATAGAGCGTCAGCCCCCAGGAAACGGTGAAGCTGCGATGCTCTCCCTCCTCCACCGGACGGTGCCAGATCGCCTCCACTGCGATGGCGAAGAGCCCGATGCCGAGAATGTAGCCGACAAAGTAGCGCGCGCCCTCGGAAAAGCCGAGCGGCACCATCAGCTGGATCACCGCCCAGCCGAATGCGAAGTAGATCGCGAAGGTCGCGCAACGCCGGAACCAGAAAAGCCCCCGGGCGCGCGAAATCTGGCGCTCGCCATCCGCACGCGGCAAGGTAACGAGGGCGACCAGGAGCCGCCCGAGCGCGACGGTAAAGCGGGCGACGATGAGGGCGACTGCAATCGCGATGGCCATGGACCGCGTGATCGGAGGCCAGTTGAAAGCGAGCAAAGGCACCAGTGTCGCCATCGCAAAAACGATTGCGGGAACGACGCGATAAAGCAGATTTGCCGCAGCGTGGTGGGCAACGGTGACGACCTCGTCTTCGGTCCGTCGGATTCGCGGTTTCGGCACGATAAGACGGAACAGCAGCTCGACAATCGCTCCGGTGAGAAAAAGGGCAATGACTTCCGTCGTAATCAGCAGCCAGCCCGTCGGCGCGACCTCGCGTTCGACGACTTCAGACGCGGTCTCGACTTCGCCGGGAAACTCCATCGCCGCCCCGGAGACCATTTCGACATGGCGGCGCGCATGACCGACGAGTTCGGAGAGCGCCGACATTTCGCCGGCCTCCGTCAGGGTGGCCGTCGGCGCCGCCTTCATTTGCGTCGCCATCCACTCCTTCACCTGCGGCGTTTGCATCAGCTCGAGCATCTGCCGAACTTCCGCCGGCGGTTGAGCCGCACTAGTCGTGGGCGTGGAAGACGGCGACGGCGGGTTGGCGGTCTGAGCCGCTGCGCTCGTGGCCACGGCGAGGGCGAATGCCATCGATATCAGTAGTTGCATCATGCCACGCGCGCCCCATTGCCAGACCCGTGATCCCTTGCCCTAAATGCAATCTCTCGACAATGTATCCCGTTGTATAGACAATATATCCCGCTGTATAAAAGGAAAGCCCGCCCAGGCGGCGCTGCGCGGGCTTGGAAAACGAAAAGTTTCAGCCTAGCCCTTTGGCTTCTCGACGTGACCGCCGAAGCCCGCACGCATGGCCGACAGCACCTTGTTGGCGAACTCGTCGTTGTCGCGCGAGGAGAAGCGACCATGAAGCGCCGCGCTCAGCACCGGCGTCGGGACGCTTTCATCGATCGCCGCCATGATCGTCCAGCGGCCCTCGCCGGAATCGGAAACACGGCCGGCATACTTGGTGAGGACAGGATCGACATGCAGCGCGTCGGCCGTCAGGTCGAGCAGCCAGGAGGTGATGACGCTCCCGCGACGCCACACTTCGGCAATATCAGGCAAGTTGAAATCGTAACGATAGTGTTCGGGATGCGCCAAAGGCGCAGTTTCGGCATCGACCGCATGCGTGGCCGCACCGACATTGGCATGTTTCAGAATATTCAGGCCTTCGGCATAGGCGGCCATCAGGCCATACTCGATGCCGTTGTGCACCATCTTGACGAAATGACCGGCGCCATGCGGACCGCAATGAAGATACCCTTGCTCGGCCGTGCTTTCCGGATGAACAGTGCGCCCCTCTGAAGGAGCAATGACTCCCTGTCCCGGCGCCAGAGACGCGAAGATGGGCGACAGCGACTGGACGATTCCTTTCTCGCCCCCGATCATCAGGCAATAACCGCGTTCCAGGCCGAAAACGCCGCCGCTGGTACCGACGTCAACGTAGTGAATGCCCTTGGTGATAAGCTCGGCACCTCGCCGGATATCGTCGTGATAGTAGGAATTGCCGCCGTCGATGATGATGTCGTCGTCGTGCAGCAACGGCAGAAGCTGGGCGATGACCTTGTCCGTGATCGCCGCCGGCAGCATCAGCCAAACCGCGCGCGGGCGCGACAGCTTCGAAACAAACTCCTCGAGGGAGGCGCTGCCGACAGCGCCCTTGCCGACGAGATCAGCAACGCTTTCAGGCCTCGCGTCGTAGACGACGCATTCATGGCCATCGCGCATCAATCGCTGGACCATGTAGTTGCCCATGCGGCCCAAACCCACCATGCCAAGCTGCATCTCAAGTCTCCTGGAAATTAAATCGATAAGATGCGGAAACTAGCACTCGCAATACAGCAAGCAAGAGAAGTCTCCGTCACATTCGGAGCAACCGACAGGCATTGTTGTCGGCGGACCGCGGTCCGCCTAATTCATCGAGAATCTTCAATAGCGGATCACCGGAAAGCATTTCAGGATAGACAGCGTCTACCACAACCACATACAATCATAACCGGTATTACTGTATTGTTCGTTCGAAAGTTGCGATTCTGCGCTAACTGTGGCAATCTTTACTTTCAAAGTGCTCCTGGGGAATTGTGGGGTCTGAGCGATGAAGTCTGCTGCCTGCAAGATTGAGAAAGCAGACGGAAAGATATCCATCGTGCCCCGACAGCAGTAAGCGTGTATGGATTTTTGGGAAGTGCGATCCACGACAACCGATGGATGTTTACGATCCTGGGCGCCTACAAACGTAGGTGGGCACCGTGTGTCCAGGCCCACGAGCCTGGTCAGGGACAGCTCCCTTTGGATCGAGTATGGCCCCAGGGATTGTGGTTCCTGTCGAGAGGCGCAGACCGCACTCCGGTATATAAGGCCGATTTGGGCGCTGCGCCAGAGGGCCGGCGACGCCGCCCCTATTTAATTGAGTTCGGCGGGCGCACGGCCGTTCAGCTTGTCGGTGATGCTGCGGATACGGCTCGTCACCTCACCCAGGGCCGCCGCAAGGCCCTCCTCGGTGCGGGCGTTTGCCGCGAGAACGCTATCACTGCTGTTCCGCAACGTATCGAGTTCGGATTCAAGCCCGGCGACGCGGCGGGTGAGCTCCGAAATTTCGTCCATGACCATGATGCCAGCCATGACGGTGATGCGGAGGTCACCGATTTCGCCGAACTGCCCCTTGAGGTGCCCGACATAATTGTCGAAGCGCGTCGCGAGGTCCGTCAGGTGGTCTTCCTGACCCTCCTCGCAGGCCATGCGATAGGCCTTGCCGTCGATCGTTACCGTTACCTGCGCCATGTATCGCGCCTTTCTATCGGTCCAGAACCGCGCGGATCGTCTCCATGGCCGTCACCAGCCGCCGCGAGACCTCGCGATTGACTTCCTCGAGCCGGTTCGCACGGAATTCGGCCTGGTCCAGTTCTTGGGCAAGCTTCGAGCGATCGGCATGAATACGACGTACCTCGCCTTCGATTTCGCCCTGCTCCCGCTGGTGCTCGATGCGCATCTCGACTGCGTTTTCAAGCCCGGAGATGGCTTGCCTGAGCTCGTTGAGTGCTGCTTCCATTTTGCCTGTAGGCGTCATGTCTCTACCGGTTCCCCGCACAAGACCCGCGAATCGGCGCCCGAGACCGATCCAGTATTTCCAAAAGGATACGCACCTCGCCAACGGCACGTCAATAAAGCTGGCCCTGCGGCTGCAGACCTATTCTGTGGATGACGAAAATCAACTGCCGCCTCAGCGCCTATTCAACTTTTGTAAAAATCGATGATCAAATGTCTAAAATCGATTGGAGAGGCCTCCGGAGGGCCTTCCATTTGTTGACTTGGCCGTTCCAACTGCTATGTGTCACCCGCTCTCATTGATGGTCTCCCCAGGCTCGAGGCCATCCCCCGACACCCGGAACCCGTGGAATAGCCATGACCTCTCCTGAACAAAACGACCGGATGGCAAATGCGATCCGTTTCCTCGCCATGGATGCAGTCGAAAAGGCAAATTCGGGGCATCCCGGCATGCCGATGGGCATGGCTGACGTAGCGACGATTCTCTTCACGAAGTATCTGCGGTTCGACCCGAAGAAGCCGCATTGGCCGAACCGCGACCGCTTCGTGCTGTCGGCCGGCCACGGCTCGATGCTGCTTTACTCGCTGCTCTATTTGACCGGCTACCCCGACATGACGATCGAGGACCTGAAGCAGTTCCGCCAGCTCGGTTCGAAGACCGCCGGCCATCCCGAATACGGTCATGCGACCGGCATCGAAACGACGACCGGCCCGCTCGGCCAGGGCATTGCCAATGCCGTCGGCATGGCGATCGCCGAACGCAAGCTGCGCGACGAGTTCGGCTCTGAGCTTCAGGACCACTACACCTATGCCATCTGCGGCGACGGCTGCCTGATGGAAGGCATCAGCCACGAGGCGATCGCACTTGCCGGTCATCTGAAGCTGAACAAGCTCGTTCTCTTCTGGGATAACAACTCGATCACCATCGACGGCGCCGTCTCCCTGTCGGATTCCACCGATCAGGTTGCTCGCTTCAAGGCTGTTCATTGGAACACGATCGAAATCGACGGCCACGACCAGGCTGCCATTGCCGCCGCCATCGAAGCCGCTCACAAGTCCGACCGTCCGACCTTCATCGCCTGCAAGACGATCATCGGCTTCGGCGCTCCGAACAAGCAGGGCACGCATAAGGTTCACGGCAACCCGCTCGGCGCCGATGAAATCGCGGCGACCCGCAAGGCGCTGAACTGGGAATACGAACCCTTCGTCGTTCCTTCCGACGTTCTCGACGCATGGCGCGCAGCCGGCAGCCGCTCGGTCGAAACAGTCAAGACCTGGGAAGACGGCCTCGCCAAGTCCGCGCACAAGGCTGAGTTCACCCGCCGCTTCGCCGGCGACCTGCCGGAAGGCTTCGACGCCGCGATCAGCGCCTACAAGAAGAAGCTGATCGAAACCAAGCCGACGATTGCCACCCGCAAGGCATCGGAAGACGCGCTTGAGGTCATCAACGGCTTCCTGCCGGAAACGCTGGGCGGCTCCGCCGACCTGACGCCGTCGAACAATACCAAGACCAGCCAGATGCATTCGATCACGCCTACCGATTTCGCCGGCCGCTATATGCATTGGGGCATCCGCGAGCACGGCATGGCTTCGGCCATGAATGGTGTCGCGCTGCACGGCGGCCTTATCCCCTACGGCGGCGGCTTCCTGATCTTCTCGGACTATTGCCGACCGCCGATCCGCCTGGCCGCCCTCATGGGCATCCGCGTTGTCCACGTCCTGACGCACGACTCGATCGGCGTCGGTGAAGACGGCCCGACGCACCAGCCGGTCGAGCAGATCGCCGGCCTGCGCGCCGTTCCGAATCTGCGGGTCTTCCGCCCGGCAGACCCGACTGAAACGGCCGAATGCTGGCAGATCGCCATCAAGGCGAAGAACCACCCCTCGGCTCTCGCATTGACCCGCCAGAACCTGACGCCAGTGCGTACCGAGTACAGCGAAAAGAACCGTTGCGAACTCGGCGCCTACACGCTCGCCGGCAACGCAGACGCAAAGGTGACGATCTTCGCTTCGGGCTCTGAAGTCGAGCTCGCCGTTGCCGCCCGTGCAACGCTCGAAGCCAAGGGCGTCAGCGTCCGTGTCGTTTCCGTTCCCTGCACCGAACTGTTCTTTGAGCAGCCCGAAGCATACCGCAAGGAAGTCATCGGCAACTCGCCAGTCAAGATCGCCGTGGAAGCCGCCGTCCGCGAAGGCTGGGATGCCTTCATCGGTCCGGAAGGCACGTTCGTCGGCATGAAGGGCTTCGGCGCGTCCGGTCCGGCAAAGAAGGTATTCGAGCATTTCGGCATCACCGCGGACGCCGTGGTCGCTGCCGCAGAAGCAAACCTCTAAGAGAGCGCTTCGGCGCTCTCCAACTCAATCCGCAAGCCCCATCTCTAGGGAGTGAATGCACATGACTGTAAAGGTTGCCATCAACGGCTTCGGCCGCATCGGGCGTAACGTTCTCCGCGCTATCGTCGAATCCGGCCGCACCGACATTGAAGTCGTTGCCATCAACGACCTCGGCCCGGTCGAGACCAACGCCCATCTGCTGCGCTACGACTCCATCCACGGCAAGTTCCCGGCCGAGGTGAAGGTCGAGGGCGACACGATCACTGTTGGCGGCGGCAAGCCGATCAAGGTGACCGCGATCAAGGACCCGGCAACGCTGCCGCACAAGGAACTCGGCGTCGACATCGCGATGGAATGCACCGGCATCTTCACCGCCCGCGACAAGGCTGCCGCGCACCTGACGGCCGGCGCAAAGCGCGTCATCGTTTCGGCTCCTGCCGACGGCGCCGACTTGACCGTCGTTTTCGGCGTCAACCATGACCAGCTCACCAAGGAGCATCTGGTCATCTCCAACGCATCCTGCACGACGAACTGCCTCGTGCCTGTTGTGAAGGTTCTCGATGACGCGGTCGGCATCGACCACGGCTTCATGACCACCATCCACTCCTACACCGGCGACCAGCCGACCCTCGACACCATGCACAAGGACCTGTACCGTGCCCGCGCCGCAGCCCTGTCCATGATCCCGACGTCGACGGGCGCCGCCAAGGCCGTTGGCCTCGTCCTTCCGCATCTGAAGGGCAAGCTGGACGGTACGTCGATCCGCGTTCCGACCCCGAACGTCTCGGTCGTCGACTTCAAGTTCGTTGCCAAGAAGGCCACGACCGTCGGCGAAATCAACGAAGCGATCAAGGCTGCCGCAAACGGCAAGCTGAAGGGCATCCTCGGCTACACTGACGAGCCGCTCGTTTCCCGTGACTTCAACCACGACAGCCACTCCTCGATCTTCGCAACGGATCAGACGAAGGTCATGGAAGGCAACTTCGTGCGCGTCCTGTCCTGGTACGACAACGAGTGGGGCTTCTCCAGCCGCATGTCTGATACGGCTGTCGCTTTCGCAAAGCTCATCTAAGAGCGTCCCGACATGAATCGTCGAAAGCGGCTCGGGCGACCGGGCCGCTTTTCTTTTGAAGCCAAACTGACTAGCGTCATAGAGACAAGATAATGCCGGATGTTGGCTGGCGGACTCATCCATGAGAATTCTCATGACAATCATCGTTCTGCTCATGATTGCGAGCGTGCTGAGTCTCAGCCTTGTTGGCGGGCGCAACTCCAAGCAGATCGCCGAAGGGCAGCCGTTAGTGGCGTCCACACGCGTCATGGGACCTCGATAGTCCGTTTGCCCGAACGATTAGACTGGCGCGCCGCAGCCGATCACCGTACTGTTCATCGAAGCTGGACGGCACAGAAGCGAAAGAGAATTTGATGGACTACTTTACGATCGAGATCGGCGGACAGGCGATCGCAAGCTTTCGCTCCGAGAATGCCGATGATGCCGAGAATTTCTTCGAGGCAGAGGATTTCCGCGAGGATCTGACGGTCCTGCAATCGCAGGGAAAGCCGGTCTGGGACGGCGTCACGGAGCTCAAGCTGCGCAAGGCGACCGCCGAAGAGGCAAGCGAAGTCGAGCACGCCTATGAGTTCGACGATGATCCGGAGCGAACGATTGACGATGAATTTGTCGTCTTTCTGATCCCGATTTCCGACATCGCCGATGACGAGGACGATGAGGACGAAGACGCCTGAGCAGCGCGATCGGGCAAGAAGCCGACGGTGCGCCTCTCCATGACCGTTCATTGATTGAGAGGAAACGCGCGAGAGCGCAACTTCTGCCCTCCTATCGCCCGATTTGCTCATACACTCGATTCATGCTCCTTCGTGAGCACTCACCCGGTTTTGCCGTCAGGCACGCCAAAACAGCAGCATGAAGCCGCAAAACAGCACGGGGTCGACCGCAAGGCCTACCCATCCTGTTTGTTTTGCCGTTTACTCATAGCGGGCTTGAGTGACCACGAAAGGGCGAATGGATGGGCTGCGGGACCGGGGGCGGTCTGCATTGAATTGCGGGTAAGGGGACAGGCATGGAAGCGTTTTATATCGTCGTACTGGTATCGACGACGCTCGTGCTTCTCGCCGCATTCTCCAGCCTGCTCGCCTTCCGCTTCGGCGCCCCCCTCCTCCTGCTCTTCCTCGCGATCGGCCTGCTTGCTGGATCGGATGGCCTCGGGATCCAGTTCAGCAACAATTATCTGGCCTACTTCCTCGGCTCCATCGCGCTTGCCGTCATCCTGTTCGACTCCGGTTTCGGAACGCCGGTCCAAGCCTTCAAGCTTGCGGCGATACCCTCTCTGACGCTCGCCTCGGTCGGCGTTCTGATAACAGCGGCACTCATTGGTGTTGCCGCCATGTGGCTGCTGAACTTCACGTGGCTGGAAGGCCTGCTGCTCGGCTCGATCGTCTCCTCCACCGACGCTGCCGCCGTCTTCTTCCTGCTGCGCATCGGCGGCATCAATATTCGTGACAAGGTGCGCTCGACACTGGAGGTTGAATCGGGAACCAACGACCCGATGGCGATCTTCCTGACCATCGCCCTCGTAGAGATCCTTGCCAGCGGCGAGCGCTATCACGGCATCAACATCGGTATGCTCGCCATGTTCGTGCAAGAGATGGGCCTCGGCGTCATCCTCGGTCTGCTCGGCGGCATGATGATCTCGCTGATCGTCAGCCAGCTGGAAACCGATCGCGGCCTGACCCCGATATTCGTGCTGGCCCTGGCGCTGCTGGTCTTTTCGGCGACGGGCGCGGTCGGCGGTAGCGGCTTCCTTGCCGTCTATGTCGCCGGCATCTACGCGGGCAATCGCAAGCTGCAAGGCCATGCCTCTATCAAGCGCTTCCAGAGCGGCATGACCTGGCTTGCCCAGATCATTATGTTCCTGGTCTTGGGACTGCTTGCGATGCCGTCGCAGTTTCCGGCGATTGCCGTTCCCGCCGTGCTGCTCGCCCTGTTCCTGATCTTCATCGCGCGCCCGCTCGCCATCTGGCTCTCGTTGCTCCCCTTCGACTATACGCAGCGGGAGATCGGCTTTGTCGCGTGGGTCGGCTTGCGCGGCGCCGTTTCGATCCTGCTCGCCATCATGCCCATTCTCGGCGGCTTGGAGAACAGCCAGATCTATTTCAACACCGCCTTCATCATCGTGCTCGTCTCGCTTCTCGTACAGGGCTGGACGATCAAGCCGGTCGCCAAGAAGCTGGGGCTCATCATCCCGCCGCGCATGGGTGCCGTCGACAAGGTCGAAGTCGATCTGCCCGGTGCGGCAAACCACGAGCTCCTCTCCTACCGTGTTATCAAGGACAGCCCGGTGCTTCGCGGCGAACGCATCCCGCGCTGGGCGACGCCGTCGCTCGTCATCCGCGACGGCAAGTCGATGCGTTATCAATATGCGGGCCGGCTACGCGAGAACGACCTCGTCTATCTGTTCGTCGTGCCGTCCTACTCGCGGCTGCTCGACAAGCTCTTTGCCAGCCGCGCGCCGGTGGAAGAGGATGACGCCGATTTCTTCGGCGCATTCGCGCTGTCGCCCGCCCGGCCAGCGGCCGATCTCGACGCCGCCTATGGCCCCGGCCTGCTGAACGAATCCGAGAAAGGGCTGACGATCGCCGAACTGATGAAGCATCGTCTGGGCGGCAAGGCGGATTATGCGGACCGGGTCCGTCTCGGCTCGATCATTCTCATCGTCCGCGATCTCGATGATCAGGACCACATCACCTCGGTCGGCATGTCGCTGGAGGCTGTAGAGCCCGCCACCACCCTGCCGATCTTCCTCAATTTGCACGACATCATCGATCGCATCCGCGACCGCATCAAAGGTCGCAGAAGCCGGGAAGCAGCGGCCGCGGCGGCATCAGCCAAGGGCGATCAAAACCCGCAATGAGCGCCTTGCGTCTGCGGTCATCCTTGCTATGGTCGCCGCATCTTTTGGGCAATAACGAACGGATTTTTCCATGCCTTCCTTCAAGACCCTCGACGACCTCAACGATGTTGCCGGCAAGCGCGTCCTCGTTCGCGTTGACCTCAATGTTCCGGTCAAAGACGGCAAAGTAACCGACACCACACGCATCGAGCGTGTTGCCCCGACGATCCTGGAGCTCTCCAACAAAGGTGCCAAGGTCATCCTGCTGGCGCACTTCGGCCGCCCTAAGGATGGCCCGTCGCAGGACCTTTCGCTGTCGCTGATCGCTCCGTCCGTCGAGGAGGTGCTGGACCACTCCGTGGCAACCGCCGGCGACTGCATCGGCGCAGCAGCAGCGGAGGCAGTTGGTGCGATGAAGAACGGTGACATCCTGCTCATGGAAAACACCCGCTTCCACAAGGGCGAAGAGAAGAACGACCCCGATTTCGTCAAGGCGCTTGCGGCGAACGGCGACATCTACGTCAACGACGCCTTCTCTGCTGCCCACCGCGCACATGCCTCGACGGAAGGCCTCGCCCATCATCTCCCCGCCCATGCGGGCCGCACCATGCAGGCCGAGCTTGAGGCCCTTGAGAGTGGTCTCGGCAACCCGGCCCGTCCTGTCGTCGCCATCGTCGGCGGCGCCAAGGTTTCGACCAAGATCGACCTCTTGATGAACCTTGTGAAGAAAGTCGATGCGCTGGTGATCGGCGGCGGCATGGCAAACACCTTCATTGCCGCCCGCGGCACGAATGTCGGCAAGTCGCTCTGCGAGCACGATCTTGCAGACACCGCCAAGCAGATCATGATCGAAGCGGCCACGGCCGGCTGCGCCATCATTCTGCCGGAAGACGGCGTCGTTGCCCGCGAATTCAAGGCAAACGCCGCCAACGAAACGGTCGCAATCGACGCGATCCCCAATGACGCTATGGTGCTGGACGTCGGCCCGAAGTCGGTCGAGGCGATCAAGGCATGGATCGAGCGCGCCAATACGCTGGTCTGGAATGGCCCGCTCGGCGCGTTCGAGATCGAGCCTTTCGACAAGGCAACCGTCGCGGCAGCGAAATTTGCGGCCGAGCGCACGAAGGCCGGCAAGCTCACCTCGGTGGCCGGCGGTGGCGATACGGTCTCGGCGTTGAACCACGCCGGCGTGGCCGACGATTTCAGCTATGTGTCGACGGCCGGCGGCGCCTTCCTTGAGTGGATGGAAGGCAAAGTGCTCCCCGGTGTCGCTGTGCTCAACAAGCACAAATAATTCAAGCGAACGAATTTAACAAATTTTACATGTAGATAGACCGCGGCGCGAAAGCCCCGCGGTCTTTTGCTCATTTGGAGTACAAAAGCCCAAACTTTCAAACGATTAAAAAAAATTCAAACGTTTCAGACAATTTTGCTGCCGTTTTCCCACCCATAAACTTCTGTTATCCGCGACCTATATCTACTGGTTGACGATTTTTTGCTGTGGAGAGAAACGATATGAGCGAACGTTTGGAAGACATTGCCGTGCGTATGGTGGCTGGTGGCCGCGGGCTGCTTGCAGCAGATGAATCGACAGCCACAATCGGGAAGCGGTTCGACACAATCGGACTTGAATCGACGGAAACGAGCCGTCGCGACTACCGCGAAATGTTGTTCCGCACCGAAGACGCGATGCGTCAGTATATCTCCGGCGTGATCCTCTACGAAGAGACCCTCCACCAGAAGGCAGCAGACGGCACGCCCTTTGTCGACATCATCCGTGCGGCCGACAGCATCCCGGGCATCAAGGTCGATATCGGCGCAAAGCCGATGGCAGCCTATCCCGGCGAAACCATCACCGAAGGCCTCGACGGCCTCGCAGACCGTCTTGCGAAGTATTATGAAGCCGGCGCCCGCTTCGCCAAGTGGCGCGGCGTTATCGCAATCTCCTCCACGCTGCCCACCTGGGGCTCCATGAAAGCCAACGCCCACGCCCTCGCCCGCTATGCGGCGCTGTGCCAGCAGGCCAACATCGTGCCGATCGTCGAACCGGAATGCCTGATGGACGGCAAGCCAGGCGACCACAACATCGATCGCTGCGCCGAGGTCACCGAATGGACGCTGCGCACCGTCTTCGAGGAATTGGCCGACGCCCGCGTCAGCCTCGAAGGCATGATCCTCAAGCCGAACATGGTCATCGACGGCAAGAACGCCCGCAAGGCTTCCGTCGCCGAGGTCGCCGAGCGCACGGTCGAGGTGCTGAAGCGCACCGTTCCGTCGGCCGTTCCCGGCATTGCCTTCCTCTCGGGTGGCCAGTCCACCGAAGAAGCGTCGGCGCATCTTTCCGCGATCAACTCCGGTTATGACCTGCCGTGGACTGTGACCTTCTCCTACGGCCGCGCACTGCAGGATACGGCACTGAAGGCTTGGGGCGGCAAGCAGGAAAACATTGCCGCCGGCCAGCGTGCCTTTGCCCACCGCGCCGAAATGAACAGCCTCGCCGCCAAGGGCAGCTGGAAGAAGGATCTGGAGAAGGCGGCCTAAGCCATCTTCTGATCGACAAGAAAAGCAAAACCGGTCGTCGCAGACGGCCGGTTTCTGCATTGTAAGGGCGACAACTTTCCGGCTTCTGCAGACGGCGGATCGCCGGTAGAGATCGTGGTATCAGCCCGCTCGGAGCCGCCATGAGAACCGTTGCCTTCACGACAGTCGATGTCTTCACCTCTACTCGCTTCGAAGGCAACCCGCTCGCCGTGATGACGGACGCGCGTGGCCTGACGGACGCAGACATGCAGAATATTGCCGCCGAGTTCGGCTATTCGGAAGTCACCTTCGTGCTACCGCCAGAAGATCCGGCAAATACCGCCCGTGTCCGCATCTTCACACCCACCATGGAGGTTCCCTTTGCGGGGCATCCGAACGTCGGGACGGCTTATGTGCTCGGCCAACAGCGCGAGGTCTTCGGACGGCCGGTCGGCGACAGCCTGCGCTTCGAAGAGAAGGCGGGTCTCGTCGAGGTCAACCTGAAGCGTGACGGCGGTGAGGTGCTGTCGGCATCGATTCGTGCGCCGAAGCCGCTCACCATCGGCAACACGATATCCGAGGAAACCGTTGCGCGCTGTATAGTGATCGAGCCGCAGGAAATCCGGGTGGCGAAGCACCGACCGGTTGTCGCCTCCGTTGGACTGAGTTTCGCCGTCGCGGAACTGGCAGACCTTGCCGCCCTCGGTCGCGCCCGCCCGAACCTCACCTATTTCCAGGATGCCGCCGGCCCGACTGCCGAAGGCAATCACGATTTCTCGCTGTTCGTCTATGTGCGCTCCCAGGAAGAGCCGTGGACGATCCGCGCCCGGATGTTCGCGCCGCTCGACAACGTTGCGGAGGATCCGGCGACCGGCAGCGCCTCGGCAGCCCTCGGCGCCTACCTCGTTTCGCTGGAGCCGGATGCGGACATGAACGTTTCGCTCACCATCGAACAAGGCGTCGAGATGGGACGCCGAAGCATCATCGGCATCGAAGTCGTCAAGAAGGACGGCATCGTTTCCGATGTGACGATCTCGGGCAGCTGCGCGCCGGTCATGCGCGGCGAAATCACGTACTAAACGAACAGATCGCGGCCAAGCAGCGCTACCGCCCAGACCCCAAACGCGATCAGGGCGATCTTCCAGAAATCCATGCGCCGTCGCAGCCCCGGAACGCCCAGCGGCTTGATCAGCTGAATCGCCATCGCCAGGATGAGCAGCAGAGCGATCAGCTTCGTCATGTCTTTATTTTTCCATCTCTTCTGAATGTCACAGGACGGACATTTTTTCACGTCACGACTGCATTTATTCATGCCGTAAAGGCATTTGGGGGCACAATCAATCATCTCGAGGCTGGGCGACACTCCGTGTTGCCATCTGTCTTTGCAATCAACGCATAGAGTCTGGCTATATGAAAAGAAATCTGCTGTCCGTCGCCTCGCTTCTCTTCGGGACGCTGTTTCTCTTCATGGGCAATGGGTTGCAGGGCATCCTGCTTCCGGTTCGCGGCAACCTCGAAGGCTACGCGACAACCACGCTCGGCCTGCTCGGCACGTCCTGGGCTGCCGGCTTCGTCATCGGTTGCCTCGTCGCGCCGAAATTGGTGCGCCGCGTTGGCCATGTCCGTGCCTTCTCCGGCTTCATTGCGATTATCGCGATCATCGCGCTGGTCAGCGGCATTATCATCCACCCGGTCTGGTGGGTGCTGCTGCGCGCCGTCACCGGTTTTGCGACGGCCGGCACCTCGATGATCATCGAGAGCTGGCTGAACGAGCGCGCCACAAACGAGAGCCGCGGCGCAATCTTCTCGCTGTATATCGCCATCACGCTCTTCGGCGTCGTGGCGGGTCAGATGATGATCCCGCTCGAGGATGTTCGCACGCCTGTCCTGTTCATGGTCTGCGGCATCTTCTACTGCATCGCGATGCTGCCGACGACGCTCTCGACCGCAGCCTCGCCGCAGCCGCTGAAGGCCGTGAAGCTGGATCTTCCGGCCCTTTACCGCAACTCCCCGGTCTCCTGCCTTGGCATTCTCCTCGTCGGCATCGCCAACGGCGCATACGGAACGCTGGGCGCTGTCTTCGGCGCAGGCTCCGGCCTGTCCGACACCAGCATCGCCATCATGATGAGCTCCACCATCTTCGCGGGCGCCGTGATGCAGCTGCCGGCAGGGCGGCTTTCCGACCGCATCGACCGGCGCTATGTGCTGGCAGCCATGTCGGCCATCGCAGCCTTCGCCGGCCTGTTGATCGCCATCCTGCAACCATCGTCGCCGGCCTTCATTATCAGCCTCGTCGTCCTTTACGGCGCCGTTGCCAACACCCTCTATCCGATCGCGGTTGCGCACGCCAACGACTTTGCCTCGGCAGAGGATTTCGTAAAGGTTTCGGGCGGCTTGTTGCTCCTCTACGGCATCGGCACCATCATCGGCCCGACCATCGGTGGCCCCGTCATGTCGATGATCAATCCGCACGCCCTTTTCCTGGTGACGGCAATCGCCCATGTGTTGATCACCGCCTATGCCATCATCCGCAGCCGCATGCGCGCCGCCGTTCCCGCCGGCGATCGCGACGCCTTTACCACCATTCCGACGGCTACATCGCAGACGCTTACGCCCGAAAGCATGTCGCTTGCCGACCGCGGAACCGGCAAGACTCCCGAAACCGGCGATCCTGCCCTAAAATATAGCTGAGGCTTACAAGGGAGGATAGCATATGAGCTTCATCGACGATGACCGGCCGCAGAAGAAGGTTGCCCACGAGATCGGGGCCGACCTCTCCACCCTATCGGTCGACGAGTTGAGAGCGCGCGTGGAGCTGCTCAGGGCGGAAATCGTAAGACTCGAGGCGGAAGCTGCCAGCAAGACATCGACAAGATCAGCGGCGGAGAGCCTCTTCCGCTCGTAATTCGTCGGCTGACTATTGCAGAAAGCTAACGACCGAAGAGTGTTAATCCGAGACAGGTTTAAGCGGCCATTAAGCTTTATAAGGTATTACTGTACTCATCCAGTTCTTCTCTGGATCTCAGACAGTTTTCCATGCGGTGAATTGGTCTGATTTTTCTCCCTGTTTTACCTTGAGAGCCGCTTTTGCGGCTCTTCTTTTTTTATTGCGCTGGGGACCATTTCCATGAAACTGTGGAAGTTAACCCTTTCTTAAGAAACGCCTTGCGCAATTCGGCTAAAGCTACCATCTTAAAGGCATAAAGACTGGCCGAGGAAACTTTTTCCCTTCGACTGGCGTTACCTGACCATAAGTAGATGCGTGCAACAGGGACTGTTTAAATGTCAGAGCTTGGATTGAACACGATCAGTTTTGCAGGTCGCGCTGCCGCATCCTCGCAGTTCAAGACACTATATTCGGAAGGCATGTCGCTGGTTGAAGAAACCGCCGCATATCTCGATGGCCAGGGCCGCGCTGCCTCCAAGGTTCTGCCGCGCATGGCATCCGTCCTCTATGCCGCTGAATCGATGCGCCTGACCACCCGCCTGATGCAGATGGCCTCCTGGCTACTGCTGCAGCGCGCCGTCAACAATGGCGAGATGTCGCGCGATCAGGTTCTGGCCGAGAAGAACAAGGTTCGCCTCGACGGCTTCAACGTCGACCGCAATGCGCCGGGCTGGGGCGATCTGCCGGAATCCTTCCGCGACCTGATCGAACGCTCGTTGCGCCTGCAGAACCGTGTCGCCCTGCTCGATCGCGAAATCTACCGTCCGGCGGAAGCCCCGATCGTTCCCGACAACCAGAACAGCGTACAGGCTCAGCTGAGCCTGCTGCAGACGGCCTTCGGCAACAACTGAACCGCCGCAACCTGAATTCACGAAGCCGGCTGCGTCCCGCGCAGCCGGTTTTTCTTTACGCGCACAACAACCACGCGACTCAACGTAGTGGCGAGGCAGCAAATGCGTTGACGCAAGGAGGGACACCTCCTGCCTCCTTCCGGCCCTTGCGGACCCGCGGGTTCCTGCATGGGAGGCTTTCGTATGCCTGACGGCACCCGAAACCCTAAACCATATCGGTCGTGGAGGACAGCTTTGCCCCGTCCGAAAAGCAGCAGACGTGGGCGGCGACGACACCTGGAGGTCGCGGTTGCGCCATGAACGTCATTCGCGCCGCACCCAGCAAAGGTCGTGCACCGACCCCTAAGGGGTCACCCGTCAATTTCCACTTCCGCTTCACAGTTTACAGGCGCATTCAAAGGGATGGCCATGCCGATGGACGAGCGGGCGTGGGCGCCAACGTCAGGGCCGTACAGCTCCAGAAATCGGAATAACCGTTTGTGACCAGCGGGGTCTCATTGAAACCCGGAGCAACATTCACCATGGCGAAGACGCGCAGCCACGCCGTAACCCGATCGAGGTTTCCGACTGCCCGCTTGAGGCTCGCGAGATGAGCCAGGGCAACGAGCCGCGCTGACGCGTAACCCTGCTCAGGGGAAACCTCGGTCCCGACCTTGCCGAGGGGTTTCGCCAATGCCCATTCCGGTTGCACTCGACGTGACCCGATATGTCGGCGCGGTTGCCGCGCACCCGGACCCAGGCGAAAGGCATACGCAGCCCCTCGCGAACTTTCAGAGGCTAGGGCAGTTCCAGACCCATAGCGGCCAGACGTTGTTCGATGATCGCGATAGCGCACCTCTGAGCCTATTAGGGTACGATGTCGTCAAGTTCCGGCATCAGCACGACGCTCTCGTTCGCTGCGGGGTCATTGCGGGCAGCGAGGAACTCGGCGTTTTCCGTGCTGCGGTTCACGGCAAGATGCGGAACGCCGGCCGGAATGAACAGGTAGTCGCCGGGGAGGACCTTTTCGCATCGTTCAAGCTCGGCCCCCGACCAAATCTCGATCTCTTTGCCCGCGGTCATAAGCAGGGCCGTCTCGTGTCCCTGATGGCGATGGGCGCTGGTTCGTCTTCCTGCGGGTAGCGAGATCATCCCGAGCCACAGCATGCTGGATCCGACGCTCTCCGCCGAGACTCCCGAGCGATAGACAGATCCCTGCTCGGCGACATAGCTGTCACTGCCGCGTACGATTTTCGCGGTTGATGCATGAGCATTCTTCGCTTGCATTGTTTGGTTCTCCATCGTTCCCACCCACTTCAACTGCCGCATGGAGCTGAATCTGCGCGCGGAGCCGGCGCAAGTCCTGAACGAAGGCCGAAAAATTCCGAAAACTGCGAAATCGGGCGTATCATTCCTAAATCATGAACAAGCAGCACCTTTTATTCGGCCCCTTCGAGTTCATTACCGAGAACGGATGCCTTCTCCGTGATAACAGGCCTGTCGCCATCGGCGCCCGCGGCGCTTCGCTGCTTGCCGTTCTGCTCGCGGCAGATGGGCGCATCGTCGCCAAGTCGGCGCTGATGGATGCTGTTTGGCCGGGCCTCGCCGTCGAGGAGAGTAATCTTTCCGTTCAGATTGCTGCCCTTCGCAAGCTGCTCGGCCCGGCATCAGACGGCGGCGACTGGATCGTTACGGTCCCACGGGTGGGATACAGATTTTCCGGTCCGGTGGAGGGCCGGACCGACGGACCCGGTAGCGCAGGGCATGCGGAGGCGAGATCCAGCCCCGCGATCGCAGTACTGCCTTTCGAGGATCTTGGCGGAGATGCCGAGAGACAATATCTGGCCGACGGTATCGCCGACGACCTGATCATGGCGCTCGCCCGCTTCCGATGGTTCCGCGTCGCGTCGCGTGGGGCGAGTTTCGCAAGGAGAAATGGCCCGAGGGATCCGAAGTCTATCGCGCACGAACTTGGCGTTGATTTTCTGGTGGATGGAGCCATCCGGCATACCTGCGATCGGATGCGGATATCGGTTTACCTTGCCGACGCAATGAAGGACGTCACTGTCTGGTCCGAACATTACGATCTTCAGGTGGCCGAGGTATTTGCAGTGCAGGACGCCATCGCCGAGCGGATTGCAGCGGCGGTCGAGCCGGAGCTGCTGTTGCGGCATGGACTTCAGGTTGCTCCGCACACCGGCAACGTGACCGCATGGGACCTTGTACGGCAAGGTACATTCAATTTTCACAAGGTAACGCAGCCAACCCATCTTCTCGCAAGGCGACTCTTCCGGGAGGCCGCGGAGCTCGATCCCATGCTTCCAGAGGCGCAGATCTGGCGGGCACGGGTCAACGCAGGCCTCATCGCCTATGGCTGGACAGAAAATCCCGCCGCGGACGGGAAGGAAGGACTCGATGCGGCCTTGCGGGCGATATATCTCGACGCCCGAAATCCGTATGCGCACTATGCGCTGGCGATTGTGTCGGCCTACACAGGCAGGGCTGACCAGGCGATACTCGCAGCCGAGCGGTCCATCGAACTCGGTCCTAGCTTCGCCTTGGGGTATCTCGTCCTCGGCATGGCCCGCCTTTTCGTGGGCGATGCGGCCGGCGCGCGAAAGCCACTGGCTCGGGGCCTCGAACTCAACCCCCATGATCCGCAGAATGCGGCCTGGTTCAGTTTCTTGATGCTTGCGCTGTTCTTTTCGGGCGACGTCGAGGGCGCACTTGATACGGGACGAATGGCGCTAAAGGCGCGGCCTGACTGGCCGGCGCTGCTCCGCATTCAGGCGTGCTGCCACACGGCGTTGGGACATAGTCAGGAGGCTCGCCGTTTCTCCGCCGCTGTAGGCGATCTCCCGGAGCCTGCCGGCGATGCGCTTGGTCCGTTCAGAGATAGCAACAAGGAATGGGCGACCCGTCTCGAGGGCCTGCTGCAAGAGGCAGAACATCAAACGACCGGTTCCGGTCGTAACGCCATCTTTCCTGAAGACTAGACAAATGACCGCTTTCCACCCTCTCGCGACGTTCCTGCCGAGCGGCGGCAATAACGAAGCAGGTCAGCTCGAGACCTCAATCCGGATTGTTGAATGTCTGCTATCGCTTTTCCCATGCCAGAAACGGCCAGTCCGCGTTCGGCCACAAGTCGGTCGCCCGTCGCGAGCGTGTCCAAGTCCACTCACGGCGCAAAGCTGCCGTGGTGGATGCTGGAAATCGGCTTGGTGCTGTTTCCTGAGCAATTCCACAAAAAAAGCCCCGCCGAAGCGGGGCTCTTTCAAACTCTGCCAAGCGACAGCGATTAGAGGCCGAGGCCGCCGAAACGCTTGTTGAACTTGGAAACGCGACCGCCGCGGTCCATGAGCTGCTGGTTGCCACCAGTCCATGCCGGATGCGACTTGGAGTCGATTTCGAGGTTCATGACTGCGCCTTCAGAACCCCAGGTCGAGCGGGTTTCGTATTCGGTGCCGTCGGTCATGACTACCTTGATCGTGTGGTAGTCGGGATGGATATCTGCCTTCATAACAATCTTCCTGCCATGCAACGTCCAATTTGACGCATATTCGTTGCGACAAGAGGACCGATTGAATAAATGAAGCCGCAGACGCAAAAGGCTACGGCTTCCCATTAGGATGGGCTGCCTATACATGAAGGCCGGCAGGATAACAAGAGCCATCAGCCGCGGATGAGCGGTGTCGAAGGCGATCGGAGACGAATTGGCATACGCAGGGCAACCCGGGGAAAAGAAGTCTCGTTCGCTGAAGCCGCTAGGCAGGTTGACACCCTATGTGATGCACTATCGCGGCATGGTCACAGGGGCGCTTGCCGCCCTGGCACTTGCCGCTGTCACTTCGCTTGCTCTGCCGCTCGCCGTCCGCCGCATGATCGACCATGGCTTCACACAGGCCGACGGCAGTTTCATCAACAGTTATTTCCTGATGCTGATGATTATGGCGATCGTGCTCGCCATCGCGAGCGCCCTTCGCTACTACTTCGTCATCACCCTTGGTGAGCGTGTGGTATCCGATTTGCGCCGCGATGTTTTCAATCACGTCACGCGCCTGTCGCCCTCGTTCTTCGACGTCAACCAGTCCGGCGAGATCGTCTCGCGCCTGACGGCGGACACGACGCAGATCAAGTCGGCTGTCGGCGCGACGGCCTCCGTCGCCCTGCGCAACCTCATTCTCTGTCTCGGCGCGATGGGCATGATGATCGTGACGTCGCCAAAGCTGTCCAGCCTGGTGATCGGTGCGATCCCGTTGATCGTCTTTCCGTTGGTCGGCTTCGGTCGCTCCGTCCGGAAGCGCTCGCGCTCGGCTCAGGATACGCTGGCCGACGCCTCTGCTTTCGCCAACGAAACGATTGCGGCCAGCCGCACCGTCCAGGCCTTCGGGGGCGAGGATGCCGCCGCCTCGCGTTACGGGATGGCCGTCGAAACCGCCTATGACGCTGCCCGGGCCGCAATTCGCTCGCGCGCCCTGCTGACCGGCATCGCCATTACCCTCATCTTCGGCAGCGTCGTCGCCGTTCTCTGGGTCGGCGCCCATAACGTCCTCGCCGGCACGTTGTCGCCAGGCACTCTTGGCCAGTTTCTTCTCTACTCCGTCATCGCCGCAGGCTCGCTCGGCGCACTCTCCGAGGTATGGGGCGAACTCTCGCAGGCCGCGGGAGCGGCCGATCGGCTGACGGAATTGCTCGACGAGGTTTCCCCGATTTCCGCACCGCCTGCGCCCGTTGCCTTGCCCGCTCCGGCGCAAGGCCGTGTCCAGTTTACCGACGTGCATTTCGCCTATCCCTCACGGCCGGAGCGATCCGCGCTGCATGGCTTGAATTTCGGCGTCGCTCCCGGCGAAACCGTCGCGATCGTTGGCCCCTCCGGCGCCGGAAAAAGCACCGTCTTCTCGCTGCTGCTGCGCTTCTATGACCCGCAGAAGGGCGCCGTGATGATCGACGGAGTAGATGCACGCAGCAGCGACCCCGACGAACTGCGCAAGCGCCTAGCGATCGTGCCCCAGGACGTCACGATCTTTGCGGCTTCCATTCACGACAACATCGCCTTCGGCCGTCCCGAGGCAAGCCGCGAAGAGGTGCGGGCCGCCGCGATCGCTGCACAGGCCGACGAATTCATCGCTCGTTTGGAGAAGGGATACGACACCGAGGTGGGCGAGCGCGGCATCACGCTTTCCGGCGGTCAACGCCAGCGCATCGCCATCGCCCGCGCCATCCTCAAGGACGCACCGGTCCTGCTTCTCGACGAAGCGACGTCGGCCCTGGACGCCGAAAGCGAAACGCTTGTGCAGAAGGCCCTCGACGGGTTGATGACCGGCCGCACCACGCTCGTCATCGCCCATCGCCTCGCGACCGTGCTGAAGGCCGACCGTATCCTCGTCATGGATCAGGGACGCCTTGTCGAAGAGGGAACACATCAGAGCCTCATCAGAGAGGGCGGCATATACGCCAAGCTTGCGAGGCTGCAGTTCGAAACCGGCGCCGGGGACTTTCTCGCCGCTGCAAGATGATTGCCTGACCACACGCTCTTCCTCGACCCCCGGCCTCCGCCGGTTGCAACGGCGTGTAATCTTTGCGTGTATATTGACATAATGCACGCAAAGATTACACCCGGTTTATGGGTGAACGCCATGTCGTCGCGTTCTGAGGGGAGGCTCAGTTGAACTCGATAAGCTTTGCAGAGATGCTAGTCGTACTCGTCGCCGTAGCCGTCGTCATGTCGATGCTGCTGTGCTATCGCTCGCTGCGGGAGGCCCGGGATTGGTCGCTCACCGATGCCTCGTCGGAGGGAGTCGCCTTGACGAAGACTGATACGGCCGGAAACGCCATTGATGCCGCGGGCAATGCGCTCGCAGCAGGGCAAGTCCCTCTCACCGTCACGATGATGAAGGCGAGCTCGAGCCGCTTTATCGCGCTTGTCGGAACCGTCGCGATCCTGATGATCTATGTCGGCTTTGGCCTTGCCTGCCTCCATCGCTTCGCCAGCGGCAACGAGATCCCCGATATGACGAAGGGCGCCAACTTCTTCTATTCCGGCCTGGTGCTCTTCGCGCCCTACCTGATCAACAAGTTTTCGTCGGTCTTCTCGATCTTCAAACCGTAAGACCTATACATCAGGGGCGTATGTCGTCCCTGACGGCCCGTCAGTCGCGTCGGTTGCAAAGCGCGCAAATATCCCGATGGAATAGTTGCGTTTTTTGTTCTAGGCTGCACCTGCAGATAGGACAACATCCTGATTCCGGGAGAAAAATCGATGTATAAGTTCGAAGTTTACAAGGACAAGGCTGGCGAGTTCCGTTTCCGTTTCAAAGCTCCGAATGGCGAAGCCATGTTCGGCTCCGAAGGCTATAAAGCCAAGGCATCGGCGCTCAGCGCCATCGAATCCATCAAGAAGAATTCTCCCGGCGCAGAAGTCGTCGACACGACGAAGGCTGAGGCCTGATCACATAAGGCGGCGCCACAAACGCCGCCTTTAAACTGCCCGCCCGGCTACCCTGGCGGAAAAGATGCAGCCGCCGAGGAAGGTTCCCTCGAGCGCATTGTATCCGTGCATACCTCCACCACCAAAACCCGCCACTTCACCCGCCGCATAAAGCCCCGGAACCGGATCGCCACCATGGCCGATCACGCGCGTGGATAGATCCGTCTCCAGACCACCGAGCGACTTGCGTGTCAGGATGTGCAGCCGCACGGCAATGAGCGGCCCGGCCCTGGGGTCAAGCAGTGCATGCGGCCTGGCCGTCCGCATCAAGCGATCCCCGAGATAGCGTCGCGCCCCGCGAATGGCGACCACCTGTGCGTCCTTGGCAAAGGGATTGGCGAACTCCCTGTCGCGCGCCTCGATCTGCGTTCTGAGGCGGCTCGCATCCACACGTTTTTCACCCGTCAACCCGTTCATGCCGTCGACAAGCGATTCCAGCGTGTCGCGAACGACGAAATCCTCGCCTTTGTCCATGAACGCACGAACCGGCCCCGGCGGCTCCTTGCCCAACCGCTTGAGAAGCAGGCGGATATCCTTGCCCGTGATATCGGGATTCTGCTCGGAACCGGAAAGGGCAAACTCCTTCTTAATGATTGCCTTGGTCAGGATGAACCAGCTGTGGTCCTGCCCGGTTGCGCAGATCGCCTTCAGAGACCCCAGCGTATCGAAGCCGGGCATCGCTGGCGGAGTAAAGCGGTTACCCCAGGCGTCGCACCAGAAGGAGGAGGGACCCGGCAGGATGCGTATGCCGTGATTGCGCCAGATCGGGTCCCAATTCCTCACGCCCTCCGTGTAGTGCCACATCCGATCCGAATTGATCTCCCGCCCGCCAGCACGCTCGGCGATCTCGATCATTCGACCGTCTACATGGGCGGGCACGCCGGCGACCATTTTGGCCGGGGGCCGCCCCAACCTATCGACCGGCCATCTCCGGCGCACCGCGTCGTGATTACCCCCGATACCCCCTGATGTGACGATCGTCGCGCCGGCCCGAACCTCGAAGAGCGCCGAAAAGATACGGTTTGTCTCCCGCCCTCGCACGGAAGCATCGGGCTGAAGGACCGAGCCGCGGGCGCCGCAGACGACGCCGTCCTGAACGAGAAGATCATCCACCTGATGCCGGAACAGAAGCGTAACAAGGCCCTTCGCTTCCGCTTCGCGCACGCGGCGAACAAAGGGGGCAAGCACAGCCGGCCCGGTTCCCCAGGTCACATGAAAGCGCGGCACGGAGTTTCCGTGGCCATGCGCCAAGCCGCCTCCCCGCTCGGCCCAACCGACCACCGGGAACCAGCGCATTCCCTGCTGATAAAGCCATGAACGCTTTTCGCCTGCGGCGAACTCCAGATAGGCCTCTGCCCAGCGACGCGGCCAATAGTCTTCCGGCCTGTCGAATGACGCGGACCCCATCCAGTCCTGTCGCGCCAGGCCGAGGTTGTCGCGAATGCCCAGCAGCCGCTGTTCAGGGCTGTCGACGAAGAACAGCCCGCCCAGAGACCAGAATGCCTGCCCACCGACGCTCTGTTCGCCCTCCTGCTCGACGATGCAGACCTTCCGTCCGCGCTCCGCTGCCTCCGCCGCCGCCACAAGCCCGGCAAGTCCTGCGCCGATGACCAGCACATCACATTCAATCAAAGCATTCTCCCCCAAACGCCACGAGCCTACGCGGAGCCCCGCCCGGCGACAACGCCACTTTTCCGCCGTGAGATTTTTTTGGCCGGATGTCGAAATGAGCCAACGCCGAGTCTCATTCTCTCGGAACGGTCTACCGCCGATCCCCCAAGCGTTGCAGCTTTCTGCTTTTGGTTCTTAGATGCCTGCACGCCGGTCAACACAACCATTCTGGAGGAATACACATGCAATACGCGCTCATCGTTCGCGAATCGTCGCGGGATTTTGCCCGCCGCGCCGATCCCACCTACCGCGACGGCTGGATCGCCTACACGCAGGCTCTGATCCAAGCCGGCATCATGACCGGCGGCGCCGGCCTGACCGCACCCGAAACCGGCACGGTGGTGCGGCGCAAGGGCGAGGACCACGACGTGCAGGATGGTCCATACCCTCAGGGCAAGGAGCAGTTGGGAGGCTTCTATCTGATCGACGTACCGGACTTCGATACGGCGCTCGAATGGGCGACCCGGGTTCCGGTCTCCGCAGAAGGTTCGGTCGAAGTGCGCCCTCGCCTTCAGATGTGAGGCGGACATGACGGTCGAAGCCGAACGCGTCGCCGAAAGGATGGCGCGTCAATCCTATGGCAAGCTGGTCGCCTTCCTGGCGGCCCGCTCCCGCGATCTGCCGGCCGCCGAGGATGCGTTGTCACAAGCGCTCGTCGATGCTCTGCGGGTCTGGCCGGAACGCGGCATCCCCGACAGGCCGGAGGCGTGGGTGCTGGTCACTGCGCGGCGCAACCTCATGCAAGCTGCACGCCATCGATCCGTTCGCGAGAATGCGCGACCAACGATCGTCCTGGCCTTCGAGGAGGCCGAGGCGAGGATGAACGAGGCGGCCACAGACGCGTTCCCCGACGAACGCCTGAAGCTGCTTTTCGCCTGCACTCATCCGCAAATCGACAAAGGCATTCACACGCCGCTGATGCTGCAAGTCGTGTTGGGCATCGACGCAAAAGCAATCGCGCAGGCCTTCGTGGTTTCGCCTGCCGCCATGGGCCAGCGGTTGGTCCGGGCCAAGGCGAACATTCGCGATACCGGCATCGGGTTTGCCATACCCGATCGACACTCTCTGCCCGAGCGTCTTTCCGCCGTTCTTTCCGCAATCTACGCGGCCTACGGGCTTGGTTGGGACGATCTCGATGGCGCCGATGGCGGTCGCAGTGGCCTTTCCAGCGAAGCCATCTGGCTCTGCCGGGCGCTGCTTTCAATGCTTCCCGAAGAGCCAGAGGTGATCGGTTTGCTTGCCCTGATGCTCTATTGCGAGGGTCGACGTGCCGCGCGGCACAATGCCGAGGGCGAGTACATCGCGCTCGACAAGCAGTCGACGGATCGCTGGAATGCGATCATGCTCGCCGAAGCCGACACGCTGCTCCGCAAGGCCGGCGCCGCCAACCGCTTCGGTCCGTTCCAGTGCATGGCCGCCATTCAATCCGTTCATGCCGCCCGCCGGCTGACAGGCCTGACAGACTGGGACGCTCTCGTGATCTTGTATGATGCGCTGCTGATGATGCAGCCGACGATCGGCGCCCGCGTCAGCCGTGCCGCCGTCCTCGGTCGCACGAAGGGACCCAAAGCTGGGCTGGCGTCTCTCGACGCCATGGACGCAAAGGAAATCAGAGCCTACCAGCCCTATTGGGCCGTTCGCGCGCACTTGCTGACGGAAGTTGGAGACTATCCGGCGGCAGAGGCCGCCTACCTTTCGGCAATCGGCCTCAGCGACAGCCCGGCGGTGCGCTGTTTCCTGATGGATCGCCTCACCGGCGTTCGGTCGGGCGTCGCGTAACCCTACTTCTCAGTCAGCTTGAGCTCGATACGACGGTTGGTTGCGCGCGCCTCGGGCGTGTCGCCTGGTGCGATCGGCTGGAACTCGCCGAAGCCGGCGGCGACGAGACGGTCGGCCGGCGCGCCGTGGGAAATCAGGAACTTGACGACCGAGATCGCACGTGCGGATGACAGCTGCCAGTTATCGACATATCGTCCGGTGCCCGCGAGCGGCACATTGTCCGTATGCCCATCGACACGCAGTACCCAGTTGATCTCAGGCGGAATTTCCTTGGCAACGTCGAGGAGCGCCGTCGCAAGCTTTGCCATCTCGACCTGCCCGTCCGGATTGAGATCCGCACTGCCCGAGGGAAACAGCACTTCCGACTGGAAGACGAAGCGGTCGCCGACAATCCTGATATTCTCGCGGTCGGACAGGATCTCGCGCAGGCGCCCGAAGAAGTCTGACCGGTAGCGGTTGAGCTCCTGCACGCGTTGCGCAAGAGCGACGTTCAGGCGCCGTCCGAGATCGGCGATCTTCGCCTGCGAACTCTGATCCTTCTGCTCGGAAGCCTGCAGAGCAGCTTCGACGGCGGCGATCTGGCTGCGCAAGGCGGCGATCTGCTGGTTGAGAAGCTCGACCTGGCTCATCGCCCGGTCACTCATCTGCTTCTGTTCGTCGAGTTCCTTCGTTAGGTTGCCGACACGTGCTTCCGCAGCGCTTTGTCCGCCCGACCCAGCATCAAGGAGCGCCTTCAGGCGGGATCTTTCGCTCTCGGCGGACGCTAGGGAGGCCTGCAGATTGGCGACGCTATCCTCGAGGTCCTGCTTGCTTCCCTTCTCCAGGGCGAGAAGCTGCGTCAATTCGTTGATCTGGCTGTTCAGCCGATTCAACACCTCGTCCCGGCCCGTAATCTCACGACTCAGGATATATTGTCCGACCACGAAGACGGTCAGCACGAACATGATGGAGATCAGCAGTGTCGATAGTGCATCAACGAAACCTGGCCAGTAGTCCACCGCGCGTTGGGGGCGACGATTGCGGGCAAGAGCCATGGCTTACTTGCCCTCGGTCTTTTCGGGTTGCTGCATGCGTTGAGAGCGTTCGCCTGAGCCGTGCTTTTCCTGCGAGCCGATCCTCTCAGCCAGGCGATCGAGCGTGCGCCGCATCGCCTTCGTCTCGTCCTGCTGTGCCTCGATCCAGTCGCGAAGCATCTGCTGTTCATTGCGCATGTTCTTGACTAGGCCCTGAATGCCTTCGGCAAGGTTTGCCATTGCCGCAACCGACCTCTGGGTGCCGCCGCTGCCTTCCTCTGAGATCCGGCGCATATATTCGGAGAGCGCCCGAACGTCGTCCGGTGAGACCGCCGAGTTGGGATTGATGGTCGGGATCGCCACATCGGAGCCGACGTCGGTCACTGACGAAAGCCAGTTCTCCAGCTCCATGTAGAAGCGGTTCTGAGCACGGCCTGCCTGCAGATCAAGGAAACCCAAGATGAGCGAGCCGGACAAGCCAAGCAGCGACGACGAGAATGCCTGGCCCATGCCCGAAAGCGGCATCGAAAGCCCCTCCTTCAGCGCTCCGAGAACATCGGTCGAACCGTTCGAACCCGCGTCGAGCGTCTGAATAACCGAGCTGATCGAACCGATCGTGCCGATAAGACCCCAGAACGTACCAAGCAGGCCGAGAAAGACGAGGAGGCCGATCAGGTAGCGCGACACGTCGCGCGATTCATCGAGGCGGTTGGCAATGGAATCGAGAATGGAGCGAAACGCCGCCGTCGAGATTCCCGCCGAAGCGCTGCGGCTGCCGATCAGAGTCCGCATCGGAGCAAGCAGCTTCGGATTGCGGCCGACCTTGTCGGCGCTGCCTGCAGCACGGAACGAATTGAACCACCGTACTTCCGGGCGCAACGACAGCACATGGCTGAAGACGAGGATGATACCGACCGCCAATACGCCGAGGATCAAACCGTTAAGGCCCGGATTGTGCATGAAAGCGGTCTGCGTCTGCCGGAAAAGAATGGCTGCGATGAACCCGACGATGATCAGAAACAGCACCATCGTCCAAAGAAACGGCATCGGACTGGATAGTTTATAGCTGTAATTACCCGTGGTTTTTTCGGTCGAGCCGAACTCAGCCACATTCACATTTTCCATAGGTTCCGCAGCCTCCGGATTCATTTCAGCCGGAGACTAGAGCAACATTGTGCCGAATTGAAGTATCCGCGGAACGAAAACCGTGCCTTTACAACAGCGATTTACCGAGCCGGGATCGGGCGCTTGGCGACTTCAAGCAATGCCTTCTGGATATACTCGTTGCCTGCAACCACCGAGCCCGTCTCGAGAATGGACGAGCCGCCTTCCCAATCGGACACGTAGCCGCCGGCTTCGCGGATGAGCAGGATGCCCGCAGCGATATCCCACGCCGACAACGCAGTTTCCCAATAGCCATCAAACCGACCGGCAGCCACATAGGCGAGATCGAGCGACGCCGCGCCCATGCGACGAATCCCGGCAACTTCGCCCATGACGTGCCGGAGTTCAACGAGGAACTTGCCGTGGTTTCCGCGGCCGAGGTGCGGTACGCCGCAGGCAATGACGGAATCAGACAGCACGCGGCGTGCGCCGACACGCAGACGGCGATCGTTCAGGAAGGCGCCGCCGCCGCGTTCAGCGGTGTAGAGTTCGTCCGTCGCAGGATTGAAGACGACACCAGCCACGATTTCATTGTTGCGCTCGAGCGCGATCGATACCGCAAACATCGGAATGCCGTGCAGGAAGTTTGTCGTGCCGTCGAGCGGATCGACGATCCAGCGATGCGCTCCGTCCGTGCCCTTGATTTCCTCGCTCTCTTCGCCGAGGAAGCCATAGGTCGGGCGGGCCTTCAGCAGTTCGTCCTTAACGATCTTTTCGGCCTTGCGATCGGCATTCGAGACGAAATCGCCCGGGCCTTTCACCGAGACCTGCAGGTTCTGCACTTCCCCGAAATCACGTCCCAGCGACTTGCCTGCCTTGATGGCAGCCTGAACCATGACATTGAGGAGAGCTGAACGAGCCATGTGAGCACTTTTCCTTGAGCGGTAATACGGTATGCGCTGTCAGGGCGGGAAAGGTCCCTGATCGCCGGAGAAGGCAGCGCTCGATAAGATTGGCGGCCTCAAGACCACAAAATCGGGAAAATTTCAAGAGGAGACCGTAGAACCACGACGCCGACGGAGAAATGCGACTAAGATATTTTCTGGACAGATTGATCCGGAATTGCTATTTGCGTGTCCATGGCAAGGCACAAGGAATTCGACAAAGACAATGCTCTCGACGCTGCGATCGGCGTCTTCTCCCAGCATGGCTATGAGGGCAGCTCCACCGACACCCTGCTTGCGGCGATGAAGATCAGCCGGCAGAGCATGTATGATACCTTCGGCGACAAGCGCAGTCTCTACCTCCAGGCTCTGAAGCGTTACAATACCGACAGTATTCTGCGCATCATCGCGGACATGCAAAACGGCGCGCAACCGCTTGATGCCCTGGAGGCTGCCCTGTTTGCCTTCGCATCTCGACCTGCCTCGGAGGCGTCGAAGGGCTGCCTCGGCGTCAGCGCGATTTGCGAGTTTGGCCGCACCGACGCAGATGTGGCGACCTTGACTGACAGCGCCTCGGCAATGCTTGCCAAGGCAATCTTCACGCTGGTGAAGGATGGCCAGAGGAAAGGCCAGCTATCGGCGGAAATCGATCCCGAAGCTGCCACCCAGTTTCTCGGTGCCATCCTATCCGGCATGAAAGTCAGCGCCCGCAACGGCGCAAGCCCCGAAACCCTGCGCACCATCGCCAGTCTCGCAATCCGCAGCCTTCGATAACAGCCCAATAAAAAGGGCTGATTGTCCGCACCCGATTCTAGATTAAACAGTCCAATAAGGAGAAATGAAAATGACGAAACCACTTGAAGGAAAGGTCGCAATCGTGACCGGCGGCTCACGCGGCATCGGCGCGGCGATCGTTCGCAGGCTGGCGATGGATGGCGCCTCAGTCGCCTTCACCCTTGCCAATTCCAAGGAGAAAGCTGAAGCAATCACAGCTGAGATCGAGTTGAAGGGCGGCAGGGCACTTGCCATTCAAGCCGACAGCGCGGATGCCGCAGCACTGCAGCGAGCCATCGACAAGGCTGCCGATCACTTTGGCTCCATCGACATTCTCGTCAACAATGCAGGAATCCTGTTGTTGAATAGCTTGGAAACCTTCCCTCTGGAGGACTTCGACCGCATGTTCGCCGTCAATGTGCGGGCCGTCTTTGCCGGCACGCAGGCCGCAGCGAAACATATGCATGAAGGCGGTCGGATCATCACCATCGGCAGCGTGACCGCGGAACGCAGCGGCTTTCCGACATCCGCTGTCTACAGCATGACCAAGGGCGCAGTCGCTGCGATGATGCGCGGCATCGCGCGCGATCTCGGCCCGCGCGGCATTACCGTCAACACGATCCAGCCCGGACCTACCGAGACGGACATGAATACCGATCCGCATGCCAATGAGATGTTGAAGGGGTTGATAGCCCTCGGTCGCATGGGCAAAGACCGCGAGATTGCAAGCCTTGCGGCCTATCTCGCAAGTTCAGAAGCGTCCTTCATCACCGGCGCCAGCCTGACGATCGACGGCGGCTATCTCGCCTGAGACAGAAAGCCGGCGGCACGTGCCGCCGGTCCATTCAGAGCCTTTCAGGGGTTAAATCACTGAAGCCGGCGGAATTTGTTGGCAGCATCGATGGCCGCCTTCTGCTGGTCGTCCTCGATGCCGAGATAGAAGTCTTCAAGTTCCGGGTCGGGCAGACCGGCGCGGCGCGACAGGACATACCATTTCGCGGCCTCGACAGGATCCGGCTTGGTTCCAAGCGCGTTGATATAGAGGTGCGCGAGCTTGTTCTGCGCAACGACGTTGCCACGATTGGCGGCAAGCCTCAGCCACTGGAAACCCTTGACGAAATCGCGCGGGCCGTTTTGACCGTTGACCAGCCAGATGCCAAGATCGACTTGGGCGGTGTCGAAGCCGGCATGCGCAGCACGTGCCATCCATTCGCGCGCCAGCTGCTTCTTTTCCTCCGGCAAGTCGGGCAGCGAGGCGTAAATCTCCGCCACCGCATACTGCGCGTCGGCGATGCCCTGTTCGGCAGACTTCTCATAATAAGGCAGCGCAAGCTTCAATCCCTTGTCGCCGGGATTGTCGGTCGTGAGGATCTGGCCCCAGTTGAATTGCGCCGAAGCATTTCCGCCATCGGCCGCCTTGTGCATGTATTCGTCGGCCTTGGCCTTGTCGCGCTTGACGTACCGGCCCTCGATCAGCATCAGCGCGTATTTGAACATTGCTGCAGCGTCGCCGCCTTCCGCACCCTTGCTGTACCAGAAGGCCGCGTTCTTCATGTCGCGTTTGACGCCCAGCCCGTCCGCCAGAAGCTCACCCATAAGCGTCTGCGCTGCCGGATCGCCGAGTTGTGCCCGGGGCAGAGCCTTTTCCATCGCCGTCAGATAGTAGCCGCGCTGATAGGCGCCGTAGGCCTCATCGACAACGCCCTTATAATCTTTTTCCGGCGGCAGGTCCGGCAACTTCGCACCCATGCGGTCGAAAACGCCAACGCCCGTCGAGGGTCCCGTGCCATCGGTCTGCGGCCGCCCGGCTTTGAGCGACTCTGGGGCGGTCGCCAGTGGCCGTGTCACGACATTGTCGACAACCTGGGCCGAAGCGCCATGGGTAAATCCCACCAAAATGGCGACAGTAAAGGCAGCGGACAGGCGCAGATGACGGGCTAGGATCGGCATGAGCGCGATATCAATCCTCAAACCGTGGCGCTTTTTCGTCCAAGAGCGCATTGATCTCGGCGACGATGGACGGCGCACGCCCGGCGTCCGCGAAAACCGCCAGCCGCAGCGCGACGAACTCCGCGCCGGTTTCGGCAACGGCCAGTGCGGAAGCTAGATCCGTACCGCCCATCACGATGCACGGGATCTCGATCATCGAAGCCCACCACTCGCCGAGCGCGAGGTTCTTGGGGTGCGCCTCCGGCTTGATGTCGCCGTCGAGCTTACCGAAGAAGATGTAGTCCGGTCGCTCCTCGCCGATCTCAAGCGCATGGTGGCGATCAGCGGCATTGCCGCCGCCGACGATCAGCTTGTCGGCATACTTGTCGATTGCTTCGGAAATTTCGCTCGCCGGACCGGTCAGATGCAGGCCATCCGCCTTGCTGCGCCCAACGACGCGGCTGTCGCCCGCTAGGAGTGCGGCCGCACCTGACTCCTGAATGATGGGAACCAGCTTCTCGGCGTGCTTCTGGAACTCGCCGTCATTGAGGCTGTATTGCGGTACGATCACCGAGGCGACGTCACCGCCCTTCAAGGCGACGCCGACGATCTTCGCCTGCTCGTCGACATCGGCAATGTCGGGCGCGATCAGAACTAGGCGGCAGCGGTTTTCCGGTTCGGTCATGAACTCTTTCCATTTATAGCAGGACAGGTCGTTTTGCGGCCTATCTGCACTCGTCTCGTGTGAGTAGTTCCGTTAGACGGGACTGGCAAGGGGAGGATTTCAAAAGCATGCCGATGGACTTGTCATTTTACTACGCCGCCGTTCCTGCTGTCATCCTCGTCGGATTGGCGAAAGGCGGCATGGGTGATGCCTTGTCGCTGATCGGATTGCCGTTTCTCGCTCTCGTCGTCTCGCCCGTTCAGGCCGCCGCGATCCTGCTCCCGATCCTCGTTTTCATGGACATGATCTCGCTCGTGATCTGGCGCGAACACGGCGACTGGACAACGCTGAAGATCATGCTGCCGGGCGCATTGTTCGGCATCGGGCTCGGCTGGGCGACTTCGGCGCTCGTTCCAGGCAATGCGCTTCGCGTCGTCATCGGCGCGGTCACCATCCTCTTTTGCCTTCGTTACTTCTGGAACAACTTCGGCCCGGCAGCCGGAAAGCATACGCCACCTCGAGCCCAACGGCCGCTGCTTGCGACGACGTGGGGAAGCCTGTCCGGCTATGGCAGCTTCGTCGCTCATGCCGGCGGAGCACCGTTCCAGATCTATGCCCTGCCGCTGCAGATGCAGCCACGGGAATATACGGGAACCAGCGTCCGCTTCTTCGCAATTCTCAACGCCGTCAAGCTCATACCCTACTTCGCGCTCGGCCAGCTCGACACCCAGAACCTCTCCACATCGGCTACGCTGCTGCCATTCGCGCCGCTTGCGACGATTGCCGGCGCCTGGTGCGTGCGCCGGATGAAGCCCGCGATCTTCTACCCTTTCATGTACGCCATGGCGCTGATTGCCGCCGTCCTGATCGCGAAGGAAGGCTTGGGTTTCTGACAATTTTGGGTTTCGTTGCGTCGCACAATTTCCTTGCCCGATTGCGCCGTTTGACGTAGCGTTTTCGCTATGTCGAACGTGGATCCCTTCACCGCGATAGCCGACCCTCACCGGCGCTTCCTGCTGGAGGAGTTGCGACGCGCGCCGAAGACCGTGAGCGAACTTGCCGAGGGGTTGCCGATCAGCCGCCCCGCCGTCTCCCAGCACCTCAAGGCGCTGCTGGACTGCAATCTGGTTTCGGTGACCGCAGAAGGCACCCGACGCATTTATGCGGTCAACAATCGCGGCTTCGACAGGCTCAATCTCTGGCTCGATCAGTTCTGGGCCTAGCCCGACCGCTCAAACGAAGGACGCCGGCTCGCGACTTTCCGTCGGAGCCGGCGCCATAACCGCCTGTCGAGCACGAACTGGTCTAAGCTTTTGGTGAAATTGGAGTTTTGCCCTCCTCGCCTAGGGCCGCGTTCGTTGATTTATTGCATCCTACTCAATGGAAGGATGATTTAAGGCGCTCAATCTCGTCCTTGATCCGCAATTTTCTGCGTTTGCACTCAGCTACTTCATTATCGTTTCGGGAGGGGGATGTCATAAGCGAATGCAACTCCTCCTCGAGAGCAACATGCTTTTTCTGGAGTGACTCAAGATGAGCTTGAACAGTCATTTGACCCTTCCTTCCTCTTACCTCTCCCCGGCCAACACCGCCGGAGATCCAAGGCGTCAACCCTTCGACTGTGACATATTTTTGAAGCCTTGTCGAAGGTGAAAGCAAGGAGAACACGTGGCAAAATCATGACGAACAGCCGCTAGCCGTTACCTCCAATTGGTGATAGGAGCTTGCGGAAATTATCGGCAGAACGGACGATGTCCGAAGACGGTTATGGGGAATGCAAAATGGCCGATCAGGAACAGGCGGAAATCAGGCTCATGGTCGCAAGACTGCGCCAGGAGCACGAGGATTACGACGCCGCCATCAACGCCATGATTGCCACTGGATGCGACGCATTGCGCATCCAGCGCATGAAGAAGAAGAAACTGGTCATCAAGGACAAGCTGTCCAAGCTGGAAGACCAGATCATCCCTGACATCATCGCCTGAAGGGAACGCCGTGACGATGACAGACAGACCATCCGTTGCCATCATCATGGGAAGCCAGTCCGATTGGGAGACCATGAAGAACGCCGCCGACACGCTGGAGGCGCTCGAAATTCCCTATGATGCGCGCATAATATCGGCCCACCGCACACCGGATCGCCTGGTGAACTTCGCAAAGTCCGCCCGCGATGAAGGCTTCAAGGTGATCATTGCTGGCGCCGGCGGCGCGGCCCACCTTCCCGGCATGGCCGCAGCCATGACGCCGCTGCCCGTTTTCGGCGTCCCGGTCCAATCCAAGGCACTGTCAGGTCAGGACAGTCTTCTTTCCATCGTCCAGATGCCGGGCGGCATCCCGGTCGGCACGCTTGCCATCGGCAAGGCGGGTGCGATCAACGCCGCTCTTCTGGCAGCAGCCGTACTGGCATTGTCGGACGAAGAGATTGCCGACCGGCTCGACGAATGGCGCGAGCGCCAGAGCGCGGCGGTGGCCGAATATCCGATGGACGACCTATGACCGTAAGAACGATCGGCATCATTGGCGGCGGCCAGCTCGGCCGCATGCTTGCCATGGCCGCTGCACGACTGAACTTCCGCACCGTCGTCCTGGAACCGCAGGCCGACTGTCCAGCAGCGCAGGTCGCCAACGGACAGATCGTCGCCGCCTACGACGATCCTGCAGCGCTGGCCGAACTTGCGAAGGCTTGCGACGTCGTTACCTATGAGTTCGAGAATGTCCCGGTAACCGCCGCCGAAACCCTTGCAAGCAAGGTCCCGGTCTATCCACCGCCGAAGGCTCTCGAGGCCGCACAGGATCGGCTGGTCGAAAAGCGCTTCATCAATGGATGCGGCATCCCGACGGCGGGCTTCCACGCGGTCGACAGCCAAGCCGATCTCGAAGCGGCCCTGAAGGACTTCGGCGGACGCGGCGTCCTCAAGACCCGCCGCCTCGGCTATGACGGCAAGGGACAGAGAGTATTCCGCTCCGCAGCCGATGCGCCGGATGGCGCCTTTGCAGCACTCGGCAACGTGCCGCTCATTCTCGAGAGCTTCGTTGCCTTCGAGCGCGAGATCTCGATCATCGCGGCGCGCGCGGCCGACGGCACCGTCGCCTGCTACGACCCAGCCGAAAACATTCACCGCAATGGCATCCTGCACACGTCGACCATACCCGCTTCCATCGCTGCGGAAACGGCAGCCGCCGCCAGCGAAGCCGCCGAGAAGATCCTGGCGGCGCTCGGCTATGTCGGTGTCATCGGCATCGAATTCTTCGTGCTCGCGGACGGCAGCCTGATCGCCAATGAAATGGCGCCCCGTGTCCACAACTCCGGTCACTGGACGGAAGCCGCCTGCGTCGTCTCGCAATTCGAGCAGCATATCCGTGCCGTCGCCGGCCTGCCGCTCGGCAATGCCGACCGCCACTCGGACTGCGTCATGCAGAACCTGATCGGTGACGATATTCTGGCCCTGCCCGACTGGCTGCAGCGACCCGACACGCTGGTCCACCTCTACGGCAAGACGGAATCCCACCCCGGCCGCAAGATGGGCCACGTCACCACGTTGACCGCAAAATTGCCGGTTTTTCCCTGACAAAAGCCGCTTCGGCCACGGGAAAAACACCGTCATGTGGTTGACACAGCGGAACCGTCGGGTTATCTGCACGCCCAACCTGAAGAGCGCGCCCTGAGCGCGCTTTTGAATGTAATAGATACGGGCGAATGTGAATTCCCCCTCAAACATCGCGGATCAAAACAATGAAGATCAAGAATTCGCTCAAGTCGCTCAAGGCTCGTCATCGTGACAACCGCCTGGTTCGCCGCAAGGGCCGCATCTACATCATCAACAAGCTGAACCCGCGCTACAAGGCTCGTCAGGGCTGATATAGCGCGCCTGTACGGCTTCGTGGCATTCTGCGCCCGCCGTCCGGGGATTGCTTCTGCAATCAAATCAAATTGCTTTGATCTTCAGCGATGGCGGGCTACTATGTCCGCCATGCGCTTTTTTGCTATGACCTGCGCGGCGATGCCGCTGTCCCTTATCTTGTTCGCTCCTGTTTTTCCTGCCGCAGCTGCGGACAAGGATGTCATCGTCGAGCAGCCGGACGCAAACCTCTCACCCAAGCAGCATGTGAATCAGCTCTTCGAACAGCTGAAGCGCGAGCGCGACCCTGACAAAGCAAGCGGTATCGCCGATGAAATCCGTACCGAGTGGAACGACTCGGGCAGCGCGACCGTCAATCTCCTGATGCAGTGGGCCGACAAGGCGATCCAGGAGAAGCGCACCGCCGCCGCCCTCGACTTCCTCGATCAGGCGATCGCCCTCAAGCCGGATTACGCAGAGAGCTGGAATCGCCGGGCGACGCTCAACTACGCCAATGACAACTATCGCAAGTCCATGTCCGACATCGAGCGCGTGCTTGACATCGAGCCCCGTCACTTCGGCGCGCTCTCCGGCATGGCCGCCATTCTAATGGAAACGGGCAACGACGCGCTGGCCCTGAAAGCCTGGGAACGTTTCCTGGCGATCTATCCTGCCAATCGAAGCGCCCAGGAGCAGATGAATACACTCTCCGAAAAGCTGGCCGGCAGCCGCACCTGATCTTGACGGCGGCGCGCGCAGCCCAATCTTAGCCTCGGTTACGTGATTTCAGCAGATATTGCCATGCTTGCCGAAGCCTCCGCTTTCATTGCCTCTGTTGCCGCCGCTGTCGGCTACTCCGTCTACATGGAACGGCAGTTCGAGGCCAACTATCCCAACATTGGCGAACGTACCGATATCGGCGGTTACCAGCTGAATGCCGTCCATGTTCCACGTCCCGAAACCGCCGATCTACCGCCGCTGGTCTTTATCCATGGAGCAGGCGGCAACCTGCTCGATCAAGTCGGCGCCTTCCTGGGACCGCTTCACGGCCGCGCCGAGATGCTGTTCGTCGACCGGCCGGGTCATGGCTACTCGGAACGCGGCGGTCCCGAGAATGCCCTGCCGTCCGGACAGGCGGATGCGATCGCAACGCTGATGGAGAAGCGGGGAATCAAACGAGCCGTCATCGTTGGCCACTCCTTCGGCGGCGCCATCGCGGCCGCCTTCGGCGTGCGCCATCCCGACAAGACGGAAGGTCTGCTCTTTCTCGCCCCCGCGACTCATCCCTGGCCGGGCGGCATCGATTGGTATTATCACCTGGCTGCAATGCCCATGCTCGGCTGGCTCTTTACCCACGCCATTGTCGTGCCGCTAGGTTTGCGACGGCTGGAGCAGGCGACGATGAACGTCTTCCGTCCCAATCCGCGCCCGGAAGACTATATCGCGAAGACAGGCCCCACCTTGGCGCTGCGTCCGCGCGCCTTCTACAACAACGCCATCGACTGCACCCGCCTGCTGGCTTACCTCAAGGCGCATTCTCCGCAATATTCCAGGATCACCGCACCTGCTGTCATCATCACCGGTGACAGCGATGCCATCGTCTGGGAACACATTCATTCGCAGGGGCTGGCCCGTGATATCGCCGGCTCCGAACTAGTGACGATACGCGGCCTCGGCCACAAGCCGGACTATATGGTCACCGACGTCGCCATTGCCGCCATGGAGAAGATCGGCGGCGCCGCTCGCGACCTCCAGGCCGCCGCCCGCCAGGCCGAGCACCGCCTGGGGCATGAAAAGCCCGCGCGGCCAACAGACATTGTCGCGCCCTTCGGCGATCCAGCCAGCCTGTCCGGGCCCGTCGCAACCGAAAACTAACCTTTCAGCAGCGGAACACACACCACTGCTGAGCGCGGTGCATTGCCGAGCGCTCGTTGCGTCCCATATCCATCGCACCGTCATGCTTTGAGGGAAGTCATGGATCAGCCCAACATCAGAATATTCGCGGTTGCCGCCGCACTGTCGCTCTCGCTTGCACCGTCGGCGTTCGCCGCCTCGCCCGCGCCCGCTGAATCCGAGCATGGCATGGTCGTAACCGCCCAGCATCTGGCGACCGACGTCGGCGTCGATGTGCTGAAGAACGGCGGCAATGCCGTCGATGCCGCGGTTGCCGTTGGCTACGCCCTCGCCGTCGTCTATCCGACGGCCGGCAACATCGGCGGCGGCGGTTTCATGACGATCCGGCTGAAGGACGGGAAGACGACATTTCTCGACTTCCGCGAGCGCGCGCCGCTCGCAGCAACCAAGACGATGTATCTCGATGCCAAGGGCGATATCGTTCCCCGCGCCAGCCTCGACGGCTATCTCGCCGTCGGCGTGCCCGGATCCGTGATGGGCTTCGAGACGGCGCGAGAAAAATACGGCACGAAGTCGCGACAGGATCTGCTGGCGCCGGCCATTCGCTACGCCAAGGAAGGCTTCACGCTGGAACAAGGCGACGTGGCCAACATTTCCGGCAGCGCCAAGAGGCTTGCGAAGGATGAAGCCGCTGCAAAGGTCTTCCTGAAAGCAGAAGGAAAGCCATACGCCGCAGGCGAAAAACTGGTGCAACCCGACCTCGCCGCCGTTCTTTCCAGCATCGCCGACAAAGGGCCTGACGCTTTCTATAAGGGCATGCCGGCCGACGCGATCACCAAGGCGAGCCAGGCGAAGGGCGGCATTCTCGCCAAGGAGGATTTCGAGCAGTACGCGGTGCGTGAACTGAAGCCCGTCGAATGCAGCTACCGCGGTTATGACATCATCTCCTCGCCTCCCCCCTCCTCCGGTGGCGTCATCATCTGCGAAATCCTCAACGTGCTCGAGGATTACCCGCTCTCCTTCCTCGGCTACGGTTCTGCTGAGACGGTTCACCTGATGGTAGAGGCGATGCGCCATGCCTATGTCGACCGCAACGCTGCCCTCGGCGATCCCGACTTCGTGGAGAACCCGATGTCGACATTGCTCGACAAGAGCTACGCCAAGGCGATCCGCGCCAAGATCGATCCCTATAAATCCGGCACGTCGGCCGACCTGAAGCCGCTCGGAGCCAAGGAAAGCGTCGAGACCACGCATTATTCCATCATCGACGATGAAGGAAATGCCGTCGCGGTCACCTATACGCTGAATGGTTCCTTCGGCGCTGGCGTTGTCGCGCCCGGCACCGGCATCCTGCTCAACAACGAGATGGACGACTTCACCTCGAAGCCTGGCGTTCCGAACCTCTACGGTCTCGTTCAGGGCGAGGCCAATGCGATTGCGCCGAAGAAGACGCCGCTCTCCTCGATGAGCCCGACGATCGTGACCAAGGACGGCAAGCCCTTCATGGTCATCGGCAGCCCCGGCGGATCGCGCATCATCACCATCACCCTCGAGGCGATCCTCAACGTCATCGATTTCGGCATGGACATCAGCCAGGCGGTCAACGCCCCACGCATTCACCACCAATGGCAGCCGGACAAGATCTATCTCGAGCCCTACACGCTCTCGCCTGATACGATCCGGGCGCTGATCGCCATGGGCCATACACTGGATGACGGCAGCGGCCCGCCGCAATGGGGGCAGGCCGCCGGCATCCTTGTCGGCGGAAAGAGCCTCGCCGATATCGAGAAGGGTGGCGGCGCACGCTACAACGGCGCGATGGACAGCCGCGCCTCCGAGGGCTCCGCCGGCGGATACTGATTGTCGGATGCGAGCGCGGAGGTAGTCGCCATTGATGCCGGCGCGTAGTCTCGCGCTTTTCGTGTCACGGTGACAAAGTCGTCGTTCACAAGCATCACGTGTAGCCTTATGCAGGGGCGTACCGTCATTCGAAAGAGTCTCCATGACCAGCATTGAAATGATCGTTGCCGCCCGCGCCCGTCTGCGCGGACATGCGCGCCGCACGCCCCTTCTCTCCTCTCCCTTCATCGACGAGCTTGCCGGACGGCGGGTGTTCGTGAAGGCCGAGTGCCTCCAACATACCGGCTCCTTCAAATTCCGCGGAGGCTGGTCCGCCGTTTCCGCACTCGATTCGGCCGTACGCGCGCACGGTGTCATCGCTTTCTCGTCAGGCAATCACTCGCAGGGTGTGGCGCTCGCCGCCAAGCTTCATGGCGTGCCTTCGGTGATCATCATGCCGTCGGACGCCCCGAAACTGAAGATTGCCAACACCCGCGCCCTCGGCGCCGAAGTCGTGCTCTACGACCGCGCCACACAGGATCGCGACGCCATCGGCGCCAAGCTTTCGGGCGAACGCAAGCTGACCCTGATCAAGCCGTTCGACGAGCCCCAGGTGATCGCCGGCCAGGGCACGACGGGTCTCGAGATCGCCGAACAGGCGGAAGAGGAAGGCATCAAGGCTGCCGAGGTGCTGGTGCCCTGCGGCGGCGGCGGCCTGACGTCGGGGATCGCGCTTGCGCTCGAGGCTAGCGCGCCTGCGTTCCGCGTGCGTCCCTGCGAGCCTGAAGGCTTCGACGATACGACACGGTCGCTGGCCTCAGGCAAGATCGAGCGCAACGCGGCGATGACCGGCTCCATCTGCGATGCGATCATTACCCCACAGCCCGGCAATATCACCTTCCCGATCCTGCAGCGCCTTGCAGGCCCCGGTATCGTCGTGACAGACGAGGAGGCGCTTCGCGCCATGGTGATAGCCTTTGTGCGACTGAAGATTGTCGTCGAACCGGGCGGCGCGGTTGCCCTTGCCGCAGCGCTGTTCCACGGCGATGAGATGGAGGAAGACAACGTCGTCGTCGTCACCTCGGGAGGCAACGTCGACGCCGATATCTTCGCCGGCGCTCTGGCCCGGCACGGGTAGAGGCAGAACAAGCCTGCCCACCCCGTCTCTTACGCTACGCAGCCTTGTAGCGCGCCGCGGGTGCCGACCGTGACAGGTTCGGCATCAGCGCCTGGCGTGCATCCTCGTAGGCCTTCAGCAATCCGGCATCCTCGAGGGCCGGGATCGTCGCGAATTCACCTTGGTCAAAGCCGGAAAGAGACGCATCCACCATGTCTTCCGCCTGCATGACGATCTCGGTCGGCAGGTGTTCGACCGGCGTACCGGCAATGCCCCAGAATTCGGTCGCCGTCGCCCCCGGCAGCACCGCCTGAACGCGGATATTCTTATCCGCCAGCTCGTGCTTCAGCGATTGGCTGAAGGCAAGAACGAACGCTTTGCTTGCCCCATAGACCCCATTCAGAACTTCAGGCGCGATCGCCACGATCGACGCAATGTTGATGATCGAGCCGCCGCCGCGGGCCGTGAAACCGGGCACGGCTGCGTAGGTCAGCCGCATCAGCGCTGTAACGTTGAGATCGACCATCGCCTGCATCTTGTCGACATCGGAGGCCAGCAGCGGCGCGGTGCCGCCGACGCCGGCATTGTTGACCAGAAGGGTGATGCTGCGGTCGTTCTTCAACACCGCCTCGACACGCGCCAGATCAGCCTTGTTGCCGAGATCGGCAGGCACCGTTTCAACCGTCCTGCCCGTCTCCCGGGTCAACTTGGTCGCAAGCTCGGAAAGGCGCTCGGCATTGCGCGCGACTAGAATGAGATCGTAGCCCCGCTTTGCGAGCCGGTGGGCGTAGATGGCGCCGATCCCCGATGATGCGCCCGTAACGAGTGCGGTTCCTTTCTGCTGCTCGGTCATTGTCGTTCTCCGTGTTGGGCAACAGCGCCTGCTGTTGGCCTGAGGAGAGTCTTACGCCTGATTGCCAATGTCTTGAATGTCATATAAACAACCTTTTAGGACAAACGGAGTTTCGAACCATGCAGCGCATTGCCGTCCTGCTCTTTCCCGGCTTTCAGATGATGAGCCTCGCCGCCATCTCCGCCTTCGAGTTCACCAACCTCGAACTCGGCGAACAGGTCTACGACATCGCCTATCTCTCCGAGACCGGTGGGCCGGTGCGCGGCTCCTTCGGTGTCACGATGGAGACGACGCGGTTCGACGATCCCGCTTTCGATACGCTGCTGGTGTCGGGCGCCGTCGGCATCAAGCTGCCGACCCCAGGAGAAGGCGAATTCATCCGCAACGCGCTTGCCGCCTCCCGCCGCGTCGCCTCGATCTGCACCGGTGCATTTCTGCTTGCCGACGCGGGTGTGCTGGACGGCCGGCGCTCCACGACGCATTGGCTGCTCGCTCGAGAGCTGCAATCGCGCTACCCCAAGGTCAGGCTCGAGGAGGATCGCATCTTCATCATCGACGGCTCTGTCTGGAGCTCGGCGGGCATGACAGCCGGGGTCGATCTGGCACTTGCCATGGTTGAGAAGGATCACGGCGCCGACATCGCCCGCGCCGTTGCCCGCAAGCTCGTCGTCTACCACCGCCGGGCCGGCGGCCAGTCGCAGTTTTCCGCGCTGTTGGAACTGGAACCCAAATCGGACAGGATCCAGAAGGCGCTGGCACATGCGCGCAGCAACCTGAAGAACACGCTATCCGTCGAAGAACTGGCAGAAGCAGCGGCGCTCAGCCCCCGCCAGTTCAGTCGGATCTTCCGCGCCGAGACAGGGCAATCGCCCGCAAAAGCGGTGGAGAACCTGCGCCTCGAGGCGGCCCGGCTGATGATGGAACAGGGCCGGCATCCGATCGACGTCGTTGCCACGGAGACAGGCTTCGCGGATCGTGAGAGGATGCGACGCGCATTCCTGCGCGCTTTCGGCCAGCCACCGCAAGCGATCCGCCGCAACGCGCAGCGCGAATATCAGGCATAGGCTCTCGCCGCCGGGCGGACCGCCTGCGGCACGACGTCAGCGACGGCCTCCCGCACCGATTGCAACATGATGGACGCAAGCCGCGCCGTCGCCGGCCCAGGCTCCGCCTCGGCGCGATGCAGGACGAGACCGAGCGAGGAAAGCTCCGGCAAGCCGGCTGCGTCTGCGACAAGCGGCTTGACCTTTCGCGGCAGCCCGATCGGTGTGCGGATGGTAATGCCGAGCCCAGCGGCCGTCGCCGCCCACAATCCGCCGAGGCTCGGACTGACGAAGGCAAGCCGCCACGGAATGCCCGCCGCGTCGAGCGCCTTGGTCGCCGCGGAGCGCAACAGGCACGGGGCTTCCAGCGAGGCGAGCGGCATCGGCTCGCCGCCGCCGAGGCTCCAGTCAACAGCTGCTTCCGCCGGCCCGATCCAACGCATCGGGACTTCGGCGATCTGCTCGCAATGCGGCGTCAGCGTGCCATCGCTCCACGCGAGTGCCAGATCGAGCTTTCCTGATGTGACGCGCTCGATCAGTTCGACATTGCGCACCACGCGCGCCTCGATGCGGACCTTCGGATGCGCGCGCGCAAAACGGCCGAGCACGTCGGGCAACAAGACCTCGCCGAAATCCTCCTGCAATCCGAGCCTCACCCAGCCTTCGAGCTCGATGCTCTTTACGGCTGCAGCCGCTTCGTCGTTGAGTTCCAGCAGCCGCCGCGCATAGGCCAGCATCGTCTCGCCGGCATCGGTGAGCGCAAGGCCGCGCCCCGCCTTGCGGAAGATCGGCGTGCCCGCCTGCTCCTCGAGCTTCTTCAACTGAGCGCTGACCGCCGAGGTCGAGCGGCCGAGCCGGTCAGCCGCTCGCGCGAAGTTGCCGAGCTCCATTCCGGTCGCAAAGGTTCTGAGAACATCGAGATCGAAGATCGTCCGTCGCATCACTTTCGTCCCGTTTTTGTGAATCGTAAGTTCAAATAATTCTGATTTTCAGCATTATCGTGGCGTGCGATGCTTCTCCTGTCAAGAATTCACTCAAAGGAACTCGCCATGCCTTTTGTTCGTATCTCTCTACTGCGCGGCAAGACGCCGGAGTATTTGCGCGCTGTTGCGGACAGCATTCATCGCGCCATGGTCGAGACGTTCAACGTGCCGCCCGCCGATCGTTTCCAGATCATCCACCAGCATGAACCGGGCGAACTGATCTTCGACCGCAACTATCTTGCCGGACCGCGTTCCGACGACTTCGTGCTTTTCGCCATCACCGCCGGAAAGCCGCGCTCGACCGAGACCCGCCAGGCCTTTTTCAAGCGGGCCACCGAGCTTCTCGGACAATCGCCGGGAATCCGGCCGGAAGACATCATGATCGTCGTCACCACCACATCACCGGATGAATGGTCGTTCGGCGACGGAAAGGCGCAGATGAGCGAACCCGGCTGGGAAGCCCGCGCCTTCGGGAGTGCGGCATGATGGGCAACCCTGAACGTATGACGATCCAGCGTCCGGGCAATGCCGTCCGCTCGCCCGTCGATATTGCCACCGCACCCTTCTGGGTGGAGATGCTGCTGGAAGGAACAGCCGACGGCGAGAACACGGCGATGCGGGCGACGCTCGATCCGGGCACGATCACACGCTGGCACACGCATCCGCGCGGGCAGCTGCTCTATGTTCTATCAGGCAAGGGTCTGGCGCAACGCGAAGGTGGGGCAGTCGACGAATTGCTGGTCGGAGATGCTGTCTGGTTCGCCGCCGGCGAGAAGCATTGGCACGGCGCCGGACACGACAGCCCGTTCAGCTATCTCAGTATTCAGGCAACCGAAGCCGGCCGCAACGTCGACTGGCTTGAGCCGGTGGAGATCCTCTCATGATGGCGATGCAGTACAGCTTCACCCTTCCGGCCGATTACGACATGTCGATCATCGACCGGCGCATCCGCGACAAGGGACCGATGCTGGACGGATTTCCCGGTCTCGGCTTCAAGGCCTACCTCAGTGCCCGCAGAGGCGAGTTCGGATCCCGCGAAAACCTCTATGCGCCCTTCTATCTCTGGCAGCAGCCGGAGCGCGCCAGCGACTTTCTTACCGGCACCGGCTTCGAGGGACTGATGCAGTCCTTCGGCTGGCCTCGCGTGAAGACCTGGATCGCATGGCACGCGGAAACCGCCTCCGCGATTGCAGAGGCAAAATTCGTTACCACAGAGATAGTCGCCATCGAGCCCTATTCCCCGCTCGCCGAGATCAGAGACGTGGAGGTCAGGCAGGCGCAACGAGAAGCACGACAGGCCGACGTCCTGGCCTCGGTTTCGGCCTTCGAGCCAACCAACTGGACGCTGGTGCGCTTCAGCTTGCGCCGATCGGCGCCGCTCATTGCAGGTTCAGGCCAGATCTATCGTGTCGGACACGTATCACTGCCCTAATCAGGCCGCCGCCCGACGATAGAGCGCAAGCGAACCGGCCAACGCCAACAGCGCGCAGCCGCACGCGCGCTCAAGCCACAACGCGCCGTTCGTCGTGAGGAATCGGACGGCCTGCACGCCGAACACGGCATAGGCCAGCATGATGATGAAATCGAGGGAGGCGAACACCAGTGCCAGCACGCCATACTGCGTTGCCTGCAGGCCGGTCGGATCGATGAACTGCGGTAGGAAGGCCGAAAAGAAGAGGTAGCCCTTCGGATTGGTGACTGCGACCATGAAGCTCTTCAACGCGATCGAAACCGGCGTGCCGCCCGCATCCGCCGCCTCCTGCCTCAACGCCGCATCGATCGTGCCTTTCGACCGCAGCATCATGATCCCGAGAAACGCCAGATAGGCTGCCCCAACGTACTTCAGGGCCGAGAACCAGAATTCGGAAGCCGCAAGCAGTGCCCCGAGACCGATCGCAACGGCGCCGATCAGGACAAAATCCGAGAGCACCGCTCCAACCATGCCGGCAGCGGCACGCCTGACACCGTAGCGGGAGCCGTTGGTCATTGCCAGGAGTACCGTCGGCCCCGGCGTGGCAATACCCACGAAGGAAACGACTGCGAACGCAAGAAGTGTGACTGTCTGCATGGTGCCCTCCCGATCTCTGCAGGGGAAACTTGCATGTGCATCGGCCATACACAAGGGGCGTGGGCTGACTGAAATCGGCATAGGGGACGATCGATGTGATCGCACCCCTGCCACACCACCCGGCATGCGGGTCCGCACCGGGCGGTTCGAGAGATTGAGGTTAGACGAGCCTGGGCATTCCAAGTTGGTCAGCCCATCTAATGGTGAGGGTGGCGTTAAGGAGCTTGCCGCTGTTGCGCCACCAGCGACCGGCATTTGCTGCCACTTGCTGGGCCACCCCAGGTTTCGCTCCCCTTGCCATCATTTCCCGAAAGATCGTCCTGCCGTGCTTCCATTGCTTGAGCTGGATTGCCCTCACACGATGGCGCATCCACTCGTCCAGCGCTTGCCAGACCCGAGGTGTTTGCGCCAGCCGGAAGTAGGCTTTCCATCCGCGCACGAAGAGGCGCAGCCGTTCTGCCACCGCTTTCAGGGATCGACCCGTCACGCGCGGTGTCAGTTCGCGAATGCGCTCCTTGAACGCCTTGATTGCCTTGTCGGCAACCCGTCTCTTGACCACCCGCCCTGGTGCTTTGAAGAAAGCATAGCCGAGGAATTTGCGGCCGAAGACGGTGGCAACGGCGCTCTTGGTCTCGTTCACCTTAAGGCGAAGTCGGCCATAGAGACGCCGCAGCAGAGCCATCACCCGCTCGCCCGCCCGCTGTGACCGCACGTAGACGTTACAGTCGTCGGCATAGCG